>JAACZU010000010.1 GCA_009996615.1 Rhodanobacteraceae bacterium | reverse complement strand
GGGCAGGATGCCCGGAGTCAAGAGAAGTAACCCGCTCGCAGGGATGCGAGCGGAAAACGCACGGACGCGGGTCGGTTTTCGTGGAAACGGGTACGCGAGAACCAAACACCATCCCCACCCAACCCTCCCCTTGAAGGGGAGGGCTCAAAAGCGCGTGGCTGCCAGCGAACACCCCCAACCCCTCTCCCGGGCGGGAGAGGGGCTGAAAACCGCAGGGGCGATCAGGCCTTCTTGGCCCAGCTGGCGCACCAGCCGGTGGAGTGAACCGCCTTGCCCGGGAACAGCATGCACGGGCCGTACTGGTCGCCGGCCTTGCCCTGGTAGAACTGGCAGTTGGCGCAGTCCGACCCGGCCTTGAAGCTCGGATTGGACGCGGCGGTCTTGGCGTCTTCGGTGTAATGCAGCGCCTTGGCCGTCGCATCGTTCGGGTCCAGATGCGGCAGGTCGGCGGCGAAGCCGAGTCGCGGCAGCACGGCCGCGGCGATCGGCGCGGTGGCGGCGCCGACCACGGCGAGCTTGAGGAAACGGCGTCTGGCCTGGCTTTCGGCTGGGTCGGACATGATCCACTCCTTCATATTTGGAAGCGCGCCGTCAACGGACGCGCGATGGTTGGTTTTGCCTTGCGGCGCTCGAAGCTTAGCGCGCATGCGGCGCGCCGGCACGCTGCTGCGCGGTTTCGTCGCAGCCACACGGGCCCCCGCCAAGCTAACGCCGCGCGCATGACCGGCCGATGAAAGCGGCGCGCGCCGGCGCTCCGGTATGATTGGCATCCGTTTTGCCATGGTTTTGCGGAGAACTCCCATCGACAGCGACGCCATCGACCGCGCCCGGCTCGAAGCCTGCGCGCGCCAGATCGCCGACGCCGGCCGCGAGCTCGGCGCGCTCGGCTGGACCCCGGCCACCAGCAGCAACTTCTCGATGCGGCTCGACGCCGGCCACGCGGCGGTGACGATCTCCGGCCGCGACAAGGGCCGCCTCGGCGTGGACGACATCATGGTCGTCGACCTCGCCGGCCGCGCGGTCGGCACCGACGCGCGCCCGTCCGCCGAAACCGCGCTGCACGTGCAGGTCTACCGCCGCTTTCCCGACGCCGGCGCGGTGCTGCATACGCATTCGCGCACGCAGACGGTCGCCTCGCGCCTGTTCGCCGCGCGCGGCGTGGTGCACTTCGAGGGCTGGGAACTGCAGAAAGCGATCGCCGGCACCACCACGCACGAAAGCGTGCTGGAGCTGCCGGTGTTTCCGAACACGCAGGACATGGCCGTGCTGGTGCGCGCGGTCGATGCCTGGCTCGACGCCGGCAAGCCGCTGCACGGCTACCTGATCGACGGCCATGGCATCTACGTCTGGGGCCGCGACATGGCCGAGACGCGCCGCCATCTGGAAGCGTTCGAGTTCCTGCTCGGCTGCGAACTGGACCTGATCCGCCTCGGAGTGAAAGCCCCATGAGCCAACTGCGCATCTATGACGACACCCGCGGCGACGCGCCGCTGGCGACCCACACCGAGCACGCGGCGATCGCGCGCGAACTGGCCGCGGTCGGCGTGCGCTTCGAACAGTGGCAGGCCGCGGCGCCGCTCGCGCCGGGCGCGAGCCCGGACGCGGTGATCGCCGCCTACCGCGCCGACATCGATCGCCTGATGGCCGAGGAAGGCTACCAGTCGGTTGACGTAATCAGCCTCGCGCCGGACCACCCGGACCGCGCCGCACTGCGCCAGAAGTTCCTCAGCGAGCATACGCACAGCGAGGACGAAGTGCGCTTCTTCGTCGCCGGCGCCGGCCAGTTCACGCTGCACCTCGGCGACAAGGTCTACGAGGTGCTGTGCGAGGCCGGCGACCTGATCGGCGTGCCGGACCGCACGCGGCACTGGTTCGACATGAGCGAATCGCCCTACTTCATCGCGATCCGCCTGTTCACGAACAAGGAAGGCTGGGTCGCGCAGTACACCGGCGAGGACATCGCCGAGCGCTTCCCGCGCATGACGCCCCACGCGTCGGCCGGCGCGGCGACTACGGTGCGTTGAGTGCGCCTCAGCCGGGCCGACGAACATTGGGTAGGCTGGACGCGCGCAGCGCGGCCGGCTCGATGACCGATGACGCCGGCCGGCCTGCGGCCGTCCAGCCTACGAAGAGCGGCTCTCCTACACACACAACAACATCAATCCAGCAAGGCGGGACGCCCGTGATCACGACCATCCTCACCGACATCGAAGGCACCACCAGCTCGATCAGCTTCGTCAAGGACGTGCTGTTTCCGTATGCACGCGAGCGCCTGCCGGCGTTCGTCGAGACGCATGCGGACACGCCCGAGGTGCAGCACTGGCTGCACGAGGCGGCCAAGGAGGCGGGGCTGGTGTCGGCGACGCAGCAGGAGCTGATCGAGCTGCTGCAGGGCTGGATCGACGCGGACCGCAAGTCGACCGCACTGAAGGCGCTGCAGGGCATGATCTGGAAGGACGGCTACGCCAGCGGCGAGTACCACGCGCACGTCTACCCGGAAGTGCCGGCGCGGCTGCGCGCGTGGAAGGCGCAGGGCAAGCGCCTGTACGTGTACTCGTCCGGCTCGGTCGCGGCGCAGAAGCTGTTCTTCGGCCACAGCGAGGCCGGCGACCTGACCGCGCTGTTCACCGGCTGGTTCGACACCGAAACCGGCCCCAAGCGCGCGACCGAGTCGTACCAGCGCATCGCCGCCGCGATCGGCGTGCCGGCGGGCGAGATCCTGTTCCTGTCCGACGTCGTCGAGGAGCTCGATGCGGCGCAGGCGGCCGGGTTGCAGACCACGCTGCTCGCACGCGCGCCGGGCTCCTGCCCGGCCGAAGGCCGCCACCGCTGCGTGGCCGATTTCGACGCGGTCGACGCCGGCTGAAACGTATCGCCTCCACTGTGGGAGCGCCGGCAGGCGCGATGCTTTCGGCGATCATTCCAGCAAGGGCATCGCGGCTTCCGCCGCTCCCACCGAAAGCCGCGCTTCGCTGTTCCCAACCTGCGCATCGCCTGGGCGCATCTTCCGCAGCCCGCGCGCCGGGCGGATAATGCCGCCCCGGCGCCCTCGCCTGCGCGCCTTCCCCTGATCCTCGTGAAACAGCTCGCTTCGACGCTCCTCGACGGCCTGCGTGCCGTCCTCCTGCGCCATCCCCGCGGCGCGACGATCACCGCCGGCGCCGACGTCTTCATCGCGCTGATCGCGGTGCAGGCACTCGTGTCGCTCGGCATCGCCTGGGCCGATACCGAGCCGCCGCTGCGCTTTTCGGCGGCCGGCGTGCTGCCGGTGCTCGGCGAGGCACTGCTGACGCTGGTCGCCGCCTGGCTGCTGGTCGCGCTGGCCGGACGCCGCGCGGTGATCTGGGGCGCCGCCGCGATCCTGCTGGCGGCGAGCATCGCGACCGCGCTGATCGTGCGCTGGCCGCTGACGCTGGCGGTGACCGCGCTGGCCCGGCACGACTACGCGGTGCCCGCGCTGCTGCTCGAACTCCTCTCGCACCTGTGGTGGTTCCTGGTCCTGCTCGTATTCGCGCACTGGCTCGCGCCGCTGCGCTTCGCCCGCCCGCTGCTCGCCGCCGTGCTGGCCTACGCGGTGTCGGCGGCCGCCTGGTGGTGGCTGCCGGCACCGTCGCTGCTGGCGAACGTCGACGACGAGGACGAGGTCGCCGGCACCGCCGACGCGCAGGTCGAGGACAAGGGTGAGGCGCCGCCGGCGAAATTCGATACCGAGGCGGTCATGTTCGGCCAGCGCGAGCTGCTCGACGCGGCGTTGCAGCGGATCGCGCCGCGCCAACCCGGCAAGCCGAACCTCTACGTCGTCGCGTTCGCCGGCGATGCGGAGGAGGACGTGTTCCACCACGAGGCCGAGTACGCCGAGCGCCTGTTCGCGCAGCGCTTCGACGCCGCCGGCCGCGTGCTCGTACTCGAGAACAATGCGGCGACGGTCGCGACGCGGCCGCTGGCGACCTGGACCAACCTGACGCACGCGCTCGACGCGATCGCGAAGAAGATGGATCCGGCCGAGGACATCCTGCTGCTCTACCTGACCACGCACGGCTCGCAGGAACACGAGCTGCTGGTCGACCTCGACCCGCTGCCGCTGTACCAGATCGCGCCGGAGGACCTCGCCGACGCGCTGAAGACGACCCCGCGCATCCGCTGGAAGGTGCTGGTCGTCAACGCCTGCTATTCCGGCGGCTTCGTCGACGCACTGCGCGACGACTCGACCATGGTGATCAGCTCGGCACGCGCGGACCGCACCTCGTTCGGCTGCGGTGCGCAGTCGGACTTCACCTGGTTCGGCAAGGCGTTCCTGGTCGAGGCGCTGAACCGCACGACCTCGCTGCGCGAGGCGTTCGACCTCGCCGCGCGCTCGGTCGCGCAGTGGGAGGCGGCCGAGCAGGAAGAGCCGTCCGAGCCGCAGCTCGCCACCACGCCGGCGATCGAGGCCAAGCTCGCCGCCTGGCGCACGCACTTGCCGTTGCGTCCGGCGGTACCGCTGGCGCCCGCGGCCGTCGCCGCGCCGTAGGCGGGCGCCGCCTTGGTGGGACGCGCCGTCGAGGGGCTGAGCCCTGACCTGCGTGGCCGCGCGGCTGTGTCCCACCCTACGGGATATCGACCATCCTCATGGCCTGCGTAGGGTGGGACAACAGCGCCGCAGGCGCGCGTCCCACCAAGCGCCTTGGTGGGACGCGCCGTTGAGGGGCTGCGCCCTGCCCTGCGTGGCCACGCGGCTGTGTCCCACCCTACGGGAAATCGACCGTCCTCGAGGCCTCCGTAGGGTGGGACAACAGCGCCGAAGGCGCGCGTCCCACCGGGGACCTTGGTGGGACTCGCCGTTGAGAGGTTGCGCGCCCACCGTCCGTTGTCACGCGGCTGTGTCCCACCCTACGGGATATCGACCATCCTCGAGGCCTGCGTAGGGTGGGACAACAGCGCCGAAGACGCGCGTCCCACCGGGGGCCTTGGTGGGACTCGCCGTTGAGAGATTGCGCCCTGCCCTGTGTAGCCGCGCGGCTGTGTCCCACCCTACGGGAAATCGACCATCATCTGGGCCTCCGTAGGGTGGGACAACAGCGCCGAAGGCGCGCGTCCCACCGGGGATCTTGGTGGGACTCGCCGTTGAGGGGCTGCGCACTGCTCTGCGTGGCTGCGCGGCTATGTCCCACCCTACGCACCGCGCCGACGCTCGGCGGGGGCGCTGCGGGCTCGATCCTTATGCGGTGTTTACGCGGCCGGCGCGTTTCCCTACGCGTTCGCTATGCGGCGAGGACTAAGATGCCCAGCGTGACCCGCACGGAGCCTGCCGCATGGACCTCGTCTATCTGCTGCTGCTCGGCATCCTGACCGGCCTGACCGCCGGCTACCTCGGGCTCTGCGCCCGCCTCGCGGAGGCGCCATGAACGCCCTGTATGCGCTCGCCGCGCTGATCGCGCTGGCGCTGGCCGTGTACCTGCTGGTCGCGTTGCTCAAACCGGAGTGGTTCGAATGAGCGCGAACGCCTTGCTGCGGATCGGGCTGTACTTCGCCGTGCTGCTGGTGCTGGTCAAGCCGCTCGGCGCGTGGATGGCGCTGGTGTTCGACGAGGCGCCGAACCGCGTCACGCGCACCGGCGCGCCGCTCGAGCGGCTGATCTATCGCCTGTCCGGCATCCGCGCCGACGAGGACATGCCTTGGCAGCGCTACGCGCTGGCGATGCTCGTGTTCAACGTGGCCGGGCTGCTCGTGGTCTACCTGCTGCAGCGCCTGCAGGGCTGGCTGCCACTGAACCCGCAGGGATTTCCTGCGATCGCGCCGGACTCGGCGATGAACACCGCGATCAGCTTCGCGACGAACACGAACTGGCAGGGTTACGCCGGCGAATCGACGCTGAGCTACCTGACGCAAATGCTCGGCCTGACGGTGCAGAACTTCCTGTCCGCCGCGACCGGCATCGCGGTGCTGCTCGCGCTGATCCGCGGGCTGGTGCGACGGAGTACGAACGGAATCGGGAATTTCTGGGTCGACACGACCCGCGCCACGCTGTACGTGCTGCTGCCATTGTCGCTGCTCCTCGCGCTCGCGCTCGCCGCGCAAGGCGTGGTGCAGACCTTCAAGCCGTACCAGGACGTGCCGCTGCTGCAGCCGACCACGGCGAGCGAAACCGTCACCGGGCCCGACGGCACGCCGCACACCCGCACGACGCCGGTCGCCACGCAGCAGCTGCCGTTCGGCCCGGCCGCCTCGCAGGTCGCGATCAAGCAGCTCGGCACCAACGGCGGCGGCTTCTTCAACGCGAACTCGGCGCATCCGTACGAGAACCCGACCCCGCTCAGCAACTTCCTCGAGATGCTGGCGATCCTGCTGATCCCGGCCGCGCTGTGCTGGACCTTCGGCGAGCGCGTCGGCGACCGCCGCCAGGGCTGGGCGCTGCTGGCGACGATGCTGCTGATCTTCGTGCCGCTGCTGCTCGCCTGCACCGCCGCCGAGCAGGCCGGCAACCCGGCGCTGGCCGCGGCCGGCGCCGACCAGACCGCGTCGGCGCTGCAGCCCGGCGGCAACTTGGAAGGCAAGGAAACGCGCTTCGGCATCGTCGATTCGACGCTGTGGGCGACCGCGACCACGGCCGCCTCGAACGGCTCGGTCAACGCGATGCACGACTCGTTCACGCCGCTCGGCGGGCTCGTACCGATGTGGCTGATGCAGCTCGGCGAGGTGATCTTCGGCGGCGTCGGCAGCGGCCTGTACGGCCTGCTCGCGTTCGTGATCGTCGCGGTGTTCATCGCCGGCCTGATGGTCGGCCGCACGCCCGAATACCTCGGCAAGAAGATCGAGGCCTACGAGATGAAGATGGCGAGCCTGGTCGTGCTGATCCCGTGCGCGCTGGTCGTGGTCGGCACCGCGATCGCGGTGCTCGCGCCGGCCGGCCGCGCCGGCATCGCCAACCCCGGCATCCACGGCTTCAGCGAGATCCTGTACGCGCTGTCGTCGGCGTCGAACAACAACGGCAGCGCGTTCGCCGGACTGTCGGCGAACACGCCGTTCTGGAACACGCTGCTCGGCATCTGCATGTTCCTCGCGCGCTTCCCGGTCGCGATCGGCATGCTCGCGATCGCCGGCGCGCTGGCGGCGAAGAAGCACGTGCCGCCGTCGGCCGGCACGCTGCCGACGCACACGCCGCTGTTCATCGTGCTGCTCGCCTGCACGGTGATCGTGATCGGCGCGTTAACCTTCCTACCCGCGCTCGCGCTCGGGCCGATCGCCGAGCAACTGGGCATGTTTGCGCACTGACCTTCAAAAGTGGCGTAGCCCGGGTAAGCGAAGCGCACCCGGGGCTGATGCCACGTGAATCCCCGGGTGCGGCCTGCGGCCTTACCCGGGCTACGACGGCTGATCCGGCGGACCCACCCATGACCACCCATCGCGTGAGGGCACTCGACCAGGCGCTGCTGCTGCCGGCGCTCGCCGACGCGTTGCGCAAGCTCGTGCCGCAGCGGCAGTTCCGCAATCCGGTGATGTTCGTCGTGTTCGTCTGCAGCGTGTTGACGACCGGACTGTGGCTGCAGGCGGCGACCGGGCGCGGCGAGGCGCCGGCCGCATTCATATTCCAGATCGCGCTGTGGCTGTGGTTCACGCTACTGTTCGCGAATTTCGCCGAGGCGATCGCCGAGGGGCGCGGCAAGGCGCAGGCACAGGCGCTGCGCGGCGCGCGCCGCGACGTGGTCGCGAAGAAGCTGGCGGCGCCGAAGCGCGACGCGGACATCGTGTTCACCTCGGCCGGCGACCTGCGCATCGGCCACCACGTGCTGGTCGAGGCGGGCGACTTCGTGCCGGCCGACGGCGAGGTGATCGAAGGCGCGGCCTCGGTCGACGAGAGCGCGGTGACCGGCGAATCCGCGCCGGTGATCCGCGAGTCCGGCGGCGACCGCAGCTCGGTCACCGGCGGCACGCGCGTGCTGTCGGACTGGCTGGTCGTGCGCGTGTCGAGCAATCCGGGCGAGAGCTTCCTCGACCGCATGATCGCGATGGTCGAGGGCGCCAGCCGGCGCAAGACGCCGAACGAGATCGCGCTGACGATCCTGCTCGCCAAGTTCACGCTGATCTTCCTGCTCGCCTGCGCGACGCTGCTGCCGTACTCGCTGTATGCGGTCGACGAGGCCGGCCGCGGCAGTCCGGTCACGCTCACGGTGCTGGTCGCGCTGCTGGTGTGCCTGATCCCGACCACGATCGGCGGCCTGCTGTCGGCGATCGGCATCGCCGGCATGGACCGCATGATCCAGGCCAATGTGATCGCGATGTCCGGCCGCGCGGTCGAGGCCGCCGGCGACGTCGACGTGCTGCTGCTCGACAAGACCGGCACGATCACGCTCGGCAACCGCCAGGCCGTCGCGTTCCATCCCGCGCCGGGCGTGGCGACGGCGACGCTGGCCGACGCCGCGCAGCTCGCCTCGCTCGCCGACGAGACGCCCGAAGGCCGCAGCATCGTCGTGCTGGCGAAGGAACGGTTCGGCCTGCGCGAGCGTGACCTGCACGAGCTCGACGCGCATTTCGTGCCGTTCTCGGCGCAGACGCGCATGAGCGGCGTCGACCTCGCCGACCCGCACGCGCCCGACGGCGGGCGCGTGATCCGCAAGGGCGCGCTCGATGCGATGCGCCGCCACCTCGCCGCACTCGATGCGCCGCTGCCGGCGGCGGTCGCGCACGCCGCCGACGACATCGGCCGCAAGGGCGGCACGCCGCTGGTCGTGGCCGAGGGCCTGCACGCGCTCGGCGTGATCGAGCTGAAGGACATCGTCAAGGGCGGCATCCACGAGCGCTTCGCCGAGCTGCGCCGGATGGGCATCCGCACGATCATGATCACCGGCGACAACCCGCTGACCGCCGCCTCGATCGCGGCCGAGGCCGGCGTCGACGACTATCTCGCCGAGGCGACGCCGGAGGCGAAGCTCAAGCTGATCCGCGACATCCAGGCCGAAGGGCGGCTGGTCGCGATGTGCGGCGACGGCACCAACGACGCGCCGGCGCTGGCGCAGGCCGACGTCGCGGTCGCGATGAACAGCGGCACGCAGGCGGCCAAGGAGGCCGGCAACATGGTCGACCTCGACTCGAACCCGACCAAGCTGATCGAGGTGGTCGAGATCGGCAAGCAGATGCTGATCACGCGCGGCGCGCTGACCACGTTCTCGATCGCCAACGACGTCGCCAAGTACTTCGCGATCATCCCGGCCGCGTTCGCGGGCACCTATCCGGCGCTGGACGCGCTGAACGTGATGCGCCTGGCCACGCCGCGCAGCGCGATCCTGGCCGCGGTGATCTTCAACGCGCTGATCATCGTGTGCCTGATCCCGCTCGCGCTGAAAGGCGTGCGCTACCGCGCGCTCGGCGCCGCCGTGCTGCTGCGGCGCAACCTGCTGCTGTACGGGGCGACCGGGCTGGCGGTGCCGTTCGTCGGGATCAAGCTGATCGACTGGCTGCTGGTGCTGTGCGGGCTGGCGTGAGGGCATCCGGGTTCCGGCGTGCGCCGGAACGACGAGCTCGCGAGCTGCGGAACGATCACGGGACTCCCTTGCGATGAACAGGATCCACACCGTTGCCACACTGGGTCTTGCCGCGATCGGCGCGACCGCCGCGGCGCGCGCGCAAGCCGCCGACGCGCCGCCCTACGCCGTCAGCGGCAATGTCGCCATCGTTTCCGACTACCTGTTCCGCGGCCTGACCCAGACTTGGGGCGGCCCCGCCGTCCAGGGCGGCGCCGACCTCACGCTGGCGAACGGCTTCGCAGCCGGCGCGTGGGCATCCAGCATCAGCGACAAGAGCTATCCCGGCGCATCACTCGAACTCGATCTCTACGCGAACTACGGTCGCGCGATCGGCGATGACGGGTCATGGCGTGTCGGCCTGTACGGATATCTGTATCCGAACGGCAACCTGGACGAGGCCGGACTGCCTGCGCGGTCGTTCAACACGGTCGAAGCGAACGCGGCGCTGACCTGGAAGTGGCTGACGCTGAAGTATTCGCAGGCGCTGACCGACTACTTCGGCATCGACACCGAACAGGGCTATCGCGGCGATTTCAAAGGCAGCCGCTACCTGCAGCTCGACGCGGCCATGCCGATCGACGCGCGCTGGAGCCTCGCCCTGCACGCCGGCCATACCCACGTCGCCACGCGTCTGGCCACGCCGCTGCCAGGCGGCGCAACGAATCCGGACTACAGCGACTTCGGCGCCACGCTGCGCTGCCAGCTCGCGCCGCACTGGTCGGCCAGCCTCGGACTCGGCCACGCCACCAACGCGATGTTCTACGCGCACACCGCGAGCTTCCTCGATCCCGCCGACACGCGCGACGTCGGCGGCACGCGCGCATTCGTGCAGGTACAGGGCACGCTCTGACCAGGACCCTTCCGATGGCCACGCTGATTCGTCAATCGTTGCGCCTGCTGGCCGTGCTGACCGTGCTGACCGGCCTGCTCTATCCGCTGGCCGTGACCGGCCTTGCGCAGTGGCTGTTCCCGCAGGCGGCCAACGGCAGCCTGATCGTGCGCGATGGCCGCGTGCTGGGTTCGGCGCTGATCGGCCAGCCGTTCTCGGACCCGAAGTACTTCTGGAGCCGGCCCTCGGCGACGACGCCATTCCCTGACAACTCGGCCGCGTCCGGCGGCTCCAATCTCGGCCCGGCCAACCCGGCGCTGGCCGACGCGGTCCGGCAGCGCGTCGCCGCGCTGCGCGCGGCCGATCCGGGCAACGCCGCGCCGATTCCCGTCGATCTCGTCACCGCCTCGGCGAGCGGCCTCGACCCGCACATCTCGCCGGCCGCCGCAGCCTGGCAGGTGCCACGCGTCGCGCGCGTGCGCAGCCTCGCGCCGGCGCAGGTCGCCGCGCTGGTCGCGCAGGCGACCGAGCCGCGCCGGTTCGGCCTGCTCGGCGAACCGCGCGTGAACGTGCTGCGACTGAACCTGCTGCTGGACGCGGCCGGCGCGGCCGAACCGGCCCGCGCCGTGGCGCATGTGCCACAATTCCCATAGCCCGGAGCGCCGCGCGGCCGCATGATGCGCGCGGCAACGAGCGGCTCGCATGTCCTCTCTCCCTCCCGAACGCCGCCCCGATCCGGACGCCCTGCTCGCCCGCGTGCAGCGCGACGAGTCGCGCGCCCATCGTGGCCGCCTGAAGATCTTCTTCGGCGCGACCGCCGGGGTCGGCAAGACCTACGCGATGCTCGAGGATGCGCGCCGCCAGCGCGCGGACGGCATCGACGTGGTGGTCGGCTACGTCGAGCCGCACGGCCGCCCGGAGACCGAGGCGCTGCTGCTCGGCCTGCCGACGCTGGCGCCGATGCAACTGGAGCACCGCGGCGTCACGCTGGCCGAATTCGACCTCGACGCCACGCTGGCGCGCCGGCCGCAATTGGCGCTGGTCGACGAGCTTGCGCACAGCAACCATCCCGGCGCGCGCCATCCCAAGCGCTGGCAGGACGTCGACGAGCTGCTCGACGCCGGCATCGACGTCTATACGACGCTGAACGTGCAGCACCTGGAAAGCCTGCACGACATCGTCGCGCAGATCACCGGCGTCGACGTGCGCGAGACGCTGCCGGACCGCGTGTTCGCCGGCGCCGACGAGGTCGAGCTGGTCGACCTGCCGCCGGACGACCTGCTCGAACGCCTCGCCGACGGCAAGGTGTACGTGCCCGAGCAGGCGCGCCTCGCGGCCGAGCGCTTCTTCCGCAAGGGCAACCTGATCGCGCTGCGCCAGCTCGCGCTGCGCGCGACCGCGGATCGCGTCGACGCGGCGATGCGCGAATACCGCGAGCGCCACGCGATCTCCGAGACCTGGGCGGCGAGCGACCGCGTGCTGGTCTGCGTCGGCCCCGACCTGCTGTCGCCGCGCCTGGTGCGCTCGGCCAGCCGCATGGCGGCGGCTTCGCACTCGCAATGGCTGGCGGCCTACGTCGAGACGCCGCGGCTGGTGCGCCTGCCGCAGGCCGCGCGCGACCGCATCCTGCAGACGCTGAAGCTGGCCGAGCAGCTCGGCGCCGAGACCGCCAACCTCAGCGGCGAGGACGTCGCCGCAACGCTGCTGGAATTCGCGCGTGTACACAACGTCAGCCGCATCATCGTCGGCAAGCCGGTGCGTGGCCGCTGGCGCGACCGCTTCCGCCGCTCGCTGGTCGACGAGCTGATCCGCCACAGCGGCGCGATCGACGTCTACGTCATAACCGCCGAGCCTGGCGAGGAAAGCCCGGTCGCGCCGCGCCCACGCCGCAGCAACGGCTGGCCGGCCTACTTCGCCGCGCTCGCGGTCACGCTGCTGGCTACCGCGATCGGCATGGCGATGACCGGCTATTTCGCGCGCACGAATGTCGTGATGATCTACCTGCTCGGCACCGTGTTCGTCGCCGCCCGCTTCGGCCGCGGCCCGTCCACGCTGGCGGCGGTGCTCAGCGTGGCGACGTTCGACTTCCTGTTCGTGCCGCCGGAGTTCTCGTTCGCGGTGTCCGACACGGAGTTCCTGATCACGTTCGGCGTGATGCTGACGACCGCGCTGCTGATCAGCAACCTGGCCGCGCGCGGCAAGCGCCAGGCCTCGGTCGCGCGCCAGCGTGAGCGGCGCGCGGCCGAGCTGTATGCGCTCAGCCGCGAGCTGGCGCGGCGGCGCAGCCTCGATGAGCTGGCGCGCTTCCTGTGCCGCCACGTACTGGCCAGCGTCGACGGCGAGGCCGCCGTGCTGCTGCCCGACGCCGAGGGCCGGATCCAGGACCCAGTCCACTTCTGCCACCGCGGCGCGGAAGCGGCCGCGGCGAGCGCGGTGCGCTATCCGGTGCCCGGCAACGACCTTGGCATCGCGCAGTGGGCCTACGACCACCGGCGCAAGGCGGGCCTGGAGACCGACACGCTGGCCAGCGCCAGCGCGATCTACCTGCCGCTGAACGCGCTCGAGCGCTGCATCGGCGTGCTCGGCCTGCGCCCGAGCGACCCGCGCCAGTTGCAGGTGCCCGAGCAGATGCACCTGGTCGAGGCACTGGTCAACCAGGCCGCGGTCGCGATGGAGCGCGTGCAGCTCGCCGCCGCCGCGCAGGAGGCGCGCGTGCGCGTCGAGTCCGAGCGCGTGCGCAACGTGCTGCTCAGCGCGATCTCGCACGACTTCCGCACGCCGCTGGCGACGATCATCGGCGCCGCCTCGACGCTGCGCGACAGCGCGCCGGCGCTGCTCGACGAGCGCCAGCGCCACGAACTGCTCGACACGCTGCTGCACGAGGCGGCGCGCATGAACCGCCTGATCGGCGATCTGCTCGACCTGACCCGCCTGAGCGAGGGCCGCATCGAGCTCAAGCGCGACTGGATCGCGCTCGACGAGCTGATCGGCGCGGTGCTGGCGCGCCTGCGCGAGCCGCTCGCGGCGCACCCGGTCACGCTGCACCTGGCCGACGAACTGCCGCTGGTGCCGTGCGACGAGGTGATGATCGAGCAGGTGCTGTCGAACCTGCTCGAGAACGTCGCGCGGCACACGCCCGCGGGCACCGCCGTGGAGCTGTCGGCCCGCGTCGCCGACGACACGCTGGAGGTCATCGTGCGCGACCACGGCCCGGGCCTGCCGCCGGGCGACGAGGAGCGCGTGTTCGAGAAATTCCACCAGGGCCGGCGCGAGGCGGCGCAGAGCGGCTTCGGCCTGGGCCTGGCGATCTGCAAGGCGATCGTCGAGGCGCACGGCGGCAGCATCGCCGCCGCCAGCGCGCCCGGCGGCGGCGCCGAGTTCCGCGTGCGCCTGCCGTTGGCGGTGGCGGAGGCGGCGGCGTGAGGCCGCGCGCGACCTTGCTGCTGATCGAGGACGATCCGCAGATCCAGCGCTTCCTCGCCACCGCGCTGGAGGCGCACGGCTACGCACTGCTGACCGCCAGCACCGGCGAGGACGGCGTGCAGCAGGCGGCGCTGCGCCAGCCGGACATCCTGATCGTCGACCTCGGCCTGCCCGGCATGTCCGGCTTCGACGTGATCCGGCGCGTGCGCGAATGGTTCTCGCGGCCGCTGCTGGTGCTGTCGGCGCGCGTGCGCGAAACGGACAAGGTCACCGCGCTCGACCTCGGCGCCGACGACTACCTGTGCAAGCCGTTCGGCATCGGCGAGCTGCTCGCGCGCCTGCGCGTGGCCGAGCGCCATCTCGCGCGCCTCGCCGGCGGCCAGGAGGAGGCGCGCATCGAGGTCGGCGACGTCGTCATCGACCTCGCCGCGCGCCGCGTGCAGCGCGGCGGCCGCGACCTGCACCTGACGCCGATCGAATACCAGCTGCTGGCCACGCTCGCGCGCCACCGCGGCAAGGTCGTCACGCACCAGCAGCTGCTGCGCGAGGTGTGGGGCGCCGCGCACGTCGAATCGCCGCAGTACCTGCGCATCTACATGCGCGCGCTGCGCCGCAAGATCGAAGCCGACCCGGCACGCCCGCACCTGCTGCTGACCGAGATCGGCGTCGGCTACCGGCTGGCCGACGAGGCGGAGCCGCCGGGCGGCGCGAACATGACGATCTGAGCACTGGCGCCCCGAAGGCCGGCGGGCCAGCGGCGGGAATGGCGACCCCGACAGGATTCGAACCTGTGACCTCGCCCTTAGGAGGGGCGCGCTCTATCCAGCTGAGCTACGGGGCCAGTCAGAAAAGTCTTGCACAGAACCGTCCTTGGTGGGGCGGTCCGATCGGCATCCCTGCCTCACCGGCGCGGCTCGCGCGCGATGCCCGACGGCATCGCGCCAGCGCTCGCCACGCCACCAGCTGAGCTACGGGGCCAATCGTGGAAAGTCTCGCATGGAACCGTCCGTGGCGCGGCGGTCCTGCAGAGGCCGAGCATTCTAGCCGCTATGGCCACAAATGTAGGAGCGCCGCAGGCGCGACAAGGCTGGCACGGCATCGCAACGCCTCGTCGCGGGCATGGCCCGCTCCTGCAACCGTTACCCATGCGGGAGCGCTGCTGGCGCGACAAGGCGTCGCAACGCCTCGTCGCGGCTGCGCCGCTACTACAGTGTCTCCGCGTTGGCACGACCCGCGTGGTCGCCCTGCTACAATTGCGCATTCTGCGCCGTCCGGCGCCGCTTCTTCCCGTACCCTGGAGTCTCCATGTCCGCCCAGATCCTCAAGGCGCTCGGCCTTGCCGACATCAATTCCGGCACCTACCTCGGCCACGGCGAGTGGTCCAAGACCACCGACGCCGGCCTGCTGCAGTCGATCAACCCGACCACCAACGAAGTGATCGCCGAGGTGCACGCCTCGAGCGCGGCGGACTACGAGACGGTGATCGCGCGTGCGCAGGCCGCGTTCAAGGTCTGGCGCACCACGCCGGCGCCGCGCCGCGGCGAGGCGATCCGCCTGTGCGGCGAGGCGCTGCGCAAGCACAAGGACGCGCTCGGCTCGCTGGTCGCGCTCGAGATGGGCAAGAGCAAGCCCGAGGGCGACGGCGAGGTGCAGGAGATGATCGACATCGCCGACTTCGCGGTCGGCCAGTCGCGCATGCTGTACGGCTACACGATGCACTCCGAGCGCCCGGGCCACCGCATGTACGAGCAGTGGCACCCGATCGGCCTGGTCGGCATCATCAGCGCGTTCAACTTCCCGGTCGCGGTGTGGGCGTGGAATTCGTTCCTCGCCGCGATCTGCGGCGACATCTGCATCTGGAAGCCGTCCAACAAGACGCCGCTGACCGCGATCGCGTCGATGAAGATCTGCAACGAAGCGCTCAAGGCCGGTGGTTTCCCGGACATCTTCTTCCTGATCAACGACGCCGGCATCGAGCTGGCGCAGCAGTTCGTCGACGACAAGCGCATCCCGCTGATCAGCTTCACCGGCTCGACCCAGGTTGGCCGCACGGTCGGCGAGCGCGTCGCGCGCCGCATGGGCCGTTCGCTGCTTGAGCTCGGCGGCAACAACGCGATCATCCTCGACGAAACCGCCGACCTGAAGCTGGCGATCCCGGGCATCGTGTTCGGCGCGGTCGGCACCGCCGGCCAGCGCTGCACGACCACGCGCCGCCTGATCGTGCACGAGTCGATCTACGACACCGTGCTGGCCACGCTGGTCAAGGCGTACAAGCAGGTCGAGGGCAAGATCGGCGATCCGACCGACCCGGCCAACCTGATGGGCCCGCTGAACAGCCGCGGCGCGGTGCAGCAGTTCCTCGCCTCGATCGAGAAGGCCAAGGCCAGCGGCGGCACCGTCGAGACCGGCGGCACCGCGATCGACCGCCCGGGCAACTTCGTGCTGCCGGCGATCGTGACCGGCCTGAAGAACGACGACGAAGTGGTCCAGCACGAGACCTTCGCGCCGATCCTGTATGTGATGAAGTACAAGACGCTTGACGAGGCGATCGAGATGCAGAACGGCGTGCCGCAGGGTCTGTCTTCGTCGATCTTCACGCAGAACCTGAAGACGGCCGAGCAGTTCCTGTCGGCGGCCGGTTCGGACTGCGGCATCGCCAACGTCAACATCGGCACCTCCGGCGCCGAGATCGGCGGCGCGTTCGGCGGCGAGAAGGAAACCGGCGGCGGCCGCGAGTCCGGTTCGGATGCGTGGAAGGCCTACATGCGCCGCCAGACCAACACGATCAACTACTCGGACGCGCTGCCGCTGGCGCAGGGCATCAAGTTCGAGTTCTGAGGCTGAAAGTCGCGTAGGCTGGGCGCGCGCAGCGCGACCGGCTCGAACATGCAGAGCGCCGGCCGACCTGCGGTCGTCCAGCCTACGCCCGGACCCCATGCACACGACCTTCGATTTTCACGGCTACCGCGTCGTCGTCGCCGGCGGCAGCCGCGGCATCGGCCGCAGCATCGCGCTGGCGTTCGCCGAGGCCGGCGCGGCGGTGTCGGTCTGCGCGCGCGGCGCAGCGGCGCTGGTGGATGCACGCGACGCGATCGCCGCGCACGGCGGCACCGCGCATACGCAGAGCTGCGATCTCGCCGATGTGCGGGCGATCGAAGGCTATGTGCACGACGCCGCGGCGGCGCTCGGCGGCATCGACGTGCTGGTCAACAACGCGACCGGCTACGGCTTCCACGACGATGATGACGGCTGGAACGCCGGCTTCCAGGTCGACCTGATGGCGGCCGTGCGCGCCTCACGCTTCGCGCTGCCGTACCTGAAGGCGTCGCCGCACGCGAGCATCTTGCACACCAGCTCGATCGCCGCATTCCATCCGCGCCGCAACGGCGCGCCGTATGCGGCAGTCAAGGCGGCACTGAGCCACTACACGACCTCGCAGGCGCTCGCTCTGGCCGAATCGCGCATCCGCGTCAACGCGATCGCGCCCGGCTCGATCGAGTTTCCCGACGGCCTGTGGGACCGGCGCCGGCGCGAGGAGCCGGACGTGTGGCGCGCGACGCTGGCGAAGATCCCGTTCGGCCGCTTCGGCCGACCGGAGGAGATCGCGCACGCGGCGCTGTTCCTCGCCTCGCCGTATGCCGGCTGGATCACCGGGCAAACGCTGTGCGTCGACGGTGGCCAGGGGCTGATGGGCTGACGAAGCGACCTGCGGCCCGCCTCGATGAGGGTTTCGGGCGCGCTTTGCCGTTATTGCGTACTGAAGGCCCGCCAGTGTCGGGTCAATCGTTCGGTGCGTTTCCATGTCCAAGTCCCTCCTCGGCGCGGCGCTGCTGCTCGCCGCTTCCTGCGCCGGTGCCGCCGGTGCGCCGCCGGCCGCCGATGCGGCGCTGATCCAGCAAGGCCGCTACCTGTCCGTCATCGGCGGCTGCAACGACTGCCATACGCCCGGCTTCGGACTGACCGGCGGCAAGGTGCCGGAAGCGCAGTGGCTGCTCGGCGACAAACTCGGTTTCAGCGGGCCGTGGGGCACGACCTATCCGGCCAACGTGCGCCTGCGCCTGGCCACGATGGACCTGGCCGCCTTCAAGACCTACGCGCGCGCGCTGACCACGCGCCCGCCGATGCCGTACTGGGCGCTCAACACGATGTCCGACCACGACCTGGAGGCGCTGTACGCGTTCGTGAAATCGCTCGGCACCGCCGGCGACGCCGCGCCGGCCGCGCTGCCGCCAGGCGTGCAGCCCAAAGGTCCGGTCGTGACGTTCCCGGGTCCGCCGCCGGCGGCAGCGACCGCGCAGCGCTGACGCACCAGGAGCCGCGTGCCCCGGGCGTGCGGGCATCGCGGCTCCGTTCCCTGCACCACCGCGCCGGGCGGCACCTCGCGCGGCACGCGGCCGGGCGTTGATCCGCCGCGCCCATCTGACTACGCTTGCGCCACTGCGCGGCACCTGCGCCGCCGGACGCTCGCAGCGCATGAACGCCCAACCCGCCCGCACCAGCCCGCTGGCCGTCATCAGCCTGATTTTCGGCATCCTGTGCTGGGCCGGCCTGCCGCTCATCGGCGCGATCGTCGCCGTCGTCTGCGGCCACGCCGCGCGCGGCGAGATCCGGCGCGCACCGGCCGGCATGATCGAGGGCGACGGCATGGCGCTGGCCGGGCTGATCCTGGGCTGGGTCCACCTGCTCCTGGTCTTCCTGTGCGTGTTCGTGCTGTTCACGTTCCTCGGCGGCCTCGCGTTCTTCGCGCATCTGGCACACTGAGCCACCGCACCGCCGTCCCCCGGGCCACGCCCGAACGCGGGCGCGGCGGCGTCCGCGCCGCGCGACGACGCCCCTGCCATCCAAGGATTGCCTGTCATGCCCCACGCCACACACCACGCCGGCCGGGTGAACTGAGCCGATGTACGCCCTCGCCCGCCCGTTCCTGTTCTGCCTCGACGCCGAGCGCGCGCACGACCTCGCGCTGGCCGCGATCGAAACCGCGTACCGCACCGGCGCGCATGCGCTGCTGGCCACACCACCGGCACAGCTGCCGGTCGAGGTGTTCGGCCTGCGCTTCGCCAACCCGGTCGGCCTCGCCGCCGGCCTCGACAAGAACGGCGCCTACGTCGACGCGCTGGCCGCGCTCGGCTTCGGCTTCATCGAAGTCGGCACGACCACGCCGCGGCCGCAGGCCGGCAATCCGAAGCCGCGCATGTTCCGCCTGCCCGAGCACGAGGCGGTCATCAACCGGCTCGGCTTCAACAACGGCGGCGTCGAGGCACTGGTGCGCAACGTCGAGCGCGCGCGCTTCAACGGCGTGCTCGGCATCAACATCGGCAAGAACAAGGACACGCCGAACGAGCGCGCGACCGACGATTACCTCTACTGCCTCGAGCGCGTCTACGCGCGCGCGAGCTACGTAACCGTCAATATCTCCTCGCCGAACACGCAAGGTCTGCGCGACCTGCAGGAAGAGGACACGCTCAAGCGCTTCATCGGCACGCTGCGCGAGGCGCAGGAAAAGCTCGGCGCGCGCCACGGTGCGCGCAAGCCGATGCTGCTGAAGATCGCGCCGGACCTGTCCGAGAGCGAGCTCGACGGCATCGCCGAGGTGCTGCGCGCGAGCGGCATCGACGGCGTGATCTGCACCAACACGACGATCGACCGCGGCGCGGTCGCCGGCCACCGCTACGCCAACGAAGCCGGCGGGCTGTCCGGCAAGCCGCTGTTCGCCAAGTCGACCGCGGTGCTGCGCGGCATGGCGCAGCGCCTGGGGCCCACGATTCCGTTGATCGGCGTCGGCGGCATCCTGCGCGGCAGCGACGCCGCGGCCAAGCTCGACGCAGGCGCGGCGCTGGTGCAGTTCTACAGCGGCATGGTCTACCGCGGCCCGGCGCTGATCGGCGAGTGCGTCGAGGCGATTCGCGGGCGGCGGCCGTGATGCCGGTCGACATCCGGCACCGCAGCCGCGTAGGGGGGGACGCAGCCGCGTGGGAGGCGACGATGTGGCGCAACGGCCCACCGGCGAGTCCCACCGAGCGCTGCGGTGGGACCCGCGCCTTCGGCGCTGCGTCCCACCCTACGGCCCAAAGCCTCGTGGCTGAAGCCGCACCCACGGGAACGTCGGCATGACCGCGATCGCCCACGCCGCCGGCTACACGATCGTCGAGAGCGCTTCGCTTACCGGCCGCAACACGTTCCGCGTGCCGGCGCGTGCGGCGCTGCTGCTCGACGTGCGCAATCCGGCCGCGCTCGCGGAGTTGTTCGGCTATGCCGCGCTGAAGACCCAACCCGTCCTCGTGCTCGGCGAGGGCAGCAACATCCTGTTCACGCGCGACTGGCCCGGCGTCGTGCTGTCGATGGCCACGCGCGGCATCCAGGTCGTCGATGACGACGGCGAGCATGCGCGCGTGCGCGTCGAGGCCGGCGAGAACTGGAACGACTTCGTGCACTGGGCGGTCGGCCACGGCTACGCCGGGCTCGAGAACCTCGTGCTGATCCCGGGCACGGTCGGCGCCGCGCCGATCCAGAACATCGGCGCCTACGGCGTCGAGGTGCGCGAGTTCATCGCCGCGGTCGAGGCGTGGGACCGCGAGGCCGGCGCCCTCGTGCGCCTCGCCAACGCCGAGTGCGCGTTCGCCTACCGCGATTCGGTGTTCAAACAGCAGCGCGAGCGCTACGTCGTGACCGCGGTCGAGTTCGACCTGCCGCGCAGGCGCGAACTGCGCACCGACTACGCCGGCGTCGGCGACGAACTCGCCGCGCTCGGCATTACTACGCCGACCCCGGCCGCCGTCGCCGAGGCGATCGCGCGCCTGCGCACGCGCAAGCTGCCGGACCCGGCGCTGATCGGCAACGCCGGCAGCTTCTTCAAGAATCCGCTCGTCGAGCGCACCGTCGCCGAGCGCCTGCGCGCCGAGCATCCGGCCCTGCCCGCCTGGCCGGCCGGCGCGGCGCAAACCAAGCTGTCGGCCGCCTGGCTGATCGAGGCCTGCGGTTTCAAGGGCCTGCGCGAAGGCGACGCGGCGGTGTCGGAGCGCCACGCGCTGGTGCTCGTCAACCACGGCCACGCAACCGGCGCGCAGCTGTGGGCACTGGCCGAGCGCATCCGCGCCGGCGTGCGCGCGCGCTTCGGCGTCGAGATCGAGCCCGAACCGCGCGTGGTGTGACGCGCTTCCGTGTAGGAGCGGCGCAGCCGCGACGAGGCGTCGCAGCGGTGTGTCAGGCTTGTCGCGCCTGCGGCGCTCCTACAGGAAGTCCGCCAGTTTCGCGCGCGCAGTCACAGCACGTCCGGGGGCCTTTCGTATGATCGGAACGCCCTGCGGTTCGTGTTCGCCGGCATCCGCCGACGGCCACGATCGCGCCCGCCCACGGAGTGCTCCATGGCCGCCCCCGCGAATGCCGCCTTCGTCGCCTCGCGCCGACGCCTGTTCACCGCCCTCGCCGCCAGCACCGGCGCGCCGCTGACCGATCCGGCGCTGGCGATGCGCCGGCCGGGCCGCGACGGCATGCGCGAGGCCGAGCTGCCGACCAGCCCGCAGGCACTGACGTTTCCGCCCTCGGCGGTGCGCTGGCTGACGCGCACGACGTTCGGTTTCTCGACCGCCGAGCACGCCGCCTTCCTCGCGCTCGGCGCGAACGACGATGCGCGCTGGCTGGCGTGGCTGACGCGCCAGCTCGATCCCGCCGCGATCGCCGACACCGCCTGCGACGCGCGCCTGGCCGGCGCCGGCTTCACCACGCTCGGCAAGAGCGCGAACCAGCTCTGGACCGACCACCACGCAAGCTCGAACTACTACACGCGCATGCTGCCGGTGTCGGAAAGCGAGTGCGCGACGCTGATCCGCCAGACCTACAGCCAGCGGCAGCTGTACGAGGTGATGGTCGACTTCTGGCACGACCACTTCAGCGTGTTCGGCTGGGACTACGACGGCGGCCCGATGTTTCCGGCCTTCGACCGCGACGCGATCCGCCCGTACGGTCATGCGCTCGGCAACTTCCGCGCGATGCTCGAGGCGGTCGGCAAGTCCGCCTCGATGATGTACATGCTGGACCTGTACGCGAACGAGGCCGGCCATCCGAACGAGAACTACGCGCGCGAGCTGCTGGAGCTGCACACGCTCGGCGCCGAGAACTACGCCGGCATCGTGCCGAATCCGGACAGCTGGGCCAACATGCAGGCGCTCGGCCACTTCACCGCCTGGGACGGCGAGGAGCAGCGCCTGCGCTACGTCGACGACGACGTCTACGAGGCCGCACGCGCGCTGACCGGCTGGACCGTGTCCGGCGCGAACTGGCCGTACACGCCGGTCAACGGCGCACCGCTCGGCGACTTCGCCTACGACGACACGCGCCATGACCAGCTGACCAAGCACGTGCTGGCGCGCTACTTCGCCGCCTACCAGCGCCAGGCCGACGGCCTGCTGCTGTTCGACATGCTGGCGCAGCATCCGGGCACCGCGCGTTTCGTCGCCGGCAAGCTGTGCCGGCGCTTCGTCGGTGACAACGCGCCCGCCGCGCTGGTGCAGGACGCGGCCGAGCTGTTCCAGCAGCAGTGGCAGGCGCCGGACCAGATCGCACAGGTGCTGCGCCTGATCCTGCAGTCGGACGCGTTCAAGACGAACTGGGGCACCAAGATGAAGCGCCCGGCGCTGGCCGCGGTCAGCGCGCTGCGCGCGACCGGCGCCGACTTCACGCCGGTGCCGGACAACACCTCGACCTACACGCCGACCAAGGAATTCGTCGGCCGCCTGCAGGCGGCCGGCCATCGCCTGTTCTACTGGCCGGCGCCGAACGGCTATCCGGACGACCAGGTCGCCTGGTCGAGCACCGGCACGCTCGGCATGACGCTGAAGCTGCTGCCGCGCCTGCTCGAGATGCACCAGGTCGAGAGCTACAACAACGCCAATCCGTTCCTGACCGACATCCAGGCGCAGACGCTGGCCGCGTTCCCGGACCCGGCCGGCCGCAGCGCCGCGGCGATCATCGGCTACTGGTGCGACCGCATCCTCGGCTACCGGCCCGAGCCGCTGCACACGGCCGCGATCGACCTGCTGCGCCAGAACGCCGCCGCGAGCGCGCCGCTCGACCTCGTCAGCGACGACAGCCCGAACGGCCAGCCGGCGCGCACCGGCAAGTGGAACCTCAACAACCTGTCGCAGCACTACACGATCGCGCGCCTGCGCACCGCGGTCGCGCTGATCCTGTGCAGCCCCGAATTCCTGCGTCGCTAGGAGCCCGCGCGATGACCTCTCTGAACCGCCGCGATTTCCTCAAGGGCTGCTGCGCCGCCGGCCTCGCCGCCGGCACCAGCGAGCGCGCGCTGGCCTGGTTCGCGCCGCCCGACCTGCAGCCGGCCGCGGCGACCGCCGACACGCTGGTCGTGATCTTCCTGCGCGGCGCGATGGATGGCCTCAGCCTGTTGCCGCCCGGCGCGAACAGCCCGTTCCGCGCCGACTACGAGGTCGCGCGCAGCGGCACGCGCGTCCCGACCTCGGGCACCGGCGCCGCGCTCGCGCTGAACGGCACGCAGTGGGCGCTGCATCCGCGCGCGAGCGGGCTGCGCGACCTGTTCCAGTCGCAGCATCTCGCGTTCGTCGTCGCCGCGGGCCAGAAGCAGCCGGTGCCGGTCGTGCGCAGCCACTTCGAGGCGCAGGCGAACCTCGAGTTCGGCTTCGGCGGCGGCACCGGCACGAACATCGGCTGGATGACGCGCCACCTCGCCAGCGGCGGCCTGCCGGCGACGGTGCCGCTGCCGGCCGCGTCAATGGGCAGCCTCACCGCCTCGAGCCTGCTTGGCAGCACCGACGCGATCACGATGGACAGCGCCTCGGACTTCCGCCTCGACACGTTCCACTGGTCGTGGCAGGACGACGACCCGGCGCATGGTCTGGTCGGCGCGGTGTCGCGCCTGAACGGGTTGTGGAACGGCAGCACGCTGCTCGAGCGCGCCGGCGCCGACACGCTCGGCTCGCTCGCGCTGCTGCGGCCGATCAACTTCGGCCTGTACAACGCGACCAGCAACCCGGGCGGCTACCGGCCGTCCGGCGGCGCGAACTACGCGCTCAACTACAACGCCGGCTTCGGCAACCAGCTGCGCAACGTCGCGCAGCTGATCAAGCTCGGCCTCGGCCTGCGCGCGGTCACGATCGACCTCGGCAACTGGGACACACACGTCGGCCAGGGTAACCCGAGCCAGAGCTACGACTGGTTCGGCAACCAGGTCGAGAGCCTGTCCGCCGGCCTGGCCGCGTTCTACACCGACCTCGCCAGCGACGCGGCTGGCAACTACATGCGCAACGTCAACGTGCTCGTGGTCAGCGAGTTCGGTCGCCGCGTGCAGGAAAACGCCGACGGCGGCACCGACCACGGCTACGGCAACGTGATGCTCGCGCTCGGCGGCGCGGTCAACGGCGGCGTCGTCTACGGCAACTTCCCCGGCCTGCGCAGCGACCAGCTCTACCAGGGCACCGACGTCGCGGTCACCACCGACTACCGCCAGGTCGTGTCCGAGGCGCTGATCCGGCGCATGGGCAACCCGAACATCTACCACGTGTTCCCCGGCTACGCGGGCTACACGCCGCTCGGCATCTTCCAGGGGACGGACCTGCCGCCGTCGAACTTCGACCGGATCTTCGGGAACGGCTTCGACGGCGCGTGAGAGGGATTTACCTCGCGGCTGTCGCTCCTGCTTCTGCGCGCAGGAGCGCGCTGCTTTACCTGGCCCCCCGTCAGCGGCGGTGACCCGCTCGCACGGATGCGAGTGGAAAACGCACGGACGCGGGTAGGTTTTCGCGGAGACGGTGACGTGACCAGCAACACCATCCCCACCCAACCCTCCCCTTGAAGGGGAGGGCTCAAAAGCGGCAACACGTGACGCACGTGCTCTATGCGAGCAGCTTGGCCAGCGCGCGCGAAACCGCCGCGAACGCGAACGTCGCGGTCACGTGGGTGGCGGCGCCGAGGCCGCCGCCGCAGTCGAGCTTGAGCGAATCGCCGGCGCCGGGGCGCGTGCCGCAGACGCTGCCGTCGGCCTGCGGATAGCGCACGTTCTCGAGCGAATAGATCGCCTGCACGCCGAAGTAGCGCTTCGGTCCGCGCGGGAAGTGGAACTCCTCGCGCAGCTTCTTGCGCACCAGCGCGAGCATCGCGTCGTGTTCGGTCTTCGACAGGTCGCGCACGGTGACCCGGGTCGGGTCGGTGCGGCCGCCGGCCGAGCCGCAGGTGATCAACGGCAGCTTGCGGCGGCGGCACCAGGCGATCGTCTCGACCTTGACGCGGAACGCATCGCAGGCGTCGATGACGAGGTCGTAGCCGCGGTCGAGCAGGCGCTCGAGGTTCGACGGGGTCAGGAACTCCTCGATCGCGTCGATCGCGATGCCCGGATGGATGCGGCGTGCGCGTTCGGCCATCACCGCGACCTTGGCGCGGCCGAACTCGCCGTCGAGCGCATGCAGCTGGCGATTCGTGTTGCTGACGCAGACCTCGTCGGCGTCGATCAGGGTCAGCCGGCCGACGCCGCTGCGCGCGAGCGCCTCGACCACCCACGAACCGACACCGCCGATGCCGACGACGCAGACGTGGGCTTGCGCGAGGCGCGCGACGCTGCCGGCGCCGTACAGGCGGTCGATGCCGCGGAAGCGTTCGGTGATGACGGGCTGGTCCATGGGGCGCGCAGGGTACCATCACCGCCGCGCGAGTTCCGCGCCGCGTCCGCGCCGGACGGCGCGTATGCGCAGTACCATCACGCTTTTTCCCGCATTCCCCACCATGCGCTACCTCGTCTGCCTGTTCGTCGGCCTGATCGCCGGCGCGTTGCTCGCCAGCATCGCCAGCAGCGCAATGGCGCGCCGCCATGCGTGGCCACGCAGCCTCATGACCGTCATGCAGCACGACCTCGTCGACGCGCGCGCGGCAGCGCGAAGCGGCCAGTGCAAGGAACCGGCGAACGCCGACGCGGCCGCGCGGCTGCGCCTGCTGGCCGGCGACCTCGAGCGCGCCCTGCTCCCGGCCGGCACGAAGGACCGCGTGCTGAGCCAGTACGCCGGCGACATGCGCGCCACGCTCGCAAAGTGGGACACCGGCGCCGACTGCGCGCGCCAGACCGAGGCGCTGACCGCGGTCGCGAACGCCTGCGATGCCTGCCATCGGGACTATCGGTGACGGAAGACGGGAGACGCCGGCCGCGCTGCGCGCGTCCAGCCTGCGTGTGTGGCATGACGCATGGGTGGGACGCAGCGCCGAAGGCGCGAGTCCAAACGTCAGCGCCGTCCGTATAGCTGACTGCGCACCTGTCCCGTCTGACCTCTCCCGTCCCGTTGTGCGCAAATATAAAACTCATTAGTATCGTTATTTCGGCTCGTCCGCGCCTGCTTCTGGCGCGCACGCGGCCCGCGCGCCGATGACGCGCTCCCCCATGGCTCCTCCGACGTTGATCCGATGACCGCATCCATCGTTCGACCGCTGCTTGCCGCCGCCGTGACGCTGGCGCTGGCCGCCTGCGCGATCCCGCCCAAGCCCGAGCGGCCGCCGCTGCGCGCCGCGGCGCCGCTGGCCGGCGTCGCGGCGCAGCCGGACGGGCGCTGGCCGGAGGCCGAGTGGTGGACGCGCTACGGCGACGACCAGCTCGACGCCCTCGAGCGCCAGGCGCTGGCCGGCGCGCCGGTGCTGGCCGAGGCGCGCACGCGCTTCGGCGCGGCGCTGCGCGCGATCGAACTCGCGCGCGCGGCCGGCGGCCTGTCGGCGCAGGCCAGCGCGCAGGTGCAGCGCCAGCGCCTGAGCGAACACGGCCTGATCCCGCCGCAGTTCCTCGGCTTCACCTGGTACAACCAGGGCGACCTCGGCCTCGCGTTCCAGTACGACTTCGACTTCTGGGGCAAGAACCGCGCCGCGGTCGCCGCCGCGGTCGACGAAGCGCACGCCGCCGCGGCCGAGCGCAGCAGCGCGGCGCTGCTGCTGACCAGCGCGGTCGCAGACACCTATTTCGGCTGGCAGGCCGACCAGGCACGCCTCGCGCTCGCCAACGACACGGTCGCCGCGCTGCAGCGCGTGCGCGCGCTGACCGCCCAGCGCGTCGCGCGCGGCATCGAGCTGCCCGACAGCCTGCACCAGGCCGATGCGCAGGTCGCCGCCGCGCGCGAGCTGGCGGCCGCCTACGCCGGCTCCGCGCCGATCCGCCTCGCCGCGCTCGCCGCGCTGCTCGGCGTCGCGCCGGCCGAGCTGCCGACGCTGGCCGCCCGCCCGCTGCCGGCGGTCGACGCGGCGCTGCCGGCCGATGCCGGCCTCGATCTGCTTGCGCGCCGGCCGGACATCGCCGCCAGCCGCTGGCGCGTCGAGGCCGCGCTGGCCGGGGTCGAGCAGGCGCGCGCTGCGTTCTATCCGGACATCAGCCTCGGCGCGATGGTCGGCCTGTCGTCGATCGACCTCGGCAAGTTGCTGACCACCGGCAGCCGCGTCGCCGGATTCGGCCCGGCACTGCACCTGCCGGTGTTCTCGCACGGCCGCCTGCGCGCGGCCTACGGCATCTCGCAGGCCGAACTCGAGGCCGCCGCGGCGCAATACGACGCGACCGTGGTGGAGGCTGCGCGCGACGTCGCCACGCAGGCGTTGACGCTGCAGCAGCTCGATGCGCGCGCGCAGGAGCGTGCGCAGCAGGTCGCCGCGGCCGAACGGCTCGTGCGCACGACGGCCGCGCGCGTCGAGCGCGGCCTTTCCGACGACCGCAGCCGGCTCGCCGCCACGGTGGACGCGCTGCAGCAGCGCGACGCCGCCGTCACGCTCGCCGCGCAGGCGTTGTCGGCGCAGGTCGCGCTGACCAAGGCGCTCGGCGGCGGCTATCGCATGACCCCGGTCGCCGCCGGCGCGACCGTCCCTTCCCTTTCCGCCAATCCCGAACCCCGATGAGCGACTCTTCCGCCCCCGCCTCGACCGACACCGCGACCGGCAGCGGCAAGCGCCGCGCGATCCTGCTCGTCATCGCCGCCGTGTTCGTACTGGCCGGCCTCGGCTGGTACCTGCTGTGGCTGTTCGTGTTCTCGCTGCGCGAAATCACCGACGACGCCTACGTCGGCGGCAACCAGGTCGCGGTGTCGGCGCAGGTGCCCGGCACCGTGGTCGCGGTGCTGGCCGACGACACGCAGCGCGTCGACGCCGGCCAGGTACTGGTCAGGCTCGACCCGACCGACGCCGAGGTGAACCTCGCCAAGGCGCGCAGCGCGCTGGCCAACACCGTGCGCCAGGTGCGCCAGCAGACCGAGGTGGCCGCGCAGGCGGACGCCGGCATCGCCGCGCGCCGGCTCGACCTCGGCCGCGCCGAAGCCGACCTCGCGCGGCGCCAGCCGCTGCTGGCCGACAAGGCGATCTCGCCGGAGGAAGTGGCGCATGCGCGCGAGGCGGTCGCCACCGCCAAGGCCGCGCTCGAGCTCGCCACGCGCCAGGCTGCGGCCGCGCACGCGCTGGTCGACGGCACCGACATCGCCGGCAACGCCGCGGTGCTGCAGGCCAAGGCGGCATTCCGCGAGGCATGGATCAACGCCGAGCGCAACGCGATCGTCGCTCCAGTCGGCGGCTACGTCGCGCAGCGCAGCGTGCAGGTCGGCAGCCGCGTGCAGCCGGGCCAGCCGCTGATGACGGTGATCCCGCTGCACGACCTGTGGGTCGATGCGAACTTCAAGGAAAGCCAGCTCGCGCACATCCGCATCGGCCAGCCAGCAACGGTCGAGAGCGACCTGTACGGCGGCCACGTCGAATTCAAGGGCCGCGTGGTCGGCCTCGGCGCCGGCACCGGCTCGGCGTTCGCGCTGCTGCCGCCGCAGAACGCGTCGGGCAACTGGATCAAGGTCGTGCAGCGCGTGCCGGTGCGCATCGCGCTCGATCCGGCCGCGCTCGACAAGCATCCGCTGCGCGTGGGCCTCTCGACCGCGGTGAAGGTCGACACGCACGACCGCGCCGGCGCGATGCTCGCCGCCGCGCCGGTGAATGCTCCGGTCGCGCAGACCGACGTGTACGCACGCGACCTCGCCAAGGCCGAGGCCGAGGCGGACGCGATCATCGCCGCGAACCTGCCGGCCGCGCGCTGAGGAACCGCCCGATGGCTGCCGTGCCCGGCGAACGCCCGCCCCTGCCGCCACTGCACGGCACGCCGCTCGCGCTGCTGACCGTCGCGATCGCGTTCGCGACGTTCATGGAAGTGCTCGACATCACGATCGTCAACGTGTCGGTGCCGCACATCGCCGGCAGCCTCGGCGTCAGCCCGCAGGAAGGCACCTGGGCGATCAGCTCGTACTCGCTCGCCAGCGCGATCATGCAGCCGCTGTCGGGCTGGATCGGCCGCCAGTTCGGCGAGGTGCGCGCGTTCTGTGTCTCGGTGCTGCTGTTCGTGGCGATGTCGATCCTGTGCGGCCTCGCCACCAGCATGCCGATGCTGGTGGTCGGCCGCCTGCTGCAGGGCGCCGGCTCCGGCCCGATGGTCGCGCTGAGCCTGAGCCTGCTGCTGAACAACTACCCGAACGAGAAGAAGGGCCTGGCGCTCGCGCTGTGGGCGATGACGGTCGTGATCGCGCCGATCTTCGGCCCGATCCTCGGCGGCTACCTGACCGACAACTACTCCTGGCCGTGGATCTTCTACATCAACGTGCCGGTCGGCGTGCTCGCCGCGATCGTGACCTGGGGTCTGCTGCGCCAGCGCGAGACGAAGATCGTCAAGATGCCGATCGACGTGGTCGGCCTGGTCCTGCTCGTGGTCGGCGTCGGCTGCCTGCAGTTCATGCTCGACAACGGCAACGACAAGGACTGGTTCGCCTCGCCGCTGATCACGACGCTCGGCATCACCGCGCTGGTGTGCCTGACGTTCTTCATCGCATGGGAGCTGACCGAGCGCCATCCGGTGGTCGAGCTGCACCTGTTCGGCAAGCGCAACTTCCTGGTCGGCGTGGCGGCGATGTCGTTCGGCATGTTCGGCTTCTTCGGCATCAACGTGGTCTACCCGCTGTGGCTGCAGACCGTGCTCGGCTACACCGCCTCGTGGGCAGGCCTGGCGACCGCGCCGGTCGGCATCCTCGCGTTCGTGCTGTCGCCGGTGATCGGCCGCAACATCCAGCGCCTGGAGCTGCGCTCGGTGGTCACGTTCGCGTTCATCGTGTTCGCGGTCACCTCGTACTGGTTCGCCAGCTTCCCCGACAACGCCTCGTTCGAGCAGCTGCTGTGGCCACGCTTCATCATGGGCATCGGCATCCCGTGCTTCTTCATCCCGCTGAACCAGGTGTTCCTGTCCGGCCTGAAGCCGCACGAGATCGCCTCGGCCTCGGGCCTGGCGAACTTCTGCCGCACGATCGCGGCGAGCATCTCGACCGCGGTCACGGTGACCTTGTGGCAGCACCGTGGCGACTACCACCACGCGGTGTTGGCCGAGCACCTCAACAGCGCCAGCCCGGCCGCGATGGGCTATCTCGACGGCCTGGGCGCGCTCGGCGGCCCGGCCACGCGCGCCTGGAGCATCGTCGAGGCACTGGTCACGCGGCAGGCGCTGACCCTCGCGGTCAACGACGTGTTCCTGCTGTGCACGGCGATCTTCCTGGTCATGATCCCGGTGGTCTGGCTGGCCAAGCCGCCGTTCGGCAACGTCGCCGCGGGGCCGGGGCACTGACCCACCGTTGCGCCGCCCCAACGCGGCGGCGCACCCGGGCATACTTCGCGTTCGAATCGCCGTTCGCACGTCCTGAATGAGTCACCGGGTCTATCGCTTCCGTTCCTTCCGCCTCGATCCCGCCGCCCGCGAACTGCACCTCGACGGCGAGCTGCTGACGCTGCCGACCAGCGCGATCGACTGCCTCGCCTACCTGGTCGAGCACCGCGACCGCGCGGTCGGCCGCGAGGAGCTGATCGCGGCGGTGTGGGGCCGCGCCGACGTGACCGACAAGCTGCTCGGCCAGACCATCGTGCGCCTGCGCCGCACGCTCGGCGACACCGGCGACGAGCAGCATGCGATCCGCACGGTGCCGCGCTTCGGCTATCGCTGGGTCGCCGAAACGGCGCTGGAGGAACCGGCACCGGCGAGCGCGCCGGCGGCCGAAACGCCGCCTGTAGCGCCCGCCGATACCCACGCACCGCGAGCCCCCGAAGTGCAGGCTGCCGTTCCGCAACCGCGCGGGCGGCGACGCTTGCCGGGCTGGGGCCTCGCCGCTGCGCTCGCCGTCATCGCCGTGGCGGCCCTGGCGATGCTGCAACTGCGGCCGTCGCCCGCGCCGATGCCGAGCGCGACGGCCACCGTGCCCGAAACGATCGCCGAGGCGCTGGTGCTGCCGGCGCGCGTCGAGGCGTCGTCCGACTGGGCCTGGCTGCGCCTGGGCCTGATGGACCTGGTCGGCAACCGCCTGCGCCAGGGCGGCCTGTCCACCATCGCCAGCGAGAGCGTGGTCGGACTGCTCCGGCAACGGGCGCCCGACGAGATGCCGGCGCCGGACGATCCGGCGTTGGCCGCCAGCGCGCACCTGCGCGTGCAGCCGCAGGTGCGGCTCGTCGACGGGGCCTGGCAGGTACGGCTCGAGGTCGCCTCCGCGCGCGGCCCGCTCAGTGCCGACGCACGCGCGGCGGACGTGCTGGTGGCCGCGCGCACGGCCGCCGACGTGCTGCTGCTCAAGCTCGGCCACGCGCCTCCACCGGCCGGCGGCGACCGCTCGCTGGCGCTCGACGAGCTGCTGCAGCGCACGCAGGCGGCGATGCTGGCAGACCAGTTGCCGCTGGCGCGCACGCTGATCGAACAGGCCGATCCGGCCCTGCGCGAGCGCCCCGAGCTGGAGCAGCGGCTGGCGCAGATCGACCTGCGCGCCGGCCGCTACGACGCCGCCGAACAACGCCTGCAGCGCCTGCTCGCGGGACTCGACGACCGCGCCGAGCCGGTGCTGCGCGCGCGCGCGCTGAACACGTTCGCGGCGGTCAACATCCGCACCGGCCGCGCCGACGCCGCCGCGACGGCCTATGCCGAGGCGATCGCGCTGCTCGAGGGCAGCACCGAACGCAGCCCGCTCGGCCTGGCTTACCTCGGCCGCGGCCTCGTCGCGCTGGTGCGCACGCAGTACGAGGCGGCCGCCGTCGACCTCGGCCGCGCCCGTGTCGAGATGCAGGCGGCCGGCGACGCGCTCGGCGTGGCGCAGGTCGACCTCAACCTCGGCCTGCTCGAGGTCGCCCGCTACCACCCGGCCGCCGCGCTGCCGATGCTGCAGGGCGCCGAGGAGCGCTTCGAGCGCCTGGCCGCGCGCGAGGAACGCGTCTACGCGCTGGCGTCGCTGGCCGGCGTACAGGGCGACCTGCTCGAACACGCGCAGACGCTCGCCACGACCGAGCGCTTCTGGCCGCCCGACACGTTCAGCGGCAACGAACGGCTGCGCTGGCTGCTGGTGCTGATCCGCGCCGACGTGCTCGGCTGGAACGGCCGCCTGACCGAGGCGCAGGCGCAGATCGAGCAGCTGCGCGCCGGCGCCGACCCGCAGCAGGATGCGCCGGTGCGCGTCCAGGCCGAAGCGGTCGCCGCACGGCTGGCGTGGGCGCGCGGCGATGCGGCCGAGGCGCAGCGCCTGGCCGCGACCGCGCTGACGCCGGCGCTGCGCACGGCGAACGTGCGCCTGTACACGCAGACCTCGCTGCTGCACGCGCGCGCGCTGCGCGAGCTCGGCGAGCGCGCCGCCGCCGCGGACGCGACGCGCGAGCTGCGCCGCTGGGTCGAGGCCGAACCTGATCCGTGGCGGCAGATCCACGCGCTGCTCGCCGAAGCCGAGCAGGCCTGGAGCGAGGACCGCCGCGACGCGGCCCTGGCGCAGTTCGCGCGCGCGATGGCGCAGGCCGACGCGGTGAACATCCCCGAGGAACGCGTCGCGGTCGCCGAAACCTGGCTGCCGGCACTGCTCGAAACCGGCGACCTCGAAACCGCCCGCGCGGTGGCCGGCCGCGTCGCCGGCTGGGCCGACCGCGACCTGCGCGCGGCGATCCTGCAGGCACGCCTGTTCCACGCGCTGCAGCAGACCACCGCCTGGCAGGCCGCGCTCGAGCAGGCGCGCGCGCTGGCCGGCGAGCGGCGCGTGCCGATCGATCTCTGAGGGGGCGGATCAAGTGTAGGGCGGCTCAAGGCGCGCAGCGCCGGAGCCGCCAACCGTGTGACGAGCACCCGGCGGTTCCGGCCTGCGGCCTTGAACCGCCCTGCCCGGCTGTTTCCGGCCGCGCAAGCACTCCCATCGCCCGCCGCGAGCACGCAGCGAGCATCCGGCGAGCACGCGGCGACCGCGCGCGCCGGCGCCAACGTGAATACTCCCCCGGCCCGCAAGGGCTCGCAGCACCCCGTTCCACGTGCAGGAGAACATGATGTTTCGTTCAAGCCTGGCGATGGCGCTTGCCTTCGCCGTTGCCGCTCCGTTTGCCCATGCCGACACCGCGCGGCCGTCCCTGTCCTTCCTGACCGCGCTCGGCGGCAGCGTGCGCGAGCCGGTCGTCGACGCGTCCGGCTTCGTCTACGTGCCGACCGGTGCCGTCGTCACCGCGTGGGACCTGCGCCAGCCAGGCACCCCGGTCCGCCTCGGCGACACCGGCGCGCAGCCGACCACCGGCAAGATCACCGCGCTGACCCGGCGCGGCGCCTGGCTCTATGCGAGCTGGACGCGCTACGACGGCACCGATGCCGGCGTCGCGGTCTACTCGCTGGCCGACCCGGCGCATCCGCAACTGGTGCGCGAGGTCAACGACTACACCGACGAGGACTACCGCTACGTCACGACGATCGTCGCCACCGGCGACCGCCTGTACCTGTTCGACCAGGAAAACGGCCTGTTCGTCGGCAACCTGAGCGATCCGGCCCGCCCGACGTTCACGCGCACGCTGCCGACCGGCACCGGGTTCAGCTACGCCTACGCACACGGCAACCACCTGTACGCGATCGGCCGCAACTGGCTCGGCGGCACGATGCTGCAGGTCTACGACATCACCCAGCCGGACCTGCCGCTCGCGGCCGGCCTGGGCGGCTACGACGGTTTCAACGATTTCCGCCTGAAGCTCGCGCCGCCGCTGGCGGTCGGTTTCGGACTCGCGATCGACGTGCACGACGTCAGCGACCCGTGGCAGCCGGTCGATCGCGGCATGGTCGAGAGCCCGGTCGCGCTGAACGGCGCCGTGGTCGGCACGCATGCCTATGGCCTGGGCATGGACGGCATCGACGTGTGGACGCTGGCGAACCCGGATGCACCGGCGTTCGTCGCGCACTCGACCATCGATGCGTTCGCGACCGACGAGGCGGTGCCGTTCGGCAACGCCGGCCTCCTCGCCTTCAGCCGCGCCGACCGCCTGCTGCACGTCGACGTCGGCACGCCGGCACAGCCGCTGTTGCGCAGCGACACGACGCTGCGCGGCGGCCTGTCGCCGCGCGACGTGCTGATGCGCGGCGACAAGGCGCTGTTCCTCGAGGAGGTCTACGGCCTGAACGTCGCCAATCCGGCCAGCCTCGAGCCGATCGGCCGCTTCGACGCGAACCTGCCGCTGATGCTGCAGCAGCGCGACTTCGAGCAGATGGCGGTCGACGGCAACCGCGCCTACCTCGCGGCGTGGGGCATGGGCCTGATGATCGTCGACATCACCGATCCGCTGAACGCGCACGAGCTGGGCCGTTTCGAGTACGACTACGCCGGCGCGGTCGCGGCGAACGGCAACTACGCCTACATCGGCCGCGCGACCAATGGCGGCGAGATGGTCACGCTCGACGTGTCCGACCCGTCCAAGCCGGTTCCGCTCGGCGTCCTGTTCACCAGCCGCGTGATGCGCCTGGACGTGCGCGGCCAGCACGTGTTCATCGCCGACCAGGAGTTCGCCGGCGACCGCGGCGGCGGCCTGCGCATCGCCGACGTCAGCCAGCCGGAGCTGCCGGTGCAGGTCGGCTTCTACAACGCCTGTGGCAGCGCCGACGACCTCGCGCTGAATCCGCAGGGGACGCTGGCGGTGCTCGGCTGCAACGACGGCATGCACGTCGTCGACATCCGCAATCCGGCCAACCCGGTCGCGCTCGGCGTGTTCGAGCGCGCCGCCTACGTGCCCACGACGGTCGCGCTCGATGGCACGCGCGTGTACTTCGGCGGCGGCTGGGGCATCGCCGAGCTCGACATCGCCGATCCGGCGCACCCGACCCTGGTCGCCGAGCACGCCCTGCCGATGCCGCCCGACCGCCTGCGCGTGAGCGGCGACGGGCGCCTGTTCGCGTTCTCGGTCGAAGGCGGCATCCAGGTGTTCCGCATCGACGACCGCCTGTTCGCGAACGGCTTCGACTGAGGAATTGCCAGGGCCGCGTTCGATGTGAAGGACGCGGCCCTGGCAAGCGTCGGGCTGCTGCGATGGATGCCCGCGTTCACGGGCATGACGTCGAAGGCGTCCCCAGGCCTCATGGGTGGTGGCCAGGACCGACCCGCGCCGCTACGCTGACGTCACTCTGGCGGAGGGGCTCCTCATGGCGTGGCTGGTTCTTGGTCTGCTGATTTTCCTCGGCACCCACTCGGTGCGCCTCGTCGCCGATGGCTGGCGCACGCGCATGCTCGCGCGGCTCGGCGCGAACGGCTGGAAAGGGCTGTACGCGCTGGCTTCGCTCGCCGGCTTCGTGCTGGTCGTGGCCGGCTTCGGCCTCGCGCGCCAGCAGCCGCTGCCGCTGTATGCGCCACCGCTCTGGCTCAAGCATCTCAACGCGCTGCTCACGCTGCTCGCGTTCGTGCTGGTCGCCGCCGCCTATGTGCCGCGCAACCACCTGAAGGCGCGCATCGGCCATCCGATGCTGGCGGGCGTGAAGACCTGGGCGTTCGGCCATCTGCTCGCCACCGGCATGCTGCACGACGTGGTGCTGTTCGGCGCGTTCCTGCTGTGGGCGATCGCCGATTTCATCGGCTCGCGTCGGCGCGACCGGCGCGCGGGGACGACTTGGGCGGCCGGGACCTTCACCGGTGACATCATGGTCTTGGTCAGCGGCGTGGCGGCGTGGGCGCTGTTCGCATTCTGGCTGCACGCGCGCTGGATCGGCGTGAATCCGTTCGCATGACCGGTGGTGTGGCCGGAGAGGACCGGCGTCACGCCAGCCCTCTCGTTGCTGCTTGACTCGTGCCAGCGTGCATTGACGCCGGCGCCGTGCTCAGCGCCGGCCGCGGTGCGGGCGGTCGCTGGCAAGGCCGACGCGCAGGGTCGCGCCGCCCTGGGTCGAGCCATCGAGGCCGGCAATCGCCGCGCGCGCCTCGTGTCCTTCCATGGCGAGTTCGGCAAAGCCACGGCATTCGTTCTTGAACGGGTCGGTGGCGAGCTTCAGCTTGTGCACGCGGCCGAATTTGCCGAACAATTCGGTGACCGATTGTTCGGTTGCTTCACGCGACAGGCCACGTACATTCAGGGTCAGCATTTCATCTCCTCGTTGGTCGCCACCGGCTTGCGACCGGCAGCGGTGGGTCGATGCGCTGATATCGGGACCTGACCCTTATTTTTCAACTCGCGCGAAAATTGCGCGTTTTCGACGAAGGCATTCACAAAAAAAGCCGCGGTGCGAACACCGCGGCCTCGTTGTTTCAGTGCGTCGCCCGCTCAGGCCGGCGTCACGTCCTCGGCCTGCAGGCCCTTCTGGCCCTGCACGACGCGGAACGAGACTTTCTGGCCTTCCTGCAACGTCTTGAAGCCGGTGCCGTTGATCGCACGGAAATGCACGAACACGTCCGGTCCGTTTTCACGGCTGATGAAGCCGAAACCCTTGGCCTCGTTGAACCACTTCACGGTGCCCGTCTGACGATCCGACATGAAACTCTCCCTTCTCCACAATGTGACTAGTTGACAGATTCACCCCCCGCGGGGCCGAACACTGTGTATGCAGGCACACAGGTGAAGCGATGGAGCGGATCGTCGATCGACGCAGCATCGGGACACAAAACGCTGGCATGCAGACACAGCGCGTTCAGTCTACCCGAGTTTTTTGCCGGCGAGGAAATCCGGCGGCGGTCGGAAAACGGCCCTGCGGTCCGCGCTTCAGTAGGCCTGGATGCCTTGCGGCAGGTCGCGCATGAAGCCCGCCCAGGCGCCGGCCAGCGCGCGCAGGCCGCCGGCATGGCGCGCCTCGAGCACGCTTTCGACCGCGACCGGCCGGCACGGATCGGCCTGCTGGGCGGCAAGGACCGCGGCCAGCGCCGCCCGTCCCGGCGCGTCACGCATCAGCAGCGCGACCAGCGCATAGGCGCGCACGTAGCGCTGTTCGCGCGCGGCGTCGCTGGCGCCGGCGTAGAAATCGGCGCCGTCGCGCGCCAGCAGCTCGACCAGTGCCTCGCTGCCATCGCCACTCGGCGCCGCACGCTGCAGCGCATCACGGTCGGCGCCAAGGTCGACCTGACCGCCCAGGCCGCCGACCTGGTAGCGACCGAAATACTCGGCCAGCCCCTCGTTCAGCGAGGTCGGCAGGTTGCCGATCGACTCGTGCACGAGCGCATGCGTGATCTCGTGGCGCAGCACCGCGAAGCTCGCCTCGTCGTGCGGCTGCATGCGCACGTAGATGGTGCGCTTCGCGCTCGAGTAGGCGCCGACCGAGCCGGCCATCAGCGGGTCGCCGATCAGCCCGGCATAGGTTTCGGCGGTGCGCACGAACACGATCTTCAGCGTCAGCCCGGCCGGTGCGCCGACGCCGAGCGCATCGCGCAGCACGCGTTGCACGCCGAGCGCGTCGGTCACCGCGCGCTGCTGCAACTGGTCGGGCAGGTTCACGTCGTAGCCGGTCGCCTCGACCGCGATCGCCGGCAGGCCGCCGACTTCGATCGTGCGATGGCCCGCCACCGTCGCCGCCGGCGGCTGGTCGGAATAGTGCGTGATGCCGGCCGCGTCGACCCAGCGATGCACGGTGACCGAGCGCGGTGCCGACGACGCCGTGCGTGCCAGGCACGCGGCGCTGCTGGCCGGCGCCACGGCGCCGTGTGGCGGCGCCGTGGTGGCGGGGTCGGTCGGCGCCGCGTCGGGTGCCGGCTTCTCCGCCGGCGCCGCGACCGCCGTCGTGTCGGCCACCGGTGCCGCACTCGGCGCAGGCGCCGATGCGATGCGCGGCGCCGGCGCCGGTGCGGCCGGAGGCGCCTCGCGCCCGCAGGCGGCGACGGCGAGCACGAACACTGCCAACGCCGCGCGGCTGGGCGCATCGCGCCACGCGCTCATGGCATCGCCTCCGGCAAGGAGGGAGTCCGGTCGGAGCCGCACAGCATGCGGACCAGGTAGGCCACGATCGCCAGGTTGACGGCCAGCACGGCGAGCTTGAGCGGCGTCAAGCGGTGCGCCAGCTCCCACGCCTCCAGCGGCAACAGCAGGCCGGTTTCGACCACCACGAGGTACGCGGCCCAGCGCCGGCCGAACCACAGGCCGATGCCCTGCACCGCGTACAGCGCGGCGTAACCGAGCGCGACGAGTCCGAACAGGCGGAACGCGTGCGGGCCGAGGCCGAGCAGCCAGGCGATCGCGCGTACGAGCAGGTGGTGGTGCGAGACCCAGCTCAGCGAGGCGAGCCAGTGGTCGAAGCGCGCCGCCGGCGCCGGCTGCAGCAGGTGGAACGCGACCGCCGCCAGCACGAGGCAGGCTGCTGCCTTGAACAGCTTGTACAGCGCGATCAGCACCAGCGTGCGCGGCGGCCCGTTCGCGCCGGCGCGCAGCATGCGGGATTCGGGTCGGCTGGCGGGCATGGACGTCTCGCGACGGCGGGGATGGGCACCATAACAGCGGCGGGTTCGCCGCGTAGCCTTCGGCCATGCGATTTCCCGCGGTTCGGCATCGTTAAGATGGCGCGGTCGAAGATTCCCCCGCTTCCCACATTCCACCTGCCCGTCGACGGGTTCAGCCGCCCTCTCATACCCATCGGAGGTTCGCCATGAAAGCTCACGCATTCACGCTGTCCGCCCTCGCCCTCTGCCTCGCCAGCGCGGCCGCCGCGCAGACGCCGCCCGCGGCGGATACGCACACCACCACCTACCAGACCCCGCAAGGCGAGCTGATCGTGAACTGGGGCCAGCCGCCGGCGCGCGACTTCGGCCCGCCACCGCCGTTCGCGCAGCTCGACCGCAAGGGTGCCGGCTACATCGGCAGCGACGAGGCCGATGCCTATCCGCCGTTGGCGAACGACTTCAACTACGCCGACCTCAACCACGACGGCCGTATCTCGAAACACGAGTACGACTGGTGGGTGCGGCAGCATTGAGCGAAGGCGGAAGGGCCCGGATGCGGGCCCTTCAACGTTCACCCTGGCGCAGTAGCGGCTGACGCCGCGCGTTCAACGATGCGAGCCGCGCGAACCGCGCGCGTCGCCACCATGGCTCCAGTGGCCGCCACCGCGCCCCTCGTAGCCACGACCACCGCGGTGACCGTGGAAACGGTCGCCGTAGTAGAAGCCGAGGCCGATCGACGGATGGCCGTAGTACGGGTAATAGCCGTAGTAGTCGTAATAGCCATAGTACGGATAGCTCGAGCCGTAGCCGTAGAACGCATCGCCGTAGTAGCCGTCGCCGCGCACGTAACCGTAGGGGCCGTACACGCAGCCGCCCAGCATCAGCACGGCGAGCAGCAAGATGGTTGCAAGTCCCGCTTTCATGGCGCGGTCCTCCTGTCTTTTCATCGTGCTTCACGCTACGCCGATGGCCGTAAATGCGTGCTGAGCGTCGCCGCACGCACCTGCGACGCAATGTCAGCCCGCAGCGTCCGGCGCGAGCCGGGCCAGGGCCTGGTCACGCTCGGCCCGCGGCAGGCGCGCCAGTGCCTTGACGCGGGCATGGAACGCGGGCCAGTTGCGTCCGGCGTCGCTGAACAGCCGCGCGAATGCCGGCACCCAGCGGTCGTACAGGCCGAACGGCACGAGGTCCGCGTTGTTCAATGGTCCCGCGACCCGGCGGTCATGGCGGTGGTCGTCCGGCCACGCACCGTCACGCAGCGCGGCGTAGCGCGTGCGGAACGCTTTGAACTCACGCTGCTTGGCCGCACGCATCGCCGTCGCATCGAGCCCGCTCGCATAGACGCGGCGCAGGCGCTCGCGCAGGTCGAGTACGAGGCGCGTGAACGCCGTGTCGTGCGCGCGTGCCGCATCATCACGCGCCGGCAGGCCGTGCGCGGCGCGCCACTCGCGCAGGCCCTCGTCCTGCACGAACGTCGCATACGATTCGTTGAACGCGGTGTCGTCCCTGACGTAGAGCAGCTGGTGCGCGAGCTCGTGGAAGATCACGCCGTCGAGCTCGTCGTCGCCCCAGCGCAGCATGCTCGACAGCACCGGATCGGCGAACCAGCCGAGCGTCGAGTAGGCCACCACGCCGAGCACCGCGGTGTCGTCGCCGCGTGCGGCAAGGCGCGCCGCTTCGCCCCGCGCGCCGGCCTCGTCGAAGTAGCCGCGATAGGCGACGCAGCCGGCGAACGGGAAACAGTGCGTGAGCGGATCGACCGAGAACTCCGGCGTGGCGAACACGTTCCAGACCACGTACGGGCGGTCGAGCTGCACGTAGCTGGTGTAACTCCGGTTGTGCGGCAGGGCCAGTTGGGCGGAAGCGAACGCGCGCGCGGCCTGCGCCCGGCGCAGGCGTTCGCGCAGGTCGACACTCGTATGCGGGTCGGCGACTACCGCGGCGATCGGCCGTCGTGCGGCCAGCAGCGCGACCTCGCCGTGCGTGACGTGCGCGTAGTAGCGCAGCGAGGCGCAGCCGCTCGCGAGCAGCGCGAGGCCCGCGACGAGGCCGGCGTACAGCCGGCGCCGCGCCTGTCCCGCTGGCAGGTGCCGTTGCATGGACTGGCCCGGCAACCCTCGTCGACGTTCTACAGCTCGAACTGCTCGTTGAGGATGCGCTCCTCGAGATTGTGCTCCGGGTCGAACAGCAGCGTCATGGTCTGCTCACGCGACTCACGGATGTGCACCTCGACCACGTCGCGCACCTCGTACGAGTCGGCCGTCGCACTGACCGGGCGCTTGTACGGATCGAGGATCTCGAACTTGACCGCCGTGACCGCCGGCAGGATCGCGCCGCGCCAACGGCGCGGGCGGAACGGACTGATCGGCGTCAGCGCCAGCAGTTGCGAGCCCAGCGGCAGGATCGGGCCGTGCGCAGACAGGTTGTAGGCGGTCGAGCCGGCCGGCGTCGACACCAGGATGCCGTCGCAGATCAGTTCCTCGAGCTTGACGACGCCATTCAGCGATACGCGCACGTGCGCGGCCTGCTTGGTCTGGCGCAGCAGCGAGACTTCGTTGAACGCGAGCGCGGTCGTGCTGCCGCCGGCTTCGGTCACGGCCTCCATCAGCAGCGGCCGCAACACGGTCGGCTGCGCGCGCGCGATGCGTTCGGGCAGGTCGACCAGGTGATACTGGTTCATCAGGAAGCCGACCGTGCCGAGCTTCATGCCGTAGACCGGCAACGCACGCGCCATGTGCCGGTGCAACGTGCGCAGCATGAAGCCGTCGCCGCCGAGCGCGACGATGACCTCGGCAGCCTCAACCGGGGTGTCGCCGTGGCGCGCGACGAGCGCCACGCGCGCGGCCTGGGCGTCTTCGGTCGGACTGGCGACGAACGCGATGCGCTGGGGCATGCAGGGGACCGAGGGCTGGGACACGAGGCCTGAGCTTACCAAGGCACGAGTCACACTTGTGCGCCTGCGGTGGGACTCGCCGTCGTAGGGTGCGCTCCGCGCCGGCGCGCCGAGCGGCTGCGTCCCACCCTAAGCGTCTCGGTGGGACTCGCCGTCGAAGGGTGCGCTCCGCCCCGACGCGCCACGCGGCTGCGTCCCACCCTACGTGACCGGGCAGCGCTGCGGCGCTCCTGCATGGAGCGCCGCAGGCGCGGACTGGGGTGTCCCCGTCAGGCCGCCTTCGCGGCGGCCTGCACGAGCTGCGCGAAGCGGCGCAGCGCGACCGAAGCGATCGGATAGTCGACCGTCTGGGTGCGGATTTCCTCGAGCATGCCGAGCGTGAACTTCAGCGCCGGATCGTCGCGCTCGAGCCAGCGCGCGACCGGATGCTCGACGCCGGGGGCGGCGGCGAGGATCTGCGTCGCCAGCGCGCGCTGCTGCGCGGACAGTTCGTCGCGCAGCGAGCCGCGTGCCTGCGCGTGCCAGCGGCTCTCGACCGGCAGGCCTTCGATCTGCTGGCGCAGGCCGTCGATGTCGAGGGCCTGGCCGAGCTCGAAGAACACCGAGGCGACGCGCGCGACCGGCTGCGCGCTCTCGCGCGCGACGTCGACGATGTCGAGCGCGGCCATGAGCACCGGCACCGTGGCGAGGCGTTGCGCCAGCGCCGGCTCGAAGCCGATGTCCTGCCACCTCGCCGCCTCGGCCTGCCAGGCCTCCTTGCCGGCCACGGTCAGCACGCGCGGCATCGCATCGCGCAGCTCCACCACGCCCGGCGCGTAGCGCTCGACCACGCCGGCGATGTCGAGCGTGCCGCCGCGGTGGTTGAGCAGCCAGCGCGTGAGGCTGCGCTGCAGTTCCCAGATCTTCAGCAGCGCCTCGATCTGCACCGCCTCGGCGACCTTGCCGTCGAGTGCCTCGATGCCGGCCCACAGGCTGCGCGCATCGACGATCTCGCGCACCGCCGTGTACGCCTTGGCGATCGCCGCCGGCGGCTGGCCGGTGTCCTCCTGCATGCGCAGCACGAACGTCGCGTCCATGCGGTTGACCATCGAGTTGGTCACCGCGGTGGCGATGATCTCGCGCTTGAGGCGATGGCGCTGCATGTTCTCGGCGTACGGCACGCGCAGCGGCTCGGGGAAGTAGCGCACCAGCTCCTTCGACAGGAACGGGTCTTCCGGCACGTCGGAGTTCAGCAACTGCTCGAACAGCTTGAGCTTGGAGTACGACAGCAGCACCGCCAGCTCCGGCCGCGTCAGGCCCTGGTGGCGCGCCTTGCGCTCGGCCAGCTCGGCGTCGGACGGCAGGAACTCGATCTGGCGGTCGAGCAGGCCTTCGCCCTCGAGCGTGCGGATGAAGTGCGCGTTCGAGCCGATGCGCTGCGCCGACATGTGCTCCATGACGCTGATCGCCTGGTTCTGGCGGTAGTTGTCGTTCAGCACCAGGCGCGCGACTTCGTCAGTCATCGCGGCCAGCAGCGCGTTGCGCTGCTCGAGCGTCAGCTCGCCGCGCAGTACCGCGTCGTTGAGCAGGATCTTGATGTTGACCTCGTGGTCGGAGGTGTCCACGCCGGCCGAGTTGTCGATGAAGTCGGTGTTCAGCAGCACGCCGCGCTGGGCGGCCTCGATGCGACCCTTCTGCGTGAAGCCGAGGTTGCCGCCCTCGCCGACGATCTTGCAGCGCAGGTCCTTGCCGTTGACGCGCAGCGCGTTGTTGGCGCGGTCGCCGACGTCGGCGTTGGTCTCACTCTCGCCCTTGACGTAGGTGCCGATGCCGCCGTTCCACAGCAGGTCGACCGGCGCCTTCAGGATCGCGCTCATCAGCGCGGTCGGCGTCATCGGCCCGCAGTCCTCGTCCAGGCCGATCGCGCGGCAGGCTTCCGGCGACAGCGTGATCGTCTTCGCGCTGCGCGGGTACACGCCGCCGCCGGCGGAGATCAGCGAGGCGTCGTAGTCGGCCCACGACGAGCGCGGCACCTTGAACAGGCGCTCGCGCTCGACGTACGAGCGCGCCGCGTCCGGGTTCGGGTCGATGAAGATGTGGCGGTGGTCGAACGCGGCGACCAGGCGGATGTGCTTCGACAGCAGCATGCCGTTGCCGAACACGTCGCCGGACATGTCGCCGATGCCGACGCAGGTGAAGTCCTGGCTCTGGCAGTCATGGCCGAGCGCGCGGAAGTGGCGCTTGACCGACTCCCAGCCGCCGCGCGCGGTGATGCCCATCTTCTTGTGGTCGTAGCCGACCGAGCCGCCGGACGCGAACGCGTCGCCGAGCCAGAAGCCGTGCTCGGCGCTGATCGCGTTGGCGGTGTCGGAGAACGTCGCGGTGCCCTTGTCGGCCGCGACGACCAGGTACGGATCGTCGCCATCGTGGCGCACGACGTCGCGCGGCGGCACGACCGCGCCGTCGACGAGGTTGTCGGTGATGTCGAGCAGGCCGTTGATGAACATCTTGTAGCAGGCCACGCCCTCGGCGAACACGGCATCGCGGTCGCCGCCGGTCGGCGGCTGCTTCACGATGAAGCCGCCCTTCGAGCCGACCGGCACGATGACGGTGTTCTTGACCATCTGCGCCTTGACCAGGCCGAGCACCTCGGTCCGGAAGTCCTCGCGGCGGTCCGACCAGCGCAGGCCGCCGCGCGCGACCGGGCCGAAGCGCAGATGCACGCCTTCGACGCGCGGGCCGACCACGAAGATCTCGCGGTACGGCTTGGGCTTGGGCAGGTCCGGCACCTTGCCCGAATCGAACTTGAAGCTGATGTAGTGCGCCGGCTGCCCGCCCTTGCGCTGGAAGTAGTTGGTGCGCAACGTTGCGCCGATCACGCCGAGGTAGGCGCGCAGGATGCGGTCCTCGTCGAGGCTGGCGACGTGCTCGAGCAGGATCTTGATCGCGGTGAAGACCGCGGCGACCTGCGCCGCGCGCGGCTCGCTGCGCACGGCGACGAGGTCGTCGACCAGGCGCGGATGCGCCTTGCGCACATCCTCGGCGACGAGCGCCTCCAGCTCGCCGGCCAGGCGCTGGCGCGCGGCCCCCAGCGTCACCGCATCGGCGTTCTCGCGCTGCGGATCGAAGGCAGCCTCGAACAGCTCGACCAGCAGGCCGGCCAGCGCCGGATAGCGGTTGAGCGTCTCTTCCATGTAGCTCTGCGAGAACGGTACGCCAGTCTGCAGCAGGTATTTGCAGTAGCCGCGCAGCATGCTGACCTGGCGCCAGTCCAGGCGCGCGCCGAGGATCAGCTTGTTGAAGCCGTCGTTCTCGGCATCGCCCGCCCAGATCCGCGCGAACGCGTCACGGAACGCGTCGCCGATCTCGTCGATCGCAAACGCGCTGCGCGCCGCCGGCTGCACGCGGATGTCCTGGATGAAGATGCGGCCGTCGGCCAGGTTCATCGTGTAGAGCTGCTCGGTGAGGACCTTCAGGCCCATGTTCTCGAGCAGCGGGATGACCTCCGACAGCGCGATGTCGCCGCTGCGGCGGAACACCTTGAAATGCAGCGTGTCAGGCTTGCGCTGCGAGCGGTAGAAGCTCAGGCGCATGTCGTCGCCGTCCTGCAGGCTGGCGGCGACCGCGACGTCGGAGGCGGCCACCTGCGGCGTGACCTCCTCGATGTAGCCGACCGGCAGCGCGCGGCCATAGCGCGATGCGAGTTGCAGGCCCTGCTCCTCGCCGTGGCGCTGCACCAGCACCTCGCGCAACTCGTCGTGCCAGTTGCGCACGATGCGGCCGACCTGCTGCTCGAGTGCGGCGACGTCGTAGTCGGCCGCGTCGCCGGGCTTGGGCCGCACGACCAGGTGCAGGCTCGCCACCGGCGACTCGCCGAACTGGATCGACGAGTCGATGCGCTCGCCGTGGAACGCGGCCTTCAGCGTCGCCTCGATGCGCTCGCGCACGTCGGTGCTGAAGCGCTCGCGTGGCAGGTAGACCAGGCACGAATAGAAGCGGCCGTACTTGTCGCGGCGCACGAACAGGCGCGTGCGCGGACGCTCGCGCAGCGCGAGGATGCCGGTCGCGATGTCGAACAGCTCGTCCTCGCTGCCCTGCAGCAGCTCGTCGCGCGGCAGCAGTTCCAGCACGTGGCGCAGCGCCTTGCCCGAGTGCGAGTCGCGGCGCAGGCCGGAGCGCTGCATGACCGCCTCGACCTTGCGCCGCACCAGCGGCACGTCCTGCGGGCGCGCCATGTAGGCGTTGGTCGTGAACAGGCCGAGGAAGCGCTGCTCGGCCACCGGCACGCCGGCCGCGTCGAAGCGCAGCACGCCGATGTAGTCCATGTAGCCGGGGCGGTGCACGGACGCGCGTGCATTGGTCTTGGTCAGAATGATCGCGTCCATCGAGCCGGACTGCGGCAGGCTCGTCGCGACCAGCGTCTTCAGCGAGCGCGGCGCGAGCGAGCGCTCCGAGCCGCGCAGGATGCCCAGGCCCGAGCCCTCGACCGCCTGCAGCACCTGGTCGGCGCCGGCCGTGACGACGGCGTACTCGCGATAGCCGAGGAACGTGAAGTTGTCGTCGGTGGCCCAGCGCAGGAACGCCTGTGCCTCGGCCACGCCGCCGGCGTCGACCGGCATCTGCCGCGTGGCGAGCTCGTCGGCCAGCGCCAACATGCGCTCACGCATCGGCTGCCAGTCGCCCACGCTCGCGCGCACGTCGTCGAGCGCCGCGAGCACCGCCTCGCGCAGCTTCTCCAGCCCGGCCGCATCGGCGACGCGATCCAGCTCGAAGTGCATGATCGACTCCGGCGTGGCGGCACCGTCCTCGAGTGCGGTGAACGCGCGCAGGCCGCCGCCGGCGTCGCGCTCGACGCGCAGGACCGGATGGATGATCAGGTGGATCGCCAGCCCTGCGTTCGCGACGGCCATGCTGACCGAGTCGACCAGGAACGGCATGTCGTCGGTGACGACCTCGACGATCGTGCGCGCGGCCTCGTAGCCGTGTTCCGCGGCGACCGGATTGAACACGCGCACCTTGGCGCCCTGGCGCTCGCGCACGAACCCGAGCACGCCCTCGCACAACGCCGCCCACTCGCCCGCCGGACGCGCCGCGAACTCCTCGGGCGCGACCCGGCGCAGGAATTCGCCGGTGAAGGCCTGCGCTTCGCTGGAGGATTGCTGCGCGAGGATCGGATCGACGTGCGTGCCGGACACGGCGCCATGTGGGGTCATGATGATCGAGGGTCCAGGATGGGGAAAATTGCGGGCCGCGAAGGATACGCCGGGCTACCTGAGTAATCCATATACGCACGCCGCGCGCAGGCGCCGCGCGCGCGCCGAGGCGGGCCCGCGACGGGACGGCCGGTGGCGACGGGTTGCCACGCTTCTGCGAGAATCCGCAAGCGGTGACATTTCATGTACCCATCGGTATAGTTTCGCGCTTCGGCGCCCCGGACGATTTGCCGCACGCCCTCGAGCCGAGGCGGAGCCCGGAGTGTGCGCCAACGCGCCTTGCCCGCGCGCGAGCGGTATTGCGTGCGCCCCACGATCCGCCGGGTCATCGTTTCAAGAAAACCAACAGGAAGAAGCCCCGATGAAGCTGCACAGCGCCTTCACCCGCGTCGGCGTCGCCGCCCTCGCCGCGATCGCCGCCGGCTGCGGAAAGCCACAATCGCAACAGCAGCAACAGATGCCGCCACCGGAAGTCGGCGTGGTCACGGTGCAGCCGCACAGCGCGCCGCTGGAGCGCTCGCTGGTCGGGCGCCTGTCCGCGTACCGCTCCGCCGACGTGCGCGCGCGCGTGCCGGGCGTGCTGCAGAAGCGCGTCTACGAGGAGGGTTCCAACGTCGAGCAGGACCAGGTGCTGTTCCAGATCGATCCGGACCAGCTGCGCGCCGTGCTTAACGCCGCGCAGGCGACACTGGCGCAGGCCGAGGCAACCTACACGAACAACCACGTCGCCGCGGAGCGGGCGCGCGAGCTCGGCCCGAAGGGCTATATCTCCAAGTCCGACGTCGACAACGCGCTGGCGGCCGAGCGCACCGCCGCTGCCGCGGTCAAGCAGGCCAAGGCCAACGTCGATTCCGCGCGGATCAACCTCGGTTACGCCACCGTGCGCGCGCCGATCGCCGGCCGCGCCGGCAAGCAGCAGGTCACCGAAGGCGCACTGGTCGGCCAGGGCCAGGCGACCCTGCTGACCACGATCGAGCAGATCGATCCGCTGTACGTGAATTTCACGATGAGCGTCACCGACATGGAAAGCATGCGCAAGGCCAAGGCCGCTGGCCAGGCCACGCTGGCCGCGGCGAACGAGGCCGAAGTCCGCCTGATGCTGCCGGACGGCAGCACCTACGCGCACGCCGGCACGGTCGATTTCTCCGATACCTCGGTCGATCCGGCCACAGGCGCGATCACGCTGCGCGCGAAGGTGCCCAACCCCGAGCACGCGCTGCTGCCGGGCATGTTCGTGTCATTGAACGCGCTGCTCGGCCAGCGCCATGACGTCTTCAGCGTGCCGCAGGCCGCGCTGCAGCGCGACGCCAACGGCGCCTACCTGCTCGTCGTCGATGCCGACGGCAAGGTCGTGCGCAAGGACGTGACCACCGACGGCACGCAGGGCGGCGACTGGATCGTCACCGGAGGCCTCGCGAACGGCGACCAGGTCGTCGTCTCCGGCCTGCAGCGTGCCAAGCCCGGCCAGCCGGCCAAGGCCACGCCGTGGCAGCCGGCCACCGCGCCGGCCGGCGCAGCCGCCGCCGGCAAGCAGTAGGAGGCAAGCATGGCTAAATTCTTCATCGATCACCCGATCTTCGCCTGGGTGATCGCGATCCTGATCACGCTGGCCGGCGTCATCTCGATCTTCAACCTCGGCGTCGAGTCGTACCCGAACGTCGTGCCCCCGCAGATCACGATCAACGCGAGCTACCCCGGCGCGAGCGCGGACACGACCGAAAAGACCGTCACGCAGGTCATCGAGCAGCAGCTGACCGGCATCGACCACCTGCTCTACTTCAGCTCCAGCTCCAGCTCGAGCGGCCGCGCCTCGATCACGCTGACCTTCGAGACCGGCACCAACCCGGACATCGCGCAGGTGCAGGTGCAGAACAAGGTCGCGCTGGCGACGCCGCGCCTGCCGAGCGAGGTGATCCAGCAGGGCGTCGTCGTCGCCAAGGCGAACGCCGGCTTCCTGATGGTCGTCGCGCTGCGTTCGGAGAACCCGGCGATCGACCGCAACGCGCTCAACGACATCGTCGGCTCGCGCGTGCTCGACCAGATCTCGCGCATCCCCGGCGTCGGCTCGACGCAGCAGTTCGGCTCCGAGTACGCGATGAACGTGTGGCTGGATCCGGACAAGCTGCACGGCTACAACCTGTCGGCCAGCCAGGTGCTGGCCGCGGTGCGCGCGCAGAACGTGCAGTTCGCCGCCGGCACGATCGGCGGCCAGCCGTCGCCGCTGGCGCAGGGCTTCACCGCGACCGTCTCGGCCGAGAGCCGCTTCAGCACGCCCGAGCAGTTCGAGAACATCATCCTGCGCGCGAACGCGGACGGCACCACCGTGCGCCTGAAGGACGTCGCACGCGTCGGCCTCGGCGCGCTGATCTTCGGCTTCGACACGCAGTGGAACGGCAAGCCGACCGGCGCGTTCGCGATCCAGCTGCTGCCGGGCGCCAACGCGCTCAACGTCGCCGGCCTGGTACGCGCGAAGATGGAGGAGCTCGCGCCGAGCTTCCCCGAGGGCGTGTCGTGGTTCTCGCCCTACGACTCCACCACCTTCGTCAAGATCTCGATCAAGGAGGTCGTCAAGACGCTGGCCGAGGCGGTCGTGCTCGTGTTCCTGGTCATGCTGATCTTCCTGCAGAACTTCCGCGCCACGATCATCCCGACCCTGGTGATCCCGGTCGCACTGCTGGGAACGTTCCTCGGCATGGAAGTGATCGGCTTCACGATCAACCAGCTGACGCTGTTCGGCATGGTGCTGGCGATCGGCATCGTGGTCGACGACGCGATCGTCGTGATCGAGAACGTCGAGCGCATCATGACCGAGGAGGGACTGTCGCCGAAGGAGGCCACGCGCAAGGCGATGGGCCAGATCACCGGCGCGGTCGTCGCGATCACGGTCGTGCTCGCCGCGGTGTTCGTCCCCAGCGCGTTGCAGGGCGGCACCGCCGGCGCGATCTACAAGCAGTTCGCGCTGACCATCGCGATGGCGATGGCCTTCTCCGCGTTCCTCGCGCTCGGCTTCACGCCGGCGCTGTGCGCCACGATGCTCAAGCCGAGCGACCACCACGAGAGCCGCAATTTCATCTTCCGCTGGTTCAACCGCGCCTTCGACCGCGTCAGCAAGACCTACGTCGGCCACATCGGCAGCGCGGTGCGGCATGCGCCGCGCTGGATGATCCTGTTCGTCGCGATCGTCGCGCTGGCCGGCTTCCTGTTCACGCGCCTGCCCGGCAGCTTCCTGCCCGAGGAGGACCAAGGCTACGCGCTGGCGATCGTGCAGCTGCCGTCCGGCGCGACGCTGCAGCGCACGCAGGCGGTCATGGAGGACGTCCGCGCGACGCTGCAGAAGGACGATGCGTTCGACGGCATGATGGGCGTGGCCGGCTTCAGCTTCATCGGCCAGGGCGAGAACGTCGGCATGGCGTTCGTCCGCCTCAAGCCGTGGGACCAGCGCAAGGCCACCGCGTTCGAGTTCATCCAGCGCGCCAATCGCGCGCTGTATGGCCTGCGCGATGCGCAGATCTTCGTGGTCAACCTGCCGACCGTGGCAGGCCTGAGCCAGTTCGGCGGCTTCGACATGTACCTGCAGGATCGCGCCGGCGCCGGCCGCGACGCGCTGACGCAGGCGCGCAACGCCCTGCTCGGCGCGGCGTCGAAAGACCCGGCGCTGACCGCGGTACGGCCGAACACGCTCGAGGACGCGCCGCAGCTCAAGCTCGACGTCGACCGCGTGCAGGCGCAGTCGATGGGCCTGTCGGTCAGCGACATCTACAGCGCGATCCAGCTGATGTTCGCGCCGGTCTACGTCAACGACTTCTTCTACCAGGGCCGCGTCAAGCGCGTGACGATGCAGGCCGATGCGCAGTTCCGCATGGGCACCGACGCGCTCAAGCACTTCTTCACGCCGTCCAGCCTGGCCACCAACGCCGACGGCACGCCGGCGATGATCCCGCTGTCGAACGTGGTCAGGGCCAGCTGGTTCACCGCCTCGCCGTCGCTGACGCGCTACAACGGCTATTCGGCGGTCGAGATCGTCGGCTCGCAGGCGCCGGGCCACAGCTCCGGCGAGGCGATGGCGTCGATGGAGAAGATCGTCACCGACGACCTGCCGCCCGGTTTCGGCTACGACTGGACCGGCCAGTCCTACCAGGAAATCCTGTCCGGCAACGCCGCCACGCTGCTGCTGGTGCTGTCGATCGTGGTCGTGTTCCTGTGCCTGGCCGCGCTGTACGAGAGCTGGTCGATCCCGGTGGCGGTGCTGCTGGTGGTGCCGCTGGGCGTGCTCGGCGCGATCGTCGCGGCGACCGTGCGCGGCCTGCCGAACGACATCTTCTTCAAGATCGGCCTGATCACGATCATTGGCCTGGCGGCCAAGAACGCGATCCTGATCGTCGAGTTCGCGGTGGCCGAGCAGAAGGCCGGCCGCAGCCTGCGCGAGGCGGTCGTCGACGCCGCCCGCCTGCGCCTGCGCCCGATCCTGATGACCTCGTTCGCGTTCATCATGGGCGTGTTCCCGCTGGCCGTGTCGAGCGGCGCCGGCGCCAACTCGCGCCATGCGATCGGCACCGGCGTGATCGGCGGCATGCTGTTCGCGACGTTCCTCGGCCTGCTGATGATCCCGGTGTTCTACGTGATCGTGCGCCGCCTGCTCGGCGACAAACTCGATCACGCGGCGCCGGCGACGGCACCGGCGAACGCCCTGCCGCAACAGCCCTGACGCGATGGCCGTCGCGTCACGGCGCACCACCCCGTCGAAGCGCCCGGCCCGTGCCGGGCGCTTCGCATTCGGCCTGCTCGCCGTACTCGCCGGCAGCGCCGCCGCGGACGACGGCGGCGCACCGTGGCTGCTGTATCGCGACGCCAATCCATTCGTCGCCGCCAGCGGCCTGCCGTTCGCGCCGCCATCGGCCGCGCCCGAGCGCTGGCGCGTCGACCTCGTGCTCGCCGCCAGCAATACCGAGCTGGCCTTCGACCGCGGCCGCGAGCACCTGCGCTACGACGGCGAGATCCACGAGGCGCGCCTCGCGCTCACGCGCGCGTTCGGCGAACGCTGGCTCGCGCGCGCGACGCTCGGCGGCGCACGCTTCGGCCGCGGCTTCCTCGACGGTTTCATCGAGGACTTCCACCGCGCGTTCGGCTTCGACAACGGCGACCGCGGCCACCTCGGCGGCAACGGCCACACGATCGCCTACGACGACGGCCACGGCGACCGCGTCCTGCTCGACCGTCCGCTGCGCGCGGCCACGCCGCTGCTGCTCGACCTCGCCGCGCACACGCCGGCCGGCGGCCACGAATGGATGTACGGCGCCACGCTGAAACTGCCGACCTCGCACGCGAGCCCGCTCGTCGACGACCGCGCCACCGACCTCAGCCTGTGGTTCGCCGCGCAATCGACCGATGAAACCACGCGCTGGCCGTGGGGCGCGCGCGTCGGCCTCATGCAACGTGGCAACACGCGCCTGCTGCCGCAGCGCGCGCATGAGCGCGTGCCGTTCGCCGACGCCGTGCTCGGCTGGCGCCCGCACCCGCGCTGGGACGTCGCCGCGCAACTGCAATGGCACGGCGCGCTGTACGCCAGCGACATCCCGCTCCTGCAATCGGCCGCCACGCTGAGCCTGTCCTCGGCCTGGCACGCACGCCAGGGCTGGACGCTGCGCGCCGGCCTGGTCGAGGACGCGATTCCGCGGCATGCGCAGGATGTGACGTTCTTCCTCAGCCTCGTGCTCTGAAGGGACGGGTGCGGCACGTGCGTGCCCGGTGGGACTCGCCGTGGCGGGCTTGCATTCCAACCGCTCGCGTGTCGCACGGCTATGTCCCACCCTACGCGCGCAAGCGCCCCACACCCTCATCGTAGGGTGGGACGCAGCCGCGCAGCGGTCGAAGCGACCCTCCGACCGTTGAGGGGGAGGCATGGATGCCGACCGGAATACCGCTCCATGGACGGATGCTCGATAGCACTCGCGCCTTCGGCGCTGCGTCCCCCACCCTACGCCGAATTGCACGTAACCGACGCCGCGCAAGCGCTCAAACCACCGTTCAGCGAGCCCGCCTACAATCGCGCGGATGGCATTCCGCTTGCTCGTTCCGCTAGTGGCCGTCATGGCGTGCTCGCTGCCGAGCGTGGCGGGCGCGCGCACGGTCTACCGCTGCGTCCGCGACGGCACGGTCAGCCTCGCGACGGCGCCGGAACCCGGCTCGCGCTGCGTCGCGCACGAGCTCGACGACGACTCGCCGATCCTGCCGAACCTGTGGGGCGCGCTGGGCCAGGTTCACGGCACGTTGTACCGGCGCGAGCAGGACGGCCGCACCGTCTACGGCACACGCAACCTGCCCGGCTCGACGCCCTTGTTCGCGTTCGCGGTCCGCACGCCGGAGGCCTCGCCCGCGCACGTCGGCCTCGGCCACATCGGCCGTCCGCGGCTGGATGCATTCCCGCGCCAGTTCCGCGATGCGGCGCGCGCCACCGGCGTCGACGAAGCCTGGCTGCGCGCGATCGCGCATGCCGAGAGCGCCTACGACGCCGGCGCGGTGTCGCCGAAGGGCGCGCAGGGCGTGATGCAGCTGATGCCGCAGGTCAGCGGCGACTACGGCGTCGCCGATCCGTTCTCGCCGCGCGAGTCGATCCTGGCCGGCGCGCGCCACCTGAAGGCGCTGCTGGCGTACTACGACGGCGACCTGGCGCTGGTGGCCGCGGCCTACAACGCCGGCACCGGCGCGGTCGCGCAGTACGGCGGCGTGCCGCCGTATGCCGAGACGCAGCAGTACGTGGCCAAGGTGCAGGCGCTGTACGCGCGCTACCGCGCCGCGCTGGGCGAGCCACCGCGTCCGCTGCGGCTGCAGGCGGCGCAGTAGTCCGGGCGTAAAGGATCGCGGCCTCCGCCGGCAGACGCAGGCGGCGCGTGTCCACGTTGTGTACAGTCCGGCGGACCGGTTGACGTGGCCGCCCTGGGGACAGGCGCGTCATCGGGTTTCCGACACGCGGGGGATGTGCAGCACGGTGCCATGCAAACGGCGTCACTGCCGGCTCCCGCCATTGCATGGGGAGCTGACGTGAACGAACGATTGATCCGCAGGCTGCTGCAGGGCGCCTGGCTGCTGGGCCTGACCGGCGCCGCGACGGCATGGGCGGCGCCGACCGACGCGTACTGGCACGACGAGACCGCACGTCCGCTGGCAGCCACGGCGCCGCAACCGGGCGCGTACCGCGCACTGACGCTGGACGGCGCGGCGATGGCCGCCTACCTCGGGAACGCGCACGCGCGCGGCATCGCCACCAGCGTCTCGCTGCCGCAGCCCGAGGGCGGCCTCGCCGAGTTCCTCGTGACCGACTCGGGCACGCTGCCGCCCGAGCTGCAGCGCAAGTATCCGGACATCATCAGCCTCAAGGGCAGCGACGCGCGCGGCCGTGCGCTGCGCCTGGACGTGTCGCCGCTCGGCTTCCAGGCGATGGTGTTCGACCCGGCCGGCGTGTGGCTGGTGCGCCCGGAGGTGCTCGGCCAAGGCGACCGCTACCTGAGCTTCCGGCGCGCGGAGCTGGCCGTGCCCGGCGCCACGCCGCAGTGCGAGGTGCATGGCAGCAACATCGATGCGGCCGGCCTGGCGCTCGTGCCGCCGGCGCCGATGACGCAGACCGGCGTGAAGAAGCGCGTCTACCGCGCCGCGGTGGCGGCGAACAACAAGTACATCGCGGCGGTCGGCGGCGGCACCGCGGCGGGCGGCCTGGCCGCGACCGTGGCCGCGCTCAACCGCGTGACCCAGGTGTATGAATCGGAGATGGCGATCCAGCTGACGCTGGTGCCGAACAACGACCTGATCATGTACCCGGATGCGGCCAGCGATCCGTTCGCCGGCAACGGCACCGGCGTGATCAACAACAGCACGACGGTCATCAACGCCGCGATCGGCTCGGCCAACTACGACATCGGCCACGTGTTCACGACCGGCAGCGGCGGCGTCGCCGGCCTCGGCGTGGTCTGCGGCTCGGTCAAGGCGCGCGGCACCACCGGCCTGCCGAACCCGACCGGCGAGCCGTTCTACATCGACTACGTCGCCCACGAGATGGGCCACCAGTTCGGCGGCAACCATCCGTTCAACGGCTCGATTAGCAACTGCTCGGGCGGCAATCGCAACGGCTCGACCGCCTACGAGCCGGGCAGCGGCTCGACCGTCATGGGCTACGCCGGCATCTGCGGCGCGGACGACCTGCAGGCGCATTCCGATCCGTTCTTCCACGCGATCAGCCTGCAGGAGATCACCAACTACACCAATGCCGGCGGCAACTGCTCGGCCAGCACGCCCAACGACAACCAGGCGCCGGTGATCGATACCGCGAACCTGCCGACCGGCCTGACGATCCCGGCACGCACGCCGTTCGTGCTCGGCGGAACGGCGAGCGATGCCGATGCGGGCGACGTGCTCAGCTACTCGTGGGAGGAATGGGACCTCGGCCCGCAGGCGCCGCTGACCGCCGGCGACAACGGCTCCAGCCCGATCTTCCGCGCGTTCGCGCCGGTGCCGACCGGCACGCGCGTGTTCCCGGCGCTGTCGACCGTGCTCGGCGGCGCGCCGCTCAAGGGCGAGACGCTGCCGACGACCACGCGCGCGCTGAAGTTCCGCCTGACCGTGCGCGACAACCGCGCGGGCGCCGGCACCAGCCAGAGCGCGGACATCGCGCTGAGCGTGGCCAACAGCGCCGGCCCGTTCAAGGTGACCGCGCCGGCCGGCGCGGCCAGCTGGGGCCAGGGCTCGCTGCAGACCGTCACCTGGGACGTCGCCAACACGAACGTCGCGCCGGTCAGCTGTGGCGCGGTCGACATCACGCTGTCCGCCGACGGCGGCCAGACCTTCCCGCACACGCTCGCGAGTGGCGTGGCGAACAGTGGCAGCGCCAGCGTCACGGTGCCGGCGATCACGACCAGCCAGGCGCGCGTCAGCGTGAGCTGCGCGACCAACGTGTTCTTCAACGTCTCGCCGGGCGACTTCACGATCGCGGCCGCGGGCGAGCTGTACACCGTCGGCGGCACCGTTGCCGGCCTCGCCGGCAGCGGCCTGGTGCTCCGTCTCAACGGCGGCAGCGACCTCACGGTCGGCACGAACGGCCCGTTCACGTTCGCCGGCGGCCTGGTCAGCGGAACGCCGTACACCGTGACCGTCGGCACGCAGCCCGCCGGCCAGACCTGCACGGTCGCCAACGGCAGCGGCACGATCGGCACGGCCAACGTGGACAACGTCGCCGTGACCTGCACGACCGCCACGACCTACACCGTCGGCGGCACCGTCGCCGGCCTCAGCGGCAGCGGCCTGACGCTCAAGCTCAACGGCGGCAACGACCTCGCGGTGAACGCGAACGGCCCATTCACGTTCGCCGGCGGACTGGCCAGCGGCAGCGCCTACACGGTGACCATCGGCGCGCAGCCGACCGGCCAGGCCTGCACCATCGCCAACGGCGGCGGCACGATCGGCAGCGCGAACATCACCAATGTCACCGTGACCTGCGCCGACCTGCCGCCGCAGACCTACACGGTCGGCGGTCGCGTCAGCGGGCTGGCCGGCAGCGGCCTGGTGCTGCAGCTCAACGGCGGCGCGACGCTGCCGATGAGCGCGAACGGCCTGTTCGTGTTCACCGGTGGCCTGCCTGGTGGGGCGGCCTATGCGGTCACGGTGACCGCGCAGCCGGCGAATCCGGCGCAGACCTGCACGGTCGCCAACGGCAGCGGCACGGTCGCCGGCGCGAACGTCACCAACGTCGCGGTCACCTGCACGAACGACATCACCGACCGCATCTTCGCCGATGGTTTCGAGACGAGCGGCGGCCAGACCTGCGCGCCGCTGCAGCTGTTCCAGGACCCGGGCTTCGAGGCGACGGTCGACTACGACAACCCGTTCTGGGCCAGCACCGACAGCCTCGGCGGCACCTCGTTCTGCGACGAAGCCTGCGACGACGGCGGCCAGTTCGTCGCACGCAGCGGCCAATGGTTCGTCTGGTTTGGCGGCTGGGACCAGCCCAATACCGCCACTTTGAGCCAATCCGTGGTCATTCCAGCCGGGCAGCCGCGCTGGCTCAACTACTGGATGGTCAACCAGATCGGCGGCGACGGCACGGCCTTCCTCAAGCTCAGCATCGATGGCGCGCCGTTGGCGACGATCGCGCCGCAGAGCGGCGGTTCGGACTGGGCGCAGGCCGGCATCCAGATGCCGGCGAAGTATCTCGACGGCCAGCCGCACCTGATCGCGTTCAGCTGGACCGCGGATGCTCCCGGCGGCGCGATCGGCGGGGCGATGATCGACGACATGACGCTGGACTGCCAGGCGGCGGCTGGCCAGGCGCCGGCCCGGTCCGGTCGTCCGGTGGTCGCGCGCAAGCGCTGACGCAACACCTGTCCGGGAAACGGCCGCCCTTCGGTGGCCCTTCGCAGCCGGTGCCGCGACCTGCGACACCGGCTGCCCGTCGCGCCTGCCCCATCCAGGCGCCGTCGCGGCACCAGGATCGAATAGGATGGCACGCATTTTGCTTTTAATGCATCCATTCGCAAGCCAGCCGAAGTACCGATGCCTCTGTCCCCCGCCTCGGGCACCATCGCCCAACCCCGCCGCCTGTGGGCCCGCATGGTCGCGCTGTTCCTGGTCCTCGGTGCCGCGTTGACGCTGATCGGCGTGCAGGTGAACCGAGCGGTGGATGCCTTCATCGAGGAGAACCACTGGGTCATCCATACGCTGGAGATCAAGCAGGCGATCGCGACCGCCGTCGCGCATCTGCGCGATGCCGAGGCGAACCAGCGCGCGCACGTCATCGCGGGCAACCAGCAGCGCCTGGAGGAGTACCAGGCGGCCCTGCCGAAACTGATGTTGCAGACCCAGCAACTGGCCGCGCTGGTCGCCGGCGATCCAGCCCAACGCGCTGCCACCGCCGAGCTGATCGAGGCGATCGACCAGCGCCAGCGCACGATGGCGCAGATCCTCGCCGCATTCCACCAGGGCGGCCTGGAAAAGGTGCGTGGCAATCCGGCGTTCGCGGCTTCGCGCGAGGAGGATCGCCGCATCGACGCGATCGCGCAGCGCATACTCACGGCCGAGGACGCCGCGCTCGCCGAGCGCCAGCAGAAGACCGTCCATACGGCCGCGCTGACCCGCACCCTGACGCTCGCCACGATTGGATTCGGCATGCTCGTGCTCATGCTCGCACTGGTATTGCTGCTGTGCGAGCAGAAGCGCCGCCTCGTCAGCGAGAGGCGCTTGCGCACTTCCATCATTGAGCTCGCGCAGTCGCTGGAGGAGTCGCGCCGCCTGGGGCACACCTTGCGCCAGTTCTCGGACCTCGGCGCGATGCTGCAGGGGTGCCGCAGCCTGGACGAGGCCGTGTCCGGCATCCGTCTGGCACTCGCCAGCCTGATGCCGGACTGCGCCGGCTCGATCAACCTGATCAACGCCTCGCAGACGCTGGTCGAATCGTTCGCCTGCTGGGGCGCGCCGGCACCGGTCGGGGAGGCGCTGTTCGCCCCGGACGACTGCTGGGCGCTGCGACGCGGCCAGCCGCACCCGCTCGCGGGCGCGTTGGCCGCGTTCCAGTGCAATCACCTGCACGGCGCGGAGGGCCACCACCTGTGCGTGCCGTTGATGGCGCAGGGCGAGATGCTCGGCACGCTGACACTGTGGGCGGAAGGCGCGATTCCCGACGCCACCCACGACATCGCGGTCAGTGCCGCGGAGCAGATTTCGCTGGCGCTGGCGAGCCTGAAGCTGCAGGACACGCTGCGCACGCAGTCGCTGCGCGACCCGCTGACTGGCCTGTTCAACCGCCGTTACCTGGAGGCCTCGCTGGAGCGCGAGTTGCTGCGCGCCGCGCGGCGTTCATTGCCGACCAGCGTGCTGATGCTCGACATCGACCATTTCAAGCGCTTCAACGACAATCACGGGCACGATGCCGGCGACGCGCTGCTGGCGCAGTTCGGAGCGGTGCTCACGCGCACGCTGCGCACCGAAGACATCGCCTGCCGCTACGGTGGCGAGGAGTTCACGGTGATCCTGCATGAAACCGGCGCCGCCGATGCGGCGCAGCGTGCGGAGGAAATCGGTGCCGCTGTGCGCGGCATGGCCGTCCAGCACAAGCGGCAGACGCTGGGACCCATCACGGTCTCGATCGGCATCGCGACCTACCCGCAGGACGGCACCAGTTGCGCCGAGCTGCTGCAGCGGGCCGACCGCGCGCTTTACGCGGCCAAGCACGCAGGCCGCAACCAGGTCCGCGGCACGGCGGCCTGATGGCCCGCGCCGGGCGGCGGGCCACGACGATACGGGACACGAGCATCGCGGCTGCCGTCGCTCCCACGCGCGGCGCCACATTCCGTGGTGAGCGGCGGAAGCCGCGATGCCCTGGCCCGGACGGGAACGCAAAGCGCGCTCCCGCCAATGATTGTTCTCGCCGATACCCTGCCGCGGCAGGGCGGCCCGCCTCACGCGGCCCCCGGGACTTCAGCGCACGCCGGTTTCGTTGCGCGCGATGACCAGGCGCTGGATCTCGCTGGTGCCTTCGTAGATCTCGGTGATCTTGGCGTCGCGGAAATACCGCTCCAGCGGCATTTCCTTCGAGTAGCCCATGCCGCCATGGATCTGCACGGCCTGGTGCGTGATGTACATGGCCGCTTCCGACGCGAACAGCTTCGCCACCGAGGCCTCCGTGCTGAAGCGGCCGCCGTTCTGGTCCGCCTGCATCTTCGCGAACGCGGCGCGCAACACCAGCAGCGTGGCCGCGTCGAGGCGGCATTTCATGTCGGCGATCTTGGCCTGGATCATCTGGAACGAGCCGATCGGGCTGCCGAACGCCTTGCGTTCGCGCACCCAGGCCAGGCTCGCCTCGTACGCCGCGCGCGCGAGGCCGACCGCCTGCGAGGCGATGCCGATGCGGCCGGCGTCGAGCACGCCCATCGCGATCGCGAAGCCCTTCCCTTCCGGGCCGAGCATGTCGGCGGCCGGGCAGACGTAGTCGCTGAACTCGATCTCGCAGGTCGCCGAGGCGCGGATGCCGAGCTTGGGCTCGGTCTTGCCGGCGTGGAAGCCCGGGCGCTTGGTGTCGATGATGAACGCCGACACGCCCTTGGCGCCGATGCCGGGGGTGGTGATCGCGAACAGCACGATGTAGCGCGCGACCGGACCGGAGGTGATCCAGCTCTTCTTGCCGTTGATGACCCAGTCGCCGTCGGCATTCTTCGTCGCACGGGTGTGCATCGCCGATGCGTCGGAGCCCGATTGCGGCTCGGTCAGCGCATAGGCGCCGATCGCCTCCCCGGTCGCGATCGCGCGCACATACTTCTGCTTCTGCTCCTCGGTGCCGTACTTGAGGATGCCGTTGCAGTACAGCGAGTTGTTGACCGACATGATGGTCGAGTGCGCACAGTCCGCCGCGGCGATCTCGATCATCGCCAGCGCATACGCGATCGTGTCCATGCCGGCGCCGCCATACTCGTGCGATACCTCGATGCCCATCAGGCCGAGCTGGCCCATCTCGCGGATCGTGTCGAGCGGGAACTGGCCGGACTGGTCGAATTCGGCGGCGATCGGCGCGATGCGCTTCTGCGCGAAATCGCGCGCGATGGTCTGGATGGAAAGCTGGTCGTCGGTGTAGCGGAAGTCCATACGTGCTCCTGTGCGGTGCAATGGAAGATGATGGGAGGAACGACGGACTTCGCCCGCGAGCGCCACGAAACCCCTCTCCCGTCGGGAGAGAGGTTGGCGAGAGGGTTCGGTCGAAGCACATGGATGGGCGCTGATTCCGACGCCCGCGTTCCTGCACCCGTACCCTCATCCGCCTTCGGGGCACCTTCTCCCGGCGGGAGAAGGGCAAGCGATCGAAAGTCGACGCCGGATGAAAAGGAACGCGATTCTAGCGCGCGAGACCCGCGAAATCGCACGGCGCGCCGCGCAGGCGCTGGCCAAGCAACCACGGCAGCAGCGCGGGCTCGGCGTAGGCGCGCGCCCAGATCACGTGCTTTTCGTTCGCGTACTCGGTGTAGAGCGGCGTGCCGCCCATCGCGCGCAGCGCGCGCACGACCGCGCGCGAGCCGACCATCGCGCCGCCGTAGCCGGTCTCGACGTCGGTGTCGTCGTCCTTGTCGCCGTGGAAGACCCACTGCGGCACGTCGCGGATCGGCCCCAGCCCGGCCAGTTCGGTCATGCCGGACATCGGCACGGCGGCGGCGAAGCAGCGCGGATACGCCTTCAGCGCATCCCACACGCCGGTGGCGCCGTCGGAGATGCCGGTCAGATAGATGCGGCGCGGATCGATCGGCCAGCGCGCCAGCGCGTCGCGCACGACCGCGAGGACGCGATCCGGCGGCCAGTACGCGCCGGTCGTCTGCGGCACGACGTAGACCAGCGGGATGCCGCCCCGGCGCGCCGCGTCGACCAGCTCGTACGAACCGTTGCCGCGCCCGGCCAGCTGCGATTCGTTGTCGGTGCCGTCCTGCCAGTCACCGTGCAGGAACATGACCAGCGGCAGCAACTCGCCATCACGTCGGCCCGGCGTCTCGATCGCGCGATACGGCACGTGCAGCGCGTCGGGGGTCCAGAACCGGGCCAGCTCGGCGTCCTGCAACTCGGCCGCGCGCAGCGGCATGGTGCAGGCAAGGGTCATCAGCAGCAGTAAAAGGCGAGGCATCCAAAAAGAATAGCGCGCAGCAGCGGGCCATGCCCGCGACGAGGCGCCGCGGAGTCGTGCGGGCCCGGTCGCGCGCAGGGCGCGCTCCTGCCCAGGCGCCACCGCCCCGCGTGCCGATTGACGCCATCACGCCGCGCGGCTACGCTCTGCATCCATCTTTCAATCAAGATGAAAGGATAAATCTTGGACCTGGCTGAAACCTCGGCGCTGCTGCGGCTGTTGTCGGACCCCACCCGCGTGCGCCTGCTTGCCCTGCTCGAGCGCGAGGAACTGACCGTGGCCGAACTGTCCGCCGTGCTGCGCCTGGCCCAGCCGCGCGTGTCGACGCACCTGGCCAAGCTGAAGGAAGCCGACCTCGTGCGCGACCGCCGCGCCGGCGTGTCGTCGTACTACCGCTACAACGGCGAACTCGAGCCGAAGGAACGCGCTCTGCTGCGCGCGCTCGAGGAGAGCGTCGACGACGCGCTGCTCGACGACGACGCGCGCCGGCTGCCGTCGATCCTGGCCAAGCGCGCGCGCGCCGAGGGCTGGGCCGACACGGTCGCCGGCGACATGGAGCGCCACTATTCGCCGGGGCGCACCTGGGAAACGCTCGCGCGCGGCATGATGCAGCTGGTCGAGACCGGCGACGTGCTCGACATCGCGTCCGGCGACGGCGTGCTGGCCGAACTGCTGGCGCCGCGCGCGCATTCGATCGTCTGCATCGATGCGAGCGAACGCGTCGTCGACGCGGCGCGCCAGCGCCTGAAGCCGTTCGCCAACGTCGAGGTGCGCCACGGCGACATGCACGCGCTCGACTTCCCGGCCGAATGCTTCGACCTCGTGCTGCTGATGCACGCGCTGACCTACAGCGACCGCCCGGGCAGCGTCATCGACGAGGCCGCGCGCGTGCTGCGTCCGGGCGGCCGCCTGCTCGCCGCGACGCTCGGCCGGCACGCGCACCGCGCCGTGGTCGAGCCGTTCGAGCACCGCAACCTCGGTTTCACCACCGACGAGCTGCGCGAATTCGCGCGCACGGCGCGGCTGGACGTGATCTCGTGCGAGCGCCTGACGCGCGAGCGCCGCCCACCGCATTTCGAAGTGCTCAGCCTGGTCGCGAGGAAGCCATGAGCCACCCGCTGCCGTATCTCAACCCGGCCCGCGTGCAGGCGCTGCAGGACGCGCTCGCGCGGCGCATCCTCGTCATCGACGGCGCCATGGGCACGATGATCCAGGGCTATCGCCTCGGCGAGGCCGACTACCGCGGCACGCGCTTCGCCGCCCATGGCCACGACCTCAAGGGCAACAACGATCTGCTGACGCTGACGCGACCGGACGTGATCGGCGCGATCCACACCGCCTACCTCGATGCTGGCGCGGACCTGATCGAGACCAATACGTTCAACGCGACCTCGATCAGCCAAGCCGACTACCACCTCGAAGCCCTGGTCACCGAGCTGAACCGCGAAGGCGCACGCCTGGCGCGGGCCTGCTGCGACGCAGCCGAGGCGCAGGCGCCAGAGCGCCCGCGTTTCGTGATCGGCGTGCTAGGGCCGACCAGCCGCACCGCCTCGATCAGCCCGGACGTCAACGACCCCGGCTTCCGCAACACCAGCTTCGAGGAGCTGCGCCGCGCCTACCGCGAGGCCGCCGCCGGCCTGATCGACGGTGGCGCCGACGTGCTGATGGTCGAGACGATCTTCGACACGCTCAACGCGAAGGCCGCGCTGTACGCGATCGAGGAGGAATTCGACGCGCGCGGCGGCCGCCTGCCGGTGATGGTCTCCGGCACGATCACCGACCGCTCCGGCCGTACGCTGTCGGGCCAGACCGCGGACGCGTTCTATGCCTCGATCGCGCATGCGCGCCCGTTCGCGGTCGGCCTCAACTGCGCGCTCGGCGCGCAGGAGCTGCGCCAGTACGTCGACGTGCTCGCGCAGGTCGCCGACTGCGCGGTCAGCGCGCATCCGAACGCGGGCCTGCCGAACGCGTTCGGCGAGTACGACGAAACGCCCGAGCACATGGCCGCGCTGATCGGCGAGTTCGCGCGCGCGGGCCTGGTCAACCTCGTCGGCGGCTGCTGCGGCACGACGCCGGCGCATATCGCGGCGATCGCGCAGGCGGTCGTGGGCGTGGCGCCGCGCGCGTTGCCGCGGGCGCTCGGAATCGCGGCCTGACGGCAGACGCGCGCCGTCGCGGCGAACGCCAGGCGCGCGAAAGGCGCTGGGTCCCGGCGGACGCCGGGACGACGGACAAGAAGAAGGTACGCACGACATGAACGCCGCCCCCCGCCCCACCCGCCTGTCCGGCCTCGAGCCGCTGGTGATCACGCCGCAGCTGCTGTTCGTCAACGTCGGCGAGCGCACCAACGTCACCGGCAGCGCGCAGTTCCGCAAGCTGATCAAGGAGGAGCGCTACGCCGAGGCGGTCGAGGTCGCGCGCCAGCAGGTCGCCAACGGTGCGCAGATCCTCGACGTGAACATGGACGAGGGCCTGATCGACTCGGAAGCCGCGATGGTGCGGTTCCTGAATCTGATCGCGTCTGAGCCGGACATCGCGCGCGTGCCGGTCATGGTCGATTCGTCGAAGTGGAGCGTGATCGAGGCCGGCCTGCGCTGCCTGCAGGGCAAGGGCGTGGTCAACTCGATCTCGCTGAAGGAAGGCGAAGACGTCTTCGTCGAGCACGCGCGCAAGGTGCTGCGCTACGGCGCCGCCGCGGTCGTGATGGCGTTCGACGAGCAGGGCCAGGCCGACACGGCCGCGCGCAAGGTCGCGATCTGCACGCGCGCCTACAAGATCCTGACCGAGCGGGTCGGCTTCCCGCCCGAGGACATCATCTTCGATCCGAACATCTTCGCGATCGCGACCGGCATCGAGGAACACGACAACTACGCGGTCGACTTCATCGAGGCGACGCGGATCATCAAGGCCACCCTGCCCGGCTGCCACGTCTCCGGCGGCGTGTCGAACGTATCGTTCTCGTTCCGCGGCAACGAGACCGTGCGCCAGGCGATCCACGCGGTGTTCCTCTACCACGCGATCGGCGCCGGCATGGACATGGGCATCGTCAACGCCGGCGCGCTGCCGATCGTCGACGAGCTCGATCCGGAGCTGCGCGAGCGCGTCGAGGACGTCGTGCTCAATCGCCGCAAGGATGCGACCGAGCGCCTGCTCGAGATCGCCGAGCGCTACAAGGCCGGGAATCGGGAATCGGGAAACGGGAATCGGGAAGCGCAATGGCGCGCCCTGCCCGTGGCGAAGCGCCTCGCGCACGCGCTGGTGCACGGCATCGATGCGTACGTCGAGCAGGACACCGAGGAGGCGCGCCAGCAGTGCGCGCGCCCGCTCGACGTGATCGAAGGCCCGCTGATGGACGGCATGAACGTCGTCGGCGACCTGTTCGGCGCCGGCAAGATGTTCCTGCCGCAGGTGGTCAAGTCCGCGCGCGTGATGAAGAAGGCGGTCGCTTGGCTGCTGCCGTTCATCGAGGCCGAGAAGCTGCGCACCGGCGACGTCGCCAAGTCGAACGGCAAGATCGTGATGGCGACGGTCAAGGGCGACGTGCACGACATCGGCAAGAACATCGTCGGCGTCGTCCTCCGCTGCAACAACTTCGAGGTGATCGACCTCGGCGTGATGGTGCCGGCGCAGAAGATCCTCGACACCGCGATTGCCGAGAACGCGGACATGATCGGCCTGTCCGGCCTGATCACGCCGTCGCTGGAGGAGATGAGCCACGTCGCGAAGGAGATGCAGCGGCAGGACTTCGCGATCCCGCTGCTGATCGGCGGCGCAACGACCTCGCGCGCGCACACCGCGCTGAAGATCGAGCCGCACTACAAATCACCTTGCGTGTGGGTCAAGGACGCCTCGCGCGCGGTCGGCGTGGCGCAGTCGCTGGTGTCGAAGGAGCTGGTCGACGCGTTCATGGCGAAGATCCGCGCCGAGTACGCCGAGATCCGCGAACGCCACAAGGATCGCGGCGGCGCCAAGCGCCTGGTGTCGCTGCAACACGCACGTGCGCAGCGCTTCGACGGTGGCTGGGCCGACTACGTGCCGCCGGCGCCGCTCAGGCCTGGTCTCACGGTATTCGACGACTATCCGCTGGCCGAACTGGTCGAGCGCATCGACTGGACGCCGTTCTTCAGCGCGTGGGAACTGGCCGGCCACTACCCGGCGATCCTCGACGACGCGGTGGTCGGCACGCAGGCGCGCGAGCTGTACGCCGACGCGCGCGCGATGCTCGAGCGCATCGTCGACGAGAAATGGCTGCGGGCGAGCGGCGTGATCGGGTTCTGGCGCGCGAACAGCGTCGGTGATGATGTGGAGCTCTTTTCCCCTCTCCCTCCGGGAGAGGGTGCCCCGGCAGGGGCGGGTGAGGGTTCGGCCGGAGCGCCAGCGCGCGCGCCCGTGACACCCGACAAGTCCCCAACCCTCTCCCCAACCCCTCTCCCGGCGGGAGAGGGGCTAAAGCGCATCGCCACGCTGCGCTTCTTGCGCCAGCAAGCCGACAAGCCGGTCGAGCGGCCCGACTTCTGCCTCGCCGACTTCGTCGCGCCGAAGGACAGCGGCCGCGAGGACTGGATCGGCGCATTCGCCGTCACCGCCGGGCTCGGCATCGAGGCGCACCTCGAGCGCTTCGAACGCGAACACGACGACTATTCGTCGATCCTGCTCAAGGCCCTCGCCGACCGCCTCGCCGAGGCGTTCGCCGAGCGCCTGCACGAGCGCGTGCGGAAGGAATTCTGGGGCTATGCGCCGGACGAGGCGCTCGGCAACGACGCGCTGATCGCCGAGCAGTACCGCGGCATCCGGCCGGCGCCCGGCTATCCGGCCTGCCCCGACCACACCGAGAAGACGACGCTGTTCCGCCTGCTCGATGCGACGAAAAACGCCGGCATCGAGCTGACCGAAGGCTTTGCGATGTATCCGGCGGCGGCGGTATCGGGCTGGTACTTCGCGCACCCGCGCAGCCAGTACTTCGTCGTCGGCCGGCTGACCAGGGAGCAGGTCGAGGACTACGCCCGGCGCAAGGGCTGGTCGCTGGTCGAGGCCGAGCGCTGGCTGGCGCCGAACCTCGACTACGACCCGGAGTAGCGAGGAACGAGTGAAGAGGAGTGAGAAACGAGTTCAGGCTCCTACTCGTTCCCCACTCATCTCCACTCATTTCCAGCTTTCTTCAGAGCCGCCCGGAAACGAGTGCAGAGGAGTGAGAAACGAGTGCCGCGCTTCCACTCGTTTCTCACTCCTCTCAACTCGTTTCTAGCTCTCCTCCGACCCGCCCGGAGCGACCACCTCGGGCCGATGATGGCGCAGGTGCACGAACACGTTGTAGGCGGACACGAACATCGGGAACGCGTTCTGGATGATGCCGACCGAGTCGTTCTTGCCCCAGATGAAATACGCCAGCGTCATCACGCTGCCGACGATCGACAGGTACCAGAACGACATCGGCATCACGACGCGCTTGAGCTTCTTGGTCGCATACAGCTGCACGAACCAGCGCGCGGTGAACAGGCAGGTACCGACCAGGCCGATCAGCTTCCACGGCGTGATCGTGAGGCCGTACAGGACAAACAGGACGTCGTTCATGGGAGCGCTTCGGGCGTCGGAAAGCCCGCAGCATGCGGGAAGCGGGCTTTCGGCGCGGTTTCAGGAAGGCGCACAAGGCAACGGGACTGAAATCCCTCCCACGGCCACCCCGCCCGACCTACAGGTGGTTTCACCCCGACTTCGGGACATCCGGACAGGTCGAAATAGCGTCGTTCCGGCGAAAGCCGGAACCCAGCGTCTTCGATCGGTTGCAAAGGCCGGTTGCAAAGGCACTGGGTCCCGGCTTTCGCCGGGACGACGAGGTGAGGTTTCGTCGCTACCGCAAAACGCGGCGCATCCGGTCTACCGCGAACGCGCCGCCAGCCACTCGTGGATCGTGCCGGGCACCTCGCGCTGCGCGCGGCCGGAGACGTAGATGCCGATATGGCCGCCGCGGAACGCGACCTGCGTGTAGTCGTCGGTGCCGACGTGCTCGCCGAGCACGCGCGAGGCCGACGGCGGCACCAGATGGTCCTGCTCGGCAAAGATGTTCAGCACCGGCATCGTGATGTTGCCAAGGTGCACCTCGTGCGGCCCGATCTTCAGGCCGCCCCTGACCAGCTTGTTGCCCTGGTAGAAGTCCTTGATGAACTGGCGGAACGCCTCGCCGGCCTGGTCGGGCGAGTCGAAGATCCACTTCTCCATGCGCAGGAAGTTTTCCAGCTCGGCCTTGTTGTCGAGGATGTCGACCAGGCCGATGTACTTCTGCTGGTTCAGGCGCACCGGCTTGAGCATCAGGTAGCACAGGTTCATCAGGTCCGCCGGCACGTTGCCGAGCGTGTCGACGAACAGGTCCACGTCCATCTCGCGCGTCCAGTTGGACAGCATGTTGTCCGGCGTGTGGAAGTCGACCGGCGTGACCATCGTGATCAGGTTGCGGACCTTCTCCGCGTGCGTGGCCGCGTAGCACAGCGAGAACGCGCCGCCCTGGCAGATGCCGAGCAGGTTGATGCGCTTGACGCCGGCGTGGCGCGCGACCGCGTCGACCGAGCGGTCGATGTAGCCGTTGATGTAGTCGTCGAGCGTGAGCCAGCGGTCGGCGCCGTCCGGGTAGCCCCAGTCGATCAGGTACACGTCCTCGCCGCGCGCGAGCAGGTTCTTGACCAGCGAGCGGTCGTCCTGCAGGTCGACCATGTAGGGCCGGTTGACCAGCGCGTAGACGATCAGGATGGGCACCTTCGCGGTCGGCGGCCGCTCGCCCTTGAAGCGGTAGACGACCAGCTTGTCCTCGCGGTAGATCGCTTCCTTGGCGGTCACGCCGAAGTCGACGTCGTCCAGCCCGCGCAGCGTCTGCAGCGCGGCGCCGAGCTTGCGCTGCGTGGCCAGCGCCTCTTCCAGCAGCTTGGCCGGCTCGATCCTGATGGGTCCCATGGCGTCCTCCGAGGCTTAGCGCTTGGTCTTGCGGGAGCCGGCGGCCGGCTTGCCGGTGGCGCGCGGCGCGCGCTTGCGCGGTGCGCCGAGCGAGGCGCTGGCGAACTCTTCGATGCGCGAGGCGAAATTGCCGGAGGCGGTCGCCGCAGCCGCACGCTCGCCGCTGCCGCGCGGGCTCTTGCGTGGTCGCGCGGCGGCACCCGGCTCGTCGCTCGCGCGTCGCAGCTTCACGCCGTCGTCGACCGGCCCGCCTGGCGATGCATGCTTGACGCTGGCCTTGAGCGTGGCGAACTCCGCGCGCAACGCGGCAACCTCGTCGGCGAGTCCGGCGTCCGCGCCGGCACCGCCGCGCGCGCGCACCTCGCGCCGCAGCGCCTGCAGGCGCTCGCCGATGCTGTTCAGCTCGCTGCGCGTGGGCATGCCGAGATCACCCGAGACGCGTTCGGCCTCCTGCTGGACCAGCGCGCGCACGCGCATCTGCGCGTTGACCAGCGCGCCATAGGCTTCACGGAAGGCCGGCGACAACGCGACCTCGGCATAGCCCTCCTCGGCGGCGTCGACCCACAGGTCGTACAGCGCGCGCAGCGAGTCGATCTGCAGGCCGGGCGGCTCGTGCTCGGCGAGCTTGGCCTCGAACAGCTCGAAGCCGCGGCGGCTCGCCGCGAGCATCAACTGGTTGTAGCGACCGAGCTGCTCCTGGTACTCGACCCAGGCCAGCGCGAGCTTCTGGTAGCGCTCCTGGTGCTCGCGCATGACGCCGAAGGACGGCAAGTGCAGCCAGCTCTTGAGTTCGCCCAGGTCCGCCGGCGGCATTGCCGGTACCGGCGGCAGCCCGCCGAACGCGCCCAGCAACTGCGCCAGCCCGGCACTGCCCTGCTGCTGCATGCCCTGCCAGGCCTGCGCCGCGGGATGCTGGAAGACGCCGCCTGCCAAGCCGGGGATGGCCTGCCGCAGCGCCTCGCTCCACGGCGTCGCCGCCGCCTGCGGGTTATCCGCCGCGGCCGCCAGCATCGACTGCATGAACGTGGCATAGCTCCGGGCGCTGTCGATCAGGCGATCGACCGTTTCGCCCGGACCGGCAGAGGACGGCGCGAACGCGCGGGCCCACTGCTCGAACGCCTGCGGCCACGGCGCCGGCGCGGCCGGCTGCGGTGCAGCCGTCGCGTTGCGCGCGAGGTCCTGCCAGGCATGCGCGTACTGGCGCGACCATGCCTGCCACTGGTTCATCCAATCGGGATTCGGCGATTCGCCCACGGTGCATCCTCGGCTGCGTTGTATCGGCCCATCATAACGGGGTTGCATCGCCGCGCGGTCGCGCGGCGGCAGGCTCAGGCGGCGTCGACGCGCACCGCGCGCACCGGCGTCGAGCGCGCGCGCGTATAGACGTAGACGGCGGCCGGCGGCACGTTGATCCAGGCGATGCCGGCGCGGCGCACCTTGAGTCCCAGTTCGCCGAGCAGGGTGCGAGGCAGCGGGCTGACCGGACCGTAGGTGAACTGGATCAGCGGGCGATCCGGCCCAAGCACCGAAAACACCGCCTCGAGGATCGACTTCTGCAGCGCCCGCGGCATGGCCAGGAAGCCGAGGCCGCTGACCACCGCATCGACGCCATTCGCGTCGGCGAAACCGGCGTTCGCGACGATGCCGGCAAGGTCACGCGCATCGCCATGCACGACGTGGGAGCCGGGAAAGTGGCGCCCCAGGTACTGGCAAAGTTCGGGGTTCAGCTCGACGAGCAGCAGGTCCTGCGGCGCAATGCCCCGCTCGAGCATGGCCCGCGTGAACACGCCGGTGCCGGCGCCAAGCTCGATCACCCGCCGCGCATCACGCGGCAGCTGCGCCACCATCTCGCGCGCCAGATGCCGGCTGGACGGCGACAGCGACGCCATCGCACGCGGGTTCTTGAGCCATTGCCGAAAGAATGTCCACGCCGCCGGCATTTCGCCGAAAGCCAGACTACCGCGTCGCGTGTAGTGCTCGTTCATGCAGGATCTTCGGAACCCAGTCCAAATCCATCATAACCCGAGCAGCGATGGTCTGATCCACTGGCTGCGACAGCACCGGCGATCATTCGCAGGGAGCCGGCCGCGCGGATACGGGGAACCAAAAAAAAGAAACCCCGCGACGATCAGGGGAAATCGTCGCGGGGCGGAACACTGGCAGCGGGAAGGGGGAGGGGTGCGCTGCCAGCGTTGACGGGTGATCAGCGGCGGTAGCCGCGATCGTAGTAAGTGGCACGATGGCCGTAGTCGCGGCCGTCGCGGTGGCCGCCGCGGTCGTGGTAGCGCCCCACGTCGTCATAGCGACGCTCGGAGTGGTACACGCGACGAACCGGGCGGTCGGAGTAGTAGACCGTGCCGTAGGACGGATAGCTGTAATAGTTCGGACCGTAGTACGCCGGCGAGTACGAGTAGTAGGCCGGGGCCGGCGCGTAGTACGCCGGCGCATACGCGTAGCTGCCGTAGACGTAGTTGCCGCCCCAGCCGTAGCCGCAGTGGCGGCAGTCGGAGTAGCCGATGCTGACGCCCGGGAAGCCGAGGTTGATGCCGACGTTCCAGTGGCTGCGCGCGAACGCCGCCGGCGCCGCCGCGACGCCTGCCGCCATCAGCAATCCCAGCACCATGTAGCGAAACGTGTTGCGCATGGACTTCCGCCCTCTGAAACCGTGAGGGCGATGCTGAGGCTGGACGGCTGAATCAGGACTGAAATGCGGCCCCGCAAAAACGTGACCACGTCGTTACGAACGCGCCGCCTCGCGCTCGCGATGCCGCAGCTCGTAGCAGCGGTGGATGCGCGGGTTGCGCGCGAAGTCGAACGGGATCGTCGCCGGGGTGATGTCGTACACGGCGAACCGCTCCTGCAGCGCCGGATCGAGCACGAAACGCCGGTAGTTGTTCGAGAACAGGATCAGGCCGCCGGGCGCCAGCCGCTCGCCGCACAGCGCGAGCAGTTCGGCGTGATCGCGCTGCACGTCGAAGTCCTCCGCGCGCTTGGAGTTCGAAAAGGTCGGCGGGTCGACGAAGATCAGGTCGTAGCGCCCGCGGTCGTGGCGCAGCCACTCCACGACGTCCGCCTGCACGAGCTGCTGCGCCGCGCCGCCGAGGTCGTTCAGCATGAAGTTGCGCGCGGCCCATTCGAGATAGGTGGCCGACAGGTCGACGCTGGTGGTCGTGCGCGCGCCGCCGGCCGCGGCGTGCACGCTGGCGGTCGCGGTGTAGCAGAACAGGTTAAGGAATCGCCGCCCGCGCGCGAGCTCGCGGATGCGCAGGCGCGCCGGGCGATGGTCGAGGAACAGACCGGTGTCGAGGTAGTCGAACAGGTTCACGCGCAGGTGCAGGCCGCCCTCCTCCACCACGAGGAACTCGCCGCGCTGGTCGAAGCGGCCGTACTTCGAGCCACCCTTGGCGCGATAGCGCGTCTTCACCGCGATGCGCTCGCGCGGCACCTCGAGCGCGACGCCGGCCGCACGGACCAGGTCGCGCAGGCGATCGCGCGCGACCTGCTCGGGCACGTCGCGCGGCGGCGCGTACTCTTGCACGTGCAGCCAGGTCTGCGGGAAGTCGTCGCCGGCGGCCGAACCATCGTCGCGGCCGACCACGGTATAGACGTCGATCGCCGCGGCGTATTCGGGAATGTCGGCGTCGTAGATGCGGTAGCAGCCGATGCCCTCGCGCTCGAGGCGCTTGCGCAGGTGCTTGCGCGTCTTGCCGATGCGATTCGCGACCGCCTGCGCGCCATCCGACAACGGCTTGGCAACGCGTTCCACCGCGGCCGGCGCGGCGGCGAGGTCGAACAGCAGCAGGCGGCACTCGAGCGCGCCGTTGAAGAGCACGTAGCGCTTGTCCGCGCGCAGGCCGAGCGCATGGCCGAGGTCGTCGTCGGAAACGATGACCGCCGCCTGCCAGCCGGTGAACTCCGCGCGCAGGCGCGCGCCGAACGCGCGGTACAGCGTCGCCAGCGCGGCGCGCTCACCGAGCCGCTCGCCATACGGCGGATTGCAGATCACCAGGCCCGGCGCATCGCACTCGGCCGGCCGGTGCAGGTGTTCGGCCGACTGCCGCGCGAGCTGCACGAAGCCGGCCACGCCGGCGGCCTGCGCGTTGCGCCTGGCCTCGTTCAGCACGGCCGGATCGTGGTCGTAGCCGAAGAACCGCGGTTGCAGCGCACGCAGGCCGGCGGTCGCGCGCGCATCGGCCTCGGCCAGCAGCGCGGCCCACGCGGGCGCGTCGTGGCCGCGCCAGCCGAGGAAACCCCAGTAGTCGCGCTTCAGGCCCGGCGCGACGTCGGCCGCCATCAGCGCGCCTTCGATCAGCAGCGTGCCGGCGCCGCACATCGGATCGACCAGCGCGCCGCCGGCCGCGTGGATCGCCGGCCAGCCCGCGCGCAGCAACATCGCGCAGGCGAGGTTCTCCTTCAGCGGCGCCTCGCCCTGCCCTTGCCGCCAGCCGCGCCGGTGCAGCGGCGTGCCGGACAGGTCCAGCGATAGCGTCGCACGGCCCTTGTGCAGACGGACGTTCAGACGGATGGACGGCCGTTCGACATCCACATCGGGCCGTGCGCCGGTGCGTTCGCGGAACTGGTCGACCAACGCATCCTTGGCGCGCAGCGCGACGTACTGCGTGTGCTTGAGCGCGCCGGCGCTGCCGACCGCGTCGATCGCGAACGTGCCGTCGACGGCGAGGTGCTGCGACCAGTCGATCGCCTGCACGCCGGCATACAGCGCATCGGCGTCGGCGGCGTCGAACTCGGCCAGCTGCAGCAGCACGCGGCTGGCCAGGCGCGACCACAGGCAGGCGCGGTAGGCCAGTTCGAGCGGGCCGCTGAACGCGACACCGGCGAGGCCTTCGCGCGCGTCGTCGGCGCCGAGCGCGCGCAGCTCGTCGCGCAACAGGTATTCGAGCCCCTTCGGGCAGGTGGCAAACAGGCGCAGCACGTCAACCCAGGCGAGTCAGGAACAGGCGGAACAACTCGGCACAGAACTCCACGTGCGCGCCGAGGCGATGGTCGTCGTCGACCAGGTGCAGGTCGGCGCGGCGCGAACGCGCGAAGTCGATTGCCGCATCGACCGGGCACAGCTCGTCGTCCCAGCCGTGCACCAGCGTGGTTGGCACGTCGGCGGCGACGAACGCGTGCGGATAGCCGCCGATCGCGGTCGGCAAGGCCAGCAGGAACAGGCCGTCGCAGGCGCGCCGGATCGAGGCGAAGCCGGAGATGAACGCGCCCATGCTGGAGCCGGCGAATACGACCCGCCCTTCGGCTGGCGCATGCTCGAGCGCACGCGCGATGCGCTGCTCGATCCTGCGCGGGTCTCGCGGCGCGTCGATGTCGCGGTAGTCGGGACGCACATGCGCCCAGCCCAACGCGTCGGCGACGACGGCCAAGGCGCTGACCTTGGTCGCGTGCGGACCGCTCTCGAGGCCGTGGGACAGGATGATCGTGCCTTTCATTCAGGAGCCGGGATTGGGGATTTGGGAATGGGGATTTGGAAGAGCATAGCGGGTCGCGGCGCCGGGCAGGAAAGGAAACGCTTCGCCACCGACACCAAACCCGCTAGCCTTGGGCCGATCCCAATCCCGAACCCCCGACCCGGCTTCCATGCTCTCGATCAACGATTGGCCGCTGCCCTACGAGGAACACCTGGCGGCGCGGCCATCCGCGGCGATCGACCTCGTCGTGATCCATTGCACCGAACTGCCGGACATGCCGATGGCGCGCGAGTTCGGCGAGCGCATCCATTACGCCGGTTCGCAGACCGGCAACAGCGGCCATTACTACATCGACCGCAGCGGCACGACATTCCGCTTCGTCGCCGACGCGCGCGTGGCCAACCACACGCGCGGCTACAACGCGCGCTCGATCGGTATCGAGCTGGTCAACCTTGGCCGCTACCCGCACTGGGGCGACAGCCGCCACCAGGCGTTCATCGAGCCTTACACGCCCGCGCAGATCGACGCATTGCGCGCGCTGCTTGCGCGGCTGCGCAGCGAACACGCCAATCTACGCTGGATCGCCGGCCACGAGGACCTGGATCGCCGCCTGGAGCCGGCCAGCGACGATCCATCGATCCTGCTGCCGCGGCGGCGAGACCCGGGACCGCTGTTTCCGTGGCCGCAGGTGCTCGCGGGCAGCGGCCTCGAGCGGCTGGGGGAGTCCGCCAAATAGCGCGCCGGCGTCTTGCGGCACGCCGGCGCCGCCCGCAGGCATGAAAAAAACCCCGGGATTTCGCCCGGGGTTTCTCACTCACCTGGAATCAGGTGGGTGAACTATCAGATAACCTGGACCTGATCGGCCTGCATGCCCTTCTGGCCCTGCACGGCGACGAAGCTGACGCGCTGGCCTTCCTGCAGCGACTTGAAGCCGGTGCCCTGGATCGCGCGGAAGTGCACGAACAGGTCGGGGCCGCTTTCCGGGGTAATGAAACCAAAGCCCTTGGCGTCATTGAACCACTTGACGGTACCGGTCTGACGATTCGACATCTCTGAAACTCCTGGAAACAACAGTGTGAACATCGCGATGGCGGAACCTTCCGCATCGAGACTGGGTTGCAGGGAGCTAGCGAGGCGAAACGATGGACCGGGACCGCAGGTCCGACCGCATCAAGGCCACGATTCACAGTGACCCTAGCAAACACAGTGGCACGGACTATACGCGCAATTTTGGCAGAACGCTAACATTATGTTCGCCGCGATTTCGGCGCCGTCGCGCCCGATGCCGCAGCGCGGCAATCCATCAAAACCGGCCGGCGACTACATTGACGCTGAGCGCGATGATGACCACGTTGAAGAAGAACGCGACCAGCCCGTGCACGAGCGCGATGCGGCGCAGGCGGCGGTCGGTGATCTGCACGTCCGAGACCTGGAACGTCATGCCGAGCACCAGCGCGAAATACGCGAAGTCCCAGTAGTCTGGCTCGGGATCGCCCGGGAACAGCAGGCCGCCGCGCGGCTGCTGGCGCGCGTCGTCGCCGTAGTACGCGTGCGCATAGTGCAGCGCGAACATCGTGTTCATGAACAGCCACGCCAGCACCAGACAGGCGCCGGCGAGCGCGAGCGCGAAGGGCGCGGACCTGTCGGCGTGCAGCTCCAGCCCGAGCGCGACCAGCACGACCGCCGACAGCGCCACGCTGGTCCAAAGGATGCCCCAGCGGCCCTGGTCCTCCTGGCGTGCACGGGTACGGATCGATACCGTCTCGGCACGTACGAACATCTGCGCGATCGCCGCGAGGAACAGCGTCGCGGCGATCGAGAACGCGAACACGACGGCGCGCGCCAGACCGACGCCGGCCACGGCGAACGCCGATACGAGGATGACGAACAGTCCCGCGGCGAGGTTGAAGCGCGGCCGTCGCCCGAGGCGTCCGAACCACCGCCCTGCTCCGCGCTTGCCGGCTTTCGAGTGCGCTGCGGACATGGCCCCGGACGCGGTGGGCTCGGCTGGCTGGCCACCTGCGCCGATGCGCGCAGGCCGAATGCGGCGCGCCGGTCAGGCGCGCCCGAAACGCTGGATCAGGCGCTCTTCTTCGCCGGAGCCTTCTTGGCCGGCGCCGCCTTCTTCACCGCCGGCTTCGCCGCCGCGGCCGTGCCTGCCTGCCGGTCCGCGTGCGGACGCGCGTTGCCGTAGCTGCGGATCGCGATTTTGCCCTTGCGGGTCTTGCGGTCGCCTCTGCCCATGGGGTACTCCTGCTCCAAAGCGTCAAATGGGCGCGCAGGATAGCAGCCCGCCCGCACGGTGCAAGCCTTCCGGGCCTGCACGGCCGGCCGAAACGCCCGCGGGTGCCTAGATCCGCCGGGTCGCCGGCGACGAAGTGCCGGTATGGCAATCCCCGGCGGCACAGCCGCCCTGCTCCAGTTGCACGGTCGCATGCGCGATCGCGAAACGCTCGTGCAGGACGCGCTGAATCGCCGCGATCGCGGCATCGGGATCGCATCCCGCGGCGGTACGCGCATGCAGGGTCGCCATCGCGCTGCCGCCGGCCAGCTCCCAGACATGCACGTGGTGCACGTCGTGCACGCCGATGCCGGCCTCCTCGAGCGCCGCGGCGACGAGTGCGCCCTCGACGCCGGCCGGCGCGCCTTCGAGCAGGATGTGGCCGGAACGCCGCAGCAGGCGCCACGCGCTGCCGAGGATCAGCACCGACACCGCGGTCGAGATCAGCGGGTCGGCCCACTGCCAGCCTAGGTAGCGGATCACCAGCGCGGCGGCCACCGCGCCGAGCGAGCCGAGCAGGTCGCCGAGCACGTGCAGGCGCGCGCTCGCCGTGTTGAGGTCGTGCGCCTCGTGATCGCCGAGCACGCGCAGCACCAGCACGTTGACGAGCAGGCCAGCGACTGCCACGCCGAGCATCATCCCGGTCAGGATCATGCCCGGCGCGAACAGGCGCGCGACCGCCTCGAACGCGATCCACGCGACCAGCACGAACTGCGCCAGCGCATTCGTGTAGCCGACCAGCACCTCCAGCCGCGCATAGCCGAAGCTGCGCCGCGCGTCGGCCGGCAGCTGCGCGTAATACGCGGCGAGCCAGGCGAACAGCAGCGCCAGCGCATCGACCAGCATGTGGCCGGCGTCGGCCAGCAGCGCCAGCGAGCCGGACAGCCAGCCGCCGACCGCCTCGGCGACCAAGGTGACGAGGGTCAGCACGAAGGCCAGGCGCAGGCGCCGCGCGCGCAGGCTGCCGGACGCATGGGCATGCGCATGCGCGCTGTGCGCGTGATGATGATGCTCGTGCGCGTGATTCACCGCGGTGGGCCGGCGTGGCGGGACATGCCGGCCATGCTAGGCAGGCGTGCCGCGGTTACACAATTACGCGCCGCCGCGCTCAGTGCCCGCAGGCGGCGTCGTGCACGTGGACGTGCGCCAGCCGCAGGTTGGTCAGGTGGGCCAGCGCGACCAGCGTGCCGCCGAGCGCGACCAGCGCGGCGTGCAGCCACGGCGTGTGCACGAAGTCGACGACGACGCCGGCCACCAGCAGCGCGATGCCCGGCGCGACGAACCAGAACGCGCGATAGCGCTGGTGGCGGCGGAATCCGATCAGCAGCGTGGTCAGCGCGAGCAGGCTGGCGAACGCGATGAAGGCGTGCTCGAAGCGGTGGTCGGCAAGGACGCCCAGCCCGAACGACGGCAGCAACGCAATCACCAGCGGCAGCACCGCGCAATGCACGGCGCACAGGAACGACGCCGTCGCGCCGAAGCGGTCGGCGAGGCGGGCGAGCAGCGAGGAACGGGCCGGAGTGGACATGGGCTTCACTTGTGCATGTTATAACATAACGCGAGGTCGCCTGCCGTCCATTTCCATGGCCTGCGCGCCATGACTTCCGGCAGGACTGTGCATTTTCTTTGTTACACTATAACATAACAATCCGTTCGCGCCGGACATCGACGCGCGCCGATCCGGCGCCGCACGATACGCCGTCGCATCCCAGCCAGACCGCCTTTCGAGGAGCCCAACGTGAAGAAAGCCCTGCTCGCCGCCTGCATCGCCGCGGCCTTGCCGATGCCCGTGTTCGCCGACGAGGTGCCCGCGCCCACTGCCGGCAGCGACCAGACGCCGCCGAAGAAGAAGACCGGCGCGAGCGAACCGGCCACGCGCCTCAACGAAGTCGTCGTGACCGCAGTACCGCTTGGCCAGGCCGCCGACCAGCTGGTGACGCCGGTCAGCGTGCTCAACGGCGCCGCGCTCGACGACGCGCGCAGCGGCACGATCGGGCAGACCGTCGCCGGCGTGCCGGGCGTGCAGACGACCTCGTTCGGCCAAGGCGTCGGCCGCCCGGTGATCCGCGGCCTCGATGCCTCGCGCGTGGCCGTGCTCGCCGACGGCCTCGGCTCGGCCGACGTGTCCAACGTCAGCCAGGACCACGCGGTCGCGGTCGAGCCGTTCCTGGCCGACCAGGTCGAGATCCTCAAGGGCCCGTCGACGCTGCTGTACGGCTCCGGCGCGATCGGCGGCGTGGTCAACATCGTCGACGGACGCATCCCGCAGGTCGCGCCGGCGAACGGCCTCAGCGGGCGCACGCAGCTCCAGTACGACAGCGTGTCCGGCGGCGGCACCGGCATGTTTCGCGTCGACGCCGGCAACGACGGCTTCGCGCTGCACGCCGACGGCCTCAAGCGCCATGACGGCGACTACGACATCCCCGGCCGCACGCTGCCCAACAGCTACGTGCGCAGCGATTCCGGCGCGCTCGGCGGCTCCCTGCTCGGCGACTGGGGCTACCTCGGCCTGTCGGTGTCGCGCTACCTCGACACCTACGGCAACCCGGCCGAGCCGGGCGATCCGGCCGAAGGCGTGCCGCCCGTGTACATCGACCTCGCGCAGACGCGCTACGACCTCAAGGGCGCGCTCAAGGCGCCGTTCGCCGGCATCGACAAGGCCGAGTTCAGCTTCGGCCACACCGACTACCAGCACACCGAGTTCGAGGGCGACGAACCCGGCACGGTGTTCACGAACAAGGCCAACGAAGGCCGCCTCGTGCTGACGCACGCGCCGCTCGGCGGCTGGCTCGGCGCGTTCGGCGTGCAGGCGTTCCACCGCGACTTCGCCGCAGTCGGCGAGGAAAGCTTCGTGCCGCCGACCTCGACCAAGGGCATCGGCCTGTTCGTGACCGAGCAGAAGGAGTTCGGCCCGCTGAAGGTCGAGCTCGGCGCACGCGGCGACCGCCAGAGCAGCACGCCCGAGGACGGGCCCAAGCGCGACTTCCATCCGTACAGCCTGTCCGCCGGCCTGGCCTGGCGCTTCGACGAGGCCTGGCACCTGACCCTGAACCTCGACCGCGCGCAACGCGCGCCGGCCGAGGAGGAGCTGTTCGCGCACGGCCCGCATGCCGCCTCGGCCACGTTCGAGATCGGCGATGCGAACCTGCGCAAGGAAACCGCCAACCAGGCCGAGCTCGGCCTGCACTACCACAGCGAGCTGGTCGACGCGAAGGTCGCCGCCTACTACAACCGCTACGACGACTTCATCTACCTTGCCGGCACCGGCGAGATCGAAGACGACTTCCCGGTGCGCCAGTGGTCGCAGGCGAACGCGAAGTTCCGCGGCGGCGAGGCCGAGGCGACCTTCCACGTGGCCCGCAACGCGAGCGGCCACTACGACCTGCGCGTGTGGGGCGACACCGTGCGTGCGACGCTGGCCGGCGGCGGCAACCTGCCGCGCATCCCGGCCGGCCGCTTCGGCACCGAGCTGTCCTGGCACAACGACTTCTGGCGCGCGAGCCTCGGCGCGACGCACTACTTCCGCCAGGACAAGGCGGCCGAGTTCGAGACGCCGACCGCCGGCTTCACGCTGGTCAGCGCGCGCCTGGCCTGGAGCTTCTACAACACCGATCGCAGCAGCTGGGAAGCGTTCGTCGACGGCAGCAACCTCGCCAACCAGACCGCGCGCCTGTCGACGTCATTGATCAAGGACCAGGCGCCGCTGCCGGGCCGCAGTTTCTCGATCGGCGTGCGCGGGTTGTTCTGATCCGATGTCCGCCTGACGCCCACGGTGGGACTCGCCGCTGCGCGGCTGCGTCCCACCCTACGGACTTCGCCGTACCTGTGGGAGCGCCGGAAGGCGCGATGCTCTCGTCTGCCCGGCATCGTGCCTTTTGCAGGCCGTCCGCCACGATCGCACTTCGACAGCGAGAGGCAACAGCATCGCGGCTTCCGCCGCTCCCACCAAAAGCCGAACTTCGCTGGCCCTGCGGGAGCGCCGGAAGGCACGATGCTCTCGTCTGCCCGGCATCGTGCCTTTTGCAGGCCGTCCGCCACGATCGCACTTCGACAGCGAGAGGCAACAGCATCGCGGCTTCCGCCGCTCCCACCAAAAGCCGGACTTCGCTGGCCCTGTGGGAGCGCCGGAAGGCGCGATGCTCTCGTTTCCGCTCGGCATGGTAGCCCCGGCAAGCGAAGCGCACGCGGGACCGTCCGCCGCGACAACGGCGTCACACGACCCAGTCCCCACCCCCGGACTTACTCACACCAACACACCTGCAGCGGCGGCCCGTCGAGGTCGATCGCAAGGCGGATCGGCAGCGCGCGCGCATCCCCGTCGGCGAGCGCTCGCTCGAACGCCGCGCGCTTGTCCGCACCGCGCAGCAGCAGCAGGCGTCGGCGTGCCTGCGCCAAGCCGATCGGGGTCAGGCTGATCCGCCGCGGCCACGCGCCGGCGCCGGCGCAGCCGTGCGCGTCGATCGCGGCATACGGCTGGCGCGAGGCCAGCGCCGCATCGAGGTTCGCCGCGCCCGCAAACAGCGAGGCGGTGTGGCCGTCCTCGCCCATGCCGAGCACGGCCAGCGCGAACGTTGGCTGCGCGTAGCCAACCTCACTCGACGCGAATGGCCACTGCGCATTGCGCGCGGCGACCGCTGCATCGAGCGTGTGGCCCGGCGCGCGCAGCGGCACGAAGCGCGCCGCTGCGGCGTTGGCATGCCGCAGCGTCTCGCCGAGCAGGCGCGCGTTGCTGCCCTCGGCCTCCGGCGGCACGTCGCGCTCGTCGACCAGCGACACCACCACGCGCGCCCATGGCAGCGCCTGTTCGGCCAGCGCACGGTAGACCGGCGCCGGCGTGCTGCCGCCGGACAGCAGCAGCCAGGTCGTTGCGTGCGTGGCGAGTTCGGCTTCGAGCGCGCCGCGGATCGCGGCGACGGCCGCCTCGATCCAGCGCTGCGGATCGGGCAGCGCCTGCCAGACGATGCGCGCACGGCGGTCGGCGCAAGGCATCGCCACGGCTCAGCTCCGCTCCGGCGTGTCGACCGCGCGGATCAGCGAACGGCCGCTGTCGATGACCGCGAACGCGGCCGCGCCGAGCAGGCCGGCGTACGGGTGCCGGATCGCGGCGCTCGGCACCTCGGCCAAGCGCGCCTGCATACGGCCCTTGTCCTCGAAGCGGCGGCGGAAACCGCCGTGCTGCAGCCACGGCAGCAGCGGTGCCATCAGGCCGCCGGCGAGGAACACGCCATCCCAGCCGCCCCACGCGAGCACGCAATCGCCGGCGAACGCGCCGAGCAGCTCGCAGAACACCTCCAGCGTGCGCACGCAGGCCGGCTCTCCGTCCGCGGCCGCCTGCGTGATGTCCTCCGGGCGCAGCGCCTCCTCGCGACGGCCATGGATCGCAGCCAGCGCCTGGTGCAGGTTGACCAGCCCGCCGCCGCTGAGCAGGCGCTCGTTCGAGACGCGGCCGAAGCGCGCGCCGAGCTGGCGCAGGATCGCGATCTCCTCGTCGGTGCGCGGCGCGAACGCGGTATGGCCGCCCTCGCTTTCGAGCGCGAGCGCATGGCCGTCGCGGAGCACGAACGCGCCGGCGCCGAGGCCGGTGCCGGGACCGAGCACGGCGAAGGCCTGCGTCGGCGCGCTCCCGACCCGCGGCAGCCCGGCCGGCCCGATCGCCTGCACGTCGTCGCGCCCGAGCAGCCCGATGCCGAGGCTGATCGCGGCGAAGTCGTTGACGAAGCGCACCGACGCCAGCGCCAGTTCCGCGCGCAGGCGCGCGCGGCGGATCGTCCACGGATGGTTGGTGATCTGCACGACGTCGCCCTCGACCGGCCCGGCCAGTGCGAACACGCCGCGCGTGGCGCGCGCGCCGGTCTCACCGAGGTAGGCCAGCCCGGCGTCGGTGCAGGTCGGGAAGTCGCTGACGCGGTAGCGACGGATGCTGTCAGCCAGCAGCGGCTGCGCGGCGGCCGGATCGGCCAACGCAAAGCGCACGTGGGTGCCGCCGACGTCGGCGACCAGGACGGGTGCGCTCGCGCTCATGCGTCGCACCGTTCGTCGAAGTCGATGCCCTGCCGTCGCATATGCCCTACTCCGCCAGCGCGCGCCCGTTCGTCGCGATGATCCGAGCATACAGGCGCGCGCTCGCCTTCGGCGTGCGCCGCTGCGTGGCGTAGTCGACGTGGACGAGGCCGAAGCGCGGCGCATAGCCGGCCGCCCATTCGAAGTTGTCGAGCAGCGACCAGGCGCAATAGCCGCGCACGTCGCAGCCCCGCCCGATCGCCGCCTGCAGCGCGCGCAGGTGTGCCCTCAAGTACGTCATCCGCGGCGCGTCCTCCAGTTCGTCGCCAGCCAACGCGGCCGGTTCGTGCAACGCCATGCCGTTCTCGGTGATGTGGACGGGCGGATTGCCATATTGGTCGCGCAGCCAGCCGAGCACCTCGACCAGTCCGTGCGGAAAAACCTCCCAGCCGAGGGCGCTGCATGGCGCGCCCTGCGGCACCGGCGCCGCCTGCAGCAACCCGGCGCCTTCGTCGTGGCGCACGACGCGGCGCGTGTAGTAGTTGCAGCCGATGAAGTCGAGTGGCTGGCGGATCCTAGCGAGGTCGTCGTCCGGCCCGTGCGGCCAGGCCGCGCCGAAGAGCGTGCGCAGTTCGTCCGGGTAGCGGCCGAGCAGGACCGGATCGAGGCCGAGGCGGTTGGTCCAGGCATCGGCGCGCCGCGCGGCAGCGTGGTCGGCCGCATCGTCCGAGGCCGGGTGCTGCGGTTCGAGATTCAGCGCGATGCCAATCGCGTGGTGCCCCTCGGCGCGGTAGGCCTGCACCGCCGCGCCGTGCGCGAGCAACAGGTGGTGCGCGGCGATCGGTGCCTCGAAACGGTTGCGGTGCCCCGGCGCCATCGTGCCGCGCAGATAGCCACCGTCGGCGACGACTGCCGGCTCATTGACGGTCAGCCAGCGGCGCACGCGGTCGTCGAGGCGGCGATAGACGATGCGCGCGTAGTCGGCGAACCAGTCCGTGCTGTCCGGGTTCAGCCAGCCGCCGCGGTCGTCGAGCGCGGCCGGCAGGTCCCAGTGGTACAGCGTCGCGAGCGGTTCGATGCCGTGTTCGAGCAGCGCGTCGACGAGGCGTTCGTAGAAATCCAGCCCGCGCGGATTGACGCGCCCGCGCCCGTCCGGCAGCACACGCGGCCAGGCGATCGAGAAGCGGTAGGCGCGCAGGCCGAGTGCGCGCATCAGCGCGACGTCGTCGCGCCAGCGCCGGTAGTGGTCGCAAGCGACGTCGCCGGTCGCGCCATCGGCGATCGTGCCGGGCGTGTGCGTGAAGCGATGCCAGATGCCTGGCCCGGCGCCGTCGGCCAGCGGCGAGCCTTCGATCTGGTAGGCGGAGGTCGCCGCGCCCCAGAGGAATCCGCGTGGGAACTCGAGCGCCGGCTGCATCGCGCGCCGCCGTGACCGGGAAAGCGTGCCCGCCGGCGGGACGGGCGCCGTGCGCGCGACGACTCAAAATGCGAGAGCCTTCGGCGACGCGTGGTGGGAGCAGCGAAAGCCGCGATGCCCTGCTTCGGGCAGGAGCACAAGCATCGCGCCTGCCGGCGCTCCCACAGGTTGCTGTTCTCAGGCGTCGGCGGTCGCTTTGGCGAGGTCGCGGCAGTGCGCGCACACGCCGTGCACTTCCAGCGTCTGCGCGCGCGGACGGAAGCCGCGCTCGCGCGCCTGCTCGTTGAGCAGCTTCGACACGCGCTCGTCGCAGACCTCGACCGCATTCGCGCAGACGTCGCAGATCAGGAACGGCACCTGGTGCGCCTCGTTCGGATGATGGCAGCCGACGAACGCGTTGATCGATTCGAGCTTGTGTATGAAGCGGTGCTCGAGCAGGAAATCGAGCGCGCGATAGACGGTCGGCGGCGCCGCGCCGCTGTGCTCGTCCTTGAGCCGGTCGAGCAATTCGTAGGCCTTGACCGGCTTCGGCTCCGCCGCGATCAGCTCGAGCACGCGCAGGCGCAGCGGTGTAAGGCGCAGCCCGCGCAGCTCGCAGGCGCTCGCGACCGCGCCGACGAACGCGTCCGCGTCGTGGCGGTGATCGTGGTGGCTGTGCTGGCTGGCGGGATGCGTCATGCGGGTCGTAACGGCGACGAGCGCCATCGTTGCCTTGGCTGAGATGGGGGCGCGGATCCGCGGCGACAAGCACGCAGGCGTTGGGGCAACTATAGCCCGAAGCATCGGCGGCGTGGCCTCGGCACGAAAGCGCCGGTCGCGCTGCGCGCGCCCAGCCTACGCAAGCGAGCCGTGTAGGCTGGACGCGCGCGCAGCGCGCGGCCGGCTCCAACGGGCGCGCTCGCTACCAGCCGCGCGAGCGCTCGTGGCGCTTGAGCTGTCCCCGCGCCGACTGCAGCGCCGCCGCGCGCAGGTTCACGCCGCAATGGCGGCAGACCTTGGCATGCGGCAGGTTGTGCCGGCTGCACTCGGGACACTCGGGCAGGTTCGACTTCTGCAGCGCGACGACCAGCCAGCCGATCGGGCCGAGCGCCGCGCCCCAGACCAGACCGGCCAGCCAGCGTCCCTTGGCATAGCCGATCAGCGCGCCGACCAGCGCACAGCCGAGCGTGAGGTACAGCGCCCACGCCCAAAGGCGCGGATCGAGCAGCGTGGCGACGCAGGTCTGCAGCAGCGCCTGCACCGCGTCCGGATCGGTCTGATCCAGCTGCGCGAGCGCGGCGAGGCTGCATTTGAGCGCCATCGGCGGCCTCAGCCGACGCGCGTCAGCGCGGCCTCGATGCGCTTGAGCGCCTCGTCGCGGCCGGCGAGGAACACGGTGTGGTCGATCGACGGCGACACCTGGGTGCCGGTCAGCGCGACGCGCAGCGGCTGCGCGACCTTGCCCATGCCTTCGCCGATCGCCGCCGCGGCGGCCTCGATCGCGCCGTGGATCGCCTCGACCTTCCACTCGGCCAGCCCGGCGAACTGCGCATGCGCAGCCTCCAGCGCCGCGCGCGCGGTCGGCGTCTTCAGGTGCTTGGCGACGGCCTGCTCGTCGTAGCTTTCCAGCGGCGCGTACCAGACGCGCGCCTTCTCGGCCATCTCCTTCAGCGTCCTGGCGCGATCGCGCAGCGCGACGATCACGTCGACCGGATCGGGGCCGTGCTCCGGATCGATGCCGGCCGCGCGCAGGTGCCACTCGAAGTGCGGCGCGATCTCGAGCGGATCGTCGTTCTTCAGGTATTGCTGGTTCAGCCACGACAGCTTCTCGAGGTCGAAGCGCGAGGCCGACTTGTTGACGTCGTTCGCGTCGAACAGCTCGATCATCTGCTCGATCGAGAAGATCTCCTGGTCGCCATGCGACCAGCCCAGGCGCACCAGGTAGTTCAGCAGCGCGTGCGGCAGGAAGCCGTCGTCGCGGTACTGCATCACGCTGACCGCGCCGTGGCGCTTGCTGAGCTTCTGCCCGTCCGGTCCGAGGATCATCGGCAGGTGCGCAAAGCTCGGCACGCTCGCGCCGAGCGCGTGGTAGATGTTGACCTGGCGCGGCGTGTTGTTGACGTGGTCGTCGCCGCGGATCACGTCGGTGATGCGCATGTCGATGTCGTCGACGACGACCGCGAAGTTGTAGGTCGGAAAACCGTCCGAGCGGATCAACACGAGGTCGTCGAGCTCCTCGTTGCTCCACTCGATGCGGCCCTTGACCTTGTCCTCGAACACGACGCTGCCGGAGGTCGGGTTCTTGAAGCGCAGCACGCGGTTCGGATCGTCGCGGTACGGCAGGTTCAGGTCGCGCGCGCGGCCGTCGTAGCGCGGCTTCAGGCCCTTGGCCATCGCCTCGGCGCGCATCGCCTCGATCTCGTCCTTGCTCTCGTAGGCGTAGTACGCCTTGCCCGCGCGCAGGAGGTCCTCGGCCACAGCCTTGTAGCGGTCCATGCGCAGCGTCTGGTAGTACGGCCCCTCGTCATGGCTGAGGCCGAGCCAGGCCATGCCGTCGAGGATCGCCTGCACGGCTTCCTGGGTCGAGCGCTCGCGGTCGGTGTCCTCGATGCGCAGGATGAACTCGCCGCCGCGATGGCGCGCCTCCAGCCAGCAGTACAGCGCGGTGCGCGCACCGCCGATGTGCAGGTAGCCGGTGGGACTGGGGGCGAAGCGGGTACGGACGGTCATCGTTCGGTTGGGAACAAGGCGGGAAACGGGCGGCAAGTTTACCGGACTCTCCCGGCGTATCGCCGCCCGCCATGCGGGCAGCTACCATCGATGGCCGGGAATGGGGAGGATGCCGATGCCGCTGAGCTGGAACGAGATCAAGGACCGCGCGCTGCGCTTCTCGCGCGAATGGGCGGACGAAGCCTCGGAGGACGCCGAGGCCAAGTCCTTCTGGGACGGCTTCTTCGACATCTTCGGCGTCAGCCGTCGCCGCACCGCCACATTCGAAAAGCGGGTGAAGAAGATCGATGGCAAGGACGGCTACATCGATTTGCTGTGGAAGGGCGTACTGCTGGTCGAGCACAAGTCGCGCGGCAAGGACCTCGACCGCGCCCACGCGCAGGCGCGCGACTACTTCCACGGCCTGACCGACGCCGAGCTGCCCAAGTACCTGCTGGTATCCGACTTCGCCCGCTTCCGCCTGTACGACCTGGAAGACGACGAAGCGCACGTCGAATTCGCACTAAAGGACCTGCACCGGCACGTGCGCCGATTCGGCTTCATCGCCGGCTACCAGGCGCGCAGCTTCAAGGACGAAGACCCGGTCAACATGAAGGCGGCCGAACGCATGGGCCGCCTGCACGACGCGCTCAAGGCATCCGGCTACGACGGCCACGCGCTGGAAGTGCTGCTGGTGCGCCTGCTGTTCTGCCTGTTCGCCGAGGACACGGGCATCTTCCCGCGTGCCGCCTTCCACGAACTCATCTCCCAGCGCACGCGCGAGGACGGCAGCGACCTCGGCCTGTGGCTGGCGCAACTGTTCCAGACCCTGGACACGCCGCCCGAACGCCGCCAGAAGACGCTGGACGCGCAGCTCGCCGAGCTCCCCTACGTCAATGGCAAGCTGTTCGCCGAGCCGCTGCCGCTGGCCGCGTTCGACGCGAAGATGCGCGCCCTACTGCTGGACGCCGCCGCGCTGGACTGGAGCCGCATCAGTCCGGCCATCTTCGGTTCGATGTTCCAGTCCGTGATGGATGCGAAGGCGCGGCGCAACCTCGGCGCTCACTACACCAGCGAAAAGAACATCCTCAAGCTGATCGGGCCGCTGTTCCTCGACGAGCTTACGGCCGAGCTGGAGCGCATCGGCCACCAGGCGGCCAAGCTCAAGAGCTTCCACGTCAAACTGTCGAACCTGCGCTTCCTCGATCCGGCCTGCGGCTGCGGCAACTTCCTCGTCATCGCCTACCGCGAGCTGCGCCTGCTGGAACTGGAAGTGCTGAAGCGCCAGTTCGATGTGCAGGGCTCGGTGCTGACCCGCGTCGCCGAGCATGTCGCGGTGGACGTGGACCAGTTCTTCGGCATCGAGATCGAGGAGTTCCCGGCGCAGATCGCCCAGGTCGCGCTGTGGCTGATGGACCACCAGATGAACCTGCGCGTGGCCGAACAGTTCGGCGAATACTTCGCCCGCCTGCCGCTGGTGAAGTCGCCGACGATCGTGCATGGCAATGCGCTGCGAATGGATTGGCACGATGTTTGCGGGGGGGGGGACGTCGACTACATCCTCGGCAATCCGCCGTTCATCGGCAAACAGCATCAAGACGACACGCAGAAAGCCGATATGGCCGCCGTCTTTGACGGTGTGAAAGGTGCTGGCGTGCTCGATTTCGTCACGGCCTGGTATCTCCGAGCAGCGAAGTTCGCAAGGAACACGTCCATCCGCTGCGCATTCGTGTCGACAAGCTCGATCACGCAAGGCGAGCAGGTTGGCGTGTTGTGGGCGGAGATGTACCGCTGCACCATGCACATCCACTTCGCGCATCGCACGTTCACTTGGAGCAACGAAGCCCGAGGCAAGGCGGCGGTGCATTGCGTGATCATCGGCTTCGGCGCGGACGATCCCAAACCGAAGCGCTTGTTCGACTACGACCATCCAAAGGCCGACCCCCACGAACGGGTCGCGGCCAATATCAATGGTTATCTGGTTGATGCAGCTGATGTGACGTTGCCCAATCGGCGCGAAGCAATTTGTGCCGTGCCGCCCATCGTGTTCGGCTCGATGCCCAATGATGGCGGACACCTGCTGCTCAGCGACGACGAAAAGCGGACCTTGCTGGACAAGGAGCCCGCTGCCGCGCCATGGATTCTGCCGTTCGTCGGCGCCGAAGAGTTCATCAACGGCACACCGCGGTGGTGCCTTTGGCTACAAGACATCGCGCCGTCCACCCTGAAGTCGCTGCCGCTGGTGACCGGGCGCGTCATGGCCGTCAAAGCATTGCGCCAGTCCAGCAGCCGGGCCACAACGCGCGAACTGGCCGCATATCCGACGCTGTTCGGTGAGATTCGGCAGCCGGGTGGCAGCTACATCCTTGTTCCCCGCCATAGTTCCGAGAATCGCGCCTACATCCCGCTTGGGTTTGTGGGGCCTGATGTGATTTGCGGCGACAGCAACATGCTTGTGCCGGATGCCACCCTGCATCATTTCGGCGTGATGACATCGACCATGCACATGGCCTGGGTCCGTTCCGTATGCGGTCGTTTGGAAAGCCGCTACCGCTACTCCGCCGGCATCGTCTACAACAACTTCCCTTGGCCCGAATTGCCGGACGCAACGGCCGCCAACGCCGTCAAGCAAAAGATCGAAGCCGCCGCGCAGGGCGTGCTCGACGCGCGCGCGCAGTTCCCCGACGCGACGCTGGCCGACCTGTACGACCCGCTGACCATGCCACCGGCACTGGTGAAGGCGCATCAGGCGCTCGATCGCGCTGTCGACGCCGCATACGTCGCCGCCGAGAAAGCCGCCGGCCGCAAGGCGCCCAAGCTCGGCAGCGACGCCGAGCGCGTCGCGTTCCTGTTCGAGCGCTACCAGGCGCTGACTTCGCTGCTGCCGGCGGCGAAACCCAAGCGCGCACGAGGCACGCGCAAGACCGTCTCGGCATGACGAACCACAAGCCTCCGGCGGAAGCCCGCGCCCCCACCCCGATCCCGCGCGGCGGGTTCTGCTACGACACCGAGCATGTCGCGGCGAACCCGGCGACCGGCGAAGCCGAATACTGGGTGCCTCACTACGATCGCCGCTGCCCGTACTGGCGGCGCACCGACCACGCCACCGTCTGCTGCGACTACCTCGGCGTCGAGCACGTCGACGACACCATCAGTCGCTACCGGGACATCCTGGCCGCCCATTTCGGCAGCAATGAGGAAGCCGACAAACACGTGGGCCACTCGCTGCTGTACGACGAAATCAAGATCTGCGGCATCAACACCGACGCCGACGCGTAATGCCGGCGCGTGGAGTCCGCACGTGACGTCCGGATCACGCAGCCGTCATGCCGATGACGTACCCTTGCGCCCCCATGGCGGCCCGAATCCCGCGATTACGCTCCCTGCGCGTCCCCGAGCGGGTCGCCGCGCGCCTGCCCAGACGTTCACGCCGCGCGCGGATGACACCGCGCCGACAGGAGTTCCTTCGATGACCTTGCAACATCTCCCGCGCCCGCTGCTGGGCGCCGCGCTCGCCCTGCTCGCGGCGTGCGCGAGCACGACCCATCGCGCCGTGGCCGTCGCCGACGGCACGCGCGCGCAGCTGGCGATCCTCGAATCGACCGACATCCATACCAACATCCGCAGCTACGACTACTACAAGCTGGCCGCGGACGAGTCGCTCGGCTTCGAGCGCATGGCGACGCTGGTCAGGCAGGCGCGCCGGGAGTTCGCCAACACGCTGCTGTTCGACGCCGGCGACACGATCCAGGGCACCGCGCTGGCCGACTACCAGGCGCAGGTCGCGCCGCTGCGGTGCGACGAGAAGCTGGCGATGTACCGCGTGATGGACGCGCTCGGCTACGACGGCGGCACGATCGGCAACCACGAGTTCAACTACGGCCTGCCGTTCCTGGCCCAGGTCACGGCGCGGCCGATGAACGTCGAGGGGATCGCGCAGCGGCGCTGCAAGGGTCCGGACTTCCCGCTGGTCCTTTCGAACGTGTTCAGCGCGCGCGACGGGCAGCCGATCTATCCGCCGTACGCGGTGCTCGATCGCAAACTGAAGATCCGCGATGCGGCCGGGCGCGAGACCGAGGCGCCGATCCGCATCGGCATCATCGGCTTCACGCCGCCGCCGATCATGCAGTGGGACAAGCGCAACCTCGAGGGCAAGGTCACCACCAAGGGTCTGGTCGAGGCGGCGCGCGAGTACCTGCCGCAACTGCGCGCGCAGAACGTCGACCTGGTCGTGGCGATCTCGCACGGCGGCATCGACCTCGCGCCGTACGGCACGCAGATGGAGAACGCGAACTGGTACCTCGCGCAGGAGCCGGGCATCGACGGGCTGCTGCTCGGCCACTCGCACAGCGTGTTCCCCGATCCGCACAACGAAAAGTCGCGCTTCAACCACCTCGCCGGCGTCGACAACCAGCGTGGCTTCATCAACGGCAAGCCGGCCGTGATGGGCAACTTCTGGGGCAAGAGCCTGGGCGTGATGGAGCTGGCGCTGGTGCGCAAGGACGGCCGCTGGACGATCGATGCGGCCACCTCGCGCACCGAGGTGCGCGACATCCGCAACGCCGACGGCAGCTACGTCGCGCCCGATCCGCAGGTCGCACAGCTGGTCGAACAGGCGCACGCGGCGACGATGACCTACGTCGCCACGCCGATCGGCGACAGCGACTTCGCGATGACCACCTACTTCGCCGACGTCGGCGACGTGACCGCGCTGCAGCCGGTCAACACCGCGCAGCGCACCTACGTCGAGCGCTACATCGCCAACGACCTGCCGCAGTACAAGGACGTCCCGGTGCTGTCGGCGGCGGCGCCGTTCAAGGGCGGTTTCGGCGGCCCGGCCGACTACACCGACGTCGCCGCCGGCCCGCTGGCGATCCGCAACGCAGCCGACCTGTACCTGTATCCGAACACGCTGACCGCAGTGAAGGTCGACGGCGCGCTGCTGAAGGGCTGGCTCGAGCGCTCGGCCGGCCGCTTCAACCGCATCGACCCGGCGCAGCGCGAACCGCAACCGCTGATCAACCGCAAGTTCGTCGGCTACAACTTCGACGTGATCCAGGGCGGCCTGTCCTACGTGATCGACGTGACGAAGCCGGAAGGCCAGCGCATCGGCGAGCTGCGCTACAAGGGCCAGCCGGTGGCGCCGCAGCAGCCGTTCATCGTCGTCACCAACAACTACCGCGCCAGCGGCGGCGGCCACTTCCCCGGCCTCGACGGCAGCAACATCGTGCTGTCCGCGCCGGATGCGAACCGCGACGCGCTGATCGGCTGGGTCAAGGAACACAAGCACCTGACCCGCACGCAGGACGGCGCCGACCGCAGCTGGCGCTTCGCGAAGATCCAGACCGCCGGCCCGGTCACGTTCACCTCGGCCGCCGGCAAGCTCGACGTCGCCAAGGCCGCGGGCCTCACCAACATCAGCCTGCTCAAGGACAACGGCGACGGCACCGCGACCTACGCGGTCAACCTCGCCCATCCGTAGGGCGGGACGCAGCGCCGAAGGCGCGAGTCCCACCATCGCGCGCGCGGCGGCGGGACTCGCTGCTGCGCGGCTGCGTCATGCCCTGCGAAAGCCTGCACGCGCCGGAAGCGGCCGCGACGCTCTCAGCCCTCAGCGCGCAGAGCATCGCGGCTTCCGCGACGCCCACCCCGCACAGCCTGCCCGCTGGATGGATCAGAGCGCGAAGCGGTCGAGTGCACGCTCGGCCGCGCCGCGTTCGTGGTCGGACAGGCGCCGCGCGACGCCGCGGTAGCGTTCGATCAGGCCGGCGTCGTTCGGCATCACGCGCGCGAGCGCGACCAGCACTTCGCGGCATTCGAAGTCCGAGCCGATCTTCGCCGCCGTGTCGAGCACGGCCTCGCTGCCGCGGGCGCCGAACTTCGGCGCACCGATCAGCGCCTGCAAGGCCTGGCGGCGCTCGAAGTCCGAGCCGATGCCGGCGGTCGCCGCGGCATAGGCGGGCGCGATGCGCTCGGCATCACCGGCGCGCGCGGCAATGGCGACCAGCAGTTCGCGCCGCTCGTAATCGGAGCCGATCGACTGGGCGGCGTCGATGACCGCGACGAGCCCGGCGTCATCGACCGGCTCGGTCTTCAGCAGCGCCGACAGCGCGCGCCGATGCTCGTAGTCCGAGCCGATGCCGGCGGCGGCCTGCAGCCACGCCGCGCGCACGTCGCGATCCGGCGCGAGCTTTGGCAGCAGGCCGAGCAGCAGTTCGGTGCGCTCGTGGTCCGAGCCGAGCTTTTGCGCCTGGCCGAGCACCAGCTTCTGCTGCGCGGCATCGAGCGTCTGCGCCGAACCGAGCGCGGCGAGCGCATTGCGGCGCTCGTAGTCGGAATCGATCGCGTCGATCAGCGCCAGCGTGCGCGTGAGATCGGCCGGCGCGAGCTTCGCGCTTGCCGCCAGCTCCTTCACGTAGACGCCGCGCGCATAGCCGGATTCGATGCGGCCGATCTCGTCGAGCACCGCCGCGGCGCCTCCGCGCGCCTGCAGGCGTGCGACCCGCTGCTTCGCGTCCAGCGCGGTTTCGCGGATCACGACCGGGATGAGGTCCGCGATCCAGCGCTGCGCGGCCGCGTCGACCGCTTGCTCGCGGCCGTCGACGAAGTAGTGCTGCTCGATCTTGCCGTCGCGGCTGGTGTAGTCGATGCGGCGCTTGCTGCCGTCACGCGTCTCGCCGAAGCTCGCGCTGGCGCCGCTGCCGAGGCTCGCGACGCCGTCTTCCTGCTCGTTGAAGACGAGCTCGCCCTTGATCTTCGCCTGCAATCCGCGCTTGCCGTCGCTGACTTCGATCGAGGTGTAGCGGCTGCGCAATCCGAACAGGCTGAAGTCGGTGGACACGTGGCGGTGATGGCCCTCCTCGGGAGCGGGCGGCGCCGGTGGCGCCGGCGGAGCCGGCGGCGTGGGTGGCGCCAGCGGCGCGGTCGGGTCGGCTGGCGGCGCGGCGGCGTGGAGCGTGCCGAAGCCCGGCAATGCGGCCGCCGCGGCGACCAGGACGAACAGAGCGGTCGCGGCGGCGCGTACGCGCGGCAGTTTCAGGTGCATGGAGGAGCCTCCGATCAGGTGGTCGATGCGTTGCAGCAGCGGGGATTGGCGATGCGCCATCGCCGGGACGAGCGCGAGGTCGATACCGTCGGCGTGGCGCTCGGCGCATTCGAGCAGGCACTCGGCCAGCGGGCGGCCATCGCCGAGGTGCGCCGCAGCCCAGGCGTCGCAGGCGAGTTCCGCGACCTCGTCGAGGCGGCGCCGCGCCAGTGCGGCCAACGGCAGGAACCAGAACAGTGCGCACCACAGCGCGATGGCCAGCTTCCAGGCCGGATCGCGCCGTGCGAGATGCGCGGTCTCATGCGCGAGCATCGCGCGCAGGCGTTCGCGATCGAGCCGCTCCAGCGCCCAGCGCGGCAGCACGATGCGATGGCCGCGCGCGGCGATCGGGCTGGCAAGGTCGTCGAGCACGCGCAGGTGCGATACGTCGAGGCGTGCCTGCGTCGCCAGCGCTGCGGCGTCCACCGCGACCGCCGTGCGTTGCAGCGGTTCGGCCCGCGCCAGCAGGCGCTCGAGCCGCCAACTCGCGGCGGCCAGCCGACCCAGCGCCAGCAACACGCCAGCGAGCCAGCCGGCGAGCACGACGAGCTGCCAGGACGGGCGCCACGGCGACACCGCCGACGCCTTGGCGGCAGGCGCTGCTGCGGCGACGGCCGGAGCGGCGAGCGCGACCACGGAATCACGCGGCACCTGCGCGGCCATGGCGCGCTCGGGCAGCGCGACGGGCTGAACGAACTCGGCAGGTTCGGGGGCAATCGCCGCTGCCGCAAGGCGGCCGGGCAGCGCGATGCGCGGCGCGGTCGACGGTCCCAGCAGCGTCTGCGCGCTCGCACTGAGCAGGCCGCCGAACAGCGCGACGCGCCAGAGCAGTTCGCGCCAGGCCAGGCGCGCGCGCAGGACACCGCGGTCGATGCACCAGGCCAGCGCGAGCAGCGCGCCGGAGTGCAGCGCCAGCGTCAACAGCCAACTGGCGGCGAGATCACTCTGCATCGCGGTCTCCCTGCGCGAGGCGGCGCTTGATCCGCTCGAGGTCGCCCGCTGCGATGTCCGACTCCTGCACCAGGTGCGCGACGAGCTGCCGCGCATCGCCGGCGAACAGCGCGCCGATCAGGTCGGCCACCATCGAGCGGCGCACGTCCGCCTCGGCGACCAGCGCGCGATAGAACAGCTGGCGCCCCTCGCGGCGCTGCGCGACGACGCCGCGCTTCTCCAGCCGCGTCAGCAGCGTCGCCACCGTGGTGTGCTTGAGGCCGCGCTGATCCGCCAGCGCCGCGGCGACGTCCGCCGTGCTCGCCTCACCCTGCCGCCACAGCACGCGCATCAGCGCGATCTGCAACTCGCTCAGGCTCACGTCTGCCTGCTTGGCCACCGGCGCCTCCTTCTACAGTTGTCGTACTACATTTGTAGAAGTTGAGCGCGAAGGACGCAACAGGCCGGAAGTCATGGGAGCGCGAACCGCGACCGCAGTCCGTTCATGGACTCCCCCCCGCGTGCTCGTCGTGCGCACGGCGCGTTCACGGGCGAACGGGCGCGGCGTGCGCGGGAAGTCCGCCGCAGGCGCAACAAAAAAGCCGGCCCGGGGAACCCCGGGCCGGCTGCATGAGTGGCGGAGCGGACGGGACTCGAACCCGCGACCTCCGGCGTGACAGGCCAGCATTCTAACCAGCTGAACTACCGCTCCGCACGTTGTTGCGTATTTCATGCCCAGCCCGAGGCTGGCATGAAAAACCCCGCGGCGATGCGGGGTTTGAATTATCCGGGCGCTGGCGAACGTGACCGGGTGAGTAGATGGCGGAGCGGACGGGACTCGAACCCGCGACCTCCGGCGTGACAGGCCAGCATTCTAACCAGCTGAACTACCGCTCCGCGTTCTACTGCTCGACACATCCTGTGTCGCTTGTTGCGACCGAACCATTCCGGTCCGGGTCCGCCCAACACTTCTATGGCGTCCCCAAGGGGATTCGAACCCCTGTTACTGCCGTGAAAGGGCGGTGTCCTAGGCCTCTAGACGATGGGGACGCTTAGGAAAACCGTACAACCAAAACCTGAAACTTGGTGGAGCCAGCCGGGATCGAACCGGCGACCTCTACAATGCCATTGTAGCGCTCTCCCAGCTGAGCTATGGCCCCGAGAGAGCGCGAGAGAATAGTGGGCGATCGCGTCTTCGTCAACACAAATTTTCAGCTCGGCGAAACTTTTTTCGAGCGGCCGAACAGGCCGCCGCGACGCGCGTCCTCGCCCGCCTGCGCGGACGCCTCCACTTCGATGTAGCCGAGCGCGTGATAGGCGTTGATGAAGTCGCTGATCTCGCCGAGCGAGGCGCCGCACTGCTCGGCGATTTCGTCCAGCGTCGCCGCATGCTTGAGCATCACCGTGCCGATGCGGAAGTGCTTGGGGAACTCGCGCTCGCTCTGCGGCCAGCGCACGAGCTTGTAGCGCGCGTTCGCATCGAAGCCCGGATCAAGCTTGCCTTCGCCGCGCAGCAGGTGCACCAGCCAGCTCAGTCGCGCGTAAGGCTGGCCGGGCAGATTCGCCACGGCAGCCGCGAACTCGGCCTCGCCGACGACATGGGCTTCGTTGCGCTCGAGCGGACGCTGGCACCAGCCGGACAGGCCCTTCAGCGTCGACACCGAATGCCATGTGCGCGCGCGCGGATCGAGGTACAGCGTCGGCAGGCCGCTGGCCTCCAGGCAGACGCGGTTCGCAAGCGTCACCGGCGGATTCGGACCGAGCAGGTCGAGCAGGTAGACGGCCGGCGCCGGAGTCGACGGAGGCGGCTCCGCGACCGTCGGCGCCGCGGCCGCCGATGTCGGAGCGGATGCCGCGGCCGGAGCGGATGCCGCAGCCGATGCCGGCGCCGGAGCGGCAGGTATTGCGGCGGGAGCAACCGCTTCAGCACGCGGCGCGGGCGCGCCGGCCTTCGGCGGTGTCGCGACGGCGCTGGCCGGCTGCACGCCCAGCGAAGCGCCGAGGCGGTTCAGCAGCGCGGAAAGCTCGGCCGACACGATCGGACGGCGCAGCCAGAGTTCGGCGTCGTATCCCTCCTGCGAGGCCGTCCAGGCGACTACCCGCCGGCCGCTGCCTCGCGCCTTCAGCCAGTCCATGTGGCCGTACACCGACTCGGCGTCGACCAGCAGCACGTCGGCGCTGGCGTGATCGGCCAGCTGCCAACGCGCGTTCAGGGCGCCACGCACCTCGTCGAGGCAGGCAATGAAACGCGCGGCGTCGTCGACGCTGGCGCCGACGACGCAAACGGTATGAGTGTTCAAGTTTGTCCCCTGGTAGCAAGCTACTTTGACCAGCAAGGAATATGCCGTCCGCGGGATTTCCGCAAGTCCCCCACCCTGCCGGTGGCCGACCGGAAGAATCCGACAGCCTGTGTCAGGCCTCGACCACCGTCGCGGCGCCCGATGCCTCCGCCCGCTCGCGCTGCTGCAGCGCCCACAGCTGCGCGTAGCGGCCGCCCTCGGCCAGCAGCTGCTCGTGCGTGCCGCGCTCGACGATGCGGCCGTGTTCGAGCACGAGGATCTGGTCGGCATCGACGATCGTCGACAGCCGGTGCGCGATGACCAGCGTCGTGCGGCCGCGCGCGATCGCCGCCAGCTCGGCCTGGATGCCCTTCTCGGTGCGCGTGTCGAGCGCGCTGGTCGCCTCGTCGAAGACCAGCAGCGCCGGGCGCTTGAGCAGCGTGCGCGCGATCGCCACGCGCTGCTTCTCGCCGCCGGACAGCTTCAGGCCGCGCTCGCCGACGTTGGTGTCATAGCCGTGCGGCAGCGATTCGATGAACCCGTGGATGTGCGCCGCCTTGGCCGCCGCGATCACCTCCTCGCGGCTCGCGTCGGGCCGGCCGTAGGCGATGTTGTAGTAGATCGTGTCGTTGAACAGCACGGTGTCCTGCGGAACGATGCCGATCGCCGCGCGCAGCGAGGCCTGGCCGACCGCGCGGATGTCCTGGCCGTCGATCGTGATGCGGCCGGCGGAGACGTCGTAGAAGCGGAACAAGAGCCGCGCCAGCGTCGACTTGCCGGCGCCGGTCGTGCCGACCACCGCCAGCGTGTGCCCGGCCGGGATGCGGAAGTCGACGTCGCGCAGGATCGGCCGCGCGCTGTCGTAGGCGAAGTCGACGTGCTCGAAGCGCACCTCGCCGCCGTGCACCGCGAGCGGCGGCGCGCCCGGCGCGTCCTCGACCTCGCGCGCCTCGTCGAGCAGCACGAACATGCGCTCGATGTTGATCAGCGCCTGCTTGACCTGGCGATAGACCATGCCCAGGTAGTTCAGCGGGATCGACAGTTGCAGCAGGAACGCGTTGACCAGCACGAAGTCGCCGAGCGTCATCGTGCCGGCGCCGACGCCGACCGCGGCGCGCCACAACAGCGCGGTCAGGCCAAGCGCAATGATGCCGGACTGGCCGATGTTCAGCACCGCCAGCGTCTTCTGGCTCTTCACGGTCGCTTCTTCGTACTTGACCAGGCTGGCGTCGTAGCGTGCGAACTCGTGGCGCTCGTTGCCGAAGTACTTGACCGTCTCGTAGTTCAGCAGCGAATCGACCGCACGCGCGTTCGCCTCGGTATCGGCGGTGTTCGCGGCGCGGTAGAAGCGCATGCGCCACTCGGTCACCGTGAACGTGAACGCGATGTAGGCGACCAGCGTCGCCAGCGTGATCGCGGTGAAGGTCCAGTCGAAGCGGGCGATCAGGATCGAGCAGACCAGCGCGATCTCGAACAGCGTCGGCAGGATCGTGTAGATGGTCCAGTCGAGCAGGTCCGAGGTCGCGCCCATGCCGCGCTCGACGTCGCGCGCGACGCCGCCGGTGCGGCGGTCGAGGTGGAAGCGCAGCGACAACGCATGCAGGTGCTCGAACACGCGCAGCGTGATGTTGCGCGAGGTGCGCGCCAGCACGCGCGCGAACACGATCTGGCGCAGTTCCTGGAACAGCGAGGTCGACAGGCGCAGCGCGCCGTAGGCAAGCAGCAGGCCGAGCGGGACCAGCAGCGGCCGCGGCGCGAGGTCGAGCGCGTCGATCAGCTCCTTCATCACCAGCGGCACGCCGACGTTGGCGAGCTTGGCCGCGACCAGGAACGCCAGCGCAACGCCGACGCGCCCGCGGTAGCGCCACACGTCGGGCCACAGGCGGCGGAGGACGGACCAGGTGCTGGTGGGACGGGACGGATTCATCGGCGGCTCATCGGCGGGCGGACCGAGCGCACATGGGGGCGCTGCGGCCGAAGGGCAAATCGGAACGCTATGATGTGGCGCCCTTCGACCGGAGATACCCCATGCGCCCGCTTTCGCTGCTCGCCGCCCCCTTGTTGTTCGCCAGCGCGTTCGTGCTGGCGCAGGACGCCACCCATCCGGCCGCCCACGCGGGCGTCGCGCGCACGCAGGCGCCGGCCGGTGCCGAGGTGTTCATCATCGAGCCGCAGGACGGTGCCACGGTCGGGCGCGAGGTGACGGTCAAGTTCGGCGCGCGCGGCATCGCGATCAAGCCGGCCGGCGACATGACGCCGGGCAGCGGCCACCACCACCTGCTGATCGACGTGGCCGAACTGCCGCCGGGCGACGCGCCGGTCCCCGCCGACACGTACCACAAGCACTACGGCAAGGGCCAGACCGAGGACACGATCACGCTCGAACCCGGCACGCACACGCTGCAGCTCGACCTCGGCGACGCCGCGCACATGCAGTTCGACCCGCCGATCGTGTCGAAGAAGATCACGATCCACGTCCGCTGAGCGCTGCGGTTACGCGAACCATCGACTTGCCGGCTTGGCACCGCCTGAAGCCCCTCTCCCACCGGGAGAGGGGTTGGGGAGAGGATTCGGGCGAAGCACGGCGTGTCATTCCTGGCATGCACGCAGCGCTCCTCTTGCCCGGAACCCTCATCCGGCCCTTCGGGCAACCTTCTCCCGCAGGGAGAAGGCAAAGCCGGCGCACAAGGCCGCCGGCCGGAACCACCAGCGTGTCTTGAACCGCCCTGGCCTGCTCCGCGCACCGCCATGAGCGGACAGCATTCTTCAGGCCGCCTCGTCGAGCCCGCCCAGGTCCGGCGCGACGCCGAGGCGGCGGTGCATGGCCGGGCTGGTCGTCGTGTACTGCAGGTGCACTTTCTCGCCCGGGTTCAGGTATTCCTTCGCCGCGAACGCAGCCAGCGCCGCCTCGTGGAAGCCGGACAGGATCAGCTTCTTCTTGCCCGGATAGGTATTGATGTCGCCGACCGCGTAGATGCCCGGCTCGCTGGTCTGGAAGCGTGCGGTGTCGACGACGATCTGGCTCTTGTCCAGGCCCAGGCCCCACTGCGCGATCGGGCCGAGCGACGGGTGCATGCCCCACAGCACCAGCAGCTCCTCGGTCTCGATGCGCTGGGTCATGCCGCTGCGCGTGCGCACGCGGACCGCCTGCAGGGCGTCGCCGTCCGCATCGAGGCCGACGATGTCGCCTTCCAGGTACTGCAGGCGCGCCTCCTCGCACAGCGCGTGCATGCGCGCGACGCTGGCCGGGGCGGCGCGGAACTTCGCCGAGCGGTGCACCAGCACGACCGAACGCGCGCGCTCGCTCAGTGCGATCGCCCAGTCCAGCGCGGAGTCGCCACCGCCGGCGACGACCACGTCGCGGCCATCGAAGCGCGCCGCGTCGGCGACCTTGTAATGCAGCGCCCGCCCTTCCAGATGCTCGGCGCCCTCGACCGTGAGCTTGCGCGGCGAGAACGCGCCAAGCCCGGCCGCGATGATGACGACGCCGGCATCGAACACCAGCCCGCCGCTGGTGGCGACCCGGAAACGCCCGTCCTCGCGCCGCTGCACCTCGGTCACTGTCTGGCCGTAATGGAATTCCGGCGCGAACGGCCGGATCTGCTCCTGCAGCCGCTCGACCAGTTCGCGCGCTGAGCACACCGGCAGTGCCGGGATGTCGTAGATCGGCTTGTCCGGATACAGTTCCATGCACTGCCCGCCCGGCGCCGGCAGCGCGTCGACCAGGTGCGCGCGCAGGCCGAGCAGGCCGAGTTCGAACACCTGGAACAGGCCGACCGGGCCGGCTCCGACGATCAGGGCATCGGTAAGGATCATGGTGTCTCCTGGACTGGCGCGCCCGGGCAACCCGGGCGCGCGAGGTACAACCTGCAACGTGGAATATCCCGAAGCGGCGTCATTCCCGCGAACGCGGCATTTTCAGGCAGCCGCGAGTTGGTCATCCCACCTACTGTTTTCAATGGATGCCGGCGCTCGCAGACATGACGTGCAACGGATTCCTCAGAAGCGGTAGCCGACCGCCACGCCGTAGACCAGCGGATCGATCGCGACCGTGCCGACGTTGGCGCCGTTGACCTTGGCATCGCTGCGGATGCGGATCCAGCGCGCATCGAGCGTCAGCGACCAGCGATCCTGCAGCGCGAACGCGACGCCGGCGTGGGCGGCGACGCCCCACGAGTCGGAGAGGTCCAGGCGCGTGCCGGCCAGCGGGCCGGTCTCGTCGATCGAGAAGAAGCGCGTGTAGTTGACGCCGAGGCCGACGAACGGATCGATCTTGCCGTCCGGTAGGAAGTGCCACTGCAGCGACACAGTCGGCGGCAGCTGCTTGACCGTAGCGGCCTTGGCGCCGTTGAGCTTGACCTCGTGCTGGAACGGCAACGCGCCGAGCACCTCGACGCCGAGGTTCGGCGTGACGCGGTATTCCAGCGACACGGACGGGCGGACCGAGCTGTCGACCGCGGTCTTGAGCGCGCCGCCGGCGAGCGTGCCATTGTCGGACTTCGGGTCGACCGCGTGCAGGCCGAACTTGACCTCCCAGTTGCCCGCCTCGGTGGCGTGGGCGACGGGGGCGGCGGCAATCAGGGCAATCGCCAGGGGCAGGACGTTCTTCATCTTGGTGTTTCCTCGGGGTTGGACTCGGCGGAGATTCTCGGTAGTGCCCCGCCGCGCGCGGTTGACTGCAGTCAAATGCGCGCAGGGGTGCGACGGGATGCCACAGTGGGTAGGCGCCGAGGGCGGAGCAGCGGATGCGCATCCGGAACATCCGCCGGGATCAGGTGCCCCAACCGTCCGCGCCACCGGCCGCAAGCAGGTAACATAGGTATTTCCCCGATGCGGCCCCGGCCGCGGGGGCGATCGGGGACTGCAGGAGCCCACGCGTGGCAGCAAGCAACCAGGTCATCGACATCAACGAACTGCGCCAGTCGTGTGCCGGCTGTGCGCTGAACGCACTGTGCCTGCCAGCAGCGATCGGCGGCCGCGACCTTGCGCGCCTCGACGACATCGTCAAGCGCCGCCGGCCGCTCGCGCGCAACGACTTCCTGTTCCGCGAAGGCGACCGCCACACCTCGCTGTTCGTGGTCCGCCAGGGCGCGATCAAGACCTCGACCATGCTGCCCGAGGGCGACACCCAGGTACTCGGCTTCCACCTGCCGGGCGAGATCCTCGGCCTCGACGGCGTCGCCGACGAGCGCCACCGCGCGACCGCCGAGGCGCTGGAGGAAGCGAGCGTGTGCGAAATCCCGTTCGCCAAGCTCAGCGAGATCGCCGCGCAGCTGCCGGCGCTGCAGCGCCAGCTCTACCGCATCGTCAGCCGCGAGTTCGTGCGCGAGCAGCAGCACCCGGTCATGATGGGCCGCAAGCACGCGCTGACGCGGCTGGCGCTGTTCCTGCACAGCGTCAGCGAGCGCCGCCGCAACCAGGACCTGGAGCCGCACGAGTTCCAGCTCAGCATGTCGCGCCAGGACCTGGCCAGCTACCTGGGCCTGGTCATCGAGACCGTCAGCCGCGCGTTCTCGCGCCTGCAGACCCAGCAGATCATCGACGTCGACCGCCGTCGCGTGCGCATCCTCGACGCGGTCGCGCTCGGCCAGCTCGCCAACAGCGAAGACACCGACCTGCGCGCGATCGCGTAGGCCGTTCTCGCCCGATGCCCACGATCTGGGCTTCGTCGTCCGGCGAAGGCCGGGTCCCAGCGTCTGTCGATCGGGAACGAGGGGCCGCGTTCCGGCCTTCGCCGGGACGACGAGCGAGAGAAAGTGTCCGGCAGTGCCTCATGGCCTGCGCCGGCTTGCCGGCAGGATCGTACGCGTCCATGCTAAACCAGCCGGACGACCATGGGGGTGGCCGGCACCACATGCGACCGCTGCGGCACATCACCGCACGTCCCCCGCCGAGTTGACCAAAGTCAACCGGCGCGGCCGGCGCGGCCCGGACACTGCGCGTCGCCCGATTCCACGAGGGGACACACTGATGCAGGACGTCGCCGTCGAGACGTACAACGACAAGGTCGTCCGCCAGTTCACGATTGCCACCATCGTATGGGGCGTCGTGGGCATGGCGGTCGGATTGCTGATCGCGGCCCAGCTGGCCTGGCCGTCGCTGAACTTCGATATCCCGTGGCTGACCTACAGCCGCCTGCGCCCGCTGCACACCAACGCGGTGATCTTCGCGTTCGGTGGCTGCGGCCTGTTCGCCACCTCCTACTACGTCGTGCAACGCACCTGCCAGGTGCGCCTGTTCGGCGACAAGGCGGCCGCGTTCACGTTCTGGGGCTGGCAGCTCGTGATCGTGCTGGCCGCGGTCACGCTGCCGCTAGGCCTGACCCAAGGCAAGGAGTACGCCGAGCTGATCTGGCCGATCGACCTGCTGATCGCCGCGGTCTGGGTGACCTACGCGGTGGTGTTCTTCGGCACGATCGCCAAGCGCCGCATCCGCCACATCTACGTCGCCAACTGGTTCTTCGGCGCGTTCATCCTGACCGTGGCGGTGCTGCACATCGTCAACAGCCTGGCCATCCCGGTGTCGTGGACGGAGTCGTACCCGGTCTACTCGGGCGCGGTCGATGCGATGGTGCAGTGGTGGTACGGCCACAACGCGGTCGGCTTCTTCCTGACCGCCGGCTTCCTCGGCATCATGTACTACTACGTGCCCAAGCAGGCCGAGCGGCCGATCTACTCGTACCGCCTGTCCGTCGTGCACTTCTGGGCGCTGATCTCGGTCTACATGTGGGCCGGTCCGCACCACCTGCACTACACGGCGCTGCCGGACTGGGTGCAGTCGCTGGGCATGGTGTTCTCGCTGATCCTGCTCGCGCCGAGCTGGGGCGGCATGATCAACGGCATCATGACGCTGTCGGGCGCGTGGCAGAAGCTGCGCACCGACCCGATCCTGAAGTTCCTGATCGTCTCGCTGTCGTTCTACGGCATGTCGACCTTCGAAGGTCCGATGATGTCGATCAAGACGGTCAACTCGCTGTCGCACTACACCGACTGGACGATCGGCCACGTGCACTCCGGCGCGCTCGGCTGGGTCGCGTTCATCACGATCGGCGCGATCTACAACATGCTGCCGCGGCTGTTCGGCGCCGAGCGCATGTACTCGATCAAGGCGATCGACCTGCACTTCTGGATCGCCACGATCGGCATCGTGCTCTACATCGCCGCGATGTGGATCGCCGGCGTCATGCAGGGCCTGATGTGGCGTGCGACCAACCCGGACGGCACGCTGACCTACACCTTCATCGAATCGCTGCGCGAGACCTGGCCGTATTACGTGACGCGCTTCGTCGGTGGCCTGATGTTCCTGTCCGGCATGTTGCTGATGGCATGGAACGCGTGGAAGACCTGCGCCAGCGGCCGCGAAATCCCGCAGGTGCGCGTCCCGCTGCCGGCGCATGCGTGAGGAGAACGAACGATGTCGCATGAATTCGTGGAAAAGAACATCGGCCTGATGGCGGTGCTGATCGTGATCGTGATCGCGATCGGCGGCCTGGTCGAGATCGTGCCGCTGATGTACCAGGCGCAGGCGATCGAGCCGGCGCCGGGCGTGAAGCCGTACGCGCCGCTGCAACTGGCCGGTCGCGACGTCTACGTGCGCGAAGGCTGCTACGGCTGCCACTCGCAGATGGTGCGCACGCTGGCCTCGGAGAACCTGCGCTACGGCCCCTACTCGGTCGCCGGCGAGTCGGTCTACGACCGCCCGTTCCAATGGGGCTCCAAGCGCACCGGGCCGGATCTCGCCCGCGTCGGCGGCCGCTACTCGGACGACTGGCACCGCGTGCACCTGACCAACCCGCGCAACGTGGTGCCGGAGTCGAACATGCCCGGCTATCCGTGGCTGGCGCAGGCCAAGCCGGACCCGGCGCTGATCGAGCACAAGATGCGCGTGCTCAAGGGCATGGGCCACCCGTACAGCGAGGCCGACTTCGCCAGCATCGGCCCGAGCCTGGACGGCAAGACCGAGATGGACGCGGTGATCGCCTACCTGCAGGGCCTGGGCGTGAAGTCGACGGAGGCCACGCCGTGATCTCCGGACTCGCGATCGCACTGATGATGGTGCTGTTCCTCGGCCTGTGGAGCTGGGCCTGGAGCAAGCGCCGCCAAGCCGACTTCATCGAGGCCGCGCAACTGCCGCTGATCGAGCAGGCGCCGCGCCGGCCGGAGGACCCGCAGGCATGAGCACATCCTGGACCATCTTCGTCGTCGTCCTGACCCTGGTGAACATCGCCGCCCTGCTGTGGCTGCTGTTCTCCAACGCGCGCGCGCGCCCGGTCAAGCCGGGCGCCGACAACACCACCGGCCACGTCTGGGACGAGGACCTGGCCGAGCTGAACAACCCGCTGCCGCGCTGGTGGCTGTGGCTGTTCATCCTGACCGTGGTGTTCTCGCTCGCCTACCTCGTGCTGTATCCGGGCCTGGGCAACTTCGCCGGGCGGCTGGGCTGGACCTCTACCGCCGCGGCGGAGCAGGAACTGGCCGAGACCAACGCGAAGCTCGAATCGCTGTACGCGCGCTTCCGCGACCGGCCGCTGGAGGAACTGGCGCACGACCCGGCCGCCACCAAGGTCGGCCGCAACGTGTTCGCCAACAACTGCGCGGCCTGCCACGGCTCCGACGCGCGCGGCGCGAAGGGCTACCCGAACCTGGTCGACGATGACTGGCTGTACGGCGGCGAGCCCGACACGATGCTGGCCAGCGTGCTCAATGGCCGCCACGGCGTGATGCCGCCGCTCGGCGCCACGCTGCCCGGCAACGGTATCGAGGAAGTCGCCAATTACGTGCGGTCGCTGTCCGGGCAGCCGCACGATGCGGTGCTCGCCGCCGCCGGCAAGCCGAAGTTCGAGACGATCTGCGCGGCCTGCCACGGCGTCGACGGCAAGGGCAACAAGATGCTCGGCGCGCCGAACCTGACCGACGACATCTGGCTGTACGGCGGCGACCTCGCCACCATCCGCGAGACGATCGAGAAGGGTCGCGGCGGCGTCATGCCGGCCTGGGAGGCACTGCTCGGACGCGACCGCGCACGGCTGGCCGTGGCCTGGCTGATCGCGCAGCGCGCACCGGCCGCGACCCCGGCCCCCACGCCGGCCACGCCGGCCACGCCCGCCACGCCCGCCACGCCGCAGGATGCCGCGCCTGCAGGCGAGCCCGCCACGCAACAGAACGCCGTACCCGCGGCCACGCCGGCCGCCGGGGTGGACGCCGCGCCATGACGCCGCGCGAGCGCGCCATCGCTCCGACCCACGCGCCCGGCCCCGCCGGGCGCGTGTCCCCCATCCAGCGTGCCGGTGCGGTCATCTGGCCCTCGTTCTTCGCCGCCGGCGTCGCCACGACGGTGTTCTTCGCGATCGTCGATCCGCTCGAGCTGGCCGCGATCACCTGGCCGCAGTGGGAGATATCGCGCCCGCTCGGCTACACGATCGGCTTCTTCCTGTTCTGGTCGTGCACCTGCTCGGCCAGCTTGTTCACCACCCTGCTGCTGCAGCCACCCGCGCGCGAACGCGACGCAAACCCTGATTCCGTGCCATGACCGCCCGCAAGCTCGCCATCCAGGTCGTCGACGACGCCGGCTCGCTGTACGCCAAGCAGCCAAAGGTGTACCCGCGCGAGGTCGACGGCCGCTTCCAGCGGCTGCGCACAGCGGCCGTGTTCTGGCTGCTGGGCATGTTCTACGTGTTCCCGTGGATCAGCATCGGCGGCCAGCAGCTGGTGCTGTTCGACCTGCCGGCGCGCCGCTTCCACGTTTTCGGGCTGACCTTCTGGCCGCAGGACTTCTACCTGCTGACGATGCTGCTGGTGATCGCCGCGCTCAGCCTGTTCTTCTTCACCGCGCTGGCCGGGCGCCTGTGGTGCGGCTACGCCTGCCCGCAGACGGTGTGGACCGAAGTGTTCCTGTGGATGGAGCGCTGGATCGAAGGCGACCGCAACGCGCGCATGCGCCTGGACAGGGGGCCGTGGAACTGGAACCGCATCTGGCGCAAGTCGGCCAAGCAGTTCGTGTGGATCACCTTCGCGCTGTGGACCGGCTTCACCTTCGTCGGCTTCTTCACGCCGATCCGCGAGCTGTCGCACGAGATCCTGGCCGGCGCGCTCGGCGGCTGGGCGCTGTTCTGGACGCTGTTCTACGCGTTCGCCACCTACGGCAACGCCGGCTACCTGCGCGAGCAGGTGTGCAAGTACATGTGCCCGTACGCCCGCTTCCAGAGCGCGATGTTCGACAAGGACACGCTGGTCATCAGCTACGACACCGTGCGCGGCGAGCCGCGCGGGCATCGGCGGCGGGCGAAGGCCGCCGCCGATGCCGGGAATCGGGAATCGGGAATCGGGAATGGCAAAAGCGGCGTCACCAGCGCGTCGGCGCGGATGTCGACGCCCGCGGCCGCCGCAACCTCCCCCGCTTCAAACGATTCCCGATTCCCGACTCCCGATTCCCGGCCCTTGGGCGACTGCATCGACTGCCTGGCCTGCGTGCAGGTCTGCCCGACCGGCATCGACATCCGCAACGGCCTGCAGATCGAGTGCATCGCCTGCGCCGCCTGCATCGACGCCTGCGACGCGGTGATGGACAAGATGGGCTATGCGCGCGGCCTGATCCGCTACACGACCGAGCACGCGATGGCCGGCAAGGCGCAGCACGTCCTGCGCCCGCGCGTGCTGGTCTACGCCGCGATCCTGCTCGCGTTCGTCGGCGCGTTCGTATGGGCCGTCGGCGCGCGCGCGCCGGTGCTGGTCGAGGTGCTGCACGACCGCAATGCGTTGTTCCGCACCGTGCACGCCGGCACGATCGAGAACAGCTACAACGTCAAGCTGGTCAACAAGAGCAGCGCGCCGCTCACGTTGACGCTGCATGCGCAAACCGAGCTGCCGCTGCGCGTACTCGGCACGCCGTCCGTCACGCTCGAGCCACAGGAAGTGTTCTCCCTGCCGCTGACGTTGCAGGCCGACGCCGGCGCCACGCACGGCCGCAACGCGATCGTCGTGACCGTCACGCAGCCAGATGGCAGCGTCGTCGCGCGGGCCAAATCGCACTTCTTCGCTCCGGAGTCGCCATGAACACCCCGATCGCCCCCGCCCGCCGCGGCACGCCGTGGTACCGCGTGCCCGAGGTCTGGCTGATGTGCCTGCTGCTCGGCGCGACCGTGATCGGCTCGCTCTCGCTGGTCGCCACCGCGGTGCGCCATCCGGACGCGCACCTCACCGTGCCGCACGACACGCCGCGCCCGAGCAAGCTGCCGCCGACGCACGCGGCACCAGCCGCCGATCCGCCCGCGACGCCAGCCGAGTAGGCATGCCCATCGCCGCGGCCGCCCGCCCGCAGCGGCCTCCAGGACACGCAAGGTCACGCCATGAACATCATCCTGCTGCTGATCCCGCTCAGCGTGATCCTGCTCTCGCTGGCCGCCGCGGCATTCTTCTGGGCCGTCGACAACGACCAGTTCGAGGACATGGACACGCCGTCGCTGATGCCGCTGGCCGGCGATGCGAGCGGACCGTCGGCGCGCTCGAGCCGGGACGACAGCGTGCCGTAGGAGCGGCTTCAGCCACGATGCCCTTCCTTACCCGCGATCGCGGCTGAAGTCGCTCCTACATGGGGGGGCTGGAACGGCGGCTCGGACGGCGCAACGCCGACGACGCTCGGCTCCAGCGTGCCGATCGAATGGCCCTGCTCGGCCAGGTACTCGAGCCAGCGGTTCAGGAACGAACCCATGCGTATGCGCCGCTGGAAGACGTCACGCGCCGGCTGCAGCGGCCCGATCGCGCGGATCAGCCTGCGGTCGGCGCGGCAGTCGAGTACCTCGGCCATGTGCGCGTCGTGGTACATGCGCAACTGCGCCGACGGCGCCTGCTCGCCGGTCTGGCTGTCGACGAAGCAGTAGGTCAGGTGCAGGTCGAGCGTGTAGCGGTGGCGCTCGAGCACGTCCAGGCGCACGTCCAGGCCATCATCGAGCGAGGACACGTAGCTGCCCAACGCGAGATCCTGCGGCGCGAACAGGCGCGCAAGACGGTGGTAGTTCTCGGCGTGCAGCCCCATCAGCCAGGCGAAGCGGCTGGGCAGCAGCGAATGCGAAGGTGCGAGTACGACAGACATCATGGCCCGATCATAGGCGCGGGGTGCCGGCGCCGGAAGGCTTATGCCGGCGCCCGCGGGCGGGTAAGATGGAGGTCGGTACGCGCGTTCCAAGCGCACGCAGCGGCGGCGCTAGAACAGGTGCTTCTCGATGTCGAGCTGCGACAGGATCTTGCTCGAGATCTCCTCGATCGAGGTGTGCGTGGTGTTCTGCACCGCGATGTTCTCGCGCCGGAACAGGCGATCGGCCTGGTCCAGCTCCCAGCGGCACTGCTGGATCTCGGCGTAGCGGCTGCCCGGCCGGCGCGCCTCGCGCACCTGCGCCAGGCGCTGCGGATCGATGGTCAGGCCGTACAGCCGCGCACGATGCGGCGCCAGCCGCTTGGGCAGCTCGAGGCGCTCCAGGTCCTCCTCGGTCAGCGGATAGTTGGCCGCCTTCACGCCGTAGTGCAGCGCCATGTACAGGCAGGTCGGCGTCTTGCCCACGCGCGACACGCCGACCAGGATCACCTCGGCATCGGCGTAGTTCACGTCGATGCCGTCGTCGTGGGTCAGCGCGTAGTTGGTCGCATTGATGCGCGCCTCGTACTCGGCAAAGTCGGTCAGGCCGTGCGCCTTGCCCACGCGCGGCGAGCGCTTCGTGCCGAGTTCGGTTTCCAGCGGACCGATGAACGGCGCGAACACGTCGAGCATCAGCGCGCCGCTGTCGGCGAGCACCTCGCTCAGCGCCGGATCGATCACCGTGTTGACGACGATCGGCCGCATGCCGTTCTGCGCATAGGCGGTCTTGATGCGCAGCGCGGCCGCGCGCGCCTTCTCCTCGCTGTCGACGAACGGGATGCGGTAGCTTTCGAAATCGACGCCGTCGAACTGCGTCAACACGCTGTGGCCGATCGTCTCGGCGGTGATGCCGGTGCCGTCGGAGACGTAGAAGATCGTGCGGTGCATGCGGGGCTGGCTTCCTCGATACGGGTGGACCCGCGGCCGGCGTTGAGCCTCGGCCCGGGCGGGGCGTCCGCGCGCGATCGCCTGCTGCGACAGCCCCCTGCGTGCAGGCGGGCCGGGCGCCGCTGGCCTCGGACCTGCGCAAGTCTAAGCAATCCCGCCCGCCACCGGCAGACGGCGCGCTTCCGCCCGTCGGCGCGACCCCGCGCCGAAGCCGCTCCACGACGGGCTGCTGCCGCGCGTCGCTTGCCCGCCACGGCGCAAAGCCCGAAAATTGCGGCACTGCGGCAGCAGCCTGCGGCCGCCCTGCTCCATCTTTCCGCACTTCCGGAGAATTCCCTTGAGCGACCTGGTGCTTTGGCTTGATTCGTTGCGCATGTCCGACCTGGCCAAGGTCGGCGGCAAGAACGCCTCGCTCGGCGAGATGATCGGCAACCTCGCCCAGCTCGGCGTGTCGGTGCCGGGTGGCTTCGCCACCACCGCACAGGCCTACCAGGACTACCTGGAGAAGAGCGGCCTCGCCACGCGCATCCAGGACCGCCTGGCCACGCTCGACGTCGAGGACGTCGACGCGCTGACCGCCGCCGGTACGCAGATCCGCGGCTGGATCGTCAACACCGCGCTGCCGGCCGAGCTGGACGCCGCGATCCGCGCCGCCTACGCCAAGCTGTGCGCCGATGCCGGCGCGAGCGACATCGCCGTCGCGGTGCGCTCGTCGGCGACCGCCGAGGACCTGCCCGACGCCTCGTTCGCCGGCCAGCAGGAAACCTTCCTCAACGTCGTCGGCATCGAGGACGTGCTGCACAAGGTCAAGGAAGTCTTCGCCTCGCTCTACAACGACCGCGCGATCGCCTACCGCGTGCACCACGGCTTCAAGCACGAGGACGTGTTCCTGTCCGCCGGCATCCAGCTGATGGTGCGCTCGGACGTCGGCGCCTCCGGCGTCTTGTTCACGCTCGACACCGAATCGGGCTTCCGCGACGCGGTGTTCATCACCGGCAGCTACGGGCTCGGCGAGATGGTCGTGCAGGGTGCGGTCAACCCGGACGAGTTCTACGTCTACAAGCCCACGCTCATGGCCGGCAAGCCGGCGATCCTGCGCCGCCAGATCGGCGCCAAGCAGCAGCGCATGGTCTATTCGAGCAAGCCCGGCGAGCGCGTCACGGTCGAGGACACGCCGGCCGCCGACCGCGCGCGCTTCTGCATCAGCGACGCCGACGTGCACGAGCTGGCCAAGCAGGCGCTGGTGATCGAGCAGCACTACGGCCGCCCGATGGACATCGAATGGGGCAAGGACGGCCACACCGGCAAGATCTACATCCTGCAGGCGCGCCCGGAAACCGTGAAGTCGCGTGCGCGCGCGACGCAGATCGAGCGCTTCCAGTTGAAGCAGCGCGGCAAGGTGCTCGCCGAAGGCCGCTCGATCGGCCAGAAGATCGGCGCCGGCACCGCGCGCGTGATCCGCACGATCAAGGACATGAACCGCGTGCAGCCCGGCGACGTGCTGGTCGCCGACATGACCGATCCGGACTGGGAGCCGGTGATGAAGCGCGCCGCCGCGATCGTCACCAACCGCGGCGGCCGCACCTGCCACGCCGCGATCATCGCGCGCGAGCTCGGCGTGCCGGCCGTGGTCGGCACCGGCAACGCGCTCGACGCGATCCCGGACGGCGCCGAGGTCACGATCTCCTGCGCCGAGGGCGACACCGGCTTCATCTACGAAGGCAAGCTCGCCTACGAGCGCATCACCGCCGACCTCGGCGACATGCCGCCGGCGCCGCTGAAGATCATGATGAACGTGGCCAACCCCGAGCGCGCGTTCGACTTCGCGATGCTGCCCAACGCCGGCATCGGCCTGGCACGGCTGGAGATGATCATCGCCAGCCACATCGGCGTGCATCCGAAGGCGCTGCTCGAATACGCCAAGCAGGACGCCGAGACCAAGCGCCAGATCGACGAGCGCATCGCCGGCTACGCCGGCCCGGTCGAGTTCTACGTCGACCGCCTCGCCGAAGGTATCGCCACGATCGCCGCCTCGGTCGCGCCCAAGCCCGTGATCGTGCGCCTGTCCGACTTCAAGTCGAACGAGTACGCCAACCTGATCGGCGGCAAGCGCTACGAGCCGCACGAGGAAAACCCGATGATCGGCTTCCGCGGCGCCAGCCGCTACGTCGATCCGAGCTTCGAGGACGCGTTCGCGCTCGAATGCCGAGCGATGAAGAAGGTCCGCGACGAGATGGGCCTGACCAACGCGTGGGTCATGATCCCGTTCGTGCGCACGCTCGGCGAAGGCCGCAAGGTCATCGAGGTGCTCGCCAAGTACGGGCTCAAGCAGGGCGAGAACGACCTCAAGGTCATCATGATGTGCGAGGTGCCGTCGAACGCGCTGCTCGCCGACGAATTCCTCGACATCTTCGACGGCTTCTCGATCGGCTCCAACGACCTGACCCAGCTCACGCTCGGCCTCGACCGCGACTCGGGCATCGTCGCCAGCCTGTTCGACGAACGCGACCCGGCGGTCAAGAAGATGCTGTCGATGGCGATCCAGACCGCCAGGCAGCGCGGCAAGTACATCGGCATCTGCGGCCAGGGCCCGAGCGACCACCCGGACCTGGCCGAATGGCTGATGGACCAGGGCATCGAATCGGTGTCGCTGAACCCCGACACGGTCGTCGATACCTGGTTGAAGCTGGCGAAGAAGAAGGCCGGCTGAGCCGGCGCGCAAAGCGGAATCCCGAACGCCGCGACGGCCCAGGCTGTCGCGGCGTTCGTCCATCCGGCGACTGGCCTGCCCCGCCTCCGCCAGGCGCGTCGCGAAACCGTGCCGCAGCATGTGGCAGGTCGGATGCCATGGCCGAAGCGTCAGATGCCGATCATCGCGGCACCCGTTTCATGAGCGCTACCCGTCCTTTCCGGACTGCGTAGACCGTTCCCTCGGCCGTTGCTCATCGCACATGGCCGGTGTTGCCAGCTTCTCGATGTAGTACACGAGGCAGTTCGATGCGTTGGCGCATGCGCTCGGTGTGGCTGGGCGGCGCATCAGCCTTGCGCGTGAGGATGGCGGCCTGGCGTACCTTCGTCGTGTCCGGTTTGCGCAGGCAGCGATCGCACTGGGCACGCAGTCGCGCTGCGCCGGTATGATGGCCTGGAACGGAGTGGGGGCTTTGCATGCCGGCAAATGCGACAAACGGTGACTGGCGCCGCGTGCTGCAGGCGGCGCGCATCGCGATCGGCCGGGGCGAATACGCCGATGCCGTGGCGACGGGCCGAGCCGCCCTCGAGGCGGCCGAGGATGCCGCAGGCCATGACTCGCTGGAGGTCGCCCGGTGCCTTGCCACATTCGGCGAGGCGTTGCGTCTCCACGGCGCCTACGACGACTCACGCTCCGCCTGCCTGCGCGCGCTGGAGATTCACCAGCAGCGTGGCGCCGATCACGACGATGTCGCCGAGAGTCTCCACGGCGCCGGAATGGCCGAAAGCGCGCTTGGCCTGAATGAGCAGGCCGAGGCGCACGTCAGGCGCGCGCTGGCGCTGTGGTCGCGCGCGCACGGCGATGACGATCTGCAGGTCGCCCGTGCGAGCGAGACCTTGGGCGTCATCCTGGAAAACAGGGGAGATTTCGCCGGCGCGGGCACCTGCTACGGGCGGGCATTGGCGGTACGCGAGGCGCGCCTGGGGGGGACCCATGTACTGGTGGCCCGCAGCCTGGGCAATCTGGGCTCCCTGCACGTCGCCTGCGGGAACTATTCACAGGCGGAGTCCCTGCTGCGGCGCTGTCTTGCGATCGTGGAATCCGAGCTCGAGCCGGGGCATCCGGCCATTGCGACCGCACTCAAGCGCCTGGCCTCGCTTCATGACCTGCAAGGCAAGCATGCGCTGGCCGTGGAAATGCACGAGCGTGCGCTGGGCATCGCCGAGCGTGCTTTGGGTCCGGACCATGGCGATGTCGCGACGCATCTCAACAATCTGGCCGAGGCGCTGCGCAAGCAGAACAAGCTTGAGCGGGCGCTCGAACTGCACGAGCGCGCCCTGTCGGTCCGGAGGCGCGCGCTCGGTCCACAGCATCCACTGACCGCGCAGAGCTTGAACAACACGGCCTGCGTCCTGGATTGCCTCGGCCGACCTGCACGCGCGATCCCGCTGTACGAGGAAGCGCTGGCGATCAAGAAGCGCATGCTGCCGCCCACACATCCGAGCATCGCGACGACACTGGGCAACCTTGCCCTTCTCCATCAGGCCCTGGGCGCATACAGGGAAGCCGAGATGCTCCATCTCGAAGCGATGGCGCTGCATGAGCGTGCGGGCCGCGCCGATACGACCGTTTCCACCTGCGCCTACAACCTGGGCCACCTCTACAAGTCTCTCGGCAACCTCGCCTTGGCCGAAGAGTTCCTCAAGCGCGCGCTGGCGATCGACGAGGCCAAGCGCGGTCGCGACCATCCCGATGTCGCGTCGACCCTGAGCAGCCTTGCCTCGATTTACGCCGCCGCGGGACGCCAGGCGGAAGCCGCAGAGCTGCAACGCCGTGTTGCCGGCATCACCACCGCCCCAGCGCCGCACAGCCACGGGTGAAGTCCGGTCCCGTCTGACGGGCCCTGCCGGGAGTTGCCGTCTCCGCCCGCGTGGCAGCCATGCCCCGCACGTTGCGCATCGGGCGATCTGCCTAGCGTGCAAGCGCAGTCGCAGCCAGCAGTGGGCGGAGTTTGCTCATCGCGCGCTTGCGCTTGCCGGCGGGCTCGGCCTCCGGCGCTTGGAGCGGCTGGCGCATGGCAACGATCAGGCCGAGTGCATCGAACGCGTTGACCACGTCGAACACGTCTGCCATGTGCGCCTTGGCGGAAGCAGCGATGCGGTGCAGCGGCGCGCCGCGCATCAACGCCAGCGCGATGCGGTGCTGCTTGCGATAGTCGCTGTCGATCTGGAACCACTTGTCGAGACGGTAGCTCGCGCTCGGGTCCAGGTGGGCGGCGAGGTAGCCGTTCGAGCGCAGCAGTGCGTTCAGCCAGCGCAGGCGCGCGAGCGGGCGCGCCGGCAACTGCGTGCGCAGCTCGGCCAGCCGCGCCCCGCCGACACGGCGGTATTCGTCACGGCTGACGACGTCGAGAAAGTACGGCTCGAGATCCACCATGCGCGCGGCCGTATGAAACGTATCCGCGACCGGGTCGAGCAGCAGCGGCGAAAGGCCCGGACGCTCGAGCAACACCGCACCGCGCTGGAGCAGTGCATCGAGATCGGTACAGCTGCGAACGCGCTGGATGTCGAGGAAACAGGCCCGCGTGGAGGCAGTCGAGACGGGTTTCCCGTCCGCTTTCGCGGCCTTGCGGACCGGCTGCACGATCACCCACTCGCGCACGCCGAAGTCCGCGTGCCCGCGCCGCGCCGGCGCTGCGGCGTGGCCGACGTGATTGAGCAGTCCGACGATCGCCTTGGCCGTGATCGGCCGGTGCAGGATCAGCTCGGTGCCGAGTACGTCGGCGCCGGGCTCTGCCAGGGCGGCGAAGTGCCGTCCCTCGTCCAGCGCGCGCACGCGTGCGCAGCGGCCGCCGAAGTCGGCGAGGTCGGCAATCACCAGATCGACCTCGTCGCCGTCGCTGGCGAGCGACCACGCATGGTCGAGCGACGACTGCACGACGCGCAGGAACGTAACAACCTCCGCCGCGTCCACGGCCGCGGCACCGGCGATGACCAGATGTCTCCGGGCTTTCATTGCGAGCAGGATTTCCAGCTGGCGTCGCGCCGCAGGGGACGGCGCAAACCGCTGCCATTATCCCGACCTGGCCGGACAAGAATGTGTGCGCCTGCGTGGTTTCGGGAAACCATCCCTAACCCGCACCAGGCGTCCCGGCTGCGGGCGCGCCGTCGCGGCGATCGGGCGCGCAGCAGCACGCATGCCGGCAGCGAGGACGGCCCCGGCGGCGAGCACCAAGGCGTGATACGACCAGGACCTTGCAGGTGGGTCGCGAAAAACGTCGCGGCTTCCGCCGGGACGGACGAGGCGCGGATTGCGCCTCTTCAGGTCCCGATGTCCTCGTTCCATAGCACCGGGTTCGCGGCGATGAAGTCGCGCATCAGCGCGATGCAGGTTTCGTCCTGCAGCACCTCGACCACGACGCCGCGCTGGCGCAGCAGGTCCTCCTCGCCCATGAACGTGCGGTTCTCGCCGACGATCACCTTCGGGATGCCGTAGAGCAGGATCGCGCCGCTGCACATCGGGCACGGCGACAGCGTCGTGTACAGCACCGACTCGCGGTAGACGCTGGCCGGCTGACGGCCGGCGTTCTCGAACGCGTCCATCTCGCCGTGGCGGATCACGCTGCCCTGCTGCACGCGGCGGTTGTGGCCGCGGCCGAGGATGCGCCCGCGGTGAACGATCACCGAACCGATCGGGATGCCGCCCTCGGCCACGCCCGCGCGCGCCTCGTCGATGGCGGCCTGCATGAAGGGATCCATGGTGCTCCTGTGGGTCGTGGGGCCTTGTGCAAGCCGCGATGATAGCCACCGACGATGCGTTCGCGCTGCTGGCGGAGCGCCTCGCGCCTGCCGGCGCTCCCACAACGGTAACGATGAACGGCTTCCATATGGGAGCGACGGAAGCCGCGATGCTGTTGCCTCTCACTGGCGCAAGGCATAGCGTCTCGCGCTGCCGCGGCGGCGTCACGACGCCCGTCGATGCTTGCCGGCGCCACCCTTGTGCGCGTTGCCGGGCGCCTTGGCCAAGAGCGCCAGCACCGCCCTCGCCGTCCCTGCCGACGAGGCCGGGTTCTGGCCGGTCACCACGTTCGCCGCCGTCACGACGTGCGGCTGCCAGTCCGGCTGCTTCGAATAGATGCCGCCGCGCCGCTTGAGCACGTCCTCGACCAGGAACGGCACGACGTCGGTGAGGCCGGCGGCTGCTTCCTCGCTGTCGGAGAAGCCGGTCACCGCCTTGCCGCGCAGCAGCGGCAGGCCGAACGGTCCGCGCGCATCGCACAGTGCCGCCGGCCCATGGCACACGGCGCCCACCGGCTTGCCGGCGGCGTACATGCGCTCGATCAGTCGCAGCGAGTCGCGGTCGCGGGCGAGGTCCCACAGCGGACCGTGGCCACCTGGATAGAACACGGCGTCGAACTCGTCGTTGGCGACGTCGGCCAACACGCGCGTGTGCGCGAGCGCCGCCTGCGCGGCCGCATCCGCGCGAAAGCGCGCGATCGCCTCGGTCTGCGCGCCGGCGTGGTCGCTCTTCGGATCGATCGGCGGCTGGCCACCCTTGGGCGAGGCCAGCACGACCTGTGCGCCCGCATCGACGAACACGTAGTAAGGCGCGGCGAATTCCTCGAGCCAGATGCCGGTCTTGCGGCCGGTATCGCCGAGTTCGCCATGCGAGGTGAGAACCATCAGGATCTTCATGGCACGCTCCTGCCGGGTACCACGCCGTTCATCCTGCCGCAGCAATGTGGAACGGGGCCTGACACGCCGGTTGGTGGATCGGACACACCGCGATGGCGGGCGCGCCGGACACGCAACTGCTTCATCGTGCAACAAGAAAAGGCCGCCTGCAGCCATCGCACAGGCGACCGTCGAATCCGCCCGGACATCCGGGCAAGCGGCGCTACGGCATCTTGCCGACGATCTTCTGCATCTCGGCGGCATTGAACGCGCGCAGCGTGGTCGACCGGATGTTGCCGAGCGAGCCGACCTTGTACATCCATGCGGCGATCGCATCGTCCGGGCCTTCGGCGATCACGATCATGTCGTACTGGCCCAGCGTCCAGAACGCCTCCTTGACCTTGACCCCCAGCGCCTCGGCCAGCTTGCCGGCGGCGGCGAGCCGTGCTGGCGACTCCTTCACCGCGCGCACGCCCTGGTCCGTGAAGTTGATGACTGCAATGAACGTTGACATGGCTGCCTCCGGTAGTCCGCGTGCCCCTTCGCCATCGCGCGAACGAGCCTAGACCCGCGGCCGCGGCAGACCTTGATGCCGATCAACTGCGGCCCACGCTGCCGGTACCAGCCGTTTCAGTGCCGCAGCAGCGCCAGCCCGATCTCGACGAGGATCAGCAGCACGATCGCGACCTCGAGCAGTTCGGCGCGGCGGCTGGAGGCTTCCTCGTACAGTGCGGCGTAGGTGTCGCGGATGATCGCCAGCTTGCGGTCGACGGCGAGGCCGAGCTTGGGCACGCGGAACAGGTCGAGTGCAGCCGCGTAGACGCGCGCGAGGTAGACGTCCTCGGTGACCTGCAGCGCGTTGTCGACCTTCTCGGTCAGCTCGGTGACTTCGGCGACCAGCGTGTACAGGCGGCCCGCCAGCCGTGCGAAGCGGCGCGCGGCGTACAGGCCGGTCGCGCCGCGCGCCTGCTCGATCAGGTCGTACATGCGCGGCAGCTCGGCATCGAGCAGTTCGTCGTAGTAGCGGAACTCGAGCAACTGCGCGTTGGCGACCTCGAGCACCTCGGCGACGTCGGAATCGCCGCGCGGCTCGTAGATGAACGCGCGGTCCCAGGTCAGCACGACCAGATCATCGTCGTAGTAGGAAAAGCTCCGCCGCAGCAGGTCGCGGCGCGCGCCCTCCGACAGCCGCCGCCGCTCGCCCGACAGCAGCGGTGCGAGGTCGACGCGCGCCTGCAGCTCGGTCGCGCCGAGCGGCGCGTCGAACGCGTGCACGATCGCGAGCAGGTAGTCCTCCTCCAGCATCGTGTCGGCCGGCCGCAGCAGCGCCGGCGCGGCCAGCGCACGCACCTGCGCGAGCAGGCCGTCCCAGATGGCGCGCGGCGCGGCGACGCCGATCGCCGCATCGACCGCGAGCACCGTCTCGACGAACGCGTCCCAGGCCACGTCGGCCACCGGCACGCGGATCGCCAGCACGACCGCGCCGAACTCGTACAGGCGCGCGCTGACGCCGGCCTCGACCTCGCGCGCGCCGATGCGCAGACGCAGCGGCGCCAGCGCGAGCGCCAGCGGCGGCACGCCGAACGCGACCGCCTTGGCCGGCGCGGCCAGGCGGCCGCGGAGGCTGCCAGCGCCGGCCTGCGCCGTCCACGCGGCCTCGACCTGCGCAAGGTCGATCGACCAGGCGATGTCGAAATACCGCTGCACGACCACGGCAGCGGCGCGGACCCCGACCTCGGCACCCATGGCGACGCATCCTGGAGGCGGATGCAGGCCAGTGTACGGCGCGCCGGCGACGCCGGCGCAGCAGGAGTTTGCGGCCGCGCCGTCAGCCCGGCGGCCAGTGCATTGCACGGCCGGCGAGCAGGTGCAGGTGCAGGTGGAACACGGTCTGGCCGCCGTTGCGGTTGCAGTTCATCACGACGCGGTAGCCGTCGTCGGCAACGCCCTGCGCCTTGGCGTAATTCGCCGCGGCGAGCACCAGACGGCCGACCGTCGGCGCGTCGGCCTCACCGAGGTCGTTCAGCGTCGCGATCGGCGTCTTCGGCACGAACAAGACGTGCATCGGCGCCTGCGGATTGATGTCGCGGAACGCGAGCACCGCGTCGTCCTCATAGACGATGTCGGCCGGAATCTCGCGGCGGATGATCTTGGCGAACAGCGTGTCGGTCATGGAGGGGCCGGGATTGGGGAATCGGGATTGGGGATTGGATGATAGAGCACCGGCGGAGGCACGCAGCCCCAACACCCGAGTGCCACTGAAGGCGCATCGAGCGTGTGTCAACGGAACACGCGCCGTGCGTTCCCAATCCCGAATCCCGATTCCCCAATCCCGGCCTCAAAGCGGCTGTCGCCCGCCGAACGCGTGCGCGAGCGTGCCGCGGTCGATGAACTCCAGTTCGCCGCCGAGCGGCACGCCGTGCGCGAGGCGGCTCGCGCGCAGGCCGGCCGCGCGCGCGAGTTGCGCGAGCAGGTGCGCGGTCGCCTCGCCCTCGACGGTCGGGTTGGTAGCGACGATCAGCTCCTGCACCTCGCCCTCGCCCAGTCGCTGCGCGAGCAGGTCGAGGCCGAGCTCCTTCGGGCCGATGCCGTCGAGCGGGGACAGCCGCCCGAGCAGCACGAAATAGTTGCCGCGGAAGCCGGTCGCCTGCTCGATCGCGAGCTGGTCGACCGGCGTCTCGACCACGCACAGCAGCGCGCGGTCGCGCATCGGATTCGCGCACAGCGCGCAGACCGCTTCCTCGCTGAACGTGCGGCAGCGCGAGCAGTTGCCGATCCGTTCGACCGCGAGCGCGAGCCGCTCGGCCAGCTTGCGCGCGCCGGCGCGATCGCGCTCGAGCACATGGAACGCCATGCGCTGCGCGGTCTTCGCGCCGACGCCGGGCAGGCAGCGCAGCGCTTCGATCAGGTCGGTGAGGAGAGGGGAGGAGGACATGGCATGAAGCCGGGAATGGGGAGCCGGGAATGGAGAATGGTCAAATCCGAAGCGCCGGATCGCTCTTCCGGTTCCCTATTCCCTATTCCCGAATCCCGGCTCTCAGAACGGCAACTTGAACCCCGGCGGCAGGTTCAGGCCGGCGGTCATGCCGCCGAGCTTGTCCTGGCTCAGCGCGGCGATCTTGTTGACCGCGTCGTTGAACGCGGCGGCGACGAGGTCTTCGGCCATTTCCGGATCGTCGGCGAACAGCTTGCGGTCGATCGTGACCGCGCGCACCTCGTGGCGGCCGCTCATGCGCACGCTGACCAGGCCGCCGCCGGCCTGGCCGGTGACCTCGGTCTGGCCGAGTTCTTCCTGCGCACGCTTCATCTGTTCCTGCATGCGCTGCGCCTGCTGCATCAAGCCGGCAAGGGGACCTTTCATCTCATTTCTCCAGATCAAAGAGGATGCATCCGGTCACGACTGGGTCGGACGGACGCTTCCGGGAACCACGCGCGCGCCGAACGTGTCGAGCAGCGACTGCACGACCGGATCGCCCTGCACGGACTGTTCGGCGGCCGCCAGGCGCTCGCTGTCGGCGCGTGCACGTTGCTCGGCGGGGGTTTCGGCGCCGGTCCGGGCCCGCTCGAAGCGGATCTTGACCGCGTAGCCAAGCGCCGCGCCGAGGCGCTGTTCGAGCGTCTCGACCATCAGGCCATGCGCCAGGTGTTCGTAGGCCGGCGCCAGCGCGAGGCGCACGACGCTGTCCTCGACCGCGATCAGCGTCGCGTTCGACGCGAGCTGGCCGACCGGACCGCGCAACTCGGCGCGCTCGATCAGGCTGGCCCAGTCGGACGGCAGCACCTCGACCGGCGCGGCCGCGCGCGGCGGTTCGGCCACCTGCGGCCGGGACGGCGGCGCGGCGGGCGGTTCCGGCCTGAACGCCTCGGGCGCCGGCCGCGACACGGGCGCAGTCGCCAGCGCAGCGGACGCGGGCCGAGCGGCGCGTGGCGCCTCGGCGACCGTGCGCGACGGCGGCGCGACTGGTGTCGGTCGCGCGGTCACCGGCATCGCCGAGGCGGCCGCGCGTGCCGACGTGCCGGCACCGGCCGGCGCGAACGCGAGCATGCGCAGCAGCGCCATCTCGAAACCTACCCGCGGCGTCGGCGCCAGCGACAGGTCGCGGCGGCCGGTGATCGCCATCTGGTACCACAGCTGCACGTCCTGCGCCGGGATGCGCCCGCTCAGCGCGAGCAGCTCCGCATCGTCCTCGGCGGCGGCGGCCGGCACCAGTTGCAGCAGTTGCACGCGGTGCAGCAGGCCGGCCAGTTCGTCGAGCACCTGCGCGAAGTCCGGCGAGAAGCCGGCGATGCGCTCGATCTCGTCGAGCAGCGCCGCGCCGTCGCCGTTGGCGAGGATGTCCAGCAGTACGCGCACCTTCGCGCGCTCGACCGTGCCGAGCATCGCGTGCACCTCGTGCGCATGCAGCGCGCCGCCGCCGTGCGCGATCGCCTGGTCGAGCAGCGACAGGCCGTCGCGCAGCGAGCCGTCGGCCGCGCGCGCGAGCACGTCGACGCCCTCGTCGTCGAACGCGATGCCCTCGGCGCCGAGGATGTGGCGCATCTGGCCGCCGATCTGCTCCGGCGTCAGGCGCTTGAGGTTGAACTTGATGCAGCGCGACAGCACGGTGACCAGCAGCTTCTGCGGATCGGTCGTCGCGAGCAGGAACTTCACGTGCGGCGGCGGCTCCTCGAGGATCTTCAGCAACGCGTTGAACGCCGCCTTCGAGAGCATGTGCACCTCGTCGATCAGGTACACCTTGTAGCGGCCGCGCGTGGGCGTGTACTGCGCGTTCTCGATCAGCTCGCGCACGTTGTCGACGCCGGTGTTGCTGGCCGCGTCGATCTCGAGCAGGTCGACGAAGCGCCCTGCGTCGATCTCGACGCAGGCACCGCATTGGCCGCACGGGTTCGAGGTCGGCCCGTGCTCGCAGTTCAGCGACTTGGCGAAGATGCGCGCGATCGTGGTCTTGCCGACGCCGCGCGTGCCGGTGAACAGGAACGCATGGTGCAGGCGTCCGCTGTCGAGCGCGTGCGTGAGCGCACGCACGACGTGCTCCTGCCCGACCAGCTCGGAAAAGCGGCGCGGGCGCCATTTGCGCGCGAGGGCTTGATACGACATCGGAAGTCCGCGGGTGAGTGGCCGATTGTAGCAAGCGCGATGGTAGCGGATGCGGCGGTGGGCCCGGGGCGGGCCGCAGCATGAACGTCGCCGGTCGCGCTGCGCGCGCCCAGCCTGCGCGTAGGCTGGACGGCCGAAGGCCGGCCGGCGCGATCGCCACGCCGACAGGAAGCAGCATCAAGGGAAGGGTGGCAGCTCCGCCAGCTACATCCCGGCACCCGAATCACTCACTACCGTTGCTTCCTTCCGGACCTGGCGGGATTCGCAAGCTATCGTCGCGGGAGAACCGACGGAGCCGCCATGAAACCGGCGGCGCGCTGTGCGCGCATTTGACTCTGAAACTGGCGGAGAGGGCGGGATTCGAACCCGCGAAACGGTTTGACCCGTTTACACACTTTCCAGGCGTGCTCCTTCAACCACTCGGACACCTCTCCGTACATCTGCTGCAGGCGCGGGATCGTACCCTGCGCCTTACCCCTCGCCATGCGCGGGGCCCAGCCTGACGCCCCGTCAAGCGGGCCGCGCAGCATACTAGGCGCGCGCCTTCGGCACAAGAAAAACCACGGGCCTTACCCGCCGGGCGCCAGCTCGCCCACCGGCGTATTGTCCGGATGCAGCCAGCCCGACTCGCCGTCGGCGTAGTGCTCGTTCTTCCAGATCGGCACGCGCCGCTTCACCTCGTCGATGATCCAGCGGCAGGCCGCGAACGCGGCGTCGCGGTGATCGGCGCTGACGCCGACCCACACGGCCAGGTCGCCGATCGCGAGTGCACCGACGCGATGGATGCAGCGCGCCTCGCGCACCGCGAAGCGCGCGAGCGCCTCGGCCAGGATCGCCTCGCCCTCGCTCGCGGCCAGCGGCGCATACGCCTGGTAGTCGAGCCGGCGCACGGCGCGGCCGTCGTTGTGGTCGCGCACCCAGCCCTCGAAGCTGACGTAGCCGCCGGCGGCGGCGTGGTCGAGCGCGCCTCGCTCGCGGGCGACGTCGATCGCGGTTTCACTGAGCCGGAAACGCTTCATCCGCCCGACACCGGTGGCAGGAACACGACTTCGTCGCGATCGGCCAGCGCATGGTCCCAACCGACGAACGCGCCGTTGACCGCCACGCGCAGGCGCTCGCGCGCGAACGCGAAGCCGTGCGCGGCGGCTACCTCGGCGTACAGCTCCTGCGGCGTGCGCGCGGCGCTGTCGCGCTGTTCCTCGGCACGGCCGGCGCGGTCGGCGAGGCTGGCGAAGTACAGCAGGCGATACGTCACGGCAGCACCCTGCCCTGCTGCACGCGACGCTTGCCGCCGCTCTTTTCGACCAGGTGCAGGCCGTCGATCACGATCTCATGCGACAGCGCCTTGCACATGTCGTACACGGTCAGCGCGGCGACGCTGGCGCCGGTCAGCGCCTCCATCTCGACGCCGGTCTTGTGCGTGAGCGCGACCGTGCAGCGGATCGCCAGCTCGGTGTCGGAGGCGAAGTCGATCTCGATGCGGCAATGCTCGACCGGCAGCGGATGGCAGAACGGGATCAGCTCGTGCGTGCGCTTGACCGCCATCGTGCCGGCGATGATCGCGGTGTCGACGATCGGCCCCTTGGCCGAACGCAGGCCTTGTGCGCGCAGCGCCTGCGCGACCTCGGCCGGAAAGCGCACGCGCACCTCGGCGACCGCCTCGCGGCGCGTGGCCGGCTTGGCGCCGACGTCGACCATGCGCGGGCGGCCGGCGGGGTCGATGTGGGTCAGCGTGGATGACGGCATGGTGTCTCCGTTGATTGCAGCAAGCGGCAAAGAGCATCGCGGCTTCCGCCGCTCCCGCACTCAGCCACCGATCGCATACATCTCGACGTGCTCGCGCGGCCCTGCAGCCTCGGCGCGGATCTCACTATAGCGATCGTCGCGCGCATTCCACACCGCGCGGATCAGCCCGGCCAGTTCGGCATCGGACGCGCCGGCGCGCAGCGGGCCGCGCAGGTCGTGGCCGGCGCCGGCGAACAGGCAGGTGTAGAGCTTGCCGTCGGCGGACAGGCGCGCACGCGAGCAGTCGCCGCAGAAAGGCTCGGTGACCGAGCTGATGAAGCCGATCTCGCCGGCGCCGTCGGCGAAACCGTAGCGCCGCGCGACCTCGCCGCCGCAATTCGGCTCCAGCGCGACCAGCGGCCAGCGCGCACCGATGCGTGCGCGCAGCTCCGCGCTCGGCACGACCAGATCCTGGCGCCAGTCGTTGCAGGTGCCCACGTCCATGTACTCGATGAAACGCACGATGTGGCCGCTGCCGCGGAAATGCTCGACCAGGTCGAGCACCTGCGCATCGTTGTGGCCACGCATGACGACGCAATTGATCTTCAGCGACGCGAAACCGGCGCGCTCGGCCGCGGCGATCGCATCGAGCACGGTGGCGACCTCGCCGCGCCCGCCCGACATCGCGCGGAACGTGACCGGATCGAGCGAGTCGAGGCTCAGCGTCAGGCGCTTCAGGCCGGCCGCGCGCAGCGCCTCGACCTGCGCCGCGAGCAGGCTGCCGTTGGTGGTCATCGCCAGGTCGTCGATGCCCGGGATGCGCGCCAGCCGGCGCACGAGTTCGGGCAGCTCGCGCCGCAGCAGCGGCTCGCCGCCGGTCAGGCGCAGCTTGTGCACGCCCAGCGCCGCGAACAGCGTCGCCAGGCGCTCGATCTCCTCGAAGCGCAGGCGTTCGGCCTTGCTCAGGAACTCGTGGTCGCGCGGGTACTGCTCCTCCGGCATGCAGTACGGGCAGCGGAAGTTGCAGCGGTCGACGACCGAGATGCGCAGGTCGCGCAGCGGCCGCCCGCGCAGGTCGCGCGGGGCCGTGTCGTCGAGCCGAAGCGGAATCGATGTGCCCATCTCAGACCGCCTCGGCCAACAACGGCGCGCGCGGCGATGGCGCGGCCAGCGCGACGACGTCGCCGCGCCGCGCGACACGGTAGCCATGCGCCTCCATCGCCAGCGCGTCGGCCTCACTGGCGTAGTGGTACAGCATCAGGCGCCGGCGCAATTCGGCCGGGTATTCGCGCTCGAGGTCGTCCAGGCCCGTGTGCGACGGATTGCCGACCAGCGCGCAGTCGTGCGCGACCGGCTCACCGTGCGCGGCGTGCGTGGCGAGCATCTCCGGCACCGGCCGCGTATCGCCGGTCCAGACGAAACTGCCGGGCAGCGCCAGGCCGAATGCGGTGTGCGGCGCGTGGTGGCGGACCGCGAACACGTCGAACCAGAGGCCGTCGCACCAGAAGCCGCGCGATACCGGGATCAGCCGGAACGTGTCCCAGAAGTTCGCACCGCCCTCGGCCAGCACCTCCGGGTAATCGGCGATGCGCCCCTGCAGCAGCGGCACCAGCGCCGCATGCGCGTACAGGCGCACCGTGCCGCGCAGCGCCGGATCGAAATAGGTGCAATAGAACAGCCGCTCGAGCCCGGCGACGTGGTCCATGTGCGTGTGCGTGATGTAGATCGCACGCGGCGCCGCGCTGTAGTGGTCGAGGTACGCGCTCAGCGCCTCGGCGCCGCAGTCGATCATCAGCAGCGGCGCACCGTCGCGCTCGAGCACGCCGCAGGCCGAGCCGAGTTCCGGCGCGTTCGAGCTGCCGACGCCGAGAAAGCGCAAGGCCAGGCTCATGGCGCGCCCCCCTGCAACGGCGTCGCGCGACCGGCCTGCGTCAGCGCCTCGTGGTAGGCCGCCAGCAGCGGATGCCAGAAGCGCGAGTCGAAGTCGGGCATGTGCCGCGCGCCGAGCTTGTCGAACGAGCGGCGCAGGCGCGCGAGGTTGGCCTGCTGCCAGGCCAGCCGCGGCCGGCGCAGGCGGCCGCGATCGAAGTCGATCAGCCAGATCGCGCCGTCGGCATCGACCAGGATGTTGTGCGCGTTGAGGTCGGCGTGCCAGACGTGCGCGGCATGGAAGCGCGCGATCGTGCGACCGACGCGCGCGGCCAGCGCGGGATCGAGCACGCCCTCGGCGAGGCGCTCGGCCAGCGTCTGAGCCGGCGCGATGCGGCGCGTCAGCAGGTCCGCGCGGTAGCGCACGCCTTCGCGCACGCAGCGCGCGGCGACCGGCGCCGGCACCGGCAGGCCGGCATCGGCCAGCCGCGCGAGCAGGCGGAACTCGCGGAACGCGCGCGTGCGCTCGCGGCCGGACCACAGGTAGCGGTCCGCGCTCACGCGCGCCATCAGGCCGCCGCGATGGTAGTGGCGCAGCGCGCAGGCGCCGACCGGCGTGTCGACGAACACGACGCCGCCACGCCCGCCCGCCGCGGCCGCGGACTTGCCCTGCGCGGTCCACCAGGCGCGGTCGAACCAACGCTCGTCGGGCGTCGCGGCGAGCGCGCGATCGAACACCAGCACGCCGCCGGGCGTGGATTGAACTTGCGTCTGGATCATGCGTCTGCCACTTTGCCGCTCTTTCGCGGGCGCACGGCGCGTCCCCGCCTTTTCGCACAATGGTAGCAAGCGCCCCATGGATCAAGCTGCAACGGGCACCGCCCCCGCCTCCCTGTGCCTGCTGCGCACCTCGGCGCTCGGCGACGTCACGCACGTCGTGCCGCTGGTGCGCACGGTGCAGGCGCACTGGCCGCAGACGCGCCTGACCTGGCTGATCGGCCGGCTCGAGCACAAGCTGGTCGGCGACCTGCCCGGCGTCGAGTTCATCGTGTTCGACAAGCACGCCGGCCGCGCCGGCTACCGCGCCGTGCGCGAGCAGCTGGCCGGACGCCGCTTCGATGCGCTGCTGCACATGCAGGTCGCGCTGCGCTCGAACCTGCTGAGCCTGGCGGTCAAGGCGCCGCTGCGCATCGGCTACGACCGCGCGCGCTCGAAGGACCTGCACGGCCTGTTCGTGAACTGCCGCATCCCGGCGCGGCGCGGCGACCACGTGCTCGATGCGATGGCGAGCTTCCTCGAACCGCTCGGCCTGAAGCAGACGCAGGTGCGCTGGGACATCCCGGTGCCGGACGAGGCGCATGCGTTCGCCGAACGCCACCTGCCCGGCGACACGCCGACGCTGGTGGTCAGCCCGGTGTCGAGCCACCGCCTGCGCAACTGGCGCGCCGAGCGCTACGCCGCGGTGATCGACCACGCCATGCTCGTTCTCGGCTGGCGCGTCGCGCTGTGCGGCGGCCCGAGCGCGTACGAGCGCGAGTTCGGCGACGCGATCCTGGCGCAGGCGAAGGCGCGACCGCTCGACCTGATCGGCAAGGACACGCTGAAGCAACTGCTCGCCCTGCTCGGCCGCGCCAGCCTCGTGCTGACGCCCGACTCTGGCCCGATGCACATCGCCAACGCGGTCGGCACGCCGGTGCTCGGCCTGCACGCGGCCAGCAACCCGGCACGCTCGGGCCCGTATTCGGATCGCCAGTGGTGCGTCGACCGCTACGACGCGGCCGCACGCAAGTACCGCAAGAAACCGGCCGACGCGCTGCCGTGGGGCGCCAAGCTCGAATACCCGGGCGTGATGGATCTGATCGAGGTCGACGACGTGATCGAGCGGCTGGAGGCGTTTGCAGCGACCCTGGGTTGAGTGGGGCGTCAAGGCCCCTCTCCCATCGGGAGAGGGGTTGGGGAGAGGGTCCGGACGAAGTTGGGCGATGAAGCGTGCTGCGAGCCTGCGCGCCCCCCCCTCAGCCGCTTGAGGCGGCTTCGATCCCGGAGGGAGAAGGGAAGCGAAGATCGGCGCCGACCGCTCGATGCTCAGCGATAGTCCTGGTAGGACTTTTCCTCGACCAGCGTCGAGCCGAGCTTCTCGTTGATGACGCGCTTGACCGACGCGCGCTCGTCGTTGCGCACGTAGACCGAGCGTGCCAGTTCGATGAACTCGGCGTCGAACGCCTTGGCCTTCTCCTTGACGCGGATGCGATCCTCGATGTCCCACAGCGCCTCGTTGACCGCACGCAGCTGCGCGCGCTCGGCGCCGATGTCGGTGTGCGACGCGGCCGCGCCGGCCCAGGTCGCGTTCAGCAGCTCCAGCTCGGTGCGCACGTTGGCACGCTTGGCCGCATCGCCGATGCGTTCGGCCTTGATCTCGAGGATCGTGATCTTGTCGATCAGCTCGCCATAGGAGACAGGAACGGAAATCGTGCTCATGAACCAGGCCCTGGAAGTCGGATGCGGCCGGCGAGTGTATCCCGACTCGCGAACCGCTTGTCTCGCAGTCCCCATCCCCGTATGATGCGCGGCCCCGGCAAGGCACGACCACCTTGCCGACAAGGTTCTGGAGAGGTGGCAGAGTGGTCGAATGCGCCGGATTCGAAATCCGGTTTACGGTTATGCCGTAACGTGGGTTCGAATCCCACCCTCTCCGCCAGACATACATTTAAGCCCATGTTTTCATGGGCTTTTTTGTTTGGAGTTGGATGCGACCCCAACTCTGTTCCCAACCGTCGCTGCCAGAACGGCAACACCGGCGTATGCGAGGAGGCGCGCGACCTGATCCGCCGGCACCGCGGGACCAGCCGGCACAATCACGACGGTCGGATGCCGTTCCGCACAAATCTGTTTGCACTCGCGGAGGGAGACTGCGCGCGGACGCGGCTGCGATCACTCGGCGTCAGCCCCAAGCGGCCGAGCAGCGTCTCCAAGCGCGTCAGCAGGGCCGGCGGCATCGTGCCAGGATCAACGCGGAAGCGTGCGAGCAGGACAGCGGTAACTTCAACCGCGATGCGGTCCGCGTACGCAAGCCACGGCGCCAGCCGCTCGATTTCGAGCCACGCGGCGCGCTGATCCGGCCGCATGCTCTCGGGCGGCGGTCCCAGCGGACGGTCGTCGATCGGCTCGGCGGCGCGCTCGCGCATGCGTGCGGGGTTGTGATCGGCAGTGCCGCTCAAGATGTGCAGCGAGGTCGGTTTGCGTGGTCGTGGCATGGTCCGGCTCCGGGTTTCGGGGATGTGAAAAAACGACTGGACGCCCGTTGAACGCGGGATCGGTTTTGAACTTTTGCCCGCCCCCCCCTGGAGCAGCGGCTGGCCGGTCGTGTCGGCGAACAGCGCGAAGGTTTCATCCTCACGCGGGCTCATGATCGCCGCGGTCGGGGCCGGCGCATTGGCTTCCTTGATCGCGCGAGCGGCATTATGAACTTTGCATAGTTCGCCAGTTCCGCACCGTTCACGCCGTTGCCGATTGCGTTCACTCCGGCCATGTTGAGCAAGCCCTTGATCTTCGGTGCTGCGCCCGAGCCGGCGTCCCGCTCCAGGGCGTGCGCCGCCCGCGTTCTTCCGCGGCCCCGCCGCTGCGACCCTTCACGCCCGCCATTTGCTGATTTCCTATTGAAAAGGGGAGAAAAAATCTGCGCGTGAGGGGGCGGGCGGTCTAGAAGCGATCGGCCTACAGACTTTTGCCCCCCCCCTCCCCAGATCGGTGCCGTAGGCTAAAGCGGTGCCCGGCCATCGCCGACCGGGCCCCGTGCTGCCTGTGATAGATCCGCTCGCCAGCGCGCGGCATGGCGAGCGGAGGTGCGCGGTCAGCCCCGAGGTTCGAGGGACCCCACGCTGCCGGGGTTGTTCATGAACCCGCATCACTCGCCGGCTGGACGCGGGCGGGCTATTGCCCGCGTGCTCACTTCACGCCGGTGATGACGGCCAGCGCGCCCGGGTAGTTGATCGCCACGTCCACGCGCATGTGGAACAGGAACCCGATTTCGCCGGTGCCGGCGAACGCCTCGCTCAGCCGGGCAACGGTCAGCCGCTCGCGCATGATGAACTGCACCGTGCGGAAGTCGCCCAGGAACAGCAGGCTTTCATCGTCATCATCGCCGAGGTCGGTCGGGACGCCCACCGTGGGAATGACCTGCACACCGTCCAGGAGCGGCGGGCGGTTAAGCGGCTGGCCCGTGGTATCGGTCAGGCCGGCGAGCCCGATCATGGACCGCGGGGCGCCGATGGCGCTCGTGGGCATCGGCCCCTTGTTCTCCAGGATGCGCTGCGTTCCCGCCAGCATGTCCTTCCAGCTCAGCGCGGCGCCGGCTTGCGCCACGTGGATGACCCCCGCGGTCGCGTCGATGCCCTTCGGCTCGGGCGCGGAGCCGGTGCCGACCAGGCCAACGCGGTCCAGCTCGGCGGCGAACGCGGTGCCGACCGCGGTACGCACGGCGCGATCCATGTCGGGACTGTCCGCCAGAAGCTCGCGGCTGCACTTCACGATGACCGACAGCGAGCGCGGCGTGAGCGCCTGCCCGCGGAACGTCGGCGCGGACAACGCCACATCGCCCTTCTCGAGGCGCCAGGACGGGGTTGGCAGCGTGTCGATCGCCGGCACCGTGATGGTCAGCGCGCCCTCGTGCTCGAAGGGGAGGATCGACGCACCGGCACGCAGGAGCGCGCTGCTTTCAGCCAGCGCGTCCAGGATCGTCGGCATGACCAGGCGGGGCACGCTGTAGCCGCCAGCGGTGTCCGTGCCTTCGCTCAGCGATGCCAGCGCAGCGGACTTGGCCTTGAGGCCTGCCACGGCGCGCAGCATGTCGCCCAGGTGCGCGTCGGCACTGCTCTCGCTGGCGTTGGAAGCGCGGGCGGTGTAGAACTGCCGGAACTCGCCGGATCCGCGCAGGCCCGCGGCGGCGAACGTGGGCGAGGTGCCTTCATCCGCGGTCGGCGCACCGCTCCCGTTCATTTGCTGCGCGGCGAGCCTGGTATTGGCGTCGTCCACGGCACGCTGCAAGTTCTCGACGTTGGCGGATACCGCGTCAATGCGCGCGTTGTGCGAGGCCTTGAAGTCCACGAAGGCCTGATTGAGGTTAGCGACCAGCGCGGGGACGCTGGGCGTGTCGCCGTGGGCCGCTACGCGCGTGATGCCGCGCTGCACGGTGGGACGCGAAGGGGTTGGCATGAGGTGTTCTCCGAACGCGCGCGAGGTGCGTGCGAGCGCAAGATGCCTTCCGGCTGCCCACCGCGTAAGCCCGATGTGGCCGCGCTCGTGCACTTTCGTGCACCTGCTTCGCGCGGGGCGGGGCTGCTCATGCGCCGAATCTACCTCCCCGCATCCAACATGCGTCAATACTCGCGGCCGGCCTCGATCCATTGCGCCACCTCGGCCAAGCGATAGGTGACCGCATGGCCTGCGCCGCCCACTCGGTAGTGTGGCGGTGCCCGGCCCTCGCGCCGGCGATTGCGCAGCGTGCCAGGCGCCAGCCCCAGCAGGTGCGCCAGACACGCCTCGGGCACGCGGCCGTCGGCGGTGACGTAATACCCGCCCGCCTTCGCGCCGGCCAGCAGCGCCTCGTGTGTGCGCTCGATACGCCCCGATAGTGTGGCCTCCAGGGCTTGCAGTTCGGCAAGGCCAGGGGCAGTCACGCGACCTCCTTCTTGGCGCACCAGTCGCAGCAATTGTCGGCACAGCGGGCGCAGTTCTCCGAAGGGAGCGAATCCACGCCCGCGATCCATGGCGCGAAGCTCTCGCACTGCCGCTGCGCGTGCGGGCAGTGCGGCGGTTCGGACGGCAGCGGTTCGCGGTCGGCGGTGCAGCGGCCCAAGCCCGCATCGGGATTGATCGGGTCGCGTGCGAAGTGCCGGCAGTCGCCGCAGCGCACGGGCGGCCTCGGGATCGCCTGCCGGTTGCGGACGTGGCACCACGGGCAGCCGGCGCAGGTCGGCCAGCCGCGCACGACGGGGAGCACGGTGGCCACGGCGGGATGCAAGCAGATGGGGCCGCAGCGTGCGCATATGGCGTGCGCGGTTTCGTCCGGCGGCACCTTGCCACGCTGGCGCAGGCCGGCGTCATGCAGCGTGGCCAGGTAGGCGCGCAGTGCATCGTCGGGCAGGCCGGCGCAGTCCTCAAGGTCGGCGGCCGGTAATGCCTCAACGTGCGCGCGCTCGATCCCTTCGGCGTCGGCCAGTTCGGACAAGTGCAGGTGCGCGAGTATCAGCGGCTTGTGCTCGCCGAGCAGGACGCGCAGGGCATCGAGGATCGGCTGCGATGCCTCGACGCGCAGGCGGTCGCCGCTGCGGGTCAGCCGTGCGCCGTGGTCTTGCAAGACGCGGATCAGGTCGGCGGTCATAGATAGATGACCTCCCCGCCGCCTTCCAGTCGCGCCAAATCCCCATCAGTCGCGCCAGTTGCGCCAGTCTCCAAGGTTGGCGCAACTGGCGCGACTGTGGCGCTACTGTGCAGCCCCCACGTCGCCGGAAGGCCAAAGCCGCCACGCTTTGATTCAACGCCAGCCGCGCGCATCGCGCGCTGCAAGGTGCGCCATGCGAAGCCGGCATTGTCGCCGTGTCGACGAACATCCTTCACTGCCATTGGGCCGGAAGCGAGCAGTTCGCGTAGCCAGTCGGCGGCGTCGCGCGCTTCGGCGTGGTCGTCGGCAGGCTCGGCCTCGGCGAGCAGTTCGCGTGCCGTGCCCTCGACCGCCGCGCCCCACACGATCCGGCTCGCCTCGACGCCGGGATGCGCGCGCAGCTCGGCTTGCTCGAAAGCGTAGGTGAAGCCGCCGCCGTCCGGGCCGATGTTGCTCTTGCAGCGCGCGAGCAGCATCCGTTGCGGCTCGCCGTCCTCGGCTTGCTGGCGCACGGTGCCGAACACGACGCGGGCCAGTGCGCCGAACGCGAGGGAGCCGGACACGCGCTCCAACGGCTCGCGCCCTTGTGTGCCCTTGCTGTAGTGCGTGATGCCGACCAGTGCGGCGTCCAGGCGAGCCGCCAAGTCCACCAGCGGGGCCAGTCCTCGCCGGACCTCCGCGTTCTTGTGCGAGTCGCCGGCCACGGCCGAAACCAGCGGATCAACAATCAGCAGCGCCACGTCGTCCACACCAGCCACGGCAGCGGCGAGCAGGTCCACGTCGCGCGCCGGATCGAACGGGCGGCGCTCGCCATCCTCGCGCGTGTCGCCGACAAAGCGGACGCGGGTCAGGTCGGCACCAGCGGCGAGCAGGCGCGGCACTAGCGTGTCGGCCGGATCGTCCTCGCCGGACCAGATCAGCACGCTACCGCGCTGCGGGCGGTAGCCGGACGGCAGCGCGCGGCCGGCGGTCACAGATGCGGCCAGGTCAATCGCGATCGTGGTCTTGCCGGTGCCCGGCGCGCCGGCCAAGACATGCAGCTTTCCACGTGCAAGCCAGCCGGGCCAAAGCCAGCGGATCGGCTCGGGGCGCAGGCGGTCGGCTGGGATCAGCTCGACGCTATCGAAGTGGTCGGCACGCTGCGTTCGCAGGTCGTGGCCGGTGATGCGCTCCAACCGTTCAAGGTTACGGTCGGCGAGCTCGTCGATTTCGCGGATGGAGCGTGGCAGGTCGTCGGTGCGGGTCATGCCAGCACCTCCCGCGCGCTATGGATGCGCTGCGCCGCCAACCGCACGCGCGCCAGGTCGTCGGCGGTCAGCGCCGCGCCGCGCTCGATCATCGAGGCCGCAACCTCGATCACGCCCGCCTCGGGCGCCAGCACGCCCAGCGCGGCGGCCCATTGCGATTCCCGCGCGCGCTGCGCCAGCTCCCGGCGTTCCTCGGGCGTGGTCGCGTGCGTGACGCGCCGGGGGAACAGGTCGGCGATGCTCAGCCCGACCGCGCCGAGTACGGCCGGCGTGTCATGGCACGAGAAGCAAGTCAGCAGCACGCGGCCGTCGTCGCCGACCGTGATGGATACCTTGCGGCCTTGACCGCCGCACGCCGGGCAGCGTGCGCGCCAGCAGGAACCGGCCTTTTGCACGCCTTCAAGGCGCGGCAATAGCCGGTCAACAGGATTGGCGAGGCCGTCTTGACGGCTAGCGGCCTTTCCGCTTAGCAGGCTATAATCGATGCGTCCGCCAAGACGCATGTTGTTTCCGAGGCCCGCCATGCGCGGGCTTCGTCGTGTCTGGCGATCAGGCTGCATCGTGATTGCCTCCGGTGCGGAGCTGGCCAAGGACGCGCCGGATTCCCTCGACGGTGCGCGCGATTGCGGGCAGGTCGGTGTCGGTCACGCCGCGGTCGGCGATGTCGCCGAGCGAAGCGCACGCGGCGCTCACGTCGCGCAGCAGGTCGCCCGGGGCGCGGGTGACGTAGCGCAACCGCCGCGCGCGCAGGTCGTCCAGGCGGCCGATCATGCAGCCACCTTCTGCGCTTCGGCCTCACGCGCGGCGCACCAGGCTTGCACGTCGGCGGCCAGCCAAGCGGCGGTATTCGGGCCGAGCTTGATCGGCCTCGGGAAAGTCGGGTCGCGGTAGATCGAGCTGCGCGATCGCTGCGTGTAGGCGATCACAGCCGGAAGGCGCCAGTAACGCGCGGTAGGGTCGGGGGTGCGGGGTGTATGCATCGCGTGGTCCTCGGTGCGACCGCGCCGGATTGCGCGGGCTGCCTTGGGAGGCGATGCGAAAACTACGCAGCTATTTTTTGGAACGCGGGCGTTCCGTTCCAGCTTTCTTTTGCGTGGGCAGGGTCACACGCTTTGCGACGCCCTCGCGCGTTAACCCGTACTCGTTTGCAATCTGCCGGCAGATGTCGGATTTCGTTCGCCTCGGGTTGGCCGCGCGCAGCTCGTCCGCACGCCGCTGCCAGCTTTCCCACTCAGGCGTGCGTTCAGCCCGCCGTTCTTCGCCGCTGCTGAAACCGGCGCTTGATCGCTGCCGTAGTGCCTTGGCGCCGGCCTCTATGGGCCGCTTGACGCTGCGTATCCCCGCGCGCCAATCGTGATGAAAGGCGCGAATCAAGTTCAGCACAGAATCCTCGGCATGCTTGCGCGCTACCGGGTCGGCGATGTTCGCCAGATCCTTCGCGGCCCATGCGAAGTATACGGCAGCATCTTGCGCGTGCTCGGCCAGGTTTGGATCGGTGCTTGCGTCCCGCACGCGCAGCGCGCGGTCACGGTGGGCGGCGATCCGCTCAGCGGCCGACTGCCCAAGCGGACCGGCAAACATGCGGCGAAACTTTTCGTCTAGGTCACTCATGCTATCAGGCCTCCCCGCCGCTGCCGCCTTCCAGTCGCGCCAAATCCCCATCAGTCGCGCCAGTTGCGCCAGTCTCCAAGGTTGGCG
>JAACZU010000009.1 GCA_009996615.1 Rhodanobacteraceae bacterium | reverse complement strand
GCCGGCGATCGCTGCCCGACGGCAGCGATCGAAAGCCCGGCTCACCCCCTTGAAGGGGAGGGCTTGAAAGGCGCGCGTGTGACAGATCGGACCATCTCCGCGCGCTCATCAATTTCTGCAACGACTTCCGCAAGCCACGGCCAAGGGCCGGTGTTCACGTTTTCCTAATGTTTCGGACAAGCCCGTGTTGTGGCGGGTTTGCCATTCACCCCAGACAGGAGAAGAACTACATGTCGACTACTCTGCTCGGCCAGGCGATCCGGCGTGCGCTGCGCATGCACGGCATCGCCGGTGTCACGCTCGCGTTCGCCTCGGTGGCGGCGCCGGCGCTGGCGCAGGACAAGGCCGCCGATGCACCCAGTCAGCAGCTGGAGACGGTCACCGTCACCGGTTCGCGCATCCGCAAGGCGGACGTGGAAACCGCGCAGCCGATCGTCGTGATCGACCGCACCGCGATCGAGCACCAGGGCTTCAACTCGGTCGCCGACATCCTGCAGAACCTTTCCGAAGCCGGCTCGCCGCCGATCAGCCGCGCCAGTGCGCTCGCCTCCGGTGAGTCGGTCGGCGGCTACTACGTCAGCCTGCGCAACCTCGGCGCGAACCGCACGCTGGTGCTGCTGAACGGCAAGCGCCTCGGAGCGACCACGTCGGGCACACAGGACCTGTCGCAGGTGCCGGTTTCCGCGATCGAGCGCGTCGAGGTCCTGAAGGACGGTGCTTCGGCCATCTACGGCTCCGATGCCATCGCCGGCGTGATCAACATCATCACGCGCAAGAACTACGACGGCGCTGAAGCCAGTGCCTACGTCGGCCAGTTCGACGAGGACGACGGCGCCAAGCAGACCTACAGCATGACCTTCGGCTCGCACAACGATCGTGGCTCGATCACGTTCAGCGCCGAATACTCGAAGGAAGATCCGGTGTGGGCGAAGGATCGTCCGTACAGCGCCTACCCGAACAGTTCGCGGCATCCGACCTCGGGCTGGTCGCTGGCGACGCAGTGGGGCGCGTTCTACTTCCCGGAAGGCTTCTGCGCCGGCCAGGATGACAGCCCGCTGGGCACCTGCACGCTCAAGCCCGGCGGCAATCCGTTCGACCCGGCCGATTACCACGGCACGAATGCCGCAGGCGGCAACAGCGACCGTTCGAACGCGAACGAGCAGATGATGTTGCAGACCGGCATCGAGCGCCGCTCGCTGTTCGTCAACGGCGAATACGCGATCACCGACAACATCCGCTTCTCGACCGACATCCTGTACAACAAGCGTTCGACCACCCAGCAGATCGCCGGCTATCCGTTCCAGCCGGCGTTCAGCCTGCCGGGCAGTACCAGCCTGATCGGCCTGTCGGCGCAGAGCTACTACAACCCGGTCGGCGATCGCTTCCTCGGCGAAGGCAACGGCCATGACGTGTACTTCTACCGTCGCGGTTGGGAAGTGCCGCGCACGCGGAGCAATGACCTGTCGACCTACCGCGTGTCTGGCACGCTGGAAGGCAGCTTCAGCCTCGGCGAGCGCACGTTCAACTGGGACGTCGGTGGCTACGTCAACACCAACGACCTGCTGAAGCTGCAGCGTGGCGACTTCAGCCTGATCGCGCTGGCTGGTGCGCTCGGCCCGTCGTTCCTCGATCCGGCCACCGGCCGCGTCACCTGCGGCACGCCGGACAACCCGATTCCGTACGGCAGCTCGCCCGGCTCGTGCATCCCGTGGAACCCGATCCTGCCGGCCGGCCAGGGCGGCTCGGGCTCGCTGTCGGATCCGGCGCTGCAGGCCTACCTGTTCCCGGAGTACCACGACACCGGCCGTACCCGCACGGTCGACTACAGCGCCAATATCACCGGTCCGGTGTTCACCCTGCCGGCTGGCGACGTCAATGTCGCGGCGGGCTACGAGTATCGCAACGAGACCGGCGACTTCGTGCCGGACGCGTTCAGCCAGGCCGGCATCAGCACGAACCTGTCGGCGGGTCCGACCAGCGGCAAGTACACGGTCGAGGAGTACTACGTCGAGGTCGACGTGCCGGTGCTGAAGGACCTGCCGTTCGCCCGTGAGCTGTCGTTCAACGTGGCCGCGCGCCACTCCGACTACTCCTCGTTCGGCAAGACCACCAACGGCAAGTTCAGCCTGACCTGGCGGCCGCTCGACGACCTGCTCGTGCGTGGCAACTACGCGCAGGGCTTCCGCGCGCCGACGATCAACGACCTGTTCGGCGGCCTCGGCGGCACGTTCGACAGCTACACCGATCCGTGCGACGTGACCAACGGCGAAGCCGGCATCAACCCGGCCGTGCTCGCCCGCTGCACCAGCGGTTTTGGCGGCCAGCACGGCACGCCGGCGAACTTCCACCAGCTCGGCCAGGGCGGCTCGCCGTGCACGGCGTTCCCGTGCCAGACCGGCATCCAGTTCCTGTCCGGCTCGAACCCGACCCTGCAGCCGGAGACGACCACCACCAAGACGCTGGGCATGGTCTACAGCCCGAGCTGGATCGGCGGCCTGGACATCAGCCTCGACTGGTACCGCGTGCGCATCAACAACGCGATCACGGCCGACTCGGTGCAGCAGATCGTCGACGACTGCTACCTGCGCGGCGTGACCTCGCGCTGCTCGAACCTGCTGTTCACGCGTGATCCGGTCACCGGCGTGGTCAACTACGCGCTGCGCGGCCAGACCAACCAGGGTTGGGTCGACACCGAGGGCTACGATCTCGGCGTCAACTACCGCCTGCCGGAGTTCTCGTTCGGCCGCTTCGCGATCCACTGGGACACGACCTACGTCGCGCATCTCAACACCAAGCCGGACAACGACCCGGCGACGATCGTGCAGCCGAGCACGAGCCTCGGATCGAACTTCCGTACGCGCTCCAACGCGAGCCTGGACTGGACGCTGGGCGACTTCGGTGCGACCTGGACGACCCGTTACTTCTCCAGCATCAAGGAGAAGTGCTCCTCGTTCCCGGGCGAGTGCAACATGCCCGACCACGTCGCGCCCGACACCGGTCCGTACAAGCTGAATCGCACCGGCGGCAACACGTTCCACGACCTGCAGGTGCGCTGGAACGCGCCGTGGAATGCCTCGATTGCGGCGGGCGTCAACAACGTGTTCAACCACGTCGGACCGGTGCTGTATTCGGCGCCGAACTCGTCGTTCACGTACTACGGCGGCTTCGATATCGGTCGCTTCTACTACCTGCGCTACACGCAGAAGTTCTAAGCGACGTTCTGTAGTCTCCGCTCTTCACGGCCCCGGCAACGGGGCCGTTTTTTTTTTTCACGGGAGCCGTCGAAAGGGCAGGGAGCAACGAGGCACGGCTTTCCGTGGGAGCGGCGGAAGCCGCGATGCCCCTGGTCGGGCGGGAGCGCAAAGCATCGCGCCTGCCGGCGCTCCCACAGGAGCAGCGAGGCACGGCTTTCCGTGGGAGCGGCGGAAGCCGCGATGCTCCTGGTCGGGCGGGAGCGCAAAGCATCGCGCCTGCCGGCGCTCCCACAGGAGCAGCGAGGCCCGGCTTTGCGTGGGAGCGGCGGAAGCCGCGATGCCCCTGGTCGGGCGGGAGCGCAAAGCATCGCGCCTGCCGGCGCTCCCACAGGAGCAGCGAGGCCCGGNCCGCGATGCTCCTGGTCGGGCGGGAGCGCAAAGCATCGCGCCTGCCGGCGCTCCCACAGGAGCAGCGAGGCCCGGCTTTGCGTGGGAGCGGCGGAAGCCGCGATGCCCCTGGTCGGGCGGGAGCGCAAAGCATCGCGCCTGCCGGCGCTCCCACAGGAGCAGCGAGGCACGGCTTTCCGTGGGAGCGGCGGAAGCCGCGATGCTCCTGGTCGGGCGGGAGCGCAAAGCATCGCGCCTGCCGGCGCTCCCACGGGAGCTGCGAGGCCCGGCTTTCCGTGGGAGCGGCGGAAGCCGCGATGCTCTTCGCCTCTCGGTCCGGCTCGGCGCCCCAACTGGCCGCGCCGCGGGCGCGCTGCTACGCTGCGCGGCCATTCCTTCGCAGCTCCCGCCGACGTCGCATGAACCCTACCCAGGCCAGCCACGACACCGTCCGCGCCGTCCTCTGGCAGGGCAGCCACCTGCGCCTGCTCGACCAGCGCCTGCTGCCGGCCGAGGAGGCGTACGTCGACTGCCGCAGCGCGCAGGAGGTCGCCGAGGCGATCCGCGAGCTGGTCGTGCGCGGCGCGCCGGCGATCGGCATCGCGGCGGCGTGGGGCGTGGTGCTGGCCGCGCAGCACGATCCGGCGCGGCTCGACGAGGCGCTGGCGACGCTGCGCGCCGCGCGGCCTACCGCGGTGAACCTGATGTGGGCGCTCGACCGCATGCAGCGCGCGATCGCGCGCGGCGCGGACCTGGCCGCGCTGGCGCGCGAGGCGCAGGCGATCCAGGACGAGGACCTGGTCGCGAACCGGCGCATGGGCGCGGCCGGCGCGGCGCTGCTCGGCAACGGCGTCGGCGTGCTGACGCATTGCAATACCGGCTCGCTCGCGACCGCCGGCTTCGGCACCGCGCTCGGCGTGATCCGCGCCGGCGTCGAGACCGGCCGCATCGCGCGCGTGTACGCCGGCGAGACCCGGCCGTGGTTGCAGGGCGCGCGCCTGACCATGTGGGAGCTGCTGCGCGACGGAATCCCGGCGACGCTGGTGGCCGACTCGGCCGCCGCGCACCTGATGAGTACCGGGCGCGTGCAGTGGGTCATCGTCGGCGCCGACCGCATCGCCGCCAACGGCGACACCGCCAACAAGATCGGCACCTACCAGCTGGCGATCGCCGCGCGCCACCACGGCGTCAAGTTCATGGTCGTCGCGCCGTCGTCGACGGTCGACATGGCTACCGCGAGCGGCGCCGACATCGAGATCGAGCTGCGCTCGCCGGACGAACTGTTCGCGTATGGCGGCCAGCGTACCGTGGTCGAGGGCGCGCAGGCGTGGAACCCGGTGTTCGACGTGACGCCGGCAAGCCTGATCGACGCGATAGTGACCGAGCGCGGCGTGGTCGAACATCCGGACACGGCGCGCATGGCTTCGCTGTTCGGCGCCGGCTGACCCGCTGCCGACCGGGGCCCCGATGGCGTTGCGCCGGCAACTGCTGCTGTTCGCCGTGAGCGGCGTGCTCGGCTACGTGGTCGACGCCGGCATCGTGCAGTTCCTCGTGCGCGAGCTGGCGATGAATCCGTACGGCGCGCGCGTGTTCTCGTTCCTGGCCGCGGCGACGACGACCTGGGGCTTCAACCGCCGCTACACGTTCGCCGGCCATGGCAACGGCAGCCGCCATCGCGAACTGCTGCGCTACCTGGTCGCGATGGCCGGCGGCTTCGCGCTGAACTACGGCGCCTACGCGCTGTGCGTGGCGAGCTGGCCGCTGGTGCGCGAATGGCCGGCGATCGGCGTCGCCGCCGGGTCCGCCGCCGGCGCGGTGGTGAACTTCCTCAGCTCCAAGTACTGGATCTTCCGCGCGCCGCGCGCGCACGGCTCCGCGCCGTAACGGCGGCGCACCGCCATGCGTGGATGGCGCAGGTCGCCCACAGGGTGGGCTCCTACAAAAAACACCGTGGCGCCTTTGGTGTAGGAGCGCACCCTGTGCGCGACCGGTGTGGCGCAGCGCCGCAGAGTCCAAGCCGCCCGAGGCCGCCGCCAGCCCGCTAAGTCCCGCTGCAATCAGGGAAAACCGCCGCCTCGGGGTGGGGCGTATGGTAGAATTCCGTGTTTGGTCCGCGCGCGTCGAAGGGCTTGCGCGCGGTCTGTGCGGACATCGTCTCCGGGGCGACTTTTCGAGGTCGAGGGGTCGCCTGGAGGCGTGCGCGCTTTCCGAATCTGGACGTTTGCAGAGGATGCCCGATGGCTGAGCTGGCCAAAGAAGTCATACGCGTCAACATCGAGGACGAGGTCCGCAAAAGCTATCTCGACTACGCGATGAGCGTGATCGTCGGCCGCGCGCTGCCGGACGTGCGCGACGGCCTCAAGCCGGTGCACCGGCGCACGCTGTACGCGATGCACGAGTCGAACACGGTGTGGAACCGGCCGTACGTGAAGTGCGCGCGCGTGGTCGGCGACGTGATGGGTAAGTACCATCCGCACGGCGACGCGTCGATCTACGACGCGCTGGTGCGCATGGCGCAGGACTTCTCGATGCGCTACACGCTGGTCGACGGCCAGGGCAACTTCGGCTCGGTCGACGGCGACGATGCGGCGGCGATGCGTTATACCGAATGCCGGCTCGACCGCCTGTCCTCGGAGCTGCTCGCCGACATCGACAAGGAAACGGTCGATTACCAGCCCAACTACGACGAGAAGGAACTCGAGCCGACGGTCCTGCCGACGCGCATCCCGAACCTGCTGGTCAACGGCTCGGCCGGCATCGCGGTCGGCATGGCGACCAACGTGCCGCCGCACAACCTGGGCGAAGTGCTCGCGGCGTGCATCGCGCTGATCGATGATCCGGAGCTCGGATTCGACGACCTGATGCAGCTGGTGCCCGGCCCGGATTTCCCGACCGCCGGCATCATCAACGGCGCCGCCGGCATCGTCGAGGCGTACAGGACCGGCCGCGGCCGCATCCTCGTGCGCGCGAAGGCCGAGATCGAGAGCGACGACAACGGCCGCGAGACGATCGTCGTCACCGAGCTGCCGTTCCAGGTCAACAAGGCGCGCCTGATCGAGAAGATCGCCGAACTGGTCAAGGAAAAGCGCATCGAGGGCATCACCGAGCTGCGCGACGAGTCCGACAAGGACGGCCTGCGCGTCGTCATCGAGGTACGCCGCGACACCTCCGCCGACGTGCTGCTGAACAACCTGTTCCAGCAGACCCAACTGCAGGTCACGTTCGGCATCAACATGGTCGCGCTGCTCGACGGCCAGCCGCGCACGCTGGGCCTGCGCGAGATCCTCGATGCGTTCATCCGCCACCGCCGCGAGGTGGTCACGCGGCGCACGATCTTCGACCTGCGCAAGGCGCGCGACCGCGCCCACATCCTGGAAGGCCTGACCGTCGCGCTGGCCAACATCGACGCGATGGTCGAGCTGATCCGCACCTCGCCGACGCCGGACGAGGCGAAGCAGCGCATGCTGTCGCGCCGCTGGGAGCCGGGCATGGTCAAGGCGCTGCTCGCCGCGGCCGGCGCCGAGGCGTCGCGGCCGGAGAACCTCGATGCGTCCGTCGGCCTGTCCGAGGCCGGCTACCAGCTGTCGGAGACGCAGGCGCAGCAGATCCTGGAGATGCGCCTGGCGCGCCTGACCGGGCTGGAGCAGGAAAAGCTGACCGACGAGTACAAGGAGCTGCTGCGCACGATCGCCGGCCTGATCGAGATCCTCGAGAACCCGGACGTGCTGCTGAAGGTGATCCGCGACGAGTTCGTCGCGCTGAAGGAGCAGTATGGCGACGCGCGCCGCACGGTCATCCAGGCCAGCCAGGAGGACCTGGACATCCTCGACCTGATCGAACCGGAAGACGTCGTCGTCACGCTGTCGCATGCCGGCTACGCGAAGCGCCAGCCGGTCAGCCTGTACCGCGCGCAGCGACGCGGCGGCAAGGGCCGCTCGGCGACCGCGATGAAGGAAGAGGATTTCGTCGAGCGCCTGTGGATCGCCAACACGCACGACACGCTGCTGGTGTTCACCAGCGCCGGCCGCGTGTACTGGCTGAAGGTGTTCAAGTTGCCGGAGGCGGGGCCGAACGCGCGCGGCAAGCCGATCGTGAACCTGCTGCCGCTGGACGAGGGCGAGAAGGTGCAGGCGGTGCTGCCGGTGCGCGAGTACGCCGAGGACCGCTACGTGTTCTTCGCAACGCGCAACGGCACGGTCAAGAAGACGTCGTTGACCGAGTTCGCGTTCCAGCTGCAGCGCGGCAAGATCGCGATCCACCTCGACGAGGGCGATGCGCTGGTCGACGTGCAGCTCACCGACGGCAGCCGCGACGTGATGCTGTTCGCCTCGAACGGCCGCGCGGTGCGCTTCTTCGAGGACGAGGTGCGCGCGATGGGCCGTGGCGCCAGCGGCGTGCGCGGCATCCGCCTCGCCGACGGCGTGCAGGTCGTCTCGTTGCTCGTCGTCGAGCACGCGGCCGAGCAGGCTGGCGAGGAGGACGAAGCGATCGAGGCGGCCGAGGGCGAAGCGCTGGCCGACGAGGCCGCCGCGTCGGCCGAGCCGTGCGTGCTGACCGCGACCGAGCGCGGCTACGGCAAGCGCACGCCGCTGTCGAAGTACCCGCGCAAGGGCCGTGGTATCCAGGGTGTCCTTGGCATCCAGTGCTCCGAGCGCAACGGCAACCTCGTCGGCGCGGTGCTGCTGGAGGATGCGCACGAGGTCATGCTGATCTCGAACCAGGGCACGCTGGTGCGCACGCGCGCCGCCGAGATCGCCCGCGTCGGCCGCAACACGCAGGGCGTCACGCTGATCCGCCTGCCGGCGGACGAGGCGCTGGTCGGCGTGGTCAAGGTCGAGGCGTTCGGCGAGGACGAGGGCGGCGAGGCCGCAAGCGAAGCGGACGGCGCGGCACCGGACGGAGCGCCGTCGGGCGAGTGATCGGTGGGTGGGAGGGACCGAAGTCCCTCCCACAAGATCAAGCAACACTTAGGGTGGGACGCAGCGCCATCGGCGCGAGTCCCACCAGGCATGGGGTTCGGTGGGACTCGCCGCCATGCGGCTGTGTCCCACCCTACAGGGGGTGTGTCGGGCCTCAGCCGATCGCGTCGAGCATCGCCTCGGCGCTGGAAACCTTGAACTCGCCCGGCGCCTCGACCGCGAGCTGCTTGACCACGCCGTCCTCGGCGTACAGCGCGAAGCGCTTGCCGCGCAAGCCCATGCCGAAGCGCGTCGCGTCCATTTCCAGGCCGAGCGCGCGCATGAAGTCGCCGTTGCCGTCGGCCAGCATCAGCAGGCCTTCCGGTACGTTATGCGCCTTGCCCCAAGCGCCCATCACGAACGCATCGTTGACCGCGATGCAGGCGACGTCGACGCCGCGCTGGCGGAACGCGTCGTAGTGCGTGACGAAACCGGGCAGGTGGCGCTCCGAGCAGGTCGGCGTGAACGCGCCGGGGACCGAGAACAGCACGATCTTGCGGCCACGGAACAGGTCGCCGGTGGACAGGGCCTGCACGCCGTCCTTGTAGTGGTGGAGCGTCGCGTCGGGGATGCGGTCGCCGATCTGGATCGTCATCGGAAGGGTCCTGGCTGGGAAGGGAAGGGCGGTCATCATACGGCCGGTCGCGGCGGATGCCCATGCGCTTGAAAGCCCGGCTGGCAGCCCTACCTATGCGCCATCCGGCGGCCGACGCCGCCATTCGTGGAGACGAGCCATGGCCATTACCCGCTACAACCCCTGGGTGGTTCCCCATGCGAATCTGCAGGACGAGCTCAAGGGGGTCTTCGACCGCTTCTTCAGCACCGACGACACCGACCAGTCGAACGTCGTGACCAGCCAGTGGACGCCGCGCGTCGACATCAAGGAAGAGGACAAGCGCTTCGTGATCCTGGCCGACATCCCAGGCGTCGATCCGAAGGACATCGAGGTGCACATGGACAAGGGCATCCTCTCGATCAAGGGCGAGCGCAAGGCCGAGGTGCGCGAGGAAAGCGCCAAGTTCACGCGGGTCGAGCGCAGCCACGGCAGCTTCTACCGCCGCTTCGCGCTGCCCGACAGTGCTGATGCCGACGGCATCACCGCGGTCGGCAAGCATGGCGTGCTGGAGATATCGATCCCGAAGAAGCCCGAGACGACGCCGCGCCGCATCGAGATCGCCGGCTGACGCGCCGCCGCCGCGCCGCGGCTTTGGTACGCTGGCGGCCGACACGGCGTGCCGGCCGAGGCACTCCGGCCCGCGGTGGCGTCACCGCGGGCCGCTTCGTTTTCGCGAGGGTGAGGTAACGGATGGAGTTCAAGGACTATTACGACACGCTCGGCGTGAAGCCGGACGCCTCCGACGCCGACATCAAGAAGGCGTACCGGCGGCTTGCGCGCAAGTACCACCCCGACGTCAGCAAGGAAGCCGGCGCCGAGGACAAGTTCAAGGCCGTCAACGAGGCCTACGAGGCGCTGCGCGAGCCGGATCGGCGCAAGGCCTACGACCAGTTGCGCGCCGGCGGCTACCGCAGCGGCGACGAGTTCCGCGGGCCGCCGCCGAGCTGGCAGGGCGGCGCCGATTTCGACGCCGACGGCGACTTCAGCGACTTCTTCGAATCGCTGTTCGGCGCCCGCGGTGGCGGTGGCGGCCGCCATCCCGGCCCGCGGCGCGGCCGCGACCTGCACGCGCAGATCGCGATCGACCTCGCCACCGGCTACCACGGCGGCCGCGAGCGGATCAGCCTGCGCGACACCCACGGCGACCGCACGCTCGAGGTGAAGATTCCGGCCGGCATCCTGCCGGGCCAGCAGATTCGCCTGGCCGGGCAGGGCCATGCCGGCGCGCATGGCGGCCCGGCCGGCGACCTGATCCTCGAGGTCGGCCTGCGCGACGACGCGCGCTTCCGGCTCGACGGCCGCGACGTGCTGTCGACGCTGCCGCTGGCGCCGTGGGAGGCCGCGCTCGGCGCCAAGGTGACGGTGCCGACGCTCGGCGGCAACGTCGAGCTGCGCATCCCGGCCGGTTCCGATGGCGGCCGCAAGATGCGCCTGCGCGGCCGCGGCTGGCCGGGCAGGACGCCGGGCGACCAGATCGTCACGCTCGAGGTGCGCGTACCGAAGGCCGAAACCGACGCGCAGCGCGCGCTGTACGAGCAGATGGCGAAGGAATTCGACTTCGATCCGCGGGCGTGAACACCTGATTAGTCCGACCCAGCCCTTCTCCCTCCAGGATCGAAGCCGCCGCGAGCGGCTGAGGGGGGCCCGCAGGGCCGGATGAGGGTTCGGGCGAAGCGACGAGCCACCGGCACACCAAGAATTGGATGTCGTGCTTCGCCCGAACCCTCTCCCCGCCCCCTCTCCCGGCGGGAGAGGTGCTTCAGGCAACTGAGTCTCGGCGCCAATCAGGAAAAAGAGAAGGCGCGCGATTGCTCGCGCGCCTTCCTTACCCGACGCTCACGGACGACCGCAAAAACTACGCCGCCGGCAGGTATTCCTGGATCACGCGGGTCAGCTCCGCGTCGTCGATCGGCTTGGTCACGTAGGCCTTGGCGCCCTGGCGCATGCCCCACACGCGGTCGGTGTCCTGGTCCTTGGTCGTGACCAGGATGATCGGGATGTGGCTGGTCTTGGGATCCTTCGAGATCGTGCGCGTGGCCTGGAACCCGTTCAGGTTCGGCATCACGACGTCCATCAGGATCAGGTCCGGCAGCTCGCGCTTGGCCACCTCGACACCTGCGGCGCCGTCCTCGGCCGTGATGACCTGGTGGCCGAGCTTTTCCACCGTGCGCTTCATTCCGACCAGCTGGGACGGCGAATCGTCGACGATCAGTACTCTGGACATGTGCAGATTTTCCCCTGTTGGAACGCGCATTCTAGGCAGCGGCGCCGTGCCGGCCAAGAGCCGGTCAGGCGATCCGAACGACCGTTCGCCCGAGCGAGCCACCGCCCAACATCGTATCGAAAACCGTGCCAAGTTCGGCCAGCGCGACTTCACGGTTTGCGATCGTGGCCAGGTGCGCCGGCTTCCAGTCGCCGGCCAGGCGCTCCCACACCTGTTCGCGGATCGGTCGCGCGGTGCCGGCCGAGGCGACGCCGAGCAGGCTGACGCCGCGGATGATGAACGGCATCACGGTCGTGGCGAGGTCGGCCGAGGCGGCCAGGCCGCAGCTGGCGATGTTGCCGTAGGGTTTGATCACGCGCGTCAGGCCGGCCAGCATGTCGCCGCCGACGTTGTCGATCGCGCCGGCCCAGCGCGCGGTCTCGAGCGGCCGCTGGCCCCAGTGCAGGCCCTCGCGCGCGATGCACTGCTTCGCGCCGAGGCCGATCAGGTAATCGAACTGCTCGACCTTGCCGGTGATCGCGTGCGCCTCGAAGCCGGCGCGGGTCAGGATGTCGACCGCCAGCGAGCCGACGCCGCCAGTCGCGCCGGTCACGACGACTGGGCCCATGTCCGGCGTCTGGCCGTTGCGCACCATCTGGAACAGCGACAGCGCGGCGGTGAAGCCGGCGGTGCCGAGCGCCATCGATTCGCGCAGCGTCAGCCCGGCCGGCAGCGGGATCGTCCACTTCGACTCCAGCCGCGCGTATTCGGCATAGCCGCCGTCGCGCGTCTCCGACAGCCCGCAGCCGGTGCACAGCACCTGGTCGCCTTCCTTGAACCTCGGATCGGTCGAGGCGGCCACGTAGCCGGCCACGTCGATGCCGCCGTTCAGCGGGAACTGGCGCAGGATCTTGCCCTTGCCGGTGCCGGCCAGCGCGTCCTTGTAGTTGACCGACGAGTACGCGACCTTGACCAGCACCTCGCCCGGCGAGAGCTCGTCGACACGCATCGGCTCGATGCCGGCGCGGTAGCCGCTTGCGTCGTTGTGGATGCGGAAGGCGGAGAAGGTGGTTTGCGGGTTCACGAATACGTCCTCGTCGTCCCGGCGAAGGCCGGGACCCAGTGTCTTTGTCTTGGGCTCAGAGCAGATCGTCGTAGAGATCGCGCCAGTACGGATTGGCCTGTTCGATCAGGTCCACCTTCCACGCGCGCTTCCATTCCTTCAGCGCCTTCTCCCGCGCGATCGCCGCTTCCATCGTGGCGTGCGGCTCGAACCAGACGAGCAGATGCACTCGATGCTGCCGGCTGAATCCGTCGATGAATCCGTTCTTGTGTTGCCACACGCGCTGTATCAGGTCGGAGGTTACACCAACATACAGCGTGCCATTGCGGCGGCTGGCGAGCATGTAGACGCAGGGTCGCCTGGCTCTCGGCATGAAGACGCTGGGTCCCGGCGTACGCCGGGACGACGAAGAATGGGAGGCCTACCGTCCCATGTGCCGCTTACTTCGTCGAGCGCAGAAGCGCGGTACTCAGCGTGCGATGTCAGCGCGGCAAGGTGTGCGACAACGAAGATCGGAATCAATCCTCGTCGTCCCGGCGTACGCCGGGACCCAGTGCCTAAGTATACGGACACCAAAGGCACTGGCTTGCCGATCAAGAAATGGCAATGTGCGGTTTTCGGTATAACGCAATCAATGCAACGCAACGCTCTCGTGCGCCCATCCGCTTGATGTCAGTACAAACGTGGTCGTTTCACTCTGTTCCTTGTCGGTACGCGCGGCGATCTGCGGGAATGTCTTTCTGATTGCCTCGGTACTGACCCATTGCGGCACTTCGTCGATGCGGTAGCGATAGGTGACCTTTGAAATTCGGTAGCCCATCATGTCTGCAGGCTCGGTGAAACTGTCTATGGCAACGAGCCTCGGTATTCCGAAGCACAATTCGTGGAGCGACACCTTGCCCATGGCGCCATTGATGGTTCGCTCCTGATAGAACTTCTTGCCCAGATCGTTGAGTTCGTAACGCTTGGCCGGTACGTCGCCCACCGGACCATCCGAGGTGTATGAAGTACTCTTCGTCGTGGCCGCGGTGGCGTTCGCGAGTCCAGCATCGGCGATCGCGCGAATCTGCTCGCCACCCCACGCACCTTGATCAGCAAGAGTCGCCGGGAACGGCGGATTGCTCGTCCCAATCCTGATGCAGGCAGGTCCCCGAGTTTGTTCGAAATACGACTCGAGCGCCTGTTCAAAGTTGCCTTTGTTTGCTGCCTTGGGATCGGAACATGCATTCAATGCGAGTGCAAAGCTCACGACGGCAGCTGTTCGATTGCACTTCATTGCTTCTCCTTGAGTTCCTTACGAGCTGGATACGGCCCGCCGCTGAAGTGACGTGGAACTTGGCGCCCACGGTCAGCCGTGGATTGCATGTGGCAAAAGCAGTGGGGCTTGGTTCACCGCACAACCCTACTACCCGGGATGAATTCGTCCAAGACGCCGGATCCGTATGCTGGCCATCCATGGCTTCCACGGGGTGAGTTTAATGAACAGAACTTCGTCGTCCCAGCGTACGCCGGGATCCAGTGCCTTCGACCTACGACGTGCTCAAGGCGCTGGATCCCGGATCACCGCACATCCATGTGCTGTCCGGGATGATTTCGTCCAAGACGCTGGATCCCGTGTCACCGGCCATCCATGGCCTGCACGGGATGAGTTCATCCTGAACTCAATTGGCCTTGTGAATCGCCCGCTTGTCGACCGACAGCGCGGCCTCGTGGACCGCTTCGGACAGGGTCGGGTGTGCGTGCACGATGCGCGCGAGGTCCTCGGACGAGCCCTTGAATTCCATCGCGACGACGCACTCGGCGACCAGTTCGGAGACGCAGGCACCGACCAGGTGCACGCCGAGGATGCGGTCGGTTTCGGCGTGCGCGATCATCTTCACGAAGCCGGCCGGCTCGTTCATCGCGACCGCGCGGCCGATCGCCGCGAACGGGAAGTTGCCGGTCTTGTACGGGATGCCTTCGGCCTTGCACTGCGCTTCGGTCTTGCCGACCCAGGCGATTTCCGGCTCGGTGTAGATGACCCACGGCACCGTGTCGAGGTTGACGTGGCCGGCCTTGCCGGCGATCAGCTCGGCGACCATGATGCCTTCCTCGGAGCTCTTGTGCGCGAGCATCGGGCCGCGCACGCAGTCGCCGACCGCCCACACGCCCTCGACGCCGGTCCAGCAGTGCGCGTCGACGACGACGCGGCCGCGCTCGTCGGTCTGCACGCCGGTGCCGTCGGCCAGCAGGCCCTCGGTATAGGCGCGGCGACCGACCGCGACCAGCAGCTTGTCGACGACCAGCGACTTCTCGCCGTCCTTCGCGGCGTAGGTCAGGTGCACTTCGTTGCCCTTGACCTCGGCCTTCTGCAGCTTGGCGCCGAGTTCGATCTTCAGGCCCTGCTTGGTGAACTCGCGCAGCGCGGTCTTGGCCACGTCGGCGTCGGCGGCGGCGAGGAAGTCCGGCAGCGCCTCGATGATCGTGACGTCGGCGCCGAGGCGCTTCCACACGCTGCCGAGCTCCAGGCCGATCACGCCGGCGCCGATCACGCCCAGGCGCTTGGGCGTCTCGCTGAAGTCGAGCGCGCCGGCATTGTCGACGATGTACTGGCCGTCGAACTTCGCGAACGGCAGCTCGATCGGCACCGAGCCGGTCGCGATGATCACGTTGGTCGCGGCCAGCACCTGCGTGCTGCCGTCGGCCGCGGTGACCTCGACCTGGCGGTTCGGCAGCAGGCGGCCCTTGCCGAAGAGCGGCGTGACCTTGTTCTGCTTGAACAGCATCGCGATGCCGCCGGTGAACTGTTTGACGATCTTGTCCTTGCGGCCGACCATCGTGCCGACGTCGATGCTGGCGCCCTGCGTGGTGATGCCGTGCACGTCGAAGTGCTTGGTCAGGTTCCAGAACTGCTTGGACGAATCGAGCAGCGCCTTCGACGGGATGCAGCCGACGTTGAGGCAGGTGCCGCCGAGCGCGGCCTTGCCGTCCTTGCCGACGAACATGTCCACGCAGGCGGTCTTGAGGCCGAGTTGCGCGGCGCGGATCGCGGCCACGTAGCCGCCCGGGCCGGCGCCGATGACGATGACGTCGAATTTCTGTTCGCTCATTTCATTCGCTCACAACGGGAATGGGGAATAGAGAATAGGGAATGGGAAGAGCGGGGGTTATCGAGCATTGCCGATTCCCGATTCCCGATTCCCGATTCCCGATGCTTGTCGGCCTTAAAGGCCGAGAAGCATCCGCTGCGGGTTCTCGAGCTGGTTCTTGATGTCGACCAGGAACAGCACCGCGTCCTTGCCGTCGATGATGCGGTGGTCGTAGCTGATCGCGACGTACATCATCGGCGCGGCGACGACCTGGCCGTTCTCGACGATCGCGCGCTCCTTGATCGTGTGCATGCCGAGGATCGCGCTCTGCGGCGGGTTGACGATCGGCGTGGACAGCAGCGAGCCGAACGTGCCGCCGTTGGTGATCGTGAACGTGCCGCCGGCGAGGTCGTCGAGCGTGAGGCCGCCTTCGCGCGCCTTCTTCGCGTAGGTTGCGATCGCCTTCTCGATCTGCGCGAAGCTCATGTGCTGGGCGTCGCGCAGGACCGGCGTGACCAGGCCCTTGTCGGTCGACACCGCGACCGAGATGTCCTGGTAGCCGTGGTAGATGATGTCGTTGCCGTCGACCGAGGCGTTGATGATCGGATGGCGCTTGAGCGCCTCGCAGGCCGCCTTGACGAAGAAGCTCATGTAGCCGAGCTTGATGCCGTTGGCCTTCTCGAACTGCTCGCCGAGCTGCTTGCGCATCGCGGCGACCTTCGAAAGGTTGATCTCGTTGAACGAGGTCAGCATCGCGATCGAGTTCTTCGACTGCATCAGGCGCTCGGCGATCTTCGCGCGCATGCGCGTCATCGGCACGCGCTCTTCGGCGCGTGCGCCAGCAGCCACGGGCGCGGCCGCTGCACGCGCCGGGGCCGGTGCGGCCGGCGCCGCGGAGCGCATGAAGTTGACCAGGTCTTCCTTGGTCACGCGGCCGTCACGGCCGGTGCCGGCGACCTGCTCGACGTCGAGCTGGTGCTCGGTCGCGACGCGCTGGCCGGCCGGCGACAGGTCGGCGGCAGCCTTCGACGGCGCGGCGGCGGGAGCGGCGGCGGCCTTCGGTGCCTCGGCCTTGGCCGGCTCGGCCTTCGCGGCCGGAGCGGCGGCGACCGCGCCTTCCTCGAGGATCGCCAGCAGCTGCTGGCTCGTCACCGTCGCGCCGGTGTCGAACTTGATTTCCTTCAGCACGCCGTCGGCCGGCGCCGGCACCTCGAGCACGACCTTGTCGGTCTCGAGGTCGACGAGGTTCTCGTCGCGCTTGACCGCGTCGCCCGGCTTCTTGTGCCAGGTCGCGATGGTCGCGTCGGAGACGGATTCGGGCAGGACGGGGACTTTGACTTCGATCGACATAGAATTTTTTCCTTGGCTCAAGCGCGAAGAACAGGAAGCGGCCGCTTACTCGGCGACGTTGTCGGAACCGATCGGCGCCACCAGCGCCTGTTCGACCAGCGCCGCCTGCTCGGCGACGTGCGTGCTCAGGTGGCCGCAGGCCGGCGCCGGCGAGCGCGAACGCCCGGCGTAGGCGAGCGTCTGCTTCGGACCGGTCACGGCCTGCAGGTGGTGGCGGATCTGGTACCAGGCGCCCTGGTTCATCGGCTCTTCCTGGCACCAGATGACTTCCTTCGCGGCCGGGTACTTGGCCAGCTCGGCGCTGACCTCCGGGCGCGGGAACGGGTAAAGCTGCTCGACGCGCATGATCGCGACGTCGTCGAGGCCGCGCTTGGCGGCGTCCTCGACCAGGTCGTAGTAGACCTTGCCCGAGCACAGCACGACGCGCTTGACCTTCTTGGGCGCCTTCGCCGTGGTGTCCGGGATGACCAGCTGGAACCGGCCGCCGGCCAGCTCGTCCAGCGTCGATACCGCCAGCTTGTGGCGCAGCAGCGACTTCGGCGTCAGCACGACCAGCGGCTTGCGGCAGTCACGCAGCATCTGGCGGCGCAACAGGTGGAACATCTGCGCCGGCGTGGTCGGCACGCAGACCTGCATGTTGTCGAGCGCGCACAGCTGCAGGTAGCGCTCCAGGCGCGCCGAAGAGTGCTCCGGACCCTGGCCTTCGTAGCCGTGCGGCAGCAGCAGCACCAGGCCCGACAGGCGGTCCCACTTGGCCTCGCCGGACGAGATGAACTGGTCGACCACGACCTGCGCGCCGTTGGCGAAGTCGCCGAACTGCGCCTCCCACAGCACCAGCGTCTTCGGCTGCGCGGTCGAGTAGCCGTATTCGAACGCCATCACCGCTTCCTCGCTGAGCAGCGAGTCGATCACGGTGACGTTCGCGTTGTCGCGCACCGCGCTCAGCGGCATGTAGTCGCCGCCGCTGGCCTGGTCGTGCAGCACCGCGTGGCGGTGGAAGAACGTGCCGCGGCCGGCGTCCTGGCCGACCAGGCGCAGGTCGTAGCCGTCGGCGATCAGCGAGGCGTAGGCGAGGTTCTCGGCGTAGCCCCAGTCCATCGACTGTTCGCCGGCAGCCATCTTGCCGCGGTCCTCGTAGATCTTGGCCACGCGCGGATGCAGCACCAGGCCCTGCGGCAGCGTGAGGATCTTGCCGGCGAGCGCGTCGAGCGCGTCCCTGGCCACGCCGGTGTCGACCGGCTGCGCCAGCTTCGCGCCGACGTGGCTGCGCCAGTCGACCGCGAACGCGTCCTTGAAATCCGGATCGAGCTCGGCGATCGGCGTGCCGGCCTCGAGCTTGGCGCGGTAGCCGTCGACCAGCGCCTTGGCGTCGCCGTCGGCGATCACGCCCTCGGCGACGAGCTTCTGCGCGTACAGCTCGCGCGCGGTCGGGCGGCCGCGGATGATCTGGTACATCAGCGGCTGCGTCGCGCTCGGCTCGTCGGCCTCGTTGTGGCCGTGGCGGCGATAGCAGACGAGGTCGATGACGACGTCGCGCTTGAACTTCTGGCGGTAGTCGAACGCCAGCCGCGCGACGAACAGCACCGCCTCCGGGTCGTCGCCGTTCACGTGGAACACCGGCGCGTTGACCATCTTGGCGACGTCGGTGCAGTACAGCGTCGAACGCGTGTCGCTCGGATTCGAGGTGGTGAAGCCGACCTGGTTGTTGACCACGACATGGATCGAGCCGCCGACCGCGAAGCCGCGCGCCTGCGACATGTTCAAAAGCTCCATGTTGACGCCCTGGCCGGCGAACGCGGAGTCGCCGTGGATCAGCACCGGCACGACGTGCTCGCGGCCTTCGTCGCGGCGATGCGTCTGGCGCGCGCGCACCGAGCCGCACACGACCGGGTTGACGATCTCCAGGTGCGACGGGTTGAACGCGAGCGCGAGGTGCACCGTGCGGCCCGGCGTCTTGATGTTGGCGGAGAAGCCCATGTGGTACTTCACGTCGCCCGAGTGCGCCGGATCGTCCGGATGGTCGAACTTGCCCTCGAACTCGGCGAACAGCTTCTGCGGCGGCTTGCCGAGCACGTTGACCAGCACGTTCAGGCGGCCGCGATGGGCCATGCCGATCACCATGTCCTTCATGCCGTCGTTGCCGCCGCGCCGGATCAGCTCGTCCAGCAGCGGGATCAGGCTGTCGCCGCCTTCGAGCGAGAAGCGCTTCTGGCCGACGTACTTGGTGTGCAGGTAGCGCTCCAGGCCATCGGCCTGCACCAGCTTCTCGAGCACGCGCTTCTTGTCGTCGGTGCTCAGGCCATAGTGGCCGCCGGCGCGCTCGAGCTGCTCGTGCACCCACTGGCGCTGCTCGGCGTCGGAGATGTGCATGAACTCGGCGCCGATGCTGCCGGCGTAGGTCGCCTTCAGGCGCGCGACGAGATCGCGCAGCTTCAGCCGCTGCGGGCCGCCAAGCGAGTTCGTGTCGAACTCGGTGTCCATGTCGGCGCTGCCCAGGCCGTGGAAGGCCGGGTCCAGGTCCGGTGCGCCCGGGCGCGGCAGCAGGCCGATCGCCTCCAGGTCCGACGCAGGGAACGCCTTGTCCATCGCGAGCGGGTCGAGCTGCGCCGCCAGATGGCCGCGCGAGCGGTAGGCGGTGACCAGCTTGAGCACGCCGGACTGCTTCTGCGACGGCACGTCCGTGCTAACGGCGACCGTCGCGCGGCCACGGCCGTCGAGCTTCTGCGCCTGCTCGATGCGCGCGATCGCCGCCGAGTGCGGCACGTCGCCGGCCTCGCGGCCCTTCAACGCATCGAAGAATTCGCGCCACTCCGGCGCGACGCTGGCCGCATCAGCGAGCCACGCTTCGTAGAGGTCTTCGATGAACGCGGCATTGCCGCCGGACAGCGGGGAGGTGATCTGGAACTGCGTGAGGAGGCTGGGCTGGTTGGCGCTCATGACACCGTACAGACGAACAGGGCGCGCCAGTTGCGCGCCCCTGGGGGAAAGGTCGAGGCCGTGCGAACGGCGGCGGATCAAAAAACGTCGGAATTATAGCCGCCTTCGCGCAGGGTTTGTTCGCGAGGGTTGGGGGCGGTTCAGTCAGAATGCAAGCCGGCGCAACTCGTCGCTCGGTGCCGAACGCTCCCAGACCTGGTCGAACAGCGCGCGCAACTGCCCGTGCCGGCCCGGCGCGTGGGTCGCGCCGTCGCCATCGGGGCGGCTGCCGAGCGGGCGGAAGAAATAGCCGTGGCGGTCGTTGAGCACGAACGCGGACGGGTACTGCTGGTCGCGTTCGTCGGTGGGCGTGCGCAGCTCGAATGTGCTCGACAGGCGCTGCGCCAGCGCGAGCAAGCGATGGCCCGCGACCAGCGGCGCTCGCGCGTCGTGGATGATGACGCGGATGCGCGCATGCCGGCCCGACAGCGCGACGCGCCTGAGCTCGTCCAGTGCGGCCGCCACGTCGAGCAGCGCCGGATCGAGGTCGCGCGTGTAGATCATCACCTCGTGGCGCGCCTCGGCCAGCAGCTCGGCGATCGCCGCGCGCGCCTGCGCGCTGTCCTGCGCGGCGAGCAGGCGCGCCTGCGCATGCGGTGGCAGCGGTGCCGGTTCGCGCGCAGCGGGCGGATCGAGCGCGCGCCGCATCATGCGGTGCGGGATGCCGCACTCGTCGAACTCCTCGCCGTACGCCTCGAAGCCGAGCGTGGCGTAGAACGGAATCGCATGCGTCTGCGCGTGCAGCTCGATCTCCGGATAGCCGAGCGCGCGCGCCTGCTCCAGCAGCACGCGCATGATCGCCGCGCCGACGCCATGGCCGCGCCATTCGGGCAGCACCGCCATGCGGCCGATGCTGGCCGGCGCCGCCGCCACCGGCGCGTCCTCGTCGCCGCTGGCCGGCCGCGGCGGCAGCAGGCGGCCGGTGCCGATCGGCCGACCGGCGTCGTCGCGCGCGATCACATGGCGCGCGCGCTCATCGAACACGTCCCATTCCTCGTCGGCCGGGATCGCCTGCTCGACGATGAACACCTGCTCGCGCACGGCGCGCAGGTCGGCCTGGTCGTGTTGCCACGAGGCCGGTTCGACGCGGAACGTGTCTGCGATCATGCGGCCCTCCCGCGCCCGCGTGGGCGCAGCAGCGCGAAGTGGCCGGCGTCGACCAGCGCGCGCAGCACGGCGTGGTCGCGTGCGGCGGCCGGCGCATCGGTCAGCGCGAACTCGGCCTCGGCGCCGACCAGTTGCGCCAGGCGCAGCGAGCAGGCATGCGCCTCGCCGGCGACGAACAGGCGCGCGCCGCGGCCCTCGCGCAGCCAGGCCACGCGCGACCACGGATTGCGCCGCACGCGCGCGTCCTGAGCGAGCGCGCGCGTGAACGCGGCGTCGGTCAGCGGGCGTGGATTCGGCTGCGCCGCGTGCGCGCTGCGGTAGCGCGTGATGAACTGGCCGAACCACGTGCGCAGCGCCGCCGGGTCGACGCCGCCCGGCGCCGATCCATCCGTCGCAAAGCGCAGCCACGGCAACGCGGCGGTCACGCGTTCGATCGCCGCGTCGTCAATCTCGCCGGCCTGGCGTGCCGGCTCGAGGTCGGCGTCGCCATAGCGCGCCTCCTCGGGCAGCGCCTCGGCCAGGTGGTCGACGAAGTCGCCGAGCAGCTCGCCTTGCGACGGCGCGCGCATGCCGACCGAATAGGTCATGCAGGCGCCGAGCGCGACGCCGTGGTGCGGCACGCCGGGCGGCAGGTACAACATGTCGCCCGGTTCGAGCACCCATTCGTGCGTCGGGGTGAACTCGCGCAGCAGTTTCAACTCCACGTCATCGCGGAACGCCTTCGGCGCGTGCGGGTTGCCATCAATCTCCCAGCGTCGCTGGCCGAGGCCCTGCAGCAGGAACACGTCGTACTGGTCGACGTGTGCGCCGACCGAGCCGCCGTCCTCGGCGTAGCTGATCATCACGTCGTCGATGCGCCAGCTCGGCAGGAACGCAAAATGCCCGAGCAGCGCGGCGACGTCGGCGTCCCACTTGTCGACGTCCTGCACGAGCAGGGTCCAGTGCGTCTTCGGCAGCTTGCCAAAGTCGGCTTCGGCAAACGGGCCGGTGCGCAGTTCCCACTGGCTTTGTGCGGCACGCGCCTTCTTTTCGATCACGATGCGCGCCAGCGCCAGCTCCTCGCAGGCCAGTCCCGCCAGGTCGTTCGGCTCGACCGGATTCTTGAAGTTCGCGAACGCGCCGCGGATCAGCAGCGGATGCTTCTGCCAGTAGTCGCGCAGGAAGCGCGCGGCGGGCATGCCGAGCGGCTGGCTGGCGCGTGCGTGCACTTCGATCGGGAGCGCGGTCGTGGATACCGGCGCCCTGCGTTGCATGGTTCGTTTCATTCCGTGTCCCGAAAATATCCCGCCTCTCGCTGTGCGCGGATCGCGAGTACGAGCACGATGTCCGCTTCGGCGACGTGGCGATACAAGGCCATGTAGCCGTGACTGTCGCGGCCGATGACCAGTTCGCGCAGATCGGTGCCGGTCGGGCGCCCGATCCGCGGATTGTGTTCCAGCACGCCGATGGCATCCATGATCTCTTGCACGCGCAGTGCCGCGTTGGCGACATCGTGCTGGAGCAGGTGATCGGCGATGCGCTTGAAATCTTTCGCGACCTGGTCCGTCAGCTCGACGCGAGGCACGGTCAGCGGTGCAGTTTGCGAGCGGTCGGGAGCGGCGGCTGCTTGCCGGCGACGCGCTGCAGAAGGTATTCGCGCATCTCGCTCCAGGGAATGCTCTTGCCCGACTCCAGGAATTGGGCAAAGCGTTGCTCGGCGAGAGCGTGGAATTCGCTGCGCCGATCTTCCGCCTCGGTCTTCTCGGTGATCGCCTCGAGGATGAAGTTGTGCGCCGTCGTGCCCGCGCGCTCGGCTGCGCGCGCGACGCGCGCCTTGAGCTCATCGGGCAGGCGGATCGTGGTGGTGGACATGGCGGATCTCCGGCGCGTGCTGGCGGCACTGTAGCACGAATGTGCTACATGCCCGCGGTGAGCCATCGCGCAAGCACGCCCTTGGGGACCTCCGAAGAGGTTTGCTTTTGCCGTCATCCCGGCGAAGGCCGGGATCCAGCTCTTCGGCAACGTGCCGAAAACTGGATTACTCGCTGCGCTCGCCCCTTTCGGGGCCGCCCTTCGGGCGTTCGGCGGGTTTCGCCCTTGTGCGGCCTTCACCGGAATGACGGGTTTGTCGCCTGGCAGACGTGTTCGGGCCCTCCCGTTCGCTGTTCCTCCCCCGTAGACGGGGAAGCGACGGCGGGCGCTGCGACAAGTTTGCAGCTTCTCAGCCCAACCCGAGCTCCGCGCGCAGGAAGTCGAACGACGCGGCGGGGCGTCGCTGGGCGCGCGCCAGCTCCGCCTCGGTCTCGTCGTAGAGCGCGAGCAGCAGGCGCACGCGTGTGCGGCCGGCCGCGTCGGTCAGCAGCGCGCGCGGCGCGCGATTGCCGAGGATCGGCAGCGGCGCGTCGGCCCAGCCGGCGTAGGCGTCGCCGTAGCGCTGCTGCGCCTGTGCCGTGCGCTCCCCGGCGCTGCGCCCGGCATCCGCGTCGTCCGCGCCGGCTTGCGGCACGCGCGCCGCATCGATGGCGTCCATGTGCGTGGTCTTGCGTTCGCGGAAGCGCACCGCGGCGCCGGCGAGCGCCTCGAAATGCAGGCGCGCCACGTCGGTCACCTCCTGCTGGAAGACCTTCACCGCGAGCATGTCCGGCATCGGTTCGCCGTCGTCGTCGAGCGGCGGGCGGAGCGCGTAGTGCGGCTCGTCGCTGTCCGGTTCCGGCCATTGCGACCAGCCGTCGCCTTCGTCGTCCGGCTCCATCGTGAGGCAGTCGGCGAGCGCCGACTCCAGCGTGGCGCGATCGGACACTTCGTAGCGATCCTCCACGAACGTCTGCGCAGGCACCGGCTGTGCACGTGATTCGGGCGGCAGCATCCGGTCGATCAGCCAGGTGTCGCGGATCGCGGCAGGCAGGCGCGCGGCGGGCGTCTGCGCGTGCTGGTCGGCGTCTGCCGGCAGGTGCGGCGGAGCCTCGAGGTTGTCCAGGATTTCCAGCGCGCCGAGCCGCGACAGCGGGTAGACCGCGCCGCCGAGCTGGTGGCGGCCGTCGAGTGCGAGCAGGCGCGCACCCAGGATCAGGCCCGGCTCCGCGCTGCGCGTGGCGGCCACCTCGTGCACGAACGGCACCGGCTGGTCCGGCTGCAACAGGTCGCGCAGGTGCAGGCCGCGTTCGGGTTCGACCTCGACGACTTCGTACAGCCGCAGCGGCGCCGCCGCGAGCGCCTCGAGGTAGGTGCGCTGCGGCGGCGTCAGGGGCAGGTCGCCGGCGTGCAGCGCCCAGTCGATGCCGCGCGTGGCGTCGCCGTGGCGCTCGTGGCGGGCCTCGCACAGCACCCAGTCGTTGACGCCGGCCTGCAGCGTGGCCCGCTCGACGTCGTCGAGGCCGTTGACGAAGCGCGCGAACACGTCGTGGCTGGAATGGTAGTCGAGCAGCACGTCCAGGTAGTCCTGCGTGAGCTCGCCCAGGCGGCGCTCGCCGAGGCGCGTCTGCAGCCACTCGCGCGCCTTGCGCCGCGCGGCGAGCGCGTCCGATTCGGGCGCGACGGCGGATTCGCGCGCGAGGCAGCACTGCTTGTACTTCCTGCCGCTGCCGCAGGGACAGGGATCGTTGCGGCCGATCTTCATGACGGGAGCTTTGGGGGAGAGGGGAGGGCAATGCGCGCGGCGTGGCGGCGACGGTGCCGGATCGACGCGCGCCTCACACGCCGACCGCGCATGCGGAACGTTCAGATCGTGCGGGCGAGCATTTCGGCCAGGCCGGTGTAGCGCTCCGGCGTCAGCGTGAGCAGGCGTTGCTTGGCCTCGGCCGGCAGCTCGAGCTGCTCGACGAACGTTCGCAGCGCCTCGCGCGTGATGCCCTGGCCGCGCGTAAGCGCCTTGAGCTGCTCGTACGGTTCGGGCAGGCCGTAACGGCGCATGACGGTCTGCACCGCCTCGGCCAGCACTTCCCAGCTCGCATCGAGGTCGGCGGCGAGACGGTCCGGATTCGCGTTGAGCTTGGCGAGGCCGCGCGCCAGCGCGTCGAGCGCGATCTGCGTGTGGCCGAACGCGGTGCCGAGCGCACGCAATACGGTCGAATCGGTCAGATCGCGCTGCCAGCGGCTGATCGGAAGCTTCGCGCTGAAGTGTTCGAACAGCGCGTTGGCGAGGCCGAAGTTGCCCTCGGCGTTCTCGAAGTCGATCGGGTTGACCTTGTGCGGCATCGTCGACGAACCGACTTCGCCGGCCTTGAGCTGCTGGCGGAAGTAGCCGAGCGAGATGTAGCCCCAGACGTCGCGTGCGAAGTCGATCAGGATCGTGTTCGCGCGGCGCACGGCGTCGCCGATCTCGGCGATGCAGTCGTGCGGTTCGATCTGCGTCGTGTACGGGTTGAACACGAGGCCGAGGCCGGCGACGAAGCGCTGCGCGAACGCCGGCCAATCCACTTCGGGGTAGCTGACGACGTGCGCGTTGTAGTTGCCGACCGCGCCGTTGATCTTGCCAGTCAGCTCGACCGCGGCGATCTGCCGGCGCTGGCGATCGAGGCGCGCGACGACGTTGGCGAGCTCCTTGCCAAGTGTGGTCGGCGAGGCGGTCTGGCCGTGCGTGCGCGACAGCATCGGCTGCGCCGCGTGCGCATGCGCCATCGCACGCAGCGTCGCGATCACGCCGTCGAGCGCCGGCAGCAGCACGCCGTCGCGCGCATCGCGCAGCATCAGCGCGTAGGCGAGGTTGTTGATGTCCTCGGAGGTGCAGGCGAAGTGGATGAATTCCTTGACCGCGGCCAGCTCGTCATGGCCTGCGACCTTTTCCTTCAGGAAGTACTCGACCGCCTTGACGTCGTGGTTGGTGGTGCGCTCGATCGCCTTGATGCGCGCGCCGTCGGCTTCGCCGAACTGCTCGCCGATCGCCAGCAGCGCCGCGCGCGCGCCGGCCGACAGCGCCGGCACTTCGGTCACGCGCGGTTCGTCGGCGAGCGCGAGCAGCCAGTGGATCTCCACCAGCACGCGCCGGTGCATCAGGCCGAACTCGCTGAAGATCGGCTGCAAGGCGGCGGTCTTCGCAGCGTAGCGGCCGTCCAGCGGCGACAGGGCGGTCAGGGTCGAGCTCATGCGGATTCCTTCGGGACTGCGGTTTTCGGGTGCACCACGATCACCTTGGCACGCGCGCCCTGCATCGTGCGCACGGTCAGGTCGAAGCCGTCGAAGGCGAGCGTCTCGCCCTCGACCGGCAGGCGTTCCAGGCGGTGGATGATAAGTCCGCCGATCGAGTTCACGTCGGCCGGCGCGTCGATGTCGCGGTCGAGCAGGCGTTCGAGGCGGTAGATCGGCGTGCCGCCGGAGATCGTGAAGCTGCCGTCGGCGGCGACGCGCGAGATGCCGGCGCCGGTGCGCGCCTGCTCGTCCTCGATGTCGCCGACCAGCACCTCGAGGATGTCCTCGAGCGTGAAGAAGCCGACCACGCGGCCGGAGTCCTCGACGCCGAGCGCCAGGTGCGTATGGCCGGCGCGGAAGCGCTTGAGCACGTCCAGTACCGGCGTGTGCAGCGGCAGCAGGATCGGCGGGCGCAGCAGCGCGACGAGGTCGTCGGCGCGGCCGCGCTCGGCGATCGCGCGCAACAGGTCCTTCATGTGCAGCACGCCGCGCACCTGGTCGCCGCTGGCGTCGAACCATGGATAGCGGCTGTAGCCGCTGCGGCGGAACTCGGTCAGCACCTCGTCCTGGGTCATGCCGTCGCGCAGCGCGGCGAGCTGGTCGCGCGTGCGCAAGAGGTCGCCGACGACCAGCTCGGGCAGCTCCAGCGCGTACTGCATCATCGAATATTCTTCGCCGGCGCGGCTGGCGCGCTTGGCGTGCACGATCAGCTTCAACTCCTCGCGCGTGTAGTGCTGCTCCTCGCCGTGCGCCGGCGCACCGAGGCCGGCCGCGGCCAGCATGCGGTTCGCGCTCGCGTTGAGCAGCCAGATCGCCGGGTACATCAGCCAGTAGAACGCGTACAGCGGCGCGGCGGTCCACAGCGACATCGCCTCCGGGCGGCGGATCGCCAGTGACTTCGGCGCCAGCTCGCCGAGCACGATGTGCAGGTAGGAGATCAGCGTGAACGCGATGACCAGTGCGACGACCTGGGTCGTTTCCGGCCCGACGCCGAGCTGCGCCAGCAGCGGCGTGAGCAGGTGCGCGAAGGCCGGCTCGCCGATCCAGCCCAGCGCGAGCGAGGCCAGCGTGATGCCGAGCTGGCAGGCCGACAGGTAGGCATCCAGGTGCGCGTGCACGCTCAGCAGCATGCGGCCGCGCCAGCCGGCGCTGTCGGCCAGCGTCGCCGCCTGCGTATAGCGCAGCTTGACCAGCGCGAACTCGGCGGCGACGAAGAAGCCGTTGAGCAGCACCAGCAACAGCGCCGCACCGACGTAGAGCAGGTTCTGCAGCATCCGCGGGAGGGTGGAGGATGGCCGCACAGTCTAGCATCCGCGTGCCACTGGCTGACCGCGACGTCGCCGGCCGCGCTTTCGCGCGTCCAGCCTACGAGAGCACCGCCGCGGAGCGCCCGACGCTAGGCTGGACGACCGCAGGTTGGCCGGCAAGACCCGGAGCAGCCACGACCCAGGCGAGCCGGTCAAGCGGGCGCCGCCGCTATAATCGCGCTCCCCGATTCATCGCAGGTGCGCCATGGGCAAGTTCCGGATCGAGCGCGACAGCATGGGCGAGCTGAAGGTGCCCGCCGAGGCGCTGTACGGCGCGCAGACCCAGCGCGCGGTCGACAATTTCCCGATTTCCGGCCTGACCATGCCGCGCGAGTTCATCCGCGCGCTCGGCCTGATCAAGTCGGCCGCCGCGCAGGCCAATGCCGACCTCGGGCACCTCAGGAAGGGCGCGGCGAAGGCGATCCGCAAGGCCGCCGAGCGCGTCGCCCGCGGCGAGTTCGACGCGCAGTTCCCGATCGACGTGTTCCAGACCGGCTCGGGCACGTCGAGCAACATGAACGCGAACGAGGTCATCGCGCACCTGTGCGCGCAGGCCGGCAGCAAGGTGCATCCGAACGACGACGTCAACAACGGCCAGTCGTCCAACGACGTGATCCCGACCGCGATCCAGCTCAGCGCCGCGCTGGCCGTGTCGGAGAGGCTGCTGCCGGCGCTGGCGCACCTGAAGAAGGCCATCGATGCGCGCGCGCGCGAGCTCAAGCGCGTCGCCAAGACCGGCCGCACGCACCTGATGGACGCGATGCCGGTCACGTTCGGGCAGGAGCTGGGAGGCTGGTCGGCGCAGGTCCGCTCGAACATCGAGCGCCTGTCCGATGCGCTCAAGCGCCTGCGCCGCCTGCCGCAGGGCGGCACCGCGGTCGGCACCGGCATCAACGCCGATGCCGAGCTCGGCCCGCGCATTTGCGCGGAGCTGACGAAGATGACCGGCGTGCGGTTCGACGCGGCCGACAACTACTTCGAGGGCATCAGTTCCCAGGATGCCGCGGTCGAGCTGTCCGGCCAGCTGAAGACGCTGGCCTGCTCGCTGATGAAGATCGCCAACGACCTGCGCTGGATGAATTCCGGCCCGCTGGCGGGCCTGGGCGAGATCGAGCTGCCGGCGCTGCAGCCGGGCTCGTCGATCATGCCGGGCAAGGTCAATCCGGTGATCCCGGAGGCGATGGCGATGGTCTGCGCGCAGGTGATCGGCAACGACACCACGATCACGATCGCCGGGCAGAGCGGCAACTTCCAGCTCAACGTGATGCTGCCGGTGGTCGCGCTGAACCTGCTGCAGTCGATCGAGCTGCTTGCCAATGCCTCGCGCCTGCTCGCCGACAAGTCGATCGCCGGCTTCAAGGTGCGCACCGACAAGATCAGAGAGGCGCTCGACAGGAATCCGATCCTGGTCACCGCGCTGAACTCGGTGATCGGCTACGACCGTGGCGCAGCGACCGCCAAGCAGGCCTACCGCGAAGGCCGCCCGATCCTCGACGTGGCGCGCGAGACGACCGGCCTGTCGCAGGCCGAACTGAAGGCGCTGCTGGACCCGCTGGCGCTGACCCAGGGCGGCATCCACGGCGGTTCGGCCGGCGGCTGACCGGCGCACCGCCCCGACGCGCGCCGGCTGTGTCCCACCCTACGAGGTGGGACACAGCCGCGCGCAGAGCACGGTGAAGCGCACCCTCCCCGCGGCGAGTCCCACCGAACCCGTTCGGCGAAACTCGCGTGTCTTCGTAGGGTGGGACACAGCCGCGCGCAGAGCACGGTGAAGCGCACCCTCCCCGCGGCGAGTCCCACCGAACCCGTTCGGCGAAACTCGCGCGTCTTCGTAGGGTGGGACACAGCCGCGCGCAGAGTCCGGTGAAGTGCTCCCCTCCCCACAGCGAGTCCCACCGAACCGCGGCACGTGCTGCGGTGAAATACCTGGCGAAGCCCGAGCGCTTCGGCTTCAGCCGGCAGCCTGGTCGACACCGCCCGGCGCGCCGATGCGCCGTACCGGCGCGGCCGGCTGCAGCAGGCGCCGGCGCAGCCAGCGGTCGCACGGGATCGAGAAGCCATGCGCGAGCAGCGCGCCGAGCAGCCACGCGAGCAGCACGGCCGGCAGGTACCACGCGAACGCGTGGCGCGGATCGCTGCCGGCGGCCTTGGCCAACGCGACGATGCCGAACACGACGAACATGTGCGTCAGGTAGACCTCGTAGCTGAGGCGACCGAGCGAGCGCAGCCAGCCCAGTCCCGGCAGCGCGGTGGTCCGCCCCTGCGCGGCGCGCCAGTGCAGGCCGAGCACGAGGCTTGCACTGGCGCCAGTCAGCACCAGCAGTGTGCCGTTGCCGAGGCTGCGCCAGAGCAGCCCCTCGTAGAGCAGCACCGCGACGAGCCCGATGGCGCCGGCGAGCAGGAGCAGCGCCGGCAGCCGCGCCGGGTGCGGCGTAGGGCGCGCCGCGACGAGCGCGGCGAGCACGCCGGTCGCGATCGCGGCCATCCCGGGCAGGTACGCCTTCTCCTGCCAGATCTCGCTGCCGGCCAGCGCGGCACGCGTGAGCGGCAATGACAGCGCCAGCGGCAGCATCACGGCAACCAGCCAGCGCTCGCGTCGCAGCGCCAGGCACAGCAGTGGGAAGCCGAGGTAGAACGCCTCCTCGATCGACAGCGACCACAGCACGTCCCAACTGCCGGGCAGGTAGCCGGTGGCTCCCTCGTACCAGTTCAGGTGGAAGCCGAGTGCGGCGCCGATCGCGCGCGGCAGCGACTGTCCCTCGCGCGCGATCACGTAGTCGGCCGCGCCGGCAAGGTGCAGCGCGGCCAGCACCGCCACCAGCAACACCAGGCACGGCGCGATGCGTGCGAAGCGACGCGCATAGAACGCGCCGATGTCGATGCGGTCGAGGCTACCCCAGCGTTCGAGCGACGTCGTCGCGATCAGGAAACCGGAGATCACGAAGAACACGAACACCGCCTCGTAGCCGTTGTAGCCCAGCGCGTTCACGACGCGCGGCGGCAGGATTTCGGCGAGCAGGCCCTGCTTGAGCGGCAGGCGCAGGGCGAGGTGGTGCAGCACGACGAGCAGGATCGCCAGGCCGCGCAGGGCGTCGATGCCGGCGTTGCGCGTGGCGGCCTCGCTTCCTTGCCCTGCGGGCGCAGTCGCATGGGGGACGGTTGTCATGGGTTTTCCGGAGTGGAGGCGCATCCTAGCGAACCAGCCCGTCCGCTTGCGCCTGTTTCCGGGAGCTGTGGCGCGTCCCTCCGTGCAGTGCGGAAAAAGCGTGACGCCAGTCACGCCGCCGGATGGCGAACGGCACATGCCCGGATCGGTGGCGGCTCGTAAACTCGCGCGCTCGCCGCGTGACACGGCGGGGCGCCCGGCGTCCCGCCCGTTGGCGTGTGCGGCAGCGTCAGGACTTGCCGGCGCTGCGCCACGGGATTCCCGCGGCGTTCACGCTGTTGGCAGTGATGGACATGGAACCACATCGGAGCTTTGCGAAATGTTGAAGAAATTTGTGCTCGTGTCGGCGTTGGTCGCCGCCCCAGCGTTTGCGCAGCAGAACACCGACATCAGCGGCGCCCAATTCCTGGCCGGCCAGGGCGATGCAACGCTCGCCACGCTGGGCCGGCAGGCGGCGTCGTCGGGCAAGCGGCTGGTGATCACCGCCCCGGCCGAATGGCATGCGCGGATTGCCGCCAAGGTCCGCGCCGGCGGCAACGCCGATGTCGTCCTGCGCGATGGTTTTTACGAGAACGTGCTCGTGCGCATCGAGGACAAGGGGGCGAAGGCCGCCGGCGTTGACACCGAGCGCAGCACGCAGGCCGAGGTCGAGAAGAGCAAGGCGGAGGCCGCCAAGGCGAAGGCCGAGGCCGAGCGCATCCGCGCCGAGGCCGAGCGGGCGAAGGCCGAGGCCGAGGCGCTGAAGGCCGAGGCGGAGAAGGCCAAGGCCGAGGCGGAGATGGCCAAGGCCCAGGCCGCGCAGGCCGCGGCCAGACCGGCCGCTGCGCCCGCCCCGGTGGCCGCGCCCGCGCCTGCCGCATCGGCCCCGGCGAAGCCGGCGCCGGCAGCGACCGACGCCGGCGCGATCCGCGCGAAGTTCGAGCAGACGCTGATGGGCGGCCGTGCGGCCGAGGGCGACCTCGCGGTCGACGCGCTGCAGTCCGGCGACACGCTCTACGTCGACGGGCCGGTGCGGGCGGTGGTGCGGCGCGAAGGGCTGCGCGCGGTGCTGTACTGGCTCGACGGCGAGCTCGACCTGCGCCGCAGCGAACTGAAGGTACTCGCCGACAACCGCTACCAGGTGCTTGCCGCGATCCGCGGCGAGGGCACGCTGCGGCGCGAGTTCGGCGACGGCAAGATGCTGGAGGCGCGGCCGCCGGCCGACGATGCGCCGGTGCGCGCGGCGCTCGAGCGCGACCTCAACGACGGTCGTCGCATCGACGACACGATCGCGATCGCCAGGCTGAGGCATGGCGACGTGATCTACGTGGGCGAGAACGCCGCGGTAGTGGTGCGCCGCGACGGCAAGAGCCTGCTGCGCTACTGGCTGGAAGGCGCGCTCGACCTGACCCAGCCGGGCCTCGCGGCCGATGGCGCGAACAAGTACAAGGTGCTGCGCGACACCGTGCGCTGAGCGCGATGGCGCGGTCGCGGCCCGGCTGCGACTGCGCGCGGGAAACGAAAAGGGCCGCGCTTGCGGCCCTTTTCACGTTGCGTGCCCGCCTTGTGCGGCCTGCCGGTGGAGGCAGGCCGCAGGTCGGTCAGACGCTGGTCTCGATGCGCCGGCCGCGTGCCCAGACCGCGGCGGCGAGCAGGGCGAGGCCGGCGGCCACGCCGATCCACAGGTTTGCCGTCGTCAGCAGGCCGTAGACGTTCTGCGCATCGAAGCTCGACAGCACGTGGGCGTCGTCGAGGTTGAAGCGCATGCGCGTGCCGCCGATCATCGTGCCGTTGCCGATCCAGGAGGCCGGCGCGATGCTGAGCAGCAGGCGGCCGACCACCTGCTTGAGCGCGACCGCGCCCTCGACGTGCGGCAGGCCGAGCATCGAGAACCAGCCGTTGATCAGCACCGCGACGACCGGCAGCATCACCGCCCACAGGAACGGCTTGCTGCGCACCCAGGCCGACCAGAACAGCAGCCAGCCGATCGACGGCAGCGCCCACAGCGCGCCCAGCGGCAGCATCAGCAGCAGGCGTCCGAACATGCCCAGCGGGTGGGCCGACGCCAGCGCCGGCAACACGTTGATGCCGTGCATCGCCGCCCACAGGCCGATCAGCGCGACGAACACGAGATAGGCGAGGGTCGACACGATCAGCGCGATCAGCGGCGCGAGCAGCGCCGCGCTGATCGCCTTCGACGCGACCGTCGCCGTGTCGGTCACCGGCAGCGACTTCCAGAACAGCACGCTGCGGTCGCGGCGGTCGTCGTACAGCGCGCCGAGCAGGTAGAAGAACAGCACGAAGAACAGGCCGAAACTGGCGATGCCGCCGAACATCAGCTGGGTCATGTCGAGCGCGTTGCCGGCCTGGGCTTTTTCCTCCGCACTCATGTTCACGTGGAATTCGCTGAGCGAGATGCCCATGTGCACGCTGGCGCGCGTGCCGAGCACGTCGGCGGTGACGAGACCGATCACGGTCAGGACCAGGATCGCCGCGCAGATCCAGAACGGCGTCCACAGGAAGCCGCCGCGGTGTTCCCAGTATTCGCGCTTGATCAGCAGCGGGAGCTTGTTCATGCGTAGGTCCCCTTCATGGTGGCGACGAACAGGTCGGCCACGCTCGGCTTGTGCAGCTCGCCGAGCTGGGCCAGGCGCGCGCGGTCGACGCCGTCGTACAGGAAGATCGATTTGCCGAAGATCTGCCGCTCGTTGAGCGGATTGAGTGCGCGCGCGGCCTCGGCGCGGTCGGGATTGACCATGACCTCGGCGTAGCGCTCGCCGACCTCGTCCATCGTCGCGGCGAGCACGAGGTGGCCGTTCTGGATGAACATCAGGTCGGTCAGGATGTGCTCGACCTCCTCGACCTGGTGCGTCGTCACGATGATCGTCTTGTTCTCGTCGAAGTAGTCCGACAGCAGGCTTTCGTAGAACGACTTGCGATAGAGGATGTCCAGGCCCAGCGTCGGCTCGTCGAGCACCAGCAGGCGCGCGTCGATCGCCATCACCAGGGCCAGGTGCAACTGCACGATCATGCCCTTGGACAGCTCGCGCACGCGCATGCCGGGGGCGATCTTGGTATGCGCCAGGAACGCCTCGCACTTCTCGCGCGAAAAGCGTGGATGCACGCCGGCGACGAACTCGACCGCCTCACGCACGCGCAGCCAGCGCGGCAGCACGGCGACGTCGGCGATGAAGCAGACCTGTTCCATCAGCGCCGCGCGCTGCGTGCGCGGATCGAGGCCGAGCACGGACAGCTCGCCGTCGAAGGCGGTCAGGCCGAGGATCGCCTTCAGCGCGGTGGTCTTGCCGGCGCCGTTCGGGCCGATCAGGCCGACGATGCGGCCGGACTCGATGTCGAAGCTGACGCCGTCGAGGGCCTTGGTCGTGCCATAGGTCTTGGACAGGTTGCGGGCCCGCACGATCGCGCTCATGGCTTGTCCCCCGGTTGTGCGGCGTCCAGCAATTCCTTCAGCCCGATCCCGAGGCGCGCCAGGCGCGCCGACAGCGCCGGCCATTCCTCGCGCAGGAAGCGCTCGCGTTCGGATTTGAGCAGCGCCTCGCGCGCGCCCTCGGTCACGTACATGCCCAGTCCCCTCCGTTTCTCCACCAGATTCTCGTCGACCAATTCCTGATACGCCTTGGACACGGTGATCGGATTGATCTGGAAATCGCCGGCCACCTGACGCACCGACGGCAACGAATCGCCCTGCTTGAGGACGCCATCCAGGATCATCGCCACCACGCGGTCGCGCAGCTGGCGGTAGATCGGCGTCGAGTCGTTCCAGGTGATGCTCATGTCTGTCTCGTTCCTCGGGTTGCGCGGCCACATGCCGGATCAACCGCATGCCGTCAGGCAAGGCGGGTCATTGCAGGCTGGCGCGCCGCAGGGACTTCCCGAAGGAATAGTAGGGCATGTCGAGCGTCGTTCCGGCAGCCGGTACCGCGGCATAGACGTCGCCAACGGGGCCGAGTCCGGTCGTGTCCGCCGGAGCGGCGTCGGCGCCCGGCAGGAAGTCGGCGCGGCTCGCCGTCACCGTGACCGCGGCGAGGGTCGGCATGGCCGGCTCGGGCCGCACGACGACGGTCGGCAGCAGGACCGCGTTCGCGTCAGGCGTGGCGGCCGGCGCCGGCGTCGGCTCCGAGGTGGCCAGCGGCGCGCGCCCGATCGTCGCATTGGACAACGACACGACGATCGCGCCGGTCGCATAGATGGCTACCGCCAGGAGCAGCAGTTTGTTTGTACGGTTCGTCATGGCACCCTCCGTTTCCGGTTGATGAAGTAGTGTTGTAGTCAACTATAACACCAAAATCGCAGGCGTCAACCCCTCAACCGGGGTTGCGGGACGCTCGGGGATGCGAGGGGCCGGCTCCGGGTCTGCCTCGCGGCATCGGAAATGGCATCTAAATTATTGTTTTAAATAATTTTTTTTCGGGCTGTGTGGGCGCCATCGCCCGGGGCGTGCGCGGATCGGGCAGGGCATCGCGCCTGCCGGCGCTCCCACCCGAACAGCGAAGGCCAGCTCTTGCGGGAGCAGCGAAGGGCGGCTTTTGTGGGAGCGGCGGCAGCCGCGATGCTTTCCGCCAACGGCATCGCGCCTTCCGGCGCTCGCACAGCAACAGCGAAGGGCGGCCTCGATCAGGCCGCCCCGAAGCGGGCAGGCCGCGCACTTGAACGCAACGCCCGCGGAGGACGCGCCGCCTTATTCCTGCGCGGCGAGGTCGAGCGCCGCGTGCGCTTCCAGCCACGCTTCCTCGGTGGCCGCGATTTGCTGCGCGAGCTGGCCCTGCTGCCGCACGAGGGCGGCGACGCGCTCGCCGGCGGCGGCCTCGTACAGCGCCGGATCGGCCAGCTCGGCCTGCACGCGCGCCTGTTGCGCTTCGAGCTCGGCGATCTGCTTCTCGATGCGAGCGACCGTGTTCTTCAGCGGTGCCAGGCGCGCGCGCTGCTCGGCACGGTCGCGGCGCGCGTCGCGGCGCGTATCGCCGCCGCTGCTGCCGGTCGTGGCGCCCGGTGTTGTCGGCGCCGATGAGCCGCGCAGCACCAGCCTGGCGTAGTCGTCGAGGTCGCCGTCGAACGGCTGCACGCGGCCGTCGCGCACGAGCAGGTAGTCGTCGCAGACCGCACGCAGCAGGCCGCGGTCGTGCGCGACCAGCACGACCGCGCCGGCGAAGTCCTGCAGCGCTTCGGCCAGCGCCTCGCGCGTGTCGATGTCGAGGTGGTTGGTCGGCTCGTCGAGCAGCAGCAGGTTCGGCCGCGCGAACACGATCAGCGCGAGCGCGAGGCGCGCCTTTTCGCCGCCGGAGAAGCCGCGCACCGTCGCCAGCGCGCGCTCGCCGGCGAAGCCGAACGTGCCGAGGAAGTCGCGCGCGGCCTGTTCGCCGAGCGTGGGCTGCAGGCGCAGCAGGTGCTGCACCGGCGTCGCGTCGAGGTCGAGCTGCTCGATCTGGTGCTGCGCGAAGTAGCCGATCGCCAGCCCCTTGTTCGCGCGGCGCTCGCCATCCAGCGGCGCCAGCGTGCCGGCGATCGTCTTGATCAGGGTCGACTTGCCGGCGCCGTTCGCGCCGAGCAGGCCGATGCGATCGCCCGGGCGCAACGACAGCTTCGCGCGCTCGACGATGCGCCGCTCGCCGTAGCCGACCGCGACGTCGGTGAATGTCAGCAGCGGATCGGGCAGCGCGTCGGGCTGGGCGAACTCGAACTCGATGCCGGACTCGACGCGCACCACGGCGATCTCGGTCATGCGCTCGAGCGCCTTGACCCGGCTCTGCGCCTGGCGCGCCTTGGTCGCCTTGGCCTTGAAGCGGTCGACGAAGCGCTGCAGGCGCGCGCGCTCGGCCTGCTGGCGCTCGTGCGCGACCTGCTGCTGGGCGAGGCGCTCGGCGCGCTTGCGCTCGAACGCGCTGACGCTGCCGGCGAACAGTTCCGCGTTCTCGTCGGCGATGTGCAGCACGTGCGAGACGACGTGGTCGAGGAACTCGCGGTCGTGCGAGACGACGATCAGCGTGCCGGCATAGCGGCGCAGCCAGTCCTCCAGCCACAGCACCGCGTCGAGGTCGAGGTGGTTGGTCGGCTCGTCGAGCAGCAGCAGGTCCGAGCGGCACATCAGCGCCTGGCCGAGGTTCAGGCGCATGCGCCAGCCGCCGGAGAAGTCGGCCACCGCGCGCGCCTCGTCGCCGGGCGCGAAGCCGAGGCCATGCAGCAGCTCGCCGGCGCGCGCGCGCGCCGCGTAGCCGCCGATCGCGTGCAGGCGTTCGTGCAGTGCGGCCTGGCGCGCGGCGTCGTGGGCGGCCTCGGCGGCGGCCAGGTCGCGTTCGAGCGCGCGGAATTCGGCGTCGCCGTCCAGCACGTGGTCGAGCGCGCTGCGGTCCGAGGCGTCGGCATGCTGGCGCACGTGCGCCAGCGTCCAGTCGCGCGGCCGGCCGAAATCGCCGCCGTCCGGCGCCAATTCGCCGCTGATCAGCGCGAGCAGGCTGCTCTTGCCGCTGCCGTTGCGGCCGGTCAGGCCGACGCGCCAGCCAGGATGAACGAGAAAACTCGCGCCATTCAGCAAAAGCCGGGAACCCCGGCGCAGGGTGAGGTTGTCAAAGCGCAGCATCGGGCGAGTTTACAGGGCGGCGGGTGCGGCGTTTGCCAACGCCCCGGCGCCCTGTACAGAATACGCGGCCTCGCATTCCGGCCGGCTTCGGCACATGCGCGACGCCGACGGTCCAACCCGCCCGGCAATCCCCGTATCTTTTTTCAGGAGTAGACATGACGCGTTTCGTGCAGAAGACCCTCGTCGCCGCGCTGGCGGCCACTTTCGCGATCGGTGCGGTGGCCGCCGACCCGGCCAAGACCGAAGCGGCCAAGCCGGCGCCGGCCGTGAAGCTGGACAAGGCCAAGGTCAGCACCTGGATCGGCATGGACATCGGCCAGAGCCTGAGCCAGATCAAGGACGAGATCGACATCAAGGTCGTCGAGCAGGCGATCGAGGCGACGCTCAAGGGCGAGAAGACCGCGCTGACCAAGGAAGAGGCGATGCAGGTGCGGCAGGAGTTCATGCAGCAGATGCAGGCCAAGCGCGTCGCCGAGCAGAAGGCCATGGCCGACAAGAACAAGGCCGAAGGCGCCAAGTTCCTCGCCGCGAACAAGGCCAAGCCGGGCGTGAAGACGACCGCCTCGGGCCTGCAGTACCTGGTCGAGAAGGAAGGCACCGGCCCGAAGCCGAAGGCGACCGACACGGTCAAGGTCAACTACCTCGGCACCAAGATCGACGGCGAGAAGTTCGACAGCTCCTATGATCGCGGCCAGCCGGCCACCTTCCCGCTGAACGGCGTGATCAAGGGCTGGAGCGAAGGCCTGCAGCTGATGCCGGTCGGCTCCAAGTACAAGCTGTTCGTGCCGGCCGACCTCGCCTATGGCGAGAACGCGCCGGGCCAGATCGGCCCGAACGCGACGCTGGTGTTCGAGGTCGAGCTGCTCGGCATCGAGAACCCGGCGGGCGAGGCCAAGCCGGCCGAGCCGGCGGCCAAGCCGGCGAAGAAGTAAGCGCACCGCGCGTTCTTCTTCAGAGGCGCGCCGTGACCCGGCGCGCCTTTGTTTTTTTGCGATCATCCATGGTCGCTGCAATGACAATCGTGGTGATTCCCTGGCGGCTGCGGGCAGCCCGGAATCGGCAAGCGGCAATCGGAGAAAGCCCATGCGTGTGACGATTTTCGGAACCGGCTACGTCGGCCTGGTCACCGGCACCTGCCTCGCCGAGGTCGGCAACGAGGTCGTCTGCGTCGATGTCGACGCCGCCAAGATCGCGCGCCTGCAGCGCGGCGAGATCCCGATCTACGAGCCGGGCCTGGAGCCGCTGGTGCGCGCGAACCACGCCGACGGCCGCCTGCGCTTCACGACCGATGCGGCGTCGGCGATCGCGCACGCGCAGATCATCTTCATCGCGGTCGGTACGCCGCCGGACGAGGACGGCAGCGCCGACCTGTCGCACGTGCTCGCGGTCGCGCGCACGATCGGCAGGACGCTGGCGCGCCACGTCGTCGTCGTCAACAAGTCGACCGTGCCGGTCGGCACCGCCGATGCGGTGCGCAAGGCGATCGCCGCCGAGCTGGCCGCGCGCGGCAGCCAGGTCACGTTCGACGTCGTCTCCAATCCCGAATTCCTCAAGGAAGGCGATGCGGTGCAGGACTGCCTGCGGCCGGACCGCATCGTCATCGGCGCCGACAGCGCGCACGCGGTCGAGGCACTGAAGACGCTGTACGCGCCGTTCAACCGCAACCACGAGCGCATCGTGCTGATGGACGTGCGCTCGGCCGAGCTGACCAAGTACGCCGCCAACGCGATGCTGGCGACCAAGATCAGCTTCATGAACGAGATCGCCAACATCGCCGAGCAGGTCGGCGCCGACGTCGAGCACGTGCGGCGCGGCATCGGTTCCGATCCGCGCATCGGCTACCACTTCATCTACCCGGGCGCCGGCTACGGCGGCTCGTGCTTCCCGAAGGACGTCAAGGCGCTCGAGCACACCGCGCGGGCGAGCGGCTACGAGCCGCGCCTGCTGAATGCGGTCGAGGCCGTCAACGCGGCGCAGAAGGGCAAGCTGTTCGCGCTGCTCGAGCGCCACTTCGACGGTGCGCTCCGCGGCCGCACGATCGCGCTGTGGGGCCTGGCGTTCAAGCCCAACACCGACGACATGCGCGAAGCGCCCAGCCGCACGCTGCTCGAACAGTTGTGGGCGGCCGGTGCGCGCGTGCGTGCCTACGATCCGGAGGCCGCCGCCGAGGCTGCGCGCATCTACGGCACGCGCGACGACCTGTTGCTGTGCGAGCACGCCTACGCCGCGGTGGAAGGCGCTGACGCGCTCGTCATCGTGACCGAGTGGAAGGCGTTCCGCAGCCCCGATTTCGAGCGCCTGCGCGCGCTGCTGAAGACGCCGGTGGTGTTCGACGGCCGCAACATCTTCGAACCGAAGGCGGTCGAGGCGGCGGGCCTGGCCTACTACGGCATCGGTCGCGGCCGCAGCATCGTGCAGCCTCCGGCCTGAGCGGCCGGCGCCGGCTGTACCTGCGCCGGCGCCGCGGCTACCATCAGTTTCTTTGCCGAAGGCGCGCACGCAGGCGCAGATGGAACAGAAACGGGCACTCATCACCGGCATCACCGGCCAGGACGGCGCGTACCTGGCCGAGCTGCTGCTGGCCAAGGGTTATGAAGTACATGGCCTGCGGCGGCGTGCCTCCTCGTTCAACACCGAGCGCATCGACCACCTGCATCGCGAACTCGATGTCGCACGCCCCGGCGTGCACCTGCATTACGGCGACCTGACCGACAGCTTGAGCCTGCTGCGCGTGATCCAGCAGGTGAAGCCGGACGAGATCTACAACCTCGCCGCGCAGAGCCATGTGGCGGTATCGTTCGAGGAGCCCGAATACACCGCCAACGCCGATGGCCTCGGCACGCTGCGCATCCTCGAGGCGATGCGCAGCCTTGGCTTGGGCGACCGCTGCCGCTTCTACCAGGCTTCGACGTCTGAGCTGTACGGCCTCGTGCGCGAGACGCCGCAGCGCGAGTCGACGCCGTTCCATCCGCGCTCGCCGTACGGCGTGGCCAAGCTGTACGCGTACTGGATCACGGTCAACTACCGCGAGGCCTACGGCATCTACGGCTGCAACGGCATCCTGTTCAATCACGAGTCGCCGCTGCGCGGGGAGACGTTCGTCACGCGCAAGATCACGCGCGGCCTCGCGCGCGTGGTGTGCGGCCTGCAGCATTGCTTATACCTGGGCAACCTCGATGCGAAGCGCGACTGGGGCCATGCGCGCGACTACGTCGAGGCGCAGTGGCTGATCCTGCAGCAGGACCAGCCGACCGACTACGTGATCGCGACCGGCATCCAGCATTCGGTGCGCGAGTTCGTGCTGCTCGCCGCGCGCGAGATGGGTGTCGAACTCGAGTTCCGCGGCAGCGGCGCCGACGAGCACGCGGTCGCCACGACCGTGCGCGCGGACGCGAAGATCCGCGCCGGCGACGTGCTGGTGCGCATCCACCCACAGTACTACCGGCTGGCCGAGGTCGACACGCTGCTCGGTGACGCCAGCTTCGCGCGCGAGCGCCTCGGCTGGGCGCCGAAGACCAGCTTCGCCGAGCTAGTGCGCGAGATGGCCACGGCCGACCTCGCCCTCGCCACACGCGAGTCGCAGGGGCTGATCGGCGCGCGCCACGGGCGCCACCTGATCGAGCGGTTGCCGGGGCAGGGCGCATGAGCATGTCGCTGGAAGAGCGCCTGACCGAACTCGAAGTACGGCTCGCCTTCATCGAGGATACGATGGCCGCGCTCAGCGATACGGTGGCGTTGCACGACCGCCTCGTGCACGAGCTGCGCAGCGCGCTGGAGCGGATGCGGTCGGACCTTTCGGCGGTGCGCGGCGCGCTTTCGCACGATGCGCGCGATGAGCCCCCGCCGCCGCATTACTAGTGCATTCGTCCGTGAATGCGGGAATCAGGAAGCGGCCCTTCATGGCCGCACTTTTCAAGGAATGCCGCAAGATCGCGGTTTCCTCATGATGTGTTTGGTGGCGAGTGTTTGAATCATGTCCGAATCCCTGCGCGAACAGTTGCTCAAGGCTGGCTTCAAGCCACAACCCAAGCCCGAATCACGGCCGAAGCCGGCGCAGCGTCCGCAACAGCCGGGCAAGCCGCATGGCAGGCCCCATGGCCAGCACCATGGCAAGCCTCAGGCGAAGCCGGTGCGTGGCGAGGGCGAGATCGATCTCGCCAAGGCGTATGCGCTGCGCGACAAGAACGAGCGCGAGGCGCGCGAACGCGAGCAGCGCGAGGCCGAGCAGCGTGCGCGCGAACGCAAGGAGCGCAAGCAGAAGCTCACCGCGCTGCTGGGTGGCAAGGCGCTGAATGCGCCCGAGGCCGAGATCCCGCGCCACTTCCCGCATCTCAACAAGATCCGTCGCATCTACGTCACGACCGAGCAGTTGCCGCGCCTCAACGGCGGCGAACTGGCGATCGTGCAGCTCGCCGGCCGCTACCTGCTGGTCACGCGCGAGATCGCCGTGGCCGCGCAGGCGATCGACCCCGACGCGCTGGTGCTGCTGTGCGACCCGCACGGCGTCGACGACGACGGCGTGCCGGCCGACCTGGTCTGGTAGCCGGCGCGTTTTTTGCGAGGCGGCGCACGGCGCGTCATCCGGGGTAACGGCGACGATGCGCGGCGGAGGGTCCGCCATGCATCGCCAGATCGCCTCGTTCGCCCTTGCCCTGCTGCCAATGCTCGCGGCTGCCGAGCCGTTGCCGCGCTTTCCGCCCGGCGCGGTCTGGCACCAGGACATCAGCCAGGCGCCGCTGGCAGCCGACTCGGCGTCGATGATCGCCACGCTGCAAGGTCTGGGCGGCTGGGGCAACGGCAACCGCCTGCAGATCGACTTCTCGATGCACGTGCTGCATGCCGCGGCGGACGCGCCGACCGCGCCGGTCGCGGTGGGCGGCGACACACCCGATTGCGATGCAGGTTTTCCATTTCCGCTGCCTCCCGGTGGCGCACTCGAGGGCGAGAGCGGTTACACCTGCACCGGTGGCGGCGACTGCCACCTGCTCGTCGTACAGGGCAGCACCTTGTACGAGGCCTACGCGGCGAATGTCGCAGGCGGCACCCTGCAGTCGGCGTGCGCACTGAAATGGGACCTGGCGCGGGCCTATCCGCGGCACGGCCGCGGCGAGCAATGCACCAGCGCCGATGCGGCCGGCTTCCCGATCGCGCCGCTGCTGTTCAATGCCGACGAAGTCGCCGCGGCGGTCGCGAGCGGCGGCGACCTCGGCCACGCGATCCGCTTCATCCTGCCCAATGCGCGCATGGCCGCGCAGGCCTACGTGCACCCGGCCACGCACGCCGGCGCGCCGAGCGGTCCCGCGGCCAGCGTGCCGTACGGGGCGCGCCTGCGCCTGAAGGCCGGCTTCGACCTTGGCGGCTACAACCCGGCCGCGCAGGTCCTGCTGCGCACGATGCAGCGCTACGGCATGGTGCTGTCCGACGGCGGCAACATCGCGCTGACCGGCGAATCGGATCGCTACACCACGAAGAAGTGGGTCGAACTCGGCATCACCTCGCTCGTCTTCGTCACCGGCACTCCGGCGCCGAAGGTCACCGATTTCGAGGTCGTCGAGACTGGCCCGCGCCTGCCGCGGACCAACGACTGCGTGCGCACGCCGGACGACTTCCTGTTCATCGACAGCTACGACTACTGAGACCGCGCGGAAACCAAAAAAGGTAGCTACTTGGCTGGCTGGAACGAAAAAACCGGCGATTCGCCGGTTTTTCTCGTTCTGGGTCAATGGATTGCGCGTGCGCCTCAGAAATCCATGAAGTAGCCGCCGTTGACCGGGATGTTCGCGCCGGTGATGAAGCCGGCGTCGTCGGCGGCGAGGAAGTCGACCGTGCGGGCGATCTCGCGCGGTTCGCCGAGGCGGCCGACCGGGATGTTGGCGATGATCTGGTTGCGGATGTCCTCGGGCACGGCCTGCACCATCGCGGTGTTGCAGTAGCCGGGCGAGACGCTGTTGACGGTGACGCCCTTCTTCGCGACTTCGCGCGCGAGCGCCATCGTGAATCCGTGCATGCCGGCCTTGGCGGCCGAGTAGTTGGTCTGGCCGAACTGGCCGGTCTGGCCGTTCACCGAGGAAATGTTGACGATGCGGCCGAAGCCCTGCGCGGTCATGCCGTCTACGACCTGGCGGCACATGTTGAACACGCCCTCGAGGTTGACCTTGATCACGTCGGTCCATTGCTCGGGCGCCATCTTGCGCAGCGACGTGTCGCGCGTGATGCCGGCGGCGTTGACCAGGATCGAAGCCGGGCCCCAGGTCTCGCCGACGTGGCGGACGAGGTCGGCGCAGGCCTGGAAGTCGGCGACGTTCAGCGGCTCGAACACGATCGCATCGCCGAATTCAGCCGTTTCCTCGCGGAACGCCGCGACGCGCTCGGTGCGCGCGGGAAGGTCGGCGGCAACGACCTGGCGCCCGGAGCGGGCCAGGTGCTTGCAGATTTCGGTGCCGAGGCCACCGATCCCGCCGGTGACGATGGCGACGCGCTTGTTCATCGATGAGTCCTCGTTCGTGCGCTGCGGCATGCGCAGGCGTCCGGCCATGCTGCGACGCAGCGGCTGGCGCCCGCAGGCGGCAGCATGGTTGCGTGATCAGGGGCGGCTCAGGGCTTGGAGTCTTTCTTGGGCTTGCCCGCGTCCTTGCCCGGCTCGGCGGCGCGCACGCTGTTCGCGGCGGCGGTCAGGAAGCCCTGCTGCAGCGATTTCCACAGGTCCATGTTGCGCTCGGTCAGGTCGTTGAGCATCGACCACGGCGTCTGGCCGAGGATGTTGTTCAACTGGCTGCGGAACTGCTGCTGCTGGTCGAGGAAGACCTGCAGGCTGCGTTCGAGATAGCCGCCCATGAAGCCCTGCAGCGAGTCGCCGTAGAAGCGGATGATCTGCGACAGCAGCTTGGTCGTGAACATCGGCTCGCCGCGATCTTCGTATTCGGAGATGATCTGCAGCAGCACGGACCGGGTCAGGTTCTCGCCGGTCTTGGCGTCGCGAACCTCGAACTCCTCGTCGTCGAGCACGAGCTGGCGGACTTCCTCGAGCGTGATGTAGCTCGAGATCTCCGTGTCGTAGAGACGGCGGTTGGGATACTTCTTGATGATGCGCAGCGTCGGCGTAGTCATTCCTTAACGCTAGCAGAATGTGACGCGGCGCACCAGTTGGGTTTGTTGCGCAGCAAGGGGCCGCACCTCTGGCGAGGTTGGCCCCTCTCCCGTCGGGAGAGGGGTTGGGGTGAGGGTTCGGCGAAGTCGATGTGCATCACTTCGCCCGAACCCTTACCCGGCGCTGCCGCGCCATCCTCTCCCGGAGGGAGAGGGGAGGCTGATGCATCAGGCCCTGACGGCAAGCGCGCACAGCGCCGCGATGAATGCGGTCTCAAGCAACCGTCCCTGGTGCGTTGCCGTTCGGCTCCTGCCTCACCGGAGCAAAAGCGCACGCGATGCGCTTCAACGCATCGCGCAAGCGCGCCTTTGCTCTACCAGCCCATGTACTGGCCGCCGTTGATGGCGAGGTTGGCGCCGGTGATCCAGCGCGCTTCCTCGGCAGTGAAGAAGCCGACCGCGTAGGCGATCTCGTCCGGCTCGCCGAGGCGGCCGATCGGGATCTGCGCGACGATCTTCGCGCGCACGTCCTCGGGCACCGCCATCACCATGTCGGTGCCGACGTAGCCGGGCGAAACCGTGTTGACGGTGATGCCGAACTTCGCATTCTCCTGTGCCAGCGAGATCGTGAAACCGTGCATGCCGGCCTTCGCGGCGGCATAGTTGGCCTGGCCGTACTGGCCCTTCTGGCCGTTGATCGAACTGATCTGCACGATGCGGCCCCACTTGCGTTCGCGCATGCTGTCGATGACCGGGCGCGTGACGTTGAAGCAGGAGCCGAGGTTGGTCGCGATGACCTCCTGCCACTGCTGCGCATTCATCCGGTGGAACGTGGTGTCGCGCGTGATGCCGGCGTTGTTGACGAGGATCTCGATCGGGCCGAGCTGCTGCTCGACCGCGCGCACCATCGCCTCGGCCGAGACCGGGTCGGCCACGTCGCCCGGCACGATCGTGAACTCGAAACCGTCCTTGCGCTGCGCTTCCTGCCAGGCCCTGGCCTTGGCCTCGTCGCGGTAGTTCGTGGCGACCTTGTGGCCGAGCTTCGCGAGTTGCCTGCAAATGGCGGTACCGATGCCGCCGGTGCCGCCGGTGACCAGGGCGACGCGTGTCGTCATGAGCCGTTCTCCTTCAGGGTTGTTGTGGATGGGACGCCGCGCAGCGCGTCGCCCCGATTGTACACACAAGCCTCAACAAGTTTCCTTCCGCAATGCCGCAAACGGCGTCGGCGCGGTGGCGTTGCGCGGGATGCGGGCGAGGTCGAACGCGCGCGCGGCGAGCGCGAGCAGGCGCGCCGTCTCGCCCGCGTCGGGCACCGGCTGGCCGAGGAAGCGCAACGCCGCGCGCAACGCCGGCAGCGGATCGGCGCCATCGACCGGCAGCGCCGCTTCGTGTTTGCTGAGCTTGCGGCCATCGGCGCCGAGCGCCAGCGGCAGGTGCGCGTAACGCGGCTGCGGCAGGCCGAGCAGGCGCTGCAGCAGGATCTGCCGCGGCGTCGAGTCGAGCAGGTCGGCGCCGCGCACCACGTCGGTGATGCCCTGTGCGGCGTCGTCGACGACGACCGCGAGCTGGTAGGCGCAGCCGCCCTCGACGCGCCAGATCACGAAGTCGCCGACCTCGCGTGCCAGCGCCTGCGTGCAATGGCCCTGGATCGCGTCGTCGAAGCCGATCACCGCGTCGCCGACGTGCAGCCGCCAGGCCGGCGCGCGCGCCGATTCGCGCGCCACGCAGGTCGCCGGATGGATGCCGCCGAACGGTTCCAGGTCGCTGCGGCTGCACCAGCAGCGGTAGGCGTGGCCGGCGCCAGCGAGCTGGTGCAGCGCGGCCGCGTAGACCGGTTCGCGCTCGCTCTGCCGCAACACCGGTTCGTCGGAGTCGAGCCCGAAGGCCGCGAGCGTGCGCAGGATGTCGTCGGCAGCGCCCGGGACTTCGCGCGCGCGGTCGATATCTTCCATGCGCACGATCCAGCGGCCGCCGGCCGCGCGCGCGGCGAGCCAGCTGCCGAGCGCGGCGACCAGCGAGCCGAAATGCAGGCGTCCGGTCGGCGACGGGGCGAAGCGGCCTCGATACGGTGTCATCGGCAGCGAGTGGTCGGCGGTGAACCCGGCGCGCGGCGCGCGGTCAAAGCGCGGCTCGTCGCGTCACGCCGGAAAGGGTAGGCTTCCAAAACGCGGCGAGTGTACCCATATCCGCGATCACCCTTGCGTATTTTTTCGAGGAAGGCCATGCGGCGAATCGTTCTGTTCATCCTGACCAACCTGGCGGTGCTGCTGCTGCTGAGCATCGTCGTCAAGCTGACCGGCATTGACGTCTACACGTACCGTCGCGGCGGGATCAACCTGCAGGGCTTGCTGGTGCTGGCGGCGGTCATGGGCATGGGCGGCTCGTTCATTTCGCTCGCGATGTCCAAGTGGATGGCGAAGATGTCGACCGGCGCGCAGGTCATCACGCAGCCGCGCAACGCGACCGAGAGCTGGCTGCTCGACACCGTGCGCCGGCAGGCGCAGAAGGCCGGCATCGGCATGCCGGAGGTGGCGATCTACGACGCGCCGGAGATGAACGCGTTCGCGACCGGCATGACGCGCAACAGCGCGCTGGTCGCGGTCAGCACCGGCCTGCTGCAGAGCATGGACCGCGAGCAGGTCGAGGCCGTGCTGGGCCACGAGGTCAGCCACGTCGCCAACGGCGACATGGTCACGATGGCGCTGATCCAGGGCGTGCTGAACACGTTCGTGATCTTCTTCGCGCGCGTCATCGGCGCGGTCGTCGATCGCGCCCTCAGCGGCAACCGCGACGGCGAGGGCAGCGGCGGCTTCGCCTATTTCGGCATCGTGCTGGTGCTGCAGCTCGTGCTCGGCTTCCTCGCCTCGCTCATCGTCATGTGGTTCTCGCGCCAGCGCGAGTTCCGCGCCGACGCCGGCGGCGCGACGCTGGCCGGGCGCGACTCGATGATCTCGGCGCTGCAGCGCCTGGCCGGCAACCAGGGCGAGAACACGCTGCCGAAGGCGATCCACGCGTTCGGCATCTCGGGCGAGGGTGGCATCGCGCGCCTGCTGATGAGCCATCCGCCGATCGAGGAGCGCGTCGCCGCGCTGCGCGCGGCTCGCTGAGCGCGGGAAGAGGCCAAAGCCAAGCGCCAAAGCCTGAAACACGGAGCACACGGAGAAAAGCTCAACGCGACAGGCGTTTCCCTCTGCGTGCTCCGTGGTTCAAGCCTTGTCTGGGTGCTCGGCGCGGAGAAATGACGCAGCCTCAAACGCAAAAGGGCACGATGAAGGGGCCTTGTCAGCTCATTCTTCGTGCCCTTCGTCTTTCAATCTTTGGCCGCTGGCCTCGTCGACGTCAGGTCGGCTCCCGTCGTCATGCGGGCGGTGGGACTCGCCGCTGCGCGGCTGCGTCCCGCCCTACGGGGACACGACAAGGGGCGCTGTCGTTCGTGTTCTTGGTGTTTCGATCTTTGGCCTTGGCTCGCCGCTACGCCGCGCCGTGGCTGAGGATCTTTTCCGGTTCCTGCAGGAAGTTGCCCTGCACGAAGTTGACGCCACAGTTGAACAGGATTGCCATGCTGGCCGCGTCCTCAACGAACTCGGCCACGGTCAGCTTGCCGGCGTGGTGGGCCTGGTCGCAGATCTCCTTGATCTTTTCCTGGCTTTCCTTGTTGCGTGGCAGCTCGGCCATGTAGGTGCGGTCGATCTTGAGGTAGTGCGCCGGGATGTGCTTGAGCAGCTGGAACGAGTTCAGGCCCGAGCCGAACTGCTCCAACGCGAAACTGCAGCGGATCTGCTCCAGCCCCTTGGCGAACGCGCGCGCCGACTTGAGGCTCGTCACGACCTTGCTTTCGGGCATCTCGAACACCAGCGAATCGCCGCGCAGGCGCGCGTTCTTCAACTGCTGCGCGATCCATGGCAGCAAGGTCTGGTCCTCCAGCGACTGCGGCGTCAGCTTGACGAAGAAGGTCGTCTGCTGGCCTGCGCGTTCGCGCTCGGCGAGGGCCTGGATCGCGTGGCTGATGACCCAGCGGTCGATCGCCGGCATGCGGCCCGCGCGCTCGGCGATCGGCAGGAACTGGTTCGGCGGGATCTCGCCCTTCGGGCTGCCCATGCGCAGCAGGATCTCGTAGAAGTCGCCCTCGGCGCCGTGCAGGCTGATGATCGGCTGGTAGTAGAGCACGAAGCCGTCGCTGGCCAGCGCACGGTCGATCAGCGCGAGCCAGTGGCGCGTGCTCTCGGCGGCCGCGCGGTCCTCCTCGGCCGGGTCGACCAGTCGCACGCGGTTGCCGCCTTCGCCCTGCGCGGTGCGCAGCGCCCCGTGCGCGATGTCGAGCACGGCGGTGGCATTGGCGTTCTTCTCGCCGATCAGCACGCCGCCGATGCTCACGGTCAGGCTGATCGACTGCTTGCCGATCTCGAAGATGTGCTCGCTGAACGCGTTGCGCAGCGCCTCGGCGAACTGCTGCGTCGCCTCCGCATTGCGCGCCGTGGACAGCACGCCGAAGGTGTGGTCGCCGACACGGCCGGCGATGTCGGTGGGGGCAAGGTGCGAGCGCAGCAGCGCGGCCATGTCGCCGAATAGCACGTCGGCGTTGCCAAGGCCGATCGCGTCCAGCACGCGCGCGAAGTCGACCGGCTCGACCAGCAGCAACGCCTGGTCGGCCTTGCCGTTGGCAGCCTGCGCGGCGGCCTGCTCGATCTCGGTCAGCAGGTGCTGGCGGTTGTACAGCTCGGTGATCAGGTCCTTCGAGCGCAGCGCGTCGAGCTCCTGCTCGATCGCGGCGTCGGCGACCTGGCGGCGGAACGTGATCTGCTGGCAGGGCTCGCCCTCGAAGCTCGCCTCGGCGAACTCCATCGTCGCGTCGAAGCTGTGGCCGTCGTGGCGCCGGGCCTTGAGGTTGAGCCGCTGCGGCGGTTTCTCGCCCTTGGACAGGCGCTTGAGCAGGGCCTTGAAATCGTCCGCGTCCTTGCCGTCGATCAGGTCGAGGATCGACATGCCCTCGATGTCCTCGAAGTCGTCGAAACCGAACATCTCCAGGTAGGCGCGGTTCGCGCGCACGTGCATGCCTTCGTGCACGAACGCGATCGGGTCGCGCGAGGAGTCCAGCAGCGCATCGCAGCGGCGCTCCGACTCGCGCAGGCTCGCCTCCAGGCGGCGCACGTTGCGGCGCATCGTCAGCGCCTCGAACTCCCGGCGCACGATCATCTGCAGGTGTTCGTGCGAGTCGCGCAGCGCCATCGCGCGCGCGCCGTCGCGGAATGCCGCGACGATGGCGTCCTGCGAGGGAGTGCGCGCGCAGGCGATCAGCGTCACGTCGCGGCCGCCGCGTGCCGCGGCATCGCGGACCTGCTGGATGGTCAGCTCCCGGCTGGACAGGTCGGCGATGACCAGGTCCGGTGGCTGCTGCTCCAGCGCGGCCTCGAGTTCGCTCTCGGTGCTCGCTCGCATCGGTCGCACGGCGATGCCGCCGTTGCGCAGGATGCTGATGGTCTGCTCGGCATTCTCGATGGAGTCATCGATGAGCAGCAGCTTGATGATGGTGTCGGGTCGATTCATCGGGCGATGGCGGTCTCGGGGAAATCGCGTGGGGCATTCGCCCGGCGGTGCGGCAGCCGCCGCGTGGCGGCTGCGTCAGGTGCGCCGACGTATCCGGACCGCGGGGCGAGCATCGGGCCGGCGACAGGGCAGCCGATATTTACCGGATTCACTGGCGCATTTCCATCGGGGTTTCCGGGGGCAGCGGTCGCTTGGAGGGCGCGCCGGCGACCTCGCGGACCAAGCGCGGCACGAGGTAGCCGGGCAGGCGCACGCGCAGCGCCTCCTGCAGTGCCAGCGCGCGCGCGTCGGGAACCTCGAAATGCGCCGCGCCGGCGACGCGGTCGAGCTGATGCAGGTAGTACGGCAGTACGCCGGCCTCGAACAGGCGCTCGGACAGTGCGGCCAAGGCGTCGGCATCGTCGTTGACGCCGCGCAGCAGCACGGCCTGGTTCAGCAGCGTCGCGCCCGCCGCGCGCAGGCGCCGGCAGGCCCCGACGACGGCCTCGTCGACCTCGTTCGGGTGGTTTGCGTGCAGCACGACCACGCGCTGCAGCGGCAGCGCGGCGAGCCAGTCCGTGAATTCCGCATCGACGCGCTCGGGCAGCACGACCGGCAGGCGCGTGTGGATGCGCAGGCGGCGGACGTGCGGGACCGCCGCCAGCGCCGTGCCGAGCTCGGCCAGCTTCGGCGTCGCCAGCGACAGCGGATCGCCGCCCGACAGCAGCACCTCGCTGATCGAGGCGTCGGCGCGCAGGTGCGCGAGGGCACCCTCCCAGCGATTGGCTGCCGCGGTCTCCTCCGCGTACGGGAAGTGCCGGCGGAAGCAGTAGCGGCAATGCACTGCACACGATCCGGTCGCGACCAGCAGGGCGCGGCCCTCGTACTTGTGCAGCACCCCGCTGGCCGCGCGCGCCTCCAGGTCGCCGACTGCATCGCGCGTGAAGCCGGGGACCGCGCCCAGCTCGGCCGCCTGCGGCAGCACCTGCAGCAGCAGCGGATCGGCCGGGTCGCCGCGGCGCATGCGCGCGACGAAGCCACGCGGCACGCGCAGCGCGAAGCCGGTGTCGGCGGCCGGCAACAGCGTGCCGGCATGCGCCTGCAGGCCGAGCAGGGCGAGCAGTTCGTGCGGGTCGGTGACGGCGTCGCGCCACAGCTGCTGCCAGCGCAGCGGCTGCGCTGGAGCGCGGTTAGCGGGTATCATGGCGGGATCGGTCCGCTGCATCGTGCGACGGAAAACCGGGATTCTAGCCGCTTCGCCGCCGGCTTTCCTCACCCGGCGGAGTCGCTGTACTCAGGCCGGCCCCGGGGCCGGGCCAACAAAAGACACCAAACCAGGAGTTTCGCATGGCCAGCTATGGCATGAACGACGTGAAGAACGGCCAGAAGATCATCGTGGACGGCTATCCGTGCACGATCGTCGACACCGAGTACGTCAAGCCCGGCAAGGGCCAGGCCTTCACGCGCGTCAAGTACCGCAACCTCAAGAACGGCCGCACGCAGGAAATGACGATGAAGTCGACCGACTCGGTCGACGCCGCCGACGTGATGGACACCGACATGGAGTTCCTCTACTCCGACGGCGAGTTCTGGCACTTCATGGACCCGTCCACGCACGAGCAGATCGCCGCCGACGAGAACGCGATGGCCGATGCGGCGAAGTGGCTGAAGGGCAACGAGGTCTGCATCATGACGCTGTGGAACGGCGCGCCGCTGACCGTCACGCCGCCGATCTTCGTCGAACTTGAGATCACCGAGACCGACCCGGGCGTGCGCGGCGACACCTCCGGCGGCGGCGGCAAGCCGGCCAAGCTCGAGACCGGCGCGGTCGTTCGCGTGCCGCTGTTCGTCGCGCAGGGCGAGAAGATCAAGGTCGACACGCGCACCGGCGAGTACATGTCGCGCGTGAAGTGATTGATTCGCAGCAAAATCCGCGCGGCGGATTTGCGTCGCGAATCAATCACCCCGGCGCAGTCCGGGGTCCAGTTTGGTTCGTTCCGCAGCAAAATCCGCGCAGCGGATCTGCGTCGCGAATCAATCACCCCGGCGAAGGCCGGGGTCCAGTTTGGTTCGTTTCGCAGCAAAATCCGCGCGGCGGATTTGCGTCGCGAATCAATCACCCCGGCGCAGGCCGGGGGCCGGTTTGGTTCGTTCCGCAGCAAAATCCGCGCAGCGGATCTGCGTCGCGAATCAATCACCTTGGCGCAGGCCGGGGGGCCAGCGCCTTCGATTCACCGCCGCTCATCGCTCCTGGCGCACGCCGGGAGCGGCTTGGATTCCCCGACGACACTGGGTCCCGGCGTTCGCCGGGATGACGAGCCATGGCTGATTCGCCCCAATCCATCGACCTGCTGATCGAGCCGCGCTGGCTCGTGCCAATCGAACCTCACGGCGTCGTGCTCGAACAGCACGCGGTTGCGGTCGACGGCGACCGCATCCTCGCCGTGCTGCCGGCGGCCGAGGCGCGCGCGCACTATGCCCCGCGCGAGCACGTCGTGCTGCCCGAGCACGCGTTGCTGCCGGGGCTGGTCAACGCGCACACGCACAACCCGATGGCACTGATGCGCGGGCTCGCCGACGACCTGCCACTGATGCGCTGGCTGAAGGAGCACATCTGGCCGGCCGAAGCGCGCTTCATGGGACCGGAGTTCGTGCGCGACGGCGTCGAGCTGGCGGTCGCCGAGATGCTGCGCGGCGGCACCACCTGCTGCAACGAGAACTACTTCTTCCCCGACGTCCAGGCCGCGACCTACCGCCGCCTCGGCTTCCGCGCGATGGTCGGCCTGCCGGTCGTCGAGTTCCCGACCGCCTGGGCGGCCAGCCGCGACGAGTATTTCGACAAGGGGCTCGCGGTCCACGATGAATTCCGCGGCGAGGCACTGCTCGGCACCAGCTTCGCGCCGCATGCGCCGTACACGGTGTCCGATGCCAGCTTCGAACGCATCCGCATGCTGGCCGACCAGCTCGACCTGCCGGTGCACCTGCACCTGCACGAGACCGCGCACGAGGTCGAGGAGGCCAAGCGCGAGCACGGCGCGCGGCCATTCGCGCGCATGCAGGCGCTGGGCCTGGTCAACGACCACCTGATCGCGGTGCACATGACGCAGCTGACCGAGGCCGAGATCGCGGCCTGCGCCGAGGCCGGCGCGTCGGTCGTGCACTGCGCCGAATCGAACCTCAAGCTCGCCTCAGGCTTCTGCCCGGCCGAGAAGCTGCGCCGCGCCGGCGTCAACCTCGCGCTCGGCACCGACGGCTGCGCCAGCAACAACGACCTCGACATGTTCGGCGAGATGCGCAGCGCGGCGCTGCTGGCCAAGGCGGTCGCGCACGATGCGGCCGCGTTCGATGCGGCCAGCACGCTGCACGCGGCCACGCTCGGCGGCGCGCGCGCGCTCGGCTGGGGCGAGCGCATCGGCTCGATCGTGCCGGGCAAGCAGGCCGATCTCGCCGCGATCCGCCTCGACGACCTCGAGACCCAGCCGCTCTACAACGTGCTGTCGCAACTGGTCTACGCCGCCGGGCGCCACCAGGTCACCGACGTGTGGATCGCCGGCGTGCGCAAGCTGCGCGGGCGCATCCTGTCCGACCTCGATCCCGTCGAGCTCGGTGCCAAGACGCGGCGCTGGCGCGAGCGCCTTTCAGGCTGACGCGCCACGGCCGCGCGATGCCGCGCGCGGCGTGAATGAACCTCGGCTACACTGCCGCGCGGCGAGGCGCGGGAGCAAGCGGTGCGGGCCGAGGCGGACATCACCCAATTGCTGCGCGAGGCGGCGGCGGGCGATGCCGCGGCGCAGCATGAACTCGTGCCGCTGATCTACGACAACCTGCGCCGGCTCGCACGCCGCACGCTCGCCGGGCAGGAACACGGGCGCACGCTCGACACCACGGCGCTCGTGCACGAGGTTTACCTGCGCCTGGTCGACCAGCGCGAGCTCGACTGGCCGGATCGGCGCCACTTCTTCGGTTACGTCGCGCGCGCGATGCGCAATCTCGTCGTCGACGCCGCGCGCCGCAACGCGGCGCAGAGACGCGGCGGCGATGTCGTGCACGACGACGGCCTCGCACAGGTCGCCGTCGCCGGCAGCGCATACGATCTGGTCGGGATCGACCAGGTGCTCGATCGCCTGGCCGTCATCCATCCGCGCCTGGGCGAACTGGTCGGACTGCACGTGTTCGCGGGGCTGGCCTTTCCGGAAGTCGCGCAGTGCCTGGGCGTCAGCCTGCGCACGGTGATGCGCGAATGGCAGAAGGCGCGCGTGCTCTGCGCGGGGCTGCTCGAAGAGCGGCGGACGTGAGCGATTTCGCCGCGCGCTGGGACGAACTCGAGCGCTGGCTCGACCGCGCGCTCGATCTCGAACCGGAGCGACGCGCCGCATGGATCGCGCAGCAGCCGCTCGCGCCCGAACTGCGCGAGGCGCTGCTGCAGGCCATTGCGCGCGCCGAGGCGCCGGGCGAGCTCGATCGGCTGCATCGGGCGATCGCCGGCGCCAGCGAGGGGCCGGACTGGATCGGCCGTCGCGTGGGTGCGTTCCGCATCGAGCGCCTGCTCGGCGAGGGCGGCAGCGCGAGCGTCTACCTCGCCGAGCGCGAGCAGGCCGGATTCCGCCAGCGCGTCGCGCTGAAGCTGCTGCGGCAGGGCCTGTTCCGCGCCGACGATCGCGCCCTGTTCGAGCGCGAGCGACGGATCCTCGCCATGCTCGATCATCCGCACATCGCCCGCCTCATCGACGGTGGGGTCACCGACAATGGCGTGCCGTACATCGCGATGGAATACGTCGATGGCGAGCCGATCACCCGCCACTGCGACCGCCAGCGCATGTCGGTCGCGCCGCGCATCGCGCTGTTCGCCGAGGTCTGCGACGTCGTTGCCTACGCCCAGCGCAACCTCGTCGTGCACCGCGACCTGAAGCCGTCGAACATCCTGGTCGCGCGCGACGGCACGCTCAAGCTGCTCGATTTCGGCATCGCCAAGCTGCTCGACGTCGAGGCCGACGCCGCGCGCACCGCCACCGCGATGGTGCGCCTGACGCCGGGCTATGCCGCGCCCGAGCAATTCGCCGGCGGCCCCGTCACCACGGCGACGGACGTCCATGCGCTCGGCGTGCTGCTGCACGAATTGCTGGTCGGTGCGCGCCCGCGGCTGGATGCGAACGGTGCCTGCGTGCTGCCGTCCGCCCGCACGCAGGAGGGGGATTCCGCCGCGCGCGCGTGTGCCAGGGCGACCACGCCGCGCGCCTTGCGCCAGGCCTTGCGCGGCGACCTGGACACCGTGCTCGCCAGCGCCTTGGCGCCGGAGGCATCGATGCGCTACGCCGACGCGGCCGCGCTCGGCGCGGACCTGCGCCGGTATCTGGCCGCCGAGCCGATCCACGCACGGCCGGCGACGATCCGCTACCGCGTCGGCAAGTTCGTGGAGCGCCATCGCGGCGGCGTCGTGGCCGCCTCGCTGTTCCTGCTCGCGCTTTTCGCCGCGTCCGGTGCCGCGCTGTGGCAGGCGCGGGTCGCGCGGCGCGAGGCGCAGCGGGCCAGCTCGGTGCGCGATTTCCTGCTCGGCGTGTTCGATGCCGCCAGGGCGAACCTGCCGAGCAACGAGCGGCCGAGTCCGGCGCGGCTGGTCGATCTGGCCGTGCAGCGTGCCCGCGCCGACGGCACGCTTCCGGCCGACCTGCGCGCGGACTTCCTGCGCGTCGCCGGCCGCGTCAGCGCCAGCTTGGACGAATACGCGCAGGCCGATAGCGAGCTGGACGAGGCGCTGCGCCTGTTCGACCGCGCCGGCGTCGCGGCCACCGCGCCGGAGCGCCTCGATGCCCTGGCGACCAAGGCCGAACTGTTGCGCGACACCGATCGCAATGCCGACGCCGACCGCCTGCTGGCGGCGCACCTGCCGCAGCTGCGCCGGCGCGAATCGCCCGAGGCGGCTCGCGCGCTGCTTGCGTACGCATCGACACGGCTGCAGGCCGACCATGCCGACGACGCCGTCGCGCTCGCGCGCGAGGGCGCGGACATGGCCGCGCGCGTGCTGCCGCGCGGCACGCGCGCAGCCTTCGCCAGCGCGTCGTTCCCGGGGCAGATCCTGTCCGCCGCCGGGCGCGACAGGGAGGCGATCGCCGTCCTCGAGCCGGTGCTCGCCGAATGGCGCACTTCGGGCGTCCCGCTCGACATCGACTACGCGCAGGCGCTCAACGACCTGGCCGTCGCGATGGACCGCAGCGGCGACGGCGCGAGGGCGCTGCCGCTGTACGAGGAAGGCATCGCGCTGCGCCGGCGCATCTTCGCCGGCAAGCCGAACGACAAGCTCGCTTCGGCGCTGTCGTCCTATGCCAACGTGCTGACGCGCCACGACCGCTTCGACGAGGCGCGCGCGCTGCTGGAGGAGGCGCTGGCGATCGACCGCGAGGTGCTCGGCCCCGACAGCCTGCAGGTCGCCGATGTGCTCGACACGCGGGGCTGGCTCGAAGCCTACCTGTGGCGCCTGGATGACGCCGAGCGGTACATCCGGCAATCGCTGGCGATCTACGAGGCCAACGTGGGCCAGGCCGGCCACGCCGACGAGCTGCGCATCGTCCGCCAGCATCTGATCCAGGTCCTGCTCGACGCGGAGCGCGCGGATGAGGCCGCTTCGCTCAACGCCGTCGCGCTGGCCGAACTGCGTGCCGCCAACGACACGGTCAGTCCGGCGTATTTCGTCACGCAGAATTTCCAGGCGCGCATCGAGCTGGCGCACGGGCAGACGGCGCAGGCCCTGGCGCGCAGCCAGGACCTGCTGCGCCTGGTGTCGTCGCCCGCGTTCACGCACCGACGCATGCAGATCATCGCCCACCGGCTGCGCGCGAGCGCGCTCGCGGCGGCGCATCGCGAACCCGAGGCGTTGGCGGAGATCGATGCCGCGCTGCGCCTGGCGCAGTCGCTGACTCCCGATGCGCACAGCTCGATCGCGGCGCTGCTGCTCGCACGCGCGCGGCTGCAGCGCGCCACCGGGGACGTGCAGGGCGCCGCCGCGACGGTCGCGGCGGCCAGGAACCTGCGCGTGCCGGTGGCGCGGCTGTCGCCGCAGGATCGCGCGACGCTGGGCGCCGGCTAGCGCGCCTTCCCTCCCTGCGCGGCAAACAGATGTCCTCCCGGCCGCCGCCGCGGGGGCCTGAGTGGCTACGGCTCCACGCCGTCGTAGAAGATGCTGTCGCCTTGCAGGCGTGCAACGACGATGTCGTAGTCGTTGTAGGGCTCGTCGGGCGCGGAGCAGCACCACAGGGTGGTGCCGCCGAGGACGTAGCGACCGTGGTCGAACGCGATGCCGCGGAAGCTGCCGCTGCTGGCCGACGCGGGATTGGCGTGCGGCATGTCCCATATCGCGGCAGCGCCGCCGGCGGAAAAGTCCGGGATGGCCGCGGCGCGAAGCGTGGAAACCTGCGCCGCCGCGCCCTTGTCGTCCCCCGTGTAGCCGGCCGCCAGAAGCTGGATGTCGTTCCCGCTGCCGCTGCCGGGCACGATCTTCATGTCCGACATGTAGGCGCCGGTGGTCCCCACGTACACGCCGAGGGCAGGCCACTGCGGCGGATGGCTGCCGTCCGGTGCGAATGCATCGACATACATGTCGCAACTGCCGTCGCACACGGTGCCGCCGAGGTAGGCCGTGTCGTCATCGCCAACGACCACTGCTGCCGCGTAGTTGTTGAAGCTTCCAAGGTTCCGACTGGCCCCGCGGATGACCGGGGTGTTGACGAAGCCGGAGCCGTCCATCCGGTAGCGCGTCCAGGCGAAGTTCCAGTTGTGACGGACAGCGTCGTAAGCCGACCCCGCGACGACGAGGCTCGAGCCGGCGTGGCTGGGAGCGATCGCGCGGGCGACCGAGAGCCAGTTGCCGCTGGCCGACGTCCACATCCAGGGGAAGTGCGCCATCCCGCCATTGCCGAAGCCGTTGTCGAGCCATCCGTTCGCGCCGAACCGCGCCAGAGCGACCTCGTATCCGCCGTCGGTGGTCACCAGGCCGGCGACGACGATGCTGTCGTCCGGCAGCACGGTCAGCGCGAACGGCACGTCGTCCCCGCTGCCACCGAGGTCGAACACCGCGAAGTTCCAGCCGCCCGAGCCGGTCGTCGCAGGCGGGATCGGAGGGATGTAGGCGAAGCCGAGGTCCCAGGCGCCGCCCGGCGTCAGGCGCGCGATCGCGAAGTCGTGCGACGCGCCGACGCTGTTCGGAATCGACGAGCCGACGATGACGATGCGGCCCTGCGAATCGCGCGCCACGGCATTGATCGATTCGAGGAAATTCTGCGCGACGCGCACGCTGCCGTTGTTGCCGAAACCGGTGTCGAGCGCGCCGTTGGCCTTCAGGTGCGTGATGCCGATGTCGAACTGTCCCGGGTTGCTGCCGGTACTGACGCCGCCGACCACCACATCACCGCCGTTGGCGTCGTGGAAGATCCCGGCCAGGTATGCCGGAGCCGGCATGCCGGGCGGATCCAGTTGCGGCAGGACGAAGCCACCGTCGCCGAAGCGCGGGTCGAGATCGGCAGGGTAGGGAGCTGCGGCGGCATTCGCGGCCAGCAGCAGGCTCGTCAGGGAAATGGCAGGGTGCAGCATGAGTTTCGCCTCCATGGTTTCGATCGACGCAGGGCCAGCCCATGCGATGGAGAACGTGGCGCGGCACCCAACCGTGCCATGCCCCGCTCGAAGCCGTCGGCGAAAGAGCCTGCCGCGCCACTGCGGGCGAGGGCGGATACGCCGGACTGCGAGGCCGGTCGTGCGAAGGTGTCGTCGAAACAGACGCGCCGGGAGCTTGCGCTCCTGGACCATCCCCTTCAAGAGACCGGGGGCGTGCAACAGCCGCACGTTCCTGCGCGTGCCAGCAGGTGCAAAGCCCGTGCCGCGCGGTCGTCGTACCAACGGCGGCCATCGCGAACTCGCCAGCGGCGCGCGCGGCCTTTACCATGTGCGATCCCGTTCGCAGCGGCGCTGTCCGCCCCGCGTTCGGCCTGTGCGGCGAATCGATACAGCCCCATGAGTACGGCCCGAGCCAACGTAAATCCCCACGAAACCGCCAAGTTCGACCGCCTCGCCGCGCGCTGGTGGGACCCGGATGGCGAATCGCGTCCGCTGCACGACCTCAATCCCGTGCGGCTGGCCTACATCGCCGACCGCGTCGCGCTGAGCGGCGTGCAGGCGCTCGACGTCGGCTGCGGCGGCGGCCTGCTCAGCGAGGGGCTGGCACGCGCCGGCGCGCATGTGACCGCGATCGACCTCGCGCCGGCCGTGCTCGACGTCGCGCGTCTGCACCTGCACGAGAGCGGCCTGAGCGTCGACTACCGCGAGACCAGTGCCGAGATGCTGGCGCAGGAACTGCCGGGCCGGTTCGACGTCGTCACCTGCCTGGAGATGCTCGAGCACGTGCCGGATCCGGCCAGCGTGATCGGCGCCTGCGCGCGCCTGCTCAAGCCCGGCGGCAAGCTGTTCCTGTCGACGCTGAACCGCACGCCGGTCGCGTTCGGCGCGGCGATCCTCGGCGCCGAGCACCTGCTGCGCTTGCTGCCACGCGGCACCCATCACTACGCGCAGTTCCTGAAGCCCAGCGAGATCGCCGCCGACCTGCGCGCGGCCGGCCTCGAGCTTGACGACCTCTCCGGCATCGCCTACAACCCGTTGACGCGCAAGGCCTGGCTGACGCCCAGCGTGGCGGTCAATTACCTCGCCTGCGCGTCCAAACCGGCATGATGACGTCCCACCCCTTGCGTGCGGTGCTGTTCGATCTCGACGGCACCCTGGTCGATTCCGCGCCTGACCTCGTCGCGGCGGTGCAGGCGCTGTGCGCCGAACTCGGCGCGCCGCCGCCGGACGCCGCGGCGGTGCGCCAGGTCGTCTCGGCCGGTGGCCGCGCGATGCTGCGCAAGGGCCTGCCCGGCGCCGACGACGCGATGATCGACCAGTGGCTGCCGCGCTTCCTCGACCTGTATTCGGTCGACATGGCGCGCCACACGCGCCTCTACGACGGCATGGCCGAGGTGCTCGCGCTGTTCGAGGCGCGCGGCATCGCCTGGGGCATTGTGACCAACAAGCCGGGCTGGCTGACGCGGCCGCTGCTCGACCAGCTCGACCTGCAGCGGCGCTGCGCCGCGGTGGTCACCGGCGACTGCCTGCCGGTCAAGAAACCCGATCCGGCGCCGGTGCTGCATGCCTGCCGCCTCGCCGGCCTCGACCCGGCCGCGACCGCGTTCGTCGGCGACGACCTGCGCGACGTGCTGGCCGGCCGAGCCGCCGGCCTGCGCACGGTCGCCGCGGCGTGGGGCTACCTCGACGGCGGCGACCCGCACGCCTGGGGCGCCGACCATGTCGTCGGCACGCCGCACGGCCTGCCGGCCGCCCTGGGGCTGGCCTGATGACGGCCGTGGACGACACTGCGCCGCTGGCCAGCTTCGAGGCGAAGTGGGGCGCGGCCCACCCGGAACTCGGCCTCGGCCTCGGCTTCGTCGCCGCCGCGCAGCGGCGCGCGCAAACCGCGTTCGCCTGCATCGCGTGCGAGATCGAGCACGCCGCGTTCGCGATCCGCGCGGCCGAGCCGGCGCTGATCAAGCTGCAGTGGTGGGCCGAGGAACTGGCGCGCGCCGGCCGCGGAGAGGCGCGCCATCCGCTGACGCAGGCGCTGGCCGAGCATCCGGAGCTGGCGGCGCTGCCGCCGGCGCAGTGGCACGCCGTCGTCGCCGGCGCGTTCGCGCAGCGCGATCCGGAACCGGCCGCCGACCGCGCCGCCCAGCTCGACGGCTATGCCGCGCTGTACGGCCCGCTTGCGACGATCGAGGCGCACCTGTTTCCGCCACTTGACGCCGCCGCCAGTGCGCGTGTGCGTGCGCTGGCGCGCGCATTGCGCGAGACCGCCGCGCTCGGCGACGTGCTGCGCGATGGTCGGCTGCCGCTGCCGCTCGACCTGCTGGCGCGTCACCGCCTGGCGCGCGGCGACCTCGCGCAGGCCTCGCCGCAACAGGCGGCGGCACTGCGCGAATGGCTGGACGCGCTTGCGGCGGACCTTGCCGTCGCAAGCACCGGTGCGCAGCTTGGTCCGCTGCATGCCGCGGCCGCCAGCGCCGACCGCTGGCGCGCGCGCAACGCCGCACGCGCGGCCGATCCGCTCGCCGCGCTGGCCGGCGAACTCGGCCGCCTGCCGCTGCGCGCGACTTGGGCCGCTTGGCGCGGCGGGTTGCGTTCGTCACGCTGAACGCTGCGGCGCGCTGGAGGCGCCATTGAAGCGTCTGGCGCACGGCCCCAGTTAGCGGCGGTGCCCGGCCAGCCATCTTGTGTGATGTGCTTGTGCTTCTGCGCGCAGGAGCGCGCTGCTTTTCCGGGGCCCCGTTCAGCGGCGGTGGGCGCCGGACGGATCAGCCCGCAGGGGCGCGCGCACGATGCGCGCGCGTTCGCCGCAGGCACAGGATGTGCCGTCGGCGAACCCCGGCCGGCGACCACGCACCCGCAGGGCAGGATGCCCGTAGGGCGCCGCTGTTGGGGTGTCCTTTCTCTTGGTTACTTCTCTTTGGACAAGCAAAGAGAAGTAACCCGCTCGCAGGGATGCGAGCGGAAAATGCAGGGATGCGGGTCGGTTTTAGCGGAAACGATTACGCGAGAACCGAGCACCATCCCCACCCAACCCTCCCCTTGAAGGGGAGGGCTCAAGCGCCACCCACGCAGGCCCGTCGGCGTACTGTGTAGAACCCTCCAATCCGAGTCGATCCATGTCGTCCAACCCGAATACCCAGCGCGCAATGCCCGATGTCGCCAGCGAGCGGCAGGCCGATCTCGCCGGTGCCCTCGACTGGGTCGGCATGGATGGCATCGAGATGCCGGTGCTGCTGGCCGGCGCCGGCGAGCCGCTGCAGCGCGTCAGCGCGCGCGTGAGCGCGTTCGTCAACCTCGCGCGTGCCGACGCACGCGGCATCCACATGTCGCGGCTGTACCTGCACGTCGACCGCCATCTGTCGGCCGAGCCGCTGACGCCAGCCTCGCTGCGCCGGCTGCTGCGCGACTTCCTCGATTCGCATGCGGACCTGTCCGACCGCGCGCGGCTGAGCGTGCGTTTCGACCACCTCGTGCGCCGCGCCGCGCTGGCCAGCGAGCACAGCGGCTGGCGCTCGTATCCGGTCGAGATCGCCGCGTCGCTGCACGGTGGCACGTTCGATCTCGAGGTCATGCTCGAGGTGCAGTATTCGAGCACTTGCCCGGCTTCGGCCGCGCTTGCGCGGCAACTGATCCAGGAACGCTTCGCGGCCGACTTCGATGCCGGTGCGCCGCTCGATCGCGAGGCCGTGCTGGCCTGGCTCGGCACGCCGCAGGGCATCGTCGCCACGCCGCACAGCCAGCGCAGCGCGGCCAAGGTCCGCGTCAAGCTCGCGCCCGGGTTCGACATGCCGCTGACCGAGCTGATCGACACGCTCGAGGATGCGCTCGCCACGCCGGTGCAGACCGCGGTCAAGCGCGCCGACGAACAGGCCTTCGCGCTCGCCAACGGCCAGAACCTGATGTTCTGCGAGGACGCCGCGCGCCGCCTGCAGCGCGCACTCGACGCCGACGAGCGCATCGCCGACTTCTGGCTGCGCGCGGCCCACTACGAGAGCCTGCATCCGCACGACGCGGTCGCGGTCGCGACCAAGGGCGTGCCTGGCGGCTACGGCGCCGCCAGCGACGCATAGTCCCAACGCGCGGTAGCTGGACGCGCGGCAGCGCGGCCGGCTCCACGCCAACGCTGCCGGTCGACCTGCGGTCGCCCAGCCTACGTGCCCTCGATTCCGGGCAGCAGCAGCGGGTCCAAGCGCACGTCGAACCAGTTCAGGCCCCAGTGCAGGTGCGGTCCGGTCGCGCGGCCGGTCTTGCCGACTGCGCCGATCACCTGGCCCTGCTCGACGCGGTCGCCGACCTTCACGTCCAGCCGTGACAGGTGCAGGAAGTTCGAGCTTACGCCGTGGCCGTGGTCGATCAGCACGGTGCCGCCGGTCAGGTACAGGTCGGCGTCGGCGAACGTGACCAGGCCGCTGGCCGGCGCCTTGATCGGCGTGCCCTGCGGCGCGGCGATGTCCATGCCCGAGTGCGGCGACTTCGGCACGTCCTTGCCGTTGGCGACGTAGACGCGCTGGTTGCCGAAGCGCCCGCTGATGCGGCCGGCGACCGGCCAGACGAACGTTTCGAGGAAGTCGGCGCGCGCATCGTCGCGGTCGCGCGCGGCGACCACGCGCGCCTGCTCGCGCCGGATGCGCTCGGCGATCTCGGGCGGCGGCTCGACCGTGGCCGGCGGCACGCCCACGACGCGCTCGACCGGCCACTCGCGTGGCCTGACCGCGATCGCGACCGGGTGCGAGCGGCCGTCGCGCCCGCTCACGTCGACGCGCACCGGCCCGGCCTCGTCGCGGCCGATGCCGAACACGACCGCGCCGGCCGGCGTCACGCGCAGCGCGCGGCCGGCGTAGCGCACGGTGCTGCCGGGCGCGACCTGGCCGATGACGAGGCTGCCCTGCGGCACGCTGGCCGGGAAGTCGTCGCGCGCGGGCGGCGCGGCCCGCGCGCCGGACAGCAGCGCCAGCGCGAGGCCGGCGGTCGCGCAGCAGGCTGCCGCTTTGCGCAGGAGCGGCCGCAGGAGTGGCTTCAGCCGCAGTGCCTTTTCAAGTGGCCGGGCGAGGAAAGCCGAAGCATCGCGGCTGAAGCTGCTCCTGCCGGACTCTCGTTTGCTCACCGCGCGAACTCCAGCCGTGCGCCGCGCACGCTGTCGTCGAGCTGGCCCTCGTGCCAGACGCGCTGGCCGTTGACGAACGTCGCCGCGATGCTGGAGCGGAACGTGGTGCCTTCGAACGGCGACCAGCCGCACTTGGACAGGACTTCGCCGGCCGTGACCGTGTGCGGCTTGTCCGGATCGACCAGCACCAGGTCGGCGTGGAAGCCTTCGCGCAGGAAGCCGCGCTCGTGCACGTCGAACAGCGTCGCCGGCGCATGCGTGACCGCCTCGACCACGCGCTCGAGCGTCAGCTGGCCGTCGAACACGCGCTCCAGCGCGCACTGCAGCGCGTACTGCACCAGTGGCAGGCCGGACGGCGCGCGCGGGTAGGGCTGCGCCTTTTCCTCGGCCAGGTGCGGCGCGTGGTCGGTGGCGAGCACGTCGATGCGGCCCTCGGCCAGCGCGCGCGTGATCGCGGCGCGGTCGGCCGCGGTCTTGATCGCCGGGTTGCACTTGATGCGGTGGCCCAGGCGCGCGTAGTCGGCGTCGCAAAAATGCAGGAAGTGCACGCAGGTTTCGGCGGTGATGCGCTTGCCGGCGAGCGGGCCGGGCTCGAACAGCGCGCATTCGTCGGCGGTGGAGATGTGCAGCACGTGCAGGCGCGTGCCGTGTCGGCGTGCCAGCAAGATCGCCAGCTGCGTCGACTTCAGGCACGCCTCGCGCGAGCGGATCAGCGGATGCTGCTCGGGCGGGACGTCCTCGCCCCAGCGCGCGCGCGCCGCGTCCTCGTTGGCGAGGATCATCGGCGTGTCCTCGCAGTGCGTGATGATCGGCACCGGCGCGTCGCGGAAGATCGCATCGAGCGTGGCCGGATCGTCGACCAGCATGTTGCCGGTCGAGGCGCCCATGAACACCTTGATGCCCGGCGCGGTCCTCGGATCGAGCGCCCGGATCTCGGCGAGGTTGTCGTTGGTCGCGCCGAGGTAGAACGCGTAGTTGACGCGCGAAACCTCGGCCGCGCGCGCGTACTTGGCCTCCAGCGCGGCGCGGTCGGTTGCCGGCGGCTTGGTGTTGGGCATCTCCATGAAGCTGGTGATGCCGCCGGCGGCGCAGGCGCGCGACTCGTGTTCGATGTCGGCCTTGTGGGTCAGGCCCGGTTCGCGGAAGTGCACCTGGTCGTCGATCATGCCCGGCAGCAGCCAGCGCCCGCGCGCGTCGAGCACGCGCTCGCCCGGGCGCGCGCCCAGCGAGCCGTCGATGCGCTCGATGCGGCCATCGCGCACGCGCACGTCGGCATGGAAGCGGCGCCCTTCGTTGACGAGTTCGGCATTGGTGATCAGCCAGTCAGTCATGATGGTGTCCTTGGGGATGTCGGCACGAGGTCCACAGGCGGAAGTGCATCGGCACCGGATCGAGGCCGCCGCTGCACAACGGCTGGCAACGCACGATGCGGCATATCGCCAGCCAGCCGCCGCGCGCGGCACCGAAGCGCGCCACCGCGATGCGCGCGTAGTTCGAGCAGCTCGGCTCGAAGCGGCAGCGCGCGCCGAGCAGCGGGCTCAGCCAGCGCTTGTAACACCGAAGCAGGAAGATCAACAGGCGTGACATCGTGCGCGCGGCGGTCGGCGCGGCTAATTGCGCGTCGCGCCAAAGGTTTTCGGCGGTTGCCGGGGGGGTGGAGTTAGGCTATAACACGCGACCGCCGAGTCACAAGATGGGGCTTAGGAAGGGCGATGAGCAGACCGAATCCAGGAAGCCGTGCGAAGGTCGCGAAGGCGACGCCTCGCGTGAAGACCGAGGCCCGGGTGGGAGCGACTGCGTCGCGCCCGGCATCGAAACCGGTGGCGAAGGCGAAGCCGGTCGCGGCCAAGGCGACGAAGGTCGTGGTCGCGAAGAAGGCCGCGGTGACCGGTAAGGCTCCGGCCAAGCCGGTAGTGAAGAAGGCAGCGAACAAGGCGCTGGCCAAGCCGGTTGCGAAGGCGGCCACGGCGCGGCCGGCGGCCCGGCCGACCCCGGCGAAGAAAGCTGCGCCGGCCAAGCCCGTGGCGAAGGTTGCCGCGAAGCCGGTGGCGCCGAAGAAGGTGCCGCCGGCAGCAGCGGTAGCAGAAAAACCCATCAGCACAGCAAAAGAACGGAAATTCGTGACTACCAGCAAGACTGAAGCCAGCGCCGCCCTGAAGGGCGCATCGAAGACGCCTGCGGACAACGGCGTGACCATGCAGGATGGCCGCTACGCGCTGCCGATCACGACGCAGATCGAACTGCCCAAGGGCTACAAGCCGAGCGCGAACGAGGAGTACATGAGCCCGCGCCAGCTGCAGTATTTCCGCAGCAAGCTGTCGCAGTGGCGCGAGGAACTCGTCGAGGAGAGCCGGCAGACGATCGAGAGCCTGCGCGACGAGGTCCGCGACGTCGGCGACGAGGCCGAGCGCGCCACGCGCGAGACCGAGAACTCGCTCGAACTGCGCACGCGCGACCGCTATCGCAAGCTGATCGCGAAGATCGACAAGGCGCTCAAGCGCATCGAGGAAGGCCGCTACGGCTACTGCGAGGAAACCGACGAGGAGATCGGCATCGATCGCCTCGAGGCGCGCCCGATCGCGACGCTGAGCCTGGACGCGCAGGAGCGCTGGGAACACCGCCAGAAGCAGATGGGCGATTGATGAAGGGCCGGGAATCGGGATTCGGGAATCGGGATTCGGGAAAGCGCGCGCTTTTGCCGGTCCGTAGCTTGCGCGGGCAATCGTTGTGGGCGATCGCGCTGTTTCCATTCCCGGTACCCGATTTCCGATTCCCGTGAGCGCGAAGCGCTACTTCGGTACCGACGGCATCCGCGGCCGCGTCGGCGAATGGCCGATCACGGCCGAATTCATGTTGCGGCTCGGTCGCGCGGTCGGTGCGGTGCTGCCGTCGCGCAATGGCAAGGCGACGGTCGTCATCGGCAAGGACACGCGCGTGTCCGGCTACATGTTCGAAGCCGCGCTGGAATCGGGCCTGGTCGCCGCCGGCGCCGACGTGCGCCTGCTCGGCCCGATGCCGACGCCGGCGGTCGCGTACCTGACGCAGAACCTGCGCGCCGATGTCGGCATCGTCATCAGCGCTTCGCACAATCCGCACCAGGACAACGGCATCAAGTTCTTCTCCGCCTCCGGCGAGAAGCTCGCCGACGAAGTCGAGCATGCGATCGAGGCCGAACTGGAGGCACCGTTCACGACGGTCGCCTCGGAGGCGATCGGCAAGGTCGCGCGCGTGCGCGACGCCGCCACGCGCTACATCGAGTTCTGCAAGGCGAGCGTGCCGGCCACGCTCGACTTGCGCGGTCTGTCGATCGTGCTCGACTGCGCGCACGGTGCGACCTACCAGATCGCGCCGGCCGTGTTCGCCGAGCTCGGCGCGCAGGTCGGCGCGATCGGCAACCAGCCCGACGGACTCAACATCAACCGCGAGGTCGGCTCGACCCATCCGCAGGCGCTGGCGCGCGCGGTGGTCGCGGCCGGCGGCGATCTCGGCATCGCCTTCGACGGCGACGGCGACCGCGTGCTCATGATCGACCGCCACGGCGCGCTGGTCGATGGCGACCAGCTGCTGTACGTGCTTGCGACCGACTGGCATGCCAGCGGCCGCCTGCGCGGCCCGCTGGTCGGCACGCTGATGAGCAACTACGGCCTCGAGCGCGCGATGGGCGAACTCGGCGTGCCGTTCCTGCGTGCCAACGTCGGCGACCGCTACGTGCTGCAGCAGCTCAAGCAGCACGGCGGCGTGCTCGGCGGCGAGACCTCGGGCCACATCCTCACGCTCGACCGTGCCAGCACCGGCGATGCGATCGTCGCGGCGCTGCAGGTGCTCGACGTGCTCGTGCGCACGGGCCGGCGCCTTGACGAGGTCGTCGCCGGCATGCGCAAGGTTGCGCAGACGACCGTGAACGTGCGCGTCGCCAGCGGCGCTGCGGCGCTGGTGGCCGACGACGGCGTGCAGGCCGTGCTGGCGCGCGTGCGCACGCAGCTGGAAGGGCAGGGCCGCGTCGTGCTGCGCCCGTCCGGCACCGAGCCGCTGGTGCGCGTGACGGTCGAGGCCGGCGATCCGGAGCTGGTCGCGCGGCTCGCCGACGAACTCGCCGGCGCCGTACAATCGGCGGCTTTGCAGAACCAGGTATCCCGTCCATGAGCGCGCGCATTCCCACCCTCGACATCGGCCGCTTCGACACCGACCGTGCCGCCTTCGTCGCCGAACTCGGCGCGGCCTACCGCGAGTGGGGCTTCGCCGGCATCCGCGGCCACGGCATCGCGCAGGACTTCATCGATCGCGCCTACGCCGCGTTCCAGCGGTTCTTTGCGCTGCCGGACGAGGTCAAGCGCAAGTACCACGTGCCGGGCGGCGGCGGTGCGCGCGGCTACACGCCGTTCGGCGTCGAGACCGCCAAGGATTCGCGCTATCCGGACCTCAAGGAGTTCTGGCACATCGGCCGCGAGATTCCGCGCGACTCGCGCTATGCGGACGTGATGGCGCCGAACCTGTGGCCGGCCGAGGTGCCGGAGTTCCGCGAGTACGGCTACGGCCTGTACGAGGCGCTCGATGCGCTCGGTTCGCGCGTGCTGCGCGCACTGGCGCTGCACATCGGCCTGCCGGAAACCTGGTTCGACGACAAGACCAACTTCGGCAACTCGATCCTGCGCCCGATCCACTACCCGCCGATCACGACGCCGGACGTGCCGAACGTACGCGCCGGCGCGCACGAGGACATCAACCTGATCACGCTGCTGGTCGGCGCCAGCGCGCAGGGGCTGGAGGTGCGCTCGCACGCCGGCGAGTGGGTGCCGTTCACGGCCGACGCCGACACGATCGTGGTCAACATCGGCGACATGCTGCAGCGCCTGACCAACCACGTCTATCCGTCGACGACGCACCGCGTGGTCAACCCGCCGGGCGAGGCCGCGCGCCAGCCGCGCTACTCGGTGCCGTTCTTCCTGCATCCGAATCCGGACTTCGTGATCGACGTGCTGCCGTCGTGCATCAGCGCCGACAACCCGAATCGCTACCCGCAGCCGATCACCGCGCACGAGTACCTGCAGGAGCGGCTGCGCGAGATCAAGCTGATCTAGCAGGAACTAAGGGGCGAGGGATTGGGGGCGAGGGCGCAAAATCCGCACGCCGTCTCCAGCGGCGCGCCCCTACAGCGGTCATTCTTCGAGGCTGCAGGGTCGAGTCGACTTCTCGATTGTCGCGCCATCGCCCCTCATTCCTCGCCCCTCGCCTGGCGGTTGTTGTAGTTGTGTTGCGCGGCTATCCTTGCGCGCCCTCGAATAGCACGGAGTCGCCATGCGTCGGCCGCTGGTTGCCGGTAACTGGAAGATGCACGGAACGCGCGCGATGGCCGACGAACTGGTCGGTCAGGTCGCCGCCGCGTCGCCGATGCCGGCCGAACTGGTCGTGCTGCCGCCGTTTCCGTACCTGGAGGGTCTGGTTGCGCGCCACGGCGGGCAGATCGCGTTCGGTGCGCAGGACGTCAGTGCGCACGCGCAGGGCGCCTACACCGGTGAGGTCGCCGCGGCCATGCTCAAGGATGTCGGCTGCACCTACGTGCTGGTCGGCCATTCCGAGCGCCGCCAGTACCATGCCGAGTCGGACGAGTGCGTCGCCGCCAAGTTCGTGGCCGCGCAGGCGGCGGGATTGATCCCGATCCTGTGCGTGGGCGAGACGCTGGCCGAGCGCGAAGCGGGCGCGACCGAGGCGGTCATCGGCCGCCAGCTCGAGGCCGTGATCGCGCGCGCCGGCATTGCCGCGTTCGCGCAGGCGGTGGTCGCCTACGAGCCGGTGTGGGCGATCGGCACCGGCCGCACCGCGTCGCCGGAACAGGCGCAGGCAATTCATGCGTTCATGCGTGACAAAATTGCCGCGCAGGATGCTACAATCGCAAACTCGCTGCGGCTCCTCTACGGTGGCAGCGTCAAGCCCGCCAACGCGGCCGAGCTGTTCGGTCAGGCGGATGTAGATGGCGGACTGATTGGCGGTGCTTCGCTGCTGGCGGCGGATTTCCTCGCCATCGGCGCCGCCGCATAAACGTGAAGAATTTCGAATGTTGTCCATCGTTGCCAACATTTTTTATATCCTGATCGCGATCGCCATGGTCGTCCTGATCCTTTTGCAGCGCGGCGCTGGTGCCGCGGCGGGATCGGGTTTCGGCGGCGGCGCGTCGGCGACCGTCTTTGGTGCGCGTGGCTCGGCCAACTTCCTGTCGCGCAGCACGGCGGTCCTTGCGGGTTTGTTCTTCCTGCTCAGCCTCGGCATGGGCATTTATCTGGCTCGGCCGGGCGTCACGGCGCGTTCGGCGGACGATCTGGGCGTGATGTCCGGTGTCACCGCTCCGGCCAAGCCGGCTCCGGCGGCGGCGCCTGCGCCGGAAGGGGAAGTCCCGCAACCGGCTACGCAGGCGGCATCGGGCGACAAGCCGGTGCCCGCGCCGGCTGCCGAGGTCCCCGCGGCCGACGCCGGCAAGGCGACTCCGGCCAAGCCGAAGGATGAGGGGAAGGACGGAAAGTAAAGCTGTGCCCAGGTGGCGGAATTGGTAGACGCACTACCTTGAGGTGGTAGCGACGCAAGTCGTGGAGGTTCGAGTCCTCTTCTGGGCACCATTTGATCTGTGACGCTGCTCCGGGCTCCGCGCCCGGAGCAGCGCGCGCCGATCGTCTTACCGTCATCGCTTCCGGCCTTCGGCCGAAGCGGAAGCTGATGCGCTTTCCGCGCGGAGGTGTCTGTGTTGGCCGAGTATTTTCCGGTCCTGCTGTTTCTCGTCGTTGCCGCCGTCATCGGCATTGCGCTGATCGTGCTCGGCAACCTGCTCGGGCCCCGTCGTCCGGAAGCCGAGAAGGCCTCGCCGTACGAGTGCGGCTTCGAGGCATTCGAAGACACGCGCATGCGCTTCGACGTGCGCTACTACCTGATCGCGATCCTGTTCATCATCTTCGATCTGGAGATCGCGTTCGTGTTCCCGTGGGCGACCGTTTTCGGCAAGCTCGGCCTGCTCGGGCTGGTCGAGATGGGCCTGTTCCTGGCCCTGCTCGTGCTCGGCTTCGTCTACGTCTGGAAGAAGGGCGCGCTCGAGTGGGAATGAGCGGCGTGCCGTTGGCCGCGTCGGCGATGGGCCGCGCCGGCGATCTTGCGAGGTTTGATCCATGAGCCTGGTCTCCCGTCTCAGCGAGACGATGCATAATCCTGCGCCGGTCAATGTCGTCGACGACATCTTGCGCCCGGGTGACGACAATCCGCTGATCCAGCGCGGCTTCGCCACGGCGAGGCTGGACGACCTGATCAATTGGGCGCGCACCGGCTCGATGTGGCCGATGACGTTCGGCCTGGCCTGCTGCGCGGTCGAGATGATGCACGCCGGCGCTGCGCGCCTGGACCTGGACCGCTACGGCGTGATCTTCCGTCCGAGCCCGCGCCAGTCCGACGTGATGATCGTGGCCGGCACGCTGGTCAACAAGATGGCGCCGGCGCTGCGCAAGGTCTACGACCAGATGCCCGAGCCGAAGTGGGTCATCTCGATGGGCAGCTGCGCCAATGGCGGCGGCTACTACCACTATTCGTACGCGGTCGTGCGCGGCTGCGACCGCATCGTGCCGGTCGACGTCTACGTGCCGGGCTGTCCGCCGACCGCGGAGGCGCTGATCCACGGCATTCTGCAGCTGCAGAAGAAGATCCGCCGCACCAACACTATCGCGCGCTGAGAGGCCCACGGCATGAGCGAAACTACCGCTGCAACGGCTGGCGTCGGCCCGGAGCGCTCCGCACTCGCGAAGAAGCTCGAGGCCCGTCTCGGCCAGAAGCTCGTCGCGCTGGTCGAGGCGCGCGGCGAAATCACGATCGAGGTGCTGCCGGAGAACTGGCTTGCCGCGGCGACGCTGCTGCGCGACGATCCGGATCTGCGCTTCGAGCAGGCCATGGACCTGTGCGGCGTCGACTACCTGTCCTACGGCCAGGCCGAATGGGACACGACCGACGTCTCGTCGGAAGGTTTCTCGCGCGGCGTCGAGGGCGAGGGCCCGGGCCGCTTCGCGTGGGCCAATCGCCCGCGCAACGTGAGCATCCCGCGCCGCTTCGCGGTGGTGGTGCACCTGCTGTCGATCCGCCATAACCACCGCGTGCGCGTGCGCGCGCACTGCGCCGACGACGACTTCCCGAGCATGCCCTCGGTGGTCGGCATCTGGCCGAGCGTGGACTGGTTCGAGCGCGAGGCGTTCGACCTGTACGGCATCCTGTTCGACGGCCATCCCGACCTGCGCCGCATCCTGACCGACTACGGTTTCGTCGGCCATCCGTTCCGCAAGGACTTCCCGCTGATCGGCAACGTCGAGGTCCGCTACGACCCGGAGAAGAAGCGCGTGGTGTACGAGCCGGTGGCCTCGGTCGAGCCGCGCGTGCTGGTGCCGCGCACGATCCGCGACGATTCGCGCTACGAGCAGGCCGCTGCCGAGCGCAAGGCCGCCGAAGGCGCGAAATAGGACGGACGCGAAAGCCATGCAGGAAATCCGCAGCTACACGATGAACTTCGGCCCGCAGCATCCGGCCGCGCACGGCGTGTTGCGCCTGGTGCTGGAGATGGAGGGCGAAACGGTCTTGCGCGTCGATCCGCATATCGGCCTGCTGCACCGTGCGACCGAGAAGCTGGCCGAGTCCAAGCCGTTCAACCAGTCGATCGGCTACATGGACCGCCTCGACTACGTCTCGATGATGTGCAACGAGCACGCCTACGTGCGCGCGATCGAGAACCTGCTCGGCGTCGAAGTGCCCGAGCGTGCGCAGTGGATCCGTACGATGTTCGACGAGATCACGCGCATCCTGAACCACCTGATGTGGATCGGCTCGAACGGCCTCGACCTCGGTGCAATGGCGGTGTTCCTGTACGCGTTCCGCGAGCGCGAGGAGCTGATGGACGTGTACGAGGCGGTGTCGGGCGCGCGCATGCACGCGACCTACTACCGCCCGGGCGGCGTCTACCGCGACCTGCCCGAGCAGATGTCGCGCTACAGCGAGTCACGCTGGCACAAGGGCAAGGACCTCGAGCGCCTTAACCGCTGGCGCGGCGGCTCGATGCTGGACTTCCTCGATGCGTTCACCGAGGACTTCCCGCGCCGCATCGACGAGTACGAGGAACTGCTCACGACCAACCGCATCTGGAAGCAGCGCACCGTCGACATCGGCGTGGTGTCGCCGGAGGATGCGCTCGCGTGGGGCATGTCCGGCCCTATGCTGCGTGGCTCGGGCGTCGAGTGGGACCTGCGCAAGAAGCAGCCGTACGCCAAGTACGCCGAGGTCGACTTCGACATCCCGGTCGGCGTCAACGGCGACTGCTACGACCGCTACCTCGTGCGCGTCGAGGAGATGCGCCAGTCCAATCGCATCATCAAGCAGTGCATCGCCTGGCTGCGCGCCAATCCCGGCCCGGTCATGGTGCGCAACTTCAAGGTCGCGCCGCCGTCCCGTGTCGAGATGAAGGACGACATGGAAGCGCTGATCCACCACTTCAAGCTGTTCACCGAGGGCTACTGCGTGCCGGCCGGCGAGACCTACGCCGCGGTCGAGGCGCCCAAGGGCGAGTTCGGCATCTACCTCGTCTCGGACGGCGCGAATAAGCCGTTCCGCCTGAAGTGCCGCGCGCCGAGTTTCGTGCACCTGTCGTCGATGGACTCGATCATCCGCGGCCACATGCTGCCCGACGTCGTCGCGATGATCGGCACCTACGACGTCGTGTTCGGAGAAGTCGACCGATGAAAGCCACCGGTACCCACGAGCAGGTCAAGGACGTCGATCCGCTGGCCGTGCTCACCGCGCATACGCGCGAGCACATCGACCACTGGGTCGCCAAGTTTCCGGCCGACCGCAAGCGCTCGGCCCTGATCCAGGGCCTGTGGGCCGCGCAGGAGCAGAACGGCGGCTTCCTGACCGACGCGCTGATCGTCGCGGTCACGCGCTACCTCGGCCTGCCGCAGGTGTGGGGCTTCGAGGTCGCCTCGTTCTATTCGATGTTCGAGACGCAGCCGGTCGGCCGCCACAACGTCGCGATCTGCACGAACATCTCGTGCTGGCTCAACGGCGCCGAGGAGATCGTGCGCCACTGCGAGCAGAAGTACGGCATCAAGCTCGGCGAGAGCACGCCCGACGGCCGCATCTACCTCAAGAAGGAAGAGGAGTGCCTGGCCGCGTGCTGCGGCGCGCCGATGATGGTCGTGAACGGCCATTACCACGAGAAGCTGACCCTCCAAAAGGTCGACGCGATCCTCGACGAACTGGAATGACCCCCCTGCAGGAGCGGCGCAGCCGCGACGCTCCTGCAAGAAGACAGAGCAGCGCTATCCATGGCATACGGTCCCGCACCCAAGGAACACCAGGTCGTCTACACGACGCTGCATTTCGAGCAGCCGTGGACGCTGGACAGCTACCTCAAGGTAGACGGCTACCAGGCGTGGAAGAAGATCCTCGCCGAGAAGCCCGATCCGGCGACGATCATCGACGAGGTCAAGAAGAGCGGCCTGCGCGGACGCGGCGGCGCAGGCTTCCCGACCGGTCTGAAGTGGTCGTTCATGCCCAAGGGCACGATGCAGAAGTACATCCTGTGCAACTCGGACGAGTCCGAGCCGGGGACCTGCAAGGACCGTGACATCCTGCGCTTCAACCCGCATGCCGTGATCGAGGGGCTGGCGATCGCGTGCTACGCGACCGGCTCGACGGTCGCCTACAACTACCTGCGCGGCGAATTCCACCACGAGCCGTTCGAGCACTTCGAGGCGGCGCTGAAGGAAGCCTACGCGGCCGGTCTGCTCGGCAAGAACATCGGCGGCAGCGGCATCGACGTCGACATCCATGGCGCGCTCGGCGCCGGCGCCTACATCTGCGGCGAGGAAACCGCGTTGATGGAGTCGCTCGAGGGCAAGAAGGGCCAGCCGCGCTTCAAGCCGCCGTTCCCGGCCAACTTCGGCCTGTACGGCAAGCCGACCACGATCAACAACACCGAGACCTACGCCTCGGTGCCGGCGATCCTGCGCAAGGGCGCGGACTGGTTCCTGAACCTCGGCAAGCCGAACAACGGTGGCCCGAAGATCTTCTCGGTGTCCGGCCACGTCAACAAGCCGGGCAACTACGAGATCCGCCTCGGCACGCCGTTCGCCGAGCTGCTCGAGATGGCCGGCGGTGTGCACAATGGCCACAAGCTCAAGGCGGTGATCCCGGGCGGCTCGTCGATGCCGGTGCTGCCGGGCGAGACGATGATGGGCCTGACGATGGACTACGACGCGATCCAGAAGGCCGGTTCCGGCCTCGGTTCGGGCGCGGTCATCGTGATGGACGAGACCACCTGCATGGTGCGCGCCTGCCAGCGCATCGCGCGCTTCTACTTCAAGGAAAGCTGCGGCCAGTGCACGCCGTGCCGCGAGGGCACCGGCTGGATGTACCGCATGCTGACGCGCATCGTCGAGGGCAAGGCCGAGCTCGGTGACCTCGACATGCTCAAGGCCGCCGCCGGCCAGATCGAAGGCCACACGATCTGCGCGTTCGGCGAGGCCGCCGCGTGGCCGGTGCAGGGCATGCTGCGCCACTACTGGCACGAATTCGAATACTTCATCAAGAACGGTCGCTCGATGGTCGAGCCGAAGCTGGGAGTCGCGGCATGAGCGCGCAACCCGCCGCACCCGCGGTTCCCCCCGATCACGTCAGCATCGAGATCGACGGCCAGGCACTGGTCGTGCCGAAGGGCTCGATGATCATCCAGGCCGCCGACAAGGCCGGCATCGCGATCCCGCGTTTCTGCTACCACGACAAGCTGCCGATCGCCGCGAACTGCCGCATGTGCATGGTCGAGGTCGAGATGGGCGGCAAGCCGATGCCCAAGCCGCAGCCGGCCTGTGCGACCCCGGTCGCCGACGGCATGAAGGTGCTCACGCAGTCGCAGCGCGCGTTGTCGGCGCAGCGCAACGTGATGGAGTTCCTGCTGATCAACCACCCGCTGGATTGCCCGATCTGCGACCAGGGCGGCGAGTGCGAGCTGCAGGACCTGTCGATGGGCTACGGCCGCTCGGTCAGCCGCTTCGTCGAGCGCAAGCGCGTGGTGCCGGACGAGGACCTCGGCCCGTTGGTCGAGACCGAGATGACGCGCTGCATCCAGTGCACGCGCTGCGTGCGCTTCATGGCAGAGGTCGCCGGCACGTACGAGCTTGGCGGCATGGAGCGCGGCGAGCGCCTGCAGATCGGTACCTACGTCGGCAAGCCGCTGATGAGCGAGCTGTCCGGCAACGTCATCGACGTCTGCCCGGTCGGTGCGCTGACCAACAAGCCATTCCGCTTCAAGGCCCGCGCATGGGAGCTGCTCGCGCGCGAGTCGATCGCCTACCACGATGCGCTCGGCTCGAACCTGTGGCTGCACGTGCGCCGCGGCGAGGCGCTGCGCGCGGTCCCGCGCGACAACGAGGCGATCAACGAATGCTGGCTGTCCGACCGTGACCGCTACAGCGCCGACGGCCTGCGTGCGGCCGACCGCGCGCTGAAGCCGCAGGTCAAGCGCGACGGCGCCTGGGTCGAGGTCGACTGGAACGAGGCGATCCGCGTCGCCGGTGAGGCGCTGCGCGCCGCGCCGCGCGGCGAGCTCGGCGCGCTGGTGCATCCGGCGACCTCGAATGAGGAGGGTTACCTGCTCGCCCGGCTCGTGCGTGCGCTCGGCAGCGAGCACATCGACCACCGCCTGCGCCAGCTCGACTTCGCCGACGGCGCCAGCGCGCGCGCGTTCGCGACGCCGGTCGCCGACGTCGAGAAGGCGAACGTGATCGTGCTGGTCGGCTGCAATCCGCGCCACGAGATGCCGCTGCTCGGCGCCCGCGTGCGCAAGGCAGCCAAGCGCGGCGCGAAGATCTATGCGATCAACCCGGTCGATTTCGATTTCGACTTCGAGTTCGCGCTGGCGGCGAAGAAGATCGTCGCGCCGGACGCATTCGTCGCCGCGCTGCTCGACCTGGCCAAGGCCGCCAACGATGCCGGCCACCTGCCCGAGTCCTCCGCGCTCGCGCAGGCGATCGCCGGCCGCAGCGCCGATACGTTCGCCAGCGACCTGTTCAAGGCGATCGCCGAAGCCGGGTCGTCGGTGATCCTGTTCGGCGAGGCGGCGCAGATGCATCCGCACGCGTCGGCGCTGCGCGCCGCGGCGCGCTTCGTCGCGCAGCACGCGAACGGCGCCTGCAACGAGATTCCGCTCGGCGCGAACGCGCTCGGGCTGGCGCGGGTCGGCGCGCTGCCGGCCGGCAACGGCCTCGACGCGAGCGCGATGCTGGCGCAGCCGCGCAAGGGCTATGTGCTGTACGGCTGCGAGCCGCCGCTGGACTTCGCCGACGGCGCCGCCGCGCAGGCCGCGCTTGGCGCAGCCGGCCACGTCGTCGCATTCACCGCGTACGCGAGCGAGGCGCTCAAGCAGGTCGCCAGCGTGATCCTGCCGATCGGCCTGCTGCCGGAAATTGACGCGACCCTGGTCAACGTCGACGGCACCGCACAGGCGGTCGCGCCGGCGAGCAAGCTGCCGGGCGAGGCGCGCCCGGGTTGGAAGGTGCTGCGCGCGCTCGGCGCCGCGCTGGCGCTGGACGGCTTCGACTTCACCGAGATCGGCGAGGTGCGCGAGCGCATCGGCCTGCCGGCGGTCGCGGCGCACGGCGAGGATCCGGCGCCCACGCCGATGGGTCGCCTCGGCGCCGACTTCGCCGCCGAGCTTCCGGCCAGCCTGCGCGTTCCGGCGCCGGCCGCGGCGGCAGCTGCGGCATCCCACCGCCTGCAGCGCATCGCCACGATCGGGATGTATGCCGGCGATGCGGTGCTGCGCCGCACGCCTGCGCTGCAGTCGCATCCGCTCGCGCGCGCGGCCGCGGTCGCGCTGCATCCGCAGGATGCGCAGGCGCTCGGCCTGGCCGACGGCGCCAGCGCGCGCGTGGCCGGCGTCGTGCTGCCGGTGGAACTCAACCCGCGCGTGCCGCGTGGAGGCGCCTGGATCGAGGCCGGCCATGCCGCGACCGCGACCCTGCCGCCGTACGGCGCCGTGCTCGACATCGTGAAGGCGTGAACGACGACATGAACTGGATCATTGCCGCGTTCGACTGGTTCACCACGACGTTCCCGACGCTGACGATGGCGTTGGGTCTGTTCCTGTTCCCGTTGCTGCCGCTGATCATCGCGGTGGCGATGTACGTGTGGTGGGAGCGCAAGGTCATCGGCTGGATGCACGTGCGCATGGGACCGAACAAGGTCGGCCCGTTCGGCCTCGCGCAAACCTTCGCCGACGTGTTCAAGCTGCTGCTGAAGGAGGTCATCTACCCGGCCAACGCCAGCAAGAAGCTGTTCCTGCTCGCGCCGCTGTGGGCGCTGATCCCGTCGTTCGCGGCGTGGGCGGTGATCCCGATCGGTTCGCACCAGGCGTGGGCCGATGCGAACGCGGGCCTGCTGTTCCTGCTCGCGATGACCTCGATGGGTGTGTACGGCATCATCCTGGCCGGCTGGGCGTCGAACTCGCGCTACGCGATGCTCGGCGCGATGCGTGCGGCGGCGCAGACGATCTCCTACGAGATTGCGATGGGCTTCTCGCTGGTCGGCGTGCTGATCCTGGCCGGTAGCCTGAACCTGTCGGAGATCGTCAACGCGCAGGCCGGCAGCAAGGGTCTGTTCGAGTGGTTCTGGTTCCCTCTGCTGCCGATGTTCGTGATCTATTTCGTGTCGGGCGTGGCCGAGACCAACCGCGCGCCATTCGACGTTGCCGAAGGCGAGTCGGAAATCGTCGCCGGCTTCCACGTCGAGTATTCGGGTGCACCGTTCGCGGTGTTCTTCCTGACCGAATACGCGAACATGATCCTGATCTCGTTCCTGGCGCCGATCCTGTTCCTCGGCGGCTGGCTGTCGCCGTTCCCGGCCTCGTGGGGCGTGCTCGGCGCGCCGGGCTGGTGGTGGCTGGCGGCCAAGGCGTTCTTCTTCGCGACCGCCTACGTCTGGTTCCGCGCGACGTTCCCGCGCTACCGCTATGACCAGATCATGCGGCTGGGCTGGAAGGTCTTCATCCCGATCACGATCGTGTGGGTATTCGTGGCGGGCTGCTTGAAGTATTTCGGCTGGGTCACCGCGGGCGCTTGAGGCGGATAGGGACATGAATCGAGTCACCAGTTATTTCAAGAGCCTGCTGCTGGCGGAACTGCTCGCCGGCCTCAAGCTCACGTTCAAGTACCTGTGGCGCCCGAAGTACACGGTGCGCTACCCGATGGAGCACATCCCCAAGTCGAACCGCTTCCGCGGCCTGCACGCGCTGCGCCGCTACCCGAACGGCGAGGAGCGCTGCATCGCGTGCAAGCTGTGCGAGGCGGTGTGCCCGGCACTGGCGATCACGATCGATTCGGCCCCGCGCGAGGACGGCACGCGCCGCACCACGCGCTACGACATCGACCTGTTCAAGTGCATCTTCTGCGGCTTCTGCGAAGAGAGCTGCCCGGTCGACTCGATCGTCGAGACGTCCATCCACGAATACCACTTCGAGAAGCGCGGCGAGAACATCGTCACCAAGCCGCAGTTGCTGGCGATCGGCGACCGCTTCGAGAAGGACATTGCCGCTGCGCGCGCGCAGGACGCGGCGTTCCGATGAGCGCCGAGGAGAATCGCATCAATGGCTGACTTCCAACTCTGGTGCTTCTACGCATTCGCGGCGATCACCGTCGGCGCCGCGCTGGCCGTGATCAGCGTGCGCAACCCGGTGCACGCGGCGCTGTGCCTCGTGCTGACCTTCTTCTCCACCGCCTGCACCTGGCTGCTGGCCGATGCCGAGTTCCTCGCCATCGCGCTGGTGCTGGTCTACGTCGGCGCGGTGATGGTGCTGTTCCTGTTCGTCGTGATGATGCTCGACCTCGACCTCGATCCGCTGCGCGAAGGCTTCGTGCGCGGCCTGCCGTTCGGCCTGGTCGTCGCGGTCGTGATGCTGCTGGAGATGCTCGCGCTGATCGGCGTGCGCGCGATGCAGATCGCGCCGCCGCCGGAAGCGGCTGCCGCGGCCGGCCAGTCCAACATCGAATGGCTGGCGACCGCGCTGTTCACCGAGTTCCTGCTGCCGTTCGAGGTGGCCGCGCTGATCCTGACCGTCGGCATCGTCGCCGCGATCCCGCTGACGCTGCGCCGCCGCGCTGGCGTGAAGGCTCAGGACGTCGGCCGCCAGGTGCGCACCAACCCGCGCGACCGCGTGCGCGTCGTCAAGATGGCGGCCGTCAAGCCGGCCGCGAACCCGGAGTCGACCACGCCATGATCACGCTCGCCCACTACCTGACCCTCGGCGCGATCCTGTTCTGCATCGCGGTCGCCGGTGTCTTCATCAACCGCAAGAACGTGATCGTGCTGCTGATGGCGATCGAGCTGATGCTGCTCGCGGTCAACACGAACTTCATCGCGTTCTCGCGCTGGCTCGGTGATCCGTCCGGCCAGGTGTTCGTGTTCTTCATCCTCACCGTCGCCGCGGCCGAAGCCGCGATCGGCCTGGCGATCCTGGTCGTGCTGTTCCGCAACCGCGCCACGATCAATGTCACCGAAATCGACAGCATGAAGGGCTGATTCCGATGGCACTTTCTAAGACCCTCCTGCTCGCGATCGTGCTCGCGCCGTTGTTCGGTGCGGTCGTCGCCGGCCTGTTCCGCAATCAGGTCGGCCGCGTTGGCGCGGCCGGCGTCACGATCGCCGGCGTCGCGCTGTCGTGCGTGCTGTCGTTCTACGTGCTCTACCAGCTCGCCTGGGGTGGCGCGGCGACGTTCAACGAGAACCTCTACACCTGGTTCCAGGTCGGCCATTACTCGGCCCATGTCGGCTTCATGGTCGACCGCCTGACCGCGATGATGATGGTCGTGGTGACCTTCGTCTCGCTGATGGTGCACATCTACACGATCGGCTACATGGCCGAGGACGACGGCTTCCAGCGCTTCTTCAGCTACATCGCGCTGTTCACGTTCTCGATGCTGATGCTGGTGATGAGCAACAACTTCCTGCAGCTGTTCTTCGGCTGGGAAGCGGTCGGCCTCGTCTCGTACCTGCTGATCGGCTTCTGGTTCAAGCGCCCGAGCGCGATCTTCGCCAACCTGAAGGCGTTCCTGGTCAACCGCGTCGGCGACTTCGGCTTCATCCTCGGCATCGCCGGCGTCCTGCTGTGGTTCGGCTCGCTCGACTACGCGCAGGTGTTCGCCGCCACCACCGATCCGGCCGCCGCGACGCGCACGGTCGAGATCTTCGCCGGCCATCCGTGGTCGGTCGCGACGATCGTGTGCATCTGCCTGTTCATCGGCGCGATGGGCAAGTCGGCGCAGGTGCCGCTGCACGTGTGGTTGCCCGACTCGATGGAAGGCCCGACCCCGATCTCGGCGCTGATCCACGCCGCGACGATGGTGACCGCCGGCATCTTCATGGTCGCGCGCATGTCGCCGCTGTTCGAGCTGAGCGAAACCGCGCTGACCTTCGTGCTGGTGATCGGCGCGACCACCGCGCTGTTCACCGGCCTGATCGGCGTGGTGCAGAACGACATCAAGCGCGTGGTCGCGTACTCGACGCTGTCGCAGCTCGGCTACATGACGGTCGCGCTCGGCGTGTCGGCCTACGCCGGCGGCGTCTACCACCTGATGACGCACGCATTCTTCAAGGCGCTGCTGTTCCTCGGCGCCGGCTCGGTCATCGTCGCGATGCACCACGAGCAGGACATGCGCTACATGGGCGGCCTGCGCAAGTACATGCCGATCACCTGGATCACGATGTGGCTCGGTTCGCTCGCGCTGGCCGGCACGCCGGGCTTCGCCGGCTTCTACTCGAAGGACGCCATCATCGAGGCGGTCGGCGAATCGCATCGCGCCGGCGCCAGCTACGCCTACTTCTGCGTCATGGCCGGCGTGTTCGTGACCGCGCTGTACAGCTTCCGCCTGCTCTACATGACCTTCCATGGCAAGGAACGCTTCGTCGTCGGCCATGGCAAGCATGCCGCGCACCAGGGCAACGACGACGAGCACGCACCGCAGGAGGAGGTCGGCCACGAGCCGGGTCACCTCGACCATCCGCCGCACGAGTCGCCGTGGGTGATCACGCTGCCGCTGGTGCTGCTGGCGATCCCGTCGGTGCTGGTCGGCTGGACCACGATCGGGCCGATGCTGTTCGGCGACTGGTTCGGCGCAGCGATCCGCGTCAGCGAACACAATGACGTGCTGCGCGAGCTCGGCCACGAGTTCCACGGCCCGCTGGCGATGCTGCTGCACGGCTTCACGCAGGCGCCGTTCTGGCTCGCGTTCGCCGGCTTCGCGGTCGCCACCTGGATCTGGCTCTTCAACCCGGGCATCGCCGACAAGGCGAAGCAGGCGTTGCGTCCCCTCTACAACGTGCTCGCCAACAAGTACTGGGTCGACGAGCTGTACCAGGCGGTGTTCGCGCGCGGCGGCGTCGCGCTCGGCCGCGGCCTGTGGAAGGGCGGCGACGTCGGCGTGATCGACGGCGCGCTCGTCAACGGCTCCACCGCCGCGGTCGCGCGCTTCGCGCAGGTCGTGCGCTGGCTGCAATCGGGTTATCTCTACCACTACGCCTTCGCGATGATCCTCGGCCTGATCGCGCTGCTCGGCGGCGTGTGGTGGGTCACGCACGCGACGCTCTGATCGACAGGGAACAGGACCGACATGCATCTACTCAGCCTCCTGATCTGGCTGCCGATCCTCGGCGCGGTCGCCGTGCTCGCGTTCGGCCGCCAGGCCAACACCGCGCGCTGGCTCTCGCTCGCCGTGGCGCTGGCCACGTTCGCGCTCTCGATCCCGCTGTGGACCGGCTACGTCCCGGCCGGCCCCGCCATGCAGTTCGTCGAGCAGCTGGCCTGGATCCCCGCGCTCAAGGCCAACTACGCGCTCGGCGTCGATGGCATCGCGATCGCGCTGATCGTGCTGACCACGTTCACCAGCGTGCTGGTCGTGATCGGCTCGTGGGGACCGATCGACAACCGCGTGTCGCAGTACATGGCCTCGATGCTCGCGCTCGAGGGCCTCTTGGTCGGCGTGTTCGCCGCCACCGACGCGCTGCTGTTCTACGTGTTCTTCGAGGGCATGCTGATCCCGATGTTCATCATCATCGGCATCTGGGGCGGCCCGCGTCGCGTGTACGCGACGCTGAAGTTCTTCATCTACACGTTCCTCGGCTCGATCTTCATGCTGGTCGGCCTGATCTACCTGCACATGAAGACCGGCGAGTTCTCGCTGGCCGCGTTCGCGCACGCGCCGCTCAGTACCAGGGAGCAAGCCTGGCTGTTCTTCGCGTTCCTGGCCGGCTTCGCGATCAAGGTGCCGATGTGGCCGGTGCATACCTGGCTGCCCGACGCGCACGTCGAGGCGCCGACCGGCGGCTCGGTGATCCTGGCCGCGATCATGCTGAAGGTCGGCGGCTACGGCTTCATCCGCTTCTCGCTGCCGATCACGCCGGACGCGAGCCAGGAATACGCGTGGCTGGTCATCGCGCTGTCGCTGATCGCGGTCATCTACATCGGCTACGTCGCGCTGGTGCAGGAGGACATGAAGAAGCTGATCGCGTACTCCTCGGTCGCGCACATGGGCTTCGTCACACTCGGCATCTTCATCGCGCTGGCGCTGGTGCGCGTCGACGGCAATCCGGACGGCGCGCGCCTGGGCATCCAGGGCGCGATGGTGCAGATGATCTCGCACGGCTTCGTTTCCGGCGCGCTGTTCTCGTGCATCGGCGTGATGTACGACCGCCTGCACACGCGCATGATCAAGGATTACGGCGGCGTCGCGAACTCGATGCCGTGGTTCGCCGCGTTCGCGGTGCTGTTCGCGATGGCCAACTGCGGCCTGCCGGGCACCTCCGGTTTCGTCGGCGAGTTCATGGTCATCCTGTCGGCGTTCCAGACCAGCCCGCTGGTCGCGCTGCTGGCCGCGTTCACGCTGATCATCAGCGCCGCGTACACGCTTTGGCTGGTCAAGCGCGTGATCTTCGGCGAGGTCGGTAACGACAAGGTCGCCAAGATGAAGGACCTCGATGCGCGCGAGTGGATCGTGCTCGGCGCGTTCGCGCTCGGCGTACTGGCGGTCGGCATCTATCCCAAGCCGCTGACCGATCTGATGGAACCCGCCGTGCTGCAGATCGTGCAGCAGCTCGGTCTGGCCAAGGCGTGAGTAGTTTTGTCGTCCGTGCGCAGCTGACATCTTGAGGAGAAACCCAAATGGATGATTCTTGGGATGAACTGATGAGGCAAGCTGCGGAGCTCGCAAGTGGGTCTCAATTCAAACGCTCGGTAGTTCGCTGCTGCTCGGGGCTATCGTCGGCATTTGACGAGGCTTTGTTGGATATGACAATTCACCCGGGTGACCAGATGTTCACGCACTCCCTGCGTGAGCACCGAGATGCTGGAGCTGCGCTGAGTCAATATTTCAATGTGGGTCTTCAGCAATACAATGCATTGAGCCAGATCGTAAATTTTCTGTTTGATGGGCGTAAAGGCGCTATCCATGTTTTGGACTTCGCTTGCGGCTACGGGCGGATGCTGCGTTTTCTTACATTGGCTATGCCTCGTGGCAACATCGTCGCGTCCGAGCTCCAGTTAGACGCTCTTGATTTCGTTGGGGGCACGTTCGGAGTCAAAACAGTACCCTCTTCCCAGGATCCTAGCGAGTTCGATCCAGGGCGTAAGTTTGATCTCATTTGGGTGGCCTCCCTCTTTTCGCATCTGCCCGACGATCTATTTGGGGCTTGGCTGAAGAGGTTGGCGTCAATGTTGAGTCCGGGCGGTGTGCTTTGCTTCAGTGTGCGTGACGCGGCGTTGCTTCCAGAGGGGCGGGCAATGTCTGATTCGGGTATTTTGTATGAACCATCTAGCGAGAATCCCGATCTGAGCCCGTCGATTTACGGAACCACGTATGCTACCGAGGCGTACGTCAGTCACTGCGTGACATCTTTTGTTGGTCGTGGCGCCACCTATTTTCGTTTAAAGAAGTCGTTGGCTAACGAGCAAGATATATACGTACTTTCCAACAAGTCCAGTGAAAAGCTAGGCGCCCTGAGGGGGTTCAGAAGGGGGGTGTGGGGATGGCTTGATCGAAGACAGTTAACGTCCTCCGGCGAGATTTATTTGGAAGGATGGGCTGCCTCTTTTGATGAAGGTAGTGTTGAGCGTGTTGAGGTTCGTGTAAACGGCAGGCAATACTTTTCATTCGTGGATATTCCTCGTTCAGATGTCGCTGCTGCATTCCACGATGTAAGGCTTCAGTTGTCTGGTTGGCGATTTTCAGGGCGCGTGGATAAGTCTGGGCCGGCAGAGATTGAGGTTGTCTGCCATGATTCAATTTCGTCCGCTTTAATTTATTCCGGGTTCCTTATGCCCGGCCGCTGAGTCGCGCTTGTGCTTTGTTTGCGCCCGTAAGGGCTTATTGGGAGAAGTAGACATGATGTCAGTGAGCAGGGTAATGGTCGTATTGGTGGTTGTGTTGGGGGTGGTGAAATTTTCGATCGCGTCGGATCTTGGTTATTCTTCCGGTGATGCGTCGACTGTTGTCTATCTCAACGAGGATGAATTCGGGAATATCTTTACGTATGATGCGGTTTCCGATGATCGAACCGGCCTGATCAGTTCTGAAATTCGTTACGTTGATGCTAAGGAAATTTATGCGCTGGAAGGCGCTGGTGTTGCCGTCAAGATCATTAGCCATGACGGCCTTTCTAGCAGGGGTGTGGTCGCGGATGGGGTGAGTGCATCTATACCTTCGCAGTCCAGTTTGCCTCAAACGTTCTCGATCGTTCAGTTCAATGGGGTCGTTTACGGAAATTTCTTTGTGTCGGGCTCCCAGATTCCTGGGAAGGGGACGCAGTGGGTTGCGTACAGTTATAGTTCTGTAAATATGCAGAATTTCGGTTCTCATTTGGCGGTGGCGTTGCTCGTTGATGCTCAGCAGTATTATGTCAACTACCCTCCGACCTACGCGCCAGCGTTGGTTGGGAATGGGGTGATTGTTGGTAATGCGTCGGGTACGCCAAATGGCTGTGGCTTTGGTTCGAATACGACGCCGTATTACAATATGCAGGTCGAATCGTATTGGAATGGTGGTAATAGATTATATCCAGAGACATGCTCGTCCAGTGGGTTGACGGATGGCGCTGTTTACAATGTGGGGGTGCATGCTAATACATTGGGGTACGTGTCGTACGGGGTCAGTGGCGGCATGAATTGGTCGTCTTCGAGTCCCTACACGATTCCAGATAGGCCGGCCGGTACTGCCGGCTCGCTGGCTGGGGGCGGGCTCTTCTTTGGTTTGGTGGGTATTCCAAGTGTTACGCAGATGATTACCTTGAATTTTTCCAACGCCGCAACAGGTTGGTTCTGATTTTTATAGCTTTCGGGTTGTGCGTTGGTAGAAGTATCGCCCGATGTAGGGTTGCGGCGGGCTACGCTCGCCGCAGCTCTTCGACTCGAGTGAGTGAATGATTATGCCGGAATCGACTTTTAATCCGAGCGACCTGTGGACCCTGCTGCCGGAGCTGTTCCTGCTCGGCGCGACCTGCGCGATCCTGCTGATCGACCTGTTCCTGAAGCCGTCGCAGCGCGACATCACGCATCTGCTGTCGCTGCTCGCGCTGCTCGGCGCCGGCGTGCTGGTGTGGACCGGCGCACCGGCGGTGGGGCAGGGCGTGGCCGCGTTCAACGGCATGTTCCTGCGCGACGGCATGGCCACCGTGCTGAAGCTGTTCGTGCTGCTGATGACCGGGCTCGTCGCCGTGTACGGCCGCGGCTACATGCGCGAGCGCAAGCTGCAGGTCGGCGAGTTCTACCTGCTGCTGCTGTTCGCCACGCTCGGCATGATGCTGCTGGTCTCGGCCGGCAGCCTGGTCACGGTCTACGTCGGCCTCGAGCTGCTGACGCTGAGCTCGTACGCGCTGGTCGCGCTGAACCGCGACTCGTCGATCTCGTCGGAGGCGGCGATCAAGTACTTCGTGCTCGGCGCGATGGCCTCGGGCCTGCTGCTGTACGGCATGTCGATGATCTACGGCGCGACCGGCACGCTGGACCTGGCCAAGATCCACGCGATCGCCGACTTCTCGGCCAACAGCCCGCACCGCACGCTGCTCGCGTTCGGCCTCGTGTTCCTGGTCGTCGGCATCGGCTTCAAGCTCGGCGCGGCGCCGTTCCACATGTGGCTGCCGGACGTCTACCAGGGCGCGCCGACCGCGATCACGCTGTTCATCGGCTCGTCCTCGAAGCTGGCCGCGTTCGGCATGACCTACCGCCTGCTCGAGGGCGCGATGGGCGGCATGCAGCCGCACTGGACGCTGATGCTCGGCGTGCTGGCCGCACTGTCGTTGGCGATCGGCAACGTGTTCGCGATCGCGCAGAGCAACCTCAAGCGCATGCTGGCGTACTCGACGATCTCGCACGTCGGCTTCCTGCTGCTCGGCTTCGTCAATGGCACCGCCGTCGGCTACGCCGCGGCGATGTTCTACACGATCAGCTACGTGCTGATGGCCGGCGTCGCGTTCGGCATGATCATGCTGCTCGCGCGGGCCGGCTTCGAGGCCGAGGAGATCGACGACTTCAAGGGCCTGAACCGTCGCAACCCGTGGTACGCCGGCGTGATGGCGCTGGCGATGTTCTCGCTCGCGGGCGTGCCGCCGCTGTTCGGCTTCTTCGCCAAGCTGATGGTGCTGAAGGCGGTCATCGATGCCGGCCAGATGTGGCTGGCGATCGTCGCGATCGTGTTCGCGATCGTCGGCCTGTACTATTACCTGCGCGTGGTGAAGGTGATGTACTTCGACGCGCCGCAGGACGACACGCCGCTGGCGCTGCCGGGTGACCGCGCGTTCCGCTGGGTGTTGTCGGCCAACGGCCTCGCGCTGCTCGCGCTGGGCATCGGCTGGAGCCCGCTGCTGGAGTGGTGCTATCGCGCGTTCGGCGCGCAGGGCTGAGCGGGCCGGCCCCATTTCGAAGCGGTAGCAACAAATCTTTGTTTTATGACTTGCGCAGCGACTGTCTTGTCATTACAATGCGTAGCTCGGTGCGGGGTGGAGCAGTCTGGCAGCTCGTCGGGCTCATAACCCGAAGGTCGCAGGTTCAAATCCTGCCCCCGCTACCAGGTCTAACGGACAAGGCCACCTCGTGTGGCCTTTTCTGTATCGAAAGCGCAGGAAGCGCGACTTGCCGGTGTTGGGAAGCGACACAACGGCGGACTACGGAATGGGCCTCGTGCCCATTTTTCGTTTCTGCCTTCCACTTTTTTTTTTGAAGCGCGCGGCCACGGAAGGACGTCTTTGCCTTGGCGGCCCCCCGGACGAGCGCACGAGCAGCCATGACGAACGAGGAACTCAGCGAACTCCTGGCGCCAGCGATCGCCGACCTCGGTCTGGAACTCCTCGGTATCGAGTTCAGCCCGAGCCGTTCGGGCAGTCTGCTGCGCGTCTACATCGACGAGCCGGAGCGCGGCGTCACGATCGACGACTGCGAACGGGCGAGTCGCGAGATTTCCGCTTTGCTCGACGTGAACGACCCGGTCGCCGGGCGCTACACGCTCGAGGTGTCCTCGCCTGGCTTGGAGCGGCCGTTGTTCACGCCGGAGCACTTCGCGCGCTACCTCGGCGAGGTCGCGAAGATCGGCGTGAACCTGCCGATCGACGGCAGGCGCCGCTTCCAGGGCGCGATTCGCGCCGTCGAGGGTGATCGGATCACGATCGAGCAGGACGGCACGCCGGTCGAGATCGCGCATGCGAACATCGCCAAGGCGCGCCTGGTGCCCGACTATGCGGCGCTGGGCCTGGCGCCGGCGCGGCGCGAGGACGAGGCAGCCGGCAAGCCGGCGCGTCGCGGCAGGAAGCCGGGTTAGAGAAACATGGGTGTGCCAGGCCGGCAGGTTCGGCGTGGCGCGGCAGGGGCAGGATCACTGGAGCCATTCCGGCCGCCGACGTGGCCGCGAGGGAGTTTTGGAAATGAGCAAAGAACTGTTGCTGGTCGTCGACGCGGTCGCCAACGAAAAAGGCGTGCCCCGCGGCGTGATCTTCGAGGCGATGGAAGCGGCGCTGGCGTCGGCGGCGAAGAAGCGCTACGCCGAAGAAGACGTCTCGGTGCGCGTGTCGATCGATCGCGACAGCGGCGACTACGAGACGTTCCGGCGCTGGGAAGTCGTTCCCGACGACGTCGTCATGGAGTCGCCCGATCGCCAGATCCGCCTGATGGACGCGGTCGACGAGGAGCCCGGCATCGAAGTCGGCGCCTTCATCGAGAAGCAGATCGAGAACCCGGACTTCGGGCGCATTTCGGCGCAGGCTGCCAAACAGGTCATCGTGCAGCGCGTGCGCGAAGCCGAGCGTGCGCTGGTCGTGGATGCCTACAAGGACCGCGTCGGCGAGCTGATCACCGGCATCGTCAAGCGCGTCGAGCGCGGCAGCATCTTCCTCGACCTCGGCGGCAACGCGGAGGCGTTCGTGCCGCGCGATCGCAGCATCCCGCGTGAAGCGGTGCGCGCCGGCGACCGCCTGCGTGGCTACCTGTACGAGGTCCGTTCGGAGCCGCGCGGCCCGCAGCTGTTCGTCTCGCGCACCGCGCCGGAACTGATGATGGAGCTGTTCAAGCTCGAGGTGCCGGAGGTCGGCCAGGGCCTGGTCGAGATCAAGGCCTGCGCGCGCGATCCGGGCGACCGCGCCAAGATCGCCGTGATCGCGCACGACCATCGCACCGACCCGATCGGCGCCTGCATCGGCATGCGCGGCTCGCGCGTGCAGGCGGTGTCGAACGAACTCAACGGCGAGCGCATCGACATCGTGCTGTGGAACGAGAACCCGGCCCAGTTCGTGATCAACGCAATGGCGCCGGCCGAGGTGCAGTCGATCATCGTCGACGAGGAAAAGCATTCGATGGACATCGCGGTCGCCGAGGACAAGCTGTCCCAGGCGATCGGCCGCGGTGGCCAGAACGTGCGCCTGGCCAGCAAGCTGAGCGGATGGCAGCTCAACGTTATGACTGCCGACCAGGTGCGCCAGAAGAGCGAGGCCGAGCAGGAAGCGGCGCGCGTGCTGTTCACGAGCAAGCTCGAGGTCGACGACGAGATCGCGCAGATCCTGGTGCAGGAAGGCTTCTCGACGGTCGAGGAAATCGCCTACGTGCCGACCGCGGAGCTGCTCGGCATCGAGGGCTTCGACGAGGACATCGTCGAGGAACTGCGCGCGCGTGCGCGCGACGCGCTGCTCACCGATGCGCTTGCCGTTGAGGAGGGCATCGAGGAGCACAAGCCGGCCGACGACCTGCTCGCGGTCGAGGGCATGGACGAGGCGCTGGCCTACGAGCTCGCCTCGCACGGCATCGTCACGCGCGAGAACCTCGGCGACCTGGCAACGGACGAGTTCATGGAGCTCGGCCTCGAGGGGATCGACGAAGACCGCGCAGCCGGACTGATCATGTCGGCGCGGCAGGCGGCCTCATGACGAGGGTACAGGCCTTGCGCGGCAAGGCAGGCGCGCCGGCCACGGCCGGGGCGTCGCGGGTATGAAGCAATACGGCGGCCTTGGTGCAGGGCCGCTGCGAAACGAGTCGGCGTAGCACGGCCACGGAGTACACATCGATGTCGGACGTCACGATCAAACAACTGGCCAAGGTCCTCGGCACGCCCGTCGACAAGTTGCTTTCACAGCTCGCCGAGGCGGGCATGAGCTTCTCCGATCCGGAGCAGGTCATCAGCAGCACCGAGAAGGTCAAGCTGCTCGGCTTCCTGCGCCGCACGCATGGCAAGCAGGAGGTGCCGGCCGAGGCGAGCGTGGCGGCACCGCGCCAGATCACGCTCAAGCGCCGCACGGTCAGCGAGATCACGGTGGTGCCCGGCCAGCGTGGCGCGAGCGCGAAGACCGTCAATGTCGAGGTGCGCCAGAAGCGCACCTACGTCAAGCGCAGCCTGGTCGAGGATGCCGCGCAGCTCGATCCCGAGCGCGAGGAGGCGCTGCGCAAGCTGGGTGAGGCGCAGGCGCGCCGCGAGGCGGACGAGCAGGCCCGCATCGAGGCCGAACAGCGTCGCCAGGAAGAGGAAGAGGCCAGGCAGCAGGCCGCCGAGGAGGCGCGTCGCGCCGCCGAGGAGGCGCAGCAGCGCCTGGCCGAGGAACAGGCCAAGGCGGCGGCGAGTGCGTCCGAGGAATCGGCCGCCGCTGCCGCGGAAGCGGCCGCAGCCGCAGAGGCCGCAGCCGCCGCAGCCGCCGCAGCAGCAGCTGCTGCCGCGGCGCCGGTGACGCTGCGCGTGGTCGAGCGCACGCGTCCGAAGCCGCAGCCGGCCCCGCCCGCGGCGCCACCGCCGGCGCTCACGCCGGCGCCCGCGCCGGCGGCCGACGCGCACCGCCACAAGGCCAAGCCGCATGGCTCCCACCGCATGCGCGAGGAAGGCACCGAGGAGGGCGGCAACCGTTATTTCGGCGCCGAGCTGCACCTGTCGCGCGAAGCGGCAGCACGCCGCACTGGCCGCAAGAAGACCAAGCCGCGCATGGCCGAGCCATCGCGCTCGGGTTCGACGCATGGGTTTTCCCGCCCGACCGCGCCGGTCGTGCGCGAGATTGCGGTCGGCGAGACGATCACGGTCGCTGACCTGGCGCAGGGGCTTGCCGTCAAGGGCGCCGACGTGGTCAAGGCACTTTTCAAGATGGGTGTGATGGTCACGATCAATCAGTCAATCGACCACGATACAGCCGTGCTGGTCGCGGAGGAGCTGGGCCACAAGGTCGTCGCGGCCGAGGACACCAGTGCCGAGACGACGCTGCTGGCGCAGCATGCCGGCGCCGAGCGCGATCAGGCGCCGCGTCCGCCCGTCGTCACGATCATGGGCCATGTCGACCACGGCAAGACGTCCTTGCTCGACTACATCCGCCGCACCAAGGTCGCTTCGGGCGAGGCGGGCGGCATCACGCAGCACATCGGCGCCTACCACGTCGACACGCCCAAGGGCGTCATCACGTTCCTCGACACGCCCGGCCACGCGGCGTTCTCGTCGATGCGCGCGCGTGGCGCGCAATCGACCGACATCGTCGTGCTGGTGGTCGCGGCCGACGACGGCGTGATGCCGCAGACGGTCGAGGCGATCCAGCATGCGCGTGCCGCCAAGGTGCCGCTGATCGTCGCGATGAACAAGATGGACAAACCCGAGGCCAACCCGGACAACGTCAAGCAGGGCTTGTCGCAGCACCAGGTCATCCCGGAAGAGTGGGGTGGCGACGTGCAGTTCGTGCCGCTGTCGGCCAAGACCGGCATGGGCGTGGACGACCTGCTCGACGCGATCTCGGTGCAGGCCGAGGTGATGGACCTCAAGGCCGTGCCGGACGGCCGCGCCAGCGGCGCGGTGATCGAGTCGAGCCTCGACAAGGGCCGCGGCCCGGTCGCGACGGTGCTCGTGCAGCAGGGCCGCCTCAAGAAGGGCGACTTCCTGGTCTGCGGCGTCGAATATGGTCGCGTGCGTGCGTTGTTCGACGAGGCCGGCCGCCAGGTCGAATCGGCCGGACCGTCGATCCCGGTGCAGGTGCTGGGCCTGTCGGGCGTGCCGCAGGCCGGCGACGACTTCGTCGTCGTCGATGACGAGCGCCTGGCCAAGGACGTCGCGCAGCAGCGCCAGCAGAAGCGCCGCGAGTCGCGCCTGGTCAAGCAGGGCGGCACGCGCATGGAAGACATCATGGCGCAGATGGGCGAAGGCCAGGGCCAGCAGACCCTCAACCTCGTCGTCAAGGCCGACGTGCAGGGTTCGGCCGAGGCGCTGCGCGAGGCGCTGACCGCGATCAGCACCGATGCGATCAAGGTCAACGTGATCGCCTCCGGCGTCGGCGGCATCACCGAGTCCGACGCCACGCTCGCCGCAGCCTCGAAGGCCGTCATCATCGGCTTCAACGTGCGCGCCGACGCGTCGGCACGGCGCGTGATCGAGGCGAATGGCCTCGACCTGCGCTACTTCTCGATCATCTACGACGTCATCGACCAGGTGAAACAGGTCGCCACCGGCCTGCTCGGCACCGAGGTGCGCGAAGAGATCATCGGCGTGGCGCAGGTGCGCGACGTGTTCCGCAGCTCGAAGTTCGGTGCGGTCGCCGGCTGCATGGTCATCGAGGGTACGGTCAAGCGGAACAAGCCGATCCGCGTGCTGCGCGACAACACGGTGATCTTCCAGGGCGAGCTCGAGTCGCTGCGCCGCTTCAAGGAGAACGTCGACGAAGTGCGCAACGGCACCGAGTGCGGCATCGGCGTCAAGCAGTACAACGACGTCAAGGTCGGCGACCAGATCGAGTGCTTCGAGCGCATCGAGGTCGCGCGGACGCTGTGAAGCGAGGAACGAGTGAGAGGAGTGAGGAAAGAGTAGTGCGTTCCAACTTCACCTTGCTCGTTTCTCACACCTCCCTGCTCGTTCCCGCCGTTGTGAACCGAGGAACGAGTGAAGAGGAGTGAGGAAAGAGTTGTGCCTTCCGACTTCGCCTTTACTCGTTTCTCACTCCTCCCTACTCGTTCCTAGCCCTATGCCCGCCAAATCCTTCAATCGCTCCGACCGCGTCTCCGCCGAACTGCGGCGCGAGATCTCGCTGCTCGTGCACGCGGCCGTACGCGAGCAGGCGCTGCCGTCGGTCAGCGTGTCCGACGTCGAGGTCACCAAGGACCTGGATGTCGCCAACGTCTACGTCACCGCGCTGCTTGGCGACAGCGCCAAGCCGGCCGTGGCCGCGCTGAACGAGCTGGCGAAGGACTTCCGCCGCGAGCTGTCGCGCACGATGAAGCTGCGCCGCGTGCCGGAGTTGCGCTTCCGCTATGACGACTCGGTCGACAAGGGCGAGCGCATCGAGCAACTGCTGCGCGGCGAGTGAAGGAACGAGTGGAGAGGAGTGAAAAACGAGAGTAGAGCAAGCGCTGTTCAACTCGTTTCTCACTTCTCTCCACTGTTTCCTCGATCCACATGACTGCACCGAAGCGCCCCTCCGCCGCCTGGCACGACGTCCACGGCATCCTGCTGTTCGACAAGCCGCAAGGCCTGAGTTCGAACCAGGCGCTGCAGAAAGTCCGCCACCTGTTCCGCGCCGAGAAGGCCGGCCATACCGGCAGCCTCGATCCGCTTGCCACCGGCCTGCTGCCGCTCTGCTTCGGCGAGGCGACCAAGATCGCCGGCCTGCTGCTCGGCTCCCGCAAGGCCTACGAGGCCGAGGCGCTGCTCGGCGCGACGACCACGACCGACGATGCCGAAGGCGAGCTGCTGCAGCGGCGCGAAGTGCCGCCGCTGGACGATGCGGCGATCCGTGCCGCGCTGGCGCCGCTGACCGGGCGCATCACGCAGGTGCCGCCGATCTATTCCGCGCTCAAGCAGGGCGGACTGCCGCTGTATGCGCGCGCCCGCGCCGGCGAGGACGTGCAGGCCACGCCGCGCGAAGTCGAGGTGCAGCGCTTCGAGCTGATCGGACGCAGCGGCGACCGCCTGCGCCTGCTGGTCGAATGCGGCTCGGGCACCTATGTGCGCAGCCTGGTGCGCGATCTCGGCGAGAAGCTCGGCTGCGGCGCGCACGTGACGGCGCTGCGGCGGCTGTGGGTCGAGCCGTTCCTCGCGCCACGCATGCACACGCTGGATGAACTGGCCCGCATCGCCGAGGTCGATCCGGTCGCGCTCGATGCGCTGCTGTTGCCGCTGGAGCAGGGCCTGGCCGCCTACCCGCAGGCGCGCCTCGATGCCGGACAGGCGCACCGCCTGAGCCGTGGACAGACCATTGCATGGCCCGGCCCGGCCGGGCCGTGCGTGGCGCTCGACCCCGACGGTCGTGCGGTCGCGCTGGCCGAGGTCGCCGATGGCCGATTGCGTGCCGTGCGCGGATTCAACCCCGGCAAGGCGACCGGCGCCAGCGCCTGAAGCCACGCCGCGACGGGGCGGGGCGGGCGGAGGGGCGTCTGGTGTTGCCGGAATGGCCCCGTGGCCGGTTGCGGACAGTCAGGCGCCACGCAGGGGGTGAAAACGGTTACAATGAGCGGCTTTTCGAAGCAGCCACTTAACGCGGACCGCGCTTTCGACACGGCCGGACCGCGCCGGACGTTCCATCAAAAGGTACCCATCATGTCGCTTTCCGTCGAACAGACCTCCAAGATCATCGCCGACTTCGGTCGTGGCGCCAACGACACCGGTTCGCCGGAAGTCCAGGTTGCACTGCTGTCGGCCCGCATCGAACACCTCAGCAAGCACTTCGCCGACCACGACAAGGATCATCATTCCCGTCGCGGCCTGCTGAAGATGGTCAACCAGCGCCGCAGCCTGCTCAGCTACCTGAAGAAGAAGGACGGCGAACGCTACAAGTCTCTGATCGAGCGTCTGGGACTCCGCCGCTAAGCTCATGCAAGCGGCTCCGGCATACGACGGGGCCGCTTGTTTGTTTGTGCGCTCTTCCCGAGCGCGGCACGACGAGTCGCTTCGCGGACACCGTCGCAGCATGAAACGCCAGGGCGGCCATCCGTGGCCGCACTTTTCAAATGAAGCAAGAGCGCACTCCATGGGGAGCGCGTTTTTTCAGACAGGACACAAAACGTGGCCAAGGTAACCAAGTCATTCCAATACGGCGCGCACATGGTCACGCTGGAAACGGGCGAGATCGCCCGCCAGGCGTCCGGTGCGGTCGTCGTCAGCATGGGCGGCACCGTCGTGCTCGTCACCGCCGTCGCCGCCACGAAGGCGCGCGAAGGGCAGGATTTCTTCCCGCTCACGGTCGACTACGTCGAGAAGTTCTACTCGGCCGGCCGCATCCCGGGCGGCTTCTTCAAGCGCGAAGGCCGCCCGACCGAGAAGGAGACGCTGACGTCCCGCCTGATCGATCGTCCGGTGCGCCCGCTGTTCCCGGAAGAGTTCAAGAACGAAGTGCAGGTCATCGCGCAGGTCGTTTCGCTGAACCCGGAAATCGACGGCGACGTCCTGGCGATGCTCGGCGCGTCCGCCGCGCTGACCCTGGCCGGCATCCCGTTCAAGGGCCCGATCGGCGCCGCGCGCGTCGGCTACGCCAACGGCCAGTACCTGCTCAATCCGACCGCCACCGAACTGAAGACCTCCGACCTCGACCTCGTCGTCGCCGGCACCTCCAGCGCGGTGCTGATGGTCGAATCCGAGGCCAAGCTGCTCAGCGAAGACGTCATGCTCGGCGCGGTCGTGTTCGGCCACCAGCAGATGCAGGCCGCGATCGGCGCGATCAACGAGTTCGTCGCCGAAGCCGGCCGCAAGACCTTCAAGTGGGAAGCGCCGGCGCGCAACGAGGCGCTGTTCGCCGCGCTCGAGGGCGTGGTCGGCAACCGCCTGGCCGAAGCGTTCCAGATCCGCGACAAGCTCGAGCGCCGCGACGCGATCGCCGCGATCAAGGCTGACGCCAAGGCGGCGATCGCCGCGCAGGCCGAAGCCGGTGGCTGGAGCGACCTCGACATCGCCACCGCGTTCGGCGACATCGAATACCGCACGCTGCGCGACGGCGTGCTCAAGACCAAGGTGCGCATCGACGGCCGCCAGCTCGACGACGTGCGTCCGATCACGGCCCGCGTCGGCGTGCTGCCGCGCACGCACGGCTCGGCGCTGTTCACGCGCGGCGAGACGCAGGCGCTGGTCACCGTCACGCTCGGCACCACGCGCGACGCGCAGATCATCGACGCGCCGGAAGGCGAGTCGAAGGACACCTTCCTGTTCCACTACAACTTCCCGCCGTTCTCGGTTGGTGAGGCCGGCCGCTTCGGCGCGCCCAAGCGCCGCGAGATCGGCCACGGCCGCCTCGCCAAGCGTGGCGTGCAGGCGGTCAAGCCGACCATCGAGGCGTTCCCGTACGTGCTGCGCGTGGTCTCGGAGATCACCGAGTCGAACGGCTCCTCGTCGATGGCCTCGGTCTGCGGCTCGTCGCTGGCGATGATGGACGCCGGCGTGCCGCTGGCGGCGCCGGTCGCCGGCATCGCGATGGGCCTGGTCAAGGAAGGCGACGATTTCGTCGTGCTGAGCGACATCCTCGGCGACGAGGACCACCTCGGCGACATGGACTTCAAGGTCGCCGGCACCGCCGAAGGCGTGTCCGCGCTGCAGATGGACATCAAGATCGACGGCATCACCGAGGAGATCATGCGCGTGGCGCTGGCCCAGGCCAAGCGTGGCCGCCTGCACATCCTCGGCGAGATGGCCAAGGTCATCACCGCCTCGCGTACTGAGATGAGCGAGTACGCGCCGCGCCTGATCACGATGAAGATCCACCCGGACAAGATCCGCGAGGTCATCGGCAAGGGCGGCACCACGATCCGTTCGATCACCGAGGAAACCGGTGCGACGATCGACATCAACGACGACGGCACCGTGATCATCGCCTCGGTCAACCGCGAAGCGGGCGAGGCGGCGAAGAAGCGCATCGAGCAGATCGTCTCCGACGTCGAACCGGGCCGCATCTACGAGGGCAAGGTCGCCAAGCTGATGGACTTCGGCGCGTTCGTCACGATCATGCCGGGCAAGGATGGCCTCGTGCACGTCTCGCAGATCTCCAACGAGCGCGTCGAGAAGGTCTCCGACAAGCTCAAGGAAGGCGACATCGTCAAGGTCAAGGTGCTGGAAGTCGACAAGCAGGGCCGCATCCGCCTGTCGATGAAGGCGGTGGCCGAGGAAGAAGGCGCGGCCTGATCCAAACGCGCTGATGCACAAAAAAAGCGGGCCGTCGGCCCGCTTTTTTTGTGTCCGGGCTGCATGCGGCGGTTGCTACAATCGCCCATCGCCATTCCGTCATCACGAGCGAATCGCCGATGTCCGTACTGCCTTCCCATGCCGAGATCCACGCGCGCCGCGAGCAACCTTGCACGCTGCGTTACCTGTCGGACGCCGAGGGCGCCGCGGCACTCGACGCCGTGCTCTCCAGTGTCGGCGAGCGAACCGAGGTCGGCGGCTACGAGCGCTTCTCGCTGTTTTTCCAGGCGGACGAGGGAGCAGGGCCGCGCCAGGGCCTCTATACGGTCGGTTTCGCCGACGGCATCCGCTGGGACATGTTCCTCGTGCCGGTCGAGCGGGTGGGTACGCGGATCGTCTACCAGGCCTGCTTCAACCGCAGCCTGCCGACGTAACCCCGTGCGCTGCGGCGATGCTGCCGCTCAGATGCGATTGAATACGACCTGGTAGCTGTCCCCGCCGCCGACAGGCGACATGAAGGCGTCAAACCCGGCAAGTCCGGGCATGTCGAGGCGATAGATGCCTTGCGGCAGGCGCTGGCCGGCTTCGCCGCGGAAGATCAGCGTGAAGCATTGCTCGCGCGCTTTTTGCGCATCCGGGTGGCCACGCAGCGACTTGGGCCGCACCACCTCGGCGAGTTCCAGCGACGTCGTCGGCGAGGCCTCGTGGTGCGCGCTGAACTCGCGTCCGACCAGTGCGGCGAAGGTCGAATAACCGGGCGTCGTGTCCTGTGCCGGGGTGCTCTTGGCGCCCGCTGGCGCCGCATGCGCACGACCAAGCGCCAGCGCGACGCCGGCGAGCGCGAACTGCTGGATGAAGCGACGGCGGGGGTGCGGCATGGTTTGGTCCGGTCTCGTCCAAGGGGCCGCGGCCGAGCTTCCCGGCCGCAGCTTGTGTTCAAAACGACGCGCAGATTACCATTTCCACTTCTGTGTGCCAGTGCACAGAGCAACAGGGGGAAAGCGCAGTGGCCGAAGCATTCATCGGTGAGATCCGGATGTTCTCGTTCAACTTCGCACCGCGCGACTGGGCGAAATGCGACGGACAACTCCTGTCGATCAACCAGAATCAGGCGCTGTATTCGCTGCTGGGCACGACGTACGGCGGCAACGGGCAGACCACGTTCGCGCTGCCGGACCTGCGCGGGCGCACGCCCATCCACACGGGGCAGGGGCCCGGCCTGTCGCCCCGTGTGTTGGGGCAGGTCTATGGCGAGGAAGCCCATACGTTGACCGTGAACGAGATGCCCGCTCACCTGCATACGCTGCAGGCGGCAGTGGCGCCGACGGGCAAGGTGCCGGCAGGTGCCCTGGTCGCGCAGGGCGGCGCCAAACTGTTCCGCAGCGGCGCTCCGATCGACGTTACGCTGGCACCGGCAGCACTGGCCACGAGCGGCTCCAGCCAGTCGCATCCGAACATGCAGCCTTACGCGGTGGTGAATTTCGCGATCTGCCTGTTCGGCCTCTTCCCATCCCGCAACTGAGGCGCGCATGGAACCCTTCATCGGCGAGATCCGCATGGCCGGCTTCAACTTCGCGCCGGTCGACTGGGCGTTCTGCAACGGTGCCTTGCTCTCCATTGCCCAGAACGACGCATTGTTCAGCCTGATCGGCACGATCTATGGTGGCGATGGCCAGGCAACGTTCGGGTTGCCCAACCTCTGCGGCCGCATCCCGGTGCATCAGGGGCAGGCTACGACGGGAACCACCTATCAGTTGGGCCAGGTGGCCGGATCCGAGAGCGTCACGCTGAACACGACGCAGCTACCGGCACACTCGCACGCGGTCTATGCCGCCAGCGGTGGCGCGCGCACGGCAGCCGCGGCTGACAACGTGTTGGCGAGTGGCGAGGCTGACGTATACACCCGCGACACCGCATCTCCCCAGGCGATGGCTGCCGCGTCAGTGGGCAGCGCCTCCGGCGGGGGACGGCCGCATTCGAACCTGCAACCGTTCCTCGCGGTGAACTTCATCATCGCGATGGGCGGCATCTATCCGTCGCGAAGCTGAAGGCGCCACCATGACCGAACCGTTCATCGGCGAGATTGCCATCGTCGGCTTCAACTTTGCCCCGAAAGGATGGGCAACGTGCGACGGCCAGCTCATACCAATTCAGCAAAACACCGCCCTGTACTCGCTGCTCGGCGTGCGATTCGGCGGCAACGGCACCTCCAACTTCGCGCTGCCGGACCTGCGCGGGCGCGCCCCGATGGGTTTCGGCAACGGCGCGGGCCTCACGCCGCGCGCGGTTGGCGAATCCGGAGGATCCGAGACGGTCACGTTGCTCAGCGCCGAGGTGCCACCGCACACGCATTCGCTGCGGGCAGGCAATGCCAAGGCTGACCGTGCGAATGCGTCCGGCGCGATGCTGGCCGCCAGCGCCGACGACAGCTTCGGCACGGGCGCATTGGTGACGCTCGCTCCGACCAGCGTCTCGGTCGCAGGTGGAAGCCAGCCGCACAACAACATGCAGCCGTTCCTGGTCCTGAACTTCGTGATCGCGCTGCAAGGCGTCTTCCCGGTGCGCAGTTGAGATCCCGATGAGCGCGCAGCCCGACCGCGACTTGCCGGCGAGGTTCGGCCTGCGGGCGATCGCCGCCGGCGACGAGGCGTTCCTGCGCCGCGTCTATGCCGGCACGCGTCTCGACGAACTCGCCCCACTCGGCTGGAGCGCCGAGCAGGTCGATGGCTTCATCGCAATGCAGTTCGAGGCGCAGCGGCGCGACTACTGGCGCAACTACGACACCTCGCGCTTCCACGTCGTCACCTGCGACGGCGTCGATGCCGGGCGTCTCTACGTCGAGCGGCGAGCGGACGAACTGCGCGTGGTCGACATCGCGCTGCTGCCGGAATTCCGCCGGCGCGGCATCGCTACGTACCTGTTCGGCGTCCTGTTCGAGGAAGCCGACGCGGCCGGGATCGCGGTGCGCATCCATGTCGAGCACAACAATCCGGCGCAACACCTCTACCTCCGTCTCGGCTTCGCGTTCTGCGGCGAAACCGGGCCGATCTATCGTCTGATGGAACGCCTGCCGCGTGCTGGCCACGCCGGGTGCGACGCTTGAAACAGGGGCAAGCCATGATCCGCACCGCTTTCCGGCGCCTCGTCGGCGCCGTTGCCGTCGTATTCGCGCTGCTCTGTGCCGCCTTGCCGGCAATGGCCGGGCAGGTCAGCAATCTCGCCGACAGCGGCAGCGGCAGCCTGCGCGCAGTTGTCGCGGCCGGCGGCAACGTGACCTTCGCCAGCGGCCTGAGCGGCACCATCCAGCTCACCAGCGGTCCGATCACGGTGCCGCCGGGCACCACGATCTCCGGCCCCGGCGCGGATCGGTTGAAGGTCGACGGCGGCAACGGCAGCCGCATCTTCGACATCGGCAGCGACGCGAGCGGCGCGGCGTTCGTCACCATCCACAGCCTCACGCTGACGCGCGGCAATGCCGGCGCGGGCGGACGCGGCGGCGCGATCCGCAACGCCGGCGTGCTGAACCTCGGCGCCCTGGAGATCACCAACAGCACGGCCGGCGACGCCGGCGGCGCGATCTACAACAGCGGTACGCTGTCCATCTGGGGCAGCCTGCTGACTGGCAACAACGTGACCGACGCCACCTGTGCCGGCGGCGGCGCGATCCGTAGCGAAGGCAGCGGCTCCGCCCTCAGCATCCGCGACAGCACGATCACGCAGAACACGGCGAACGCCTGCAACGGTGGCGGCGTCAGCTTCAACGACAACGCCAATCCGGTCGAGCTCGTCGCCAGCACGATCGTCGGTAACTCGGCCGGCCTCGGCGGCGGCAATGTCTACAAGGGCAGCGCCGCCGCGGCGCTGACGCTGAACGCCAGCGTGATCGCGGATGGCATCGCCGGCGGGGGCACGCCCGTCAATCCGGACCTGCATGCCAGCAGCTTCGTCTCGCTCGGGCGCAACCTCGTGCGCACGCGCGGCGACGCGACGGGCTACACGCCCAGCGACCTGCCGGATGGCACCAATCCGATGCTGGACGCGCTGGCGATCCACGGCCCGCAGGGTGGCCCGACGCGCACGATCGGCTTCGCCTGGAACAGTCCGCTGCGCGATGCCGTGACCGCGCCCTGCGCGATCGACGTCGACCAGCGCAACGTGGCGCGGCCGCAAGGAAGTGCCTGCGACATCGGTGCGTTCGAATACCGAGTCAATCGCCTGAGCGTGAGCGTGTCCGGCCTCGGCACGGTGTCGGCCTCTTCCACGCAGACGCCGCGCGCCGGCGCGATCACCAACTGCAGCGCGAGCTGCAGCGCCGATTACGACGGCGAGACCGGCAGCCTGTTCACGGTCCGCCTCGCCGCGACGCCAGGGCCGGACCAGACCTTCGCCGGCTGGGGCGGTGACTGTGCAGGCGCCGGCACCGCGCCAATCGATGTGCCGATGGATGCATCGCACGCCTGCACGGCAACCTTCGTCAGTTCGCAGGTCACGGTGACGCCGAGCGTGAGCGGCGGCAACGGCACGATCAGCCCGGCGACGCCACAGACGGTGTCGTTTGGCCAGACGGCGAGCTTTACGCTGACGCCGGCCACGAACTACCACGTGGCGAACGTGACCGGCACCTGCGGCGGTAGCCTCGCCGGCAACGTCTACACGACCAATGCCGTCACGGCCGACTGCACGGTGGTCGCGAGCTTCGCGATCGACACGCATACGGTCACGCCCAGCGTGAACGGCGGCAACGGCACGATCAGTCCGTCCACGCCGCAGGCTGTGAACCACGGTGCGACGACCAGCTTCACGCTGACGCCGAATGCGAACTACCACGTCGCGTCCGTCACCGGTACCTGTGGCGGCAACCTCGCCGGCAACGTCTACACGACCAATGCCGTCACGGCCGACTGCACGGTGGTCGCGAGCTTCGCGATCGACACGCATACGGTCACGCCCAGCGTGAACGGCGGCAACGGCACGATCAGTCCGTCCACGCCGCAGGCTGTGAACCACGGTGCGACGACCAGCTTCACGCTGACGCCGAATGCGAACTACCACGTCGCGTCCGTCACCGGCACCTGCGGCGGCAGCCTCGCCGGCAACGTCTACACGACGAACGCGGTCGCCGCCGACTGCACGGTGATCGCCAGCTTCGCGATCGACACGCACACGGTCACGCCGAGCGTCGCCGGCGGCAACGGCACGATCGCGCCCGCAACGGCGCAGAGCGTGAACCACGGCGCGACCGCCAGCTTTACGCTGACGCCGAATGCGAACTACCACGTCGCGTCCGTCACCGGCACCTGCGGCGGCACGCTGGCCGGCAATGTCTACACGACGAATGCGGTGACGACCGACTGCACGGTCATCGCGAGTTTCGCGATCGACACGCACACGGTCACGCCGAGCGTGACGGGCGGCAACGGCTCGATCAGCCCGGCGACACCGCAGACGGTCAACCATGGCGCGACGACCAGCTTCACGCTGGCGCCGAGTGCTAACTACCACGTCGCCAATGTGACCGGCACCTGTGGCGGCAGCCTCGCCGGCAACGTTTACACGACCAGCGCCGTCACGACCGATTGCACGGTCATCGCGAGTTTCGCGATCGACACGCACGCGGTGACGCCGAGCGTGGCCGGCGGCAACGGCTCGATCAGCCCGTCGGCGCCGCAGACCGTCGATCACGGCGCGACGACCAGCTTCACGCTGACGCCGAATGCGAACTACCACGTCGCCGGCGTGACCGGTACCTGCGGCGGCACGCTGGCCGGCAACGTCTACACGACGAACGCCGTCACGGCCGACTGCACCGTCATCGCCAGCTTCGCGATCGACACGCACACGGTCACGCCGAGCGTGGCCGGCGGCAACGGCACGATCAGCCCTGACACGCCGCAGACCGTCAACCACGGTTCGACCCTGCGGTTCACGCTCACGCCGGCACCCAACCATCACGTCGCCAGCGTGACTGGCACCTGCGGCGGCATCCTCGCCGGCACGAGCTACACGACCAACGCCGTCAATGCCGACTGCACCGTGATCGCAAGCTTCGCGATCGACACGCACACGGTCACGCCGGGCGTCAGCGGTGGCAACGGCAGCATAAGTCCGTCGACGCCGCAGGCGGTGACGCACGGCGAAACCGCGACGTTCACGCTGACGCCGGCGGCGAACCATCACGTCGCGAGCGTGGGCGGCAGTTGCGGCGGCAGCCTGGTCGGCAACACCTTCACGACGAACGCCGTGGTCAGCGACTGCACGGTGGTCGCGAACTTCGCGCTCGACACGCGCATGGTGACGCCCGGCGCGACCGGCGGCGGCACCATCAGTCCGTCGACACCGCAGCTCATCAACCACGGCACGACCGCGGTCTTCACGCTGACGCCCGCGATCAACCACCACATCGACGGCGTCGGCGGCACCTGCGGCGGCACGCTGGCCGGCAACGTCTACACGACGAACGCGGTCACCGCCGATTGCACGGTGGTCGCGAACTTCGCGCTCGACACGCACACGGTCAGCCCTGGCGTGGCCGGCGGCAACGGCGCGATCAGCCCGGCGACGGCGCAGACGGTCGAGCATGGCGCGACGACGACGTTCACGCTCACGCCGGCCGCGAACCACCACGTCGCCGACGTGACCGGCACCTGCGGCGGCAGCCTCGCCGGCAACGTCTACACGACCAACGCCATCACCACCGACTGCACGGTCATCGCGAGCTTCGCGATCGACACGCATACGGTGACGCCGGGCACGAGCGGCAACGGCACGATCAGCCCGTCGGCGCCGCAGGTCGTCGATCACGGCGCGACGACGACGTTTGCGCTGGCACCGGCCGCGAACCACCACGTCGTCGACGTCGGCGGCACCTGCGGCGGCAGCCTCGCCGGCACGACCTACACGACGAATGCCGTCGTCGCCGACTGCACGGTGGTCGCGAACTTCGCGGTCGACACGTTCACCGTGACCGCCAGCGCCGGCCCGCACGGATCGATCACGCCGGCCACGCAGGCCGTCGAGCACGGCGCGATCACGACGTTGACCGTGACGCCCGACGCGCACTACCACATCGCCGGCGTGAGCGGCTGCGCCGGCGGCCTCAGCGGCACCACCTACACCACCGGCCCGGTCGATGCCGACTGCACGGTCACCGCCAGCTTCGCGATCGACACGCACACGGTCGGCGGCGCGGTCGACGGCCTGCTCGGCGCCGGCCTCGTGCTGCAGCTCAACGGCGGCTTCGATCTGCCGATCGCTGCCGACGGCCGTTTCGTGTTCGCGCAGGCGCTCGACGACCTCGGCGCCTACGCGGTCACGATCCGCCAGCAGCCGAGCGCGCCGACGCAGGTCTGCAGCGTTGCCAATGGCAGCGGCACGCTGGCCGGCAGCGACGTGACCACCGTGCAGGTGACCTGCCAGCCGCTGCTGCCGCAGCTGGCGATCAGCGTCAGCGACGCACGCGATTACGCCCGCTACGGCATGCTGTTGAACTACGTGGTCACGCTGGCCAACCACGGCGAGGGCGACGCGCACGGCGTCGTCGTCGCCGACGTCGCGCCCGCTCCGCAGCTCGATGCCCCGTACACGCGCTGGTCCTGCCTCGGCGCCGGCGCCGGTGCGAGCTGCACGTTCAGCGGCGAGGGCGCGCTCAACGACACCAACGTCAGCATTCCGGCCGGGCGCAGCCTGAGCTGGCTGGTCAGCGCGCCGGTGCGCCTGGACGCGCCCGGCGGCACGATCGACTACACCGTCGCCGCGGGCGGCGCCAGCGCGACCGACACCGACACGCTGGTGATCCTGCGCACCGGCTTCGACGTGCCCTACGGCGACGGCGCGGAAGGCGATGCGCCGCCGCCCACCGCGGCCTGCCTCGCGCCCTCGGCGTCGACACCGGCGGCAGCGTGGGCGAGCAGCGGCATCGATGTCGCAGCGACGCGCGTGTTCACGCTGCCGGCCACGGCGGGCACGCAGGCGGTCGACACGGTGCTCGCCGCGCGCAGCGCCAGCGGCAGCCGCTTCCGCGTCGAGCGCCTGAACCTGGCGGCCGAGCCGCGCGTGCGCCTGGTCGTGGTCGCCGCCGACGGCAGCGAACGCGCCGGCGCGTGGGCGCTCGCCAGCCACGGCGCGCAGCTCGCGATCGGCCTCGTCGCCGCCGATGACGGCAGCCAGACCGTGCTGCTCGAAGGCGCCACGCCGTCGCTGCAGATGATGTTGCCGCTCAAGGCGACGGCGCCGCTGCTGGTCGGCGCCTGCGAGTAGGCTCCGGCGGCCGCCGTGTCGGTCGTCGGTGGGACTCGCCGGTGCGCGGCTGCGTCGCCCCCTACGTTGAGAGGCGGCACGCAGGGTGGGACGCAGCGCCGTCGGCGCGAGTCCCACCGATGCGGCGCGTTGGCACGCATGAGCGGCACCGTGCAGCAACGTAGGCCGGATCGAGCCGCGCAGCGGCGGATCCGGCTTTGCCTTGATCCGCGCTGCGACGCTGCGAACAGAGGTCAGCGGCGGAAGACGCGGTGCTCGCAGCTTTCAAGCCCTCCCCCTCGAGGGGGAGGACCGGGCTTGCGAGCGCAGGGATGCGCGAGGGGTTGGGTGGGGATGGTGTTTGGCTTTCGCGTCACCGTTTCCGCGAAACCCGACCCGCGTCCGTGCGTTTTCCGCTCGCATCCCTGCGAGCGGGTTACTTCTCTTTGCGTGCCCAAAGAGAAGTAACCAAGAGAAAGGGCACCCCAACAGCGGCGCCCTCCGGGCATCCTGCCCTGCGGGTGCGTGGTCGCCGGCCGGGGTTCGCCGACGGCACGTCCGTGTGCCGACGGCGAACGCGCGCGCATCGTGCGCGCGCCCCTGCGGGCTGATCCGTCCGGCGCCCACCGCCGCTGACGGGGACCCGGGAGAGCAGCGCGCTCCTGCGCGCGAAAGCAGAGGCAAAGCCACAGCAACAGCAACAGCAACATCGGTGACCGCGACCGGGACCGAGCTGATTGCTTTTGTCGCCCCCTCTGCCCTCAACCTCAACGCTCCGCCGCCGCCATCACGCCAAGCCGGACCACGCGCTGCAACGTCTCGCCGTTGCGCACGATCGTCAGCGTGACGCCGTGGCCGGCATGGCGCTTGAGCAGGGCCTGGAACGCCGCGCGGTCGGCCACCGGCTGGCCGTCGAGCGCGAGCACGAAGTCGCCGGGACGCAGGTTCGCGCGTGCGGCCGGCGTGCCGCCGATCACCGAGCCGATCTGCACGCCGCCGGCGGCGCCGAGCGTCGCGCGCTCGTCCGCGCGCAGGTCGCGAAAGGTTGCGCCGAACGGCAACTGGAAGCGCACGTAGTAGATCGCCAGCCAGTCTTCGCGTGGTGCGGCCGGATCGGTGCCCGGTGCATACAGCGCGACGCGGTCGGCGCCGACCTGCTGGCTCTGGCGCAGCGCATCCGCGCGTGCCTCGGCCTCGCTGCCGTGCAGCAGGGCACGGCCGATCCGCACGTAGCCCTGCGCGGCGAGGCGGTTGTGGTCGCCCAGCGGCGTCGTGCCCGGGGCCAGTTCCGGCTGCGCCGGCGGCGGCGCCGCGCGCAACGCGGCGATGGTCGCCGCATCGCGGCCCGGCTCGGCCTCGTAGCGGACGCCAGGAATGCTCGGCGCGGCCGGCGGCGCACCCGGCGGCGTCGGGGGCGGCAGGGTGGCGCAGCCGCCGAGCAGCAGCAGCGCGACAGCGGCGTGGCGAAGCTTCATCGGCGGTCCTCCCGTGCGAAGACCGCCTGATCTTACCGACGCCAACCTTGACCGGCCGACAACGCGCGCTTTGCTAGGATGGCGCCGTCGTATGGAGCGCGCCGTGCCGATCCTGCGCATCTACTACCGTGTCATCGCGCTGCTCGCACCCGAGAAGGGGCTGGCGATCGCGCTCGCGCTCGCGAACCTGGCGCTGGCCGGCGTGTATTTCCTCGAGCCGTGGCTGTTCGGCCGCGTCGTCGATGCGCTCGCCGCGCCCGGCCACGGCGACGCATGGCGCTACATCGGCTGGTGGGCCGGTGCCGGCTTCTTCGGCGTCGCCGCCAGCGTGCTGGTGTCGCTGCACGCGGACCGCCTCGCGCACCGGCGCCGGCTGGCCGTCATCGCGCGCTTTTTCGAGCACTCGATCGGCCTGCCGCTGTCGTTCCACGGCCAGCACCACACCGGCCGCCTGCTGCGCATCATGCACACCGGCAGCAGCAACCTGTTCTCGCTCTGGCTCGGCTTCTTCCGCGACCACCTGGCGACGGTGCTGGCGATCGTGGTCATGGTGCCGCTGGCGCTGCGCATGAACTGGAAGCTCGCGCTGCTGATGATCGCGCTGATGATCAGCTTCGCCGTGTTCAACGCGATCGCGATGCGCCGCACGCACCGGGCGCAGGGCGAGGTGGAACAACTGCACCACGCGATCTCCGAGCGCGTCGGCGACGTGTTCGGCAACGTGATGGTCGTACAGAGCTTCTCGCGCATCTCGGCCGAAGTGGCGGAGATCCGCGAGATGGTGCGGCGCGTGCTGTCCGCGCAGTACCCGGTGCTGCGCGGCTGGGCCTGGCTGTCGGTCGCCAACCGCGCCGCCAGCACGCTGACGATCATCGCGATCTTCGCGCTCGGCACCGCGCTGAACGGGCAGGGCGAGGTCAGCGTCGGCGCGATCGTCAGCTTCGTCGGCTTCGCGATGATGCTGATCGGCCGCATGGAGCAGTTCGCCGGCTTCATCTCCGGGCTGTTCTTCCAGGCCCATTCGCTGCGCGACTTCTTCGCCGTGCTCGACACGCCGGCCGTGCTGCAGGAACGCCCCGGCGCGCCGGACCTGCCGCAGGTGCGCGGCGAGGTCGCGTTCGAGGACGTCTCGTTCGGCTACGACGCCTCGCACCCAGCGCTCAAGCACCTGGACTTCCGCGTGCCGGCCGGTGCGACGGTCGCGATCGTCGGGCCCACCGGCGCCGGCAAGACCACCGCGCTGAGCCTGCTCTACCGCGCCCACGACCCGAGCGCCGGCCGCATCACGATCGACGGCATCGACATCCGCACGGTCAGCCTGCACAGCCTGCGCGAGCGCATCGCGGTCGTGTTCCAGGATCCGGGCCTGTTCTACCGCTCGATCGCCGACAACCTGCGCATCGGCAAGCCCGACGCGACCGACGAGGAGATCCGTGCCGCCGCCGAGGCCGCCGAGGCGCACAGCTTCGTGGTGGTCAAGCCGGACGGCTACGCGACACTGGTCGCCGAGCGCGGCCGCTCGCTGTCCGGCGGCGAGCGCCAGCGCCTGGCGATCGCACGCGCGATGCTCAAGGACGCGCCGATCCTGATCCTCGACGAGGCGACCAGCGCGCTCGACACCGCGACCGAATGGCGCATCCAGCGCGCGCTGCAGCGGCTGACGAAGAACCGCACCACGTTCGTGATCGCGCACCGGCTGTCGACCGTGCGCAACGCCGACATGATCCTCGTGCTGAAGGACGGCGAGCTGGTCGAGCAGGGCCGCTACGACGAGCTGGTCGCGCGCGGCGGCCTGTTCGCCGAGCTGGACGGGCAGGGCCGCTTCGTCGCCGACACGGACGAGGGCGAGGATGGCGAAGCGCCGGCGCAGGCGGCGGGCTGATACCGCTGCCCGGTGGCGGTCCGCTCAAGCCCCTCTTCCATCGGGAGAGGGGCTTCCAACGGCCGCGGCGAGCACGCCGCATGACTTCCGGCCCATCAACTAGTGTCAACTGAACACTATAGTCATCCCACACCTATGAGCAGGTGAAGGGCATGGCTGCGTTCGATACCGAAGTCCATCTGTGGAAGTTCCACAAGGAGCTCAGCGCCGGCATCGTCTCGCTGGTGCTGCTGGCCGTGCTGGCGCGCGCGAAGGCGCCGATGTACGGCTACCAGATCGCCAAGCAGCTCGACGAGACCGGCGAGGGCGTGCTCAGCGGCAAGCAGAGCGCGCTGTACCCGGTGCTGCGCAACCTCGACGCGGCCGGCCTGCTCGCCAGCGAGGTCGAGCCTTCGGTCAGCGGTCCGCCGCGCCGCTACTACCGCATCACGCCGCTCGGGCGCCGTGTGCTCGACGAATGGTCCTACGCCTGGACCGCCACCCGCGATTTCGTGAACACCGTGCTGGAGGAGTCATGAACAAGCCGCCGCGCACCATCGCCGAATACCTCGACCAGCTGCGCGCGGCCCTGCGCGGTGCCGACCCGGCGCTGATCCAGGACGCGCTCTACGACGCCGAGGACCACCTGCGTTCGGAGCTGGCCGAAAATCCCGGCAAGTCCGAAGCCGAGTTGCTGGCGAAGATCGCCAACAGCTACGGTGCACCGGAGGAAGTCGCCGCCATCTACGTCGACAAGGAGCAGCAGGTGCAGCAGGCCCTGCGCGCGCCGCCGCCGCCGCCGCGGCGCAGCGCGCTCGGCCGCTTCTTCGGCGTCGGCGCCGATCCGCGCGCCTACGCGTCGCTGTTCTACATGCTGCTGTCGCTGGCCACCGGCATCTTCTACTTCACCTGGGCGGTGACCGGCCTCTCGCTGTCGCTCGGCCTGTCGATCCTGATCTTCGGCATCGCGTTCGCCGTGCTGTTCTTCGGCACCGTGCGCGTGCTGGCCTTGGTCGAAGGTCGCATCGTCGAGGTCATGCTCGGCGAACGCATGCCGCGCCGGCCGCCCTACACCGAGCGCGACCAGCCGATCGGCCAGCGCATCAAGGCGATGTTCACCGACCCGCGCACCTGGTCGACGCTGCTGTACATGCTGCTGATGCTGCCGCTCGGCATCGTCTATTTCACCGTCGCGGTGACCGGCATCGCGCTGTCGGTCGGCCTGGTCGCCGGACCGGTCGCGGCCCTGCTGGCCGGGCTCGGCTGGATCGACGCCGACGTGAACATGGCCGGCACGGTGCTGCCGCCGCTGCTCGTGCTGCCACTGTGCGTGGTCCTCGGCGTCGTGCTGCTGTTCGCGCTGCTGCACCTCGCCCGCGGCGTCGGCCGCCTGCAGGGCGCGCTGGCCAAGCACCTGCTGGTGCGCTCGGCGGCGTGAGGGACGTGGGCAAAGGCATCGCGCCTGCCGGCGCTCCCACAGGGCTTCGATCGAAACTGCTTCAGCATGGCGGCCGCGATGCCTTCCAGGTGTGGGAGCGGCGGAAGCCGCGATGCTTTCAGCTTCCGGCGTAGGGCGGCTCAAGGCGCGCAGCGCCGGAGCCGCCTCGCGCGTGACAAGCGGCGCTTCCGACCTTCGGCCTTGAACCGCCCTCCGCAAAGATGGGGCGCGTCGGCGGCGATCGTAGGAGCGGGCCATGCCCGCGACCGATTGGGAGCCAGACAAGTAGCCCGGGTAAGCGAAGCGCACCCGGGGCCCGCCTCCCCGGGGTCCGGCCTTACCCGGACTACGCACTGGTGCGCTCGGCGGCGTGAAGGACGTGGGCAAAGGCATCGCGCCTGCCGGCGCTCCCACAGGGCTTCGATCGAAACTGCTTCAGCATGGCGGCCGCGATGCCTTCCAGGTGTGGGAGCGGCGGAAGCCGCGATGCTTTCAGCTTCCGGCGTAGGGTGGCTCAACGCGCGCAGCGCCGGAGCCGCCTCGCGCGCGCCAAGCGGCGGTTACGGCCTTCGGCCTTGAACCGCCCTACGCAAAGATGGGCGCGTCGGCGGCGATCGTAGGAGCGGGCCATGCCCGCGACCGTGTTTGCTTTCAAGCGCCTCAGCGCGTACCCAGCAACGCCTCGCGCTCACGCAAGCGCCGCAGGATCGCCACCCCCGACTCGCGCAGCGCGACCTCGTCGCCACGGCCGATCTCCTGCAGCAGCGCATCGAGGCAGGCGCGGCCGCTCTGCTCGGTGTTCGCCTGCAATCGCTCGATCAGCAGCGCCGTCAGCGCATCGATCTCGAGGAAGCGCACGGCATCGCTGCGATCGCGCACGAGCAGGATCAGCGTCGGCTGCGCCTCCGGCGCGGCCGGGAGGAACGCCGGCCCGATGCGGTGCACCGGAAACCGATAGGCCAGCACGCGCGCCAGCGGCGACACCACCGGCACGCCGTCGACCACGTCGCCGTGCGCATCGTGCGCACAGTCGGCGATGTCCTGCTCGTCCAGGCTCAGCGCCAGCTCGCTCCATTCGTAATGCGCCAGCTCGACCAGGAATGGCGCATCGCCCGCGCCACGCGCGGCGCGCTGTTCCAGCCAGTCGATGAACTCGCGCGCGATCTGCGTGAACAGCGGCGTCCGCGCGCGGTGCTCGCGGTAGAACGCGCGCACCAGCTCGCGCCAGCCGGCTTCGTCGTACAGCGTGCGGATCACCGGGAAATTCGCCGCGAGCAGGCTGGCGATGTTGTTGAAGCACAGCTCCGCGTAGACCGCCATGCGCCGCGGCGCCACGTCGGCCGGCGCCGGGGTGTGCAGCGGATCGCGCACGTGCGCGGCGAATGCGCGCTGCAGCGCAATCGTCGACTCAGGCGCAGCGGACATCGCGCACCTCACCGGCACAAGCCGCCTGCAACGCCCGCACCTGCGCGACCTCGGCCAGCAGTTCGTCCAGCGGCGGGAAGTTGAAGTCGCGCTCGACCAGCGTCGGGCGCACGCCGAAGCGGCGGTAGGCGTGCGCGAGCAACGCCCAGACCGGCTCGACGACCGGCGCGCCGTGCGTGTCGATCAGCAGGTCCGGCGCCTCGACATGGTGGCCGGCGACGTGGATCCAGGCGATGCGTTCGCCCGGCAGCGCGTCGACGAACGCGTGTGCGTCGTAGCCGTGGTTGATGCTGTTGACGTGCACGTTGTTGATGTCGAGCAGCAGGTCGCAGTCGGCCTCGGCCAGCACCGCGTTGAGGAAGTCGATCTCGCGCATCTGCTGGCCCGGCGCGGCGTAGTAGGACACGTTCTCGACCGCGATGCGCCGGCCGAGCAGGTCCTGCGCCTGGCGGACGCGCGCGGCGACGTGGCGCACCGCCTCGGCGGTGAACGGGATCGGCAGCAGGTCGTACAGGTGGCCGTCGTCGGTGCACCAGGACAGGTGTTCGGAATACAGCGCGATGCCGTGCGCATCGAGCAGGCGGCGCACCTGCGCGAGCAGCGTCGCATCGAGCGGCGCCGGCCCGCCGAGCGAGAGCGACAGGCCGTGGCAGACGAACGCGTGGCGCTCGGTCAGCTCGCGCAGCGCGCGGCCGAGGCGGCCGCCGACGCCGATCCAGTTCTCCGGCGCGATCTCGAAGAAGTCGATGCGCGCGTCGTCGCCGTCGGCATCGGCGCGCGCCTGCAGCGGACCCAGCAGGGCCCGCCGCAAGCCGAGTCCGGCGCCGTGCGGCGTGCGCGGGTCGGACATCGCCAAATCAGCCCTTCATCGCGCCGCAGCCGCCTTCGCCGCCCTTGTGGCCGCCGCAGGAGCCTTCCGCGTCCTTCTTCTTGGCGTCGGCCGCCTTCATCGCGCCGCCGCAGGAACCTTCCGAACCCTTGGCCATGTCGCTGCCGCACGAGCCCTCGCCGCCGTCCTTGTGCATCGCCGCGTGGTGCGCCTTGACCTCGGCCGCGTCGAGCACGCCGTCGCCGTTGGTGTCGGCGGACTTGAACATCGCCTCGCTCATGCCCATCGCCTTGGCCTCGTCGGCCGAGACCTTGCCGTCCTTGTTCTTGTCCATCGCGGCCATGCCGCACTTGCCTTCGCCACACTTGCCCTCGGCGCCCGCCGCGAGCATGTAGCCGGCCGCGAGGTCGCCGACCTGGAACGCCGGGCTGGCCGCGGCGAGCTGGCTCAGCGAGAGCGAGCCGATGAGCGTGGCGCCGATCGCGACGCCGAGGGTGTTGCCGAGCTTGCTGGACATGCAGGGTTCTCCGTTGCTGGATGCGGGCAGGGCCCGCGAGAGGTGCCGGGTGGGTGGTGCGGAGCGTGGAAGACGCCCTTATGCGGCATCCGGCGCGAGCGCGCAATCGTCTTGTGCGAAGGATGCCTTGCCGTCGTACATCGCAGCGGCGCGAGGCTGGAAAGTTAGCTAGGTCCAACTGGCTGAAAAGTAAACCTGACCCCGTTCCTGGCTAGTTCAGTGCCGGTTTGCTGGGGGCGTCCGATGTGCATCATTAGGTACTACCCGAGGGCGAAGCCACCAAGATACGCATGCGAAATTATTGCTTCCTTCGGAGATTCGTGCATACCAATGGCCGGTATTCTGGCAGAATCGATCTGCTTCACTGCGCCAAATCAAAGGGGCGGCCATCTCGGCAAATGCCGCCAAAAGTAAATTTCCTATCGCGAAGACAGCAAAGGCAACTATCCATGGGATAAATTTCGGGGCTGCGGCGCGCGCGGTTTCGCCTACGGTGGGGGCTCCATATATTGGAGCTCCTGAGATACGAGTCAACTCATTCTTATTAATCGGAATTCCTCTGTCACTCAATTCTTCCTCAATGGCTAGTTCCGCCTCTTTCGTTAGTGAGCCATTGATGTAAATTCTAGCCAGCTCCTCGTCGTCGAGCGATCTATATCGTTCCCTAATATTATCCAAGGTATTCATCATCATGTCGCCTCTGAATCTATGGATAAGCGATAAATGCTACTCATTGCGCGTCAGGTTGTCGGCGATGTGCGCGTCGGAAGCGAGGCTCATGAGGTATAATGCCGCGTTAAGCGGCTGCGGCATGGCCACACATCAGGAGACATCGAAGCAACTCCCCGCGGTCCGCTTGGACGCATAGTTGGGGATCAGCCCATCCACATTATGTACTCTTTTGGAGAGTACTCTGTTCCCATCTCTGCATGTGGTGGAAGCGCATGCAGACAGTCGATAGCAACTTTAGGAGGAGGGGATGCGAGCGGATTGCTGTGGTATGTCTTCCAAGGAAACTGCCCACGAGCGCCGTAATCGAACGGACCTCTTAGTCCATCGCCAACGGGTTCGTCTCTACAGGCGCGAAGCAACTGGTGCAGATGGCGAACTACCACCACTCCCCCAACTGATGGAAAGGCTACTGCGTTGCCGCTCTCATCTTTGAAGTATGAGTCTGGTGTTAGGAGTCCGCATCGAGGGTGCTCAAGTGCGCTGATGGGCTCGTATACGAAATCGTCCCAGCAGATCACTAGGATTCCCGTGAAATCCTTGGAAGAAGATGCAAATGGTCGAAACTTTTCCTCAGCACTCCTCAGAAAGTCTTTTATAGGGTTGTCGCGCGGCGGAGTATAAATCTGTTCTTCACCGACAATCCATGGAAGCGCGGAAGCATCGAGATATCTTGATGCAATCTGTATCGGGTTCGTCGCCCGTGCCTCCTGATGTGCGAATAGGCAGGGCGCTTTGACTTCGTAGGCAATTGTGTGCCCGTCAAGCGTCACTGCGATCTCAGGGTTCTTTCGAGAGCCTACCGCAGTCGGCTCGTTCTCAAATTTAGCGCCATTCGGCCATTCCCACCGAGAAACCTGCGCCACGACGTGGAGCTCGGCGAGAATCGTAAGCAATTGCTCCCAATCCGGAAGGTGCTTTTCACGGCCTCTAATCGCGGCAACTCTCTGGACAATCTTTAGTGCGTAGCCGGGCATGCGCGCTTCACAATCCAGCGCAGCATCCATGAAGCCTCCAGCCAATGGATGCCCTGAGCCCTGAAGCTCATGGGAGAAGTGATACTTAAACCAATGCCAAGACCGAAAGATCTCAGATTTTAGGATGGCAGTTGCGAGGTCATTTCGGGTCACGCGACACACCTCGTACTGATGCCCAGCTACAAGTAGACCCCACATCTGGGGTGTTGCACAGCATGGTGCGGGTACGCGCGTGGCGCGTCAAGCCGATTTCCATTCCAGAATCAGCCGCTTGCGACACAAAGGTCGAACTCGTGAAGGCGCGGGCTGCCGGCGCAAATTTCCGAATGTGGGGCATACCCGGCTACAGGCACTGAGGTGAGGGCTTAACGGATGCGGCCGCATGCGGCTCTCCCCGAATTTCCGGATTTGGCGACGATCTTGCGATGGCGCTGGCTCGCCATCACCGTAACACCCGCACCTGCAACTGCGCCCACGCCCCGCTCGCAGCCAGCGCAGTCACCGTCTGTGGACCGGTTTTCTCGAACGCATGCTCGAACGCCTGCGCGCCGCGCGTCTCGCCTTCGACGCGGCCGTTGACGAGCCACAGCACGTCGCCCGTCGTGCCGAGCGCGCGCAGGCGCACGATGGCGGGTTTGTCGCTGTTCGGTGCGCGGGCGATCGCGGCGTTGTCGGCGAGGCCGTCGATGCGCAGCGGCTGGCTGGCGTCGAGGCCGTCGTTGGCGCAGCCGGAGGCGAGTGGCGGCAGGCTGGCGCGGTGGCGCAGGTCGCGTGACAGCCACGGGTAGGCCAGCGCGGGCCAGCGGGCGACCTGCAGCTCGCGCACGGTCTTGCGTGGGCAGGCGGCGCTGAGGCGCGCGCCGGTTGCATCGACGCGCAGGTTGACGAGGCCGGCGCTCCAGCTCGTCGCGTCGCGTTCGGGCAGGGTCGGCGGGATCACGCCGTCGAGGATCCAGGCGGTGCGCTTCTGGTGGCACAGCCCGGGGTTGGTCGGGTCGAACGCGAGGCCGAGCGGCCAGCAGACTTCGGCCTGCGTGACGCTGGCCGGCGGCGGTTGCGGCGTCGCCGCCAGCGCGCCACGCGGCAGGCTGTCGACGACCTGGAACAGCAGCGGCAGCGCGGTGACTGCGCCGTACTGGCCCGGCAGCGGCGTGCCGTCCGGGCGGCCGATCCACACCGCGACCGTGTACGCGCGCGTCGCGCCGACCGCCCAGGCGTCGCGAAAGCCGTAGCTGGTGCCGGTCTTCCACGCCACGCGCGGGCGCGAGCCGGGGTCGAACGTGCCCGGTGCGTAGCCGGGGCGCGGGTTGGCTTCGAGGATGTCGCGCACGATCCAGGCGGCGCCGTCGGACAGCAGGCGGCGCTCGGTCAGCGCGGCGTCGGCGCTGTAGCGCACGCGGCCGGCGACGCCGCCGCGGTTCAGCGCGGTGTAGGCGCCGGCCAGGTCTTCCAGGCGCACGCCGGCGCCGCCGAGGATCACCGACAGGTTCGGCGCGACGCCGCGCGGCAGGCGCAGTTCGAGGCCGGCGTGGGCGAGGCGTGCGGCGAAGCGCGCCGGGCCGATGCGCTCGATCAGGTCGACCGCCGGCACGTTCAGCGACAGCCGCAGCGCCTCGGCCGCGCCGACCGGGCCGTTGTAGGCGAGGCCGAAGTTGCCGGGGCGGTAGTCGCCGAACGACTGCGGCGCGTCGAGCAGCAGGCTTTCCGAATCGATCAGGCCGTCATCGAGCGCGAGGCCGTACAGGAACGGCTTCAGCGTCGAGCCCGGCGAGCGCCAGGCGCGCACCATGTCGACGTGGCCGAGCCGCGCCTCGTCGCCGAACGCGGCCGAGCCGACGTAGGCGCGCGCTTCCAGCGTCGCGTTGTCGACCACCAGCAGCGCGGCCGAGGTGCGTTCGGGCAGGCGCGCGAGGTAGTCGGTCACGCGGCCTTCGAGCGCGTGCTGCAGGCCGGCGTCGATCGTCGTCGTGATGCGGCGCGCGCCGGGTTGCTCGGCGTGCAGGCGCTCGGCCAGCAGCGCGGCGCTCAGCGGCGGCTGCAGGCTGCGCGCGGCGACCGACTCGATGCGCGCGTCGTGCACCTGCGCCTGTGTCCACGCGCCGAGCGCGGCCATGCGGTCGAGCACCTTGTCGCGCGCCACACGCGCGGCAGCGGCGTTGCGATCCGGGCGCAGCCGGCTCGGCGCCTGCGGCAGCACCGCGAGCAGCGCGGCCTCGGCGCGCGACAGCCGCGACGCCGGCTTGCCGAGGTAGGCCCACGACGCCGCCTCGACGCCTTCGAGCGTGCCGCCGAACGGCGCGCGCTGCAGGTACAGCGTCAGGATCTCGCGCTTGGACAGGTGCGCCTCGAGCTGCAGCGCGCGCGCGATCTGGCGCAACTTGCCGCCGGCGCTGTGCGGCGTGCCGTCGAGGATGCGCGCGACCTGCATGGTCAGCGTGGAGCCGCCCGAGACCAGGCGCCGATGCACGATCCACTGCCCGAACGCGCGCGCCAGCGCGAGCGGGTTCACGCCCGGATGGCGCCAGAACCAGCGGTCCTCGTAGGTCAGCAGCGCCTCGATGTAGAGCGGCGAGACGTCCTCGACCGTGACCGGATAGCGCCAAACGCCGTCGCGGTCCGGAAACGCACGCAGCGGCGTGCCGTCGCGCGCGAGCACGACCGTGCTGCCGCTGTTGGGGTCGGGCAGGGGGAGTGGGAACAGGCGGTCTAGGAGGAGGGCGAGCGCGAGGAGGAGCAGTAGTGCGAGCGTGAGGTTTTTCGCGCGGCGGAGGAGGTGGGGAGTCATGTGCGCGCACCGGCGCGTCTACGCGAACACCATCCCCACCCAACCCTCCCCTTGAAGGGGAGGGCTTTGAGGCGCGCTCCGGTGCGGTTGCGCGAACACCATCCCCACCCAAACCCTCCCCTTGAAGGGGAGGGCTTCAAAGAGGAGCGGCGGCCGGGCTTTCTCCTCGAGTGAGAGGGCGTCAGAGCAGCGAAGTTGCGAGCGGCGCGCACCGCTTTAGCCCTCCCCTTCAAGGGGAGGGTTTGGGTGGGGATGGTGTTGCTCGTGCGATCAGGTTGGTCTGGATCACTTCGAGCACGCCCTCGATGTTCGCGAACACGTCGTTGTTCCAGAAGCGCAGCACGACGAAGCCGGCGGCTTCGAGGAGGTGCGTGCGCTGCGTATCGTAGTCGGCCGCCTCCATGTGCTGGCTGCCGTCGAGTTCGACGATCAGGCTGCGCTCGAGGCAGACGAAGTCGAGGATGTAGTCGCCATGCGGATGCTGGCGGCGGAACTTGCAGCCTTCGAGCTGGCGGCCTTTCAGGCGCTGCCACAGCGTGCGCTCGGCGTCGGTGGGATTTCTGCGGAGGTGGCGCTGCAGGTGGGCGCGGCGGATGTGGGGGTTGGTTTGGCCTTTCATGCTCGTTGCTTCAGCGAAGTCCGTGCGCAACACCATCCCCACCCAAACCCTCCCCTTGAAGGGGAGGGCTTGAAGGCTACGGCTCTACCACCTTGATCGTCGCCGGCACGCTCTTGCCGATGCCGCGCACGGAGGGCATGTACATGTCCTCGACCAGCGGCGGCGGGACCTGGAACGTGCCGGGGGAGACCGCGCGGACGAGGTAGAACACGTGCGCGCTCTGGCCCTTGTCGAGCTTGAGCGAGGCGACGTAGCGGTCGTCGCGGAATTCCTCGTGCCGCACCTCGGCGGCCTGCGCGCGGTCGGTCAGCGTGATGCCGTCGACGACGACGTCGGCCCACTGCTTGGCGTCGGTCAGGTTGAAGTTCTCGATCTCCAGGCCGCCGGGCAGCAGGTCGACCAGCAGCGCGTCCGGCATCGCCTCGCGTGCTTCCAGTTTCAGGCCGACGATCAGGCTGTCGCCTTCCTCGAGCGGCGCCGATTCCCACGGCTTGCCGTCGAGCGTGTAGAACTGGCGCTGGATCGCGACGTAGTGGTCGTCGGCGGGCGGGGCGGTCTTCGGCACGCCGGCGATGTCGGTGCTGACGTACAGCGGCAGGTCGCCCTGCGGCGTGAAGCGCACGCCGGCGGCGAGGTCGGCGGCGGCGAAGGTGCGGCTCCACAGCCGGTCAGGGTTGATCGGGCTGGCGTTCGCGCCGATCGCGAGCGTGCCGGAGACGACCGTGTCGCCGTCCTTGATCAGCGTCTTGCCGAGCCGCGCGAGCGCGATCTGCTCCTGCGTGCTCAGGTACAGGCGGCAGCAGCCGTAGCGGCGCTGCGTGTCGTCGGCCTGGTGCTGCTGGTTGGTCAGCGAACGCGCGAGGTCGAACACGCGGCCGTCGTACTCGGGCTTGGCCAGGCCGTAGCGGTGCGCCAGCGCGATCATCAGCGCGGTGTCGCGCAGGTCCGAGCCGTAGTCGCCGAGGTACCACGGCCGCTCGACCTTCTTCGCGAACGCCTCGGCGATCGCCTGCTCGGCGCGCGGCGCATCGCCCATCAGCTTCAGCGCGACGCCGAGGTGGACCAGCGGTAGCGCGGTCAGCGACTTGCCGCGCTCGTTGTCGTACAGCGCGCGCAGCGTGCCGAGCGGGGCGCGGTTGACGCGCGCGAGCACGTAGCCCGAGTACGCCTCGTCGGCGAAGCGCAGGTGGTCGCTGTGCTCGTAGCTGTAGTACGGATGGCCGCCGGACAACAGGTCGTCGTTGAGGCGCTTGAGCGCCTTCTGCAGCATCTCGTCGGGCACGAGGAAGCCGTCCTCGCGCGCGTCCTGCAGGAACTCGACCACGTACGGGGTCAGGATCTCGCTGACGTAGCTGTCGCCGCCCCACATCGAGAAGTGCCCGGCCGGCGTCTGCATCGAGGCGATGCGGCCGATCGCGCCGTCCACGCGCGCCTTGCGCTGGTCGGCCGGCAGGCCGTCGACGTGCAGGTCCTGCGCGGTCTTCTCGTCCAGCAGCAGCGCGGCGAAGCCCTTGCTGGTGGTCTGCTCGACGCAGCCGTACGGGTACTTCAGCAGGTCCTGCAGCGCGCTCGCGAACGGCAGCGGCGGCAGGCTCGACACGGTCAGGCGCGCGGCGACCGAGTCGGCGAGCAGGCTGTCCATCGCGTCGGCACCGAGCGTGATCGGCTCGAGCTTGTCGAGCGAGCGCGCGTTCGCGCGCAGCACGCTCGGCCACGCCGCGCGCACGACCAGCTCGAACTCGCGCTCGATGCGGATGTCGCCGCTGGTCGCGCTGACGCGCAGCTTGCCGACGCCGTAGCCGTCGAGCGCGCTCAGCGGGACGTTCAGCGTGGTCTTGGCGTTGTCGGCCAGCTTGACCTTGCGCTCGCCCTGCGCGACCGCGAGCGGCTTGTCGGCCGTGACCTTGACCGCGAACTCGCGTTCGCCGCCGGAGAAGTTCTGCAGGTCCAGCGTCAGCTCGGACTTGTCGCCCGGCGCGAGCACGCGCGGCGTCGAGATCTCGGCCACCAGCGGCGCGCGCACGATCGTTTCGGTGTCGTTGCCGCCGTACTGGTTCTCGCCGAAGACCTGCGCGGTCACGCGCACGGTGCCGTTGAAGTCCGGCACCTTCAGCGCGACCTTCGCCTCGCCGTTCGCATCGAGCGCGAGCGCGCCGGAGAACAGGTCCACCGTCAGCACCTTGGCGGTCGGGCGGCGCGCCTGCGGCAGTGCGCCGAGCGCCATGTCGCCGCCGTAGCGGAGCTTGGCGGCGATGCCGTCGAAGCTTTCGATCACGCGGCCGTACAGGTCGTAGGCGTCGACGCCGAGCGCGCGCTGGGCGAAGAACCAGGCGATCGCGTCGGGCCGCGCGAAGCGCGTGATGTTGAGGATGCCGACGTCGACCGCCGACACGGTCACGTACGCCTTCTTGCCGGCCAGCGCCGGCGCCTTGACCGTGACCGGCAGGTCGGTCTCCGGCTTCATCTGCTTGGGCGCGTCGATGCTCACCTCGATCTTGCGATCGGCGCGGTCGATCGGCACGAACGCCTCGCCGACCGCGCGCGCCGGCGTGATCTTGTCGACCGCCGAGCCGCCGCGGAACACCAGCGAGGTCACGTAGACGTCGTGGCGTTCCCAGTCCTTCGTGACCGGAATCTCGAACGTCGCGCCGGGTTTGGCGTCGATGTTCTTCGTGTAGAGCAGGTGGTCGGACTCGACGATCAGCAGGCCCGGGCCGGCCTGCGGCGGCGTCACGGTGACCTTCAGCGTGTCGCCGGCACGATAGGCCGGCTTGTCCAGCGCGAGCTTGACCTTGTCCGGGCGCGCCTCCTTGCCGCGGTTGTCGTCGTTCCAGCTCCAGCCGGCGAAGAACGGCAGGCGCGTGGTCAGTCCGGTCGCCGGATCGAGGATCTCGATGCGGTAGTTGCCCCATTCGACCGGCACGTCGAACTTCAGCGCCTTGCCGGCCTCGACGTCGAGCTCGCGCGCTTCGGCGTTCTCGTAGCGGTCGGTGTAGTCGAAGTGCCAGCCGCTCTCGTTGTCGAACGTCCAGCGGTAGTCGCGGCGCTCGCGCACCAGGGTCAGCTTGAGTTTCGGTGCGGCCAGCAGGTCGCCGGCGGCGTTGCTGCGGATCACCTCGAAGCCGGCGCGCGCGTTCGCGTCGGAGCCGTCCTTGGGGTCGAACAGCGGGCGGATGCCGACCAGCGTGTCGGCCGGCCACACGGTGCGCTTCAGCGTGCGCGTGACGGTGCGGCCGCCGGTCTCGTACACGCTGCCGGACAGGATCGCCGCGACCGGCGCGGTCGGCTTGGCCGCGTCGGCGAGTTCGATGTCCTCGGCGAGGTGGCCGTGCTCGTCGAGCTCGGCGTCGATCACGTCCTTGGCCTCCTTCGGCAGCTCGATCGTCGGATCGCCGAAGTAGTAGTCCTTGTGCGCGTCGACCGGGTGCTGGTCGGGCGTCAGCGTCAGGCGCGCGGTGAAGCGGTTGCCGGCGGCCGGCGCGCCGTACAGGTAGTCGCCCTGAACGGCGAGCTTGAGCGGCTCGCCGGGCTTGAGCACGGCCTGCGCCGTGGTCAGCTCGAGCTTCAGGCGCTCGGGCAGGAACTCCTCGATGCGGAAGGTCAGGCCCTGCGTCGCCTCCTTCGCGTTTGGATCGGTGCGGAACTCGACCTGCCAGCGCCCGGTCGGCGCGTCGGCCGGGATCTCGCGCGACCATTCGAAGTAGTTGAGGTCCTTCGGCTCGACCTGCGCCTGCGCGTACGGACGGCCGTCCGGCTGCTTCAGGGTCAGGAACAGCGGCTGCGGCTTGATCGGGTTGCCGTCGAAGTCGCGCAGCAGCGCGGACAGGCGGATCGTCTCGCCGGGGCGGTACAGGTCGCGGCCGGACCAGGCGAACACGTCGAACCAGGCCTGCTTGCGCCCGGCCACGGCAAAGTCGGACAGGTCCAGCGCCGGCTGGTTGAACGGCAGCAGCGACACGTCCTTGCCGCTCCTGGCGACCAGCACCTGGTCGGCCTTCAGCGCATAGGCGAGCTGCGCGTTGCCGTCGGCATCGGTGTTGCCGGCGACGACGGTCCCGCCCTTCGCGTCGAGCACGGCCAGCTCGATGCCGTTCAGCGCAGCGCCGCTCTTCAGCGAGGCCGCGTGCACGAACAGCGCGTCCTTGTAGGCGCGCGTGTGCAGGCCGATGTCGCTGACGAAGAAGAAGCTGGTTTCGTATTCCTCGCTGAAGCTGCCGGCACGCCGCATCACCGCGAAGTACAGGCCCGGCTGCGCGAGCTCGGTGATGTTCTGGATCGGCAGGTAGCTCAGGCTGCGCTCGTTGTCCTTGCCGGCCAGCGCGAAGCGGTTCGCGTAGACCGAGTCGGCGATCTCGGCGACCGGCTTGCCCTTGCGGCCGTACCAGCCCCAGCGCGGATCGAGCTCGTAGGCGCTGCGCTTGCCGTTCTTCTGGTAGGCGGCGAAGAAGTTCGGGATTTCCTTGTCGCGCACGCGCAGGAACTCGACGTCGACCTCCTTCACGTTGACCGACACGACCGGCAGGCCGCGCGTCTCGCGCGCCGGCAGCACGCTGCCCTGCGAGGCGAAGCCGACCGCCGGCTGCATCGGGCCGGTGTAGACCTCGCGGGCGACCTCGCTGCCCAGCGTCTTGCCGTCGGCCGCGGCGAGCTCGCCCTTGATGCGCAGCGTGTAGTTCGCATCGGCCTGCACGTACGGAAAGCGCAGCGTCCTGCCGTCCTCGTCCAGCGCCCAACTGCCCTGCACGGCGGCGCCCTTGGCGTCGGTCACCGCGAGCAGCGTGTCGAACGCCTGCGTGCCGACCAGCGGCTGGGTGAATTCGAGCACCAGCGCGAGCTGGCCCTGGTATTGCGCGGCGTGGACGGAGGCGAGCGTGAAGCCTTGCGGCTGCGCGACCGGCGCCGCCTCGGTGGTGGCCGGCTTGCTGCCCTGCACGGCCGGCACGCCGGTCGGGGTGCGGTTGCAGGCGGCCAGCAAGAGGAGGGTGACGAACAGCAGGGCACTACCGACAAGTCGCAGGCGCGACGTGGGCGAACGCAGATCCATGTGAACTCCCCGGGGATTGGCGGCAGAAGTATACCCGTGCAATCGTGGCGCCCCGCGGGCGGCGGCTTGCGTTTTCGTGGCGGCACCGGGGAGCGGCGCGGGAGGTGGGCGCGACGTTCCTCATCGCCGCCTGGCCGGCCGGAGGCCGGCGCGCCGCGGCCGCAGGGCCGTCGCGGCGCGCCGCTGCGGGGCCTACCCCTCGCGGCGATGGCGGCCGGAGGCGCCTTCCGAGGTTTTCGTCTCCAGCGCGATCACCTTGCCGTCGGCGCCGCGTTCGAACAGCACGCGCGAGCTGGATTCGGCGGCGACCGTGAACGCGTCCTGGCCGAGCGCGACCAGCGTCAGCGCCGGCCGGCGGCCGCGGCGCAGTACGAGGTGGTCGCCGTCGCGCGCGATCGCCAGCGCACCGTAGCTGCCGGCGTAGTCGTCGAGCGGCACGTCCTTCGGCGGCGTGGCCTCGGCGCGCAGCGCCTCCAGCGCCCAGCGCGTGTCGACCTTCTCCGCGTCCGGCAGGTCGCCGCGCAGGACCGCTTCCAGCGCGAGCGCCTTGGCGGTCTCGAACGCCGTCGCGGCCGGCACCGCCACGTCCGGCATCACGCCGCTGCCTTCCCAGTTGGTCCGCGTGATCGGACTGACCGGCGAGCCGGTGGAGACGAACACGCTAAAGCCGTTGCCGGCGGCGACCGCGCCGCCCGGATTCGCCGCGCCGGCGCTCGGCTCGCCGACCACGCGGGCACGGCCGGCGTTCTTCAGCGTGTAGGCGAGCGCCTCGGCCGCCGAGCCGGTGCGCGCGCTGGTGAGCACGTACAGGGGCGTCTGCAGGCGCGGCGCGGCATGCCACTCGGCCGGCGCCTCGCTGACGTCGCCTTCGCGCGTGCGGAACGTGTTGTAGATGTCGGCGCCCTTGGCGGTGAACGCGCTGGCGAGGTAGCCGACCATCGCCGGCGAGCCGCCGCCGTTGTTGCGCAGGTCGATGATCAGCGCGTCGGTGCCGGCCACCAGCTGCAGGGCGGCGTCGATCGCGCGGCGCGCCGGCTGGTCGGGCTGGCCGAACTGGAAGTGGGCGAACTCGCGCAGGTCGATGTAGCCGATGTTGCCCGGCTGCACCTCGACGCGGCGCACGCCGTAGTTCGTGCGCCGGCCGTGATCCGTTGCGGGCGCCGCGCGCGCGGCCGGTTCGCGCGCCGTTCCGGCCGGCTCGGGCGGCGTCCACCGCACGGTGAAGTGCTGGTCGAACGGCTTGAGCCGGTCGGTCAGCGCAGTGGCGAGGTCGCGATCGTCCTTCAGTGCGTCGTACTTGCCGCTGGCGGCCTCGGCGCGCAGGTCCGCGGCAATCTGCCTGCCGCGGGCGACATCAAAGTAGTTGTCCTCGACGGCCTGGGCGATGTTGGCGACGTTCTTGCGCGGCGTCGCTGCGTGCAGCGCGCCGGCGAAGGCGAGCAGGGCGAGGCCGAGGCCGGCGATGCGTGGCATGGATGGCATGGAGGGCATGGAGGGGCTCCTGGGGGATTCCGTTCCACCACAGCACGCGGCGTGCCAGGCCGGAATCGGGCGTCGATCGCCACGAATCGCGTGCAGGGCGTCGCGGATGCGCAGGAGCGGCACCGCCGGCGTCCGTGCGGACAGGCGGGCGCGTCCGGCCGGACACGCTGCGCTCGGCGAGCGGGGCCGGCGTCCCGCTTCGCGAGCCTGCGCGGCGGGGCGCATCACCGGACACGCAAGTGCATAGTATGTGCCGTCGATATCGCGCCGGCAGGGGCTGGAATCCAATGTCCAGAGCAACCAGGGATCTTCGAATCTTGACGCGGTCGGTGCTCGTGATCCTCGCGATCCTCTGCGTCCACGCGTGCTATCTCGCCCGGGACATCCTGGTCCCGCTGGTCCTAGGCACCCTGCTTGCGCTGCTGCTTTCGCCGCTGGTGAAACTGCTGGAACGCATCCATGTCCCGCGCGCAGTCGGCAGCCTGGCGATGGTGCTGCTGATCATCGGCGGCATCGGCGCGGGCATCTCCGGGCTGGCGGGGCCGGCGCGGGAGTGGGTCGCCAGGGCGCCAAGGACCTTGCAGTCGATGGAACAGCGGCTGCGTGACCTGCGCGCACCGATCACGCAGGCGCGCGAGGCGACGCGCAAACTGGAAGAGCTGGCGCAGCCGCCATCTGCGGCGAAGACGCTCGTCAAGGATGACCATGCGGGCCTGCTGGGAAGCGTGTTGGCGGCGACCCCGCACGCGCTCGGGCAGGTGGCCGTGGTGTTGCTGCTGGTCTATTTCTTCCTTTCGGCCGGCGACACCTTCCTGCGCCGGGTGGTCGAGATATCGCCGGAAATGAGCGACAAGCGGGTGGTGGTCGGGATCGCACGCGGCATCCAGCAGGAGATGTCGCGCTACCTGCTTACGGTCAGCATGATCAACCTGGGAGTGGCGCTGGCCACGGCGCTGGCGATGGCCCTGCTGGGCGTGCCCAACGCCATCCTCTGGGGCGCGCTGGCCGGTGCATTGAATTTCGCGCCGTACGTCGGACCGACCCTCACGCTGGTCATCTTGATGCTGGTCGGGCTGGCGACGTTCCCCTCCCTCGAACTGGCACTGGCGGTGCCGGGCAGCTTCTTTGCGATCGCGCTGGTCGAGGGCCAGTTGATCAGCCCGATCGTGATCGGCCGGCGCCTGGCGATCAACCCGGTCATCGTCTTCGTCTGGCTGCTGCTGTGGGGAGCGCTGTGGGGCGTCGTCGGCGTGCTGCTGGCCGGCCCGTTGCTCGCGTGCTTTCGCATCCTGTGCCAGCACCTGCCGTCATTGCAGGCGATTGCCGTACTGATGGGGGAGGCCCGCTCCGAATCCCAGGAGCGTGGGCGGTAGAAGCCGTCTGGGCTGCAAAGCCCTCTGCGCGGTCCATTCTTCCGCCGCTTCCTGTCCCGCGGCGCCGGCCATGGGCCGGCGAATCGTCGAAAAACCGCCGTCGCGCAGCGGACGTTTCGCCTCGAGCGTTTCCACTGCTGCCCAAGCTCCTGGGAAGCCGCGGCGCCATCGAGCGGGCCGGGTGGAACGTCCGCACCGGGCTTGGGGAGGGTCAGTTCCGCTTGAGGAACTCGACCCGCCATGAGCCCGCGCGCTCCTGCGCGAGGCGTTCGGCGAGCGTCGGCAGCCAGGCTTCGAGCGCCTGGTCGTAGCGCCACGGCGGGTTCACGATCGCCATGCCGCAGCCGTTCAGGCGCAGCGGCGAGTTGTCCGGATGCAGCAGCAGTTCGGCCACGAGCACGTCGGCCGCGCCGGCGTGCGCGGCCAGCCAGCGATGGAACGGCACGATCGTCTCGCGCAGCTTGATCGGGTACCAGACCGCGTAAATCGCGTTCGGCCAGCGCGCGAACGCATCGCTCAGTGCCGCCTCGATCAGCGCGAACTCGCCCGCCTGCGCCTCGAACGGCGGATCGATCAGCACCAGGCCGCGCTTTTGCGCCGGCGGCAGCAGCGCCTTCAGCGCCTCGTAGCCGTTGCGCCGGTGCACGGAGAAGCGCGCGTCGTGGTGCAGCTCGCGCTTGAGCACGGCGGCTTCCTCCTCGTGCAGCTCGCAGGCGATCGCGCGATCCTGCGCGCGCATCAGCCGCGCGGCGATCAGCGGCGAGCCGGGATAGCTCGCCAGCGTGTCGGCGCTTGCGCCATCGAGCGTGCGCACCAGCTCGACATAGGCCTGCAGCGCGGCCGGCAGCGCCGGCGCATCGAGCAGGCGCAGCACGCCGTCGCGGTGCTCGCCGGTGCGCCGCGCCGCCTCGCCCGAGAGGTCGTAGCGGCCGCGCGCGGCGTGCGTGTCGACATAGCAGAACGGCGCCGGCTTGGCCTTCAGCGCCTGCAGCAGCTCGATCAGGATGACGTGCTTGAGGACATCGGCGAAGTTGCCGGCGTGGAAGGCGTGGCGGTAGTTCATGCGGTGTTGGGAGGCGTTTCTAAAAACCAAATGCGCAGGGGAGTCGCTTTTGAGCCCTCCATGCAAGGAGAGTCTGATTTAACCCTCCCCTTCAAGGGGGTGAGCCGGGCTTTCGATCGCTGCCGTCGGGCAGCGATCGCCGGCGAACGGCCGCACAAGGATGTGCGGACCGGGCTCGCGAGCGCAAGGATGCGCGAGGGGTTGGGTGGGGATGGTGTTGCGTGGCGTCGCCGTCCCCGGCGCCTGCCGTCCACGCATGACAACGGTGGGACTCGCGCCTTCGGCGCTGCGTCCCACCCTTCTATGAGTTCAGGCTTGTCAAGCCCCGCCGCTGGTTTCTCTGTCGCTGTTGCTCGCTAAGTTCACCTGGTCGTCGATCGCGTGGCTTGCGTTGCGTCGGTGTTTCGCCGTGGGCGCCGCAGCGCTCCACCACCTTCTATCCGCTCGTTGTCCGAGCCGTTCCCCGTTTGCGCGATGCACCGGGTCACCGAACTTCAATGAAGCGCGCCCCTTCTACGAATGTCGGTCTTTCCGACCCGGGTGGGACGCGGGCGCGCTTCGGCAACGCCAACCGCTCGATTCCTCTGCGTTACTCGTTTGCCGCACGCGACTCCTTACGCCGCCTTCAGGCGCGCGCCCTGGGGGATTTCGCCCAACTGCACGTAGCGCCACAGCGCCACCGCCAGCTTGCGCGCCACCGCCACGATCATCACGCGCTTGCCGCGCTTGCCCGCACCCTGCGTGCGTTCGCGGAACCAGCGCGTGATCGCGCTGTCCGGCTGCAGCCGCAGCCACAGCCACGCCAGCTCCACCAGCAACGCGCGCAACTTCGGATCGCCCGCCTTGCTGATGCCCTGGTCCTGCCGCAGCGTGCCGCTGTCGTAGGGCGTGCCGGTCAGGCCCACGCACGCGCCCACCTGGCGCCGGTTGTCGAACGTGCGCCAGAACAACTGCGTCGCCAGGGCGGTGGCGCCGACCGGACCGACGCCGCGCAGATGTGCCAGATGGTTGATCGTCTGCGTCGTCGCGGCGGGCAGGTCGGCCTGCTGCGCTTGCCATTCCTTGAGTTTGGCCTCGATCAGCTCCAGCCGAGCCAGTTCGACCACCAGCGCCGCCTGCAGCTGCGCGCCCAGCGGCGTACCGGCGAAGGTCCGCAGGGCGCCATCGCGCAAGTCGCTGCGCCACGTCCTGGACCGCTCCCAGATGCCCTGCGTGCGCAGCTTCTTGGTGATCCGGTCCTCGACGCTGCGATGTTCCGTCTTCAACCGGTCGCGCTCGCGCTGCCACTCGCGCGCATCCTCGGCTTCGACGCTCGGCACGCGCACCATGCGCAAGGCGCGCTCGTCGCCACCCAGCCAGTACCACAACGCCAGCGACAGCGCCTCGCCGTCCAGCCGGTCCGTCTTCGCCCGCCGCGCGCGGCGATCCACCGGCAGGCTCACCGGGTCGATCACTTCCGCTTCCACGCCCGCCGCGCGCAGCGCGCGCACCAGCCAGAAACCTTCCTGGCCCGCCTCGTAGGCCACCACCACGCGCGCATCCATCGCCACGTTCAACTTGCGCCGCGCTTCGTCCAGCTCCGCCCGCAGCGCCGCAAACCGTTCCGTCGCCGTCGCCTGAGCCAGCACACGCCGACGCTGACGGCGCAATCCACCGGTCGTGCTCACCACCACCCACTTCGCCGCGGCGATCTCGATCGCTACCGCCATCTGGCACACTGTTGTCGGGGTCGTCGTCATCTGCGTGTCTCCTCTTTCGTCGGAAGAGATGCCAGTGTCGGCGACCCCGCCCTTGGCTCATAGGGTCTACGTGGTCGATGTGGTCCCGGCCGTATTCACAGGGCGAAGCTGCATCCATGCAGTTCCGCCGCGGCACATTGGCCTGCGCCGCCGCCGCAATTACCATTGTCGCTTCATGAAGCATCGTCCTGCCAGCACCCGTTTCCGCCTGCACCGCCTCGCGCGCCTGCGCTTGGCGCCGCTGTGCGCGCTCGTGCTGGCGCTGCTGATGCTGCTGAACGGCGCCGGCGCGGCGGCGATGCCGCTCGCTGTGGCCGCGCTGTCCGGTGACGATGCCACGCCGGCGGCGATGCAGCACGAGGCCGGCGGCGGACATTGCGCCGGGCACGCACAACCCGAATCCCGGGCCGGATACGTCGAGCGCCACGCGCACGACGCGGCCTGTTGCGCCGGCCATCTGTGTGCCTGCGCGCCGACGTGTGCGGCGTGGCTGCCCGCGGCGCCGCTGCCGGCGCTGGCGCGTTGGGCGGGCGAGGTCCCGCTCGCGTCGCCTGCCGTGGCCTATGCGACGGTCGCCGCACGGCCACTGCGTCCTCCGATCGCCTGATCTGCTGAGCGAGCCCCCGCCGGTCGGCACGCACTGCGTGTGCGCGACCGTTCCCGATGTGCACGCGCCGATGCGCGCTCGCGCATCGCCAGCGATCCGGAGTTCTCATCGATATGGGTATTTTTCGTGCACGCGCGCCGCAGCCGGCGTCCGTGTTGCTGCCGCGCCGCCGCTTCGTGCAGGGGCTGGCGCTCGGCGGCCTCGCCGCCGGCCTCGGCCTGCCGGCGTTCGCCGCGCCGGCCATGGCCGGCCGCCGCGTGCTCGGCGGCACCGAGTTCGACCTCGAAATCGGCGCGCTGCCGGTCAACTTCACCGGCGCCGCGCGCAGCGCGGTCGTCGTCAACGGCCAGTTGCCGGCGCCGCTGTTGCGCTGGCGCCAGGGCGACACGGTCACCTTGCGCGTGCGCAACGCGTTCGCCGAGCGCAGTTCGATCCACTGGCACGGGATGATCGTGCCGGCCGACATGGACGGCGTGCCGGGCCTGTCGTTCATGGGCATCGCGCCGGGCGAGAGCTACACCTACCGCTTCACCGTCAACCAGGCCGGTACCTACTGGTACCACAGTCATTCGCGTTTCCAGGAGCAGGTCGGGCTTTACGGGCCGATCGTGATCGAGCCGCGCGGCGGCGAGCGTTTCCCGGCCGAGCGCGAGCACGTGATCCTGCTGTCGGAATGGACCGACACCGACCCGGAGCACATCTACGCGACGCTGAAGAAGCAGGGCGACTACTACAACTTCGGCAAGCCGACCGCGCTCGACTTCCTGCGCGACGTGCGCGGCGAGGGCCTGTCGCGCGCGCTGGCCGAGCGGCGCATGTGGAACGAGATGCGCATGAACCCGTCCGACCTCGCCGACGTGTCAGGCCACGTCTACACGTATCTCATGAACGGCACGACGCCGACCGGCAACTGGACTGGCCTGTTCGCGCCGGGCGAGAAGGTGCGCCTGCGCTTCATCAATGGCTCGTCGATGAGCTTCTTCGACGTGCGCATCCCGGGCCTGAAGATGCGCGTGGTCGCCGCCGACGGCCAGGACGTCGAGCCGGTCACGATCGACGAGTTCCGCCTCGGCACCGCCGAGACGCTCGACGTGATCGTCGAGCCGGATGCAGACCGCGCCTACACGATCTTCGCGCAGTCGATGGACCGCTCCGGCTACGCCTGCGGCACGCTGGCGCCGCGCGAGGGCCTGCGCGCCGAGGTGCCGGCGCTCGATCCGCGCCCGCTGCTGACCATGCGCGACATGATGGGCGAGATGGACCACGGCGAAGGCCACGGCGGCCATGCGGCCCACGCCGGCCACGGCGCGGCGGGCGGGCAGGGCGATGGCGTGCACCATGCGCGCGCCGAGTTCGGTCCGTTCGTCGACATGCGCGTCGACACGCCGCGCACGAACCTCGACGACCCCGGCATCGGCCTGCGCGACAACGGCCGCCGCGTGCTGACCTACGCCGACCTGCACTCGCTGACCGCGCCGATCTCGGCCTCGACCGGGCGCGAGATCGAGCTGCACCTGACCGGCCACATGGAACGCTATGTCTGGTCGTTCAACGGCCAGAAGTTCTCCGATGCCGAACCGCTGCGCCTGAAGCATGGCGAGCACGTGCGCATCACGCTGGTCAACGACACGATGATGACGCACCCGATCCACCTGCACGGCATGTGGAGCGAACTGGAAGCGCCGGACGGCACGTTCCAGGTGCGCAAGCACACGGTCGTCGTGCAGCCGGCGCAGAAGCTCAGCTACCGCGTCAGCGCCGACGCGCTCGGCCGCTGGGCCTACCACTGCCATCTGCTCTATCACATGGAAGCGGGCATGTTCCGCGAGGTGGTGGTGGCATGAGCGCACACATGAAGTTCGTTCCGCTGACGGCGGCACTGATGTTCGCGTTCGCCGCGTCCACGCAAGCGCAGTCGCAGCACGCGCATCACGACGACGCGCGGGTGCCGTCCGACGCCCACACTGCGCACGCCCACGGCGCACACGGTTCGCATCACGGGTACGGCCAGCCGGCCGCCAAGCCGTCTGCCCATGCGGATCATGCGGGCATGGACCATTCCGCTCACGCCGGCATGGATCATTCCGGCATGGACCACGCCGCCGCGGGCCACGCTGCGCCCGCTCACGCGGACATGCAGCACGGCACCGCGCCCGCGCCCGACGCGCGTCCGCCGGCCGATCACGTGCCGCCGCCGCCACCCACGCTCGACATCGGGCACCTGACGCACGCGCAGATGGACGCGGTCATGGGCATGAACGACAACGCGCGCTTCGGCCGCTTCATGCTCGACCGCCTCGAATACGTTGAGGGTGGCGCGACGGCGTGGAGCGCACAGGCCTGGTACGGCGGCGACAGCAACCGCGTCCACTTCCGCAGCGAAGGGCAACGCAAGGACGGTACGCTCGAACACGCCGATGCGGAGCTGCTGTGGAGCCACGCGATCGCGCCGTTCTGGGACAGCCAGCTCGGCATCCGCCGCGATTTCGGCGAAGGACCTGGCCGCACCTGGGCCGCGTTCGGCGTGCAGGGCCTGGCGCCGTACTGGTTCGAGCTCGCAGCGACCGCCTACGTTGGCGAGCAGGGCCGCACCGCGCTGCGCGTCGAGGCGGACTACGAGTTGCTGCTGACCCAGCGCCTGGTGCTGCAGCCGCGATTCGAACTCAACGCCTACGGCAAGGACGACCCGGCACGGCGCATCGGCTCCGGCCTGTCCGACGCCGAGGCCGGCCTGCGCCTGCGCTACGAGATCCGCCGCGAGTTCGCGCCGTACGTCGGCGTCGAATGGAGCAGCGGTTTCGGCCGCACCGCCGACTTCGCCCGCGCCGACGGCCACGACGTTACCGACGTGCGCTGGGTCGCCGGCGTGCGGGTGTGGTTCTAGCCTCTCCTGCGCGTACGGCCCCGCGTTCCGGGGCCGTACGCGCACGACGCCGAAGACCCGCGCCTAGCGCGGACGCTGCGTGCCGGATCGCTGCAGTGCCTCCATCGCCTGTGCCGGCGTCGTCAGCGCGGGCGCCGCGATCTGCATCGGCTCATAACCCGGTGGCAATTCGAACAGCGCCGCGTCCGCGGGGGCATCGTTCCGGATGTGCAGCGTTGCCTTGCCGCTCTCCTGGCCGCCGCGGTAGCAGACGCGGCGCAGGGTCACCTTCGGCGGCCCCGCTTCGCGCGTATCCAGTTCCGGATGCAGGCTGGCGAGGCCTTCGCCCATGCCGGCGCCGACCTTGGCGATGCGTTGCAGGCGCCGCACGGCGCGCGCGTCCAGCCCGAGCGTCGTGACGTCGGCACGGCAGTCCTCGCGCAGCGGTGTCTGGCCACGCAGCGTGCGTTCCGGGGCGCACGCGCGGCCGTCGACCTGTTGCGGCATCGCGGTCCGCTCGATGCGGACGGTCGACTGCAGTGCCGTCGCGCCGTCGGTGGGGGGCGATGGCGCCGCCACGCGGGCGCGCTGCGTGCGTGCGGCGATGGCCGCCTTGCGGTCGCCGACAGGCCGGGCGTCTTCGGCCATCTTCCCGGCGCAGCGCGCGGCAGCATCGGCATAGTCCGGATCGCCGAGGCCGAGCGCGGCCATCTCCGGGCAAGCGGCGACCTGCGCCGAGCGGAACGCCGCCATCGCCTGTCCCGCATCGAGTCCGCTGACGGCCTCGGCTTGGCGCTGTGCGTGGATCGTGCTGCTCTTGACGACGTCGCTGGTGAAGTCGACCGCGTCGTCGTCGGACTCCATGGTCAGGTAGGTCCGCGTGTCATGCATCAGCTGGTGCATGATCTGCTCGCCGTCGTCGAACAGGGTCGACAGCTCGGTGCCATCCACACGCATGTCGATGCGCGCGCGTGCACCGTCGATCAGCATGCGTTCGAACTCGGTTGCGCAATCGCCTTGCCGCTCGTACTCGAGCAGCGTGGCAGCGCCGACCGGCGTGCAGGCCGCCAGCAGCAGGCAGGTCCGCAACATTCGCCCAACACCGGTCGCCTTGATGCGTGCGGCCTTCATCGCGTGTTCCCGTCGAGCTTGATCGCCTTGCGCGTGCCGTCGAGGCGGCGCCGGTCCTTGTCCGCATAGGCTGCGACGCAGGCGTCGCGTACGACCATCGTGCATTCCAGGTAGTCGATCGCCTCGATGACCGCGGCGCGGACGACCTTCGCCAGCGCTTCGTCGTGCAGTGCTTCGTAGCCGAAACCGGCCACGCCCGCATCCAGGCTGATCGAGGAGGAGGTGCGCGTCGCGCGCCCCTCGATCGAGCGCGCCTGGCTGATCTCGCCGGTGCTGGTGTCCACCACGCGCAGGTCGATCGCCAGGTACGACGTACTGGACTCCTTCGATCCACCGAGCCCGCCGAGCAGCCCGCGGCTGCGGGTCCTCTGCACGCCCTGCTCGAAGGCGGTGACCGTGCCCATGACCAGATACTGCGCCCCGGTCAGCGCGCCGATGCGCGCACCGTCGCCGGCCCGCAGGCGGCCGGACGCGCCGAGCTCCTGTTCCTCGAGGATCGCCTGCAGGCGGCGTCGCTCGACCACGGTGAAGCTCGGACGTGCGGCGAGCTCGTTGGTCAGGATGTTGGTCAGCACGCGCCCGATGCCGCCCTGGAACGGTAGCGCGCCCGTCTCGTCCTGGAACTTCAGCACGCCCAGGATCGGCCTGGCCGCCTCGGCATGCGCCATCGCCACCGGCAGCAGCGAAATCCCGACCAGCATCGCCAGATGCCGCAAGGGGCGACTCCAGTGCGGCCGTATCGAGTTCATGCGCACGCCTGCTCCTGTGCAATCGGTTGGTCTGTTCACATACGCAATCCCATGCTCAAAGCGATCATGCCGGCGCGAACCGCGTTTTCCGTATCATCGGGGACATGACGCGCCGCAAGACCCCACCCAGCGCCGGGCTGTTTGCCGAATCCGACGACCTGAAGCCGCTCGCCGAGCGCATGCGTCCGCGTGCGCTCGACGAGATCGTCGGCCAGCCGCGCCTGCTCGGCGCCGACACGCCGCTGCGCCGCGCGATCGAGGCCGGCCACGTGCATTCGATGATCCTGTGGGGGCCGCCCGGCTGCGGCAAGACCACGCTTGCGCTGCTGCTGGCGCGCTACGCGCAGGCCGAGTTCCGCGCGATCTCGGCGGTGCTCTCCGGCCTGCCGGAGGTGCGCGCGGCGCTGGCCGAGGCCGAGGTGCGTTACGCGCAGGGCGTGCGCACGGTGCTGTTCGTCGACGAGGTGCATCGCTTCAACAAGGTGCAACAGGACGCGTTCCTGCCGTACATCGAACGCGGCGTGATCGTGTTCGTCGGCGCGACCACCGAGAACCCGTCGTTCGAGCTGAATTCGGCGCTGCTGTCGCGCTGCCGCGTGCACGTGCTCGACGCGGTGCCGGCCGAGGCGATCCTGGCCGCGCTGCAGCGCGCGCTCGCCGATGCGGAGCGTGGCCTGGGCAGAATGAACCTGCAGGTCGACGCGGCGGCGCTGGCGACGATGGCGCAGGCCGCCGACGGCGACGTGCGCCGCGCGCTGACCTTCCTCGAGATTGCCGCCGAGCTCGCGCACGACGGCGTGGTCGACCAGGCCACGCTCGAACAGGTGCTGGCCGACCGCACGCGCCGCTTCGACAAGGGGGGCGAGCAGTTCTACGACCAGATCTCGGCGCTGCACAAGTCGGTGCGTTCGTCCGACCCGGACGCGGCGCTGTACTGGCTCGCGCGCATGCTCGACGGCGGCGTCGACCGCAGCTACCTCGCGCGCCGGCTGACGCGCATGGCGGTCGAGGACGTCGGCCTGGCCGATCCGCGCGCGTGGCGCATGGCGCTGGACGCGTGGGAAACCTACGACCGCCTCGGCAGCCCGGAAGGCGAACTCGGCCTCGCGCAGCTCGCGCTGTACCTCGCCGTCGCGCCGAAGAGCAACGCGGCCTATGCGGCGTTCAACGAGGTGCGCGGCGTGGTGCGCGAAACCGGCACGCTGGAGGTGCCGATGCATCTTCGCAACGCGCCGACGAGGCTGATGAAGGGGCTCGGCTACGGCAAGGGCTACCAGTACGACCACGACGCCCCGGGCGGCGTCGCGCTCGACCAGCAGTGCCTGCCCGACAAGCTCGCCGAGGCGACGTTCTATACGCCGACCGAGCGCGGCCTCGAGGGTCAGTTTCGCGACAAGCTCGAAGCGCTGCGTGCGGCGCGGCGTGCAGCGCGGCGCGGCGGAAAGGAATAGGGCATCGCAGGCTGTGCGGCCTGCGGCCGCCCAGCCGGCTGGCGGCGCGCGCAGGCCATAATTGGTATTTTCCAGGGGAGTGTCGTCATGCGTGCCGGGGAGCGGTTCCGATGATTGCTGCGATTCGCGCGTTGCCGCGCACGGTCTGGCTGGTCGGTGCGATCAGTCTGTTCAACGACGCCGCCAGCGACATGATCTATCCACTGGTGCCGCTCTACCTGGCCTCGGTGTTGATGGCCGGGCCGAAGGCGCTTGGCCTGATCGAGGGCATCGCCGAGGCGGTGTCGAGTTTGCTCAAGCTGTACGCCGGCGTGCTCGCCGACCGCAGCGGCAAGGTGCGGCGCTGGGTCATCGCCGGTTATGGCATCGCCGGCTTCGCGCGCCCGCTGATCGGGATCACGACGAGCTGGCTCGGCGTGCTCGCCTGCCGCTTCGCCGATCGCGTCGGCAAGGGCCTGCGTTCGGCGCCGCGCGATGCACTGATCGGCCTCAGCGTCGAGCCGCAGCAGCGCGGCCTTGCGTTCGGCTTCCATCGTGCGATGGACAACTTCGGCGCGGTGATCGGGCCGCTGACGGCGGCCGCGCTGCTCGCGGCCGGCTTCGAGCTGCGCCAGGTGTTCCTGCTCGCCGTCATCCCGGCGCTGATCGTGCTTGCGCTCGCGTTCGCAGTGCCCGAGCCGACGCATGCCACGGCGCGCACGCGCGAACCGTTCCATCTGACCGTCGTCGGCCTGCCGCCGACGTTCCGGCGCTACCTGTGGGTGCTGGCGCTGTTCACGCTCGGCAACGCGTCGAACATGTTCCTGCTGCTGCGCGCGAACGAGCTCGGCGCGAGTCCCGCGCGCGTGACGCTGATGTGGGCGCTGTACTCGGGCGTCGCCGCGTTCCTGTCCACGCCGCTGTCGGCGCTGTCGGACCGCTGGGGCCGTTCGCGCGTGCTTGGCACGGCGTGGGCCGCCTATGCGGTCGCGTACCTCGCGATCGGCTTCCTGCCGAGCGCGGACTGGGCGCTGTGGGTCGCGTTCGGCGGCTATGGCGCGGTCACCGCCGCGCTGGAGGGCACCGAGAAGGCGCTGGTCGCCGACCTCGCGCCGCGCGAGCGACTCGGCACCGCCTACGGCTGGTACAACCTCGTGTCCGGCCTGCTGCTGCTGCCGGCCTCGCTGCTGTTCGGCTGGCTGTGGTCGACGTTCTCGCCGGGGACCGCGTTCGTGTTCGGTGCGGCCTGTGCCGCGGCCGCCGCGTTGCTGCTGCCACTGTGGGTGCATCCGCGGCGGCAGCCGTAGGAGCGCACCCCGTGCGCGACCGGTGTTCCGAATCAGCGTGGCGCCCGGTCGCCCAGGGTGGGCTCCTACCGGCCAAGGCCGCGACGCTATGCCAAGGCCGGTCGCGCCAGTGGCGCTCCACAGGCGGAGAGCGTGCCGTTTGCGCGGCTCTCGACCGAGCCGCGATAATCGGCGTCTTTCCCACTTCGCGGTGCCCACCATGCTCGATCCGGCCCTGTTGCGCGGCCACCTCGCCGAGACCGCCGCGCGCCTCGCCACGCGCGGCTACACCCTCGATACCGCGGCCTTCGAAGCGATCGAGGCCGAGCGCAAGCGCGTGCAGAACGAGACGCAGGAACTGCAGAACCTGCGCAACACGCGCTCGAAGGCGATCGGCATCGCCAAGGGCAAGGGCGAGGATGCGTCCGCGCTGCTGGCCGAAGTGGCCGGCATCGGCGACCAGCTGAAGGCGAACGAGCAGCGTCTGGCCGAGATCCAGGCGCAACTGGCCGCGATCGCGCTCGGCATCCCGAACCTGCCGCACGAGTCGGTGCCGGTCGGCGCGGACGAGAGCGGCAACGTCGAGCAGCACCGCTGGGGCACGCCGCGCGCGTTCGACTTCGCCGTGCGCGACCACGTCGAACTCGGCGCGCACAAGGGCTGGCTCGACGGCGACACCGGCGCCAAGCTGTCCGGCGCGCGCTTCACCGTGCTGCGCGGCGAACTGGCGCGCCTGCATCGCGCGCTCGCGCAGTTCATGCTCGACCTGCACACGACCGAGCACGGCTACCTCGAATGCAACGTGCCGCTGATCGTCAACGCGGACTCGATGCACGGCACCGGCCAGCTGCCGAAGTTCGAGGAAGACCTGTTCGCGACGCAGGTTGGCGAGGCCAGGCGCTACCTGATCCCGACCGCCGAGGTCTCGCTGACCAACATCGTGCGCGACGAGATCGTCGAGGCCGACACGCTGCCGCGGCGCATGGCCGCGCACTCGCTGTGCTTCCGCGCCGAGGCCGGCTCGCACGGGCGCGATACGCGCGGCATGATCCGCCAGCACCAGTTCGAGAAGGTCGAGCTGGTCAGCATCGCCAGGCCAGCCGAGAGCTTCGACGAGCACGAGCGCATGACGCGCTGCGCCGAGGTCGTGCTCGAGAAGCTCGGCCTGCCGTACCGCCGCGTGCTGCTGTGCACCGGCGACATGGGCTTCACCGCGACCAAGACCTATGACCTCGAGGTCTGGCTGCCGTCGCAGAATACCTACCGCGAGATCTCCTCGTGCTCGAACTGCACCGACTTCCAGGCGCGCCGCATGCAGGCGCGCTGGCGCAACCCGGACAGCGGCAAGATCGAGCTCGTGCACACGCTCAACGGCTCCGGCGTCGCGGTCGGCCGCGCGCTGATCGCGGTGATGGAGAACTACCAGAACGCCGACGGTTCGATCGACGTTCCGGCCGCGCTGCGCCCGTACATGGGCGGCGTCGAGCGCATCGCGTAGGGCATGCGAACGAATGCGCGAAAAACGCTTGACGTATTCGCGCATCGCGGCTCTAATACGCGCCCCGCTGCGGTCCACGCACCGCACACAAAGCACATGGCCGGGTAGCTCAGTTGGTAGAGCAGGGGATTGAAAATCCCCGTGTCGGCGGTTCGATTCCGTCCCCGGCCACCATGTACAACGACGGCCTGCAGTGATGCAGGCCGTTTTTGTTTGGACGGCTTCCGGACCGGTGCCCGTTCGGTGCCTGTTCGGTGCCTTGTCGTGCACCGGCGTCGAGACGGACGGCCCTGATCGTCCAGCGCTTCGCCGCTCCGCTTGCCGCATGTTTGCCATTTGCGTCCGCTTGGCCGCCGGCGACCGTCCTCGGCGCCCTCTCATGAGGTAAACGCCCGCGAAACGCCCGTTGCCGGTGCCGCAACTTTGGCCATTCCGCGTCGTCCCAGATCAATGCGTTGCAATGGGGAGCGCCAAGGCCGGGGCGTCGATCCGGCGTTCGGGAGCACCCATGAAGAAGCTTGCGATTGCACTCACCGCCGCAGCGTTGGCGGGCGTTTCCTTCGTTGCGGCAGCGGCCAGGATCGAGGGCACGCGCGACATCAAGCGGTACGAGCAGGCCGCGGGAGCCGCCGTGGACCAGATGCCGGGCGGCTCGATGGTGGACTGGCAGGCGCTGGACGACCGTTCGCTGGCGGTCTGGACCGCGAACGACAAGGCGTGGCTGGTGCGCACGGACGAGGCCTGCGGCAACCTGATGCACACGAGCAGCGTGCAGCTGACCTCGCGCGGCGGCGTGATCAAGTCCGGTTCCGACTCTGTCGAAGTGGGCGACACCCACTGCAAGATCGCGTCGATCCAGCCGGTCGACTACTCGCGCCTGATGGCGATGGACCATCGCTCGTCGATGTCGCACCACGCCGCGCGCAAGGCGCACAAGGCGGCCAAGCCGGCCAAGCCGGCGCCGAAACCCGAGGAGCAGCAGCCCGCCAAGTGACCGCGTGCGCCGACGCGCCGCGACCGTTCCGTTCCCCGTCGACGCACGGCGTCGACGGGGTGTTGTCGTTTACGGTTCCGGCGTATAGCCGGCCGGCTTCGCCGAGCCGTCGCCGAAGAAATACTTCTCCATCTCCGCGGCGATGAACGCGCGCGTCTTCGCATCGAGCGGGTTCAGGCGGTTCTCGTTGATCAGCATGGTCTGGTGCGCGAGCCAGCCTTGCCAGGCTTCCTTCGAGACGTGCTCGTAGATGCGCCGGCCGAGTTCGCCCGGCCACGGCGCGAAGGCGAGGCCCTCGGCCTCGCGGTTGAGCTTGACGCACTGCACAGTGCGGGTCATGGCGATTCCTCCAGTTTTTCGAGCAGGCGCCGCACCGGCGCCGGCAGGCCGAGCGCGGCGAGTTCCGCGCCGGCGTACCAGTCGTGTTCGGCGCCATCGGCGATGTGGGGCGTGGTGCGGGCGCCGGCGAACAGCGCCGGCGTGACGGCCAGATGATAGTGGCTGAACGTGTGCACGAACGGCGCGAGCGGCATGCCGCCGTCGACACGCACGCCATAGCGCGCGTGCAGGTGGCCGGCGGCATCGGTGGCATCGTCGACTTCGGGCAGGCTCCACAGGCGCGCCCACACGCCGGTCGGCGGGCGGCGTTCGAGCAGCACGCGACCGCTCGCGTCGCGCACGACCAGCATCGTCGTCGCGCGGGTCGGCAGGTCACGCCGTGGTTTCGGTTGCGGCAGCACGCCGGTCAGGCCGTCGCGCCATGCGACGCAGCCGGATGCGACCGGGCAGTCGGCGCAACGCGGTTTCGAGCGTGTGCACAGCGTCGCGCCGAGATCCATGATCGCCTGCGTGTAGTCGGCCACGCGTGCGTGCGGCGTGTGCGCGTCGGCGTGCTGCCACAGCGCGCGTTGCGTGGCGCTCGCGCCGGGCCAGCCGAATACGCCGTGCCAGCGCGCGAGCACGCGGCGCACGTTGCCGTCGAGGATCGCGTGGCGCTCGCCGAACGCCTGCGCGAGGATCGCCGCCGCGGTCGAGCGGCCGATGCCGGGCAGCGCAGACAGCGCTTCGAGGTCGCGCGGCAGCTCGCCGCCGTGCTGCTCGACGCACAGGCGCGCGCTGCGCTGCAGGTTGCGCGCGCGGCTGTAGTAGCCCAGGCCCGACCACAGCGCGAGCACCTGGTCCTCCGGCGCGGCAGCGAGGTCGGCCAGCGTCGGCAGCGCGGCGACGAAGCGCTCGAAGTACGGGATCACCGTGCGCACCTGCGTCTGCTGCAGCATCACCTCGCTCAGCCACACGCGGTAGGCGTTGCGCGCCTGCTGCCACGGCAGGTCCTTGCGGCCGTGCCGGTCGTACCAGGCGAGCAGGGCGGGGGCGAAGTCGTCGTACGGGGCGGTCGTCATGGCGAGCGGCAAGCGAGGGGGCTGAACGGGGTTTGACGTCATGCCCGCGAACGCGGGCATCCATTGAAGCCGTGCGGTTCGCGTGTCACCGCGGCTCGGGCGGCGCATCGCCGTCGCGCATTTCCACCTGCACGCCTTCCAGCCGCACCTCGTCGATGCGGACTTCGGCCGCCTCGGCATGTCCGGCGAGCGGTGGCAGCAGCGTCGTGGTGTCCGGTCGCGTGCGCCACTGCGCGAGCCACGCGGCGAGGTCGCCGGCGCTGGCGAAGCGCAGGTTCACGCCGCGCGCGAGCGGCTGGCCGCCGTGCAGGATCTGGCCATCCTCGATGCGCAGCGCGAAGCGCACATCCGGCGGTGCGGCGTGCGCCGGCGGCAACGTCGCCAGCCACGCGTCGAGCGCGTCGAGGTCGAGCCGCGGCCGGAGCAGGTCGATGCGTTCGATCTCGTAGCGGTCGCTCCAGAGGTTGCGCCACGGCAGCACGGCTTCGAGTGCATCGGCGGTGACGAACGGCGGCGTCGTGGCGGACGCGCGCAGCGCCGGCCGAGGCAGCACCGCGCGCAGCTTCGGCACGAAGCCGTAGTGTGCGCCGGCGCCGAGCGAGAGTTCGGCGCCGAGCAGGCTGCGCGTCTGCGTAACCAGCAGCGCGCTCAGCGCGTCCGGTCGCGTGTAGTGGCGCAGCAGCAGCGCCGCGCCGCCGGCCAGCAGCGCGAGCGCGAGCAGCAGATACGGCCAGCGCCGCCGGCGTGGGCGCGGCGGCGCTTCAGGCATTGCCGCCGAGCGTCGCCGGCAGCAGGCCGTCGACGAACGCGGCCGCGTCGAACACGCGCAGGTCCTCGGCGCTCTCGCCGAGGCCGACGTAGCGGATCGGCAGGCCGAACTCGCGCGCGAGCGCGAACACGACGCCGCCCTTGGCGGTGCCGTCGAGCTTGGTCACGACCAGGCCGCTGACGCCGATCGCGTCGCGGAACTGGCGCACCTGGCTGATTGCGTTCTGGCCGGTGGTGCCGTCGATGACCAGCAGCGCCTCGTGCGGCGCGTCCGCATCGAGCTTGCCGAGCACGCGGCGGATCTTGGCCAGCTCGTCCATCAGGCCCGACTGCGTGTGCAGGCGGCCGGCGGTGTCGGCGATCAGCACGTCGCTGCCGCGCGAACGTGCGGTCTGCAGCGCATCGAAGATCACGCTGGCCGAATCGGCGCCGGAGCTCTGCGCGATCACCGGCACGCCGTGGCGCGCGCCCCAGGTCTGCAGTTGCTCGACCGCGGCGGCGCGGAACGTGTCGCCGGCGGCCAGCAGCACCGCGCGGCCCTCGTTGCGGAAACGCCAGGCGAGCTTGCCGATCGTGGTGGTCTTGCCGACGCCGTTGACGCCGACCATCAGCAGCACGAACGGCTTGCGCCCGCCGACCTCGAGCGGGCGCTCGACCGGCTTCAGGCGCGCGATCAGTTCATTGCGCAGCGCCGCGAGTAGCGCGCCGGCATCGGCGAACTCGCGCTTGCCGACGCGCCGGCGCAGGTCCTCGACCAGTTCGGTGGCGGTGGCGACGCCGACGTCGGCGGTCAGCAGGCAGGTTTCCAGCTCGTCGAGGAACGCCTCGTCGAGCGCCGGATGGCGCGTGAACAGCGAGGACAGGCCGCGCGCGAAGCCGCTGCCGGCCAGGCGCTCACGCCAGCTGCGCTTGGCCGGTGGTGCGGCGACTTCTTCCTCGGCCGGCGCCTCGGCGACACTGTCCGGCTCGCGCGCGACGTCGGTGGTGAGCTCGGCGATCACCTCCGCGGCCACCGGCGCCTCGACCGGATGCGCCTCGGCCAGTTCGGGCGCGGCGATCGGCGCCGGCGGCGCCTCGGGGGCGGGCTTCTTCTTCCAGAACTTCAGCATTGCAGGCGAATTGGGCGAAAATGCGGTCCCTCATGCTATCACCCGGACCCCGGCGCCACGCCGCGAACATGCCCAAGTCCCCTGCGAACGCGAGCGGCGGAACGCTGCGCATCGTGGCCGGCCGCCTGCGCGGCTCGCGCCTGGCCGTGCCGGCGATCGACGGCCTGCGGCCGACGCCCGACCGCGTGCGCGAGACGCTGTTCAACTGGCTGGCGCCGTTCATCGACGGCGCGCGCTGCCTGGACCTGTACGCCGGCACCGGCGCGCTCGGCATCGAGGCGCTGTCGCGCGGCGCGGCGAACTGCACGTTCGTCGAGCGCGACCGCCTGCTGTGCACGCAACTGCGCGGCAACCTCGAGCGGCTGAAGGTGGCCGGCGCGCGCGTGGTCGAGGCCGACGCGGCCGCGTTCCTGGCCGGGCCGGCCGAGCCGTTCGACCTGGTCTTCCTCGACCCGCCGTTCGGCGCGAACCTGTGGGCGGCCACTGCGCAGAAGCTGGAGCAGGGCGGCTGGCTGCGCGCCGGCGCGTTCGTTTACGTCGAGGCGCCGGTCGAAGCCGGCTTCGCGCTGCCGCCAGGCTGGGCGCCGCACCGCGAGAGCCGCGCCGGCGCCGTGCGCTATGCGCTGTATCGCCGCCTCGCGTAAGCTACGCGGGATCAAGATCGGGGGATGGAACGACAGATGGCGACCACGCAGGCGCGCGCGCGCATCGCGGTGTATCCGGGCACGTTCGACCCGATCACGAACGGCCACATCGACCTCGTCAGCCGCGCTTCGCCGCTGTTCGACCGCCTGATCGTCGCGGTCGCCGACAGCCCGGCCAAGGGGCCGGCGTTCGGGCTCGACGAGCGCGTGGGCCTGGCGCGCACCGCGCTGGCCGGCATTCCGAACATCGAGGTGCGCGGTTTTTCCGGCCTGCTCGCCGATTTCGTCGAGGAGCTCGGCGCCGGCGTGATCCTGCGCGGCCTGCGCGCGGTATCGGATTTCGAGTACGAATTCCAGCTCGCCAGCATGAACCGTCACTTGATCCCGGCGGCGGAGACGCTGTTCCTGACGCCGGCGGAGCAATACAGTTTCATTTCGTCGTCGCTGGTGCGCGAGATCGCGCGCCTGGGCGGGGATGTTTCCGGGTTCGTCCACCCTGCCGTGTTGGAGGCGCTGCGGACGCACTATCTGCAATCTGCAACCACGAGGTAACAACTGCCATGCGCAAGATCCTTCCCGCCTTCGCCCTCGCCTGCTGCGCGACGTTCGCGCTGAGCGCGTGCAACCAGTCCGAGCAGCAGCCCAAGCAGGAGCAGGCCGAGCAGGCGCCGGTCGTGCTGCCCAAGCCGACCGATGCGACCGACAAGGCCGCGTGGAAGAAGTACCTCGTCAGCGTCGTCACCGCGAACATGGAGGGCGTGAAGAGCAACCGCCCGTACATGTACTACGTGCCGGGCGGCGACGACGACACCGCCAAGTCCGATCGCGCCAACCAGCTCGACAATGTCAAGAACGTGGTCGACCGCGGCGTGCTGCCGGGCAACATGATGGCGTTCGGCGGGCCGGACTCGAAGATCACCGCCGAGCTGATCGTCAACGCGTTCAAGGACGTGCAGCCGAACGCGTTCAAGGACGTGCGCGTGCTGTACATCGGCGACGCGGCCGACGCCGAGACGGTCAAGCAGGCGCTGGCGGCTTCGGGCGCCGACGTGCGCTTCGTCGAGGCGAAATAAGGCTGGGAATCGGGAGTCGAGAATTGGGAATCGGAAGAGCCTGCTCTTGCCGTTGCCATTCTCGATTCCCGATTCACGATTCCCATGTCGTTAAAGATCACCGACCAGTGCGTCAACTGCGACGTCTGTGAACCGGTTTGCCCGAACAAGGCGATCTCGCTCGGTCCGGAGATCTACGAGATCGCGCCGGACCTGTGCACCGATTGCGTCGGACACTTCGACACGCCGCAGTGCGTGGAGGTGTGCCCGGTCGAGTGCATCATCGTCGATCCGGACCACGCCGAGTCGCGCGAGCAACTGCTCGCCAAGTACGACGCCCTGACCCGCGAGGACACCCCATGATGCCCCGGTGGAAGCGCTTCGCGTCCGCCGCCTGCGTGGCGTTGGCGCTGCTGGCCGGCGCGGGCGCGCAGGCCGCCGACAAGCCCGGCCGCGCCGCGATCGCGAGCGCGCACACGCTGGCCACGCAGGCCGGCTTCGAGGTCATCGCCGCCGGCGGCAACGCGTTCGATGCCGCGGTCGCGGTCGCCGCCGCGCTGTCGGTGGTCGAGCCGCAGAGCTCGGGCATCGGCGGCGGCGGCCTGTTCCTGCTGCACCGGGCCGCCGACGGCAAGCAGGTCCTGCTCGATGCGCGCGAGACCGCGCCGGGCGCGGTCGACGCGAACGATTATCTCGACGCGAACGGCCAGCCCGATCGCGACCACTCGACCAACGGCCCGCTGTCGGCAGCAATCCCGGGCGAGCCGGCCGCGCTGGTCTGGCTCGCGCAGCACTACGGCAAGCTGCCGCTGGCCAAGTCGCTGGCGCCGGCGATCCGCCTTGCGCGCGACGGCTTCCAGCCGGATGCGCGCATGCTCGGCCGCATCGGCATGCGCAAGGACGTGATCGCGCGCTATCCAGCCTCCGCCGCGCTGTATCTCGACAACGGCGAGGTGCCCAAGGCCGGCTGGACGTTCAAGTCGCCGGACTTGGCGCGCGTGCTCGAGCGCATCGCCGCGCACGGCAACGACGGCTTCTACCGCGGCGAGACCGCCAAAACGCTGGTCGACGGCGTGCGCGCGGCCGGCGGGCGCTGGTCGCTCGAGGACCTCGCCAGCTACACGGTCAAGGAACGCGCGCCGATCGCGTTCGACTACCGCGGCTGGCAGATCGTCACCGCGCCGCCGCCGTCGTCCGGTGGCATCGCGCTGGCGGAGATGCTGAACATCCTGTCCGGCTACGACCTCGGCAAGCTCGACCGCGTGCATCGCGTGCACCTGATCGTCGAGGCGATGCGCCGCGCCTACCGCGACCGCGCCGAGTACCTGGGCGATCCGGACTACGTGAAGATGCCGGTGGCCGAGCTGACCAGCCCGCTCTACGCGGCCGGCCTGCGCGCCTCGATCCACCCGGACAAGGCGACCCCGAGCGCGCTGCTGCCGCCGTACATGGCGCCGCCGCAGGGCACGCACACCACGCATTTCTCGATCATCGACGCGGCCGGCAACATGGTTTCGGCCACGCAGACCGTGAACCTGCCGTTCGGCAGCGCGTTCGTCGTGCCCGGCACCGGCTTCGTGCTGAACGACGAGATGGACGATTTCGCGCTGGTCGCCGGCAAGCCGAACGCCTACGGCCTGGTCGGCGGCGACGCGAACGCGCCCAAGCCCGGCCACCGGCCGCTGTCGTCGATGACGCCGAGTCTCGTGATCGGCGCCGACCGCGTCGGCGTGATCGGCACGCCCGGCGGCAGCCGCATCATCACGATGGTGCTCGAAGGCATCCTCGCGTTCATCGACGGCGAGACGCCCGAGCAGTTCGTCGCCAACCCGCGCTTCCACCACCAGTACCTGCCCGACGTGATCTCGGCCGAGAAGGGCGTATTCACGCCGGCCGAGGTCAAGGCGCTCGAGGCGATGGGCCATACCGTCAACGACGGCGAACGCCCGTGGGGCTTCATGAACGCGGTCAGCTGGAACAAGAAGACCGGCGAGATGCATGCCGGCTCCGACCCGCGCGGCACCTCCGGCAGCGGCATGGTCAAGTAGCGTGCCGTGCCGAATCCCCAATCCCGAATCCCCAATCCCGGCTCAATGAAACTCTGGTCCCTCCTCGGCAACTCCCAGAAACTCGACGGCGGCGCGATGTTCGGCAACGTGCCGCGCGCGATGTGGGAGAAATGGATCACCCCGGATGCGGACAACCGCATCCCGCTCGCCTGCCGCGCGCTGCTGGTCGAGGATCTCGACGGCAAGACCGTGCTGTTCGAGACCGGCATCGGCGCGTTCTTCGAGCCGAAGCTGCGCGAGCGCTACGGCGTGGTCGAGGAGCGCCACGTGCTGCTCGATTCGCTCGCCGCGGCCGGCTTCTCGCCCGAGGACATCGACGCGGTCGTGATCTCGCACCTGCACTTCGACCACGCCGGCGGCCTGCTCGCGGCGTGGCAGGAAGGGCAGCCGCCGCGCCTGCTGTTCCCGAACGCGACCTACGTCGTCGGTGAGGAATGCTGGCAGCGCGCGCTCGCCCCGCATGCGCGCGACCGCGCCTCGTTCATCCCGGAACTGCAGCCGCTGCTCGAGGCTTCGGGCCGGCTCGAACGCGTGCAGGGCACGCACTCGAATGCGCTCGGCGACAAGGTCCGCTTCAGCTATTCGAGCGGCCACACGCCGGGCCTGATGCTGGCCGAGATCGCCGCCGGCGACGGCGGCATCGTGTTCTGCGCCGACCTGATCCCGGGCCGGCCGTGGGTGCACCTGCCGATCACGATGGGCTACGACCGTTACCCGGAGCTGCTGATCGACGAGAAGCGCGTGTTCCTCGAGGACAAGCTCGCGCGCAACGTGCGCCTGTTCTTCACGCACGACAGCGGCTGCGCGCTCGCGCGCGTCACCCGCGACGCCAAGGGCCGCTTCGGCACCGCCGACGAACAGGCCGAGCTGCTCGGCGTGGCGGCCTGATGGCGCGCCGGCGCGGTAGCGGTGTCGCTGCGCCGTTGGCTGCCGCGGTCGTGCTCGGCGCCGGCGGCTGGTTCGCCTGGCAGCACCGGGCCGAGTTGCCGCGGCTGGCGGATGTGGCGCCGACAGCGGCGCCCACCGCGCCGGCCAAACGCGCCGAGCCGGCCGTCGACGGCCGGCCGTTGACGCTGAGCGGCACGCTGCGCGTGACCAGGCCGGCGCGCGATACGCAGCTCGGCATCGGCGCCGACGCGGTCGCGCTGCTGCGTCGGGTCGAAATGCTGCAGTGGCAGGAGAGCTGCGCCGGCGCGCGCTGCGACTACGCGCTGGCGTGGTCGGAAAAGCCGATCGATTCGCGCGCGTTCCGCCAGCCGCAGGGCCACCAGAATCCGCCGCGCCTGCCATTCGCGAGCGAACGCTTCCTCGCCGGCGAGGTGCGCCTGGGAACGTATTTCGTCGATCCGGCGCTGGCCGCCGCGGGCGCCGAGGCGGTTGCCTGGCCGGTGCGCGCCACGCAGCTGCCGCCAAACCTCGCCGCGACCTTGCGTGAGCGGGACGGCGTGCTCTACGCCGGCGACCCGGCGCATCCGGCGGCCGGCGACCTGCGCGTCAGCTACCGCATTGTCGCGGCCGGCGAGCGCCGGCTGAGCGGCGTGGCGAGCGCCGGCCACCTGAAGGCCGCCGCCACGCGCTGACCGTTTCCATCGACCAAAGGGGGAAGGCCATGCATATCACCGGCATCTACGCCGCACTCGCAACCCTGCTCGTGCTGATCCTCGCCGCGCGCGTCTCGCTCGGCCGGCATGGTGCGCGGATCGGCCTTGGCGACGGCGGCGATCACGAACTGACCAAGCGCATCCGCGCACATGCGAATGCGCTGGAGAACCTGCCGCTGGCGTTGCTGCTGTTGCTGCTGCTCGATCTCGATCGCATCCAGCCGCTGTGGCTGCACGTGTTCGGCTGCCTCCTGATCGTCGGTCGCATCCTGCATGCGATCGGCCTGTCGCGGAGCGCCGGCACCAGCTTCGGCCGCTTCACTGGCACCGCGCTGACTTGGGGCGTGATGCTGGCGATGGCATTGCTGCTGCTGTGGCAGTGGCTGGTGTGGACCGCGAGCGCGGCCTGAGGATACGTATTCCGGTCGCGCCGTAGGTAGGAGCGCACCCTGTGCGCGACCGGGCGTGGCCACGGGTCGCGCACAGTGTGCGCTCCTACGAAAACATGTTCACGCCCGGTCCCCTACGGCTGCGCGAACAACGCCTCGTTCTCGAGCATGTACAGCCCGGCGAACATCTTCGGGTCGATCGAGTAGCCGGCGTGGATCTTGTCGACCAGCCAGCGCGCCGCCTCGCGGCGCGGTACCTCGTGCACGATGATGTCCTCGGTCTCGTCGCCGCCGCCGGCCTCGATCCGGGTCAGGTCGTAGGCACGCACGAACGCCAGGATCTCGTTGCTCATGCCGGCCGAGGTCGGCCCTTCCATCAGGAACGCGATGCGGCCGGCGCGATAGCCGGTTTCCTCGACGAGTTCGCGCTCGGCCGCCTCGGCCGCATTCTCGTGCGCGCTGTCGGCGATGTCGCCGACCAGGCCGGCCGGCATCTCGATCGTCATGCACTCGATCGCCGGGCGGTATTGCTCGACGAACAGGATGCGATCCTCCGCGGTTACCGCGATGATCATGACGCCGCCGCCGGGGTTGGTCCGCTCGGCATATTCCCAGCGACCACGCCGCTTCAGGCGCAGCCATTTTCCGTTGCAAAGCGTTTCCGTTTCGGTCATTGTGGGCGGCTTTCCTGAACTTTTTTCGCGCGTTGCCGGTCTGCGGACGTCCGCTCAGCTTGCGAGGTACCACCATGGGAATCAAGCGCATTCTATGCGTGTTCGCTTTCGGTCTTGCGGCAACGGTCGCGTGTGCACAGCCGGCCGGCAAGCCTGCCGCGGCGCCGGCACTCGACCCGGCCACGCTGACCGAGGCGCAGATCTCCGGCATGCAGGTGCCGCAGGCGCTGTTCCGGCTGGGCGCGATGTACAAGCAGAGCGGTGACTACAAGCGCATGTCCTGGACGCTGCAGCGACTGTCCGCGCTGATGCCGAACAGCGGCGACGTCCATCTTGCGCTGGCCACGGCCTATGCGCTGCAGGGCGAAAAGTCCAAGGCCTACGACACGCTGCTGGCGATGCAGAAGCAGGGCTACGGCTACGACCTGGCGGAGGACCCGAACTTCGCCAAAGTCGCCGACACCAAGGTGTGGACCTACATCAACGACGGCCTGAAGGCGAACCTCAAGCCATTCGGCGAGGGCAAGGTCGCGTTCACGCTGCCCAAGGGCGATTACCTGTTCGAGTCGCTGGCCTGGGATCCCAAGCGCAAGCAGCTGCTGGTCGGCAGCGTGCGCGACGGCAAGATCAGCCTGGTCGGCAAGGACGGCCGCCTGCAGGACTTCATCACGCCGGACGCGCAGAACGGGCTGTGGAGCGTCTATGCGATGGCGGCGGTGCCGCAGGACGATGCGCTTTACGTCGCCAGCACCGCCTCCGTCTACTTCAAGGGTTTCTCGCAGTCCGATTTCGGCAAGGCCGGCGTGTTCAAGTTCAGCCTCTCCAGCGGCAAGCTGGTCGACAAGTATCTGCTGTCGTCTGACGGCCAGCCGCATACCTTGTCGAGCATCGCGGCCGGTCGCAACGGCCTGGTGTTCGCGGCGGACGGCCTGCGCAACGTGATCTACCGCCTCGACGGCGGCGCGTTGAAGCCGACCATCGCCAATCCGAAGCTCAGCAGCCTGCGTGGCCTGGCCCTCAGCGGCAATGGCGGCACGCTGTACTTCGCCGACTACGCGATGGGCGTGTTCGGCGTCGACCTCGCCGCCGGCAAGGCGTTCGACCTGCAGTACGACCCGGCCCAGCTCGTGCTCGGCGGCATCGACGGCCTGTACTGGTACGACAACACGCTGGTGGCGATCGAGAACGGCATGTCGCCGCGCCGCGTCATGCGCCTGTCGCTCGATGCGAGCGGTCGCCGCATCACCAAGGCGATGCCGCTCGATGCGTCCAACCCGGAGTTCAAGCTGCCGACCTACGGCGCGATCGCCGACGACGGCCTGTACTTCGTCGCCAACAGCCAGAAGGGTGCCTACGGCGAGTACGGCAGCCCGAAGGACGACGCCCAGCTGCAGGCGGTCAACGTGTTCCGCAGCAACCTGCGCTTCGCCTGGGACGAGGCTGGCACCGTCACGGCGCCGGCGGCGGCGCCGGTGATCAGTCGCTCGACCCCGGGACACGGCCGCTTTTCGAACGTCGAGGGCGGTTCGCAGTCGGTCAATTGAGGCGAGGGGATGGGGCCAGGGGTTAGGGGCGAGGGCGCGGGAATCGCCCACTGAACCCAGATCGCTACGCCGCTACAGAAGCCACCGTTGCTTCCCTGCTTGGCAGGGAGCCCGGTTGTCGCGCCCTCACCCCTAATCCCTAAGAACCTGTTCAAAGTCTCGCCAAGATAGTGGATGCTAGCGGGATGAGAGCCCGCTACCC
>JAACZU010000008.1 GCA_009996615.1 Rhodanobacteraceae bacterium | reverse complement strand
CGTACATGGCGCGCCCATCCGCGGCCGCGCTGGCATCCTTCCCAGGGCCTTCCAGCCTCTTGATAAGGTTCGTTGCATCCGTGGCCACCTGCGGCGCAGGGAGCAGCAAGGCCTGAATCAGGCCAGCTACGCTCGTCTTCACGTGCCGGCGAGGCTGGCGAGTCGGTACCCGGACGTCCACGGCGCAAGTCGCGCCACGAAGCGATTGCCGCGGGCTGCACGATTGCGGAAGATCGGCGCGCGTCGGCCGCCGGGCCGAGTCAGGGGAGGGCGTTGCCGTGGGCGTGTTGGAATGGGGTGTCTGCGCCGCTGCCGCGCTGCTTGCGGGCGCGTCTGGCGCAGCGGCGGAGGCGCGTCCGACGGCGCGCGCGACATCGGGGAGCTTGCGCATTCCGGCGCAGGCACAGGTGGCACAGGACAAGGTTGAAAAGGTCCAGCTCGAGCTCGGCTGTGTCAGCGGCAAGCGCGGCGGGTTGTCGTTCAAGGTCGTGCTGTCGGAGGCGGCAGGCGGATTCGACCTGGCGCCGTTCGAGGGGCCTGGCGGAATCGGTGAGACGCGCCCGCTCGCGACCTGGTCGGTCCAGGGACCGCAGCCGGTCACGCTGCGCGGGACTATCTCGGGCTGGTACGGCGTCGACGGTGACGGCTTTCTGCTCGCCTCGACGACCTTCTATGAAGACGCGGATCTGGTGCGGCTGGCGCGAGCCTTTCTCGCAGCTGGCGATGAGCCGCTGCGCTTGGTCGTCGCGTCGCTCGAGGCGGGCGCGCCGCTCGAGGTCGAGGCGGTAGCCGGCGCACGGCATGCGGCGATCGCGCGCGTGCTGGCACCGTGCCTTGCGCCGGGTGGTTAGTCGTTCTGCAGCGGGCGGCCGGGCCGCCCGCTGCGAAGACCGGCGATCCTCAGGCCGGCTGCGTCGCGCGCTGGCCACCGCGCCGGCGCCTGCGCTTGCGGGCCGCCGGGGTCGCCTCGCCGCCATTGCCCGGATGCGGGCGGCGTGCGTGGTTCGGGGTTGGCGCACGGCCGCGGCTGTTGGCCGGCGTGGCGCGCGCATCGTCCAGGCGTAGCGGTTGCGTTGGCTCGAAGCCGGCGACCGCCTCGATCGCGATGTCCTGCTTGAGCAGGCGGCGGATGTCGCGCAACTGGCCTTCCTCCTCGCGCGACACCAGCGACACGGCCAGGCCCTCGGCGCCGGCGCGGCCGGTGCGGCCGATGCGGTGCACGTAGTCCTCGGCGACCATCGGCAGGTCGAAGTTGATCACCATCGGCAGCTGGTCGATGTCCAGGCCGCGCGCGGCGATGTCGGTCGCGACCAGCACATTGACCTTGCCGCTCTTGAAGTCGCCGAGCGCCCGCGTGCGCTGGCTCTGGCTCTTGTTGCCGTGGATCGCCGCGCTGCGCAGGCCGGCCTTCTCGAGGATCTTGGCCAGCTTGTCGGAACCGTGCTTGGTGCGGCCGAACACCAGCGTCTGGCGCGCGTCGCTTTCGAGCAGGTGCAGCAGCAGGTCGCGCTTGCGCGCGGCGTCGACCGGGTGCACGCGGTGCGTGACCGTGGCGGCGACGCTGTTCGGCTTGGCGACCTGGATCTCGACCGGCTCGCGCATGAACTCGCCCGCGAGCGCCTTGATTTCCGGCGCGAACGTCGCCGAGAACAGCCAGGTGATGCGGTTCTGCCGCGGCAGGTGGCCGAGGATGCGCTTGATCGCGGGCAGGAAGCCCATGTCGAGCATGCGGTCGGCCTCGTCGAGGATCAGCACCTCGATACCGGACAGGTCGACGCTGCGCTGGCCGATGTGGTCGATCAGGCGGCCCGGCGTGGCGACCAGGATCTCGACGCCTCGACGCAGCGCGTCGACCTGCGGCTGCATGCCGACGCCGCCGAAGATCGTGGTCGCGCGCACGCCGAGGTGCTTGCCGTAGGCGCGCACGCTCTCGTGCACCTGCGCGGCCAGTTCGCGGGTCGGCGTCAGCACCAGTGCGCGCGGCTTCTTCGGTTGCGCCGGCTTGCGCTGCGCGACGTACAGGCGGTCCAGCAGCGGCAGCGAGAACGCCGCCGTCTTGCCGGTGCCGGTCTGCGCGCCGGCGAGCAGATCCTTGCCTTCCAGCGCGGCCGGGATCGCGGCGGCCTGGATCGGCGTCGGTTCGGTATAGCCCTGTTCGGTGAGCGCGCGCAGCAGCGCGGGCGCCAGGCCAAGTGTTTCAAATGACATGTTTGGAAAACTCCACAACTGGTTGGCCGGGGCCGGCACGCGAGCGCGCGCCGATGGCCAGGATGAGCGGGGCATGCCCGTTCGCGGACATGCGACGTGTCGATCCGGTTCGTGCGGATGCAGTGTGCGCAGGCGCACAGCGACCCATCCGGGAGGATCGACGGCAAGACCCGAGCGTTCCCAAGAAACCGCGCTGCAGGTGCGAAGGTGGCGGACCGTCGCCCGTCGAGGGCGTGCGATTCCGGGTCTGATGCGACGAAGGCCGATCGGTGCGGAACGTGGATCGGGCCAAGGGCGGCGATCGGATCACGTTCCAAAGGGAAAACCGCGAGGCGGCGCAACAAACATCGCGCACGATACACGAAGTGCCGCCCGCGCACCACCAAGGCGGGCGCGGATGTGCATGTGCGGTCCGGACGCGGCGCTTGCGCCACCATGCGAGACGCTAGAATCGGACGCACGTTCCACGCGACTCGATCATGCGTTCGATTTCCCTTCTTTCCCGCTGCGGCACCGGCGCGCTGGCGGCACGATGAACAACTCCATCCATGCACCACCAGCCGGCGTGCGCCTCGACGTCTGGCTGTGGGCGGCACGCTTCTTCAAGACGCGCGCGCTGGCCAAGCAGGCGATCGAAGGCGGCAAGGTCGAGGTCAATGGCGCGGCCGGCAAGCCGGGCAAGGTCGTGCACGCGGGGGCCGCGCTGCGCATCACGCGCGGCGAGGAGAGGTTCGAGATCGAGGTGCTTGCGCTGGCCGAGCAGCGCGGTCCGGCCGCGCTCGCGCAGCAGCTCTACCGAGAAACCGAGGCGAGCCGCGCCGCGCGCGAGGCGGCAATCGAGCAGCGCCGCCTGCTCGGCGCCGACGGCAAGCCGAAGACCAAGCCGGACAAGCGCGCGCGGCGGCTGATCCGCGCGCTGGGCGACATCGACGCGCTGTAGGCCGCGCCGACGGCGGAGTCTGCATATTCGTCGTCCCGGCGAACGCCAGGACCCAGCGTCTTGACGGACAAGGACGAAGGCACTGGCTTACGGCGTTCGCCGGAACGACGAATCGGGCAGGGCGGTGTGGCTTACGTGGTTTCCAGCGCCAGCCCGAGCGCCTTCGCAACACCCGCTGCATACGCCGGATCGGCCTTGGCGAAATGCCCGAGCTGGCGGCGGATGATCGCCTCCGGCACGCCCTGCATCGCTGCGGCGATGTTGTCGAACAACTGCTGCTTCTGCGCCGCGTCCATCAGCCGAAACAGGTCGCCGGCCTGCGTGTAGTCGTCGTTGCCGGCGCGGTGGTCGTAGCGGTCCGCGTCGCCGGAGATCTTCAGCGGCGGTTCCTTCGTCGACGCATCCTCGACCGGTCCGCCGAACGAGTTCGGCTCGTAGTTGACGTGGCCGCCACCGTTGCCGTCGAAGCGCATCGCGCCGTCGCGGTAGTAGTTGTGCACCGGGCAGCGCGGCCGGTTCACCGGCAGCATTTCATGGTTTCCGCCGAGGCGGTAACGCGCCGCATCGGCGTAAGAGAAGATGCGGAATTGCAGCATCTTGTCCGGGCTGTGGCCGATGCCGGGCACCACGTTGGCCGGCGAGAAGCTCGACTGCTCGACCTCGGCGAAGTAGTTGTCCGGGTTGCGGTTCAGCTCCAGCACGCCGACCTCGATCAGCGGATAGTCCTTGTGCGGCCACACCTTGGTCAGGTCGAACGGGTTGTACGGGGTCTTCTCCGCGTCCGCCTCCGGCATGACCTGCACGTACATCGTCCACTGTGGAAAGTCCTTGCGTTCGATCGCCTCGTACAGGTCGCGCTGGTGCGACTCACGGTCCTCGCCGATCACCTTGGCCGCTTCCGCATTGGTCCAGTTGCGGATGCCTTGCCGGGTCTTGAAGTGGAACTTGACCCAGAAGCGCTCGCCTTTCTCGTTCCAGAAGCTGAAGGTATGGCTGCCGAAGCCGTGCATGTGGCGCAGGCTGGCCGGCAGGCCGCGGTCGCTCATCAGGATCGTGACCTGATGCAGCGATTCGGGGCTCAGCGACCAGAAATCCCACATCGCGGTGGCGCTGCGCATGTTCGTGCGCGGGTCGCGCTTCTGCGTGTGGATGAAGTCGGGGAACTTGTAGGGGTCGCGCACGAAGAACACCGGCGTGTTGTTGCCGACCAGGTCCCAGTTGCCTTCCTCGGTGTAGAACTTGATCGCAAAGCCGCGCACGTCGCGCTCGGCGTCGGCCGCGCCGCGCTCGCCGGCGACGGTCGAGAAGCGCAGCAGCAGCGGCGTCTGGCTGCCCGGCGTGAACACCTTGGCGCGCGTGTAGCGCGTGATGTCGTGCGTGATCGTCAGCGTGCCGTGGGCGGCCGAGCCCTTCGCGTGCACGACGCGCTCGGGGATGCGCTCGCGGTTGAAGTGCGCGTGCTTTTCGAACAACTGGTGGTCGGCCACCAGCAGCGGGCCGCGCGGGCCGGCGGTCAGGCTGTTCTGGTTGTCCGCAACCGGCGCGCCGGCGGCGGTGGTCAGGGTATGGCGGTGCGGCTGGGTCATGGCAGGCTCCTGCTGCGGTGGAGTAAGGCTGGCCCGATGGGCCAGCAGGGAATCTAGACGGCGCCGACCCGCGGTGGAAGTCGATTGTTCGGATGCCGTCGATAGGCTTCGGCTATGGGGCGGTGTATGCCGTCGGGCCATGTCGGAGCGCTCCGCGCGATGGCGTACTGTGCGACATGTTGGCGCATGTATGTTGCGTTGCAGCATGACGAGTGATACATTGTCCACTACAGACGGCTGCGGATGGCGACCGTCTCCTCGATCGGCTTCGTCGACCACAAGGACAACGGCTCATGGGTTCCTCGGACGCCGCAGGCTCCGCCGCCGCACGCATCGATCCGCAAGTGCATGCCGCAGTGGCGCGAGCCACCGCCTCGTTGTCGCCGGTGTCGATCGCGCTGCCGCTGATCGACTGGATCATGCATCTGGTGTCCTCGCCCGGCAAGCGGCTCGACCTTGCCAGCCTCGCGGTGACCCAGGCCGAGCAACTGGCCCGCTACGCGCGCGAGGCGCTGCTGGCACCGGGCGCCGAACTGCGCCCCTGCGTCGAACCGCAGCCGGGCGACCGCCGCTTCGATGGCGCGGAATGGAACGCGTTCCCGTTCAACGTGGCACAGCAGTCCTATCGTCTCGCCGAGCAGTGGTGGCAGCAGGCCACCCAGGGCGTATGGGGCATGTCGGCGCACCATCAGGACATCGTCGCGTTCAGCGCCCACCAGTTGCTCAGCTTCCAGTCGCCGGAGAACTACCTGGCGAGCAATCCGGTGGCGTTGCGGCGCACGCTGGCCGAGGGCGGCGCCAATCTCGCGCGGGGCCTGCTCAACTTGCTCGACGACGTGCGCCGGGCGACCTCCGGCGAGCCGCCGGCGGGCGCGGAGAACTTCGTCGTCGGCCGCGACGTCGGCGTCACCGCCGGCAAGGTGGTCTACCGCAACCACCTGGTCGAGCTGATCCAGTACGCGCCGGCGACGCCGCGGGTCAAGGCCGAGCCGATCCTGATCGTGCCGGCGTGGATCATGAAGTACTACATCCTCGACCTGTCCCCGCACAATTCGCTCGTCCGCCATCTGGTCGAGCAGGGCCACACCGTGTTCTGCATCTCGTGGAAGAACCCGGGGGCCGCCGAGCGCGGCGTCGGCATGGACGACTACCTCCGGCACGGCGTCTACGACACGCTGGCCGCTGTCAACGCGATCGTGCCGGGGCGCAAGGTGCACGCGGCCGGCTACTGCCTCGGCGGCACCCTGCTGTCGATCGCCGCCGCCGCGATGGCGCGCGACGGCGACGACCGCCTTGCCTCGCTGACGCTGCTTGCGGCGCAGACCGACTTTTCCGAGCCGGGCGAGCTGGGCCTGTTCATCGACGAGAGCGCGGTCAGCCTGCTCGCGGCGCAGATGGCGCACACCGGCTACCTGACCGCGGCGCAGATGGCGGCCGCGTTCCAGTTGCTGCGCTCGTACGAGCTCATCTGGGCGCGCCTGATGCGCGACTACGTGCTCGGCGACCGCCTGCCGCTGAACGACCTGATGGCGTGGAACGCCGATGCCACGCGCATGCCGGCATTGATGCACTCGCAGTACTTGCGCCGCCTGTACCTGGACAACGACCTCGCGCGCGGGCGCTACCAGGTCGATGGCGCGCCGGTGCTGCTCAATCGCATCCGTGCGCCGCTGTTCTGCGTCGGCACGCTGACCGACCATGTCGCGCCGTGGAAGTCGGTCTACAAGATCCATGCCCTGACCGTCGGCGAGGTCACGTTCGCGCTGACCAGCGGCGGCCACAACGCCGGCATCGTCAGCGAGCCGGGACGCAAGCATCGCCACTACCGCGTGCTCACGCGCGCCGCTGGCGCCACGACGCTGTCGGCCGAGGCCTGGGAGCAGGCCGCGCCGCGCAAGGAAGGCTCGTGGTGGCCCGAGTGGATCGCCTGGCTGGATGCGCGCTCGAGCGGCGAGTCGGAGCCGCCACGCATCGGCGCGCCCGAGCAAGGCTTCGCCGTGCTGGGCGATGCGCCCGGCACCTACGTGATGGAGCGCTGAGATGTCGCATGGCCTGCACGGAAGGAAGGGACTGATCGTCGGCATCGCCAACGATCGCAGCATTGCCTGGGGCTGCGCCCGGGCCATGCACGAGGCCGGCGCCGAGCTGGCCGTGACCTGGGTCAACGACAAGGCGCGCACCTTCGTCGAGCCGCTGGCCGAGAGCGTGCGCGCGCCGATCCGGATGCCGCTGGACGTGGAAAGGGAAGGCGAGCTCGAGGCCGTGTTCGCGGCGATTCGCGAAACCTGGGGCCGGCTCGATTTCGTGCTGCACGCGATCGCGTTCGCGCCGCGCGAGGACCTGCACGGCCGCGTCGTGGACTGCTCGCGCGCCGGCTTCGCGCGCGCCATGGACGTGTCGTGCCACTCGTTCCTGCGCATGGCACGCCTGGCCGAACCACTGATGCACGATGGCGGCGCGCTGCTGACCCTGAGCTATCTTGGCGCCGACGAGGTGATCGAGAACTACGGCATGATGGGGCCGGTGAAGGCCGCGCTGGAGTCCGCGGTGCGCTACCTGGCCGCCGAGCTCGGTCCCGCCGGCATCCGCGTCAACGCGGTGTCGCCCGGGCCGCTGCCCACGCGGGCGGCCTCCGGCATCGCGCATTTCGAGCGCCTGCTGGACGACGCCGCGCGGCGCGCGCCGTTGCGGCGCCTGGTCGACATCGACGACGTCGGCGCGCTGTGCACGTTCCTGGTCGGCGACGGCGCGCGCGCGATGACCGGCGACACGTTGTTCGTCGATGCGGGTTACCACATCCTCAACTGATCATTCCACCGCGGCGGCCCGGCGTGCTGCGCCCGGCCGCCGCAGCGACGAAGCGAGGGAGCGAGCATGTTGCAGCGTGATCTTGCCAATGCGACCGCCGAACTCGGCCGCAACAACCTGCGATTCGTGCAGCGCGTGATGCGGCTGGGCGTGGAGGAACAGCAGCACCTCGGCCGGCAGGCCGTGGCGCTGCTCGGCGACTGGCTGGCACCGCCGGCGCCCCCGGTGCCGGCGTCCGCCGGCGGCGACTGGACGATGTGGGCAGCGTGGCCGGCCGAGCTGGCCTGGGGCCTGGCCCGGCGCGAGCTGGCCTGCCTGCGCGACCTGGCCGAAGCGGCGATCGGCAGCCAGACCGCGTTCAACGCCGGCTTGCAGGAAGCGCTCACCGACTGGCAGACCGAGCGCCTGCGCATCACCAGCGGCGCGCTCGGCGACACGCGCCTCGTGCATGGCCTGAAGGACATGCTCGACGCGGCCGCGCAACCGCCCGCGCCGGCAGGGGGCGCACCGGCATGACCGACTCCGCTTCGCAGTCCGCCGACGCGCTCGGCATCGTGCGCAACCGCACCTTCGACGAGATCGCCGTCGGCGATTCGGCCAGCATCGAGCGCACGCTGGGCGCGGCGGACATCCAGTTGTTCGCGGTCATGTCCGGCGACGTCAATCCGCAGCACCTGGACCCGCAGTTCGCCGCCGCCAGTCGCTTCCAGGGCGTGATCGCCCACGGCATGTGGGGTGGGGCGCTGATCTCCGCCGTGCTCGGCACGCGCCTGCCCGGGCCCGGCACGATCTACCTCGGGCAGACCCTGCGTTTCCTCGCGCCGGTGCGCATCGGCGACACGCTGACCGTGCGCGTGACCGTGATCGAGCGCGACGTGGAGCGGCACCGCCTGCGCCTGGCCTGCCAGTGCATCAACCAGGACGGCACCACCGTGATCGACGGCGAGGCCAGCGTGATCGCGCCGACCGAACGGATCGAGCGGCCGCGCTCGACGCTGCCGGACGTGCGCCTGTGCGCCGGCAAGGACGGCGCGCGGCGCCTGCTCGAGCACGTGCGTCCGCTGCCCGCGGTGCGCACCGCGGTCGTGCATCCGTGCGACGAGCTGAGCCTGTCGGCCGCGCTGGACGCGCGCGCGGCCGGCTTGATCGAGCCGGTGCTGGTGGCGCCGCGCGCGCGCCTCGTGGCGGTCGCCGCGGCGGCCGGGCTGGACCTGTCCGGCATCGCCATCGAGGACGTGCCGCACAGCCACGCCGCCGCCGCACGCGCGGTCGAGCTGGCCCGCTGCGGCGAGGTCGAGGCGCTGATGAAGGGCAGCCTGCACACCGACGAGCTGATGGCGGCGGTGGTCGATGCCATCGGCGGGCTGCGCACCGCGCGCCGCGTCAGCCATTGCTTCCTGATGCAGACGCCGGCCTATCCGCGCCCGTTCATCATCACCGATGCGGCGATCAACATCGCGCCGACGCTGGAGCACAAGGCCGACATCATCCGCAACGCGATCGACCTCGCGCATGCGATCGGCGTGGCGCAACCGCGCGTGGCGATCCTGGCCGCGGTGGAGACGGTCAGCGCCGCCATGCCGGCCACGCTCGACGCGGCCGCGTTGTGCAAGATGGCCGACCGCGGCCAGATCGCCGGCGGCATGCTGGACGGGCCGCTTGCGTTCGACAACGCGATCTCGGTGGCGGCGGCACGCATCAAGGGCATCCGCTCCGAGGTCGCCGGCGCCGCCGACATCCTGGTCGTGCCGGACCTGGAGAGCGGCAACATGCTGGCCAAGCAGCTGGAGTACCTGGGCGGCGCCGCCAGTGCCGGCATCGTGCTCGGCGCGCGCGTGCCAATCGTGCTGACCAGCCGCGCCGACTCGCGTGAATCGCGCATCGCCTCCTGCGCGCTCGCGCTGCTGCTCGCCCACCACCACCGGACGACGCCGCCGTGAGCGAACTGATCCTGGTCCTCAACTGCGGCTCGTCGAGCATCAAGTTCGCGCTGTTCGACGCCGCGCGCGCGCCGCTGCCGCGCACGCCGCTGTGGAACGGCAAGGTCGACGGCATCGCCGGCCCGGCGCCGACCTTCGGCGAGACCGGCGTCGCGCCGGGCCCGGTCGCGCTCGATCCGCAGCGTCCCTACCACGCCGCCCTCGAGCACATCCGCGCGCGCGTGCTGGCGCGACTCGGCGGCCGGCGCATCCGCGCGATCGCGCACCGCGTCGTGCACGGCGGCAGCAAGTATTTCGCGCCGGTGCGCGTGGACGCGGCCGTGCTGGCCGACCTGCGCGACTACATTCCGCTGGCGCCGCTGCACCAGCCGTTCGCGCTGGAGGCGATCGCGGCACTGCTCCAGTCCAGCCCGGACCTGCCGCAGGTCGCCTGCTTCGACACCGCGTTCCACCACGACATGCCGGCGGTCGAACGGATGCTGCCGCTGTCGTGGGATGCGTGGGAGCGCGGCCTGCGCCGCTACGGCTTCCATGGCCTGTCCTACGAATACCAGTCGATCGCGCTGGCCGAGCGCTACGGCGACAGGGCGCGCGGTCGCACCATCGTCGCCCACCTCGGCAGCGGCGCCAGCCTGTGCGCGATGCAGGACCTGCGCAGCGTGGCGACCACGATGGGCTTCTCGGCGCTCGACGGGTTGATGATGGGCACGCGCACCGGCGCGCTCGACCCCGGCGCGGTGATCTACCTGATGCAGATCGAGAAGCTGAGCCTTGAGGAAGTGGGCCAGCTTCTCTACCACCGGTCCGGCCTGCTCGGCGTGTCGGGCGTGTCGTCCGATCCGCGCGTGCTGTTGCCGCAGGAGGCCGCCAATCCGCGCGTGCAGGCCGCGCTGGCGCTGTACGTGCGCCGCATCGTGCGCGAGATCGGCGCACTCGCCGCGGTGCTCGGTGGCCTGGACATGCTGGTCTTCACTGCCGGCATCGGCGAGCACAATGCGGTGATCCGCGAGCGTGTCTGCGCCGCACTGGGCTATCTCGGCGTGCGCCTCGACACGCAGGCCAATGCCGCACATGCGCCGCTGGTCTCCACGCACGACAGCGCCGTCGCGGTCGCCGTGGAGCCGACCAACGAGGAGTGGGTCGCCGCGCTGCGCGCGCACGAGCAGGTGGCAGCATGAGCGCGCTGGCACATCGGTGGCTGGCGCTCGCGCTGGCTGCTCTCGCGGCGCCGGCGTCCGGCGCCGAAACGCTCGAGCAGGCCTGGCAGGCAGCCGAGGCGGCCGACCACGGCCTGGCCGCCGCACGCGCCGACACCGCGGCCGCGCGCGAGGGCGCGCGGGCGGCGCAGGCGCTGCGCCTGCCCACGCTGCAGGCACAGGCCGCGCGCCTGCACGTGGACACGCCGCCGCAGACGATCGTGCAGTTGCCCGCGTTCGGGCTGGAGTTGCCGATCGCCGCCGACCGCGACCTCGGCATCGGCGGTGTCGTCGCCAGCATGCCGCTGTTCACCAGCGGCCGCATCGCCAATGCGGTCGAGGCCGCGCGCGCCGGCGCCGCCGCCGCCGCCGAGCGCGAAGGGGCCGGCGCACGCGACCTGCGCCTGCAGGTCGCGCAGCGCTACTTCGACGTGCTCAAGGCCGAGCGCCTGCTCGCCGTCACGCGCGATGCGCAGGCCAGCCTGCAGGCGCACGCACGCGACGTCGGCAACCTGCACGCCAGGGGCTACGTGCCGAAGAAGGACGTGCTCGCGGTCGAGGTGATGCTGGCGGACATGAACCAGCAGGTGCGCCAGGGCGAGAACCGCCTGGACCTGGCGCGCGCGGCCTACAACCGCCAGCTCGGCCGTGCGCTCGACGCCGTCGTCGTGCTGGCCGGGCGCGAGCCATCGCAGCAGGCGCCCGGCGAACTGGCCGTGCTGACCCGCGATGCGCTGGCACGGCGCGAGGAGATCAAGGCGCTCGGCAGCGCCGCCGAGGCGGCCGAGCGGCTGGCGGCGAGCAAGCGCGCGGAGAACCTGCCCAGCCTCGCCCTCGTCGGCGGCTACGCGCGCTGGGACAGCGACCGCCTCGGCACGCAAGGCACCTGGCTGGTCGGCGCGACGCTGAGCTGGACCTTTTTCGACGGTGGCCGCGTGCGCGCCGAAGCCGGCCGCTATGCGCAGCAGGCCGAGGCTGCGCGCGAGCGCGGCGAGGAGGCCCGCTCGCTGGTCGAGCTGGACGTGCGCCGCGCCTGGCTGGCGCTGGGCGATGCGCGCGACCGCCTGGTGGTCGCGCACGGCGCGCTCGCCGCCGCCGCCGAAAACCTGCGCGTGGCCCGTTCGCGCTACCGCGAGGGCCTGGGCACCAATGCCGACGTGCTCGATGCCGAGCGCGAGAACAGCGCCGCCGAGACCCGCTACCAGATCGCCCGCTACGACGCCGCGTTCGCCGAGGTCGACCTCGACCGCGCGCTCGGCCGCCTGTGAGGACAGCCCCGATGCCAGACGTTCCCGTTTCCGAACCCCGTCGCCGCCGCCTCGTCGTGCCCGCCGTCGCCGCGCTCGTCCTCGTGGCCGGCGCCGTCTTGGCTTGGCGCCACTACCACGCCTGGCCCGACGGCCTGATCCTCGCCAACGGCCGCATCGAGGGCGACCGCTACGTCGCCGCCGCGAAGGTCGCCGGGCGCGTGCACGAAGTGCGGGTGCGCGAAGGCCAGGCGGTGCAGGCCGGCGAGGTACTCGCCACCCTCGAGGACGACCAGGTGCGCGCCAAGGTGGACCAGGCGCGCCAGGCGGTGGCCGCGCTCGAGGCCAGGCTGAAGGCGGCGCAGGCGGCGCTCGAGGTCGCCGAGCAGGAGGTGCCGCTGGCGGTGGCCAGCGCCGAGGCCGGCTTGGCCAATGCGCGCGCCGTGCTCGGCAAGGCGCAGGCGGCCGAGGACCAGGCCGCGCGCGACGTCGAGCGCATGCGTGCGCTCGAGCAGGAAGGCTCGATCGAGCGGCACCGGCGCGAGGAGGCCGAGCTGCTGCTCGCCGCGCGCCGCGCCGACCGCGTGTCGGCCGGCGCCGGCGTCGCGGTGGCCGAACGCGCGCTGGCCAATGCCCGGCTCGGGCCGGCGCGCATCGGCGCCAAGCGCGACGAGGTGGCCGCGCTGGCGGCCGAGCTCGCGCGTGCGCGCGCCGGCCTCGATGAGGTCGACAGCGTTGCGCGCGACCTGGCCGTGCGCGCGCCGGTCGCCGGCATCGTCACCACGCGCATCGCCGAACCCGGCGTCGTCATGGCCGCCGGCGCGCCGCTGCTGGAACTGGTCGACCTCGACCACCTGTACCTGACCGCGTTCGTGCCGGCGATCGAGATCGGCAAGCTCAAGCGCGGCCTGCCGGCGCGCGTGCACGTCGACGCGTTCCCGGACCGCGCGTTCGCGGCCACGCTCGACACGATCGCCAGCCGCGCCGAGTTCACCCCCAAGGAGGTGCAGACCCGCGACGAGCGCGTCAAGCAGGTCTACCGCACCAAGCTCTACCTCGACGCCAACCCGGACCACGTGCTCACGCCCGGCATTCCGGCCGACGCCGTGATCCGCTGCGACAGCACCGTGCCTTGGCGCGCGCCGAACTGGTGACGGCGATGGCCGTTGCGCCTGCCGGCGAGGCGGTCGTGCGCCTGCGCGGCCTGCTCAAGCGCTACGCCGCCCGCGTTGCCGTCGACGGCGTCGACCTGTGCGTGCAGCGCGGCCGCATGCATGGCCTGATCGGCCCCGACGGCGCCGGCAAGAGCAGCCTGATGAAGATCGTGGCCGGCGTGCTGACGCATGATGGCGGCACGGTCGAGGTGTTCGGCCAGGCGATCGCGTCCGAGCGCGACGCCGAGCGCGTGAAGCAGCGCATCGGCCTGATGCCGCAGGGCCTGGGCCAGAACCTCTACGCGGAGCTGTCGATCGAGGAGAACATCGACTTCTTCGCGCGCCTGCGCGGCGTCGACGAGCAGGCGCTGGCCGCGCGCAAGCGCCAGCTGCTGGCGATGACGCGGCTGGAGCGTTTCCGCGACCGGCCGATGAAGAAGCTCTCCGGCGGCATGAAGCAGAAGCTCGGCCTGGTCTGCACGCTGATCCACGAGCCCGAGCTGATCATCCTGGACGAGCCGACCACCGGCGTGGACCCGGTGTCGCGCCGCGACTTCTGGGCGATCCTCGACGAGCTGGTCAGCGTGCGCGGCCTGACCGCGCTGGTCAGCACGGCCTACATGGACGAGGCGGCGCGCTTCGCCACCGCGACGATGATGCTCGGCGGCCGCGTACTCGCCGAGGGCACGCCGGCAGAACTGCTCGCGGCGCTGCCGGCCACGGTGGTCAGTGTGAAATGCCGCGAACAGGTCGAGGCGCAACGCCGGCTCGGCGCGAGCTTCCGCGACACCATCCTGCGCGGCCCGTGGCTGCGCACGGTGGTCGACGCGGTGCCGGGCGAGGACGCGCCGGCGCGTGCCCGCTCGGCCGAGGCGCGCGTGCGCGAGGCGCTGGCCGGACTGGCCATCGAGGCGCTCGACGTCGACGCCCCCGACCTGGAGGACCTGTTCATCGCGCGCGCGGCGAGTGCGGGCGTGGCCGCCGCGCGCTTCGCGCCCGCGCCGGCGCCAGCGAAGCGGATGGAGCGCACGCACGCGCCGGACTACAACGCGATCGAGGCGCGCGGGCTGGTGCGCCAGTTCGGCGACTTCCGTGCGGTCGACCAGGTCAGCTTCACGGTCAAGCCGGGCGAGATCTTCGGCCTTCTCGGCGCCAACGGCGCCGGCAAGACCACCGTGATCAAGATGCTCAACGGCATCCAGCCGCCCAACGCCGGCAGCGGGGCGGTGGCCGGGGCGGACATGATCCGCGCGCCGGGCCAGATCAAGCGCCGCATCGGCTACATGTCGCAGGCGTTCTCGCTGTACCTGGACATGACCGTGCGCGAGAACCTGCGCCTGTTCGCCGCGATCTACGGCGTGCCGCGCGCGCGGCGCGACGAGCGCGTGCGCGAACTGATGCGCCTGTGCGACATCGAGGGCATCGAGGACATGCTCGCCGGCGACCTGCCGATGGGCCGGCGCCAGCGCCTGGCGCTGGCCTGCGCGCTGGTGCACGAACCGGAGGTGGTGTTCCTCGACGAGCCGACTTCCGGCGTCGACCCGGTCGGCCGGCGCCGGTTCTGGGACATCCTGTTCCGGCTCGCGCGGCACGAGGGCGTGGCCCTGCTGATCACCACGCACTACATGAGCGAGGCCGAGCAGTGCGATCACATCAGCCTGCTCTATGCCGGGCGCGTGGTGGCCGATGCCAGCCCGGAGCAGCTCAAGGCCGAGCTCGCCGGGCGCCGCGGCGAGCTGTGGGCGTTCGACACGCCGACGCCGCAGGCGACGGTCAAGGCGCTGCAGGCCGCCGGCTTCGCCGGCGCGAGCCTGTACGGCACCGCCGTGCACGTGCTCGACCCGGACGGTGCGACGCTGCCGGCGCGCGTCGCCGGCGTGCTCGCGCCGCTTGGCCTGCAGGCCGGGCCGCCGCACCGCCGGCCGCTGACCATGGAGGACGTGTTCGTCGAGCGCGTCCTCGAACTCGAACGCGAGGCCGCACAATGAAGCTCGTCCGCGCCATGGTGGTCGCGCGCAAGGAGTGGCAGGAGATCCGCCGCGACCGGCTGTTCCTGGCCCTGTGCCTGGTCGTGCCGGTGGTCCTGATGCTGCTGTTCGGCTACGGCCTGTCGCTGGACGTGGAGAACATCCCGTTCGCGGTGGTCGATCACGACGACACGCCGGCCTCGCGCGACTACGCCAGCCATTTCAGCGACTCGCGCTACTTCGATTTCCGCGGCCGCCTGGCCGACGAAGGCGCGATCGACCGCCTCGTCGCGGCCAACGCGCTGCGCGCGGTGCTGGTCATCCCGCCCGGTTTCGGCCGCGACCTTGCCGCCGGCCGCAGCGTCCGCGTGCAGACCGTCATCGACGGCACCTTTCCGGTGCGCGCGATGACGATGCGCGGCTACGTGCTGGCGATCAACGCGCAGGCCTCGACCGGCATCGCGCTGGAGTGGGCGCGCGCCGCCACCGGCGCCGACGAGCGCAGCCTGGCCGCGCTCGCGCAGCCGGTGCGGCTGGAGACGCGCAACCTCTACAACCAGCCGCTGCGCAGCGTATGGTCGATGGCGCCCAAGCTGATCATGGTGATCCTGATGATCGCGCCGCCGTTCCTGACCGTGCTGGGCGTGGTGCGCGAGAAGGAGAGCGGCTCGATCTTCAACATCTACGCCTCGACCGTGAGCAAGGCCGAGTTCCTGCTCGGCAAGCTGGTCCCGTACGTCGTCATCTCGCTGTTCAACGCGTTGCTGCTGTTCCTGCTGGCGCGCTACCTGTTCGGCGCGCCGTTCAAGGGTGATCCGCTGTTCTTTGCGCTCGCCACCGCGATGTACGTGGTGTGCACCACCGGCATCGGCCTGGTCATCTCGGTGCTGGTGCGCACGCAGACGGCGGCGATGGTGGTCGTGGCGATCGTCACCGTGGTCCCGGCCGCGCTGTATTCGGGCGCGATCATCCCGATCGAGTCGCTGTCGCCAGCCGCTGCCGGTGTCGCCCACCTGCTGCCGGCGATGTACTACGCGCAGGTCGCCACCGGCTCGTTCCTGAAGGGCGTCGGCTGGCCCGTGCTGTGGCCGAACCTGCTGGTGCTGGCCGGCTATGCGGCGCTGCTGATGGCGGCCGGCTACCTGCTGTTCTCCAAGAGGCCGCGGACATGATGAGCCGGATGGACTGGCGCGACGTGCTCGGCCGCGGGCTGGAGCTGGTGCGCAAGGAGCTGCTGCAGCTGTGGCGCGACCGCGTGCTGATCCTGTTCCTGCTGTACGTGTTCACGGTCGACATCTACCTGGCCGGTTCGGGCCTGAGCTTCTCGCTGCACAATGCGACGATCGCGGTGATGGACCAGGACATGAGCCACGCCTCGCGCGAGCTGGCCAGCCGCTTCCAGCCGCCGGAATTCCAGCGCGTGGCAGCGCCGGGCGATCCGCGCGCCGCGCAGCAGCTGCTCGACACCGGCCGCAGCATGGTCGTGATGCAGATCCCGCCACGGTTCCAGGCCGATCTGGGCGCCGGCCGGCAGGCCGCCGTGCAGTACCTGGTCGACAGCAGCAACAGCGTGCTCGGCCTGCTCGCCGGCAGCCACGCCGCCGAGATCGTCGGCCGCTACAACCTCGAACAGGGCGCCGCACGGCTGGCCGCGACCGGCGCCGGCGGGCGCCTGCCCGGCGTCGACAACGCCCAGCGCGCGCTGTTCAACGCGAACCAGAACGAAGCCTGGTTCATGGGCATCGCCGAACTGCTGATGCTGGTCACGGTGTTCGCGATCATCCTGCCGGCAGTGGCGGCGGTGCGCGAGAAGGAACGCGGCACGATCGAGCAGTTGCTGGTGTCGCCGCTGCGCCCGCTGGAGATCCTGTTGCCCAAGGTGCTGGCCATGACGCTGGTGATCCTGGCCGGCGTCACGCTGGCGATCGCGCTCGTGCTGCGCGGCGTCTTCGACGTGCCGATCCGCGGCAGCCTGCCGCTGTTCTACGCGATCAGCGCGCTGTACGTGTTCACCACCTCGGGCATCGGCCTGCTGCTGGCGACGATCGCGCGCAACCTGGCACAGGTCGGCATGCTCGCGATCATGGTGCTGGCGCCGATGATGTTCCTGTCCGGCATGTGGACGCCGCCGGAGGCGCTGGCCACGCCGGTGCGCGTGCTGATGGCGGTGTCGCCGATGCACTACTACATCGATGCCGGCTTCGGCGTGCTGCTCAAGGGCATGACGCTGGCCGAGCTGGCGCAGCCGCTGCTGGCGATGGCGCTGCTCGGCGCGCTCGCGTTCGGCGCCGGGCTGGCGCGCTTCCGCCGCCAGTTCGCCTGAGCGCGCCGGAGCGCCTCGGGCCGCCGCGGTCCGGCATTGCTTCGGCCGGCGCTCGCGGCGCTGCATCCAGACGGACCGCTCCTGCGTACAAGCGCACGAGCAACCGTTGAAGGTGGGTGCAATGCCATCCTCGATCCATTCCGCTGCCTCCCCGCGTGGCTGGGGCGGCCGCCACGCGAGTTCCGCCGCCGGGAGTGCCCCTTGAGCGCGACACGCAACGAACCGGCTGGATCGTTCGACCACGATCGGCGCAGCGCGAGGGGCTTGGGTATGATCGACACCGATCAGGCTACCAGCAAGGTGACGCCCCTCGGGGCGGCCAGGCGATTGTCCCCACCCTCTCCCCACGTCGCGGCCGATGCACGCTATTGGTCCGAACAGATGGCTGCCGTCGCGTCGCGTCGCGACCGGGACGGCTTCATGCGCATCTACGACCATTTCGCGCCGCGGCTGCAGCGCTACCTGCTTGGCCTGGGCGTGGCCCAGGCGTCGGCTGAGGAGCTGGTGCAGGAGGCGATGCTGCGCGTATGGCGGCGTGCCGACCTGTTCGATCCGGCCCGCGCGAGCCTGGCTACCTGGCTCTTCCGCATCGCGCGCAACCTGTACATCGACACGATCCGCAGCGAGCCGAACTGGATGCCGGTGCAGGACGGCCTGGAATGGCTCGACAGCGAGGCGGCGAGCGACCCGGCTTCGGACGCGGAAGCCTTCGTCGACCATGCCGGGCTGAAGCAGGCGATCGACGAACTGCCGGCGGCGCAGGCGCGTCTGATCCGCATGTCCTACTTCGAAGCCAAGGCCCACCGTGAGATCGCCGCCGAACTGAACATGCCGCTGGGCACGGTCAAGTCCTCCCTGCGACGTGCATTCGGCAAATTGCAGGCGGGTATGAGGCGTACGCGATGAGACCTCTCCATCATCCCGACGAGGCCACCCTCGTCAGCTATTCGGCGGGCGCGCTGCCCACTGCGTTCGCGGTGCTGGTGTCGGCGCACCTGGGCATCTGCCGGCACTGCCGCGAGCAACTGCTCGACGCCGACCGGACCGGCGGCATGTTGATGCAGCAGCGTGAACCGGCGCCGCTGTCGGCCGGTGCGCGCGACCGGATGCTGGCGCGGCTGGGCGAAACCCGGCCCGATCCGCCGCCGTTGCACCGCGTACCGGTCGTGGCCGATCCGGATTGCCTGCCGGCGCCGCTGCAACCGTATTTCGGCGCGACCTACGGCGATCTTCGCTGGCGCATGATCGCGCCCGGCGTGCACCGCATCCTGGCCGACGGCGTGACCGGCGGGACGCTGATGCTGCTGCGCATCGCGCCCGGCCGGCGTGTGCCGATGCACGGCCACGCAGCCAACGAGCTGACGCTGGTGCTGCAAGGCGCCTACGACGATGCGCTCGGCCATTTCGCTCCCGGCGACGTTGCCGACCTCGACGACGAGATCGAGCACCAGCCGGTTACCGCGCCCGGCGTGCCCTGCATCTGCGCCGCCGCGACGGATGCGCCGTTGCGCTTCTCCGGCCGTTTCGCGCGCCTGCTGCAGCCGCTGATCCGCTTCTGACCGGCGGCGCCGCGCTCAGGCCAGCGCCTTGAGCCGGTACAGCGCTTCCAGCGCCTCGCGCGGCGACAGCGCATCCGGATCTATGCCGGCGAGCGCGCGCTCGACCGCCGACGGCGAGGCGTTGAACAGGCTCAGTTGCGGCGACGGCGCCACCGCCGGCGCGGCCTTGGCGGTGGCCGGCGACGGCGCGCGCTCCAGCTCGGCCAGCGTGCGCCGTGCATCGGCGATGACGGCCTTCGGCAACCCGGCCAGCGCCGCGACCTGCAGGCCGAAGCTGCGGTTGGCCGGGCCTTCCTTGACCGCGTGCATGAACACCAGCTGGTCGCCGTACTCGACCGCGTCCAGGTGCACGTTGGCGATCGCGTCGAACTCGTTGGCCAGTTCGGTCAGCTCGAAGTAGTGCGTCGCGAACAGCGCGAACGCGCGGTTCGCCGTCGCCAGCGCGACCGCGCTCGCGCGCGCCAGCGCGAGACCGTCGTAGGTCGAGGTGCCGCGGCCGACCTCGTCCATCAGCACCAGGCTGGCCGCGGTCGCGTTGTGCAGGATGTTGGCGGTCTCGCTCATCTCGACCATGAAGGTCGACTGTCCGCGCGCGAGGTCGTCGCCGGCGCCGATGCGTGTGAAGATGCGGTCGATCGGGCCGATCGTGGCGGCGTCGGCCGGCACGAAGCTGCCGACGTGCGCGAGCAGCACGATCAGCGCGGCCTGGCGCATGTAGGTCGACTTGCCGCCCATGTTCGGGCCGGTGATGACCAGCATGCGCCGGCCGTCGTGCAGGTCGAGGTCGTTCGGCTCGAACGGCGCCTCGCGCACCTGCTCGACCACCGGATGGCGGCCGCGCGTGATGCGGATGCCGGGCGTGTCGACCAGCTGCGGCCGGCTCCAGCCGAGCGCGTCGGCGCGTTCGGCCAGCGTCGCCAGCACGTCGAGCTCGGCGATCGCGGCGGCGGCCATCTGCAGCGGGCCGAGGCGCTCGGCGAGGAAGTCGAGCAGCCCCTCGTACAGCGCGCGCTCGCGCATCAGCGAGCGCTCGCGCGCGCTGAGCACCTTGTCCTCGAACAACTTCAGTTCCTCGGTGATGTAGCGCTCGGCCCCTTTGAGCGTCTGCCGCCGCGTGTAGTGCGTGGGCGCCCTGTCCGACTGCGCCTTGCTGATCTCGATGTAGTAGCCGTGCACGCTGTTGTAGCCGACCTTCAGCGTCGGGATGCCGGTGGCGGCCTTCTCGCGCTCCTCCAGGTCGACCAGGAACTGGTCCGCGTTGGTCGACAGCGCGCGCAGCTCGTCGAGCTCGGCGTCGAAGCCGGCGCGCAGGATGCCGCCGTCGCGCGCGAGCGCCGGCGGCTGTTCGACGATCGCGCGCGCAAGGTGCGCGGCGGTGTCGGCGTGCTCGCCGATGCGGTCGACGAGGTCGTGCAGCAGCGGGCTGTCGCACACCGCCAGCTCTTCCTTCAACCGCGGAGCCAAAGCAAGGCCATCGCGCAGCGTCGACAGGTCGCGCGGGCGCGCCGAGCGCAGCGCGACGCGCGCGAGGATGCGCTCGAGGTCGCCGATGCCGCGCAGGATTTCACGCAGGGATTCGTGCCGACGCTGCTCGAGCAGCGCCTCGATCGCCTGCTGGCGCCGCTGCAGCACGCCGCGCTCCCGCAGCGGCCGGTGCAGCCAGCGGCGCAGCAGGCGTGCGCCCATCGGCGTGATCGAGCGGTCGAGCACGCCGAGCAGCGTGAACTCGCGGTTGCCGCTCGCATGCGTGTCGAGCTCAAGGTTGCGCCGCGTCGCCGCGTCGAGCGCGATCGTCTCGTTCGCGTTTTCGACGGCCAGGCCGGCCAGGTGCGGCAGCGCGGACTTCTGCGTCTCCTCGACGTAGCCGAGCAGCGCACCGGCCGCGGCGACCGCCAGCGGCAGGCCGTCGACGCCGAAGCCGGACAGGTCGCGCGTGCCGAAGAAGCGCGCCAGCTCGCGCTGCGCGGTCTCCGCATCGAAATGCCACGGCGCGCGCTTGCGCAGGCCGGGCAGGGCGGTCACGCACGCCGGCCAGGCCACGTCCTCGCCTACCAGCGTCTCCGCCGGCGTCAGCCTCGCGAGTTCCGCCGCCAGTGCCTCGGCGTCGCCGACCTCGCTGAGCAGGAAGCGCCCGGTCGACAGATCGATATACGCAAGTCCATAACCGACCTTGCCGGCCGCGATCGCGAGCAACAGGTTGTCGCGCCGCTCTTCCAGCAGCGCCGCGTCGGTCACTGTGCCTGGCGTGACGACGCGCACGACCTTGCGCTCGACCAGACCCTTCGCCAGCGCCGGATCGCCGATCTGCTCGCAGATCGCGACCGACTCGCCGAGCTTCACCAGCCGCGCGAGATAGCCCTCGGCCGCGTGGTATGGCACGCCGGCCATCGGAATCGGCGCGCCGGCCGACGCGCCACGCTGGGTCAGCGTGATGTCGAGCAGCCGCGCCGCCTTGCGCGCGTCGTCGTAGAACAGCTCGTAGAAGTCGCCCATGCGGAAGAACACGAGCGTGTCCGGGTACTCCGCCTTGGCGGCGAAGTACTGGCGCATCAGCGGGGTGTGTTGCGAGGTATCGGCGGCAGACATCCGGGGCCGGGGCTGGCGAGCGGGCTCCGTAGTCTAGCCGCGCGCACCGCGCTCCGGACTGCCTCAGTCGAACGAGTCGGCGAAGATCGCGTCGGCTGGAACCCAGATCGGTGCGCCGATCGCGAGCATGCCGGTCTGGTTGCCGCGGATCGCCTGCAGCGGGGCCGCATCGCCGCTCGCATCGAGCGACCAGACCAGCAACGCGTTGCCGCTCGCCAGGGTCCCGTCCTGCACGCTCGCGATCAGGCGCCGCCGCAGCGGATCGACGGCGAGGCCGAACAGGAACGCGGAGTTGGCGGTGTCGAGCTGCGTGGAGGGGCCGGCGATCGTGCGCAGCGGCGCCACGTTGCCGCCGGCATCGTCGGCGAACACCAGGATGCGACCCGAGCGCGTGGCGTCAGGGTTCGTGGTGTAGGTCGCCACGTACAGCAGGTGGTTGCCCGGGTCGAGCGCGATGCCGCCGATCCAGTCGCCGAAGCCGGTCAGGTTGCCCTTGAGCACGCGCCGTGGCGGGGCGTACGCATCGGTCTGGCCGCGGTCGAACACGAGGATCTTCGGGCCGCCGGCGTCGGAATCGGCCAGCAGGACTTCGTCGCGGCCGGGCGCATAGGCGATCGACGAGGGATAGTTGAGCTGGGTCTGGCTGCCGGGAATTCCGCCCCAGGAAAGTGAGCGCAATGGGTAATCTGTCCCGCTCGCCGTGCGCGGGTAGGCCGCGAGGCAGCAGCCGGAATTGGTCGTCAGCAGCTCGTCGTGCGCGACGTCGATCGCGACGCTGCGCACCTGGCCGAGGAGCGGCGCATCGAGCACGCGCAGCGGCGCGACATCGCCGTTCGCGTAGGCCGGATAGACCCGGATCGCCTGGCCGAAGAAGTCGGCGACGTACAGCACGCCCTCATTCGCCTCGTACGATCCGCCGGCCGCCGACACGAGCGTCGAGGCCGGGCCGCCGAGCGCGCGGATCGGCGCGGCATCGCCGTTGGCGTCGTCGGCGAACGCGTGCAGTGACTCCGGCGTTTTCCCGCCGCCATAATTGCCGACGAGGATGTCGGCGTGGGCCGGAGAGGCGAGGCCGGCGAGCAGGAGCGCGGCGAGGAGCGTGCGTGACATGATGGTTCCTCTATTGCTTCCTGCCATTACGTAATTCGGCGCGCGATCCCATCAGGCCGCCGCAGATCTGGCGTGTCCGGCCAGCCTCAGGGGCCGTCGCTGGTTCGCGTCCTGCTGGATAATGGCGCCTTGCCCTGCAGAGCAGCCGATCCGATGCCCGTTGCCCAGATGCCGTCCCCGGCGGTGCAAGCGTTCTTCCACCCGGACACCAGCACGTTCACCTACGTCGTCCACGAAGGCGTGGGTGGGGCGGCCGCGATCATCGATCCGGTGCTCGATTACGACGCGGCGGCGGCGCGGACCGCGACCGCGTCGGCCGACGCGGTGCTTGCGTTCGTGCGCGCGCAGGACCTGCGCGTGGAGTGGATTCTTGAGACGCATGCGCATGCCGATCACCTCAGCGCCGGCGGCTACCTGCGCGATGCGCTCGGCGCACCGCTGGCGATCGGCCGTGGCATCGTCGAGGTGCAGGCGCGTTTCAAGGCGCTGTTCGGGCTCGGCGAGGAGTTCGTCGCCGACGGCCGCCAGTTCGACCGCCTGTTCGACGACGGCGACACGTTCCGCATCGGCGGCCTGGCCGCGCGCGTGCTCGCCACGCCGGGGCACACCGGCGACAGCCTGACCTACGTGATCGGCGACGCCGCGTTCGTCGGCGACACGCTGTTCGCGCCCGATGTCGGCACCGCGCGCTGCGACTTCCCGGGCGGCGACGCCGCGCAGTTGTACGCGTCGATCCAGCGCATCCTCGCACTGCCGGCGGACACGCGGATCTTCCTGTGCCACGACTACCCGCCGGGCGGGCGCGCGCCGTTGGCGCAGACCTCGATCGCGGCGCAGCGGCGGGACAACGTGCACGTCGGGCACGTGGCCGGGCTGGCGGATTTCGTCGCACTGCGCACGGGGCGTGACGCGACGCTGCCGGTGCCGCGGCTGATCCTGCCGGCGCTGCAGGTCAACATCCGCGGCGGCCGCCTGCCGGCGGCGGAGGCCAACGGCGTGGCCTATCTCAGGCTGCCGCTGAACCAGGTCGGTCACGCGCAGTAGGCGCTGGCGGAGGCGATCCGCCGGCGGCCCGATCACAGGCCGCCGGCCGGCGGCTCGCGGGCGAATTCTCCGTCGCCGGGCGTTCGCGGCGGCGGCTGCCATAGCCGCGCCAGAGGGCGCCGTCAAGAATTGATCTTTCCAAACTCGGCACATAATCTTGTGGCCGTCGATGGCGCCCAGCACAACATCTGGGTCCTAGGCTGAATGGCCGACGAGGGAATCCGGTGCAAATCCGGAGCTGCCCCGCAGCGGTGATCGGGAACGAACGGCGCGGTGCGCACTGAGCTCGGCTCGGGGCGCGGCGCCGCGCAGGAGCGGCTTCGGCCGCGACGCCCGAAAGTCCGAATACCTGCCGCGACCGTCGCGCCGCAAGGCGCGGCGACTGGCTAGAAGGCCCTCGCGGGAGGGACCGGCCGGAAATCGCCGCGCCTCCGTCCGGAGCAGCGCGCTCTTTTCCGTCCGCGTCGTCCGCAGGTCCTTCCCTCGCTCGCGGGAGCGAAAGGCCGGCGGTCGCGGGCGTCTCACGCCATGCGTCGTCGTCCGTTTCTCCTTGCGTGCCCACTGCTCGTGAAGGAGAAACCGCATGTCCCCTGAAGTCGCCGCCGCTCCGCGCACCGCGCCCACGCCGGCTGTCCCGTCCCACGAGCAACCCGGCTTCGCGCTGACTCCGCCGCACGCGGGTCCGGCGTCGATGCAAGTCACCAAGCGCTCCGGCGCGAAGGAACCGGTCGACCTGAACAAGATCGTGCGCGCGGTTACGCGCTGCTGCGCGGGTCTGGCCGACGTCGACCCGATGCGCGTCGCGCTGAAGACGATCGCCGGCCTCTACGACGGCGCGACCACGCGCGAGCTCGACGAGCTGTCGATCCGCACCGCCGCCTCGTTCATCGCCGAGGAGCCGGAATACTCCAAGGCCGCCGCGCGCCTGCTCGCCGCGTACATCGACAAGGAAGTGCAGGGCCTTGGCGTGTATTCGTTCTCGCAGTCGATCCGGCTCGGTTTCGAGGCGGGCCTGATCAATGAGCGCGTGCTCGCGTTCGTCGAGGCGAATGCGCGCAAGCTCAATGACGCGATCGAGGCGCAGCACACGCTGCGCTTCGAGTACTTCGGCCTGCGCACGCTGTACGACCGCTACCTGTTGAAGCACCCGACCCAGCGCCAGGTGATCGAGACCGCGCAGCATTTCTGGATGCGCGTGGCCTGCGCGCTGAGCGACAACGCCGGCGACGCGATCGAGCTGTACGGCCTGTTCGCGCGGCTCGATTACGTGCCGAGCTCGCCGACGCTGTTCAACGCCGGCACGCGCCACGAGCAGCTGTCGAGCTGCTTCCTGCTCGATTCGCCGGCCGACTCGCTGGAAGCGATCTACGACAAGTACCGCGACGTCGCGATGCTGTCGAAGTTCTCCGGCGGCATCGGCCTGGCCTGGCATCGCGTGCGCTCGGAAGGCTCGCTGATCCGCTCGACCAACGGCCTGTCCAACGGCATCGTGCCGTGGCTGAAGACGCTCGATTCGTCGGTCGCCGCGGTCAACCAGGGCGGCAAGCGCAAGGGCGCGGCCTGCGTGTACCTGGAAAGCTGGCACGCCGACATCGAGGCGTTCCTCGAACTGCGCGAGAACACCGGCGACGACGCGCGCCGCACCCATCATCTGAACCTCGCGAACTGGATTCCCGACCTGTTCATGCGCCGGGTCGAGGCCGATGCCGACTGGTCGCTGTTCGATCCGAAGGACGTGCCGGACTTCCCGGACCTGTGGGGCGAGGCGTTCGAGAGCGCCTACGCGCGGGCCGAGGCGCAGGGCCTGGCGCGCAAGACGATCAAGGCGCGCGATCTGTACGCGCGCATGATGCGCACGCTGGCGCAGACCGGCAACGGCTGGATGACGTTCAAGGACGCCTGCAACCGCGCCGCGAACCAGACGGCGAAGCCCGGCAATACGGTGCACCTGTCGAACCTGTGCACCGAGATCATCGAGGTCACCAGCGAGGGCGAGACGGCGGTGTGCAACCTCGGCTCGATCAACCTCGCCCAGCACCACGACGGCCGCGAGTTCGACTTCGCCAAGCTCGCGCACACGGTGCAGGTCGCGGTGCGCCAGCTCGATCGCGTGATCGACCTCAACTTCTATCCGATCGACACCGCGCGCGCGTCGAACCTGCGCTGGCGCCCGGTCGGCCTCGGCCTGATGGGCCTGCAGGACCTGTTCTTCGCGCTGCGCCTGCCGTTCGACAGCGCGCAGGCGCGCGAGCTGTCGGCGCGCGTGTCGGAGGAGATCTACTACTGGGCATTGCGCACCTCGCTCGAGCTCGCGCGCGAGAAGGGCGCGCACGCGGCCTTCGCCGACACGCGCGCCGCGCGCGGCGAGCTGCAGTTCGACGCCTGGGGCGTGACGCCACGCGACCCCGCGCGCTGGGACGCGCTGCGCGAGGAGATCAAGGCGCACGGCCTGCGCAACTCGTTGCTGATCGCGATCGCGCCGACCGCGACGATCGCCTCGATCGCCGGCTGCTACGAGTGCATCGAGCCGCAGGTGTCGAACCTGTTCAAGCGCGAGACGCTGTCGGGCGACTTCCTGCAGGTCAACCGCTACCTGGTCGACGAGCTCAAGCGCCTTGGCCTGTGGACCGCCGAGATCCGCGACGCGATCAAGCTGGCCGAAGGTTCGGTGCAGTCGCTCGCGGCGCTGCCGGAGCAGCTCAAGACGATCTACCGCACGGTCTGGGAAACACCGATGCGCGCGCTGATCGACATGGCCGCCGACCGCGGCGCGTTCCTCGACCAGAGCCAGTCGCTGAACCTGTTCATCGAGAACCCGAACATCGGCCAGCTCTCGAGCATGTACATGTACGCGTGGAAGCGCGGCCTGAAGACGACCTACTACCTGCGCTCGCGCCCGGCGACGAAGATCGCCAAGGCGACGGTCAGCGCCGCGCCGGCGAAGACGTACACCGATGCCGAGGCGCTGGTGTGCTCGCTGGAGAATCCGGAGATGTGCGAGGCGTGCCAGTGAGCGAGGAACGAGTAGGGAGGAGTGAGAAACGAGTAAAAGCTGGGGGCGTGGACTCGCTCCTCACTCATTTCTCACTTCCCTTCACTCGAGCGAGGAATGAGTAGAGAGAAGTGAGAAACGAGTAAGAGCTCTGCGGCGCAGACTCGTTCCTCACTCGTTTCCACTCATTTCTCGCTCCTCTTCACTCGTTTCTCGCCCTACGGCGTAGTGCGGTGAGCATCCGGCTCGTTTCCTCGACCTCCGCCCGCAAGGCGGAAGTCGACTCGGGATCGAACCAGCCCAACTGCTCGCACAAGGTCAACAAGGTTTCGACCTCGGCCAGCGAACCGTGCGCAATGGACATGAACTGGGCCTTCTCCCGCCGCGATTCGCGCGTCCATCCCTCAGCGATATTGCACGGAACGGAAACCGCTGCACGCGCCAATTGGCTTCTGATCCCGAACATCTCTTCCCGCGGAAGGCGCGGCAGCAGCTCGTAAACCCGCCGAACTGCCGTCATTGCCTTATTCCAAACCATCGTTTCCCGGTAATGCATCCATGACGCCTCTCGTTCCTCACTCCTCTCCACTCGTTCCTCGCCTTCTCGATCCCGGCTTCGACCTGACCCTGCGGCCGATGCGCTATCCGCAGTTCTACGAGATGTATCGCGCCGCGATCAAGAACACCTGGACGGTCGAGGAGATCGACTTCCAGATCGACCTCGGCCATCTGGCGCAGCGCATGACCAGCGCCGATCGCCACCTGATCCAGCGCCTGGTCGCGTTCTTCGCGACCGGCGATTCGATCGTCGCCAACAACCTCGTGCTGAATCTGTACAAGCACATCAACGCGCCCGAGGCGCGCATGTACCTGTCGCGCCAGCTGTACGAGGAGGCGCTGCACGTGCAGTTCTACCTGACCCTGCTCGACAACTACATTCCCGAGCCCGAGCAGCGCGCGCAGGCGTTCGCCGCGGTCGAGAACATCCCGTCGATCCGGCGCAAGGCCGAGTTCTGCCAGCGCTGGATCGATTCGATCCAGACCCTCGACCGCATCGATTCGGACGCGGACAAGCGCCAGTTCCTGATGAACCTGACCTGCTTTGCGACCTGCATCGAGGGCCTGTTCTTCTTCGGCGCGTTCGCCTACGTCTACTTCCTGCGCTCGCGCGGCCTGTTGCCCGGCCTCGCCGCCGGCACCGCGTGGGTGTTCCGCGACGAATCGGCGCACATGGGCTTCGCGTTCGAGGTGCTCGACACCGTGCGCCGCGAGGAGCCGCAGCTGTTCGACGCACAGTGGGCGGCGCAGGTGACGCAGATGATCGCCGAGGCGGTCGACTGCGAGACGCAGTTCGCCGAGGACGTGCTTGGCGGCGGCGTGGTCGGCATGACGCTGAAGGAGATGCGCCAGTACCTTGAGTACGTCGCCGACCAGCGCCTGGCGATGCTGCAGCTGCCGACCCGTTACGGCGCGAAGAACCCGTTCGCGTTCATGGAACTGCAGGACGTGCAGGAGCTGACCAACTTCTTCGAGCGCCGCGTCTCGGCCTACCAGGTCGCGGTGCAGGGCGAGGTCGGCTTCGACCACGCGTTCTGACATGCGAGCACCGTAGGCTGGGCGCGCGTAGCGCGACCGGCGCGTTTCCGCTTTTCCTCCGTGTGCTCTGTGTGCTCCGTGTTTGAGGCTGTTTGCTTCTGGCTGGCATGCCGGCCGGCCTGCGGCCGTCCAGCCTACGAAGCGTGAAGGTGCGCCCGGGCGGCGAAACATGCCACCCTTCGCGTCGGGTTCCGACGCCGCACGCCATGACGCCGACGTTGATCGCCGCCGCCGCATTGCTGCTGCACATCGCCGGTGCGGTGGCGGCGCTGCACGCGCTGATGCATACGCGCACCGCGCCCGGCGCGGTCGCGTGGGTGCTCGGCCTGCTGTTGCTGCCGTACGTCACGCTGGTGCCGTACCTGTTCCTCGGTTCCAGCCATTTCGACGGCTATGTCGACATGCACCGCCGCCGTCCGCGCGGCATGGCGGCGGATGCCGGGCGCCCATTGGCCGACCCGGCCGCTGCGCGCCATGCCGCGATCGCGGCGATGCTCGGCACCACGTTCCACCGCGGCCAGCGCCTGCGCCTGCTGGTCGACGGCGAGGCGGCGTTCGCGGCGATCCTCGAGGCGATCGCGCAGGCCGAGCACTACGTGCTGGTGCAGTTCTTCATCTTCCACGACGACGAACTCGGCCGCCGCGTGCAGCGCGCGCTGCTCGAGCGCGCCGCGGCCGGCGTCGCGGTCTGCGTGCTCTACGACGGCGTCGGCAGCCACGACCTGCCGCGCCGTTACGTCGACACGCTGCGCGCCGGCGGCGTGGCCGTGCATCCGTTCGCGACGCGCACGTGGACCAACCGCCTGCAGATCAACTTCCGCAACCATCGCAAGATCGTCGTCGTCGACGGCTGGCGCGGCTTCGTCGGCGGCCTCAACGTCGGCGACGAGTACCTCGGCCGCAAGCCGCCGCTGGCGCCGTGGCGCGACACGCACCTGGAACTGCAGGGGCCGGCCGTGGCCGACCTGCAGCAGGCGTTCGGTGAGGACTGGCGCTGGATCACCGGCCGCGAACCGCCGTCGCGTGCGCCGCGCGCGGTGGGCGGCACGGCCAACACGCTGATCGCCGCGACCGGCCCGGCCGACCGGCAGGAAAGCTGCGCGCTGTTCTTCGTCGAGGCGATCCACGCCGCGCGCGAGCGCGTGTGGCTGACCACGCCGTACTTCGTGCCCGACCACGCAGTCGGCGCGGCGTTGCGCCTGGCGGTCTTTCGTGGCGTCGACGTGCGCGTGCTGCTGCCGGCGCGGCCGGACCATCGCACGGTGTTCCTGTCCTCGACGCTGCACGCGCACGAGGCGGTCCGCGCCGGCATCCGCGTGTTCCGCTACCAGCCCGGCTTCATGCACCAGAAGGTGCTGCTGGTCGACGACGACACCGCCGCGGTCGGCAGCATGAACCTCGACAGCCGCTCGTTCCGGCTCAATTTCGAGGTCGCCGCGCTGAACGTCGACCGCGCGTTCGCGGCCGAGGTCGAGGCGATGCTGCGCGCGGATTTCGCGAGCGCCGTCGAGATCGACGAACGCGAATACCGCGCAGCGCCGTATCGGCGCCGCGTCGCGATGCACGTGGCGCGCCTGTTCGACCCGATTTTGTAACGCCGCATCCGCTCGGTAGGAGCGCACCCTGTGCGCGACCAGCGTTCGATCCATTGCGACGCTCGGGTTGCGCACAGGGTGCGCTCCTGCAGCGGCGTGTCGGCACTGGGGTATGCTGCGTGCCCGCTGTCTCCAAGGAGCGTCTCGTGTCCGCGTCCGCCCTGCCTTCCGATGACGTCCTCGCCGCGCAGGCGCATGCGGTGGCCGAGTGCCTGCTCGCGCGCGGGCTGAGCATGGTCACGGCCGAATCGTGCACCGGCGGCTGGATCGCCAAGGTGCTGACCGACATCGCGGGCAGTTCCGCCTGGTTCGAGTGCGGCGTGGTCGCCTACAGCTACGAGGCGAAGGAGGCGCTGCTCGGCGTGCAGCCGCAGACGCTCGAGCGCACCGGCGCGGTCAGCCACGAAACCGTGGTCGAGATGGTGTCCGGCGCGCTCGCACGCTACGGCGCCAGCGTCGCGGTCGCGGTGACCGGCGTCGCCGGGCCGTCCGGCGGCACGCCGGACAAGCCGGTCGGCACGGTCTGGATCGGCTGGAAGCGGCGCGGCGGCTACGCGCGCGCCGAGCTGTTCCATTTCGGCGGCGACCGCGACGCGGTGCGCCGGCAGACCGTCGCCGCGGCGCTCGACGGCGTGCGGCGGATTCTTACGAACTGACGCGGCGCCGGCCGGTCGCCCGGGCGGGCGGCGTGGGATAATGTCTGCCATGCCGTGTCTTAAACCCTGAGACGCCGTGGCGGCACAGTCGCCGCGCTCACACAGACGAGGATTCCCCGAATGGACGACAACAAGCGCAAGGCGCTCGCCTCCGCACTCAGCCAGATCGAGAAGCAGTTCGGCAAGGGCGCGGTCATGCGCATGGGCGACAAGACCGACGAGGCGATCGACGTCGTCTCGACCGGCTCGCTCGGCCTGGACATCGCGCTCGGCGTCGGCGGCCTGCCGCGCGGCCGCATCGTCGAGATCTACGGGCCGGAATCGTCCGGCAAGACCACGCTGACCCTGCAGGTCATCGCCGCCTGCCAGCGCAACGGCGGCACCGCGGCGTTCGTCGACGCCGAGCACGCGCTCGACCCGAGCTACGCCGAGAAGCTCGGCGTCAACGTCGACGACCTGCTGGTCAGCCAGCCCGACACCGGCGAGCAGGCGCTCGAGATCGCCGACATGCTGGTGCGCTCGAACGCGGTCGACGTCGTCGTGATCGACTCGGTCGCGGCGCTGACGCCGAAGGCCGAAATCGAGGGCGAGATGGGCGATTCGCACGTCGGTCTGCAAGCGCGCCTGATGAGCCAGGCGCTGCGCAAGCTGACCGCGAACATCAAGAAGTCCGGCACGCTGGTCATCTTCATCAACCAGATCCGCATGAAGATCGGCGTGATGTTCGGCAACCCGGAAACGACCACCGGCGGCAACGCGCTGAAGTTCTACGCCTCGGTGCGCCTGGACATCCGCCGCATCGGCGCGGTCAAGCGCGGCGAGGAAGTGATCGGCTCGGAGACGCGCGTCAAGGTGGTCAAGAACAAGGTCGCGCCGCCGTTCCGCCAGGCCGAGTTCGAGATTCTCTACGGCGAGGGCACCTCGCGCGAGGGCGAGCTGATCGAGCTCGGCGTCGCGCACAACCTGGTCGAGAAGTCCGGCGCCTGGTACAGCTACAACGGCGACCGCATCGGCCAGGGCAAGGACAACGTGCGCCTCTACCTCAAGGAGCACCCGGAGATCGCCATGGCGATCGACGCGCAGCTGCGCGCCAAGCTGCTCGTGAAGGGCGGCAGCTCGCCGCTGCCGGCAGTCGAGGTGGAGGAGGCGTAAGTCCTTGCCGCGGCGCCCGCCGAAGGCCGATGCGCGCAGCGTCTACGACAAGGCGCTCGGCCTCTTGGCGCGGCGCGAGCATTCCTCGCGCGAGTTGAAGGGCAAGCTCCTCGCGCGCGGGCATGACAAGGGCGAGGCCGACGCAGCGATCGGCCAGCTCAAGGACCAGCGCTACCAGAGCGACGAGCGCTTCGCCGCGAGCCTGGCGCGCCAGCGCAGTGGCCAGGGCTATGGCCCGCGCCGGATCGCGGCGGAGCTGAAATCGCACGGGCTCGGCGACGCGGCGATCCGCGCCGTGCTGGCCGAGCTCGACCTCGACTGGACCGCGCTGGCCGCCGCGCAATTGCGCCGCCGCCACGGCGCCGGCGCGCCGGCCGATGTCGACGAGCGCGCCCGCCGCGCCGCGTTTCTCTTGCGCCGCGGCTTCGATCCGGCGACAGTACGCGCCGTCACGCGCGCCGAAGTGGACGGTCCGGACCTCGGGTTGGATTGATGACTCGAATCGCTGGCCGCATTTTTGGCGTGCCCGCTTTTCCGATTCTCCATTCCCGATCCCCCCATTCCCGGTTGCGCATGAAAACCTCCGAAATCCGTTCCGCGTTCCTGGAGTTCTTCCGCTCCAAGGGCCACACCATCGTGCCGTCGAGTTCGCTCGTTCCGTCGAACGATCCGACCCTGCTGTTCACCAACTCCGGCATGGTGCAGTTCAAGAACGTGTTCCTCGGCAGCGAGAAGCTCGGCTTCGTGCGCGCGGCCGACGTGCAGCGCTGCCTGCGCGCCGGCGGCAAGCACAACGACCTCGACTCGGTCGGCTACACCGCGCGCCACCACACGTTCTTCGAGATGCTCGGCAACTGGTCGTTCGGCGACTACTTCAAGCGCGAGGCGATCGAGTGGGCGTGGCAGTTCCTGACCGGCACGCTCAAGCTCGATGCGGAGCGGCTGTGGGTCACGGTCTACCACACCGACGACGAGGCCTACGCGATCTGGAACGAGGTAATCGGCGTGCCGGCCGCGCGCATCGTGCGCATCGGCGACAACAAGGGCGCGCCGTTCGCGTCGGACAACTTCTGGCAGATGGCCGACACAGGCCCGTGCGGCCCGTGCACCGAGATCTTCTACGACCACGGCCCGGACGTCGCCGGCGGCCCGCCCGGATCACCGGACGAGGACGGCGACCGCTACATCGAGATCTGGAACCTCGTGTTCATGCAGTTCGACCGCGCCGCCGACGGCACGCTGTCGCCGCTGCCGGCGCCGTGCGTGGACACCGGCATGGGCCTGGAGCGCCTCGCCGCGGTGCTGCAGCACGTGCATTCGAACTACGAGATCGACCTGTTCCAGCGCCTGATCGGTGAAGCGGCACGGTTGACGAATACGGCCGACCTCGAGAACAAGTCGCTGCGCGTGATCGCCGACCACATCCGCGCCTGCAGCTTCCTGATCGTCGACGGCGTGCTGCCGTCGAACGAGGGGCGCGGCTACGTGCTGCGCCGGATCATCCGCCGCGCGCTGCGCCACGGCTGGATGCTCGGCCAGAAGCAGCCGTTCTTCCACGCGATGGTGCCGGCGCTGGTCGAGGTGATGGGCGAGGCGTACCCGGAGCTGCCGGCCAAGCGCGAGCTGGTCGAGGCGGCGCTGCTGAATGAGGAGCAGCGCTTCTCCGAGACGCTCGAGAACGGCATGAAGCTGCTCGACTCGGTGTTCAAGGACGCCACGCACGCGAAGGTCGTGCCCGGCCGGATCGCGTTCACGCTGTATGACACCTACGGTTTCCCGGTCGACCTGACCGCCGACATCGCGCGCGAGCACGGCTGGAGCGTGGACATGGCCGGCTTCGAGGTGGCGATGAACGAGCAGCGCGAGCGCGCGCGCTCGGCCAGCCAGTTCGACAGCAAGGTCACGCTGCCGGCGGAGGTTGCCAGCGCGCTCGCGCCGACGCGCTTCCTCGGCTACCAGACACTCGTCGCCGACGGCGCGCAGGTGCTCGCGATCGTGCAGGGCGGCCGCGCGGTCGGGGCGCTGGCCGAAGGCGAGGAGGGCGTGGTGATCCTCGACCAGACGCCGTTCTACGCCGAATCGGGCGGCCAGGTCGGCGACGTTGGCGTGCTGGCGGACGCGACGACCCGCTTCGACGTGCGCGACACGATCAAGCTCGGCGGCGTGTTCCATGCGCACGTGGGCCGCGTTCGTGGCGGCGCGCTGAAGGTCGGCATGGCGGTCGACGCGCGCGTCGACGCCGCGCGCCGCCAGGCGACCGTGCTGAACCACTCGGCCACGCACCTGCTGCACGCCGCGCTGCGCGAGGTACTCGGCACACACGTGCAGCAGAAGGGCTCGCTGGTCGCGCCGGACCGCCTGCGCTTCGACTTTTCGCACACGCAGCCGATCGCCACCGACGAGCTGCGCCGCATCGAGGATCTGGTGAACGCCGAGATCCGCCGCAACGCGGTCGCCGAAGTGCACGAGATGGGCTACCAGGACGCGCTCGAATTCGGCGCGCTCGCGCTGTTCGGCGAGAAGTACGGCGACCACGTGCGCGTGCTGAAGATGGGTGAGTTTTCGACCGAGCTGTGCGGCGGCACGCACGTCGGCCGCACCGGCGACATCGGCCTGTTCAAGATCGTGTCCGAAAGCGGCGTCGCCGCCGGCGTGCGCCGCATCGAGGCGGTGACCGGCGCGGCGGCGCTCGCGTTCGTCGCCGACGAGGAGGCGCGCCTCGACGAAATCGGCGCGCTGCTGTCCGCACCGGCCGCCGAGGTCGTCGACAAGCTGCGCCAGGTGTTCGAGCGGCAGAAGAAGCTCGAGCGCGAGCTGGAGTCGCTCAAGGCCAAGGCCGCCAGCTCCGCGACGCAGGACCTTGCCGCCGCCGCGCGCAGGATCGGCGATGTCAGCATCGTCGCCGCGCGCGTCGACGGGCTCGACGCGAAGGCGCTGCGCGAGGGCATCGACACGCTCAAACAGAAGCTCGGCGACTGCGTGGTGCTGCTCGCCGCCGGCGCCGACGGCAAGGTCGCGCTGGTCGGCGGCGTGCATGGCGCCGCGCTCGGCCGCGTCAAGGCCGGCGAAATCGTCGCGCACGTCGCTGCGCAGATCGGCGGCAAGGGCGGCGGCCGGCCGGACATGGCGCAGGGCGGCGGCGTCGATTCGCCGGTGCTCGACCAGGCGCTGGCGGCGCTGCCGGACTGGATCGCCGCACGCATGGGATGAACACGCGGGGTCGGGCGTAGACACAAGGAGCGGCCCCGCCCGCGATGCAGTGTTGCCTTCACGGATGGGGTGTCGGGACCGAAGTCCCTCCTGCCGGCCCTTCGGGTCGTGTGGATGTAAAGATCCCGCATGGATTCTTTGCATCCGCTTCATTGCGTGCGCCCAAGCCGTTCGCTAGTATCGGCCGACCCGGCATCGCCGCCAGCGTCCGTGCTGAAGCGGGCACGAAGAGAATGGCGAGCCGGCAGAGGAGGGGGAAGGTGCAGCGAGGGAGGCTGCGCTTGGTCCCCGGGGCTTTACGCGCGGGGTGATGTGAATTAGCGCGGGGAGTCCACTGGACCACAAATCGTGTTAAGGAGTCGCACATGCTTATCTTGACTCGCCGGGTCGGCGAGACGCTGATGATCGGGGACGAGGTGACCGTCACCGTGCTTGGCGTCAAGGGAAACCAGGTTCGCATCGGCATCAACGCCCCGAAGGACGTGGCGGTGCACCGCGAGGAAATCTACCAGCGCATCAAGCGCGAGCTGTCGCCGGAGGGAGAGTCTCCGGACACTTCAGGAGGCGGCGCGACGAGTTGAGGCTTTACCTGGACGGCGATGCCCGCTATTCTCCGCGCCCCTGAACGAAAACGTGCCTGGCACGGCGTTCGGGGGACAAGGCGACATCGCACACGCTGTACCCGGAGAGATGCCCGAGAGGCCGAAGGGGCTCCCCTGCTAAGGGAGTATAGGGTCAAAAGCTCTATCGAGGGTTCGAATCCCTCTCTCTCCGCCAGACTTGCGAAAGGGGCCACGCGGCCCCTTTCGAGTCTCTGCATACCGGCCGGTGGCGCGGTGTCGACCAGAAGGATTCGTGCCGTCATGGCGACGGCGCGAAAGTGAAAAAAAAAGTTGACGAACGCACTGCAGATCGGAATAATTGCTGGCTCACCGCAGCGGCACTGATTGACCTCCGGGTCAGGCAAACGCAGCGCGGCAACGGTTTCAGTGCGCGCCCGTAGCTCAGCTGGATAGAGCACCAGGCTACGAACTTGGTGGTCGGGAGTTCGAATCTCTCCGGGCGCGCCATTTGCAAACAGAAGGGCCAGTGAGCACGCGCTCACTGGCCCTTCTGCTTTTCCGGTCCCGCCGAAGGCGCGGTTTCGCGGCGACACATGGCGGCGCGCGCACCGGGCGCGCATGCCGTCATCGCTCCGACTCGGCACGCGTTGGACGCCGCACGAGCTGGTCACCCCGTAGGGTGGGCCGCAGCCGCGCAGCGGCGAGTCCCACCGCCCTTGGAGCGGCGCATACGGTGGGACTCGCCGTGGTTGCGCCACGCCCCGATCCGACCGCGTCGTGCGGCTGCGTCCCACCCTACGAAGCTTCTTTCGGCGTGGACGGTGCACGCCGTCGTTGCACCGCCGCTGCAAAGGTTGGGCGCCGCACGAGCTGGTCACCCCGTAGGGTGGGCCGCAGCCGCGCAGCGGCGAGTCCCACCGCCCTTGGAGCGGCGCATACGGTGGGACTCGCCGTGGTTGCGCCACGCCCCGATCCGACCGCGTCGTGCGGCTGCGTCCCACCCTACGAAGCTTCTTTCGGCGTGGACGGTGCACGCCGTCGTTGCACCGCCGCTGCAAANCGCCGCACGAGCTGGTCACCCCGTAGGGTGGGCCGCAGCCGCGCAGCGGCGAGTCCCACCGCCCTTGGAGCGGCGCATACGGTGGGACTCGCCGTGGTTGCGCCACGCCCGATCCGACCGCATCGCGCGGCTGTGTCCCACCCTGCGAAACCATTTCCGGCGTGGAGGACGCGCATGCCGTCGTCGCTCCACCTTGGCACGCGTTGGACGCCGCGCGAGCTGGTCACCGCGTAGGGTGGGCCGCAGCCGCGCAGCGGCGAGTCCCACCGCCCTTGGGGCGGCGCATATGGTGGGACTCGCCGTGGTTGCGCCACGCCCCGATCCGACCGCGTCGTGCGGCTGCGTCCCACCCTACGAAGCTTCTTTCGGCGTGGACGGTGCACGCCGTCGTTGCACCGCCGCTGCAAAGGTTGGGCGCCGCACGAGCTGGTCACCCCGTAGGGTGGGCCGCAGCCGCGCAGCGGCGAGTCCCACCGCCCTTGGGGCGGCGCATATGGTGGGACTCGCCGTGGTTGCGCCACGCCCGATCCGACCGCATCGCGCGGCTGTGTCCCACCCTGCGAAACCATTTGGGCGCGGAGGGCGCGCGTCGTCGTCGCGCCGTCGCGGCACACGCCCACGCAGACGGTTCGTCGCAGCCCCTGCGACACCGCTGCGTTACCGTCGTGCGCAGTCCGCCCACGCCCGGTACGATGCTTGGATCATCGCGCCGCGCGTTCGCTGCGGCGCCCATCCACACAGCCGGGACCTGAGGTGCAACGAGCCGACATGGAAGCCGCCGACCTGCGGGGAATGCTCATCTACCGCGCCAGCCGCGTCGAGGCGCTGCTCGATCCGTTGATGACGTTGATGCAGGCGGCGCCGCCGCAGCACGCGCTGGCGCCGCACGAGCTGATCGCGGCGCATCCGGGCATGCAGCGCTGGCTCGGGCGTGAGCTGGCGATCCGGCAGGGGCCGAGTGGCGTCGCCGCCAACCTGCGCATCGAGCTGCCGAGCGCATGGCTGGACCGGCTCGCGCACGAAGTGCTCGGGCGCGAAGCGGTCGCGCTGCGGCCGTACCGGCGCGAACTCCTGCGCTGGCGCATCAACGAACAGGTCGAGCACATCGGCGATGCGCAGGTGCAGGCCTACCTCGCCGGCGACGCCGTCTCGCGCGCGCGCCGCCGCTTCCAGCTCGCCGACCGCCTCGCGCGCATCTACACGCAATACCTGGTCTACCGGCCCGACTGGCTGCAGGCCTGGGCCGACGGCCGCGAGGCGGACGTGCCGGGCGGCTTCCTCGCGCCGCTGTGGCAGGTGCTGCGCAAGGACATCGGCGTGGCGCACCGCGGCGAACTCGTGCGGCAGCTGATCGCCGCGCTTGCGGACGGCAAGGGCGCGGCGCTCGCGCCCGAACCGCTGCATGTGTTCGGCGTGGCGCACCTCGCGCCGGCCGAGCTGGCCGTGCTGCGCGCGGTGTCCGAGCATCGCGCGGTCGTGCTGTACGTGCCTGATCCGTGCCGCGCTTACTGGGGCGGCCTGCGCAGCGACCGCGCGGCGTTGCGCGAGCAGGTGCTGCGCGATCCGGCCGGCACCGCGACCGAGGGCCTGTTCCTCGAGCAGGGCCATCCGCTGCTCGGCGCGTGGGGCCGCATGGGCCAGCATTTCGTGCTGGCGCTGGAAGATTGCCAGGCCGCGATCGACCTGCGCAGCGGACACGACGAGGCCGACGCGGATCCCGCCGATCGCCTCGCCGGCGTGCAGGAAAGCATCCGCCGCTTCGACCCCGGGCTGATCGGCGAACACGCGGCCGAGCCGCGCGCCGATGCCTCGCTGCGCATCCACGCTTGCCACACGCGCCTGCGCGAGCTGGAAGTGCTGCGCGATGCGCTGCTCGATGCGCGCAGCGCGCGCCCGGACCTCAAGCCCGCCGACATCGTCGTGATGATGCCGGACATCCACGCCTACCTGCCGTTGCTGCCGGCCGTGTTCGGCGAGGCCGGCCGGCACGAAGGTCCGCTGCCGTACCACGTCGCCGACGTCGCCGTCGCGCGCACGCATCCGCTGTTCGAGGCGTTCCGCCGCCTGCTCGACCTGCCGCAGTCGCGCCTGACCGCGCCCGAGGTCGCCGACCTGCTCGCGATCGAGCCGATCGCGGCCCGCCTTGGCCTGCGCGCCGACGACGTCGAGGTGCTCGAACGCTGGCTCGCCGACAGCCGCGTCGCGTGGGCACTGGACGGCGACTTCCGCGCGCGCTTCGACGTGCCGGCGATCGCCGAGCACACGTTCGCCTGGGCGATGGACCGCATGCTGGCCGGCTACGTGCTCGGCGCGGGCGACGGCGACGCGCTCGCCGTCACGCTGCCCGACGGCGCCGCGATCGCGCCGCTGGACGGCGTGCACGGCCCGCAGGCCGCGCTGCTCGGCGCGCTCGACCGCCTGCTGCTGGAGCTGCGCGAGGCCTGCGCCGACGGCGGCACGCGCCGCCGCGCCAGCGCGTGGGCCGAGCGGCTGGAGCAGCGCCTCGACGCGCTGTTCCTGGTCGACCCTAACGACCGCGACGCGCGCGAGGCGCTGGCCGCGCTGCGCCAGTTCGTGCGCGCGCTGGCGAGCGAGCCGGGCGAGAGCGGCCTCGATCCCGAGCTCGATTTCAGCGTCGTGCGCGAGATCCTGCTCGCGCGCCTGGACGGCGTGCCGGAACGGCAGCGCTTCCTGCTCGGCGGCGTCACGTTCTGCGGCATGGTTCCGCAGCGCGCGATCCCGTTCGAGGTCGTCGCCGTGCTCGGCCTCAACGACGGCGAGTTCCCGCGCGCCGGCAGCGACGGCGGCCTCGACCCGATGAGCCGCCACCGGCGCCTCGGCGACCGCGACGTGCGCAGCGACGACCGCTACCTGTTCCTCGAAACCATGATGGCCGCGCGCTGGCGCCTGCACCTGTCCTGGATCGGCCAGGGCGTGCGCGACGGCAAGCCGCGCAACCCGGCCGCGCCGCTGGCCGAGCTGATGGCCGCTCTCGACGCCGGCGTCGGCATCGACCGCGATGCGCCGAACGACGAAAGCGACGACGCCAAGTGGCTGCGCCTGCGCCCGTGGTGGGTGCGCCATCCGCTGCAACCGTTCGACGCGCGCTACTTCGACGGCAACGATCCCGCGCTGTTCTCGTTCCGCCGCGAATTCGCGCAGATGCGCGAGGGCAGCCCGGACGCCGCCGCGAACCGGCCGTTCGTCGATCCCGCGCGCGCGCCGGCGCCAGCCACGCAGGACGCGGCGCCGATCGCGTTGTCCGAAGTGCTCGCGTACTTCCGCGATCCGGCGAAGCAACTGCTCGCGAACCATCTGAACCTGCGCCTCGATGCGCTCGACGAGGAGCGCCTGCGCGAGGTCGAGCCGCTGGAGGCGACGTTCGATGCGCTCGACACGGTCGCCAAGCGCCTCTTCCTCCAGGCCGTCGCGAGTCACCCGCATGCGCTGCCGGACGCGCCGCCCGACTGGCTGCGCCTGACCGGCCTGCTGCCGCCCGGGCGGATCGGCGAGGCGGCGTGGGCCAGCGAGCGCGGCAAGGCGCAGGAACTGCTCGATGCGGTCGCATCGCCGGAGCACGCCGCGCATGCGCTGTTCGCGCAGCCGTTGCCGGAGAGCCAGCCGGTGCTGCTCGACCGCACGATCAGCGGCCGGCGCATATGCGGCGAACTGCGCGATGTCTACGACACCGATGCGGCGCGCTGGGTGCTCGAAGTTCGTCCGGGCAAGCAGGAAACCGACCTCGGTTTCCGCGAACGCATTGCGCTGTTCCTGCGCTGGGCGCTGCTGCGTCTCGACACCGAGCCGGAGTGCGCGGTGCGTGCCGCCCTCATCGTCAGCCCGGAGTCGAAGCGGCGCGAGCCGGATCCGTGGGCCAGCGCGTTCAATGACTGGGATGACCGCCTGTTGCTGGCCAAACCGGCGGTACGGGCGAAGCTGCTCGCCGATCTGGAGCGTCGCGTCGCCGGCCTCGTCGAGTTCTTCCTCACCTCGCAGCGGCAGCCGCAGTGGTACTTCCCGCGCACCTCGTGGGCGGCCGTCGGCGACGATCCGGCGCCAGCGGTCGCGGCCTGGGCGGGCGGCTACCAGCAGACCGGCGAGCGCGACTACGGCCCCGGCTATGCGCGCCTGCTCGCCGGCGAACGCGACTTCGGCGACGCGCAGGACTACGACCGCCTGCATGCCGGCGCCGAACGCCTGCGCGCACTGATCCGGCTCGATGCCGCCGCGACGGAGGGAACCGCATGAACGACACCGCCCCGCATCCGATCGAAGCGACGTCTTGGGCCACGCTGCCCCTCGGTGCCGGCGGCCGCAGCCTGATCGAGGCCAGCGCCGGCACCGGCAAGACCTGGACGATCTCGGTGTTGTACCTGCGCCTGCTGCTCGAGGAGAAGCTGGAGCCGCGCCAGATCGTCGTCACCACGTTCACCGACGCTGCCGCGCAGGAACTGCGCGAGCGCATCCGTGGCCGCATCGGCTGGGCCATGCAGAAGGCCGAAGCCGCGCTGCAGCCGGCCGCGGATGCGGCGCCGGTTGCCACGGCCGATGCGGCGGGCGAGAAGGGCGATGGCGCCGCTGCCGCCGAATCCGCCGCGCCAGCTCCGGACGAAGCGTGGCTGCATGAGCGTTGGTCTGCCTTGCCCGACGCGGCCGCCGATGCCGCGAGCGTGCAGGCCGACCTCAACCGCCTGCGCCTCGCGCTGGCCGAACTCGACCTCGCGCCGATCGGTACGCTGCACGGCCTGTGCCGGCGCATCCTCACCGACTTCCCGTTCGAATGCGGCACCGCATTCGACCTCGGCGAGATGGTCGATGGGCGCGGCGTCAACGATGAACTGCTCGACGACCTCTGGCGCCGGCTCGGGCAGAGCGGCGCGGCGGTCGTAGGCTGGACGGCCACAGGCCGGCCGGCAGATGCGCCGGTCGCGCTGAGCGCGCCCAGCCTACGAAGTGACCCTGCGGACGATGCGGACTTCGCGTTCGGGCCTCTGGAACGCGCGGCCTGGAGCCTGGGCCGGGACAGTCTCGGCAAGTATCTGGAAAAAGCCTTGCAGCCAGGCATCTTGGTCCAGTTGCCGGAGGCTGCGGCCGCGGCCGGCGTCCCGGCAACCCCGCAAGCGCTCGGCCAGTCCCTGCTGGACTGGAGCGCCGACGCGGCGAAGTTCAAGCGCGCCGATGCGAAATTGCGCACCGCCGCGCGCAAGCTCGGCGAGTTCCTGCTCGAAGCGTCTGGCGAGTTCCCGCTGGACTCCGTCAACGAAGTCCTCGACAACCCGCCGGACAAGTACCTCAAGCCCGATGCCTTGGCGAAAGGCGGCCATGAGCCCGTGCTGGCGGCGTTTCGCGCGGCGCGCCACTGGCTGCCGCTGTTCCTCGCCCGCAATCGGGAACGCCTGCTGCAGATCCGCGATCGCCGCCTCGCCGCCGCGGGCAAGCTGACCTTCGACGAACTGATCACCCGCGTCCACGCCGCGCTGCAGGTCGAAGGCAGCGCACTCGCCGATCGCCTGTTCGAAACCTGGCCGGTCGCGCTGGTCGATGAGTTCCAGGACACCGATGCGCAGCAGTACGGCATCCTCGACCGCATCTACCGCGATGCCGGCGGCGCGCCGCGCGGGCGGCTGATCATGATCGGCGACCCGAAGCAGGCGATCTACCGCTTCCGCGGCGGCGACATCCACGCCTATCTTGCCGCGCGCGCCGAGGCGACCGACCGGCTGACGCTCGGCACCAACCACCGTTCCTCGCGCGCGTTCGTGGCCGCGCTCAACGCGCTGTACGCGCAGGCCGGCACGGTGCTGAGCAGCGATCCCGACCACCCGATCCACTACGAGCCGGTGCAGGCCAAGGGCCGCGACCAGGATCCCTACGCGATCGACGGCCAGCCCTGCGCGCAGCCGCTCGCAATCCACTACTGGAGCGAGGGCGTCCCCGAGGCGGCCGGCAAGCGCAAGGCCGCGGCGCTCGAGGCCTGCGCCAAGCAGATCGTCGAGCTGCTGTTCGGCGGCCACACGATCGGCGGTCGCCCGCTCGCGCCCGGCGACATCGCCGTGCTGCTGCCCGGCAACGCCGACATCACCGAACTGCGCACGCTGCTGCAGGCGCGCCAGGTGCCGTGCGTGACGACCAGCAAGGCCAGCGTGTTCGAATCGGACTGGGCGCGCGAGCTGCAGATCGTGCTGCACGCGGCGCTGCACCCGCGCGACGACGGTGCCGTGCGCGCAGCGCTGGCGACGAACCTCGGCGGGCGCACCTACGACGAGCTGCGTGCGCTCGCCACGCAGCCGGACGCCTGGCAGCGCGAAGTGGCCGTGTTCCAAGAACTCGATCGCCTGTGGCAGAAGCGCGGCGTGCTGGCGGTGGTGCGGCGTCTGGTCGAGGGCGCCAGCCCGCGCCTGTTCGCGCGCGCGGACCGCGAGCGCGCACTGACCGACCTGCGCCATCTCGGCGAGCTGCTGCAGGCGCAGAGCGAGCAACTGCCCGGCCGCGAACTGCTGCTGGCCTGGCTGGCCGACCAGCGCAACGGCGACGGCGCAGCCGGCGAGGCGATCGACGAACTGCAACTGCGCATCGAGTCCGACGCCGCGCGCGTCACGCTGATGACCGTGCATTCGAGCAAGGGCCTGGAGTTCGGGATCGTGCTGCTGCCGCTGATGTGGGCCAACATGCACAACTCGAAGGACACGATCGCGATCGTGCACGACGAGGACAGCGGCCAGCGCGTGATCGCGTTCGGCGACGACGCGATGCAGCGCTACAAGCAGGAAGGGCAGGACGAGCGCTTCCGCCTGCTCTACGTCGCGCTGACGCGCGCGCGGCATGCCTGCCATGTCTATGCGTTGCCGCCAGCGCGGCCGCAAAAGAAGGGCGGGAAGGCGGCCGGCGATCCCGAGCGTGCCCCGCTCGACACGCTGCTCGAACGCCTGCTGCGCGACGGCCAGCCGCCGGCGATGGCGCATGTCGCGTGGTCGCCCGGCCCGTGGTCGTGGCCGCAGCGCATCTGGCAGCCCGCCGCCGCTCCTGCTGAACCGGAGCGCCATGCGCGCACCGAGCCTGCGCCGGTGCCGTTCGAGTCGCGCTACAGCTTCTCCGCGCTCGCGAACGGCGCGCGCGTGGCGGCGCAGGAAGAGACCGCCGCCAGCGACGAGGATGCCGTGGCCGAGGCTGCGGCGATCGTCGCTGATGCCCTGCCCGACAGCGGCCCCGAGCCGCTCGACGAGGCCGCGCACGCCGCACTGGCCTGGCTCGCGCCGGTTGCCGGCGCCGAGTTCGGCAACGCCGTGCACGCGATCTTCGAGCGCCGCGTGATCGGCCGGCCGATGGCCGCGCAGCACGATCTCGTGCGCCAGTGCCTCGCCGACGAGCGCGTGCGCCTGCGCGAGCGCCCGCTCGACGAACTCGTGCCGCACCTGGCCGCGCGCGTGCAGGCCACGCTCGACACGCCGCTGTTGCCCGAGCACGATCCGACGCTGACGCTCGGCGCGCTGCCGCCACACGCGCAACGCGCCGAGATGGAGTTCGACTTCGTGCTCGACGAGGTGTCGCTGCGCCAGTTGCGCCAGGTCTGCGACTTCGTGCCGGGTATCGCCAGCCACACGCTGCGCGGCCTGATGAACGGCAAGATCGACCTCGTGTTCGAGCACGCCGGCCGCTTCCATGTGCTCGACTACAAGACCAACCGCCTCGGCGACGGCACGCGCCTGTCCGCCTACGCGCCGGCGCGGCTGACGCGTGCGATGGACGCGCACGACTACCGCTTCCAGGCGCTGCTCTACACGGTCGCGGTCGACCGCTACCTGCGCCAGCGCCTGCCGCACTACCGCCGCAGCGAGCACCTCGGCGAGGCGATTTATCTGTTCGTCCGTGCGACCGGCATCGCGCCGGAACACGCGCCGCACGCCGGCATCTGGACGCACCGCTTCGACGAATCCCTGCTCGATGCGGTCGATCGCGTGCTCGCCGGCCGCTCGATCCTGCTGAAGGAGGCCGCATGAACGCCTACGCCTTCCAGCGCGCCGACGGCGAACTCGCGGTCGAGGCCTGGCGCCCGCTCGATCGCGCGTTGTACCGCTGGGTCATCGCCCACGGTGGCGATCCGCTGCTCGCCGCCACCGCCGCGTGGGCGAGCTTCGCCGAAGGCAGCGGCGACGCCGCGCTGCCACTCGCCGACGGCCGCCACGGCATGCCGCCGCTGTCGCACGAGCAGATCGAACGGCTGCGCACGTCGCCGCTGGTCGCCAGCGACGCCGCGCACGGCATGCGCCCGTTCGTGCTCGATGCCGACGGCCGCTTTTATCTCTGGCGCAACCACGCGCACGAATGCGACGCCGCCGCGCGCATCCGCGCGCGCCGCGCCGCGTCGTCGAGCGACGCGCGCGAGGCCGCGGCGCTCGAGGCCGACCTCGACGCGCTGTTCCACGGCGACCGCAGCGAGCGCGTCGGCCCGCAGCGCGAGGCCGTGCGCCGCGTGCCGGGCAAGCGCCTGTTCGTGCTGACCGGCGGTCCCGGCACCGGCAAGACCACCACGGTGCTGCGCATGCTGCTGATGCTGCAGCGCCATGCGCCGGCGCCGCTGTCGATCCAGATCGCCGCGCCGACCGGCAAGGCCGCGCAACGCCTGGTGCAGGCGCTGCGCCAGGGCAAGGCGAACCTGCGCAACCACGCGGCCGCGCCGCTGCCGGCCGACTGGCAGCCGCTGCTCGACACGATCCCCGACACCGAGGCGCTGACCCTGCACCGCCTGCTCGGCTACCAGCCGTGGCGCAACGCATTCCGCCGCAACGCGCGCGATCCGATCGCCGCCGACGTGGTCGTCGTCGACGAAGCCTCGATGGTCGACCTCGCGATGCTGCGTTGCCTGCTTGACGCGGTACGCCCCGACGCGACGCTGATCCTCGTCGGCGACGCCGACCAGCTCACCTCGGTCGCGACCGGCTCGGTGCTGCTCGACCTCGTCGCCGCATTCGACGCCGACCTGCGCGGCGACCTCGTGCGCCTCGTGCACAGCTTCCGCGCCGAACGCCACCTCGTCGCAATCAACGAAGCCGTGCGCGCCGGCGACAGCGCGGCACTCGCCGCCGCGCTCACGGCCGCCGGCGACCAGGCCGCGCACCACGTGGTCGCGGACGAAGCCCAATTGCGCGCCCAGCTCGCGCGCTGGGCACGCGAACTGGCGGCGCTGGAGGCGCTGCGGCCGGTGTTGCCGGTGACTCAAGAACCTCCCGTTTCGTCGTCCCGGCGAACGCCGGGACCCAGCGTCTTTGAAACTCCCGAGGAGGCAAGGAGCTGGGTCCCCGCCTCCGCCGGGAAGACGAGCGAAGACGAAGCGTCCTGCAAGGAGTCGTCGTTCCCGCGAACGCGGGAACCCAGTGCCTTTGAGACCGCCGAGGAAGCCGGCGCGCGGGCGAACCGCACCGATTCGTCGTCCCGGCGAACGCCGGGACCCAGTGTCTTTGAAACTCCCGAGGAGCCAAGGAGCTGGATCCCTGCTTCTGCCGGGACGACGAGCAAAGACGAGGCGTCCTGCAGAGAGTCGTCGTTCCCGCGAACGCGGGAACCCTGTGCCTTTGAGACCGCCGAGGAACCAGGCGCGCTGGCGAACCCCACCGATTCGTCGTCCCGGCGAACGCCGGGACCCAGTGTCTTCGAGGCTCCCGAGGAAGCAAGGAGCTGGGTCCCGGCCTCCGCCGGGACGACGAGCAAAGACGAAGCATCCTGCAAAGAGTCGTCGTTCCCGCGAACGCGGGAACCCAGTGCCTTTGAGGCCGCCGAAGAAGCAGGCGCGCTGGCGAACCCAACCAATTCGTCGTCCCGGCGAAAGCCGGGACCCAGTGTCTTTGAGACGCCTGAGGAAGCAAGGAACTGGATCCCGGCGTTCGCCGGGACGACGAGCGAAGAGCAGTCGACCAGCGAAGGACTGCTTTCCAATACCGCCGATCGCGCCACCCTGATCCGCACCGCCCTCGCCACGCTCGGCCAGCGCCAACTCCTCTGCGCGCTGCGCGAAACCGCCTTCGGCAGCGTCGCGATCAACGCGGCCCTCGAAGCGCTGCTGCGCCGCGCCTGGCAGGTCGACGCTCACGCCGAGTGGTACCCCGGCCGCGCGGTCATCATCACGCGCAACGACTACCCGGCCGGCCTGTTCAACGGCGACGTCGGCCTCTGCCTCGCAGACGCCGACGGCCGCCTGCGCGTCTGGTTCGAAACCACCGCCGGCGAGGGCGGCGACACCGGCGTGCGCAGCTTCGCCCCGCACACGCTGCCCACCCACGAACCCGCCTTCGCGATCACGATCCACAAGAGCCAAGGCTCTGAATACCGCCACGCCGCCGTCCTGCTCCCGCCCGACGCCGACCACCGCATCCTGTCGCGGCAACTGCTCTACACCGGCGTCTCGCGCGCGAAGCAGTCCGTGGAGGTCTGGAGCACTCAGGAGTCGCTGGACGCGGCCGTCGTGACCGAGGTGCGGCGCGCGGGCGGATTGCAGGGGCGCCTCGACCCGGCTTGAGGGCCGAGGATCGGTGTCGTCGGGTTCCGTAGGGCTGCGTCGCCTGACGAACACGACGGCACTCGATGACCGCAAGGCGGCGTTGTGGCACATCCTGTCGGATCCGAGCGGGCCGCCATGCGTTCCGCCGTGCGCGGTTGGTGGCTATCCTGGTTCGTGACAAGGAACCGGGAGGGGCGCGGTGAACGGTGAGCGGCTTGCGAGACGATGGGGCTATGGGGACAGCATCGGCAGGTTCCTTGAGGCCGATGCGGAGTCCATCTTCGGCTCGATCGCCAGCACCTCGGCGTTCGCGGACGAGACCACGCAGAAGGTGGCATGGATGGCGCAGATCGACCTGCTCAAGTCCACGTTGTCTGCACTTGGATCGGTAGACGGTGCCGTCTACTTCGAGTACGCGATTCCTCGCCTGGGAGGTCGGATCGACGTTGTGCTGCTGGTGGGGCACGTGCTTTTCGTGCTGGAGTTCAAGGTGGGCGCGGCGACCTTCACGCGCGATGCGGTCGATCAGGTCTGGGACTACGCGCTCGACCTCAAACACTTCCACGAACCCAGTCATGCGCTGCCGATCGTGCCGGTGCTGGTCGCGACCGATGCGAAGCAGGTTCCCGCCGCCATCGAGGTGACGGCGCATCGCGACCACCTGTCGAGGCCGTTGCTTTGCGGATCGATTGGCCTGGAGCGCGCCATCGATTTGGGACTGGCGTTCTTCAGCGGGCCTCCCATCGACCGGGCACATTGGGAGCGTGGCCGCTATCGTCCAACTCCCACAATCGTGGAAGCTGCGCGGGCGCTGTACGCGGGCCATGCGGTCGAGGACATCTCGCGCTACGACGCCGGGGCGGAAAATCTCGCGGTCACTTCGCGGCGTCTGGGTGAGATCATCGAGCAGGCGCGCGCGCACGGCCGCAAAGCCGTCTGTTTCGTCACTGGAGTGCCGGGGGCCGGCAAGACGCTGGTGGGGTTGGACGTCGCCAACAAGCACACCGATGCATCGGACGAGCTCTACAGCGTGTTCCTCTCGGGCAACGGCCCGTTGGTGAGCGTGCTGCACGAGGCCCTGGCGCGTGATCGCCATCAGCGTGCCCGCGCGGAGAACAAGCCGATGCGCCTCGGTGAGGCGCGCAGTGCGGTCAAGCAGTTCATCCAGAACGTGCATCACTTCCGTGACGATTGCCTGGCCGACCTCGATCCTCCGGTCGAGCATGTCGCGTTGTTCGACGAGGCGCAGCGTGCCTGGGACCTTGCCCAGACCGCCAGGTTCATGCAGGCCAAGAAGGGGCGGCCCGGCTTTGACCAGTCGGAGCCCGAGTTCCTGATTTCGTGTCTCGACCGTCATCCGGATTGGGCGGTTGTGGTTTGCCTGGTTGGCAGCGGGCAGGAGATCAATACCGGCGAGGCCGGCATCAGCGAATGGCTGGCGGCCATTCGGCGCCGCTTCCAGCACTGGTCCGTGCATCTTTCCCCGCGCCTGCAGGAAATCGAGTACCACGCCAAGGGCGAGCTCGAAGCGCTGGCGACGCGGCCGCGTGTCCACTGGGAGGACGGGTTGCACCTGGCGACATCCGTGCGTTCCTTCCGGTCCGAACGTGTGGCCTCGTTCGTCAATCAGTTGCTCGCCCTCGAGCGGGCGCAGGCGCAGGACACGCTCACCCAGGTGCTGGCCAGGTTCCCGATCCGCCTCACTCGCAACCTGGAGCAGGCAAAGCAGTGGCTGCGTCTGCAGGCGCGCGGGAACGAGCGCTATGGCATGGTGGTGTCCTCGCAGGCACAACGCCTCAAGCCGCATGCGATCGACGTTCGCGTCAAGGTGGATCCGGTGCGATGGTTCCTCGAGGACAAGGAGGACGTGCGTTCGTCCTATTACCTCGAGGATGTCGCGACCGAGTTTCAGGTTCAGGGCCTCGAACTCGACTGGGCCTGCGTGGTGTGGGACGGTGACCTGCGCATCCGCGGCGGCGAGTGGGACTACTTCAGCTTCAAGGGCAAGCGCTGGGAGCGCGTGCGCAAGGCCGAACGGCGGCGCTACCTGCTCAACGCCTACTGGGTCCTGCTCACCCGTGCGCGCCAGGGAATGGTCATCGTCGTGCCCGAGGGCGATGAGGCCGATGTGACGCGCATGCCGGGCTTCTACGACCCGTTGTACCGCCTGCTCTCGGAGATGGGGGTTCCCGCCTTGTAGCCGTGGAGCGTGAGGAGCCGGCTCGGCCCGGAGAACGGTGTGCTGGCCGTTCATGGTCTGCCGCCAGAACGATGTCTGCGCAGGCGCCGCAAGATCGGAGGCTGCGATGGAGGAAGGGTGGTGTTTTTCGTTTCGACTCTGTTATGCTATCCAACTCACTAGGCAGGCACGGTCGCAAGCAGGCGGCAGGGCAGGCCGGTTGAGGGTTGCCTACCCGCGGTCGGGGTTCCTCGCAGGTTCGCCTGCAGGAAAGATGCATGAAAATGCGTTGACCCGATTGACGGCGCGCGTTGCACTTCGTAGTATCGCCGACCCTTTCCGGGGGTTGGCGAAGTTGCCGGAAAGCAGTGTTCGCGGCGGGGTATAGCGCAGTCTGGTAGCGCGCCTGCTTTGGGAGCAGGATGTCGGGGGTTCGAATCCCTCTACCCCGACCATCCAGTTCCGCGGAAGCGGGGCGGGAGCGATGAGCCTTGGCTTCGTCGATCCACGACAATGCGGCTGACGATGCGCCCGTAGCTCAACCGGATAGAGCATCGGCCTTCTAAGCCGAGGGTTGCAGGTTCGAGTCCTGTCGGGCGCGCCAGTCGACGTGATGGTTGCCCGGCATGATGGTGGCAAACGCTGGCAGGCAAGAGGTTTTTGCAGAGCTTCAGTGGTGGACGTAGCTCAGCTGGTTAGAGTACCGGATTGTGATTCCGGTTGTCGGGGGTTCGAATCCCCTCGTCCACCCCAATCTTCGTTACAATCAGTATGTGGGCCGTTAGCTCAGTTGGTAGAGCAGGAGACTCTTAATCTCTTGGTCCTAGGTTCGAGTCCTAGACGGCCCACCATTTTTCCCAGAGCGCATGCGCGTTGGTCTTGACCAGCCCGCCGGCGGGTTTCGATCCGGGCGAAAGTGGCGGAATTGGTAGACGCGCTGGATTTAGGTTCCAGTGGTGCAAGCCGTGTGGGTTCAAGTCCCACCTTTCGCATGTCTTCGTCCTCAGATCGCGCCTGGTGTCCCGGCGCGGCGCGGCATACCTCGTGCGGCGCGCGGTCCTGCATACCGATCTAGAGGAACACCATGCAAGTTTCGATCGAAAACGTCGGCGTCCTTGGCCGCAAGCTCACCGTTCGCCTGCCGGCGCAGGGCCTCGAGGACACGATCCGCACGCGCATCGAGGAGATGGGCCGCACCGCGCGCCTGAAGGGCTTCCGTCCGGGCAAGGTGCCGGCGAAGGTCATCGAGCAGCGCTTTGGCGCCCAGATCCGCAACGAGGCGCTGTCGGACCTGATCGGCAACAGCTTCCAGGATGCGGTCACGCAGCAGAAGCTGCGTCCGGCCGTGCAGCCGTCGATCGCGACCACCGGCCGCCCCGAGAACGGCGAGATCGAATACACCGCGACGTTCGAGGTCCTTCCCGAGGTCGGCACGCTCGACGTCAGCGGCCTGGAGATCGTGCGCCCGGTGGCGAGCGTCGGCGACGCCGACATCGACCAGATGATCGAGACGCTGCGCCTGCAGCGCCGCACCTGGAACCCGGTCGAGCGCGCGGCGCAGGCGGGCGACATGGTGCTGTTCGAATACTCCGCGCAGGGCGAGGATTTCCGCCATCCGGAAGCCGGCACCGACCGCGTCGGTGCGATCCTCGGCGGCGGCGCCTACTCGGCGCAGCTCGAAGACGCGCTGGTCGGCCATGTCGCCGGCGATGAATTCACGGTCAAGATCGACTTCCCGGCCACGTTCCGCGTCGCCGCGCTGGCCGGCAGGACGGCCGACGTCGCGGTCAAGCTGGTGCACGTGCAGGAAGCGCAGCTGCCGGCCGTCGACGAGGCCTTCGCGGCCAGCTTCGGCGTCAAGGACGGCGGCATGGACAAGTTCCGCGAGGACGTGCGCGCCAACCTCGAGCGCGAGCTGAAGGGCGTGCTGATGGCGCGTCTGAAGGCCAGCGCGATCGAGAAGCTGGTCGATGCGCACGCCGACCTCGAAGTGCCGCCGAGCCTGATCGAGAACGAGGCGCGCCTGCTCGCGCGCCAGGCCGGCGCGCAGGGCGCCGAGGCGCACCTGGGCTTCATGGCGCCGGCGCGCCGCCGCGTCGCCGCCGGCATCCTGATCGCCGAGCTGGCGCGCCAGAACGACCTGCGTCTCGACGGCCGCCGCGTCAGCGAGGCGCTGGCGACGATCGCCTCGACCTACGAGGAGCCCGAGCAGGTCGTTGAACTGTACCGCCGCGATCCCCAATTGATGAGCGGGCTGCAGAACCGCGTGATGGAAGACCAGGTGGTCGAGTGGATCGCCGAGCACGCCAAGCAGGTCGAGCAGCAACTGAGTTTCAACGAAGTGATGCGTCCGGGCGCCTGAGCGCGGCCGGCGCGAGGGAGAATCCAATGTCCAGCCATTCGCCGATCCAGGGCCTCAACCTCGTCCCGATGGTGGTCGAGCAGACGTCGCGCGGCGAACGCGCCTACGACATCTACTCGCGCCTGCTGAAGGAACGCGTCGTGTTCGTCGTCGGCCCGATCGACGACTACATGGCCAACGTGGTCGTGGCGCAGTTGCTGTTCCTCGAGTCGGAGAATCCGGACAAGGACATCAACCTGTACATCAACAGCCCCGGCGGCGTGGTTACCGCCGGGCTGGCGATCTACGACACGATGCAGTACATCCGCTGCGACGTCAGCACGATGTGCATCGGCCAGGCCTGCAGCGCGGCGTCGCTGCTGCTGATGGCCGGCACCAAGGGCAAGCGCTACGCGCTGCCGAACTCGCGCGTGATGATCCACCAGCCGTCCGGCGGCGCGCAGGGCCAGGCCACCGACATCGAGATCCAGGCCAGGGAAATCCTGTACCTGCGCGGGCGCCTGAACCAGATCTACGTCAAGCACACCGGCCAGCCGCTCGAGCAGATCGAGCGCGACATGGAGCGCGACCGCTTCATGAGCGGCGAGGACGCGAAGGCGTACGGGCTGATCGACTCGGTGCTCGAGCGGCGCCCGGGCGAGGCCGGCGTGCAGGCTGCGGGCTGAGAGCACCCTGTTTTCGACGTTTCCTGACGCCAGCGCGGACCGGGTCGGGTGCCCGGTCCCGCTGTGCTATTCTCAGCCGGCATTGAACACGGCGATTTCCCGAGGCGGGGCATGACAGACGAGCGGCAGAGCCGATCGGGCGACAACGGCAAGATTCTTTACTGTTCGTTCTGCGGCAAGAGCCAGCACGAGGTCCGCAAGCTGATTGCGGGCCCGTCGGTGTTCATCTGCGACGAATGCGTCGAGCTCTGCAACGACATCATCCGCGAGGAGCTTGAGGAGAAGGCGGCCAGCGCGCGCAGCGACCTGCCCAAGCCGGCCGAGATCCTCGAGGTGCTCGACCAGTACGTGATCGGCCAGTCGCGCGCCAAGAAGGTGCTCGCGGTCGCCGTGTACAACCACTACAAGCGCATCGAGACGCGCAACCGCAGCGACGACGTCGAGCTGGCCAAGTCGAACATCCTGCTGATCGGCCCGACCGGTTCGGGCAAGACGCTGCTGGCCGACACGCTCGCGCGCCTGCTCAACGTGCCGTTCACGATCGCCGATGCGACGACGCTGACCGAGGCCGGCTACGTCGGCGAGGACGTCGAGAACATCATCCAGAAGCTGCTGCAGAAGTGCGACTACGACGTCGAGAAGGCACAGCAGGGCATCGTCTACATCGACGAGATCGACAAGATCTCGCGCAAGAGCGAGAACCCGTCGATCACGCGCGACGTGTCCGGCGAGGGCGTGCAGCAGGCGCTGCTGAAGCTGATCGAAGGCACCGTCGCGTCGGTGCCGCCGCAGGGCGGCCGCAAGCATCCGCAGCAGGAGTTCCTGCAGGTCGACACGAAGAACATCCTGTTCATCGTCGGCGGCGCGTTCGCCGGCCTGGAGAAGATCATCCAGCAGCGCTCCGAGGCGACCGGCATCGGCTTCAACGCCGAGGTGCGCAGCAAGAACCGCCAGGCCGAGACCGGCAAGCTGCTGGCCGACGTGCAGCCGCAGGACCTGATCAAGTTCGGCCTGATCCCCGAGTTCGTCGGCCGCCTGCCGGTCGTGGCGACGCTGGAGGAGCTCGACGAGGCCGCGCTGGTCAAGATCCTGACCGAGCCGAAGAACGCCATCACCAAGCAGTTCCGCAAGCTGTTCGAGATGGAAGGCGTCGAGCTGGAGTTCCGCCCGGACGCGCTGTCCGCCGTCGCACACAAGGCGATCCAGCGCAAGACCGGCGCGCGCGGCCTGCGCACGATCCTCGAGCAGGTGCTGCTCGACACGATGTACGAGCTGCCCTCGCTCGAGCACGTCAGCAAGGTCGTCGTCGACGAGGCCGTCATCAACGGCCAGGCCGAGCCGTACCTGATCTACCGCGGCAACATGCAGAACCGCGCCGCGTCCGAATAGCCGGCGCGGCGGCCGCTCTTGCAATCGCGGCCCGACATCCTCACTTGACGATACGGCAGCGTGAGTCCACGCTGCCGTTTGCGTTTACACGGCCCGCGCCACGGGCCTGAAGAAGCTTTCGCAGTCAGCGCGCAAGTGCTTGATGTGAAAAGCTTGGTGGTCGCCGCGATCAGCTCTGAAGCGTGCATCGCGGCGCACGCCACCGGCCCATCGAGGCAGGACGCCCGGCCTTGCAACCACTCATACCGCGATCCCGATGACCGACACGCCGAACAAACTCCCGAAGACTTCCACCGACCTTGCCGAGCTGCCGGTGCTGCCGCTGCGCGACGTCGTCGTCTTTCCCCACATGGTCATTCCGCTGTTCGTCGGACGCGAGAAATCCGTGCGTGCGCTCGAGACCGCGATGGCTGGCAACAAGCAGATCCTGCTGGTTGCCCAGCGCAGCCCGGACATCGACGATCCGGCGCCGGGCGACCTGTATTCGATCGGCACGGTGGCCAGCGTCCTGCAGCTGCTCAAGCTCCCCGATGGCACGATCAAGGTGCTCGTCGAGGGCACCGAGCGCGCCGAGATCGCCACGTTCGGCGAGCGCAACGGCCTGATGGTCGGCCACGTGCGCGTGCTGGAGCCGGCCTACACGCGCTCCGCGCGCGAGGTCGAGGTGATCGGTCGCCAGCTGCTCGGCCAGTTCGAGCAGCTCGTCAAGCTCTCGCGCAAGATTCCGCCCGAGCTCCTGTCCACGCTGGCCGGCATCGAGGATCCCTCGCGCGTGGCCGACACGATCGCCGCGCACTTGGCCGTGCGCGTCGCCGACAAGCAGCGCGCGCTCGAGACCATCGACGTCGCCGATCGCCAGGAGCTGCTGGTCGGCATGGTCGAGGGCGAGATCGACGTGCAGCAGATCGAGAAGCGCATCCGCGGCCGCGTCAAGACGCAGATGGAGAAGAGCCAGCGCGAGTACTACCTCAACGAGCAGATGAAGGCGATCCAGAAGGAGCTGGGCGACAGCGACGAGACGCCGAACGAGCTCGAGGAGCTGTCGCGCCGCATCGGCGAGGCCGGCATGCCCAAGGCGGTCGAGGCGAAGGCGCGCGCCGAGCTGAACAAGCTCAAGCAGATGTCGCCGATGTCGGCCGAGGCGACCGTCGTGCGCAACTACGTCGACAGCCTGCTCGGCGTGCCGTGGAAGAAGAAGACCAAGGTGCGCCGCGACCTCGACGTCGCGCAGGAAGTCCTCGACGCCGACCACTACGGCCTGGAGAAGGTCAAGGAGCGCATCCTTGAATACCTCGCCGTGCAGCAGCGCGTGAACAAGATGAAGGGCCCGATCCTGTGCCTGGTCGGCCCGCCGGGCGTGGGCAAGACCTCGCTCGGCCAGTCGATCGCGAAGGCGACCAACCGCAAGTTCGTGCGCATGTCGCTCGGCGGCGTGCGTGACGAGGCCGAGATCCGCGGCCACCGGCGCACCTACATCGGCTCGATGCCGGGCCGCATCATCCAGAACCTGGCCAAGGTCGGCACGAAGAACCCGCTGTTCGTGCTCGACGAGATCGACAAGATGGCGATGGATTTTCGCGGCGATCCGTCGGCGGCGCTGCTGGAGGTGCTCGATCCGGAGCAGAACCACGCGTTCAACGACCACTACCTGGAAGTCGACGTCGACCTGTCCGAGGTCATGTGGGTCGCCACCGCGAACTCGCTGAACATCCCGCCGGCACTGGCCGACCGCATGGAGATCATCCGCCTGCCCGGTTACACCGAGGACGAGAAGCTCAACATCGCGCAGCGCTACCTCGTGCCCAAGCAGCTCAAGGCGAACGGCCTGAAGGCGAGCGAGCTGCAGATCGCCGAGTCGGCGCTGGTCGACGTGGTCCGCTACTACACGCGCGAGTCGGGCGTGCGCAGCCTCGAGCGCGAGATTTCCCGCATCTGCCGCAAAGTGGTCAAGGAGCTCAGCCTCGCCGCGGCCAAGGCCGCGAAGAAGGGCAAGGGAGCGCCGCAGCGCAAGCGCGCGATCAGCGTCACGGCCGACAACCTCGACGCCTACCTCGGCGTGCGCAAGTACACCTATGGCCGCGCCGAGCAGCAGAACGAGGTCGGCCTGGTCACCGGCCTGGCCTGGACCGAGGTCGGCGGCGACCTGCTCAGCATCGAGGCGACCGTGGTGCCGGGCAAGGGCAAGCTGATCCACACCGGCCAGCTCGGCGACGTGATGCAGGAGTCGATCCAGGCCGCGCTCAGCGTCGTGCGCGCGCGTGCCGACCGCCTCGGCATCGACCCGGAGTTCCACCAGAAGCTCGACATCCATGTGCACGTGCCCGAGGGCGCCACGCCGAAGGACGGCCCCAGCGCCGGCATCGCGATGTGCACCGCGCTGGTCTCGGTGCTGACGAAGGTGCCGGTGCGTTCGGAGGTCGCGATGACCGGCGAGATCACGCTGCGCGGCCGCGTGCTGCCGATCGGCGGCCTGAAGGAGAAGCTGCTCGCGGCACACCGCGGCGGCATCACCACCGTGATCATCCCGGAAGAGAACCGCAAGGACTTGGTCGACATCCCGAAGAACGTGACCGAGTCGCTGCAGATCCATCCGGTGCGCTGGATCGACGAGGTGCTCGACATCGCGCTCGAACGGCCGCTCGCGCCGGCACCGCGCACGGAAGGTGAAGCACCGCCGGTGCGCGAGCCCGCTGCGGCCGAGGCCGCGGTGCGACCGCACTGACAGCGTTGCCCGGGCCCTCTCCTTCATCCGGGAGGGGAGGGCCTGATCGCTGCCGTTGGGCAGCCATCGCCGGCAAGTCGCCGCACGGTGCGTGCGGCGCATCCGCACTCCCATATCCTCGCGCGCGTCAATCCCCAGGGCGCGAAAATTGCGCTTCGCAGCACGCATCCGAATCCCGCAAAAGCGCGCCACGCCTTGTGTTGCGCGGCTTTCGGGGCGCTGGTATAAAGGGCGCGCCGCGATCCATGGTGACGCGAGTCCGGGCGATGGCGGGGTAGCGACATGTGCCGAGATGGGGCTATGTCCCTCAGGGGAGCGCATGCCGACCGATAAATTTCACTGCGGGGCGGACGTCCCCGAGCGGGAGTCATAAATGAACAAAGGCGAATTCGTTGGTGCGATTGCTGATGCCTCTGGCCTGACCAAGGCCGATGCGGAGCGTGCCGTCGAGGGGATGTTCAAGGTCGTCAAGAAGGCGCTGAAGTCGGGCGACTCGATTTCGCTGGTGGGTTTCGGTACGTTCGTCGTGCGCAAGCGCGCTGCGCGCACCGGTCGCAATCCGCGTACCGGCGATACGATCAAGATCAAGGCGTCCAAGGTGCCGGCGTTCAAGCCCGGCAAGGCGCTCAAGGACGCGGTGGGCTAAGATCCCACCGCCCCGGGAAACCGGTCCCGCGGGGCCGGGTTTCCCACTGCGGTCCGGGTGCTTAGCTCAGCGGTAGAGCGTCGCCCTTACAAGGCGAGGGTCGGGGGTTCGAAACCCTCAGCACCCACCAAATCTTCCGGACGGGCCGTTTGGCCTTTTCCGGACATCGCCGGGTCAGGGTCGTTGCAGGTTCCGGACGGGCTGTCCCAGGCGCAGCAGGCGCGCATCGAATCGGCCCCATCCGAATGTCCAGCGAGGGCGCCCCGCCGGGCGCCCTTGTTTTTTGCGGGGTTGCGCACGCCCCGGATCGGCGCATTCCCATGCACGGCGCCGCGCCCGGCCGCGTAGAATCGCCATCTCGACGACCTGCGCCCCGGCGCGGGCCGCCAAACCAGAACGGGTTCTGAAACTCATGCTGCAACTGCTACGCGGAAAGAAATCCAGCCTGCTCGTCAAGATCATCCTCGGCGTGATCGTCGTCGGATTCTCGTTCTTCGGCATCGAGCAATATTTCGTCGCGAACACGAACATGGCGGTGGCCAAGGTCGGCGACGCGCAGATCACGCCGGACCAGTTCCGTGATCGCCTGAACCAGTACCGCCAGCGCATGCAGCAGATGAGCGGCGGCCAGCTCGACGCCGCATTCTTCGAGCGCCCGGAGATCAAGCGCCAGCTGCTCGACCAGATGATCGACGAGCAGGTCCTGCTCGCCGCGAACGAGAAACTCGGCGTGACGATCCCGGCCCAGCGCGTGCGCGACGAGATCATGAACATCCCGGCGTTCCAGACCGACGGCCACTTCGACCCGACCCAGTACAAGATGCTGTTGTCGGGACAGGGCATGTCGCCGCGTTCGTTCGAGGAGCGCGTGCGCGAAGACCTCGGCGTGCGCGAGCTGCCGGTGCAGATCGGCGCGACCGCGCTGGTCACCGACGCCGACGTCGCCGCCTACCTGCGCCTGAAGGACCAGCGCCGCGACATCCGCTACGTCAAGCTGGACAAGCCCGCGCTCGAGAACAACGAGGTCGGCGCCGACGAGATCGACGCCTACTACAAGGCGCACACGGCCGAGTTCATGACGCCCGAGCGCGTCGCCCTCGACTACCTCGAGCTCGATGCCGCCGGCCTCGCCGTCGACACCACGCCCGACGAGGCCACGCTGAAGGAGCGCTACGAGAAGAACAAGGCGCGCTACGTCTCGCCGGAGCAGCGCCTGGCCTCGCACATCCTCGTCAAGGTCGGCGGCAAGGGCACGCCGGACGAGCAGAAGACGGCGCTGGCCAAGGCCGAGGCGATCGAGCAGCAGCTCAAGGCCGGCAAGAGCTTCGCCGAGCTGGCCAAGAAGGACTCCGACGACCTCGGTTCGAAGAACCAGGGCGGCGATCTCGGCTGGCTCGACAAGGGTACGACCGACGAGGCGTTCGAGAACGCGCTGTTCGCGCTCGACAAGGGCCAGGTGTCCGCGCCGGTGCTGACCAGCGAGGGCTACCACATCATCGAGCTGCGCGACATCCGCCCGGGCAAGACGCTCTCGTTCGACGAGGTCAAGCCCGAGCTCGAGCGCGAATACGCCGCGACCGAGCGCGAGCGCGTGTATGCCGAGAAGGCCGGCAAGCTGACCGACCTGACCTACCAGGACCCGTCCTCGCTCGACCAGGCCGCGCACGAGCTCGGCCTGACCGTGCAGAAGACCGCGCTGTTCAGCCGCCAGGGCGGCGAGGGCATCGCCGCGAACCCGGCCGTGGTCAAGGCCGCGTTCTCCGACGGCGTGCTGGTGCAGAACAACAACTCCGATCCGATCGACCTCGGTCCGGAGCACATCGCGGTCGTGCGCATCGCCGAGCACAAGCCGGCCACGCCGATGCCGCTGGACGAGGTGCGCGAGCAGGTGCGCGGCAGGATCCTCGCCGAGCGCCTCGCCACGCAGGCCAAGGCCAGGGCCGACGCGCTGTTCGCCGATCTCGGCAAGGGCCAGACGCTGGACCAGCTCGCCGCCGCGCAGCATCTCACCGTCGAGGACGGCAAGGGCATCGGCCGCGATGCGGCGAACATCGACAGTGCGCTGGTCACCGCCGCGTTCGCGCTGCCGCGCCCGCAGGCCGGCAAGCCGTCCAGCCAGCTGGTCACGCTCGGCGACGACCGCTACGCGCTGCTGCAGCTCGATGCCGTGATCGACGGCGATCCGGCGCTGGCCGACGCCAAGACCAAGGAAGCCGCACGCAACACGCTGCAGCAGGACGAGGTGGCGGTCGTGACGCGCGACTTCATCGCCGTGCTGCGCAAGAACACCAAGATCAAGGTGTACGAGGACAAGCTGCAGGACCTGTAAGCACGGGCCGCAAGCGGTTGGAAACGCAAAAGGGCAGGACGATGAGTCCTGCCCTTTTCGTTTGCTCGCCGGAGCGCCGCCGACCACCGTGGAAGGGACTTCGGTCCCGATGCGTTTGCGGCGGCTGGTAGAAAGGCATCGCGGCTGAAGCCGCTCCTGCGCAGCCTGCCGGAATCCCTGCGACGCCTTTGGAAGGCGCCCCCGGGCCATGGCGACCCGGGGCGCCGCGGGCTAACGCAGTGGTCAGAGCCCGGTCATGCCGAGCGTGTTGTAGCCGGCGTCGACATAGGTGATCTCGCCGGTGATGCCGGAGGCCAGGTCCGAGCACAGGAACGCCGCGGTGTTGCCGACTTCGTCGATCGTGACGCTGCGGCGCAGCGGCGCGTTCTGCTCGACGTGGTCGAGCATCTTGCGGAAGTTCGCCACGCCCGACGCGGCCAGCGTCTTGATCGGACCGGCCGAGATCGCGTTCACGCGCGTGCCCTCGGGGCCGAGGTTGTAGGCGAGGTAGCGCACGTTGGCTTCGAGGCTGGCCTTGGCCAGGCCCATCACGTTGTAGCTGGCCAGCGCGCGCTCGGCGCCGAGGTAGGTCAGGGTCAGGATCGCGCCGCCGCGGCCCTTCATCATCGGGCGCGCCGCCTTGGCCAGCGCGGCCAGGCTGTAGCTGGAGATGTCGTGCGCGACCGCGAAGCTCTCGCGCGTCAGGCCGTCGAGGAACTCGCCCTGCAGCGCCTCGCGCGGCGCGAAGCCGATCGAGTGCACGAGGATGTCGAAGCCGTCCCAGTGCTGGCCGAGGCTCTCGAACAGCGCCGCGATGTCGCTGTCGCGCGTCACGTCGCACGGCAGCACGATGTTCGAGCCGAACGTCGTCGCCGCCTCGTCGACGCGGTCCTTCAGCTTCTCGTCGACGTACGTGAAGGCGAGCTGCGCGCCTTCGCGGTGCATCGCGTTGGCGATGCCCCAGGCGATCGAGCGCTGGCTGAGGATGCCGGTGATCAAGGCGCGTTTGCCGTGCAGGAAACCCATGGCTACTCCAGAAAATGTAGTTGTTGGCTGGCCGAGCAGTTTACCCGAGCTTCACTCGGCCGAGAGGCGCAGGCGGTCGCCCGGGCGCAGCGTGCCGGCCTGCGGATTCAGGCGCTTGAGCCGCGCCAGCGGAATCGAATAGCGCCGCGCGACGTGCGACAGCGTGTCGCCGGCGGCCACGACGTGCACGCGCGGCGAGCGCGCGCTGGCGCGCGCCGCGGCGTCGTCGGGCGGCGGGTCCGCTTCGCGCCCGGGCAGCAGCAGGCGCATGCTCGGATTCACGGATGTATTCGGGTCGAGCGCATTGGCCGCCGCCAGCACCGCGACCGGCAGGCCGAGCTGGCTGGCCCAGCTGCCGATGCCGCTGGTGCGGACCGCACGCTCCTCGTGCCAGTCGTTCCACAGTGCCACCGGGATCGCATCGGCGGTTGCATGGAAGCGCGCCAGCGACGACTCGGGCAGCAGCAGCCGGTGCGGTCCGTCCGGCGGCATGCGGTTGCGGCGGTAGCCGGCGTTGAGGCGCCTGGCCAGCTCGACCGGGATGCCGGCCAGATGGGCCGCCACGCGGATGTCCATGCCCGCCTCGAGCGCGATGGCGCGGACGCGGTCGTCCGGGCCCGGCTCGGGCAGTTTCAGCCCGAAGCGCTCCGGCGTCTCGACGATGCAGGCCAGCGCGAGCAGGCGGTCGAGATGGTCGTGCGTGGTCGGACTGAGCGCGAGCTTGGCCAGCTCGGCGGCGGAGAGCGTGTTCGCATCTCGCCCGCCGAGCAGGCGACGCACGCGGTATTCGCCGCTGTTGAAGGCCATGTTGGCGAGCCGCCAGTCGTCGAACTGGCGGTGATGGCGCTCGAGCAGGTCGAGTGCGGCACGCGTCGAGGCCTGCGCGTCGAGGCGCTCGTCGAAGTCGGCGCGCACGGCCAGGCCGGCGTTTCGCGCGGTGTCGGGCATCAGCTGCCACATGCCGGCGGGGCGGTCGCCGCCACGCGCCGGCACGGGGCGATAGTCGCTCTCGACGTAGGGCAGCATCGCCAGCTCGCCCGGCAGGTCGCGCCGCTCGATCTCGTCGACCACCAGCAGCAGGAACGGCATCGCGCGGGTCCAGTTCGCATTGAACTGCAGCGGAGCCTTGGCGTACTGGGTGACCCAACGTTGCACCTCGGGGCGGTATGCGCAGGCATTCAGTGCGAAGCGCTGGCGCAGACGCGGCCACGGCGATTGTGTGGCATGCGCGTCCGGGACCGGCGCAGCCGGCGCCGATGGCGTCGGCTGCTCGGCCGTTGGCGGGGTCGGCGCGGGCGCGGCAGGCGGTGGCGGGCGCACCGGCGGCGCGGTGCAGGCGGCCAGCAGCAAGGCGGCACCGAGCGGTGCGTGCCGCAGGCGGGCCGGGCACCTCACGCGGCGGGCATCCGGAAATCGTCCTTGCGCTGCCGCAGGGCGGCGAAGCGCGCGACGCGGTCATCGGCATGCCCGAGCGCGGCGACCAGCGCCGGCGCGTCGATGCGCAGGAACGGATTGCAGGCGCGCTCCTCGGCCAGCGAAACCGGCACGGTCGCGAGCCCGCGCTGGCGCAGCGCGGCGGCCTGTGCCGCGCGCGCGGCCAGCGCGGCGTTGTCCGGATCAAGCGTGCGCGCGAACGCGCAGTTGGCGACGGTGTATTCGTGGCCGCAGCAGACCAGCGTGTCGCCGGGCAGTGCGGCGAGCCGTTCCAGTGAGGCCAGCATCTGCGCCGGCGTGCCCTCGAACAGGCGGCCGCAGCCGACGCTGAACAGCGTGTCGCCGCAGAACAGCAGGCCGTGGCCGTGATAGGCGACGTGGCTGGACGTGTGGCCGGGCACGGCAAGCACGTCGAAGCGCAGGGCCGGTGTGGCCAGCTGCACGACATCGCCGTCGCCGACGCGCACGTCGGACGCGGCGATGCGCGCGTCGTGCGGCGCATGGATGCGCGCGCCCGTCGCCGCGGCCAGCTCGGCTGTGGCGCCGACATGATCGGGGTGGTGGTGCGTCAGCAGGATCGCGCGCAGGCGCAACTGCTCGCGCGCGAGCGCGCGCTGCACCGGCGCCGCCTCGCCCGGATCGACGACCAGCGCGTCGCCACCCGCGTCGGCGAGCAGCCAGATGTAGTTGTCGGCGAGCGCTGGCAGCGCGCTGAGGCGGAGGTCTTCCATGGCGGCGCGACTATAGCGACCGCTGTCGCGTGCAATGGTTAAAAGAACATTAGATGCGTAGTGGACGCGCTACACTTCCGCCGTCATTGGCACGCACTCTCCCGTGATCCTCGGTTCCGACAACCTGTTCGCCCTGCCCGAAGTGGCGGCACTGCTGCGCGAGGAACTCGCGTGCGTGCCCACGCACGCCGCGCGCCGCCCCGCCGGGCGCGCGCTGGTGCTGCAGGCCTGCGCCGGCCATCACGCGCTGGCGCCCGACACGCGCCATCTCGCCGCCGTGCGCCTGCATCTGGACGCGGGGACGCTGTCGGGCGATGTCGCCTGCGCGCCGCAGGCGCTGCCGTGGGAGGACGAGGCGTTCCAGCTGGTGCTGGCGCAGCATGTCGGCGACGTCGTGCCGGACGAGCGGATGCTGGCCGAGCTTGGCCGCGTGCTCGCACCGGGCGGCGTGCTGCTCTGGTATGGCTTCAATCCGTGGAGCCCGTGGCTGGCCTGGCTGCATTGGCAGGCACGGCGGGGCCTGGCGGTGCCGCGCACGGCCCCGGCCGACTTCATGCGCCGACGCTTCGTGCAGCACCGGCTCGCCGCGGGCGATGTCGAGTATCTGGGCAGCTGCTGGCCGCGCCGCGACGACGCCAGCGCAGGTCCACTCGCGCGCCTGCGTGCGGCCTACCTGCTCGCCGCGACGCGCCAGCGCGCCGTGCTGACGCCGTTGCGGCCGCGCGTCGCGCGCGCTCGCGTCGCGATCCGGCCGCATCTGGCCGGCACCCCCAGCCAGCGTGCATGCGCATGAGCACGGCGGCCGCGCGCGCGCCGCGCGTCGAACTGTTCACCGACGGCGCCTGCCTCGGCAATCCCGGTCCCGGCGGCTGGGGCGTGTTGCTGCGCACCGGCGCGCACGAGAAGGAACTGTCCGGCGGCGAGGCGCTGACCACCAACAACCGCATGGAGCTGATGGCCGCGATCGCCGGCCTGGAGGCGCTCAAGCGTCCGTGCGAGGTCGTGCTGACCACCGACTCGCAATACGTCAAGCGCGGCGTCGAGGAATGGATGGCGCGCTGGCGCGCGAACGGCTGGCGCACCAGCGACAAGCAGCCGGTCAAGAACCGCGACCTGTGGGAGCGCCTGTCCGCCGCGCTCGCCGCGCACCACGTGCGCTGGCACTGGGTCCGGGGCCACGCCGGCCATGCCGAGAACGAGCGCGTCGACACGCTCGCGCGCGATGCCGCGCTGGCGTTCAAGGAGCAACGGGAGCACGCATGAGGCAGGTCATCCTCGACACCGAAACCACCGGCCTGGAGGTCCAGCGCGGCCATCGCATCATCGAGATCGGCTGCGTGGAGCTGGTGCAGCGGCGGCCGACCGGGCGCACGTTCCACCATTACCTCAATCCCGACCGCGAGATCGACGAGGGCGCGCGCGCGGTCACCGGCATCAGCGACGAGTTCCTGCGCGACAAGCCGCGCTTCGCCGACATCGTCCACGAGTTCCTCGCCTTCATCGACGGCGCCGAGGTCATCGCGCACAACGCCGCGTTCGACGTCGGCTTCCTCGACGCCGAGCTGGCGCGTGCCGGCGTCGAGCGCCCGCGCATGGCCGAGCGCGCGGAGATCCTCGACACGCTGGCGCTGGCGCGCGAGAAGTTTCCGGGCCAACGCAACAGCCTCGATGCGCTGTGCAAGCGCCTGGACGTCGACAACAGCCACCGCGGCCTGCACGGCGCGCTGCTCGACGCGAACCTGCTCGCCGAGGTCTACCTCGCGCTGACCGCCGGGCAGGGCAGTCTCGGCTTCTTCGACGAGGCGGCCGCGCCCGGCACGTCGGCAGCGGCGCCGGTCGAGGTGCGCATCCGCGTGCGCCCGCGCGTGCTGCGCGCGCTCGATGCCGAACTCGTGCTGCATGCCGCCCGCCTCGACGCGATCGACAAGGCCAGCCGTGGTGCCTGCGTGTGGAAGCGCCTCGATGTGCCGGTGGAAATCCCGGCTGAAGTGGCGTCGGCGTGAACAGATACACGTAGGCTGGGCGCGCTCCGCGCGGCCGGCCAGAGCCTTCGCCAAGATTGACGCGCAGCGGTGGGACTCGCCGCTGCGCGGCTGCGTCCCACACTACATCGCCGGGGGCTTCTTCGAATCCCCAATCCCGGCCCTTCAGCGCACCCGCACCAGGATCACGGTGACGTTGTCCGAGCCGCCGCCGTCGAGCGCGGCCAGGATCAGGTGCTCGACGCATTCCTGCGGCGTCAGGTCCTGGCGCGCGACGATCGCGGCGATCGCGCCGTCCTTGACTTCCTCGGTCAGGCCGTCGCTGCATAGCAGCATCTGCATGCCGGGCCGCAGTTCGCCGCGCAGGCTCTCCACGCGCAGCGACTGCGGATCGGTCACGCCGAGCGCCTGCGTGACGACGTTGCGATGCGGGTGGCTGCGCGCCTGCTCGCTCGTGATCGCGCCCTGGGCGACCAGTTCCTGCACGTAGGAATGGTCCTGCGACAGCTGCCGCAGGCCGCCCTCGTCCCACACGTAGACGCGGCTGTCGCCGACCCAGGCGACCTCGAACTGGTTGCCCATCGTCACGCGCAGCGCGGCGATCGTGGTGCCCATCGGCAGCGCCTCGGAGCGGCGCGTGGAGTGGCGGATGATCTCCTCGTCGGCGATCTGGATCGCGCGCACCAGCTCGACGCCGTTGCCGACTTCGCGCACGAGCACGTCGCGCGCGAGCGCGCTGGCGACTTCGCCATGCTCGTGACCGCCCATGCCGTCGGCGACCAGCCACAGGCCGAGGTCGCCGTCCGCGTAATAGGTGTCTTCGTTGTGCTCGCGGCGCAGGCCGACGTGGGTGCGGTGTCCAAACTCGATCATGCGCGGGCGGTGTCCTCGGTGGCCGGCGCCTGGTACAGGCGGTTGCGGCCACCTCGACGGCGCCGTGCTCGATAGCATGCCGCCGAGCTCCCGCCTTGCGCAAGCCGCTGCGCCACGGTGCGTGGAGACCAGGATGCAGGCAGCAAGGCCGTGGCCTTGCCCGGCATGCAGGGCAAGGCGCGCACGATGCGGTGCTAGCGCGCCAGCGTGCGCGCGACCGCCGCGACGAACTCCGGATCGGCCGCGCCAAGCTTCTCGGTGCGCGCGACGATGCGGCCGTCCGCATCGAGCAGCACCAGCGCGCTCGAATGGCTGAACTCGCCATCCTCGAGCTGCTTGTACTGGATGCCGAGCACGGCGGCGAGGCGGCGCACGTGGCTCTTGTCGGTGCGCGCCAGGCGCCAGCGCGACGTGTCGAGGCGGCGCTTGTCGGCGACCTGCTTGAGCGCGGCCGGCGTGTCGCGGTCCGGGTCGAGGCTGACCAGCAGCACGTCGAAGCGGGCGCGGTCGGCCTCGGGCAGCGCGCGCTCGGTCTTGAGCACGGTGTCGATGATCAGCGGGCAGACGAACTTGCACGAGGTGTAGAACATGCTGACCACGCGCGGCCGGCCGCGGCCGTCGGCAAATTGGAGTCCCTTGCCGTCCTGGTCGACCAGCGGCACGGCCAGCTGGTAGGCCGAATCGCCGGGCAGCGCGGCCACCGCGGCCGGTGCGGCATCGGCCGCGTGCAGCGGGGCGGGCGACAGCGTCGCGGCGAGTGCGAGCACGAGCATGCAGACGAACGGACGGATCGTGTTCATGGGGTATCTCCTGGGTCGCGCGCGCAGCGGAAGCCGAGGTTGGCGGTCGTGTCGGCCGCCTTCAGCGAGGACAGCATCGCGATGCGCATGAGCAGCGCGTAGTTGTCGCGGTCGCGCAGGCTCATCGCGCCGGCGCCGCAGAATTTCAGGCGGTCGGGGTCGTTCTGGTCGCGGCTGTCGGCGGTGACCATCATCGCCGCGTAGTCGTCAACCCATTCCCACACCAGGCCGTGCAGGTCGCGCACGCCGTAGAGGTTTGGCGACCCGCCGACCGTGCCGAGCGCGCCGCTCGACGGCTTGGCGTACCAGTCGAGCAGGCGCCGGCGCCAGGCCGCGTCGCCGCGCGCGTCGGCAACCGTCTCGCTGGCGGCGGCGGCGCGCTCCCACTCCAGCCACGTCGGCAGGCGCGCGTTTTCCGATTCGCAGTAGGCCTGCGCGGCGAACCAGCTCACGCGCGTGACCGGCTGCGCGGGCAGGGCGTCCGCGCCGAGCGCATCGGGCGCGCTCCAGTGCGCCAGGTACTGGCGGTCGGCGAACAGCGCCGGCACGCGGTCGCGCCGCCATTCCGGGTGCGCGGTGACGAAGGCGAGGAACTCGGCATTCGTGACCGGCTCGCGGCGCAGCGCATAGGTGGCGATCGGCGTCGGCTTGGCGCCCGGTTCGCTCTCGATCACGCTGAGGAACGAGGTGGCCGGGATCTCGACATAGGCCGGCTCGGCCGGCGCCGCCACGGCGGCGCCGGCGAGCAGCAGGCCGAGGGCTGCGAGCGATGCGCCGATGCGCGCCACGGGGCGGGGGAGAGACCGGCCTGGACGTCCACGTTGCATCATCACAGCCCTCGATTCGTGCGCTGCCGCCGGCGTGGCGGCAGCGCGTCCAGCACGTGCGTCAGTGTTCGGCCGGCTTGCTGGCCGGCGGGTTGGCGCGCACTGTCGCCACCTCTTCCTTGGCCACGCGGCCGCCCGGGTTGTCCCAGCTGTTGAGGACATAGGTGGCGATGTTGGCGACCTCGTCGTCGGTCAGCTGCGTCATCGGCGGCATGACCGAGTTGTACTCGGTGCCGTTGACCTTGACCTTGCCGTTCAGGCCGTGCAGCACGACGTCGATGATGCGCTTCGGATCGGCCGCGATGTAGTCGGACTTGGCCAGCGGCGGGAACACGCTGGGCAGGCCCTGGCCGTTGGCCTGGTGGCAGACCGAGCAGGTGCCCGTGAACAGCTGCTTGCCGGCCGCGATCTGCTCCTCCTTCGTCAGCGTGCCGGCCGCGTGCGCCGTGGCCGCCGTGCTGACCGCCTTCAGGTTCGGCTCCGAGCGATCGCCCAGGTACACCGCGTCGACTTCCTTGCCCGAGTAGATCGCCTTGTTCTCCGGCCCGTCGACCTTGAGGATCGCCAGCGCGCCCTTGTTGAACGCGCGGAAGATCGAGTGGTCGACCAGCACGTAGCTGCCCGGGACTTCGAGATGGAACTCGACCGTCGCCGCGCCGCCGGCCGGGATCAGCGTGGTCTGCACGTTCTCCTGCGGATGCGTGCCGCCTTCCGGCTGCACCTTGTCGAAGATCTCGCCGATCACGTGGAAGCTCGACACCAGGTTCGGGCCGCCGTTGCCGACGAACAGGCGCACCGTCTCGCCCGTCTTCGCGGCCAGCGCCTTGTCGCCGGTCAGCGCACCCTCGGCGCCGTTGAACAGGACATAGGTCGGGTTCTCGTCGATCGCCTTCTCCATGTCGAACGGCTGGTGGCCCTTCTCGCGGTACTTGCCGGTCGTGTAGAAGTCGCCCTGCATCACGTAGTACTCGTGGTCGACCTTCGACAGGCCCTCGGGCGGCTCGACCAGGATCAGGCCGTACATGCCGTTGGCGACGTGCATGCCGACCGGCGCGGTCGCGCAGTGGTAGACGTAGATGCCCTGGTTGAGCGCCTTGAACGTGAACTGCGACTCGTGCCCCGGCGCGGTGAAGCTCGACGCGGCGCCGCCGCCCGGGCCGGTCACGCCGTGCAGGTCGATGTTGTGCGGCATCTTGCTGTCGGGCGCGTTCTTCAGGTGGAACTCGACCGTGTCGCCTTGGCGCACGCGGATGAAGCTGCCCGGCACGGTGCCGCCGAAGGTCCAGAACGTGTAGGTCACTCCTTCGGAGATCGGCATCTCCTTCTCGATCACTTCGAGATCGACGATGACCTTGGCCGGATAGTTGCGGTTGACCGGCGGTGGCACGTGCGGCGGGCTGGTCAGCACGGCGTGGATCGGCTCGCCCTGCGGCGGGCCGAAATCGCCCTTGGCCGAACCGCCGGTGGTGGCCGCGTTCGCCGTTGCCATGACCGCGGGCGTCGATGACGAAGAGCACGCGGTCAGGCCTGCCGAAGCGGCGATGGCCAGGACAAGCAGGATTCGTTTCATGGTGGATCCCCGTGGCTGACGGATAGGGTGAAGCGTTGGCTGCAGCCTAGTCCTGCCGGCGCGCGGCATGGCTGACGTGGGTCAAGCGTGAGGCCCCGGGTGGTGCGGCGCGGTGCCGCACCGGGTCAAGAAAGCCACAATGCGGCAACCAGTGCAACGTCGATCAGCAGCACGCCGCCGACCAGCGCGCGCGCATAGTCCGCGCCGCCGCCACCGAGCGCCGCCACGCACTTCATCACCGAATTGGTGACGAACGCGACCGCGAGCGCGAGGCGCGCGTCGGCGAGCGGGATCGTCGCGGTGGCGGCGAGCTGGCCGATCGACACCGCCGCGGCGTGCACGTCGGCCAGGCCGCTGGCCGCGGCGGCCGCGAATACGCCGCCGGCGCCGATCCAGGCATTCAACGCGGCCGACAGCAGCAACGCCACGCCGACGATCGTGGCGAACAGCAGCGCATGACGCAGGTCGAACGGCCGCGTCGCGGCCGGCATCGAGCCGTCGTCGTGCCGCTCGTTCCGCGCGCGCAGCGCGAATGCCAGCGCGACCAGCGCGGCGACAACGCCGGCGGCGACCAGTGCCGGCGCGAACGCGCGCAGCAACGCCGGTGCCAGCGCGGCGAGGATCAACGCCAGCTGGATCACCGTCGCGACGTTCGACAGCAACGCGCCGGCCACCGCCGAGCGTCGCAAGGCCGGCAGCGCGCGCGCACGCTGACCCATGCCGCCGATCGTCGCCGTGCTCGACACGAAGCCGCCGAGCAGGCCGGCCAGCAGCAGGCCGCGGCCGCCACCGACGATGCGCAACGCGATGTAGCCGGCCGCGTTGATCGCCATTACCAGCACCACCAGCAGCCACAGCTTGCGCGGGTTGAGCACGTTGAACGGATCGATCGCCTGGTCGGGCAGCAGCGGCAGCACGATCAGCGCCGAGGCGGCCAGCAGCAGCAGGTCGGCCAGTTCGGCATTGCTCAGGACCTGGCGCGTGAAACGGTGCAGCGCCTGCTTGCTGGCGAGCAGCACCGCCAGCAGCACGAACAGCGCGGCGGCGAACTGCGCCGCCTGCATCGCTTCGGCACCGAGCAGGAAGACCAGCACCAGCGCCAGTTCGGTCGTCAGGCCGGGATCGTCGTGGCGGCTGACCTGGTAACCGGCAAAGACCAGCGCGATGACCGCGAGTCCGGCCAGCGCCAGCGCCACCGGGCCTAGCAGGGCGCCGACGGCACCGGCCAGCGCCGCCAACGTGAACGTGCGCACGCCGGCCGCGGCGCGCTCGGGGCTTTCGCCCTTGCTGCGCTCGCGCTCGATGCCGACCAGCAGGCCACCGCCGAGCGCGGCGAGGAAGCCGGACAGCGGTATTCCATCGAACTCCATCGCGCATCCTGCCAGCCGGAACGGCTGCTCAGGATAGCAGCGGCGCGAACACGCCCCATGGGTTGTGCGCGCGCGCCACGCTGGCGATGAAGGCGAACACGGCCAGCGCCGCGACATAGCAGGCCACCTGCACGCCGCGCGTGCGCCCGCGCTTCAAGGCCAGCGTGCCGAGCACGATGTAGGCCACCAGCAGCAGCACCTTGACCGTCAGCCACGCCTGCACGAACGGATACTGGTGCAGGATCGTCACCAGCATCAGCGCCGCGGTCAGCAGCGTGGTGTCGATCGCGTAGGACAGGTAGCGCAGCGCGGCGTGGTTGGTCAGGCGCGAGCGCGCCAGCATCAGCAGCCCGCGCAGCGCGAACAGGCTGCCGGAGAGGATCACGGCCCAGATGTGGACCCATTTGATCTGCAGGTAATAGATGGCCATACGTCTCGCTGGTCGCTTCAAGCCCTCCCCTTCAAGGGGAGGGTCGGGTGGGGATGGTGTTGATTGCGCCGTGAGGCGACCCGGCGCGTATTGATACCGCAGATCGGTCGCGCACAGGGTGCGCTCCTACCCCGCCTGGCCATCCACGCGCGGCGTCAGGTAGATCCACAGCGAGCGCAGCACCCACGGCGCGAACGCGACCAGCCAGCCGAACGCCGCGATCACCAGCCACAGCGGCGCATCGGTCGACACCTCGGCCCACAGGCGAGACAGCGCGACCAGTTGCAGCAGCGCGAACGTCAGCCAAGGTATCCGGCCCATTTCGAGCGGCCGGCCGGAGTGACCCTGCGTCACGCGCGTGACCATTGCCACCAGCATCGAGCCGAAGAAGCCGATCGTCAGCGCATGCACCGGCGCGCGGCCGAGCAGGAAGCCGTGGTCGGTGAACGCGAGCAGGCTCTGCGCCGCGTACAGCGCGAACGCGACCGGCAGCCACGCGAATGCCAGGTGCAGCGCCGCCAGCAGGCCCGGCTTCATGCATTTCCACGGCTGCCAGCCGAGCGCGTGCACGAGGAACAGCGCGGCCAGCGGCGCATCGACCAGCCACAGCCAGTCCTGGTGATGGGTCAGGTCCAAGCCGAGGTGCACCAGCAGCAGCGCCCACGCCAGCGGCAGGCTCCAGGCCGGCTTGAACACGCGGTAGCTGCGGCCAACCACGTTCATGCTGAAGAACGGCACCATGCGGTGGCAGACCGTGAAATAGATCGGCAGCAGCAGGCCGAACGTGCCGAGCTTGATCGCCACAAACGCGAACTGCCACGGCGCGCCGAGCGCGAACGCGCCGAACGCGGCCAGCCCGCACGCGCCGAGCACCAGCGCGACGAAGCACGACAGCGCATGCATGTCGCGTGCGCCGTTGCGCGCCAGCACGCCGCCGAGCGCGACCAGCGCGGCGATCCAGCCGGCCAGCATCAGCGCCAGGCCGGCGAGCAGCAGCGGCTTCAGCCCGAGCAGGCCGACGTGCGCCAGGAGATAACCGCCGAACACGCCGGCGAACACCGGCACGTAGTGCCGCCGCGTCAGCGCCGGCTGGCCCATCCAGCGCGGAAACACGGTCAGCAGGAAGCCGAACATGAAGAACGGCAGCATGCCGTACTGCGTGAACACCGCATGCGCCCAGCCGGCCGGCACCGGCGCGGCCGGAAATGCGTGGCCGAAGAAGCCCGCCGCGAGGAAGCACGCCCACCACAGCATCGACACGAGCACCGCCGAGGCACCGGCGAAGAACATCAGCCGATGCGGCGCGCTCGCCAGCAGCGCCGGCAGGTCCGCCAGCGCGGCGCGCAGCGTGCGCGCCTCCGCCTCGTCGCCGGTGCCGGCCGTGCGCGCCGCCGGCGTACCCATTTCCACGCGCAGCGGAATCCCGCGCACCGAACCCGGACTTGCACTGTGCTCGTTCATGGCGCAAGTGTGAATCAGTCGCATCGGATGATGCCTTGACCCAGGTCAGGAGGCCACATGCGTGCGCAGCGGCAACCGGCTTGCGGAAGCATCAGGTTTCCTCATCGCGGGTGAGCATTTCGGCGCGGCCGCAAACCGGCTTCGATCCCGAATCGCTGGCCATGGGAGTCCGAATTCGTTCCGGAGCGCCGAGATCCCGCTGGTCGCGGCGCGCGGCCTTGACCTGGATCAGCGCGCCGCGGCGGCGGCCGCGCTGAGATGGCGGCATGAACGATGCGATGCCTGCCTTTGATCTGCCCGAACTGGACCTGCGCGGCCTGGTCGCGCCGGAGCCGCTGCTGCGCGCGCTGGCCGCGGCCGAGGCGCTGGCGGCGGGCGAGCGCGTGTGCGTGCTGACGCCGCTGCTGCCGCTGCCATTGCTGGACGCGCTGGTCGGCAGCGGCCTGCACTACCGCGCCGAGGTGCTGCCGGCCGGCGGCGCGCGCGTGCTGATCGAACGTCCCGCCGATGGCGCGGCTGGCGCTTGAGGCGGCGCCGGCGGTCACGCTGCCGCGCCGCTTCCTCGAGACCGCGCCGATCTGGGGCGTGCTCGCCGGTGCGTTGCTGCTGGTCGACGGCGGCGACCTGCTGCGCGCGCGCTGGCATCCGGCCACGCTCGCCGCGACGCATGCGTTCACGCTCGGCGTGTTCGGCAACCTGCTGTTCGGCAGCCTGCTGCAGTTCCTGCCGGCCGCGGCCGGCGTGCGCGTGCGTGGCGCGGCGCGTGGCGGGCCGCTGCTGCACGCGCTGCTGAACCTCGGCACGCTGGCGCTGGTCGGCGGGTTTTACTTCGCGCGGCCGGCGCTGCTGGCGCCGGCCGCGGCGCTGCTGGCTGCCGCGTTCGCGCTGTTCGCGGCGATGACCGCGCCGGGCCTGCTCGCCGCGCACGGCCCGCGCCTGCTGCGCGCCGGCCTCGGCACGGGACTCGCGGCGGCGCTGGTCACCGCCGCCTGCGGCGTCGGCCTCGCATTCGCGCTGGGCGGCCATCTCGCGTTGCCTTGGCCGCTGCCGGTGCTGGTCGACGTGCACGCGGCGTGGGGCCTGCTCGGCTGGGTGCTGTTGACGCTGCTGGTGGTCGCGCGCGTGGTCATGCCGATGTTCCAGGGCACCGCGACGCTGCCGGCGCGCGCGCAGGCAGCCTGGCTCGGCGGCGTCGGATTGCTGCTGCCGCTGGCGTCGGCGGCATGGCTCGCGGCCGGGCAGGGCGCGCCGCTGCGCCTGCTCGTCGCGCTGGCCGCGCTCGCGTTCGCGCTGGCCGTGCTGGCCTTGCAGGCGCGCACGCCGCATCCGCGCAACGCACCGCTGCGCGCGTTCTGGCGCGCCGGCGCGCTCGCGCTGCTCGCCGCGGCGGCGGCGCTGCTGGCCGGCCACGGCCTGCTCGCCGGCGTGCTCGGCATCGCCGTCGCGCTGCCGCTGCTGACCGGCGGCATGCAACTGGAGATCGTCGCGTTCCTAGGCTGGATCGACCTGCATCGCCGCTGCGGCCGCGGCGTACGCCTGCCCGGCGTGCAGCGCCTGCTGCCGGAGGCGGACAAGTGGCGCGTGCTCGGCCTGTTCCTCGCCGTCGCGCTGCTGCTGCCGGCGTCGTTGCTGTGGCCATCGGATGGACTCGTGCGCGCGGCCGCGCTGGCACTGCTGGCCTCGCGCGCCCTGCTGTGGTGGACGCTGCGCGGCGTGCGCCGGCGCGCGGCGCAGTTCCTGGCCGGAGTTTCTCCATGAGTCCGCCCGATCCGGTCACGCTGGCGCTGGCCGGCCTGCGCGGCGCGATCGACGGCGTCGACGATGGCCTGATCGCGCTGTTGGCCGTGCGTCGTCGGCTGGTGCGCATGGTCGCCGCGGTCAAGCGGCGCAGCGGCCATGGCGCGCACGATGCCGCGCGCGAGCGCCACGTACATGCACGCGCGCAGGCGCTCGCCGCGCGCCTGGACGTGCCGGCGGCGACCGCGCGCGGCGTGCTCGACATTGCGATCGCGGACGCGCGCCGCCAGCAGGGTTGCCCGCCTGACCTGGATCAAGGCGACGGCGCGACGCTACCGCGCATGATGCCGGCCATGACGCCGACCGCCGCGATTCCATCCGACCGCACCGGGCGCATCCTGCGCCGGCTGCCGCCACCGGCGCGGCTCGCGCCGCTGTTGCGCCTGCTGCCGCGGCGCTGGCAACGGCAGGCGCTGGAAGTGGCGATGGCGCGCGTGCTCGCCGCGCCGCTGCGCGACGGCGCGCTCGATTTCATGCACGGCCGGCGCCTCGGCATCGAGGTGACCGATCTGCGCCTGGCCTTCGTCGTCGAACTGCGCGACGGGCGCCTGTGCGCGAGCGACGCGCCGGCGGAGGCGAGCGTGCGCGGCAGCGCGACCGACCTGTTGCTGCTGGCGAGCCGGCTGGAGGACGCTGACACGCTGTTCTTCCAGCGCCGCCTGACGCTGACCGGCGACACCGAGCTCGGCCTGACCGCGCGCAACGTGCTTGACCGCCTGCCGTGGGAGGACGTGCCGCTCGGCCTGCGCATTGCGCTGAACCGCGGCGCGCGTCTCGCGCGTGCGGCGCGCGGAGCGAGGAACGGCAAACGAGAAGTGAGAAACGAGAAGTGAGAAACGAGTAGCCCGGGCACGCGAAACGCAGCGGGTCTGCGGGGACGCCCGGGCAGATGCCCATTCGTGGGGGAGCACGATGAGCCAAACCAGCCAATCGCCCGCGCCGGCCTGGCGCGACGACCTCGAACACGAATACGCCGCGCTGCGCGCGCGCATCGAGCACCTCGTGCCATGCCTGGAATGGCCGCTGCACCTGCCGTGGATCGAGGCGATCAACCGCCTCAAGCGGGAGCGCGGCGCGGTCATCATGGCGCACAGCTACCAGTCGCCGGAGATCTTCCACGGCGTCGCCGACGTCACCGGCGACTCGCTCGCGCTGGCGCAGGCGGCGGCCGATTGCGAGGCCGACCTCATCGTGTTGTGCGGCGTCCACTTCATGGCCGAGAGCGCGAAGATCCTCGCGCCGCACAAGACCGTGCTGATCCCCGACCTCGACGCCGGCTGCTCGCTGGCCTCCTCGATCACCGGCGCCGACGTGCACGCGCTGCGCCTGGAGCATCCGGGCGTGCCGGTGGTCAGCTACGTCAACACCTCGGCCGAGGTGAAGGCCGAGTCGCACATCTGTTGCACCTCGGCCAACGCCGTGCAGGTGGTCGAGTCGCTCGGCATGGACAAGGTCATCTTCCTGCCCGATCGTTTCCTCGGCGCGCATGTCGCCACGCAAACCGAGGTCGAGCTGATCCTGTGGGACGGTCGCTGCGAGGTGCACGAGAAATTCACCGCCGGCGAGGCGCGCCACGCGCGCGAGCGTTACGACGCCAAGCTGGTCGCGCACCCGGAATGCCCGCCCGAGGTGCTGGCGGAGGCCGACTTCGTCGGCTCGACCAGCGCGATGGGACGCTGGCTGGCGAAGGAACGGCCCGCGCGCGTGGCGCTGATCACCGAATGTTCGATGGCCGACAACCTGCGCGCGCAGTTCCCGGCGACCGAGTTCATCAAACCGTGCAACCTGTGCCCGCACATGCAGCGCATCACGCTGCAGAACATCTACGCCTGCCTGCGCGACCTGCGCCATGAAATCCAGGTGCCCGAAGGCATCGCAGAGCGCGCGCGCCGTGCGCTGATGCACATGCTCGCGGTCGGCCGCGCCGAGCGCGTGTGAGCGTGCCGGTCGTGATCGTCGGCGCCGGCGTGGCGGGACTGGCCACCGCGCTGGCGGCCGCGTCGAGACCGGTGCGGCTGCTGTGCCGCGGCGTCGCCGGCGCCGGCAGCGCGAGCGCGCTGGCGCAGGGCGGCCTCGCCGCTGCGCTCGGCGACGGCGACAGCGTCGAGGCGCACGTCGCCGACACGCTCGCCGCCGGCGCGTTCCACAACGACGCCGCGCGCGTGCGCTGGCTGTGCGCGCAGGCGCCGGCGGTGGTCGAGTGGCTGGCCGGGCAGGGCGTCGAGTTCGACCGCGACGGCGCCGGCCGCCTGCAGCTCGGCCGCGAGGGGGGCCACGGTGCCGCGCGCATCGTGCACGCCGGCGGCGATGCGAGCGGCGCGGCGCTGCTGCGCACGCTCGCCGCGCGCGTGCGGGCCGCGCCGCACGTGTGCTGGCAGGACGGCGTCGAGGTCGAGGCGCTGCGCCTGCGCGGCGGCCGCGTCTGTGGCGTGCGCGTGCGCACGGCCGATGGTGCGCGCGAAGACATCGACGCCGCCGCGGTGGTGCTTGCGACCGGCGGCCTCGGCGCGTTGTTCGCGCGCAGCAGCAATCCACCCGGCGCGGACGGCACCGGTCTGGCGCTCGCACTCGCAGCCGGTGCGCGGGCGCGCGACCTCGAATTCGTGCAGTTCCATCCGACTGCGCTCGATCTTCCGGACCGCGCCAGCTTGCCGCTGGTCACCGAGGCCCTGCGCGGCGCCGGCGCACGTCTGGTCGACGCGGCCGGGCGGCCGCTGCTGGACGGCGCGCATGCGCCCGGCGACCTCGCGCCGCGCGACGTGGTCGCGCGGCGCGTGTGGCAGGCGTTGCGCGACGGCGTGCGCGTGCTGCTCGATGCGACGCGCGTCGCCGGCGACTGGACGCAGCGTTTTCCGACCGTGCTGGCGGCGTGCCTGGCTCACGGCATCGATCCGCGCACGACGCCGATCCCGGTGACGCCGGCGGCGCACTTCCACATGGGCGGCGTGGCGGTCGACGCCGACGGCCGCACCTCCTTGCCGGGGCTGTACGCGGTCGGCGAAGTCGCCTGCAGCGGCGTGCACGGCGCCAACCGGCTGGCCAGCAATTCGCTGCTGGAGGGCGTGGCGTGCGGGCGCCGCCTCGGCGCGCTGCTGGCGGACCTGTCGCCGCCGCCGGTGCACGGCGAGGAGTGTTGCCACGGACTCGGCGCCGGCCTCGCGCCGGCGCGCCTGGCCGCGTTGCGCACGCTGCTGTGGCACGCGGCCGGACCGCTGCGTTCGGCTGCGGCATTGCGTCGCGCCCTGCACACCTGCATCGGCTGGAGCGGCGAGGGCTGGCAGGCGCGGCTCGCGGTCGCCGTGCTGGCCGCGGCCCTGCGCCGCCGCGACAGCCTCGGCGCGCACTGGCGCGTCGATGCGGCACCCATGCGGCGCCATGCCGCGATCGCGCCTTGATCCGAATCAAGGCGGCCGCACCCCGCCGCCACGCAGACTCGGCGCCGGTTCCACTGCCGATGTGCTCCCATGTCCCGATTGTCCTCGCTCGACCACGAGCAGCTCCTGTCCTGCGCGCGCGGCGAGCTGTTCGGCGCCGCCAACGCACGCCTGCCGTCGCCGCCGATGCTGATGTTCGATCGCGTGACCTGCATCGACGAGCACGGCGGTGCGCACGGCAAGGGCTACCTGCAGGCCGAGCTCGACATCCGCCCGGACCTGTGGTTCTTCGACTGCCACTTCGACGGCGATCCGGTCATGCCCGGCTGCCTCGGCCTCGATGCGATGTGGCAGCTGGCCGGCTTCTTCCTGCCGTGGCTCGGCGAGCCGGGCCGCGGCCGCGCGCTCGGCGTCGGCGAGGTCAAGTTCACCGGCCAGGTGCTGCGCACGGCGCGCCTGGTGCGCTACGAGATCGACGTCAGCCGCGTGATCCGCGGCCGCCTCAAGGTGGTCGTCGCCGACGGCCGCACCTATGTCGACGATCGTTTGATCTACGTCGCCAAGGACCTGCGCGTGGGCCTGTTCCAGTCGACGGAGGGCTTTTGATGCGCCGGGTCGTCGTGACCGGTCTGGGCATTGCATCCTGCCTCGGCGACACGCCCGCCGACGTGGCGCGCGCGCTGCGCGACGGCGTGAGCGGTTTGCGCGCGATGCCCGACTACGCCGAGCGCGGCCTGCGCAGCCAGGTCGCCGGCGCGCCGCGGACCGATCTGGAAGCCGCGATCGACCGCAAGCTCAAGCGCTTCATGGGCGATGCGGCCGCCTACAGCTACGTCGCGATGCGCGACGCGATCGCCGATGCCGGCCTCGCGCCGGAGCAGGTGCGCCATCCGCGCAGCGGCGTGATCGCCGGCTCTGGCGGCGGTTCGGCGCAGTGGCAGATCGAGACCGGCGACGTGCTGCGCGAAAAGGGTGTGCGCCGCGTCGGCCCGTACATGGTGCCGCGCACGATGTGCTCGACCGTGTCGGCCACGCTCGCGACCGCGTTCGGCATCCAGGGCCTGAGCTACTCGATCGCGGCGGCCTGCGCGACCTCGGCGCACTGCATCGGCGCCGCCGCCGACCTGATCCGCCACGGCGCGCAGGACGTGATGTTCGCCGGCGGCGGCGAGGAACTGCACTGGGGCATGACCGCGCAGTTCGACGCGATGGGCGCGCTGTCGACCGGCTGGAACGCGACGCCGCAGGCCGCCTCGCGCCCGTACGACGCGGGCCGCGACGGCTTCGTGATCGGCGCCGGCGGCGGCATGCTGGTGCTGGAGGACTACGACCACGCCAGGGCGCGCGGCGCGCGCATCCATGCCGAACTGGTCGGCTACGGCGTGACCTCGGATGGCGCCGACATGGTCGCGCCGTCCGGCGAGGGCGCGGTGCGCTGCATGCGCATGGCGCTGAAGGACGTGAGCGGACCGGTCGACTACCTCAACACGCACGGCACCGCGACGCCGCTCGGCGACCTGATCGAACTCGACGCCGTGCGCGAAGTGTTCGGCGCCGACGTGCCTCCGCTGTCCTCGACCAAGGCGCTGACCGGCCACTCGCTCGGCGCCGCCAGCGTGCACGAGGCGATCTACAGCCTGCTGATGTTGAACGAGGGCTTCATGGCCGGCTCGGCCAACATCGACGAACTCGACCCGCGCGCAGAAGGCTTTCCGATCCTGCGCGAGAGCCGCGAGGCGTCGCTGCGCACGGTCATGTCCAACAGCTTCGGCTTCGGCGGCACCAACGCAAGCCTGGTGTTCGCGCGCGTATAGGCGCGCGCGGACGAGCCTCGTGGCTGCGACCGTCCGGATGCAGCCACGAGGTCCTTCGGCGCGCCTACAGCGGCTGGTAGTCGACGCCGACGCGCTCGCCGTCGACCGTACCGCACAGTTCCGCGCGCACGCTGCCATCCACGTTGCGCATGTATGCGTGGATCGTGCCGTGCAGGAAGCGCGGGTTGTTGCCGAGCGGGATCGTCGTCGTCGCGTCCTGCAGGCCGTCGAAGGCGCCGTTGACGAAGCGCATGAAGTTCATGTGCGCGACGAACTGGCGCGTGCGATGGTTGTACGACCACACGCCCTGGCCCGGTCCACGCGCGGTCGGGGGGAACGAGTTGGTGTCGCTCAACGTGCCGCCGGCATGGAAGGTGTTGAGCGCGAAGAACTGGTTCGGCGGCGCGTTGGGATCGGTGCACGAGCCGACGCTGACGTACATGTGCCACATGCCGACGATGCGGGCCTCCGGTGAGTTCGATTCGATGGTCGCCTGTGCGTCGGCGGCGCCGGCGGTGGTGATCGCAAGGCCGAGGGCGAGGCTGGAGAGGAACTGGCGCAGGGACATGGCATGGGCTCCTTGGCTGTCGCGCGAACGAGGTGTCCGCAATCTGCCTGTTCCGCACCGCGCGGCAGTGATTACACGGCCGGGCGCGGGACGGCTGCACGCCGGCGCCGGACGTGGCGCGCGCCTTCGCCTTCGCCGCCGACGGGCGCCTACAATCGCCGGCTTTCTTCTTCGGCCGGGAGCGCCCATGCAGATCGTCCATTCGCCCTTGCACCTCCGCCACGACGGCGGCATGGAACTGCACCGCGGCGAGCTGGTGCCGTGCTACGAGCAGCCGGCGCGTGCCGACTACATCCGCCACGCGCTGGTCGAGGCCGGCCACGCGCTGGTGGCGCCGCGGGCGTTCGGGCCGGAGGCGCTGCTCGGGGTGCACGACGCCGGCTTCGTCGAGTTCCTGCGCACCGCGTACGCGCGCTGGCGCGAGGAGGGACGCGGCGGCTCGATGCTGCCGAGCGGTTTCCCGGCGCGCGGGCTGCGCCGCGACCGCGTGCCCACCGGCATCAACGGCGCGATGGGCTATTACGCGTTCGATGCCGGCACGCCGATCGTGGAAGGCACCTGGGACGCCGCGTTGGCCGCGGCCCAGTGCGCGCTGAGCGCGGCCGCGCTGGTCGCCGAGGGCAAGCGCGCCGCCTACGCGTTGTGCCGACCGCCCGGTCACCACGCCGCGCGCGGCACCTACGGCGGCTACTGCTTCCTCAACAACGCCGCGCTGGCCGCCCAGCACCTGCGCGAGCGCGGCTTCGGCCGGGTCGCGCTGCTGGACGTCGACTACCACCACGGCAACGGCACGCAGGACATCTTCTGGGAGCGCAACGACGTGCTGTTCGTGTCGATCCACGGCACGCCGGAAACCGAATACCCGTATTTCCTCGGCTATGCCGACGAGCGCGGTGCCGGCGCCGGCGAGGGCTGCACGCTCAACCTGCCGCTGCCGCGCGGCACCGGCTGGGACGGCTATGTGGCCGCGCTCGACACGGCGCTGCGCGCGATCGCCGACTTCGGCGCGGACGCGCTGGTGGTGTCGCTGGGCGTGGACACCTACGAGGGCGACCCGATCAGCGCGTTCAAGCTCGGCCAGGAGCGCTTCCCGCAGCTCGGCGCGCGCCTGGCCGCACTCGGCCTGCCGAGCGTGCTGGTGCAGGAGGGCGGCTACGCGGTGAAGGAGATCGGCACCAACGTGGCCGGCGTGCTCGGGGCGTTCGAGCGCTAAGGCCCGTGGTCGTGCGCGGCGCCGTTGCCGCTTCCTGTGGCTTCAGTTCCCGACGTGCATCCCCGGCTCGCCATGCCAGTATCCATTGCGCTGGCCGATCGGCGGTGGCGTTGCGGCGACGTGGCGGACCAGGTCGAAGTGCGCGATGACGCGCGTCATGCCGTCGGCCTGCGGGTACAGGCGCAGGATGTCGACGCCGAGCTCGCGCAGCGCCGGCAGTTCGGGACCGAGGTCAGTCACGTCCTCGCCCTGGATCTGGATGCCGTTGATGCGCAGGAACGGCGCGCCTTCGCGCGTCGCCAGCGGCAGGCCGTCCGGATATTCGATGCAGCGGAAGCCGCACTGGTCCTTGGGCAGGTCGAGCGCGCGCGCGGTGAAGCAGCGCGCCGAGTACGCCAGCGGCAGGCGGCCGTAGGCGATCACTTCCAGCTCCGGCATGCCGTTGCCGTCGGCGAGCACCGCCTCGCGCAGTTCGCGCAGCAGCGCCTGGCCCTGCTCGACGCCGGGCACCCAGCGGCGCATGCCGTCCTCGGCCAGCAGCGCCAGCGCGCGATGGTTGTAGACGTTGAGCGTGGGGCCGGCGACGAACGGCACCGCGCGCTCGGCGCACAGCTGCACCGCGGACAGGTCGTTCGCCTCGATCATCAATCCGCCGTCCTCGACCAAGCGCTTGAGCGCGCCGAGTTCCGACTCGGCCTCGACCAGCGCGAGCGAGGACAGCACCACCTCCTTGCCGCTTTCGGCCAGCTCGTGCGCGAGTGCGATCCAGTCGCGCGTGCCGAGTTCGCGCCGCTTGCTGCAGACGGTCTCGCCCAGGTACACGATCTCGACCGGCCAGTCGGCGGCGGCGCGGTAGAACGCGAGCGTGCGCTCGCGCGACCAGAGGTACTGCAGCGGTCCGAGGCTGAGCTTCATCGGCGTTCCTTCAGTGCCAGTGGCGGTGGTAGGGACCGAGCGTGGTCTGGTGGCCTTCGGCATGGCGCGCGAGCTCCTGCTGCCACGCCGGCTGCGCCTGCCAGGCGTCCGGCGCGGCGGCGAGGCGGTCGAGCGCCTCGCGCCAGGTGCGCGTGACCGAGGCGACGTAGGCGACGCCGCGCTGGCGGCCTTCGATCTTCAACGCCGCCACGCCGGCCTGCGCGAGGCGCGGCAGCAGCTCCAGCGTGTTCAGGCTGGTCGGTTCCTCGAGCGCATGGAACACCTCGCCGCGCACGTCGAAGCGGCCCTTGCAGACGGTCGGATAGCCGGCCGGCTCGGCCGGCGCGAAGCGGTCGATCAATACCTGGTTCAGGCGCACGCTGCGGCCGCCGTCGGCGTGTTCCTCCCAGCGCACGAAGCTCGCCGGCGAGCAGACGCCGTGGCGGTTCGGCGAGGCGCCGGTGACGTAGCTCGACAACTGGCAGCGGCCTTCGACCATGATGCACAGGCTACCGAACGCGAACACTTCCAGCGGCACCGGGCTGCTCTCGCACAGCCGTTCGACCTGCTGGATCGACAGCACGCGCGGCAGCACCGCGCGCGCGATGCCGAAGCGTTCGTGCATGTAGCGCAGCGCCGGCGCGGTGGTGGCCGAGCCCTGCACCGACAGGTGCCGCGGCAGCAGCGGATGCGTGCGCGCGGCGTAGTCGAGCACGGCCAGCTCGGCGGCGATGATCGCGTCGCAGCCGAGCTCGGCCGCCTTGTCGACCGCCGCCTGCCAGTGCGCCAGGCGCGCGCTGTCGGGATAGGTGTTCAGCGCGAGGTAGACCTTGCGCCCGCGCGCATGCGCCCAAGCGATGCCTCGGCGCAATTCCTCGTCGCTGAAGTTCAGACCCGGGAACGCGCGCGCATTGGTCTGGTCGCGCAAGCCCGCGTAGACCGCATCGGCACCGGCGTCGATCGCCGCCTGCAGGGCCGGCAGGTTGCCGGCGGGACAGACCAGTTGCATGCGCACCTCGTCGCGGGAGTGTGGCGCGGATCGTGCGGGGCAGGGCGGCGATTCGTCCTTGACCGGGGTCAAGGCGCGGTGGGCGTCTCGGGGTTCCCCCGAGCGTGGGATTGCGGCTCCACGTCCGCGGTTTGGCTCGTCGTTCCGGCGAGCGCCGGAACCCGGTTCCTGGCTCTTCGCGCAAGAGACGCTGGGTCCCGGCATTCGCCGGGACGACGAGCTCAAGTGGGCTTGCGGTAGGTCCAATCGACCTCAGAACGCGTAACGCAGCTCCATCCACGCCGTGCGGCCCGGTTCGTTCACGCGCAGCGTGTTGACGTAGCCGGCCAGTTCCACGCTGGCGGCGTTGACGTGCTCGGCGTAGGTGCGGTCGAACAGGTTGTCGATGCCGGCGGCGAGCTTGACGCGGTCGCTGAAGCGGTAGCCGCCGTTGAGCGAGAGCACCGCGAAGCCGGCGCTCGGCCCGAGGTCCTGGCCGACGATGTTGCCGGAGCCGACCGCGACGCGGTGCTGTGCCGCGACGACGCGCGCGAGCGCGCCGACGGACCAGCGGCCGTTGTCGCGCACGAGGCCGAAGCGGCCCTCCAGCGGCGGCATCTGCGGCAGCGGGCGATGGCGCGTGCGGTCGGCGCCCCAGGCCCAGGCCAGGCTCGCGTCGGCGCTCCAGGACCCGGCGAAGCGGTATTTCACGCCGGCCTCGGCGCCGGCGATGCGCGCGTCGATGTTGGCGGCCTTGCTCGCCGCCATCATGCCGCTGCCGCGGTCGATCACGATGAAGTCGTGCACGATCCCGGCGTAGGCCGACACCCATGCGTCGATGCGCTCGCCGCGATGCTGCAGGCCGAGGTCGAGCTGGGTGGTCTTCTCCGGCGCGAGCGCGCGGAACGCACTGACGCTGCTGTCGGCGTAGCGGCCGAACAGCTCCCAGTAGTCGGGGAAGCGCTGCGCGTGGCCGAGGCCGACGTTCAGGGTGGTGCTTGCGGCCAGATCCTGCTCCCAGCGCACGAAGCCGCTCGGCAGCCACGACGCGCGGCTCGCCGCGACCGTCATCGCCGGCGCCGGATCGTGCATGCCGTGGCCCATGCCGGCGTCGTCGTGGTCCATCGGCATGGCGAGCTGATAGCCATGCGCATGGTCGTGGTCGGCGCGCAGGCCGCCGACGATGCGGCGGTCGTCCGCCAGGTGCCAGGTCAGCTCGCCGAACGCGCCGGCCTGCTCCATGCGTGCATCGCGCAGGCGTGGCTTCGTGCGCCAGTCGCCCATCATGCTGCCGGGCAGGCCGCCGCTGCGCCCGCTGTGCGTGCTGGTCGAGGCATCGAGACCGGCGTCGAGGTGCAATGAGCCGTTCCAGTCGAAGCCGGCCACGAGGCGGCCGCCGTTCGTGCGCCGCGCGACGTTGCTGGCCATCGGCTTGGGCATCATGCTGTTTGGATCGGGTTCGCGCAGCGTGTAGTTGTCCATCACGTGATCGGCGTAGTTGGAATAGACCTGCGCCTCGATCGAGTCGGCCGGGCCGCGCAGCGGCTGGCGCGTGACCTTCAGCGCGACGCTCTCCCGCAGGAACTTCGCGCCGTCCATGCCGCTGAACGCGTAGGCGGCTTGGCCATCGCCCTTGCCGGCGGACAGCTCCACGCGCGTGCGTTCGTCCGGCGTCCAGCCCACGCGCGCATCGGCGCTCCAGCGGTCCCACGACGAGTGCACGCGGTTGCCGTCGCCGTCGGCGTAGTCGCCCGAGCGCGTATGGTCGAGCGCAAGGCCGAGATAGCCGTCCGGACGGCCGGCGCGCAGGTCGAGCATCTGGTCGAAGCGGCCCCACGAGCCGCCGAGCAGGCTGCCGTCAAGCGCGAACGCCGGTGCGACATAGCGCGGCGCATCGCGCTCGAACAGCACCGTGCCGGCCGAATTGCCCGGGCCGTGCAGCACGCTCTGCGGGCCCTTGATGACCGTCACGCGGTCGTACAGCGCCGGCGCGACGTAGGCGGTGGGCGGGTCCATGCGCGACGGGCAACCGCCGGCGAGCTGGCCGCCGTCGAACGACAGGCCCAGGCGCGAGCCGGCCATGCCGCGCAGCAGCGGGTCGCCGTTGCTGCCGCCCTTGCGGATCAGGCTGAAGCCGGGAATCGATTTCAGCAGGTCGGCGCCGTCGCTGGCCGGCACCGGCTGGCGCGGCGCCTTCGGGTCGATCTCGACCGTCAGTGGCGTGCTCGGCAGCACGGCGGTGACGACGATCGGATCGAGCGTCTGCTCGCCGGCCTCGTCGGCGTGCAGCGGCGCGCAGGCCGCGGACAGCACGGCCGACAGCAGGAAAACCGGTAAAGGGCTTTTTTGGAAAGTGCGGCCATGGATGGCCGCGGGTAGAGCAGCCGAAGGCGACATCACATGGGGACGAGCAACCGCACCCGGTTGCGGCGATCCCGGACGGATCGCAAAAGTAAACAGCGGGCACGCGACGGCGCGCGCACGCAAGGCGTACGAAAGCATGGCAATCCTCGGACAGGTGAAAACTCGGCGCGCGCGAAGGCGCGGGCGCCGGGCGGATCAGGCGATCGCAGCCATGTCCGGAGGGCCGCGCGGCGCGGCGGTGAGGATCGAAACCGGGCGAGTGGCCGGCGCGGCCGGCAGGGGCACCGGCGCGAGCGGCGGCGTCGGCAGCAGCGACGCCAGGTGCGGCACGTCGCCCGTGACCGGGCTGTGCGCGAACAGGTCGCAGTAGCCGCAGGCGTGCAGCGGATCGCCGGCGTGCGCGTCGTGGTGGCCGGCGTGCGGGTCGGCTGCCGCGTGTTGGTGCGCGTCGTGCTGCACGTGGTTTGCCGCGTGGGCGCCGTGCGCGTCGTGTGCGTGGTGCGCGCCGTGGGCCGAGTGCGTGTCGGCGTGGATCGCCACCGTTCGCTGCGCATCGGCGCGCCATCCGGTCAGCGTCTGCGACACCACCGGCGCGAGCACGCTGAGCCAGATCGCCAGCAGGCCGAGCCAGGCGACGGCAGGGCGTTGGAAGCGGTGGTGGCTCACGATCGCGCGAAGTCCCCGGTGTCGGCGCATTGTGCAAATGATCGCATACGCCGCGCGTGCCGTCGCTGCGGCGCGCGGTCGCGTCGGCGCCCGGTGCAGGCTGACATGGATCAAGGCGGCCGGCGTCGGCAGGGTGCAGACTGCGCCATCGTCGACTGCCCGTTGCCGGAGGTCTTGCGTCATGCGTATGCATTCCGTCGTCGTTCTCGCCTGCAGCCTCGCCGCCGCCGGCGCGCAGGCCGCGCCGTCCGCGCACGATCACCACGACCACGCGGCACATGCCGCGCCGGTCTCGACGACCGCACCGGCGCAGCGCTGGGCGACCGATGCGCCGCTGCGCGAAGGCATGGGCCGCGTGCGCGAGGCGCTCGACGACCTGCGCCACTACGAGATGGGCCACATGACCGCGGACATGGCGCGCGAGCGCGCGGTCACGGTCGAGGACGCGGTGAAGTTCATGTTCGCCCACTGCAAGCTGGCGCCGGAGCCGGATGGCGCGCTGCATCGCATCCTGGTGCCGCTGCTGGCCGCCGCGCAGCGGCTCGACAAGGAGCCGTCCGACCTCAGCGCCGTCGCCGCGATGCGCGACGCGGTGGCCGGCTATTCGGACCAGTTCGACGACCCGCAATGGCCGCGCGCTACCGCCGCGGAACCCAATGGCGGACACACGCAGCACGCGCACTGACGTTTTCTCCACGGCGGCAGCGCCGGGACCGCTCGATGACCCACTACATCCAGGCCTGGCAATGCATCGGCTGCGGCAAGATCGAGGCGCCGCAGACCTGCATCGGCGTCTGCCGCGACCGCAAGGTGTTCTTCGTCGGCAAGGACGAGCACGAGGCCGCGCTGGCCGAGATCGCGCGCCTGCGCGCGCAGCTCGACCACGCCGCCGCGCTGCTGCTGCGCTTCGAGCGCGCGACGCCGCACGAGGGACAGTGGGAGCGTTCGTACCAGGCGCTGCAGGCGCAGGTGCGCGAGGTGCGTGCGGCGCTGGCGGGGGAGGCGGGAAAAACATGATGTTGGAGCGGCGGAAGCCGCGATGCTCTTCGCGTCCGAACGCAGAAGCATCGCGGCTTCCGCCGCTCCCACAAAAGCCAGGAGCTCGTGCGACTCATGCAGGGTGGGACGCAGCCGCGCAGCGGCGAGTCCCACCGTTGGCATGCACGGGCGGTGGGACTCGCCGCTGCGCGGCTGCGGCCCACCCTACGGCGGCCCACCGGACGCGCGAGTCGTCATCAACCCGGCCCACAACGCCTCTACGCGTCGCTCGACGGCGGCGTCCGGCACGATCGGCCGGCCCCATGCGCGGCTCGTCTCGCCCGGCCACTTGTTGGTCGCGTCGAGGCCGAGCTTGGAGCCGAGGCCGGCGACCGGGCTGGCGAAATCGAGGTAGTCGATCGGCGTGTGCTCGACCAGCAGCGCGTCGCGCGCGGGGTCGACGCGCGTGGCGATCGCCCAGATCACCTGCGACCAGTCGCGTGCGTCGATGTCAGCGTCGACCACGATCACGAACTTGGTGTAGGTGAACTGGCGCAGGTACGACCACACGCCCATCATCACGCGACGTGCGTGGCCGGCGTACTGCTTGCGGATCGCCACCACCGCGACGCGGTACGAGCACGCTTCCGGCGGCAGGTGGAAGTCGACGATCTCCGGGAACACCTTCTGCAGGATCGGCACGAACACCTCGTTCAGCGCCGCCGCCAGCACCGACGGTTCGTCGTGCGGCGCGCGGCCCATGTAGCTGCCGTGGTAGATCGCGCCGCGACGCAGGTGCATGCGCTCGATCGTCAGCACCGGGAAATGGTCCTGCGCGTTGTAGTAGCCGGTGTGGTCGCCGAACGGGCCTTCGAGCGCGGTGTCATCCGGATGGATGAAGCCTTCGAGCAGGATCTCGGCGCCGGCCGGCGCGTCGAGGCCGGTCAGTTCGCTGCGCCACAGGCGCGTGCGCTGGCCGCGCAGCAGGCCGGCGAATTCGTATTCGGACAAGGTGTCCGGCACCGGCGCGACCGCGGCGAGCACGGTCGCCGGATCGGCGCCGAGCGCGACCAGCACCGGGAACGGCCGCTCCGGATGCGCGGCGCGCCAGTCGGCGTAATCGAGCGCGCCGCCGCGATGCGGCAGCCAGCGCATGATCACGCGGTTCGGCCCAATCACCTGCTGGCGGTAGATCGCCACGTTCTGGCGGCGCTGGCGCGTGCCGCGCGTGACGACGAGGCCGAGCGTGATCAGCTTGCCGGCGTCGGCCGGCCAGCAGTGCTGGATCGGCAGGCGCGCGAGGTCGACGTCGGTGCCTTCCAGTGTTTCGTCGAGGAAGACCGCCTCGCGCACCGCCTGCGGCGCGACGTGCGCGAGCTGGGCCAGCTCCGGCCACTGCGCCAGCGCCTCGCGCAGGCTGGACGGCCAGCGCGGCTCCTTCACCGCGGCGAGCAGGCGGCCGAGCTCGCGCAGGGAGGCGAGCGGGCGGCCGGCCAGCGCCAGCTCGATGCGCCGGCGGTGGCCGAACAGGTTGCCGAGCAGCGCATGGCGCGAGCCGGTCGGCTGCTCCATCAGCAGCGCCGGGCCGCCTTCGCGCAGCGCGCGCAGGCACAGCGCGGTCGATTCGAGGTGCGGGTCGACCGGCGCGGCGACGCGGACGAGCTGGCGTTCGCGCTCCAAGTGCGCGAGGAAGCCGCGCAGGTCGTGGAAGCTCACGGCGTGTGCCAGTGGCCGTCGGCGAGGCAGGCATCGAGCGCGCCGCGCCACGGCCGCGGATCGAGGCCGCGCGCGGCCAGCCACGCCGGATCGAACAGCGTTTCGGCGTAGCGCTCGCCGCGGTCGCTCAGGAGGCTGACGATGCTGCCGCGCTCGCCGCGCGCGCGCATGTCCGCCGCCAGTTGCAGGCAGGCGACCAGGTTCGTGCCGGACGAGCCGCCGTAGCGGCGGCCGAACAGGTCCTCGAGCAGGTTCATCGCGGCGATCGAGGCGGCGTCGGGCACTTCGGCGACCGCGTCGACGACGTCGAACAGGAAGCCCGGCTCGACGCGCGGCCGGCCGATGCCCTCGATCACGGTCGGCTGGCTCGCGCAGGCGGCCGGATCGCGCGTGCGCCAGCCGTGCACGAAACCGCTGCCGCTCGGCTCGGCCACGCACAGGCGCGTCGGCAGGCGGCGATAGCGCAGATAGCGGCCGATCGTCGCCGAGGTGCCGCCGGTGCCGGCGCCGCAGACGATCCACGCCGGCTGCGCGTGCTCCTCGCGCGCGAGCTGGCCGAGGATCGACTCGGCGATGTTGTTGTTGCCGCGCCAGTCGGTCGCGCGTTCGGCCAGGCCGAACTGGTCGAGGTGGCAGGCGCCGCGCGCGGCGTGCCAGGCCGCGCGTGCGTGCACCGTGGCCGGGTCGTCGACGAGGTCGCAGGCGCCGCCGAGCGCCTCGACCGCGCGGATCTTCGCCGGCGCGGTGCAGGCCGGCATTACGGCAGTGAAGTCGAGGCCGAGCAGGCGCGCGAACCAGGCTTCGGCGATCGCGGTGCTGCCGGAGGACGCGTCGACGACCGCCTGGCCGACGCGCAGGCGGCCGTTGCACAGCGCGTACAGGTACAGCGAACGCGCCAGGCGGTGCTTCAGGCTGCCGGTCGGATGCGCGGCCTCGTCCTTGAAGTAGAAGTCGATGCCGGGGAAGCCGGCGAAGTCGAGCTTGAGCAGGTGCGTGTCGGCCGAGCGCGCGGTTTCCTGCGCGAGCCTGCCGATCGCCTCGTGGAGCCACGCGCGATCGCTCGGGTCGTTGCCGGCCAGCACGCCATCATCGCGGTGCAAGCCCGGATCGATGGTCGGGCGCTGGCAAGCTGGATCCCGGCCTTCGCCGGGATGACGGGCAGGTTGGATCATGCCGCGCGCTCCTCGGTCATCAACGCCGCCGTGCAGCGGCCAAGGAAGTCGAAGTAGCGCTCGATGTAGCTGATGCCGTTCTCGTGGTCGATCAGGTACGGGTTCATCAGCGTGTGGCGCAGGATCAGCAGCGGCTCGTCGGCCTCGCCCGGATCGAGCCCGAGCGAGGCGAGGATGCGGCAGGTTTCCTCGCCGCCGAGCAGGTCCGGGCGCAGCGTCGTGACCGAGCCGAAGAATTCCTTGACCTGCAGCGGCTGGTGCGGATCGACGCGCAGCGTCGCGTGCAGGCGGCGCATGAACGCGTTCGCCCGCGCGGGCGAGCGGTTGCCGTGCGGGTTCAGCGCGAGGCAGACGAGGTTGCTGTCCGGCTCGAACGGCACGCGCACGTTGAGGCGCCCGGCCTGTTCGCCGGCAAAGCGCAGCGCGCGCTCGTAGAACGCCTCGGCCGCGCGCACGGTCGCGCGCGGCAGGCGGCCGAAGTGGCGATGGTCGAGCGGCAGCACCTTGTGCGTGACATAGACGCCGGCCACCGCCGCGCCGGACTTGGAGCCCTCCGGGATGTACTGGCCGAGGCCGCGGTAGCGCGTCATGTAGTCGGGCGCGGCGTCGCCGTGGAAGACGTAGTCGGCGCGTTCGGCCAGCAGCGCCATCGCGCGATGGTCGCGGCAGACGAACGCGCCGCTGCCGAACGGCAGGTAGCCGAGCTTGTGCGGGTCGACCGTGACCGAATCGGTGCCGCCGAGTGCGCCGAACGCGGCGTGCAGCGCGGTCGAGGGGAAGTACTTGAACTCGGCCGCGACCGCCTCGTGCGGCCGCAGCGTGCCGTCCTCCTCGCGGAACAGCGTGGCGAGGTAGCCGCCCCAGGCGGCATCGACGTGCACGGCGAAATCGAGGCCGCTCGCGCGGCTGCGCTCGCGCGCGGCGAGCACGCCGTCGACCGGGTCGATCGTGCCGTATTCGGTGCTGCCGAGGACCGCGACCGCGATCAGCACCGGCTCGCGCTCGCGCGCGCACTGCGCGAGGCGCGCTTCAAACGCGTCGAGGTCCAGGCGCATGCCGCGCGTGGGCACGAGTTCGAGCTGGTCGCGGCCGAGGCCGAGCAGCTTGACGCCCTTGCTCCACGAGTAGTGCGCGGTGATCGGCGCGAACACGCGCGGCACGCGCAGCGAAGGGTGCGCGGCGAAGAAGCCGGCGAGGCCGCGCTGCTCGATGCGCTCGGCCTCGACCGCGCGCAGCCAGCGCACGCGCGCGGACGGCGCCTGCGCAGCGAGCCAGCGCTGCCAGGCTTCCAGCAGCGTGATCGCGTCGGCGCCGGCGAGGTTGAACGCGCTCCAGTCGTCCGGCGGCAGCTCGATTTCCGGCACGCGCGCGGCGCGCAGCGCAAGCGGGAACGCCTTCAGCGCGAGCGCGAGGCGCAGCGCCTGGTAGTTGGCCAGCGTGCCGCCCGAGGTCAGGTGGCCGAACGCGCACGCCGGCTGCGCCGGATCGTGCGGGTAGCCGAGCATGCGCGCGAGCTGCAGGCCGACCTGCACCTCCATCTCGACCGTGACCGGCGCGGAGTCCTCGCTGACGTTGTTCGGGTTGTAGGGCAGAGCCAGCATCTGCGCGGCCAGGCCCGGCAGCAGCAGGTCGGACGCCATGTGGCCGATGTAGCGCGGGCTGTGGAACGGCACCGAGCGCTTCAGCGCGGCCGACAGCTGGTGCAGCTCGCGGCGCATGCGCGCCTCGAACGCGAGGTAATCCGGATGCTGCGCGGCCGCGGTACCGATCGCCGGCGGATCCTCCGGATGGAAGTTGCGCCGCCAGTAGACGTGGTCGCGCAGGAACTCGACCAGCAGTTTCTCCAGCAGCGTGTCGTTCTCGCCGTACGGGCCGAGGAAGCAGGCGTCAAGTGTGTGGTCGCGCGGTGGCGACGAAGGCGGAACGGAGGTCGGCTGCACGGCGAGCGGGCGCGCTGGGAACGGTGCGCCGAGCATGCGGCAGGCGCGCGTGCGGCGCGCTGATCCAAGTCAAACCGCGCGTGGCGCGACTTTTTGTAGGAGCTGCGGGAAGAAGAAGGGGCGCGGCCTGCGCCGCGCCCCTCGTCAAGTCAGCGGTGATCGAAGCCGCTGCCTCAGCCGCGCTCCTCGACCGCGCCGCCGATGCGCGCCGGCACGCTGCGCGGCGCGATCCACAGGCGCAGCACGAACCAGCCGAACAGCAGCGCGCCGACGGCGAAGATCGTGTCGCCCGGCATGCGCATCCACACCAGCAGCTTGACGATCGGCTGCTCCATGAAGTGCTCCGAGCGCGCGAACCAGTAGCCGTTCTCGAGCGCGGCCGACAGCTGCAGGACGCCGAGCGGCAGCAGGGTCAGCAGCGCCATCAGCGACAGGCCGATGTTGAGCGACCAGAACGCGCCGCGCAGGCCGCCTTCTTGCCACTGCGCCTCCGGCTTCAGGCCACGCAGGCAGAACAGCATCAGGCCGAGGCCGAGCATGCCGTAGACGCCGAACAGCGCGGTGTGGCCGTGCAGCGGGGTCAGGTTCAGGCCCTGCATGTAGTACAGCGCGAGCGGCGTGTTGATCAGGAAGCCGAACAGGCCGGCGCCGACCAGGTTCCAGAACGACACCGCGAGGAAGAACATGATCGGCCAGCGGTAGCGCGCCATCCACGGCGTGGCGCGGCCGTGCGACCAGGTTTCGTACGCCTCCATGCCGATCAGCGCGAGCGGCACGACTTCCAGCGCCGAGAACGACGCGCCGAGCGCGATCACTGCGGTGGTGGTGCCGGCGAAGTACAGGTGATGGAACGTGCCGAGCACGCCGCCGGCCATGAACACGATCGTCGCGAACAGCACGTTGACCGTCGCCGTGCGTGCGCGCACCAGGCCGAGCTTGACGAACAGGAACGAGATCACCGCGACAGCGAACACCTCGAAGAAGCCCTCGACCCACAGGTGCACGACCCACCAGCGCCAGTACTCGACCACCGCCAGGTGCGTGTGCTCGCCCCACATCAGGCCGGCGCCGTAGAACGCGGCGATCGCGACGGTGGACAGGAACAGCAGGCCGACGATCGAGGCGAGGTCGTCCTTGCGCCGCAGGGCCGGCCACAGCGCGCGGCCCATCAGCACCAGCCACAGGATCAGGCCGATGAACAGGAAGATCTGCCAGAAGCGGCCGAGGTCGACGTATTCCCAGCCCTGGTGGCCGAACCAGAAGTTGTTGGCGAGGCCGAGTTTCTGCATCACCGCGAACCACTGCCCGGCGAACGCGCCGACGACGATGATCAGCAGGCACACCCAGAGGAAATTCACGCCGAGGCGCTGGTACTTCGGCTCATGCCCGGACACGGCCGGCGCGATGTACAGGCCGGTGCCGAGCCAGGCGGTGGCGATCCACAGCACGGCGAGCTCCGTGTGCCACGAGCGCGTCAGCGAATAGGGCAGGACATCGGAGATCGCGAAGCCGTAGAAATCCTTCTCGACCTGGTAGTGCGCGGTGATCGCGCCGAGCAGGATCTGGGTCAGGAACAGCGCGATCACGACCCAGAAGTACTTCGCGGTCGCGCGCATCGACGGCGTGATGGCCAGCTTCGCCAGCGGATCGGCCGCCGGCGGCGCCAGGTGTGGCTCCTTGCTGTGCCACACCGCATAGTGCCAGGCAAGCAGGCCGATGCCGGCGATCATGAACAGCACGCTGAACACGGTCCACAGGAACGCGCTCGGCGTCGGCGTGTTGCCGACCACCGGATCGTACGGCCAGTTGCTGGTGTAGCTCATCGCCGCGCCGGGCCGCGTCGTCACGGTTGCCCACGCGCTCCAGAAGAAGAACGCGGACAGCTGGCGGCGGTGCTCGGGCGTGTCGACCGTGCCGTCGCGCATCGCATAGGTCTCGCGCAGCTTGGCCGTCGCCGGGTCGTTGCTGAACACGCTCTCGTAATGCGCGGCGACGTTGGAGATCGCGATCGCGCGGTCGTCGGACACGGCGAGCGTGCCGCTGGCCGCGTCGTAGCTGTTCGTGCGCAGCTCCTTGCGCAGGCGCGCCTTCAGCGCCTCCTGCCGGCCCTCGTCGAGGTCCTTCCACAGCGCGCCGTCGCGGCGCGCCCACTGGCCGAGCAGGTCGTCGGCCTCGCGGTGCAGCCAGTCCGCGCTCCAGTCCGGCGCGATCAGCGCGCCGTGGCCCCAGATCGAACCGAGCTGCTGGCCGCCGATGCTCTGCCAGACCTGGCGGCCGGCTTCGATGTCGGCACGCGTGAACAGGGTCTGGCCGCTGGTGGTCACCACGCGCTCGGGCACCGGTGGTGCCTGCTGGTAGATCTCTCGGCCCATCCACAGCAGCACGGCGAACGTAATGCCGAGCAAGCTGCCGAGGGCGATCCATAAACGGGTAGTTGTGGACATCGCAACACTCCTTTCAGGTGGCGAAGGGATCGTGCGCGTCCCACATAGCCCGTGCACTGACGTGCGTCAAGCTTGCGGGCGGCCGCACGCCGCCGGAGCGGGCCCGCCAGTGGGGCGAGCGCGGGTCTGTTGCGATGGGTTCGTACGGCCGCGGGGCCGGCGTCGCAGGCCACGCGATGGCGCGGCCCGCGTGTGTCCGCGCTACATGCGGAATACGCCGAAGCGGCCCGGTTCGACCGGCGCGTTCAGGCTCGCCGACAGCGCCAGGCCGAGCACGCGGCGCGTGTCGGCCGGGTCGATGATGCCGTCGTCCCACAGGCGCGCGCTGGCGTAGTAGGGATGGCCCTGGCGCTCGTACTGTTCGCGGATCGGCGCCTTGAAGGCGTCCTCGTCGTCCTGCGACCAGGTCTTGCCGGCGGCCTCGAGGCCGTCGCGCTTGACCGTCGCCAGCACGCTGGCGGCCTGCTCGCCGCCCATCACGCTGATGCGCGCGTTCGGCCACATCCACAGGAAGCGCGGCTGGTAGCCGCGGCCGCACATCGCGTAGTTGCCGGCGCCGAAGCTGCCGCCGATGACGACGGTGAACTTCGGCACATGCGAGCAGGCGACCGCGGTGACCATCTTGGCGCCGTCCTTGGCGATGCCGGCCTGCTCGTACTTCTTGCCGACCATGAAGCCGGTGATGTTCTGCAGGAACACCAGCGGCACGTTGCGCTGGTTGCACAGCTCGATGAAGTGCGCGCCCTTGAGCGCGCTCTCGGCGAACAGGATGCCGTTGTTGGCGACGATGCCGACCGGGTAGCCGTGGATGTGCGCGAAGCCGGTCACCAGCGTCTTGCCGTAGCGCGCCTTGAACTCCTGCAGTTCGGAGCCGTCGACGATGCGCGCGATCACCTCGCGGATGTCGAACGGGATGCGCGTGTCGCGCGGCACGCAGCCGTACAGTTCCTCGGCCGGGTAGAGCGGTTCGCGCGGCGTGCGCAGCGCGAGCGCGACGGATTTCTTGCGGTTGAGGCTGGCGACGATGTCGCGCGCGATCGAAAGCGCGTGCGCGTCGTTCTCGGCGAAGTGGTCGGCCACGCCCGAGATGGACGTATGCACGTCCGCGCCACCGAGCGTTTCCGCGTCGACGACCTCGCCGGTCGCGGCCTTCACCAGCGGCGGGCCGCCGAGGAAGATCGTGCCCTGTTCCTTGACGATGATCGTCTCGTCGCTCATCGCCGGCACGTAGGCGCCGCCGGCCGTGCACGAGCCCATCACGACCGCGATCTGCGGGATGCCGAGCGCGCTCATGCGCGCCTGGTTGTAGAAGATGCGGCCGAAATGCTCCTTGTCCGGGAACACCTCGTCCTGCAGCGGCAGGAACGCGCCGCCGGAGTCGACCAGGTACACGCAGGTCAGGCGGTTTTCCAGTGCGACTTCCTGCGCGCGCAGGTGCTTCTTCACCGTCATCGGGAAGTAGGTGCCGCCCTTGACGGTCGCGTCGTTGGCGATGACCAGCACCTCGGTGCCGTCGACGCGGCCGATGCCGGTGATCAGGCCGGCGCACGGCGCGGCGCCGTCGTACATGCCGTACGCGGCGAGCGGCGACAGCTCCAGGAACGGCGAGCCCGGATCGAGCAGCGCGCGGATGCGCTCGCGCGGCAGCAGCTTGCCGCGCTCGGTGTGCCTGGCGCGCGCCTTTTCACCCCCGCCGAGGGCTGCCTTCGCCAGCTCGGCCTGGAGGTCGTCGACCGTCGCGCGCAGGTGCGCGGCGTTGGCCTGGAATTCGGGGGAGCGGACGTCGACGTGCGAACGGATCGGGAGCATGGCGATGATGGTGGCGGGCAGGGCGGCGATGTAAGCACAGGGGGACGGTCGAGGCCAGCCTGTGCGCGGGACGGGGGCCGGAAACGCAACCGGCCGCGCGGGGCGGCCGGTGCGTACACGGGAAGCGGCGGTGGTCCGCCGCGCCGGTTCAGTGCTTGTCGGCGGCGGACTCGGCCGCTTCCTTGGCCTTCTTGGCGGTCTCGGCGACGTCGTGGCCGACTTCCTTGGCGCCTTCCTTGACCTCGTGGCCGGCGGCCTTGACCGCGTCGGTGGTCGTGGCGGCGGCGTCCTTGGTCGCATCGACGGCGTTGCCGGCGGCTTCCTTGGCCTGGTCCATCGCGCCCTGCGTGGCGTCGGCGGCCTGCTGCACCGCCTCGCCGGCTTCGGCGGCGGCCTGCTTGGCGTCCTCGGCGGCCTTCTGCGTGGCGTCGGCCGCCTTCTCGGTCAGCGCCTTCGCGTCCTCGGCGGCCTGCTTGGCGGCAGCCGCGGCCTTGTCCGCCGCTTCCTGCGCCTGCTGCTGGCTGTTGTCGGAGCAGGCGACCAGGCCGGCTGCCAGGGCGACGCCCAGAGCCAGGCGCGCGACATTCTTCGTATTCACCATTGCTACCCTCCCGTTGATGATGACCGGCTTGCGCCGCGCACGCGCGCGGCGCTCCCCGCTTGCTGCGGATCGACCGATCCGCCGGACCCTAGGATACGTGCAATTCAGGCGATTTCGATTGCGATCGCGGTCGCCTCGCCGCCGCCGATGCACAGCGACGCGACGCCACGCTTGCCGCCGCGCTGGCGCAGCGCGTTGATCAGCGTGACCACGATGCGCGCGCCGCTGGCGCCGATCGGATGGCCGAGCGCGCAGGCGCCGCCGTGCACGTTGAGCTTGTCGTGCGCGATGCCCAGCTCCTTGATCGGCGCCATCGCGACCACCGCGAACGCCTCGTTGACCTCGAACAGGTCGACGTCGGCGACGTTCCAGCCGGCCTTGGCCAGCACCTGCTGGATCGCGCCGACCGGCGCGGTCGTGAACCACTGCGGCTCCTGCGAATGCGTCGCGTGCGCGACGATGCGCGCGAGCGGCTTGAGGTCGCGCTTGGCCGCTTCGTCGGCGCTCATCAGCACGGTCGCGGCGGCGCCGTCGGAGATGCTCGACGAGCTCGCCGCGGTGATCGTGCCGTTTTCCTTGCGGAACGCCGGCTTCAGGGTCGGGATCTTGGCGATGTCGGAGCGGCCCGGCTGCTCGTCGGTGGCGTATTCGACCTCGCCCTTGCGCGTGGCGACCTTGACCGGAACGATCTCGTCGGCGAACGCGCCGGAGGCGGTCGCGGCCTGCGCGCGCTTGACCGACTCGGTCGCGAACGCGTCCTGCTGCTCGCGCGTGAACGCGTACTTGTCGGCGCACAGCTCGCCGAACACGCCCATCGCCTGGCCGTCGTACGGATTGGTCAGGCCGTCCCAGGCCATGTGGTCGACCGCCTCGAAGTTGCCGTAGCGGTTGCCGGTGCGCGAGTTCGGCAGCATGTGCGGCGCGTTGGTCATCGACTCCATGCCGCCGGCGACGACGATCGCGGCCGAGCCGGCCTTGATCAGGTCGTTGCCGAGCATGATCGCCTTCATGCCCGAGCCGCAAACCTTGTTGATCGTGGTGCAGCCGGTCGCTGGCGGCAGTCCGGCCGCGAGCGAGGCCTGGCGCGCCGGCGCCTGGCCGAGGTTGGCCGGCAGCACGCAGCCCATGATGACCTCCGACACGTCGCCGGCCGGCACGCCGGCCTGCTCGAGCGCGGCCTTGATCGCGGTGGCACCGAGCGTCGGCGTCGGCACGCCGGTGAACTGGCCGAGGAAGGAACCGATCGCGGTGCGCTTGGCGCCGACGATGACGATATCGGACATGGGAAGACCTCTTGCGGAAGACGCGGCGCGGGACGCGCCGCATGGGATCGGCCAATTATCGCGCCGCTGTTGCGCCGCGGCAAACGGGCGCTTGCGATCGGCGAGGCTCACGGTCGCCTACAGGGTGGGCTCCTGCGTTCCGGCGTGGAGCTTCCATGACCCGGTAGGAGCGCACCCTGTGCGCGACCGGCGTCACAGCCGCAGCGGGCCGTGGACGATCGGTTCGCGCGAGACCGGCGGCAGGCCGAGCGCCTCGGCGCGCAGCAGGATCTCGTTCAGCGCGGCCAGGCGCTGCCCGGGCGAGAGCGACTTCGCGTAGTCGAGGTCATGCTGCGCCGCGGCGTCGAGGCGCGAAAAACTGCCGCGCTCGGCCTGTGCCAGCGTGCGCAGCACGTGCTCGGTCAATGGCGCGCAGGAGGTCATCGAGCAGGCGCTTCAGCCTCCCCCTTCAAGGGGGAGGTTGGAGGGGGATGGTGTTGCAACGAATCGCCGGCCGCAGGCTTACGACTTGCCGTGGAACAGCTCGCGCCCGATCAGCATGCGGCGGATCTCGTTGGTGCCGGCGCCGATCTCGTACAGCTTGGCGTCGCGCAGCAGGCGGCCGGCCGGGTATTCATTGATGTAGCCGTTGCCGCCGAGCGACTGGATCGCTTCCAGTGCGACCTGCACCGCGTTCTGCGAGCAGTGCAGCAGGCACGAGGCCGGATCGATGCGCGACTTCACGCCGGCATCGTAGTTCTGCGCGACGAGGTAGGCGTAGGCGCGCGAGGACTGCAGCGCGGTGTACATGTCGGCGATCTTGCCCTGCATCAGGCCGAACGTGCCGATCGGCGCGTTGAACTGCTTGCGCTCGCGCACGTAGGGCAGGGTGATGTCGAGCGCGGCCTGCATCAGGCCGATCGGGCCGCCGGAGAGCACCAGGCGTTCGGTGTCGAGGCCGCTCATCAGCACGCGCACGCCTTCGTTGACCTCGCCGACGCGGTTCTCGTCGGGGATCTCGCAATTGTCGAACACCAGCTCGCAGGTGTTGGAGCCGCGCATGCCGAGCTTGTCGAGCTTCTGCGCGGTCGAGAAGCCCTTCATGCCCTTCTCGACGATGAACGCGGTCATGCAGCGGCTGCCGGCCGGGCGGTGCGCGGTGCGCATGTAGACCAGCAGCACGTCGGCGTCGGGGCCGTTGGTGATCCACATCTTCGAGCCGTTGGCGATCCACACGTCGCCCTTCTGCTCGGCGCGGCAGGTCATCGAGCCGACCACGTCGGAACCGGCGCCCGGCTCGCTCATCGCCAGCGCGCCGACGTACTCGCCGCTGCACAGCTTCGGCAGGTACTTCTGCTTCTGCGCCGCGTTGCCGTTGTGGAAGATGTTGTTGACGCACAGGTTCGAGTGCGCGCCGTAGGACAGGCCGACCGAACCGGACGCGCGCGAGATCTCCTCCATCGCGACCAGGTGCGCGAGGTAGCCCATCTCCGAGCCGCCGTAGTCGCCCGACACGGTGATGCCGAGCAGGCCCATCTCGCCGAACTTGCGCCACAGGTCGGCCGGGAACGCGTTGTCGCGGTCGATCAGGTCCGCGCGCGGGGCGATTTCCTTCTCCGCGAACGCGCGCACGGTTTCGCGCAACAGGTCGAGGTCTTCACCGAGCGGGAATGGCTGCATGGTTCAGGAGCCGGGAATGGGGAATGGGGAGTAGGGAATCGGAAACGGCGCGCCGGGAATCGCGGTTGCCCTTGCGATTCCCGATTCTCCATTCCCGATTCCCGGCCTGTTACTGGCCGCGCATGCGACCCAGGAAGCGCGGGCCGTGGTTGCCCATGTTCGGCAACTTCAGCTTGCCGATCGCGCTGATGCGCTCCTCGGCCATGCGGTCGGCGGCCTTGTAGGTCGGGATGCCGTCGCGATCGGCGATCTGGAAGATGCGCGACAGGTTGTAGTAGATCGTGCGCATCATGCGCATCGCGCGCTCGCGGTTGTAGCCGTCGATCTCGAGCGACACGTTCATGACGCCGCCGGCGTTGACCGCGTAGTCCGGCGCGTACAGCACGCCGCGGCGGGCCAGTTCGTCGCCGATCGCGTCGGTGGCGAGCTGGTTGTTCGCCGCGCCGCAGACGATCTTGGCCTTGATGCGGTCGATGGTCTGCTCGTTCAGCGTGCCGCCGAGCGCGCACGGGCTGTAGACGTCGGCGTCGACGTCGTAGATCTCGTCCAGGCCGACCGCGGTGCAGCCGTGCTCGTCGACCGCCTTCTGCACGAGGTCCTTGTTGATGTCGGTGACGAACACCTTCGCGCCCTGCTCGCGCAGCAGCTTCACGAACTCCATGCCGACGTGGCCGAGGCCCTGCACGGCGAAGCTGTACTTGCCCACTTCCTCGTTGCCGAACTTGTGGTGCAGCGCGGCCATCAGGCCCTGCAGCGTACCGAACGCGGTGAACGGCGACGGATCGCCCGAGCCGCCGTGGACCTGGTGCACGCCGGTCACGAACTCGGTCTCGCGGAACACGTATTCCATGTCGTTGACGTCGATGCCGACGTCCTCGGCCGTGATGTAGCGGCCGTTGAGCGAGTTGACGAAGCGGCCGAACGCGCGGAACAGCGCCTCGGACTTGTCCTTGGACGGGTCGCCGATGATGACAGCCTTGCCGCCGCCCAGGTTCAGGCCGGCGACCGCGTTCTTGTAGGTCATGCCGCGCGACAGGCGCAGCACGTCGTTCAGCGCCTCGGCCTCCGACTTGTACGGCCACATGCGCAGGCCGCCAAGGGCCGGGCCGAGCACGCTGTTGTGGATCGCGATGATCGCCTTGAGGCCGGCGTCCTTGTTGTGGCAGTAGACGACCTGCTCGTGGCCGGTCTGGTCGACGGTTTCGAAAATCATGGCTGCTCCTGCGGAACGGAAAAGCCCGGCCGCACGCAGCTGCGCATCGCGCAGCGCCTGCGGCGGGGTGTAAGACACTGGATTGGCTGGAAAAAACGGGCGTCGCAGCGGCGAGCGCCCGTGCTTTGCGGCGCGTAGTGTAGCCCCGAGGGGGCGCAGTGGACAGTGCTGTGCGGCCGGCTGTCGCCGGCGATCGGCGTGACGGCGGCGAAGCGCGCGCGCGCTCCGCAAGCGAACGCCATCCCCTCCTGAATCCTCCCCTTGAAGGGGAGGACTTCCAAGCAGCGAGCGCGTGGCCGCGCGCCGCTTTAGCCCTCCCCTTCAAGGGGAGGGTTGGGTGGGGATGGTGTCAATGAACGCCCGCTCCACAAGCGAACGCCATCCTCTCCTGAATCCTCCCATTGGAGGGGAGGACTTTAAAGCAGCGATCGCCGGCGAACGGCCGCACACGGATGTGCGGACCGGGCTTGCGAGGGCAGGGATGCGCGAGAGGTTGGATGGGGACGGCTCGCACCGTGCGGGCCAAGGCAAGACGCCGGGTTCCGGCCTGCGCCGGAACGACGGGCTTGGAGGCCGCCGCAGGCGGCCCGGCCCGCGCGGCGCGTTACAATCTCCGGTCAGTCCTTGAATCGACCGGATGCTCCATGAGTACGCCCGCCCAGAACGTCCCCGCCCGCGAACTTCCCGCCGAGAAGGCGCCGCTGCGCTTCGTGACCGCGGCCAGCCTGTTCGACGGCCATGACGCCGCGATCAACATCATGCGCCGCCTGATCCAGGCGCAGGGCGCGGAGGTGATCCATCTCGGCCACAACCGCTCGGTCGAGGACGTCGTGCGTGCCGCGCTGCAGGAGGACGCCGACGCGATCGCGCTGTCGTCCTACCAGGGCGGCCACGTCGAGTACTTCAAGTACATGGTCGACATGCTCAAGGAGCGCGGCGCCAGCCACATCCGCGTGTTCGGCGGCGGCGGCGGCACGATCACGCCGGAGGAGATCCGTGAGCTGCAGGCCTACGGCGTCGAGCGCATCTACCATCCGAACGACGGCATGCACATGGGCCTGGTCGCGATGATCGAGGACGTGGTTGCGCGCGCAGCGCGCAGCCGGGAGTCGGGAATCGGGAATCGGGAATCGTCCAAGGCGGAAGCCACGCAGGCCGTCGACATCGAGGACGAGATCGCGGTCGGGCGCATGCTCAGCGCGATCGAGAACGGCGAGTTCAGCGAGGCGGAGCTCGCGAAGCTGCGCAAGCAATGGGCGCGCGGCTCTTCCGATTCCCCATTCCCCATTCCCCATTCCCAAATTCCCACGACCCCCGTCGTGGGAATCACAGGCACCGGCGGCGCCGGCAAGTCGTCGGTCGTCGACGAGCTGCTGCTGCGCTTCCTGCACGCATTCCCGCAGATGCGCGTCGCCGTGCTCGCGGTCGACCCGACCCGCCGCCGCTCCGGCGGCGCGCTGCTCGGCGACCGCATCCGCATGAACTCGCTGCGCTCCAAGCGCGTGTTCATGCGCTCGATGGCCACGCGCCGCCAGCACGTGGCCACCAACGCCGTGCTGAAGGACTGCATCGCGTTCCTGAAGGGGCAGAGCTACGACCTCGTCATCGTCGAGACCGCCGGCATCGGCCAGTCCGACTCGGAGATCGTCGACCTCGTCGACTTCCCGATGTACGTGATGACCAGCGACTACGGCGCGGCCAGCCAGCTCGAGAAGATCGACATGATCGACTTCGCCGAGCTGATCGTGCTGAACAAGTTCGACAAGCGCGGCGCCGAGGACGCGCTGCGCGACGTGCGCAAGCAGTGGAAGCGCAACCGCGTCGCGTTCAAGCTCAGCGACGACGAGGTGCCGGTCTACCCGACCATCGCCAGCCAGTTCAACGATCCGGGCGTGACCTGGATGTTCACCAACCTGTGCCGGTTGTTGCGCGAGAAGAAGTGGGGTCAGAGTCACTTTTCGGGCGAGGCGGTGAGCGGTGGTTTGGGGCATGAGTCGAAAAGTGACTCTGACCCCATTTCTTCCTCCCCGCGCTGCGACTGGACCCCACACCTCGACACCACGCTCAAGGAACCGCGCGCGACCGTGCTGATCCCCGGCAGCCGCGTGCGCTACCTCGCCGAGATCGCCGAGCAGGGCCGCGCGATCAACGCCGGCATCGACACGCAGGCCGAGGTCGCCGACCGCGCGCAGAGCTACTGGCAGTCGCTGCGCGACCTCGACGATCCGAAGCTGCCGAAGGCGCTCGACCTCTACGCCGCCGACGATCTGCTCGAGGGCGACGACCGCTCGCTCAAGACCCTCCGTCAGCGCTACAACGACGCGATCCAGTCGCTGTCGTCCGAGGCGCTGAAGCTCCTGCGTGAATGGCCGGCGCGGCTGAAGTCGATCACCGACGAGGTCAACGAATACGAGGTGCGCGGCAAGACGATCCGCGTCGAGAACTACCGCGAATCGCTGTCGCACCAGAAGATCCCGAAGATCGCCGCGCCGACCTACAAGAGCTGGGGCGAGCTGCTGACCTTCCTGCAGAAGGAAAACCTGCCCGGCTCCTACCCGTACACCGGCGGCGTCTACCCGTACCGCCGCACCGGCGAGGACCCGATCCGCATGTTCGCCGGCGAGGGCACGCCCGAGCGCACCAATCGCCGCTTCCATTACCTCAGCCAGGGCCTGCCGGCCGCGCGCCTGTCGACCGCGTTCGACAGCGTCACGCTGTACGGCGAGGACCCGGCGCCGCGCCCGGACATCTACGGCAAGATCGGCAACTCCGGCGTCAACGTGCCGACGCTGGACGACATGAAGAAGCTTTACTCCGGCTTCGACCTGTGCGCGCCGACCACCTCCGTCTCGATGACGATCAACGGTCCGGCGCCGATCATCCTCGCGATGTTCATGAACACCGCGGTCGACCAGCAGGTGGAGAAGTACCTGAAGGAAGACGCCACGCGCTGGGCCGAGGCGGAGCGGAAGATCGCGCGCCTGTTCGACGGCCGCCCGCGCCCCGAGTACTCCGGCCCGCTGCCGGCCGGCAATGACGGCCTCGGCCTGGGCCTGCTCGGCGTGACCGGCGACCAGGTCGTCGACGCCGAGACCTACGCCAGGATCAAGGCGCACACGCTCACCACCGTGCGCGGCACCGTGCAGGCCGACATCCTGAAGGAAGACCAGGCGCAGAACACCTGCATCTTCTCGACCGAGTTCGCGCTGCGCATGATGGGCGACATCCAGCAGTACTTCGTCGACCACAAGGTGCGCAACTTCTACTCGGTGTCGATCTCCGGCTACCACATCGCCGAGGCCGGCGCGAACCCGATCAGCCAGCTCGCCTTCACGCTGTCCAACGGTTTCACGATCGTCGAGTACTACCTCGCGCGCGGCATGAAGATCGACGACTTCGCGCCGAACCTGTCGTTCTTCTTCTCCAACGGCATGGACCCCGAGTACACCGTGATCGGCCGCGTCGCGCGGCGCATCTGGGCGCGCGCGATGCGCGAGCGCTACGGCGCGAACGAGCGCAGCCAGATGATGAAGTACCACATCCAGACCTCCGGCCGCTCGCTGCACGCGCAAGAGATCCAGTTCAACGACATCCGCACCACGCTGCAGGCGCTGTACGCGCTGTTCGACAACTGCAACAGCCTGCACACCAACGCCTACGACGAGGCGATCACCACGCCGACCGAGGAAAGCGTGCGCCGCGCGGTCGCGATCCAGATGATCATCAACAAGGAACTGGGCCTCAACTTCAACGAGAACCCGTGGCAGGGCAGCTTCATCGTCGACAAGCTGACGGATATCGTCGAAGAGGCCGTGTACAAGGAGTTCGAGGCGATCAGCGAGCGCGGCGGCGTGCTCGGCGCGATGGACACGATGTACCAGCGCGGCAAGATCCAGGAAGAGAGCCTCTACTACGAGCACAAGAAGCACGACGGCAGCCTGCCGCTGGTCGGCGTCAACACGTTCCTGCCGAAGGAACACGGCGGCGACATCGTCACCGAGATCGAGCTGATCCGCTCGACGGAGGAAGAGAAGGGCCAGCAGATCGACAACGTGCGCGCGTACCAGCAGGCCCGCAACAGCGCCGTTGTAGGAGCGGCGCAGCCGCGACCGGGCGGCACGGGCCTCGCCTACCTGCAAGACACCGCCCGCGCCCGCCAGAACGTGTTCGCCGCGCTGATGGAAGCGGTCAAGACGCACAGCCTCGGCCAGATCAGCCATGCGCTGTACGACGTCGGTGGCGAGTACCGCCGCAACATGTAATCGGATCGGTGTGGGATGAAGACCACGCGATACTTTCTCGCCACGCGCATCCGGCCGGATCGTGCGATGATCCGTGACGAATGGATCGAGCGTGCGATTCGCTCGCCAGTTCGTGAACACGTGCAGGCCGATGGCCGCATCCGTCGCTGGGCAAGCATCGACGAAGCGGAGGGGCGATATCTGCGGGTCGTGTTGCTGGATGATGGCGAGACTGTGCACAACGCCTTCTTCGACCGGGATTTCACGCCATGAAGATCAAGTACTTCGAGGACACCGACACGCTCTACATCGTGTTTTCCGATGGCGACGTCGCGGAAACGCGCGATCTCGACGAGAACACGTTGGTCGAATTTGACGCGAGCGGGCGTCTTTGCGCGATGACCCTCGAGCACGCCAGCCAGCGCACCGATGCACGGCGGCTGTCATTCGAACAGATCGCTGCCTGACGCGGCGTGCGCGCTCGAGCTTTGCTCGCCTTGGACGGACAGCACCGTGTTTGCGACGGTGACGGGGGCGGTCAAGACGCACAGTCTCGAAGTCAGCGCCATGAATTGGGCGGCGAGTTCCGCCTCAACATGTAAGCCGAGACCTCGAGTCCCTCTCCCGCCCGGGCGAGGGGCTCAATCTCCAGACCCAGGCAAGCGCCGCCCCAGCTCGTCGTTCCGGCGAAATCCGGAACCCAGCTCCTTGCTTGCAGTTCACGCGATGCCGGATCCCGGCACCCGCCGGCCACCTTGAACATCCTCCCATGGCGGGTAACATCGCCGGAACCGAGGAGGTGCGCATGAAGGAAATCGTCTTTCTGGTCGAGGAAGCCGCCGAAGGCGGCTATTCCGCGCGTGCGCTCGGCGAATCCATCCATACCCAGGCCGACACCTACGAAGAGTTGCGCGAACAGGTCCGGGATGCCGTTCGCTGCCATTTCGACGAAGGAACCGGCCCTGGGCTGATTCGCCTGCACTACGTGCGCGACGAGGTGCTCGCGGCGTGAAGCTGCCCCGGGAGATGGATGCTCCCGATCTGATCAAGGCGATGCAGCGCATCGGCTACCGCGTCGTGCGGCAGACGGGTAGCCACGTCCGCTTGCAGTGCGATGCGCCGAAACCGCATGCGCTGACGATTCCCAATCACTCCCCGCTCAAGGTGGGAACGCTTGCGGCGATCCTCGCGGATGTCGCCCAACGGCGCGGGATCAGCAGGGATGATCTGCTTCGGCTGTTGCTCGAGCCATGACTTGATCGGCGACGGCGCTTGGCTGCTTCAAGCCCCTCTCCCGCCGGGAGAGGGGTTGGGGAGAGGGTTCGGGCGAAGCACAAGATCCAATCCCAAGCATGCCAGTGGCACGCGTCGCCCACGCGTTAGCCAGCGCAATTGCACTGCAGCTTGAACATCCGCCGCGTTTGTTGCCTACTCGACCGATCGACGCTTCAGGGGGCGAAGATTCGGGATGGATTCCGTTGCAGGGTTTCAGTGCCGGGGAGCACTGCGCACGCTTTTCAACATCACGCTGATCGGCTTGGTCGCGTTCTGTCTCGCGGCCTGCCAGCAGCGCGCGTCGGACCAGGCGGCCGAAAAGCCGCGTCCGCAGCAGGCCGGCCAGCCGGTCAATCCGTATGCCATGGCCGGCCAGGTATAGACCCCATGCAGTACCACTAGATGGTACGTAATGTTGGATCTTTCTTTTTTTTTTGAGGGGAGCGTAGATGTCGCAAATTACTGGCTTCTCAATAAAAGGCCTTCACGGTTCCATCGACGTTGATGTTCCTATTAGCGATGGAAAAGTAATCTTGGTCGGTGTTAATGGTCTTGGGAAAACGACAATCGTAAGCATGTTGTACTTTGTGCTTACCCGTCAGTGGCAGAAATTATTGGAATATGAATTCAATATAATTTATTTAACACTGGATTCTGATCAGATTGAAATTAATCAATCAGTTCTTGCCTATCCCGATATTTCTTGGCAAACATCAATATTTGAATCTCTGCCTATAGCTAATGTTGAGCGCATTCGAACTTCTAAGGAGTTCAGGAATCTAGTTTTTAATGCGGGGGCCGGCTTTTCGAATCTAACAAAGGATGATGTGGTGAGGGTGGCTAGAAGAATCGAGGTTCCTGTTTCGCACGTCGAGCGAATTCTATTTGATTCTATCCGCGCCAATAGCAAGAGGCAGCGAAAGACGAGCAAAGCATTGCTGGATATCGAGGCCCGCTTAGAAAAATTTACAAGTCAGGTGCTTTACCTTCCGACGTATCGTCGAATTGAGCAAGATCTAAAGAGCTTGTTTCCTGAATTTGAGGGTGACTTCAGAAAGGCGGTCCGGCAGCGTGTGGTGCGCGATGGTCGTTCTGGGTATGTCGAGCTTGTTGAGTTTGGAATGGAGGATGTGGAGTCCAGGGTGACGGCAAAGGTCGCGGCGCTCAAGGAGGGTTCGCGAGTCGAGCTCAATAACCTCGCGGGCAGTTACTTGCGGGATGTTATTCGCGGCGAGGCGAAGGAATGGTCCGGCGAAAAAATAAATCAGCTGCCGGATCACGAGATTCGTTTGATCTTGGCGCGGGTCGAAGAAAAGCAGTTGGATGAGAGAGATAAGGGGAAAGTCTTTGAGGTAATCAACCGCATCCGAGATCGTCAGGCGCTAGACAGCGACCAAGATTTGTTGGCGCATTTTTTTTCAAAGCTAGTTGCCATTCATGAAATTCAGCAAAAGGCTGAAGTTCCGTTGCGTCAGTTTATGGAGGTGTGCAACAAATACTTGCAAGCGAAGCGCTTCGAGTTTGACGATGTCGGCTATAGGTTGACTTTGGAGCTGGATCGCGGCGGAACTATCGAAATGCGCGGTCTTTCATCAGGTGAGAAGCAAATTGTTTCACTTTTTGCGCAGATCTACCTCGGCGATGCCGAAAGCTATAGTTTAATCATTGATGAGCCGGAACTTTCACTTTCGGTTGAATGGCAGAAGACTTTGCTTCCGGATATAGTTTCGTCTGGCCGGTGTTGCTTTTTGGCTGCTGTCACACATTCGCCTTTTATCTATGACAATGAGCTCTTCGATTGTGCAAGGGATCTTGCTGAGCTGCAGAGGGCTGGCTAATGAGCCGGGTTGCTGATCTTGCTATAGCCGGCAGGTCGCCAGCTGCGAAATTTCATGAGCTTCGTCTTAAATATTGGAATAATGATATCGATGTCGTCTGTTGCTTTGAGGGTGGCGATGACGTTGAATTTTACCTGCCTCACGTGAGGCAGCGTCTTGCTCTGCATCGTGAGCGCGTTGATTTTTTGAACTGTGGCGGAAAGGGCATAGTTCTTACCCTTTTGGGGTGGGTAAAGAATATGTCTTGGAACCTTGCGAGGCTTGGTTTCTTTGTCGATAGGGACTTGGATGATTACCTGGCTGGCAATCTATCTAGTTCCCAACTTTACCTCACTGATTGCTATTCGATAGAGAGTCATGTGGTCGATCAAGATTTCTTCGATAACGTGTGGCAAGACTTCTTTCGTTTATCAATGACTGATGTTAGAAGAGAAGTGTGGAAACGCGCTTTTTATGATGGTTCAAGAAAGCTCGCTCGCTTGTTGTTTCCAATGATTTATATGGCCGTTGCTTATAAGCGAAGCGGCGGCAGAGTTGACTTCGATCAGGTTAAACTCGACGAGTTGATCGTAATTTCACCCGTCGGTGATGTAGGTCGACGCAGTCGTCGGCACCCCAGCTCGTCGTATTCCAATGTATTTTTTGATGCGACGCCTTCAAAGAGTGACATTCGGGCGGCTCGCTACGATCTGTCATCAGAGGACTATAGGTCATGGTTGCGAGGAAAGTTTTTGCTTTGGTACGCCGTAATTTTTTTCTCTCGTATGAAGGCTGCGCTTGGATCTCGAAAGGAGCCGAGTCGAGCGGTTGTCAGGTTTAATTTTTCAGCTGACACGGCGGTTGGCTTTCTTTGCAGTCGGGTGTCAGTTCCTCAGTCGCTATCAACGTTTCTCGACGATTGGGCCGCATTGATCGTCTATGATGGAGTTGCTCCGGCCAAGGCCGTCCTGGGGTCTGTCAATCTAACTGTGTAACTGCCGTTTGACCTCACGCGCCGATCGGCACGCGTTCCTCGCCGAACAGGATCTGGAACACCTGCATCGCGGGCTTCCAGTGATGTACGCCGCGCCAACGCTTGCTCGCCTCGCGGATGGCCAGATACAGCGACTTCAGCGCCGAGTCGTCGTTCGGGAAGATGCGCCGGTTGCGCGTGTACTTGCGCATCGTCATGTTCAGCGACTCGATCGCATTGGTCGTATAGGTGATCTTGCGGATCTCCGGCGGGAACTGGAAGAACGGCACGACGTTGGCCCAGGCGGTGCGCCACACGCGCACGGCGGCGCGGTACTTCTCGCCCCATGCGCCCTCGAACGCATCCAGTTCGCGCGCTGCGTCCTCGATCGTGGCCGAGGGAAAACGGGGTCAGGTTCACTTACTGAGGGGTGGGTCGGGTGCGTGGCCGATGCGCGGGTCGGGTGCCTGCGAAGCGGTGGGTTTTGGCTTCGACCATGGCGCGGAAGTCGTCCCGGCCCCATGCGCGTTGCTGCTGCAGGTAGGTGCGGATGGCTTCGAGATCGTCGCCCGATAGCGCTTCGCGGAGCAGGGATCGATAAGCCGCGGCGCGTTCGGCGCGCGTGGCGCCGAGCTTCGCGTAGGCGGGATGGGGCGACAGCAGCGGATCGTCGCGCTGGCCGCACAGCGGCGCACAACTGGACCATGCGAAGCGCGCTGGATCGTCGGTCATGCGGGCGCGAACCGGGTTCAGGTCGATGTAACGGCTGCAGTGCAGCACGTAGTTCTCGCTGTCGACCAGGCAGGACTTGTAGCGGCCTTCCCACAAGGTGCCGGTGCGCCGGTAGCGAGCGTTGAAGTGGCCGACATACTGGCGTCCGAGTTTTTGCATAAGGCGCGACACGGCGCCGACTTCGGGTGGCGTGACGAGCAGATGGACGTGGTTGTCCATCAGTACATAGGCATGCAGCGCGACGTCGGTGTCGAGCAGGGCTTCGCGCAGCAAATGCAGATAGCGCCTCCGGTCGGCGTCATCTAGAAAGCAGGGCAGGCGATTGTTGCCGCGCTGGACGATGTGCTGCGGTATGTGTGGAAGATCGAGTCGGGGCAGGCGTGCCATGCGGCGAGTTTCGTCGGCGTGCGGCAGCCAGCGTCAGCGGCGGATGCCGATTTTCGAGTCGGATATCTGCTCGGCGTCCCGTCAGCGAATCCGCCTAAAGTGAACCTGACCCCGTTTCTTCGCCCGCCACCACGCCGGACAGCGCCGGCGGCGGGCTATACTGCAATGGCCTCGGCGTTGGTTACGGCTGCAGCCCGACGCTGACCAACCTGCACTTCACCGGCAACGTGGCGAGCGCGTAGGGCGGTGCGATCCAACTGGTCGCCAACCAGGGAACGGCCAGCCCGCTGATCGGCTCGAGCGCGCTTGCGAACAATGCCGGGGGTTCGGAGTCGGGGGCCGGCGCCAGACTACGCGAATACGCGGTTCGAGCGAGAGGGGGAATGTATGAGGAAACCGGCCGTTATGGTTGCGCGCGTCATTTCGCTGTTCCTCCTCTCGTGCGCCGCGAACGCATGGTCCGCGAATGTCACCGTCACGAGTGCCGCCGACGGCGGACCCAACACCTTGCGCGATGCCCTGGCGAACGCAAATGCCGACGACACGATCGTGTTTTCCCTGCCGGCTGGCTCGACAATCACGCTGGCCAGTACCTTGGCGGTGACGAAGAACCTGAAGATCGATGGCGCTGGCACCTTCGGATTGACGATAAGCGGCAACAATGCGGTGTCGGCCCTGCAAATCGACACGGGTGTCGCTGCAACGGTTTCCAACCTGACCATTGCCAACGCAATGACCGGCATCGTCAATCAGGGCGGCACATTGACCGTTTCGAATTGCACGCTTCTCGGCAACTCGAACATCGGCATATCCAGCAACGGTACGCTGGCCGTGGCGAATAGCACGTTCTCGGGAAATGCCGCCCTCACGCTGGGCGGCGGCATCTATATCGCTTCAGGATCGGCAACGATCACGAACAACACGTTCGTGAACAACTCCGCGCATTACGGAGGCGGAATTCGCTCATCCTCGTCCTCTCAATCCACCGTGACCAACAACCTCTTTCTGGGGAACACGGCGACCCAGAGAGGCGGCAGCATCAGCGATCCGTTCAACTCCATCGCTGCCGACCACAATCTTTATTGGAACAATTCCGACAGCAGCGGCCCTCAGGGCCTCGATTGCGATGGGTGCATTGTCAACACGAACCCCGTCTACGCCGACCCGCTGCTCGGTCCCCTGGCGGACAACGGCGGGCCGACGCAAACCTATTCGCCGAATCCGGGTAGTCATGCGATCAACAATGGCGACGATGCGACGTGCGCCGCGCCGCCGATCAACGGTCGCGATCAGCGCGGCGTCACGCGGCCGATCGGCTCGCACTGCGACATGGGCTCCGTTGAATTCGGTGACTACATTTTCTTGAATGGGTTTGAGCCACCTTTATCGGTCTTCTACGGTTTCGAGACCTGCCCGGACGGCTGGACGCTCACCGGCGACTGGCAATGCGGCGTTCCTCAGAACGTCGGACCCGCCGCAGCGTTTGAGGGAAACCAGTGCCTCGGCACGCAGATCGCGGGCAACTATTCCGGCAACGATACCTGGGCAGGTACGACCGCCACGTCTCCCGATGTCGACCTCAGGGGCGTGAAAAACGCGACGCTCACCTTCCGGATGTGGGTCGATACCGAGGGCGCCACGTACGATGGCGGAAATCTGCAGATCAGCATCGATGGCGGCGCCAGCTACTCGGTCGTCACCAGCGTCACTCCGGCATATCCACTGCTGATCGCCGGCCAGCCCGCGTGGGGCGGTCACCAGGGGGCGCTCGGCTGGCAGGCCGTCCAGGCCGATTTGTCAGCTTACGTCGGCCGCATCGTCCGTCTGCGGTTTGCCTTCCAGAGTGACTCTTCAGGCAACTTCGCCGGGTTCTACGTCGACAGCGTCGCGATTCAGTGACCTGACCGGGACTAGGACACGCCCGCTCTTGCGCGGGCCAACGGCGCGGCCGAGTTGCGCTTCGATGGCGCGACGGAAAGTCGACTCTGCCCCCGGTTTGGATGCGGACCGCTTCAGCGCACGCTCCGTCGATCCATGGCCGCGGCATCATCCAGCCAGTTCGCACCCTTGTTCTTCAGGAAGAAGGCGTACACGAACAACGAGGCCGCGATCACCGCGGTGACGTACACCGCGAACAGCCTCACCTTGTCGGTGTGCAGCGCGGCTTGGTATAGCAGCGGCGCGGTGCCGCCGAACGCGGAATTGGCCAGCGCATAGCCCAGCCCGACGCCGAGTGCGCGCACGTGCGTGGGGAACAGCTCGGCCTTCACCACGGCGTTGATCGAGGTGTAGCCGGTCAGGATGACGAAGCCGAGGGCGAGGATCGCGAACGCGGGCAGCCAGTAAGTCTGTTGCGGCAGCGCCAGCACCAGGAAGCCGGTATAGAGCACGCCGCCGACGCCGAAGAACACCAGCAGGCTCTTGCGCCCGACGATGTCCGACAGCCAGCCGCCGACCGGCTGCAGCAGCATCAGCACGCTCAAGGCGATCAGGTTGATGACGACGCCGGTCATCGCGTCGCCGCCGGCGAACAGGCCCTGGACCATTTTCGGGCCGACCACCGAGTAGGTATAGAACGCGACGGTGCCGCCGGCGGTTATCAGGAAACACAGCAGCAGGGCACGCCACTGGTGGACGAGCAGCTCGCGCAGAGAGCCCGATGCCGGCGCCTGGCCGCTGCGGGCGGCCTGGATGGCGTCGGATCGGAGCGATTCGTCCATCGTCCGCCGCATCCAGAACACGACGATGGCCGCGATGCCGCCGATGGCGAAGGCGACGCGCCAGCCCCATTGCGCGATCTGCGCGGCGTCGAGGAACTTCAGCATCACCAGCAGGGTGAGCTGCGCCAGCACGTGGCCGCCGACCAGGGTGACGTAATGGAACGAGGACAGGAGGCCGCGTCGGCCGGGCATGGCCGCTTCGGACATGTAGGTGGCGCTGCTGCCGTACTCGCCGCCGGTGGCGAAGCCCTGGATCAGGCGCGCCAGCAGCAGGAGCATCGGCGCCGCCATGCCGATGGTGGCCACGGTGGGCGTGATCGCGATGGCGAACGAGCAGCCGGCCATGATCGTGACCGACACCGTCAGCGCCAGCCGGCGGCCATGGCGATCGGCAAAGCGGCCGAAGAACCACGCGCCGATCGGCCGCATCAGGAAGGTCATGGCGAAGATCGCCCAGATGAACAAGGTCGCGTGCTTGTCCTCGGGCGAAAAGAACTGCGACTCGAAGTAGCCGGCGAAGACCGAATAGACGTAGACGTCGTACCACTCGACCAGGTTGCCCGCCGAGCCCTTGAGCGTGTTGGAGATCGAGCGGCGAAGGCGGGTGTCGACCTCGGGTCCTGCAATCGAAATGGACTGTGCGGATCCGGATGCGGTCATGGGAAGGCCGGCGGCTGACGTGATGGGGGCGAGACCTGATGGGCGGGGGCGGGACGTCTATCGCTTGCCGATCAGATCGGACCGCCCAATGACCGCGCGCCCGGGTCGGGCGGTATGCGGCTCGGAAAACCCGGAGAATGCCTCACCCAGTGCCACTTCGCTGAGCCTGTCGCCCTCAGTCGGCTCGAGCCAGCGCCGACCAGCTCACCCTGTTCCACTCGATCCGGCGGCCGCGCCAGTGCGTGTCGATGGCTTGGGTGAAGTCCGCGCGCACCAGCTTGCCGCGGCCCAGCAGCCAGTCATCATCCTCGCGGCGTACGACCACGCCCTCCAGTCCACCGTCGCGGTGACGGCTCTTCCAGTGCTCCACGCCGTCCTTGAGCATTGCCAGCGTGTAGCAGCCATCGGCCAGGCGAGGGACGGTGGCCAGCCCAAGCGTCGATGCCAGCGCATCACGGCGCCGCGTGCTCCAGAAGCGCCCCTCGTGCCGGTCATACACGTCGAACAGCAGCCACCAGTCCGGCAGCGCCGGGTAATCCAGGGAATGCCGTGCGGCACACCATTCGCCAAACGCGATCAGGTTCTCGCCCAGCGCCTCGATCAAGCCCGCACCATGCAGCGCCATCCATTCGTCAAGGCGTTGGAACTGCCCGGCATGCGGGTGATACAGGTACTGGCCCCGGTTCTGCGCTCGCAACTGGCCGTCCGGGTTGATGGAGAACCCGAGGTTGGCGCCATCGAGCTTTTCCTCCACCACCACCGGGCCGGACAACAGCGCGGCGACCTCATCGGGCGCAAGCACCTTGTCGTCGCGTGGCATGCCCTCGCCGAGCCAGGCGATGTGGGGGGTGTGGGGGAAGCGGAAGAAGTCGTCAGTCATGGCAACACAGGCACCGGCTCTTGCGGAAACTTCTTCTCGTAGAACCGGCAAACGTCATCGGGGCACAGAAAGTGGACGGAAATCCCGGCGGCTCGCAGCTCGGGCCACCAGCGCAGCCACTTGCAATCGGCGGCCTGCAGGATCGGTGGCTTTGACGGGTGCGCGTTGGATACGGCAGGAAACTTGCGATCGGACGGATCGAATTCCGGCTCCAGTCGTGCCACCGGAAACTCCTTGTAGCAGTCGTTGGCGTGCTCGGTAATGGCCACCTGCACTACGTGATTCGCATTGGACTGCCGTTGCAACAACCACTTCAGGAACACCGTGCCCACGCCCTTGCCGCGCCTGGCGTCGAGTTTGTGCTGGTATTCGCCGAGCATGCGATAACCGTCGTCCAGTACCACGATCTCGCCCTGCATGATCTTCTGCAGCCGGGCCACGCATGATAGAACGCACTCTTCACTGGCGTCCTCGTGCTTGCCCTCGGCGACCAAAAGCACGTTCGTATCCACCACGACCTCAGCCACGATTCGTTCCCCGTTCCTTGATGCGCCGATTCACCGCGGCCTGCGTCCGTGCCGCAATCTCGGCCATCTCGTCGCCGAAGAAGTCGTCGGGCCAGTTTTCAATGTCGCCGTATCGATCCAGCCTGAGTGCCTCCAGATCAAGCCCTTCCTTCGACTGCCTTGCGAAGTACACGGCAACCTCGTCCGGCGAAATGACGCCTTCGGCAATCCGGCGCTGGAGTCGCATCAGGAAATGCTCGGAATGGCTTTCAACGATGAGCTGGACGTTGCGCGGCGCGCCGTTCTCGTAAGCCTGCACCGCGCTGATGAAGGCATCTGCAAGCTCCGCCTGCACCTGCGGGTGCAGGTGGATTTCCGGCTGCTCCATCCACACCGTGGCATTGGCCGGGGCATAGAACGCCTGCACCAGCGCGGGCAGCACCTGCGACACGCCAAAGCCGACATCCGTCAGTTTCACTTCCGACGAGCCGTTGCGGGAGCGCACCAGCACCTCGTACTCCTTGCGCCCCTTGCCGAGCGGTTGCACCCGAAAGCTGTCGATCACGCCGAGCTCGTGCAGCCAGCCCGCGATGAACGTGTCGAATCTCGCCTTGGCCTTCTTGTAGCCGCGATTCAATGATCGCCCCGCTTGCGCGGCGGCCAGCAAGGCGGGAATCGCAAACTCGCCGCGCGCGCCCACATCCGGCACGGTGTCGCCTGCCCACGAGTAGGTTCGCCGCGGCGGCTCGCGCAGCGGGCCGAGATAGGTCAGGCCGGCCAGCAGCCGTTCCAGTTCGAGCGGAAACTGGCTGAGCGCATCGGCGTTCTGGTAGCGCGCCAACGTCACATCGGAAAAGCGGTAGAACTTTTCCGGTGCTTCGATGGGCCACGTGCGCCCCTGCTTCTTGACGAGCTTCATTGGCTCGACGTCGAGATAGGCCTTGCCATTTTCATGGACGCCATGACGCACGTGCAGCTGTTCGGCGCCGCTCCCATCCTCGAGCAGGTAGCCGAACGACTCCAGTTCGGGCTGGTGGCGGGTTCCGGCGCGAAGCACGGATTCCAGCCGCATCCGCTCGCCTGCATACGTTTTTCCCGGCGTCAGGGGATCGCGTATCTCAACCGCTCGCGGCAGGCGCCAACCCAGCGAAAACTCCAGCTTGGCCTTGAGGTTGTGGCCGTGCAGGCAGTCCTCGAAGCTGCCCAGGTCGATCAGCGAGTGCGCATCGCCCAGATGCAGCGCGCGGCTTCTGTCCGCCAACAGGGTCGTTTGCTTGAGACCGAGCAACAGGTGGCCCAGGCTGCTCTTGCCGGCGCTGTTGGCGCCGAAGATCACGGTCAACGGTGCAAGGCGGATCGGCCCGGTGTCCTGCCAGGCCTTGAAATTCTTGATGTGCAGGTGCGTGAGCATCAGTGCAGCTCTCCTGATTGCAGCGTGTCCACGCCTCCGGCATCAGGCGGCGGGTGCGGTATTCGCCGAATTCGCGCAGCTCGTTGTTCTTGAGGGCGCGGAAGGTTTCGCTGGGGTAGTCCTCGCCCATGACGTCTTTTTCAAAGGATGCCCGCGTTCGCGGGCATGACGTCGCAGATGTGTCCAGGTCTTCGGTAGTGGCGAAGCGAGCTCAACCGCTACCGCCGCGAATCCGCTCCACGCGCTTGCGGTACTCACGCACGTTGTCTCCGCGGATGCGCGTCTCGCGCGTGCCGGTCACCTCGTCGACCTTCCGGTCCGAGCCGGTCACCGGCTTGGCCTCGATCTTCGTCTCGCGCTCGAACGCGTGCGATTTGTCGGTGTTGCGGTAGTACCGGTACAAGGCCCAGTACAGCGCGGTCCCGCCGGCCGGACCGGCGAGCAGCAGCCACAGTCCGCTGTCGTCGCTCATGCGGAGTTCCCCAGGATCCAGAGGGCAATGCCTTCGAGGATGGTGCCGACGGTGAGCGCGGTCATCAGCAGCTTCCACTGCTGCACCGGCACGCTGCCCATCGTCTCGCCGGTGCGGCCGTTCACCGCGATGTAGTGCAGCAGGCCGCCGTTGCTGCCCGGCTGGTGGTAGGAATAGAGCCAGACCGGCAGGTACATCGACACCCAGCGCGTGCCGCGCACGTCGAGGCGTTCGCGTTCCCAGCGCACGCCGCGGTCGTAGCGGTTTACGGACGCCTCGACCTGCGCACGGGCGATCGACAGCAACTGGTCCTCCAGACGCGGGCGCAGTTGCTCCACGTCGCGGTCGCGCTTCTCCGAGGTGACGCCCACCAGGTAGGAGGCGTTCCACTTCACCGCGTTCTTGGTGTCGAACGGCAGGATCGTGTTGATGATGTTGTTGGTGTTGGTGCGCGTGTCGAGGTTGCCGCGCTCGGCGGAAGATTCCAGCGGCAGGTCGTCCACGGTGAAATCCACGTGCCGCTCCACCTGGTACACGTCGGCGTCGTAGTAGGTCTTCCTGTCGTTGCCGCTGCCTTGCGTGTACTCGCGTGTCTTGATCTCGCCCTTGCCGGCGACGGCGGCGCTCGCGTTGGCGTCGACGATCATGTAGGGCAGGTAGACCGGAACGACGTTCTCCGGCGTGAACTGCTCCTTGAACGCCTTCAGCGCGAACAGGCGCCGCTTGTCCACGAACTGACGGATGCGCGCGACCGCGTCGTCCTTCTTGATGTGGAAAGGCAGCACCGCGTCCGGCACCGCGCCGTTCGCGATCTGCTCGTTGACGCCGAGGACATGGCGGCACCAATGGCAGCGCGCGGTCATCGCGTTTTCGGTATTGACCGTCACCTCGGCGCCGCAGCCGTTGCACTTGAAGGTCATCAGGCTGGCGGTGTCGGCCGCGATGTCGCGTGCGCCCGACGCGATGACCGTGCCCTCGAGCTGGTCGATGCCCTCGCCGAGGCCGAATTCTTCCTCGACGCGAGCACTCGCCCATTCGTTGCGGCAGTACAGGCAGATCAGCAGATCGCTGCCGGGCTTCTGCCGGATCTCGCTGGCGCCGCATTTCGGGCAGCGGTTGACGCCGTCCTTGAGTTCGGCGGCAGCCGTGTCGATGGCGACCGGATCGGGCACCAGCACTTCGTCGCGGATCGCTTCGGGCAGCGTGGCCGGGTCCATCGGGAACGTGCCCGGCAGCGGTGGCACGTCCCGCGGTGATCCCGGGCCGGTGGGAGCCGCCGGCGGCGGCGGAGTCGTGGCGTTCGACATGGGCGTTGTGCGCTGGGTGGCTTACAGACCCAGCGCCTTGGCCTTGAGCGTGTCGTAATCGCCCTGCGTGATCAGGCCGAGATCGAGCATCTCCTTGGCCTTCTTCAGCTTGGCGACCGGATCATCGGCCGCCGGCGCGACCGGCTGCTGCAAGCCGCCGATGCCGCCCATCATGCCGGTCGCCATGCCCAGGCCCACGATGCCCGCTGCTCCACCGTTCTCGCCTGCGGACTGGATCCCCGCGGCGACGCTGGCCTGCAGGTTGGAATTGCCGCGCGCGCCGGCCAGTGCGTCGGCGCGCTGCACGGTCTTGAGCAGTTCGCGCGTGTTCGCGTCGTACTCGATCGACACGATGGCGGTCTTGACGATGGCCAGGCCGCGATCGGACTTCCACTGATAAGCGGCCTCGACCGCATCGGACAGGCTCTTGGCGAAGCCGACCGAATCCTGCTGCAGCCTGGTGATGCGGTTGCCCTTGCCCGGGTCGTTCGAGTACAGGCTGAACGCCGGCGCGAGCGAACCGACCACTTCGTTGAACAGCTGGCTGGCGGCGGCGTTGTCGAGGTCGGTGAAATCGAAGACCTGGCCGGGCTGCAGATACGCGGCCGGCACGAAGTTCTTCACGAACAGGATCGGGTCGACGATCTTCAACGTGTAGGAGCCGCGCGTCACCGCGCCGACCTGGGTATTGAAGAAGGCATCGTCCCAGTAGATTTCCGACTGCGTGCCGAAGCGGTTGTCCGGCAGTTCCTTCAGCGAAACGAAGAAGGCGGCCTGCTGCGAGCCCGGCTGGCCGCCGAACTTGAAGCGCTCCCAGCTCTGCTTGACCAGCGCATCGACCAGGCCGTCGCCGGCGAAGATCGACTTCGAGTTGATGTCGTCCGAGCGCCATTCGTAGCCGCCCGGCTCGGCGGCGAAGCCGGTGATCGCGCCATCCTGGAACAGCAGCAGCCCGTAGCCTTCGGGAACGACGATCTTCGACCCGTTGGTGATGATGTTCGAGGAAGCTTTCGTATTCGAACCGCGTCCGGCATTCGTGCCCTGTGGCACGGCGGCGAACAGCGCCGCAGTCGACGGCAAACCGCCCGGAACCGTGTAGAAGTCCTTCCACTGGTCGGCGAGCGTACCGCCGATCGAACCCACGACTGCCTGCACAAGACCCATGAAACCTCCCGCGATGCGTGGCCGGGCACCGTGCCCACCGTGCCCGAACTATACATTCCCGGACGGCGCGGGCAGGGCGAAGATCGAAGTCGGGGTTGGTGTTGACTTGACCTGCGCGGTAGCGGATTCCGCGGGCGTGACATCAGCCATGATGAAGGCGCGATAGCGTGCACGTCGTCGCGGCTGCGATAGCCAGCTCGTGCGGGCGGATCAGGTGGCCATGTTCAGGCGGGTACTCATGCGCTGCAGCTTGAACAGCCGGCACTTTTGTTGCCTACTCCCCGAATCGACGCTACAGGGGGCGGAGATTCGGGATGGATTCCGTTGCGGGAGTCCGGCGCTGGGGAGCGCCGCGCATTTCCTTCCATATCGTTTTGATCGGTCTCATCGCGTCCTGCGTCGCAGCCTGCGAGCAGCGCGCATCCGACAAGGCCGTCGCTGACAAACGCCGCCCGCAGCAAGCCGGGCAGCCGATCGATCCGTATGCGACCGCCGGCCACATCATGGGCGCCCGCGTGGCTGTGCTGACCGGTGATACACGCGCGGCCGAGGCACACGTCAACGCGATGGCGCGTGATATCACGCGCTCGGCGCGCATGCCTGACGCGCATCGCCCGATCGACCGCGAAGCTGCACGCGCCGCCGTGCGCCCGCTGCCTGGCGTGCGCTCGGCGGTGTGGCTCGATGCCGCCAACCTGATCGTGATGGTCGACGGCCAGCGCCACCGCAGCATGGACATGATCGACCAGGTCTGCCTCGCGCTCGAACCGCTGGGCGACACGCTGGCGGTGGTCGTGAACGTGCAGGACGCGACTGCAAAGAATGGCGACGAGGCGATGACGCTGTCGCGCAATTGTCAGCTGCCGGAGGACGAGCGTGCGTTCATGCAGGCGAAGCGGCAGGTGGATGTGGTGGCGCCGGAGGTGAGGGAGCAGTTTAAGAAAATGCAGGGCAGGCAAGGGGCGTATAAGTGAATCTGACCCGCTCTGAGCAATACGTTCCGACGCAGCGCGTGCATGCCGTCCAACGCTCCAATGAGGCACTTCTGCAATATTTGCGTTGCGCGCATGGCGCGGTTCCTCTTGGTGTGGTGACCGTGAGGAAACATACCGCGTCATGCGCGTTCAGTTCGCACGGATGCGCTGCAAAGCACTGATCCGACTATGAGATTCGTGGAGAAACCTCAGCCTCGAAGGGGTTTTCCCGCCCCTAGCGAAAGTGTTAGCGTCTTCTACTAATCAGGACTGGATCCAAGGCCCTTCGATGAGCACGTTCGCACGGCATCATGATCAGCTTAGGAAAAGTATGGCTGCCTCGAAAGGGCAGGAGCTTACAACCAGCGAGATCAAGAAACTGTTTTCCGAAAGCTTCCCCGAATTGAATGTAGATTGGGTACATCCATCCGATCATTGCGATAACCATTCGTGCTTGGGCGCATGTGAGTGCGCACTGTCTGATCGCGCGATCTTTTTCAGGATTTCCCGCGGGCGCTACCTTGTTCGCGGATGAATCAACGAAAGCGGCGTACGAAAACGGGGGGCAGGTTCACTTACCTAGAGGCAGGTCGGGCGCGAGGTCGATGCGCGCGGCGGGTGCCTGTGAAGCGGTGGGTTTTGGCTTCGATCATGGCGCGAAAGTCGTCCCGACCCCATGCGCGTTACTGCTGCAGGTAGGCAGGCGATTTTTGCTGCCCTGGACGATGTGCTGCGGTATTCGGGGAAGATCGAGCTGGGACAGGCGTGCCATGCGGCTAGTTTCGCCGCCGGGTGGGGCACGGCGTCAGCGGCGGATGCCGGCTCTAGATCCGGAGATCTGCTCGGCGCCCCGTCTGCGAATCCGCCCTGAAGTCTGATCCCGTTTCCGCCTACTCCTTGATAATCAGTACGGAAAGATTCCCTTTGAGAAGGTCGTTTGAGCCTCCTGCACTGCCATCGGCTGAGCCGCCTGCATCCCTGGCTCGCACCTGGATCGTGTGAGAGCCAGGCGCGAGGTTGAATACCCCGGACAACGTCCATTGCGAGAGCATCTGACTTAACGCGGTCGTATTTGCCGCTGTAACCTGACGCTGTACGGATGTTGCGGCTCCGTCGATGAAGATTGCAAAGTCGGCAATCGCGCATGAGGAGCCCGTTCCTGTATTTTGGAACCCCCCGTTGGTCGAAACGAACACCTTGGCATTCGCGGGCACCGAGACCGTTTGCGTCAAGCCGGGAATCAAGGTGTAACTGGTCACCGTCTCTGTCAACGCCAATTGACCGGTAGAGAACACGGTATTCGCATATTGCCCGGTGGTCCCGGCGGGACCCGTCGGCCCGGTCGCTCCGGGCGCCCCTTCGGGCCCGGCGGGACCTTGCGGTCCGGCAGGGCCCTCGGGTCCCGGCGCGCCGGGTGCGCCAGTGGGACCGGCCTCCCCCTGTGGCCCCGCTGGACCGATCGGCCCCGCGGGCCCCGTTGGTCCTGGCAGGCCCGTGAGCGCGAACACGGCCATCGGTGCCGCGGTTACCGGCTGGCGCGGCAGCAGCGGCGTGCCGTTGGCGATGACCTCGATCCAGTGTTGCTCGGTCCCGAAAGCCGAGCCGAAATCGATCTCGACGGTGAAGACGCCGTCCTGTACCGGAACGGCGCCACGGCTCACCATGGGCGCCACCTCGCTGCCCGCGACCGAGTCGTTCCAAAGCCGGAACTGCAGATCGACGGTGCCGGTGAACGGCTTACCCTGCTGCTTGAGCTGGCCCTGGTAGGTGAAGGCCGTGGACTGCGGCGCCGCCAACAGCGGCATCGCGACGCATAGCAGGAATGCGGCCAGCAGGCCCGGCCAGAACGATTTACGCATGAAACGCCTCCCGCATGGGACGAATACCCGGATCCGGACCCGCCGCGCGCATCGCGATGGGCGCCGGATTCGACAATGGTTTGCATGACCTCACGGGACCAACTCGAAACCGTCCCGGAAAATGCACTCGGCCAGGTCCGCGCAGTTGGGGTGCGGCGCCAGTGGCGCCATCCCGGCCCAGAATCCGCCGAAGAGTTCGAACGACGCGCCCTCGCACAGGCCGGTGGGCGCGCCATCGGCCGAGCACAGCGGGATCACGTAGGCGTCGCTCTGCCCGATCGTTCCGGACAGCGACCACGCGCCGCCCGCTGACTGACCGCCACCGCTCGCGATGACGAAACGATCCATTTCAAATTGCGCCGGCGCGGGTGCGGAGAACACAAGCCCGCACACAAGAAGACCCCATGCTCTCACGCCGCGCTCCCCGCCCCCTCTTGGATGGGGCGGCACTATAGGCGACTTGTGCAGCGCGGCAAAGGGACGTTCGCAGCGAGAAACCAGGTCTGCGTCGACGTTCCGAAAACGGAGCCAGGTTCACTTGCCGAGTCGCCGCTCCGGCCCCGCGTCGTGACCTCGGTCGACGCCAGCCTCAGCCGCGCCGCGCCGCTTCGATCGCGGCGATGTCGATCTTGCGCATGCCCATCATCGCTTCGAACGCGCGCTTGGCCGCCGCGCGGTCGGGATCGGCGATTGCGGCGGTCAGGGCACGTGGCGTGATCTGCCAGGACAGGCCCCACTTGTCCTTGCACCAGCCGCAGGCGCTTTCCTCGCCGCCGTTGCCGACGATCGCGTTCCACAAGCGGTCCGTTTCGGCCTGGTCGTCGGTCGCGACCTGGAACGAGAACGCCTCGCTGTGCTTGAACGCCGGGCCTGCGTTCAGGCCGAGGCAGGGGATGCCGAGCACCGTGAACTCGACCATCAGCACGTCGCCCTGCTTGCCCGACGGATAGTCGCCCGGCGCGCGATGGACCGCGGTGACCGCGCTGTCCGGGAACGTCTCGGCGTAGAACGTCGCGGCTTCCAGCGCGGTGCCGTCGTACCACAGGCATATCGTGTTCTTGCTGGCCATCTCGTTTCTCCCGAATCAGGGCGGATCGGCTTCAGGCCGGACAGTCTGGCTGCTCCGGATCCCATACTATCGTCAGCCATCTGCGGTATCCGCGATCGTTCCGCAGGATACCGGGGCGGCGTGTCGATTCGCGTGGAAAACTCCACAAGTCGACTCTGCCGACTCCAAAGTAGACCTGCCCTAGTTGCCGCCGGTCTTCCATGGATGCCCGCGGTCGCGGGCATGACGTTGACGGGTAGCATTGTCCTGAAGTGCACTATCCGGTCCCGGATGCACGGCGAGGAGCCTTGCGGGTGCATGCGAAGCCGCGGGGCTTGGCTTCGGTACGCGCGGATGGCTTGGAGATCGTCGTCCGATAGCGGTTCGCGGAGCAAGGATCAACAGGTCGCGGCGCGTTCGGCGCGCGAGGTGTCGAGCAGGGCTTCGCGCGGCAGATGCAGATGGCGCTGCCGGTGGATGTCATCGAAGAGGCAGGGCAGGCGTGCCATGCGGCGAGTTTCGCCGTCGGGCGGCGCCCAGCGGGAGCGGTGGGCGCCGATTTTCGAGTCGGCGACCTGGTCGGCGTCCCGTCAGCGAATCCGCCTTACAGTGATCCTGACCCCGTCTCTCTGGCTTGAGTCCAAGGAGGTCGCATGAACACCGTCGCCACGCCCGCGGCCGGCCCGGCGCCCGTCCACTTCCAGGGCAACGACCGCCTGTTGCTGGGCATCATCATGGGCGTGGTCGCGTTCTGGCTGTTCGCCCAGACCACGCTCAACATCGCGCCCGACATGCAGCGCGACCTCGGAATCGACGCGGCCACGATGAACATCGCGGTCGCGTTGACCTCGCTGTTCTCGGGCATCTTCATCGTGGTGTTCGGCGGGCTCGCCGACCGGGTCGGGCGGCTGCGGATCACCCGCGTCGGTTTTTACCTGAGCATCGCCGGTTCGCTGCTGGTGGCGGTCACGCCCAGCGGCGCGATGGCGGCACCGGTGCTGCTCGTGGGGCGCGCGTTGCAGGGACTGTCGGCGGCCTGCGTGATGCCGGCCAGCCTGGCGCTGGTGAAGGCGTACTGGGACGGCGCCGCGCGCCAGCGCGCGGTGTCGCTGTGGTCGATCGGTTCGTGGGGCGGCGGCGGGCTGTGTTCGCTGGTCGGCGGGCTGATGTCGCAGAACCTCGGCTGGCGCTCGATTTTCTGGCTGGCGATCGCGGTAAACGTGCTCGGCCTATGGCTGATGCGCGGCACGCCGGAGAACAAGGCCGAGTCTCACGGCAACTACCGATTCGACCTGCCCGGGGTGCTGGCCTTCATGGTCGCGATGCTGGCGCTGCAGGTGCTGGTGACCCAGGGCAACACGCTGGGCTGGACCAGCCCGGCCAGCCTCGGCCTGATCGCCGCGACGCTCGTGTTCGGCGCGCTGTTCGTGGTGATCGAGCGCCGCTCGGCCAACGCGTTCTTCGATTTCCGCCTGTTCGGCAATTCGACCTACACCGGTGCGTCGATCTCGAACTTCCTGATCAACGCCACCGCCGGCACGCTGATCGTCTCGCTGCAACTGGTGCAGCTGGGCGGCGGCATGAATGCGCAGCAGGCGGGTCTGCTGACGCTGGGCTACGCGATCGCGATCATCGCCTTCATCCGCGTGGGCGAGAAGCTGCTGCAACGCTTCGGTCCGCGCAAGCCGATGATCTGGGGCTGCCTCATCACCGGCGTGGCGATCGCGCTGCTGATGCCGACGCAACTGCTGCTCGCCCAGTACACGGTGCTGGCGGTGATCGGCTACGCGCTGTTCGGCCTGGGCCTGGCCTTCTACGCCACGCCGTCCACCGACGCGGCGCTGTCGAACCTGCCGGCGGCGCAGGGCGGTTCGGGCTCAGGCATCTACAAGATGGCCTCGTCGCTGGGCGCGGCCTTTGGCGTGGCGATCTCCGCCGCCGTGTTCACCGCGCTGGCCGGCGACCGCGGCGGCGTGCGCTGGCTGGAAGGCGTGATCACCTTCGCCGGCCGCCAGGACAACCTGGCGGTGCGCGAAGCCGCCTTCGTGGCGCTGAGCTTCAATCTGCTGATGGTGGTCGCGGCGATCGTCTCGATCGTCCTGACCGTCCCGCCGGGCCGCAAGGCGAACGGCTGAGCGCTATGGCGCCGGCCCATCCGGCGGGTGGGCTCTGGCGATGGTCGCGATGCCCGCGTGCGGATTTCCCCGGAACCGCAGGGCGCGGCGGACCTGCCGCGCCCCGCCCAGGCCGGCGGCTACAGCGCGCCCATGCCGCCGTCGATGCGGTATTGCGCGCCGGTGATGAAGCGGCTCTCGTCCGAGGCCAGGAACAGCACCAGGTTGGCGATGTCGCCGGGCTCGCCATAACGGCCCAGCGGGATCGCCTTCTCCATGGCGGCCTTGGCGGCTTCGGCGTCGTCCGGGGCGAAGCCCGCTTCCAGCGAACGCATCATGCGGGTGTTGACCGGCGACGGATGCACCGAGTTGACCCGCACGCCGTGCCGCGCCGCCTCGATCGCGGCGACCTTGGTCATGCCGGTGAGCGCGTGCTTGGACGTGACATAGGGCAGCACGTCGGCCGAGCCGTCCAGGCCGGCGACCGACGAGGTGTTGATCACGCTGCCGCTGCCGGTCCGGTACATGTGCGGCAGCACGTGCTTCAGCCCGAGGTAGGCGCCGCGCACGTTGATCGCGATGACCTTGTCGAACATCGCGGTGTCCTGCTGCTCGAGCGGGGCCACCTTGCCTTCGATGCCGGCATTGTTGAAGAACACGTCGATGCGCCCGAAGCGGTCGAGCGTGGCCTGCACGTAGCGCTGGACGTCCGCCTCGCTGGCGACGTCGGCCTGCACCGCGAGGACGCGGTCTCCGGCGTCGAGTTCCCTGACGGTGGCGTCCAGCCCGGCCTGGTCCAGGTCCACCAGGATCACGCGGGCGCCTTCCTCGAGCAGGCGCGCCGCGGTCGCCTTGCCGATGCCGCCGGAGCCGCCGGTGATGATGGCAATCTTGTCTTGCAGGCGTTTCATGCGAGTGTTCTCCTTCGCTGGGGTTCACCATGAGCATGGAGGCGAAAAGTGAATTTGACAGGCTCGGTTATTGAAACGATGCGTTCCGGTTTGCTGGCCGTGAGGATTCGATGAAGGCGATCGGTTCACCGCTTCATGCCCTGCGTGATGGCGGCCCGCAGCTGCACCGTGGCGTGCCCGCGGTGTCCGCCGGCCCATGAGCCAGGCGCCGCAAGGCTCGGCGCTAGGGCGCTGGCTGCGCGCCGAATGGCAGCAGCTGTCCATGTTCCATCCCTCGCGCCGGTCGACTACGGACTGGTCTCGTCGCTGGGCGGACGGGCGTTCCTGTACCTGCCCGAGACGCCGATGCACCACCGCATGGCCAGGCTGATGGCCTGTGCGTTCGCCAGCTTCGGCGTGCCATGCGTTCGGCATGATGACCCACGCGGCGGCGGTGGCGACGATGCCGCTGCTGGCGGTGATCGCGGTGCTGGTCACGATGGCCTGCCGCGACTACCGCGTGGAGCCGCCGGCCAGCCTGGAAAAAGTGGGGTCGGAGTCGACTTTCCCCCGCCACCAGGGCTCCGCGCGTGAGCCCCTTTTGACGCGAGCGTCAGCCCGCCGCTTGAACCTCGCCTGGCGAGCCTTACCCATCTCCGGCGCATCGACCGGCACACCGTCCGCATTGCACGCGCCGAGCTTGCACAACTGCGCGCGGATCGCGTCGTTGCTCTGCGCGATCACGTGGAACAGCGCGTTCTGCTCCATCGAGCCGCGCACCGCGGCCGAGCCCGGGCCGCGCGCGAACGCCGCGACGTCGTCGCCGCCGTGCGTTTCCGCGCCGAGCGGCATCGTCGCTTCCTGTTCGTGGTCGGGATGCTCGGTATCGACCTCGGCGAGGTTCGGCCGCCCCTTGCGCGCGGCCGAGAACGCGGTCGCCTCGTGCGGATAATGCTTCGCGCCCTCGGGCTGGCGGTCGCTCGCGCCGGCGTAGCCGGGGCCGTTCGCATAGGCGAGCGTCGCGTAGGGCAGGCCGGTCGCGTCGCGCGCGAGGTCGCCGCTCGGCAGGCCCTCGCCGCTCGAACCGCGCACCTTGCCGAGGATCGGATTGCCGCGCGCCGGATAGCCGGCGAAGGTCAGCGTGTGGCTGTGGTCGGCGGTGACGAGGATCAGCGTATCGTCGGCCGCGGTCATCTCGTTCGCGACCTGCACCGCGCGGGCGAACTCGATCGTCTCGTTCAACGCGCGGTACGCGTTGCCGGCGTGATGGCCGTGGTCGATGCGGCCGCCTTCGACCATCAGGAAATAGCCGCGCGGATTCTTCTGCAGCATCGCCAGCGCCGCGCGCGTCATCTCCGTCAGGCTCGGCTCGCCGGCCGGATCCTGCGCACGCTCGTTTTCGTAGTTCATGTGCTCGGGCTCGAACAGGCCGAGCAGGTGGCGCGTGCGCGCCGGGTCGATCGCGGCGAGCTGCTGCGCATTCCAGACATAGGCCGCGCCGTCCTTCTGCTGCCATTCGGCGAGCAGGTCGCGGCCGTCCAGGCGCTTGCCGGGCAGGCCCGGATATTCCGGATCGCGCTGCTCGGCCGGCATGAACCCGGTACGGCCGCCGCCGAGCGCGACGTTGATGCCGCCGCCGAACGGGAACTCGACCAGTTGGCGCGCGAAATCGACGCAACCCGCATCGCGTTCGCGCTGCGGGATCGCCATGTCGTATTCCCAGTCGCGCTCGGGCAGGTGCCCGTAGGTCGCGGCCGGCGTCGCATGCGTGATCCGCGTCGTCGTGACGACGCCGGTCGACAGCCCCGCCTGCGCCGCGAGCTCGAGCGCGGTCACGACCTCATGACCGCGGCCCGACGCGCAGTCGCCTCGCGTCGCGGCCTGGTCGATGCCGATCACGCCGGCACGCGTCTTGATGCCGCTCATGATCGCGGTCATCGTGCCGGCGGAATCGGGCGTCTGCTGGTCGGTCTCGTAGGTCCTGATCAGCGCGCTCGCCGGGAAGGTCTCGAAAGCGAGCCGGTTCTCCTCGCCGGATCCGCCCTTGCGCTGGCCGTCGAGAATGCGCGCCGCGCTGATCGTCGCGATGCTCATGCCGTCGCCAACGAACACGATCACGTTCTTCGCCTGCGCGCGCGAAGGCGCATTCGCCGCGGCCGCGGCGGCGCCGCTGCGGAACCACCACTGCGCGGTTTCTTCGTGCGGGTGCTGGATCGAGGCGACTTCGATCGCGGCGCGACTCGCGTTCGTGCGCATCGCGGGCGTGGAGCAGGCGGCGATGCCGAGGCAGCCAAGCGTGGCGGGAAGGACGCGGGACAGGACGCGCAGATTCGGATACATCGGGAACTCCCGGGCAATCGGCGAATTGTCCGGATGCGGTGTGACAGCTTGCCGAAACGGCTTGATCGCGCCTGGGCCAGAGCGACCGTCTCGACGTCGATTGGCGGCCGCAGCGGCGTGATCCGGCCAACGTTTCGTCGATAATTGCCGCATGGCCTCCACCGACTGGCGTGCTCGACTACGCCGTGCCCTGCACGCGGAATGGCAGCATCTGGTCCACGTCCAGCCGACGCGCCGGCGCTGGCCGATGCCGGTCGCCGCGGCGTTGGCGAGCGGGTTGCCGCTGCTGATCGGCGCGGCGCTGGGTGACATCCCGTCCGGGCTGGCCGGGTCGCTCGGGGGCCTGGTGTTCCTGTACCTGCCCGAGACGCCGATGCACCATCGCATGGTCACGCTGATGGCGTGCGGCTTCGCGATGACCGCGTGCTACGCGCTCGGGCTGGGCGTGCAGGCGTTGGGCGCCGCCGGCGCGCGGGCACCTCTCCTGGCGCTGGTGGCATTGCTGGTGACGGTGGCCATCCGCTACTACCGGCTGCCGCCGCCGGGCCCGTTGTTCTTCGTGATGGCCGCGGCGATCGGCGCCTATGCGCCGGTGCCGGTCGAGCGGCTGCCTGCGCAGGTGGGCGTGTTGTTCCTCGGCGTGCTGCTCGCCGCGGTCGTCGCCTTCGTCTACAGCCTGGCGATGCTTTCGCGCGGGCCGTCGGCGCCGGTGCCCGAGCGGCCCGCGCCGACGTTCGATTACGTGGTGGTGGACGCCGTGGTGATCGCCGTCGCGGTCGGCGCCTCGCTGTTGCTCGCCGAACTGCTGCGCCTGCCACGCCCGTACTGGGTGCCGGTGAGCTGCATGGCGGTGCTGCAGGGCGTCACGCTGCGCGCCGTGTGGAACCGCCAGGTGCAGCGCGTCGTTGGCACCGCGGTGGGCATGCTGGTCGCCGGCGCGCTGCTATCGCTGCCGCTCGATCCGTGGCGCATCGCGTTCGCGATGATGATCCTGTCCTTCCTGGTGGAATGGCTGGTCGTGCGCCACTATGGGCTGGCGGCGGTGTTCATCACGCCATTGACCATCCTGCTCGCCGACGCCGCCGTCCTGGGCGCCGGCGCTTCGGTGGATGAGCTGATCCGTGCCCGCTTCGTGGACACGGCGCTGGGTTGCGTCGTCGGCCTGCTCGGCGGCGTGTGCCTGCACAGCCTGCCCATGCGCGCCGTGGTGACGCGTGCGCTGCGGGCGTTGCTGCCGCGGCGCTTCGATGCGCGCGCGCGGCAAGTGGACGAAACGGAGTGATGGCGAAGATGTTCAGGAGGTTTGCGTGCCGCCGTGCCGGAGTGCTAGCGTCCGGCCGGATGACCAACATCCCGCGCGATGAGCTGCCGTTCGTTGCCGAGTGCCGCGCCTTGTCGTGGCGGGCAGGTTTCACCTGGCTCAAGGCAGGCGCCCGCGATCTGCGCCGCACGCCGCGCCTGACCCTGGTCTTCGGCCTGGCCGCGTTCGTGGTCAGCTGGGGCGTGTCGCTGCTGGCGTGGTGGCTGGGCCGCTTCGCGCTGTTGGCGATGCTGCTGTCGGGCTTCATCTTCATCGCGCCGATGCTTGCGATCGGGCTGCACGCGGTGGCGCGCGACCTCGAGCGCGGGCAGGTGCCGTCGCTGCGGCGGGCGCTGCGGCAACAGTCGCGGGCGCTGGGGCAGGCGGCGGTGTATGCGCTGATCCTGCTGGTGGTGCTGTTCACCTGGTCGCGCGCCGGCATGATGCTGTACGCGTTCTTCGAGGTGGAGCGCGGCGATCCGCGGATCCTGGCCGAGTTCCTCGGCGTCGGCAGCCTGATCGGCACCGGCTTCGCCGCGCTGGTGTTCGCCAGCGCGGCGCTGTCGCTGCCGATGCTGGTCGACCGCGATGCCGACATGGTCACCGCGGTGCTGTCCAGCGTGAACGCGGTGCTGCGCAACAAGGCCGCGATGGCGGTATGGGCCGCATGCATCGTGGCGCTCACCGCGGTCGGCTTCGCCACCGCGTTCGTCGGCTTCGTCTGGCTGATGCCGTGGCTGGCCTATTCGGCTTGGCACGCCTACCGCGCCACGCTGGTCACCGGCCTGTGGCCGGAGTTGCCGGAGTTGCCGGACGTGGCGTGAGCGGCCCGGTCAGGGCATGCCTCAGCGGCCGAACAGCTTGCGCGCGTTGTCGACCCGGATCTTCGCCTGCTCCTCGTCGCTGAGGCCGAGGCGGTGGAGCGCGTCGAGCGTCTTGCCGAGCGAGATCTGCGGGTAGTCGGAACCGAGCAGGACGTGGTCGATGCCGACGTTGCGCAAGGTCCACACGAACTCGTCCCTGATCGGCGAATCGGCGGCGAGGATCAGCGTGGCCGAGATGTCGAAGTAGATGTTGTCGAAGAAGAACTTGTCGGCCGTGCGCGCGAGCGCGAGCATGTTCCAGAAGCGGAAATTCATGCCGCCGATGTGGGCGAAGATGAACTTCGTCTTCGGCGCCTGGAGCGCGAGGTTGAACAGGCGCTCGCTGTCGCCGGGCAGGATGTTCGCGTTGTCGAACAGCACGACCAGGCCGAGTTCGCCCGCCTTGCGTACCAGCGCGAGCACGCGCGGATCGGCCGCATCGAACTTCTGCGTGTGCGGATGGAGCTTGAGCACCTTCACGCCGCGCGCGGCCACGCGTGCGAGTTCGTCGAGCGCCGCCTGGCCGTCGTAGGGATGCACGGTCGCGATCGGCAGCATCCGCGGGTGCTTGGCCGCCAGTGCGAGATGCGCGTCGTTGTTCGCCCGCACCTTGGCCGGATCGCCCTGCAGCGCCTGGTTCGGACCACCGAACCACATCGCGCCGAAGCCGGCGAGCTCGATGTGCGCGGCGGCGACCTCGGCCTCGTACGCGCGCAGCGAAACCTCGCCATCGCGCAGATGCACGTGGGTGTCGAATACGGTGTCGTCGGCATGCACGGCGTGGACGCCGAGGGCCGCCATCAGCACAAGGACATACCGGGTCATCGCTTCGCTCCACAAGTGGAAGAACGCGAGTGTAGCGATGGCCGCTGGAAACCGCTCTGGCGGTCAGTAGGCCGAGGTCTGTGCGTCATTGTCGATCGGCAGGATCTGGCCGGAAATCGATTTCCCCGCATCCGACGTCAGGAACACGATCAGGCTGGCGATGTCCTTCGGGTCGACGAAGCGCTTGACGGACTGGATGCTCATCGCGGCTGTCCGTTCTTCTTCCAGCGTCTTGTGTTCCGCGTCGGCGCGCCCCTGCAGGACGCGTTCGATGCGCTCGCCGCCGACCGCGCCCGGCGCGATCGCGTTGCAGCGGATGCCGTAGCGGCCCAGTTCGCGCGACAGCGTCTTGGCGAAGCCGATCAGTCCCATCTTCGCGACGCAGTAGGCGCTGCGGTTCGGATAGCCGAAGCGGCCGCCGACCGACGACATGATGACGATGCTGCCGGCCGCGGATTGCTTCAGGTGCGGAATGGCGAGCCGCGTGACGTGGAAGGTGCCGATGACGTCGATGGTCATGACCGCTTCCCACTGCTCGGGATCGACCTCCTCGACGGACGCGGTGGGGCCGGCGATGCCGGCGTTGTTCACCAGCACGTCAAGGCCGCCCAGCGCCTCGGCGGCGGCGGCGACCATGCGCTCGATGTCCGGTCGCTTCGACACGTCGCACACGAGGGGCACCAGGCCGGGGATCTCCTTCGCCGCCGCCTCCAGGGCTGGCGCATCGATGTCGCAGACGCAGACCTTCGCGCCCTGCGCGGCGAAGGCGCGTGCGACTTCCTTGCCGATGCCGCCGGCGCCTGCCGTCACCAGGACTCGCTGTGTCATGTCCGTTTCTCCGCTGTCGTAACGAGGCCGGGTTCACTGGCCGCAGGTTCGTTTGCTGCGTTGCGGAGCGGACGCCTCACTGCGCCGTCACCCGCCACACCGTGTCGCCGACGTCGTCGGCGATCAGCAGTGCGCCCTGCGAGTCTTGCGCCAGGCCGACCGGCGCGCCGTACAGCTGCGTCTCGTCGTCGGAGTGGAAGCCGCTGACGAGCGTTTGCGGCAGGCCAACCGGCTTGCCCTGCTGGAACGCGACGAACACGACCGCGTAGCCGCTGAGCGGCGAGCGGTCCCAGCTGCCGTGCTCGCTGACGAACGCGCCGCCGTGGTACGCCGCCGGCAGCGCGTTGTCGGTGGAGAACAGCAGCCCCAGCGCGGCGACGTGCGAGCCGAGCGCGTAATCGGGCTTGAGCGCCTTGGCGACCAGATCCGGCCGCTGCGGCACGACGCGGCGGTCCACGTGCTGGCCGAAATAGCTGTACGGCCAGCCGTAGAATCCGCCGTCCTGCACCGAGGTCATGTAGTCCGGCACCAGGTCCGCGCCGATCTCGTCGCGTTCGTTGACGATGGCCCACAGCTTGCCGCTCTGCGGCTCCCACTGCAGGCCGGTCGGATTGCGCAGGCCGGCGGCATAGATGCGGCTGCCCCCGCTGGCGACGTCCACTTCCAGCACGTCCGCGCGCCGATATTCGATCTCCAGCCCGTTCTCGGTGATGTTGCTGTTGGAACCGACGCCGACGTACAGCTTCGTGCCATCCGGGCTCGCCAGCAGCGCCTTGGTCCAGTGGTGGTTGATCGTGCTCGGCAGGTCCGTGAACTCCACGCCCGGTGCCGTGATCCGCGTCTCCCCGGCCTGGTACGGAAACTTGACGATGGCCCCGGTGTTGGCGACGTACAGCGTGTCGCCGATTAGCTGCACGCCGAACGGCGAGTGCAGGTGCTCGAGGAAGGTGTGCTGCTCCCATTCGCCGCCGCCCGCGGGTTTCGGGCGCAGCAGCGTGATCCGGTTGCCGCCCTTGCCGCCCTTGCCGGAGCGGTTCTTGACCTTGTTGGCGATCAGCTGCTTCGGCGTCGTGACCGGTTCCTCCCCCGGGCCATTGGACTCGACCACCAGCACGTCGCCGTTGGGCAGCGTCAGTAACTGGCGCGGGTGCATCAGGTCGCCGGCGATCTTCTCGATCGTCAGCCCGGCGGCCACCTTGGGCGCTTGCCCCGGTTTCCAGCCGACTCCGATGGGCACCTGCATCGGTGGCACCAGGAAGTCGCGCGGGGCGGGCAGTGGCGGGTTGTCGCCCGACTGCTGCGCCGGATCGAGTGTGGCGCCTCCGCTGCAGCCGGCCAGTACGCCGGCGAGCAGCGCCAGTGCGCTGCCCAAGGCGATGTCATTCATGGACGAGTCCTCCCTCGGCAGACGGCTGCACCGCCACGATGATGCGGCCGATCGCGAGCAGCGCGACCGTGCAGGCCGACAGCCAGACGCCGGTGGGGACCACCGCATAGGCGTCGCGGCTGTGCACGAACGCGTTGAAGATCGCCGCCACGATGGCGATGAGGTTGAGCCAGAAGTCGAGTCGGTCGGCGCGCAGCGCGCTGCGCCGCGAGGTGATCCACACCTGTGCCAGGTTGACCAGGCGCGGGATGATCGCGAACAGCAGGCCGATGACGATCAGCCAGGCCGCGCCCTTGTCCCACAGCATCACGGCCGTGCGCAGGTAGAGGATGTCGAACACGAGCGCGGCGACGAAGCAGCCGAACGGAATCGGATTGAGGACGCCGTAAAACGCGTTGGCAACGACGGAGCGATGCGGGGTGCTCATGGCGGCTGCCTCGGTGGGTGGGAGGAACGGATCGCGCTGCGGAAGTTCTCTTCAAGTCGTCGTCCCGGCGAGACGCTGTTCGACAGCTGAAGGCCGGTCACGCCGGGGCCCAGTGCCTTTGCGACGCAGTGAGGACGCTGGGTACCGCTAATGCTCCCGCCGGGCGATCACGCGGCCGAGGCCGTGCACCAGCCCGTCGAAATCGCCCTGGTACAGGTAGCCGTCGACGTAGAAGCTGGGCGTGCCGTTGACGCCGCTGCGCACGCCGCCCATGAAGTCGCGGCGGATGCGCGCGTCGATGGCGGTGTTGCGCAGCGTGGCGGCCAGCGCCTCTTCGTCCAGCCCCAGCGCGCGCGCGCCGGCCTCCAGGCCGGCGGCACCGTAGGGCACCCATTCGTCCTGGTGCTCGTACAGCCAGTCGTGCATCGCCCAGAACCGGCCCGTGACGGCCGCGGCCTCGGCCAGTTCGGCGGCGAGTTGCGCATACGGGTGCGCCTGCGTCAGCGGAAAGTGGCGGAACACGAAACGCAGGTTGCCGGCGTAGTGGCGCTGCACCTGTTTCACCAGCGGATAGGCCATGCCGCAGGCCGGGCACTGGAAGTCGCCGTATTCGACCAGGGTCACCACCGCATGGGCGCTGCCTTGGACGTGGTCGCTGTCGGAAACCGGCAGCGCCAGCCGCGCGTCCTCGACGATCATGAGGGCTCCCGCGCGCTGCGCGCCGGCGCGTCCAGCGTCTTCTGGATGTTGTTGGACGGCAGCGCCTCCAGCGCATTGACGATGCCGGCCGCGCCGGGATTCACGCCCATCGGTGACAGGTAGCTCCAGCGGATCACGCCGTCGCCGTCGATCACGAACAGCGCACGCTCGGCGAGGCCGTGCTGCGCGTTGTAGACGCCGTATGCGCGCGCGACCTCGCCCTTCGGCTCGAAGTCGGACAGCAGCGGAAAGTGGTATTTGCGCTCGCGCGCCAGCGCGGCATGGCTCCACACGCCATCCACCGAGATCGCCAGCAGTTGCGCGTTGAGCCGGGCGAACTCGTCCAGCAGTTCGTTGTACAGCGCCAGCTGGTCGCTGCACACCGGGCTCCAGTCGGCCGGATAGAACGCCAGGATCACGTTGCGGCCGCGGAATTCCTTCAGCGCCACGGACTGGTCAAGGGTGGAGTGGAGCGTGAACTGCGGCGCCACCGTGCCGGCGGCAAGGATGGTCATGGCCGATCACTCCAGTCAGGACTGCCTGAGGCTCCTCGGCGCGGCTTCCGTCTGCGCGGGTGCGCACGATGGAACCGTCGGGGTGAATGCGCCCTAAACCCGGCCGCGGGTCGGGAGCAGGGCGATGCTTCGTGCGGGAAGAGGCCGCCAGCGCGCTTGCCCGCGGCTTCAGGATTCGTCATCCCGGCAAAGGTTGAACCTTCGGGAACGGAGCGAGACGCCGAAGATCCGAAACGACGTACGCGCGCCGCATCGGGCCGCGCGCCCTCGCGTGCGCGCTGCTCAGCCGCGCGCCGACCTGCGCGCGCGCTTGATCGCGTACATCGCCCAGCAAGGACGGCGGCGTGGCTGGCGTGGTGGATGCGATCATGAGGTGCGGCGGAATCGGAACCGGCAGCATTTGGCAAGTACTGGCGCGGGCTGCAAGCCGGCCGCCGGTGGCGGGACTGGGTGTTTCCGGACGGCGCCGTGCTTGCCGAGCCTTGCAGGCTCGCCATTGCGGCGAAGGCCGGAACCCGGCTCCCGGCTCGTTGCCAACAAGACACTGGGTCCCGGCGTGACCAGCCTTCGGCTGTCGAAAAGCGTCTCGCCGGGACGACGAGACTCACGTGGCGGGCGTTGCGGCAGCCCGGGGCGGCGTGACGAGCAGGGCTATCCGGCAGTCGGCCGCCTCGCAGCAGGGCCCGGTATGCGACTCAGCGCGAGCGGCACTTGCCGGTGCTGGTGTGTTCCTGGTCGCCGTCGTCGTAGCGCACGCTGATCATCTGGCCGTCCTTGCTCTCTCCCGTGATGCGGCCCGGATACCAGTCGTCGCCCGACTGCCAGCGGCATTCGACGCGCGAACCGACGCGCCAGTCGTAACGACGGACCTGGTTGGCCGGGCGCTGGTCGGTGGTGCCGTCGTCGTAGCGGACCGTGATCATGTTTCCGCGCACGTCGTCGACGACGCCCGGGAACCAGTACTGCGCGCCCTGCCACTGCGCGAGCACCCAGTCGCCGCTGCGGAAGTCGGCTGCGATGGCAGGCGAAACCATGGCCAGCGCGAACGCGCAGGCCAGTGCGATCTTCTTCATGTTGCCCCCCTTGTCGGACACCAGAGTGGGCCATCGGCAAGTCGCAAATGCAAGAAGAAAAAAAAGTGGAAGCAGCGCAGATCCCGTTCCCCGCAAAGCAGCCGGCTTGCGCGCTGCGTCGAGCGGATGGCTGCGAACGGGCAGGGCTTCGACTGTCGCGCGGAAGGCGGCACGGGTACGCGGCGTCCGTCGCCCGGGTGCATTGGCACGTTCTTGCTGCCCTGCAGCATAATGCGCCATGCACTCGATTTCCCCGCTTGATGCTGCGGCGTCCGCCGCAGCGGTATCGCGTCGCCATCGCGCCCTGATCCTCACCGCCCTGACCCTCGGCGGCTTCGCCATTGGCACCAGCGAGTTCTCCGCCATGGGGCTGATGCCCGACATGGTGAAGGGCTTCGGCGTGACCGAGCCGCAGGTCGGCCACATCATCAGCGCCTATGCGCTCGGCGTCGTGGTCGGCGCGCCGCTGCTGGCGATCCTCGGCGGGCGGCTGCCGCGCCGCGCGCTGCTGCTGGCGCTGATGGCGTTCTATGCGCTGGGCAACCTCGCCAGCGCGGGCGCGCCCGATTACGCCAGCATGCTGCTGGCGCGCTTCGTCGCCGGCCTGCCGCACGGCGCCTATTTCGGCGTGTCGGCGCTGACGGCGGTCGCGATCAGCCGGCCGGAGGAACGCGGCAAGGCAGTCAGCCTGACCATGGTCGGCCTGACGCTGGCGATCCTCGTCGGCAATCCGCTGGCGACGTGGATGGGGCAGACGATCGGCTGGCGCTGGGCGTTCGTGCTGGTGTCGGCGGTCGCCGTGGCGACCGTGCTGCTGATCGCGGCATTCCTGCCGCGCCAGCGCGCCGAGGCGCCCACGCGCCCGCGCGACGAACTGCGCGCGTTCAACCGCCTGCCGGTATGGCAGGCGCTGGCGATCGGCGCGATCGGCTTCGCCGGCCTGTTCTGCGTGTTCAGCTACCTCGCGCCGACGATGCTGCAGGTGACCGGCGTGTCGGCGGCGTGGATTCCGCTCGGGCTGGCCGGCTTCGGCCTCGGCGGCGTGATCGGCAACGTCGCCGGCGGCTGGCTGTTCGACCGCCTGCGCTTCCGCGCGGTGCCGGTGATCCTGCTCGGCGCGGCGGCGATGCTGCTGCTGTTCGCGTCCGCGGCGGGCTCGCTGTGGACGCTGCTGCCGGCCACCGTCGCCGTCGGCCTGATGGGCGGGCTCGGCCCGGTGTTGCAGACGCACCTGATGGACGTGGCCGGCGAGGCGCAGACGCTGGCGGCCGCCTCGCACCATGCCGCGTTCAACGCGGCGAATGCGCTCGGACCATGGCTCGGCGGCCTGGCGATCGGCGCCGGCTGGGGCTGGACCTCGACCGGCTACGTCGGCGCGGCGACCGCGCTGCTCGGCACCGCGATCTACGCCTGGGCCGCCGCGACGTTGCGCACGCCGCGCGAAGCGTGCGCGCCGGCCTGAGCGCTTGGGAGCGGTCCGTCACGGATTGCACAGGTCGCACAGGGCCGGGTCGGCCCAGGCGACGTCCACCGGCTCGCAGGCCTGGTGACCGCACGACACGCACGCGCGGACGAACGCCTTGATCGTCGATGTCGGCTGCCGGCACGACGCGCATGGCAGGCCTTCGACGCTGCTGCTGCGCACGAAGCCGGGACGCTCGCAGGCCGGGCAGCGGCTGCGGAATGCGCGCACGAGATCGAGCGTGGCGCGCCTGATCCAGCGCATGCGGGGCGGGTTGCGATGCGCGCGCAGGTCGGTTTCCAGCCAGGCGGCGCCGTCCTCGGCCACGATGCGGGCGACGGCCTGCTGCAGCGCCGGCAGCGTGCGCAGCTCCTTGTGGATGCCGCGGCGCGGCGACGGCTGCTCGCCGTCGAGCCGCATCACGAGCACGCCCTGCGCGGGGAATCGCCAGCGTTCGGCCAGCGCGATCGCCTCGTCCACGCTCGTCGCGCGCGCGGCTGCCATGTGGAGCGCCGCCCCGACGTGGCGTCCGACCAGTTCCAGGCCGGTGTGCCGGTCGATCAGCAGAACGTGTTCGTGACCGAGGGGCAGGTAGGGCACGTCGGGATGCGGCCCGTAGCTGCCTTCGCTGGCGATTCCGATCGTGCTGCCCGGGACTCGCGCGAAACCTTCCTCGATCTTGGCGCGCGCCGCGTCCAGCGCCGAGCCGGCGCGCGGAATCTCCCGGCTGAACGTGCCGAAGCGGTCCGTGTCGAGCCCATCCGGCACGATCACGCGCAGGCCGAGGAGGCGCTGCAGGAGCGGGCTGATCGCGGCCTCCTTGCCGTGCATGGTGGCCAGCACCGCGGTTTTGCCGCGCAGGTCGAACGCGACCTGCGCCGTCACGCGCGGAACTCCTCGCCGCCGCCGGCGGCCCGGCGCAGGCGGTCGCGGACCGCGGCGCCGATGCCGGCGGCGGCAGGCAGGGCGGCGACGATCACGTCGGCCTGCAGGTCGTCGGCCTGGCGCAGCTTCGCGTAGAGCTGGCGCGCCAGCGTGGAGGCATCGTCCGATACGCGCAGCCACACCAGGCCGGCGTGCATCTGGTCGCACGCAGCGGGCGAGAGGACGCATACGCGGTGGCCCCGCGCCAGCCAGTGCGCCGCGGTGGCCGCCGCCTGGTCCGGTGCCGTGCACACGACCCGCGCCCGCGGGCAGTAGTGCGATGCCTTCAGGCCCGGGCTGCGCGTGCCGGGCGCCGGCTGCCGCTCGACGGCCGCGTGCAGGCAGCGCTCGATCTGCTCCGGCGTGATCGCGCCCGGGCGCAGGATTCGCGCCGTGCCGGCGCTGAGGTCCACGATCGTCGATTCGATGCCAATCGTGCAGGCGCCGCCGTCCACGACCATGGCGACGCCTTCGCCGAACTCCTCGCGCACGTGGCGCGCGCAGGTCGGGCTGACGCGGCCGTAGCGGTTCGCCGACGGCGCGGCCAGGCCACGGCCGAGGCGCCGCAGGAGCGCCAGCGCGAGCGGATGGGCGGGCATGCGCAGCGCGACGGTGTCCAGCCCGCCGGTGACGACGCGCGGCACGTCCGGGGCGGCCGGCAGGACCAGCGTCAACGGACCGGGCCAGAACGCGCTGGCCAGCTCCATCGCGGCTGGCGGAACGCGCGCCGCCCAGGCCGCGATCTCGGCCACCGTGCCGATGTGCACGATCAGCGGATGGTCCGCCGGACGCCCCTTGAGCGCAAAGATCGCGCGCACCGCGTCGGGATTGCGCGCATCGCCGGCGAGGCCGTAGACGGTTTCGGTCGGGATCGCGACCAGCCGACCCTGCGCGAGCAGGGCGGCGGCTTGTTCGATTTGCGAAGCGGACGTGTCGGGTCGGGCGTGGCTCATGGGGTGTCCGGATCGTTGCGCCGTCTTGCGGCGGGCAGGGCGGCCCGCGCCGGCGCGGGCGGCCGTTCGGCCCGGCCGGTCGGGGCGGCCTGCGATCACTCGCCCTGCGCGGCGGAGTAGCCCGCCTGGTCGCCGAAGCGGTACAGGTTTTCCGTCTTGACCGCCTCGAAGCCCTGCTCGACCAGCCGGCCGAGCAATTCGGGCACCCGGCACGCGTCGAGCCAGCCCTGGGTCGCCTTGAAGCGGCAGCGCCAGTGGTCGGTGCAGAACGTGTCGGGATGGCCGTTCGGCCAGACCTTCACGCCGCGGTTGGTGATGACCGCGAGGCGGAAGCCGGCCGGCGTGGCCGCCTGCAGGCGCCGCGCCAGTTCATCCGGGTCGCGCGGCTGGCCGTTCCAGTCGAGGAACACGTCCACGCCCTCAAGCTGCTTGTCGGCCCGCGCGCGCACGGGCGCCGGCGCGCGGGTGGACGTGGCGGAAGCGGGCGCGCCGTCGTAGGCGACTTTCGGCAGGTGCTGCGGCTGCTGGCCGAGGCGCTCGATCACGGCGTGCGCGAACTCGCGCGTTCCGACGCGGCGCCGGCTGGTGCGTTCGTTGAACAGGTCGTGCGTGTGCAGGCCGTCCTCGATCGTGCGCAGCCATGCGTTGTGGATCGCCTGGGCGGCATTGGCCTGGCCGATGTGCAACAGCATCTGCACGCTCGCCAGCAGCAGGCCCGACGGGTTGGCGATGTTCTTGTCGGCGATGTCCGGAGCCGAGCCGTGGACCGCCTCGAACATCGCACCGTGCAGGCCGATGTTGGCCGACGGCGCCAGCCCGATGGAGCCGGCGATCTCGGCGGCGATGTCGGAGATGATGTCGCCGTACAGGTTCGGCGTCACGATGACGTCGAAGTCGCGCGGGCGCGTCGCCAGCCGTGCGGCGCCGATGTCGATGATGCGGTGCTCGGCCTGGATCTGCGGATACTCGGCGGCGATCTCGTCGAAGACGCGGTGGAACAAGCCATCCGTCATCTTCATGATGTTGTCCTTGGTCATGCACGTGACCTTCCCGCGCCGGTGCGCGACCGCGTATTCGAACGCGTAGCGCACGATGCGCTCGCAGCCTGGCCGCGTGATCAGCTTCAGGCACTGGACCACTTCGTCGGTCTGCCGGTGCTCGATGCCGCCGTAGGTATCCTCCTCGTTCTCGCGGATGATGACGACGTCCATGCCCGGGTGCGGCGAGGCCACGTACGGGTGGTAGGCCACGCAAGGCCGCACGTTGGCGTAGAGGCCCAGCGTCTTGCGCAGCGTCACGTTGATGCTCTTGTAGCCGCCGCCCTGCGGGGTCGTCATCGGCCCCTTCAGCAACACCGGATGTTCGGCCAGCACGTCCCAGGTCTGTGGGAGAATGCCGGTCGAATGGCCGTCCAGATAGGCCGCATGGCCCATCGCGACCGGTTGCAGGCGCAGCGCAGGGGCGGCGTGGCGAAGTACGTGCAGCACCGCATCCATGATCTCGGGGCCGATGCCGTCGCCATGGGCGACCGCGATGGCCTCGCAGGGGCTGGATACCGGCTGCAGGGTGGGCGAGAGTTGGGCGTTCATGCGGTCTCCTTATCACGTAAAGTGAAACACGAAATCAATGTCGCGTATTAAATATCGCATGAAAGGCGATGTCAAGACCGTGGCGCGCAGCCGCGCCGTGCGGGAGGCGCCGCCGCCGGCGGACTGGACCTTCTTCAGCAATCACGCCCACGTGCTGTTCTGCCTGTCCGGCGAGCCGGACATGCTGCTGCGCGAGGTGGCTGCGCGCGTGGGCGTGACCGAGCGGGCCGTGCAGCGGATCATCGCGGAGCTGGAGGCCGCCGGCGTGCTCAGCCGCGAGCGCGAGGGACGCCGCAACCGCTACTCGATCAACCGCGACGCGCCGTTGCGCCATCCGGTCGAGGCGCACTGTTCGGTGGGCATGCTGATCGACACGGTCATCGGCGAGGCCTGAAGCCGGCGGCCGTGCAACCCCGCGCGCGGGTTCAATGCGGGCGACGGCGCGACGTGGTCGCGCGCGTTCGCGTCGAGCGCGACAAGCGGCGCCGAGCGGCGAGGCACCGTGGAAAACCCTCGCCCGGGGCGATATCCCGAACGGTCAGGCCGTGACGCTCAGCGCCGCAGCGCGAGCACGCCGTCCAGCGCCGTCTGCGCGCGGAATCCCGCATTTTCCAGCCGCCGCGCGACCTCGCGCGGCACGTCGCGGCCGCTGGTCAGCTTGTTCGGGCTGCCGGTGTAGTGGAACAGGCGGCCGCCGCGGCGCAGCACGCGCGCGAGCTGCTGGTAGAACGCGAGCGAGTAGAGCTCGCCGGCGATGCCGAAGCGCGGCGGATCGTGCAGCAGCGCATCGACCGAGGCGTCCGCGACCTGCGCGATCGCCTGCGACACGTCGGCGTGCACCAGCACCAGGCGCCCGCCATGGGCCGGATCGTCCGGGTCCGGCGACCACGGGTTGAGCGTGCGCAGCCACAGCACGTCCGGATTCTTCTCGAACGAACGGATCTGCGCCGCGCCGGCCTCCAGGCAGCAGGCGGCGAAGTAGCCGAGCCCACCGCAGGTGTCGAGCACCACCTTGCCGCGCGGCTCGACCAGCGCTACCTTGCGCCGTGCATCCTCCAGCGGCGAGGCCTTCGCGGTCGGCAGCATCTTGATGCCGTCGATCTCGAACGTCGGCACGCCCCACTCGGTCGGCACCAGCTTGATCAACGATCCGGAATAGCGCGACACCGGCGCGAACGCCTCGCCCTCCCAGTAGTAGATCGTGCGGTCCTTCAGCGCCGGCGGATACGGATACGACCGGCCCTGCCATTCCCAGCCGTCCGCGTACAGTCGCGCTTCGCCGCTGCTGTGCTCCAGATCGAGCGACCCGTTCCAGGCATCCGCTCCCGCATCGCGGGCGGCGAGCAGCGCCGCGGCGGTCGGGCGGGTCAGCAGTGGGCCGGAGTAGTGCGACACGGCGGGGATCTCGAGGAGGGAAGGGCGGGAGGATAAGGCCTGCCGCCGGTGGGGGGGGGGCCGAGAGTGCTGCTGTCGAAACTCACAGGGCGAGGGGTTTGAGCGTGGCCGGTTGCTCGCTCAAGGCTTCGCCGCGGCAACCAGCGCCACTTCACGGGGCTCGGCACTGCCGCGCTTGAGGCGAAGCCGCAGGGTCTCGCCGACCGGCACGGCCATCGCCTTCTTCAACTCGTCGGCCTTGGCGCCGTCTACCACGATGCCTTGCACGGCGACGATGGCATCGCCTGACGCCACGTCGGCGGCTGCCGCCGGCGATGCGGGGGCGACCTTGGCCACCGTGACCGACTGGATCGTCGGATTGAACGAGAAGCCCTTCGTCTCGATGCTGACGCCAAATCCGAACCAGCCCTTCTCGGCCGCGCTCGACAGCGAGGAAAACCCGACTGCACCGACCAGCAACATGACGAGCGCGACGCGACGATTCATGAGTCATCCCCATACGGGGAACAGGAGGCCGACTCGAGCGGCGCGCGGAGTCTGCCGGCACGGCGATCGCCGGCCATGTGCCGGATCACCCGGTTTGGAAAACCGGACAAAGGCAAACAATCCGGCAGTACCGTTTCGGAACACAGCCGCATTTCGCGGCCGCTTGCCGCCGCCACGCCGATGTGATTGGCTGCCCCACGCGCCAGCCGGCGCGAGCGGGGAGAGTCGGGATGATCGACGGACACGTGCGGCATCGGATCGGGGGATTCGCGTTGTGGCTGGCCGGCCTGGCGCTGGCGTGCGGTGCGGTCGGGGCGGCCGAGGTGCCGCCGTCAAGCGCGCCGCTGTCGTTGTATCCGCTGGTGTTGGCGATCCCGCTGCCGCCGCAGGCCGTCGTCGGCAGCGACCAGCGCCGGCACCTCACCTACGAGGTGCTGGCGACGAACCTCGGTGCGGTGCCGCTCAAGGTGCAGTCGATCGAGGTGCGCGCCGATGCCGGTGGGGCGACGCTGTTGCGCCACGGCGAGTCAGCGATCAAGGCGCACATGAGCGCGCTGGCGGACTGGCAGCGCGGCGTCGACGAGATCGCGCCGAGCGCGACCGCGACGATCTGGCTCGACGTCGTGCTCGATGCCGGGGCATCGGTGCCGGTGGAACTCGAGACGACGATCGCCGCGGTCGGCGCCGGACCGCAGGGCAGCGGCCGCTCGAGCGTGCGCGTGGCGTCCGATCCGCGCGCGCCGCGCGTGCTGCGGCCGCCGCTGCAGGGCGCGTACTGGGCCGCGTTCGAGGCCTGCTGTGATGCTGCCAACCACCATCGCCGCGGCCAGCGTGCGGTCGACGGCCGTTTGCGCCTGCCCGAACGCTACGCGATCGACTTCGTCCAGCTCGATGCGCAGGGCGAGTTGCACCGCGGCGACGGCACGCGCAACGAGGACTACCACAGCTTTGGCCAGCCGGTGCTCGCGGTCGCCGATGCGGTCGTCGCCGACGTGTATACGGTTCAGCAGGACCGTCCGCCGCGCCAGCCGCTGCCGCCGCCGACGCTGCCCGAGGCGGGCGGCAACCACGTGATCCTTGATCTCGGCGGCGGCGTGTGGGCGATGTATGGACACCTCAAGGCCGGCAGCGTCCGCGTGCGCGCGGGCGACAAGGTGCGCGCCGGCCAAGTGCTGGGCGCGGTCGGCAACAACGGCAATTCAGACCTGCCGCATCTGCACTTCCAGTTGATGGATACGCGCAATTTCGCGCTGGCGCAGGGGATGCCGTTCGTGTTCGCGAACTACGACCTGGTCGGCCGCGTCGATGTCGACAGCGAGCGCTTCGTCGCCGAGCCGAAGCCGCTGGCCCGGCAACGCGAGATGCCGCTGACGCTGTCGGTGCTGAACTTCGCGCCGTCGCGTTGAGGGTTTGTGAAAAATTCGACGAACGGCCACGGCGCCGCAAATTCTTCCCAATCTCATCATCCCGGCGAAGGCCGGGATCCAGTTTGTGCTTATGAAAACAAACAGATAAAGCAGGAGCTGGATCCCGGCCTTCGCCGCGATGACGGAAAAAGCGCTTGCCTCGCGGCGAGCGTCTGCGCGCGCCACGGTCATGTGGCCAGCGCATGATATACTGCCCCCTAGTATAAAGATCGAGGCATTCCCTTGCCGCATTCACCAGCCGACAAGAAGAAGGCGCTGACGCGCGTGCGCCGCATCCGCGGCCAGCTCGACGCGCTTGAGCGCGCGCTCGAGGCCGGCGCCGACTGCGCGCCGGTGCTGCAGCAGCTGGCGGCCGTGCGCGGTGCGGTCAACGGCCTGATGTCCGAGGTCCTGGAAAGCCACTTGCGCGAGGAATTCGCGCAACCCGCGGTTTCGCCCGCGCAGCGCCAGGCCGGCATCGATGCCGCCGTGGCGCTGGTGCGCAGCTATCTGAAATGACGTCCATGAGGAGTACGCCAATGAAATCACGTGCCGCCGTCGCCTTCGCGCCGGGCAAGCCGCTGGAGATCGTCGAGATCGATGTCGCGCCGCCGAAGGCGGGCGAGGTGCTGATCCGGATCACGCACACGGGCGTGTGCCACACCGATGCGTTCACGTTGTCCGGCGACGATCCTGAAGGCTTGTTCCCGTGCGTGCTCGGCCATGAAGGCGCGGGCGTGGTGGTCGAGGTCGGCGAGGGTGTCACCAGCGTCAAGCCGGGCGACCACGTGATCCCGCTGTACACGGCCGAGTGCGGGCAGTGCCTGTTCTGCAAGTCCGGCAAGACCAACCTGTGCGTGGCGGTGCGCGCGACGCAGGGCAAGGGCGTGATGCCGGACGGCACCACGCGCTTCTCGTACAACGGCCAGCCGATCTACCACTACATGGGCTGCTCGACGTTCAGCGAGTACACCGTGGTGGCCGAGGTGTCGCTGGCCAAGATCAATCCGGAAGCGAACCACGAGGAGGTCTGCCTGCTCGGTTGCGGCGTCACGACCGGCATCGGCGCGGTGCACAACACGGCCAAGGTGCAGGAAGGCGACAGCGTGGCGGTGTTCGGCCTCGGCGGCATCGGCCTGGCCGTGATCCAGGGCGCGCGCCAGGCCAAGGCGGGCCGCATCATCGCGATCGACACGAACCCGGCCAAGTTCGAGCTGGCGCGCCAGTTCGGCGCGACCGACTGCGTCAATCCGAAGGAGCACGACAAGCCGATCCAGCAGGTCATCGTCGAGATGACCGGCTGGGGCGTGGACCACTCGTTCGAGTGCATCGGCAACGTCAACGTGATGCGCGCCGCGCTCGAATGCGCACACCGCGGCTGGGGCCAGTCGGTGATCATCGGCGTCGCCGGCGCCGGCCAGGAGATCTCGACGCGTCCGTTCCAGCTCGTGACCGGACGCACCTGGAAGGGTACCGCGTTCGGCGGTGTGAAGGGCCGCAGCCAACTGCCGGGCATGGTCGAGGATGCGATGCACGGCAATATCGAGCTGGCGCCGTTCGTCACCCACACGATGCCGCTGGACGACATCAACCACGCGTTCGAGCTGATGCACGAAGGCAAGTCGATCCGTTCCGTGGTCCACTACTGATTTGCGACGATGAGCGAGCCGATGACAATGCCTGCCTGCTATCCGATCGGCACGCCCGGCCAGCCCTGGGGCGATGCGGAGAAGGCTGCATGGCTGGCGCGGCAGCGCCGCCAGCGCAGTTACGCCGACGACGTGCTCGGCGTGATCGACCGGCTGCGGGCGCGCTTCGACGTCGAGCAGTACGGGCTGCTCGACTATGCACCCGAGACGTTCCCGTTGTTCGCGATCCGCAGCCGCGACTGGCGCGAGGACCTGCCGAGCATGCTGGTCACCGGCGGCGTGCACGGCTATGAGACCAGCGGCGTGCACGGTGCGCTGCAGTTCGTCGAGCGGCACATGGCGGACTACGAAGGCCGCGCCAACCTGCTGGTCGCGCCGTGCATCAGCCCATGGGCCTACGAGCGGATCCATCGCTGGAATCCGCACGCGATCGATCCGAACCGCTCGTTCCGCGAGGACAGCCCGGCCGCGGAGTCGGCGGCGCTGATGCAACTGGTCGCGCCGCTGCGCGATCGCTTCCTCGTGCACGTGGACCTGCACGAGACCACCGACAGCGACGAGTCCGAGTTCCGCCCTGCGCTGGCCGCGCGCGACGGCAAGCCGTTCGAACCGGGCGAGATTCCGGACGGTTTTTACCTCGTCGACGACACCGACAATCCGCAGCCGATGTTCCAGCAGGCGATCATCGAGGCGGTCGCGCAGGTCACGCACATCGCGCCGGCGGACGCGAACGGCGAGATCATCGGCTCGCCGGTGGTCGCGCCGGGCGTGATCCGCTATCCGCTGAAGTCCCTCGGCCTGTGCGCCGGCGTCACCAACGCGCGCTACACGACCACGACCGAGGTGTATCCGGACAGCCCGCGCGCCACGCCCGCGCAGTGCAATGCAGCGCAGGTGGCGGCGGTGCGGGCGGCGCTGGATTTCGTGCTGGCGCAAGGCTGACGCGCGCGACCGGCCGGGCGGGACTGCCAACCAAGGGGAATCGTCATGCGATCAACTTCGATGCCGTCGGCCATCCTGGCCGGCGGTGCGGTCGGCGGGGCGCTCGACCTGGTGTTTGCGTTTTCGTTTGCGGGCTACAACGGCGTGCCGCCGGGGCGTCTGCTGCAGATCATCGCCAGCGGCCTGCTCGGCAACGCCGCGTTCGCGGGCGGCGTACCGACGATGGCGTTGGGGTTCGGCTGCCACTTCGGCCTTTCGCTCCTGTGGGCGGCGCTGTTCGCGGCCGCGGCGTGGCGCGTTCCGGGCCTGGCGCGGCGGCCGCTCCTGGCCGGAGCCGTGTTCGGCGTCGTCGTGTTCCTGGCGATGCGGCTGGTCGTGCTGCCGCTGTCGGCTTACCCGCGGCCGGTCAGCTTCGCGCCGCTGGCGACCACGCTGGACTTGCTGTCGCACATGCTGCTGTTCGGCGGGCCGATCGCGCTGGCGGTCGCGCGTGCGCTGCGCAATCGGCTTGAGCCGTCGGCCGGAGTCGTGAACTGATCGGAAGCGCGCGGCAGCGCGGCGCCGGCGAGGTGTTTCTCAATCTGCTGGAACCGATCCACGCACCTGCAGCGTTACCCCCTTCCGGCGCTGCCGCCACCTTTCCCGCTTCGCGGGGGCAGGAACGGCGAGCGCCGGTTCCGCTAGACAGCTGGGCTCGCGATGCATCGAGCGGCGACCCTGCTTTCGCCGCGGCGAGCGCGCAACGCCGCGCTCAGAGTTTGACGATCATCACCGTCAGCTGGCCTTGCAGTTGCGGCGCCGAACCGCTGCTGACATTGGCGTTCGCGTTGCCGGTGCCGCCGTTGCTGGCGCGCACGTCGATCGTGTGCGTGCCGGCGGGCAGTTGCTGCGAGACGCTCATGCTCCAGTTGCCGACGACCTGCGCGATGGCCGGGGTGTTGGACAGGACCAGGCGGCGCTGGCCGGCGCCTGGTGCGGCGGCGCCGTCGATGAAGATCGCGACGTCGACGATCGAATAGGTCGTTCCCGTCTGCGTGTGCTGCGCGCCGCCGTCGGTGGAAATGAAGATCTTCGCGTTGGCCGGCACGTCCACGGTCTGGCGTAGGCCCGGGATCAGCGTGTAGCTGGAGGTGGCCGGGCCGACCACGAGCTGGCCGGTGCCGTACACGGTCCACGCGTTCTGGCCGGTCGTGCCGGCGGGACCTTGCGGACCGCTCGGACCTTGCGGCCCCGCTGGGCCTTGCGGGCCGGCCGCTCCGCCGAGCGCGTACTGGGCGACGGGCGCGGTGGCGACCGGCTGCCTCGGCAGGACGGTGCCGTCGACGCTGACTTCCAGATAGCGCTGCTCGCCGGCGAACGCGCCGGGGAATGCGAGGTTGACCGAGAACAGTCCGCCGACGACCGGATACGCGTTCTCGACGATCGCGGTTCCGATCTGGCTGCCGCCGCTGGGTGCGTCCCACAACGTGAAGACGAGATCGGTCGTGCCGTTCACCAGTTGCCCGCCGCGTTCGAGGCGGCCCTGGTAGGTGAAGTCCGGCAATTGCGCGGCGGTGGCGTCGGCGGCGAGCGCGGCAGGCCCCGGGACGAGCAGGCACAGGGCCAGGAAGGCGAGGGTGCGAAGCATCCTGAAGATCTCCGGAATGTGCGGATTACGGCTCGAAGCCGCTGCGGAAGATGGCGTCGGCCGCGCCCGGCGCCGCCGCGAACAGCGCGAGGAAGCCGGCGCTCAGCACGGTATCGCCGGCAGCGACCGTGCCGGCGACGGGCTGCCCGATGCTGTACGACAAGCGCAGGTTGCCCGCCGCGACCGTGCCGCCGGCGCTGGTGACTGCGTGATGGCCGGCGTTTCCAGCCGTGGCCGTGAGGACGAGCATCAGCCATGCGGCGATCGCCGCGACCCTTCGTATCGACATGACTCCCCGGCAATGTCGAACCTGCTGCTCGTGACTTTTACCCGAAAGCAGGTGCGGCGTCGATTGCCCGCGCCGTGACGATCGACCCGGGCGGCCAGGCGGCGATCATGCATCATCGGCGGGCCATGTCCGCCCTCGTTCCACGCGCGCCGCCACCTTGTTGGACGGCGGCACGCCACTTCCGGATGCTCTGCCGATGAACCGTTTCTTTGCAGCCGTCGCTGGCCTGCTGCTGTCCGCTCCGCTCCTCGGCGCCGAGGCGGGGGCGCCGGCAGCGCGCACGCTGGTGCTGGTGCGCCACGGCCACTACGAACCCGATCCGAACATCGACGAGCGCGTCGGGCCGCACCTGTCGCCGCTCGGCGTGGCGCAGGCGCGTCTGGCCGGCGCGCGCCTGGCCAGCCTGCCGCTGCGCTTCGACGCGCTGCGCGTCAGCCCGATGCAGCGCGCGCGCGATACCGCGGCGGCGATCGCCGCCGACATGCCGGGCCGTCGCTTCGAGGTCGTCGACGACCTCGCCGAATGCACGCCGCCCACGCACCGCACCGAGGTGACCGCGCGCGAGAAGCCGGAGGAGCTCGTCGCGTGCAAGGCGCGGCTCGACCGCGTGTTCGCGCGCTACTTCCAGCCGGCTGCCGGCGCGCCGCGCACGGAGCTGCTGGTCTGCCACGGCAACGTGATCCGCTACCTGGTCACGCGCGCGCTCGGCGTGGACGGCGCGGCGTGGCTGGGGATGTCGGTCGGCAATGCCAGCATCACGCGCATCCGCGTCGAGCCCGACGGCCGCTTCAAGGTGATCGGCGTCGGCGACGTCGGGCATCTGCCGCCGGGCCTGCAATCGGGCGCCAGCGGCGACGGCGAGCAGGGCCTGGCGATCGCGCCACTGCCGATGGACGGCTCCACCGCGCCGGAAGCCGCGCGGCCCGTGGTGCGTGCGTCGCAGCCCTGAAGCGCGGGTACCGTCCTACGCCGCGTCGTCCGGCCGGCGCTCGCCGCGCTTGACTCCGTACATCGTGGAGTCCGCATGCCGCAGCAGGGCCTCCGGCGTGGCGCCGTCCTCCGGATAGCAGGCGATGCCGACACTGGCGTCGATGCACACCTCGAACTCGCCGACCCGGTACGGCAGGCGCACCGCGTCGCGCAGGCCGTCGGCGACCGCACGGGCCGCGGCGGCGCTTTCGCAGGAGGGCAGCAGCACCGCGAACTCGTCGCCACCGATCCGGGCGACAAGGTCGGCACGGGCCACGGCGTCCTGCAGCCGCTGCGCGACTTCCTGCAGCAACTGGTCGCCGCCTTCGTGTCCACAGGTGTCGTTGACGGCCTTGAAGCCATCCAGATCGATGTAGAGCAGCGCGATACGGCCCGCGGTTTCGCTCGCCATGGCGAGCGCGTACTCCAGCTCGACCTGGAGGCGGTGCCGGTTGAGCAGGCCGGTCAGCGTGTCGTGGTTGGCGAGGTGCTCGAGCTTGCGGCGATAGCGATAGCGCTCGTGGGCGGTCGCGATCTGGGAGGCGACGATCTCCAGGTGCTGGCGATCGGAGGGCGACCACGTGTCGTCGTCCGCGCGGCAGCGGATCTCCAGCGCGCCGATCACGCTGTGTCCCGCGATCAGAGGTACCGCCAGGGCCAGGCAGCCGGCCGGCACGTCGCCGCACTCGGCCAGCACGGTGTGCTCGCTGCCCACTGCCCGTGCGATCAGCGCATCGTGCTTGAGTGCGCGTGCCGGCGGCGAGCCTGCAGCGCCGGTTCCGGACCAGTACGGATACGTGAGCGTGCGCCCATCGGGCTGCAGCAGCGCGACTCGGAACTCCGTGACCGGCAAGGCCTGTGCGATCAGCGCGTGGATACGCGCCAACAGGGACGGCAGGTCGATTTCTGCGTTGGCGGCCTCGGCGATGTCGAGCAGCACGGACTGCATGACTTCGGCTCGCCGCAGTTCGGTGATCTCGTGGCCGACCGCGATGCGCACGGCATTCTCGGGTGACCAGCTGGCCGACCACTGGATGTCCACGATGCGGCCATCCTTGCGCACGCAGCGATTGCGGAAATGCGGCTGGAAGATGCCGTCCATCACCCGCGCGGCCGCTTCCAGGCTGGCCGGGCGATCGTCCGGGTGCACCACCTCGAGCATGTTGCGGCCAAGCATCTCGTCGCGACGATAGCCGAAGATGCGCTCGTAGCTGGCGTTGACGAACAGGTAGCGGCCCTCGCCGTCCACGACGCAGACGGCGTCGGGAACCAGGTCCAGCACCTCGGCCAGCGGCGGCAGCGTCGGAGTGGTCGGGACGACGACGGACATTACCTTGACGGCACCTGGGCATGCGCACTCGTGCGCCCGGATGGGAGGTGTGGTCGTGACGGCATGGCGGTGGCGGGTGGATTCAACGGTTGTCGCCGCGACCAGGCCCCGAATCCCGGCGGCTCGCAATGGCGACGTGGGGCATCATAGCGGCCAAAGGGCGCGACTGGTCAGGTGCCTGCACCTGTCCGTGGCATGGGCAACGGAGCGTCCGCGGGTGCGCGCGTGGCGGCGGCCTTGTCCTTCAACGCGCGGAATCTGTCGGATATCGTTTCGAGGCGGGCGCTCCAGTCCGCGCTCGGAACCTGTCCCTCGGTGAGCTTGAAGTAGGCCTGCATCAGCGCGGTCATCGCCAGCGGGTCCACCAGCGCGGCCTTCAGGCCCCACGCCGTGACCGCGGCGAGCGCGAACGTCCAGAAGCCGGCGACGCCGGGGAACAGCCCGACCAGCGCGGCCACCGGCGCGAACACGACGAGGAAGATCAGCAGCGTCAGGCCCCACGCGATGAAGGTCAGGAACACCGCGTTCTTCAGCAGCGCCTTGTAGTTCTGCGCGTACAGGACCACCGCATCGCGGCTGGCCGCCCACGGGTTGGTCGACTGCGTGCGGATGTTGTGCGCCAGCACCACCTCGTCGACGTAGGTCAGCGAGGTGTTGATGACGGCGTTGACCAGTTTCATCAGCGGTTCCAGTCCCGGCAGCGGCAGTACGCTGGCGGCGCCTAGCGTGACGCGGTTGAACACGCGCAGGATGCCCTTGACCAGCTGGTCGATGCCGAACAGCACCGAGCTTTGCGCGAAACGCTCCCTGACCATCGTGCCGGCGTAATCGATCTGGCCGCGTCCGTCCGGAATGGCCTTGCCGTCCAGCAGCTGCGTCAACACCGCGATGTGCCCGGCCTTGACCAGATACAGCAGGTATTCGCGCGCCCAGTACAGCACGCCGCTGGTCAGGCCGAAGCCGGCCAGGCCGCCCCAGAACGCGCCGCCGCCGGCATCGCCGCCCGCCGTGCCGAGCAGCCAGCCGATGCCGGCACCGGTGCCGGTGAGGACGACATAGGCGAGCGTGATGGCCATGTAGACCAGCAGGCGCAGCACCAGGAACGGCAGCGTGCGCAGCAGCAGGCCGATGACCTGGCCGAGACGGAAATCCAGCATGTCGATCCCCTGGGATGTACGTTCCCGTCGCCTAGCGTAACCGGAAATCGGTCATCGCTTGGTCGCGCGGTCGACGCCGGCAGGGCCGTGTACCATCGGGGGTTCCATCCGCCCTCCGGTCCGTGCATGACCCCATCCCGATTCGACGCCGTCCTCGCCCTGCATCGCGCCGGCCGCTTCGACGAAGCCGAGGCCGGCTATCGCGAGTGCCTGCTTGCGGGCGAGGCGAACGCCGCTTTTCCGCTGGGCGTGCTGCTTCTGCAGCAGGCACGCTACGCCGAGGCGGTCGAGGTGCTGGAACCGCTCGCCGCGACCGCGCCGGACAATGCCGACGTCGCCGTGAACCTGTCGGTGGCGCTGCGCCACTGCAAGCGCATCGAGGAGGCGTTGCTGGCGGCGACGCGCGCCTGCTCGCTCGCGCCCGGGCAGGCGCCGGCGTGGAACGCGCGTGGCCTGGCCGCGCTCGAGCTCGGCCGCATCGACGAGGCGCTGGCGGCGTTCGAAACCGGCCTGCGCCTGGCGCCCGGGCATCTCGCGCTCGAGCTGCACCGCGGCCATTGCCTGCGCCGGCTGGGCCGTGCAGGCGAGGCCCTGCCGATCTTCGCGCGCGTGGTGCAGGCCGACCCGCAACTGCTGGAGGGCTGGCGCGGACTGGCCAAGGTGCAGTCCGTGCTGGGCCAATTGCAGCCGGCCCTGCGCAGCCGGCAGCGTGCACTCGAGCTGGCACCGCACGATCGCGAGGTCGTGCTGGAGCACGCGATCGCGCTGCTGTGGTTGGGACAGGTCGCCGAGGCGGCGCAGCGCCTGGCGGCGCTGGCACAGGGCGAGGCCGGCGATGCGCAGGCGTGGGCCTGGCTCGGGCGCGCACGGCTGAAGCTGGGCGACCAGGCGGGCGCACGCGAGGCCTTCGAGCAGGCGAGCGCGCACGACCCCGCGGACGCCGAGATCGCCCATACGCTGGCCTCGATCCGCGGCGAGCTGCCCGAGGCGGTCGAACGCGACTACATCCGCCACCTGTTCGACGATTTCGCCGATCACTTCGACCACACGCTGGTCCAGCGGCTGGCCTATGCCACGCCGACCAAGCTGGCGCAGTTCCTGCGCCAGCACGGCGCGGATGTCGCCGACACGGTGCTGGACCTGGGCTGCGGCACCGGCCTGATGGCGCGGGAGCTGGCGCGCCCCGGGCGCTTCATCGACGGCGTGGACCTGTCGCCGCGCATGCTCGACTTCGCGCGCGCCAAGGGCCTGTACCGCGACCTGCATCTGGCCGAGCTGATCGAGTTCCTGGACGGCACGCCGGCGCGTTGGGAGCTGGTCGTGGCCGCCGACGTGTTCATCTACGTCGCCGACCTGCAGCCGGTATTCGCGGCCGTGTTCGAGCGGCTGGCACCGGGCGGCTGCTTCGCGTTCTCGGTCGAATGCAGCGCGCGCGATGGTACCGAGGTGCTGCCAACCACCGGGCGCTTCCGCCACGCGCCGGATCGGCTCGCGCGCGAGCTGGCCACGGCCGGGTTCTTCGACGTCGTGCGCGAGGCCGTCGTGCTGCGTTTCGAATCGGGCGAGCCGGTCGCCGGCGAGCTGCTGCTCGCGCGGCGACAGCCGGTGGCGTGATCCGCTGGCGATCGGTGTTCGCGTCCAGGCTGCAGGCCTGGGCGTTGCGTGTGGCCCGCCCTCGTCCGCTCGGCTGGCGGCCGCCCTCCAAACGTGGAAAATGGTCGCGCTTCATGTGTCTCGGATCGTCGCATGGTGATTTCCTTCACGCGCAAGGAGGAAGAAGACATGAAGACCGTCGTTACGCGGATGAGGCTGTTGGGGTGGCTGGTGCTGGTCATGGTCGCGGCGTGTTCGGCCCCGGCTGCGAAGGAACCGGCCGAAGCGTCACCCGGACACAGGGTCGAAACGATCACATTGACGGGCATGCGCGGCGCGGTGGACATCAGCACTTCGGTCGCCGATGTCGGCGATGTTCCGAACCATGAAGTCGCGCAGCGCGTGTATTCGTACACGGTATCCAGCGCCGACGCCGCGGATTTCGACGGCGCGACGACGACGAACTTCGCGCAGGGCGACTCGATCAACGGAGCCGGCACGCACCATGGCTACGCCGTATGGAAGCTCAAGAGCGGCGATACCGTGACGATCCGCTTCGACGGCAGGCATCAGGCGCTCGCCCACGACGGGGCCGAGGCTCCGTACGAAGGCGAGCTCCATTTCACGGGCGGTACCGGGAAGTACCGGCATATCCAGGGGCACGCGAAATACCGCGGCCACACGAGTGCGGCCGGCGGCAGCTGGACGACGACCGTAACGATCGAGTACTGATGGCCCGAGGCGGCGCGCGGGACGTCCCGGTTCAATCGCGATCGGGCGCGCCGAGCGGGAACAGCGGCCGGTACGGGCGTGCCTCGTCGACCGCGCGCGCGAACGACGGCCGTGCCAGCAGGCGCCGACGGTACGCCTTCACGTTCGCGAAGGCCTCGTCGATCGGGTGCGTCCAGTCCGCGTAGAACAGGAACGGCGCGGCGGCGCAGTCAGCCAGCGAGAATGCCTCGCCGGCGGCCCAGGTGCGCGTGGCCATCGTCCGGTCGAGCCAGGCGTAGGCGGTGTCGAGCATCGCGCGCGCCTCGCCGACGCCATGCGCATCGCGCACGCCCTCGGACCGCAGGCGGTCGGCCACGATCCTCTGCTGCGGCGTGGACACGTAGTTGTCGAAGAAGCGGTCCATCATGCGCACCTCGAGCGCGGCCTGCGGATCGGGCGGGATCAGGTGCACCGGCCCCGCATGATGCAGGTCTAGGTGCTCGATGATGATAGTCGCCTCGACCAGCGTGCGGCCGGCGTCGACAAGCAGCGGAAAACGCTTGATCGGCCACAGGGCCTCGAGCTCGCGCGCGCGCTCGGCGCTGTCCAGCATGCGGTACTCGAACGGTGTGCCGTGCTCGTACAGCGCGGTCAGCACCTTCTGGCAATAGGACGAAAACGGATGCGCGTACAGGACCGGCTTCGTCGCGGATGGAGCCTGCGGCGGGTTCGTGGGCGTGGCATGCGGCATGCGGATCTCCGGCAAGGACGGTGGCTGCGGGGCCGTCCGGCCCCGCACTGGCTTCGACGAACGAGTGTGCGCCCGATCGACGTCATCGGGCGTGTCGATCTGCCGCACGCTCGTTCGTCGCCTGGATGGAAGCCGGATGTTCGGTGCCGGATCGTCCGGCCGGCCGGCTTCGACCCACCCGAGGAGATACCAGGATGCGATTCCTTTCGATGGTCCGGATCAACGAGAACAGCGGCCTGCGGCCGAGCGAGCAACTGATGGCCGACATGGGCACGCTGATCGAGGAAATGAGCGCGGCCGGCCAGCTGATCGAAACCGCCGGCCTGCGCCCGACGGCCGAGGGCGCGCGCATGCGGCTGTCCGGCGGCCGCCTGACGACGACCGACGGTCCGTTCACCGAGAGCAAGGAAGTGATCGGCGGCTACGCGCTGCTCGAGGCGGCGTCGATGCGGGAGGCGCTCGCGCTGACCGAGCGCTTCCTGAGGGTGCACGGCGACGAGTGGGAGGTCGAGTGCGAGGTGCGTGCGCTGGACGAGCAGTGCGGGCCGGACGCGCGCTGACCGTCCGCGCCACGGCGGCAGCGCGGTCGCCGCGCACGGTGCCGGCGCGTACATGAAGCCCGCTCCTGCGTAGCGTGACCTGCGCAGGAGCCCGGCCGTGGCCGCGCATGCGAAAATGGGCCATGTACGACGCGGTCGATCCGCCCAACGGCGCAGAACAATCCCAATCCCAGCGCAGGCTGACCGAGGAGCTCAAGGGCCGCATCCGCGACACCTATCGCGCCTTGCAGGCGAACACGCCGGGCTTCACGACGCGGCGCGCGCAGAGCCAGATGATCGGCGTGGTCGCGCGTGCGCTGGCGACCTCCGGCGGCGTCGGCGTGGTCGAGGCGCCGACCGGCGTCGGCAAGAGCTTGGGCTACCTGACCGCCGGCGTGCCGATCGCACTGGCGGCGAAGAAGAAGCTCGTCATCAGCACCGGCACGGTCGCGCTGCAGTCGCAGCTGGTCGAGCGCGACATCCCGGCGTTCCTCAAGGCGACCGGGCTCGCGGCGACGGTCGCGCTGGCCAAGGGCCGCACGCGCTACCTGTGCACGCGCAACGTCGCCGAGCTGCACGGCGAGGCGCAGCAGGACGCACTGTTCGAGGCTGACGCGGTGCTGTTCGACCAGCCACTGAGCAAGGGCGACGCCGAGCTCGCGCGCCGCCTGGCGCAGGCGTATGCGGACAGGCAGTGGAATGGCGACCTCGACAGCGCGCCGGAAACGGTGCCGCCGTCGCTGCGCGTGCGCATCACCACGCCGGCGTCGAGCTGCGCCGGCCGGCGTTGTGGCTACGCGGCGCAGTGCCCGGTGCTGAAGGCGCGCCAGGACGTGCGCGAGGCGCAGATCGTGGTGACCAACCATGCGCTGCTGCTGGCGACGCTCGCGCTCGGCGACAACGACAACGGCCAGCCGCTGCTGGCCGCGCCGGAGGACATGCTGCTGGTGCTCGACGAAGGGCATCACGTGCCCGGCGTCGCGGTCGACCAGGGCGCGGCCAGCGTGCCGCTGGCCGACCGTGCCACGCGCATCGGGCGCCTGCACAACCTGATCGCCAACGCTTACCGCGTGCTCGAGAAGGAGAAGATCGGCAGCCTCGTGCCGAGCGAGGCGGTCGAGCTGGCGGCCGGTGTCGCCAAGCAGTTGCGCGCTTTCCACGCCGACATCGCGAACACCTGGTCGCCCGCCGCGGACGAGCGCGACGCACTCTGGCGCGCGCCGAACGGGCGCCTGCCGGACGAGTGGCGGCCGGCGGTCGAGTCGCTCGGCGACGACACGCAGGCGTTGTCGAACTGGCTGTCGTCGGCGCTGCAGCAGGTGAGCAAGGCCAAGCAGGAAGACGGCGCGCGCGACCGCCTGCAGCGCGCGCTCGGCATGGCGTTCGAGCAGGTCGAACAGCAGTACGCGCTGTGGAGCGGCTGGCGCCGTGAGGACGCCGAAGGCCAGCCGCCGACCGCGCGCTGGATCACGCGTGCGCCGGACGGCGACCTCGTCTGCCACTGCTCGCCGGTGTCGGCCGCGCACGTGCTGCGCACGCTGCTGTGGCACAAGGTCGATTCGGTCGTGATGACCTCGGCCACGCTGACCGGCGGCGGCGGCTTCCGCTCGCTCGCGATCGACACCGGCCTGCCGGCCGAGGCCGAGACGGTCGCGCTCGATTCGCCGTTCGACCTGCCCAACCAGGCCGAACTGGTGGTGCCGCCGTTCCCGGTCACGCCGGACGATCGCGAGGGCCATCCGCGCGAGGTCGCGCTGTACCTGGAGCGCGAGCTCGAGTGGAGCCGCGGCTCGATGGTGCTGTTCACCTCGCGCTGGAAGATGGAGAAGGTCGCCAGTCTGTTGCCGCCGCGCCTGCGCCTGGCCGTGCTGGTGCAGGGCGAGCGCAACAAGTCCGAGCTGATCGCCGAGCACCTGCGCCGCGTCGAGGCGGGCCTGGGGTCGGTGCTGTTCGGCCTGAACTCGTTCGGCGAGGGCCTGGACCTCCCCGGCGAGGCCTGCACCACGGTCGTCATCACGCAGGTGCCGTTCGCGGTGCCGACCGATCCGCAGACCGCGACGATGAGCGAGTGGCTGGAAAGCCGTGGGCAGAATTCGTTCAACCTGATCGCGATCCCGCACGCGCTGCGCACGCTGACGCAGTTCGCCGGCCGCCTGATCCGTACCTCGACCGATCGCGGCCGCGTGATCATCCTCGACTCGCGCCTGCTCACGCGCCATTACGGCCGCCGCATCCTCGATGCGCTGCCGCCGTTCCGGCGCGTGATAGGGTGAGGTGCGAGCCGGTGCGCGTGCTGGAGTCATGGATCGTGGATACGCGGATCATGCTGCTTCTACTGCTTGGGCTGCTGTCCCTGTTGCCCGTGCGGGCCAGCGCGGCGGACCTGGCGCTCGAGGGCGCCTGGCGCGCGGCCGAGGCCGGCGAGGTCGCGGCCAGCGTGGGGCGCGACGATCCGCGCCTGCAGCGCTTCGATCCGGCGCGCAAGCAGGGTTTCGGCAGCGGCGAGCACGGCAGCTGGGTCCTGCTGTGGCCCGCGCAGGGCCACTGGCCGCAGGTGCCCTGGATGCTCGAGGTCAAGGCGCCTGGCCTGCAGACGTTTACCTGGTATCCGCCCGGCGCCGCGCCGCGCCATGCGCAGCTGATGCAGGCCGATGAGACGGGCTGGCCGGCGCACGGCCGCCTGGCGTTCCTCGTACACACCGCGCCGGCGGACGGCGAGCCGCTGCGCCTGCATATCGAGGCACGCGGCGTGATCCCGACCAGCGTGACGTTCACGGTACGCACCATTGCCGACTACCTGCGCGGCGATGCGCGCTGGCTCGTCCTGGCCACTGCCTGCCTTGCGGTGATGGCAGCGATGGCGCTGATGGCGCTGGTGTTCGGCGTGCGCCTGCGCGATCCGACGTTCCTGTACTACGCGCTGTTCGTGCTCGCCTACGCGGTGATCCTTGGCCTGCAGACCGGCTATGCGGTCGAGCCGCTCGGCTGGAGCGCGTCGGTGGCCCAGGTGCGCACCTGGGGCGGCCTGGCCACCACCGTTTCGGTGGTGTTCGCGATCCTGTTCCAGGACCGCTTCACCGAGCTGCGCCGCCATGCGCCGGGCGGGCGCCGGTTGCTGTTCGCCTACGCTGCGGTCATCGTGCTGCTGCTGACGCTGCGCCTGTTGCCGATCGAGTCCGTCGATGCATTCGCGCGCGCGGCGATCAACCCGCTGCTGGTGCTGGGCGGGCCCTTGCTGCTCGCGATGGGCGTGCTCGCGGCATGGCGCGGCTCGCGCCATGCGCTGTTCTTCCTGATCGGCTGGACGCCGCTGCTGGTGACGACCGTGCTCGGCAGCCTGCAGTCCGGTGGCTTCGCGCCCGGCTGGACGTGGAGCGAGGAGGCGATGCTCGGCACCGGCGCACTGGAGGCGCTGGTGCTGTCGCTCGGCCTGGCCGACCGCAGCCTCGCGCTGCGCCGCGACCGCGACCGCGCGCGCGAGCTGGCGGACATCGACGCGCTGACCGGCCTGCTCAACCGCCGCGCCTGGATCGAGCGCGTGTACCTGCTCAACGAAGCGATGAGCCAGTCGGGACAGCCGCTGTCGGTGCTGTTCCTCGACCTGGACCATTTCAAGGATCTCAACGACCGCCACGGCCATGAGGCCGGCGACGAGGCGCTGCGCACGCTCGCCGCGGCCATGCGCGAGGAGTTGCGCGAGCAGGACCTGATCGGCCGCTACGGCGGCGAGGAGTTCGTGATCGCGCTGCCCGGAGCCGATCGCGTACACGCGCTGCGTGTCGCCGACCGCATCCGCCGGCGCCTGCACGAGCGCTCGGCGGCCGGCCCCTTGCGCATCGCGCAGACCGCCAGCATCGGCGCCGCCACGCAGCAGGCGGGCGAGGACGTGACCGCGCTGCTCAAGCGCGCGGACGAGGCGATGTACGCAGCCAAGGGCGCCGGGCGCGATCGTGTCGTGCATGCGGGGTCCCCAGACGGGGAACAGATGGCGTGACGTCCCGCCGGCGATTCGCCCTGTCCGGAGGCGGACACGGTGCCCGGCGGACGCCAGATGTGTGCGGGTCTGGCTGTTGGAGTGTTTTTGAATCAATGATTTGCTTTATGGCATGGGGCTTGCTTGCTTCAGGCGGTCCCGTCCATGAGGTCGTCCATGCGTCACCATTCCGTTTCGATTCCGGCCCGTTTCCTTCCCCGCCACGCCGGCCGGCTGCATCGTTTTCTTCTTGCCGCCCTGGCCACGGCCGCGCTGCAGGCTTATGCGGCGCCGTCCGCCTCAACCGTGGACGAGGGCGCGCGTGCGCAGGCGCTGCTCGACGCGCTCAATGCCGGCTCCGATTCGGCGCGAGTGGCGTGGGTGGACACCTATGTCTCTTCCGGCAAGCGTGAGGAGGTGGCAGGTCGCCTGGCCGTGATCGCGCGCGAGGCTGGCGGCCTGACGCTGACGCGCAAGCGCCTGGACGGCCCGATCGACAAGCTTTACGTGCGTGCCAAGGCGGGCGGTTCGAGCCGTATCGACATCCTCGAGGACGAGGTCGATGCGAGCCGGATCGGCGCGGTGTTTTCGTTCCCGTGGCCGGAACCCTATCCGCTGAAGATGGACGAGGCGTTGGCCAAGGCCGGCGGATCGCTGGCCAGGGCCATCGATGCACGCGTGCGCTTCAGTGCCGAGCGCGGCGACTTCGCCGGCACCGTGCTGGTGCGCCAGGGCGACCGCACGGTGTATTCGCACAGCTTCGGGCTCGCCGACCGCGACCTGGGCGTGCCGAATGCGGCGCAGACGCGCTTCAACATCGGCTCGATGGACAAGATGTTCACCGCCGTCGCGATCGGCCAGTTGATCGAGGCGGGCAAGCTCACGCTCGATACGCACCTGATCGACGTGCTGCCGGACTATCCCAATGCCGAGGCCGCGCGTGCGATCACGATCCGCCACCTGCTGGCGCACTCGGCCGGTCTCGGCAACCTGTTCGACCGACCGAAGTGGGAGCGCACCAGGGACTACGCCACGGTCGCCGCGCTGTTGCCGGTCTTCGCCGCCGAGCCGCTCGAGTTCACGCCTGGCAGCAAGGGCTCCTACAGCAACGAGGGTTTCATCGTGCTCGGCGCGGTGGTCGAACGGCTCAGCGGGCAGAGCTGGTACGACTACGTGGCCGGCCACGTGTTCGCGCCGATGGGCATGCGCAGCACCGGCTCGCCGGGGCTGGACGAGGTGGCCGAGGGCCGCGCGGTCGGCTACCGCTTCCGCGAGGGCGATCCGCTCGGCACGCACGGGCGCGGCCCGAACTGGACCTTCCTGCCCTACCGCGGCAGCAGCGCCGGCGGCGGCTACTCGACGGCGCCGGACCTGCTCGCGTTCCTGGCCGGTTTGCGCGAAGGCAAGCTGGTGTCGCCGGCGATGGCGCAGACGCTGACCGCGCTCAACACCGGCGGCGAGGAGGAGTACGGCCTGGGCTTCATGCACGTGGCCAAGGGCAAGCGCACGCTGCGCGGCCACAACGGCGGCGGGCCGGGCAGCGGCATCAACGCCGAGGCCATGATCGTGTGGGAGACCGGCGACGCGTATGCCGTGGTCGGCAACCTCGATGCACCGTTCACGCAGATCCTCGGCTCGGACATCGCCGAGTTGCTGGTGGCGGCCGGGTCGCGGCAGGCCGATACGGGCCGCTAGCTAGCGAAATGCAAGAGCGGGCGTCTGCGAACAGGCGCCCGCTGCTGCAGGTTGGGCGGGCGCGCGTCAGCGCCGCGGCGCCAGGATCGGCGTCAGGCGATCGAACCGGGCATCGTCGCGCACCAGATGCGGATGACGCGGGCCGTCGCGGTAGGCGATTTCCACCGTGCGGAAATCGTCGCCGCGGCGGACCAGCAGCTTCAGCGGCGCCGCGTTCGCCTTGGCCGCGAGCAGCGCGCGTTGCAGGCGCTCGCCGCTGTAGGCGCCGTCGTTGATCGCGACCAGCCGCATGTCCCGTGCGAGGCCGGCATGCCAGGCCGGGCTGTCCCACAGCACCGCGTCGAGGCGGCCGCCCTTGTCGGCGATCTTCAGGCCCAATGAATAGCTGAAGTCGCGCACGCCCTGCGCGGCTTCCGCATCGGCGATCGCGGCGTTGGGCGTGTCGGTGTAGACGAGCTGCCAGCCGCTGCGCGCCAGCCCCTGCAGCGGGTCCGCATCGTGCGCGTCGAGGCGCTCGCGCAGGAACGCGGCCCAGTCCTCGCCGGGCTGCACGGCAGCCAGCGCGGTCGCGACGTCCGCTTCGTCGAACGTGGAGATCGCGCGCAGGCCGGCCGGGCCGGCGAAGAATGCGCGCGCGAAATCGTCGAGCGAGCGGCGGCCGCTGGACAGCTCGCGCAGGCGCGCGTCGACGTCGAGCCAGAGCAGCGCGCCGTCGTTGTAGAAGTCGAACGCGCGCTGCCAGCTCTCCCACGCCTGCGGCGCGTCGTTGAAGTCGATGATGCCCTGGCTGACCGTGTCCTGCAGGTTGCGCCAGTGGCGCCCGGAACGGTGCTCGGCGGCCGCGGCCATCGCGGCCAGCACGGCCAGCGCCTGGTCGCGCTGCCACAGGCCGGCGCGCGCGGTCAGCACGAACGCCCAGTAGGCGGTCTGGCCTTCATACAGCCACAGCAGGTCGTTGCGCATCGGCGTGTTGTAGTGCGGCGTCGACGTCGGCGCCGGGCGGCGGAACTTGCCGTTCCACGCGTGCACGTATTCGTGCGCGAGCAGGTCGTAGTCGGTGAACGGCGGCTCGCCGAGCAGGTAGCCGGCGTGCTGGCCGTTCTCGCTCGACTGCTGGTGCTCGAGGCCGATGCCGGAGAAATGATCGGACGCGGCGAGCAGGAAATCGTAGTGCGCGAACGGCCGCGCACCGAACAGGCGGTCGGCCTGCGTGACCAGCGCCGTGTGCGCGGCGAGCACGGCCGGTTTCGCGTCGAGCAGCTCGGGCGCGTCGGCGACCACGTTCAGGCGCACCGGCGAGGCCTTGCCGTCGTCGAGCGCGAAGCGGCGGAAATGGCGGCCGGCGTAGACCGGCGAGTCGACCAGCGCTTCCAGCGTGGTCTCGCGGAAGCGGGCGGTACCGGGCGCGGCGTCGTCGCGTTCCAGCGCGGTCGCGAACGGCCAGCCGTCCGGCAGCTTCAGCTCCGGCACGACGCGGATGCGGCTGGCCGCGTAACCGGCCGGATACAGCAGCACGCGATGCCATTGCAGCGACAGCAGCTGCGGCGTCATCGCGACGCGGCCCTGGTCGCTGGCGGTCGGCGAGAAATACTGGAACTCGATGTCGAGCACCTGCACGCCGGCGGGGATGTCGACATGGAACGCGTACATGTCGACGCTGTCGCGCCGCCAGCGCAGCACCTGGCCGTTGCCGTGCAGCACCAGCCCGGCGATCTGGTTGATCGGCCCGGTCGGCGCGTGGTTGCCGGGGATCCACTGCGGATACAGCAGCGTCAGCGCGCCCGGCCGCACCGGAAGGCTCTCGCGCACGCGCTGGATGTTGCGGTCGATGTCGCGCGCGTCGACCTGCAGGCGGATCGTGCCGGGATAGTCCGCGTCCGCGACCTTGGCTTCGGCGGCCTGCGCGCCGGCAGGCAGCGGAAGGCAGAACAACAGCGACAGCAGCAGCGGCAAGGTCCTGGACATGTGGCGGCGTCTCCTCGAACGAATCCACCATCGTAGCCGGCGCGCGCCGATCGAAGAAAGCCGGCGGCATCGATCCATGCGCCGCCCCGATGGCGAGCGCGCTGCTCCTGCGCGATGATTCGTCGCTCACGCCTGCGTACGACCGCGACGAGCGCTGCCTCAGCGATGCGGCGACGCCGTTTTCCGCGATGACGGGAGGTTCACGGCATGTCCACCGATACCTTCGAAGACCTGCTCGGTCGGGTCCACGCGCGCGCGATCGACTATCTGCGCGAGCAGCCCGATCGTCACGTCGGCGCACGCGCGAGCCGCGATGAACTGCTGGCCGCGTTGCGCGCGCCTCTGACGGAGCGGGGTGAGCCGGCCGATACAGTGATCGACCTGCTAGCCGCGCAGGGCGAGCGCGGCGCGGTCGCCAGTGGGTCGCCGCGTTACTTCGGCTTCGTGATCGGCGGCACGTATCCAGTCGCGCTCGCCGCGGACTGGCTCGCCGCGACCTGGGACCAGAACGCCGGCATCTACGCGACCTCGCCGCTGGCGTCGGTCGTCGAGGACGTGGCGGCCGAATGGCTGCTCGACCTGTTCGACCTGCCGCGCGACGCCGGCCTCGGCTTCGTCACCGGCTGCCAGATGGCGAATTTCACCTGCCTCGCCGCGGCCCGCCACGGCGTGCTGCGTCGCGCCGGCTGGGATGTCGAGGCGGACGGGCTGCACGGCGCGCCGCGCGTGAATGTTGTCGCCTCGGCCGAATCGCACGTCACGATCGATGTGGCGCTGCGCTATCTCGGCTTCGGCACGCGCGCGCTGCGGCGCGTGGAGAGCGATGCGCAGGGACGCCTGCGCGCCGACCACCTGCGCGAACTGCTCGCCACGCTGGACGGACCGACGATCATCTGCGCGCAAGCGGGCAACGTGAACACCGGCGCGTTCGATCCGCTGCGCGAGATCGCCGCGATCGCCAACGCGCACGGCGCGTGGCTGCACGTCGACGGCGCGTTCGGCCTGTGGGCGCGCGCCAGTCGCGCCCACCGTGCGCTCGCCGACGGCATCGAGCTGGCCGACTCCTGGGCCACCGACGCGCACAAGTGGCTCAACGTGCCGTACGACTGCGGCGTCGCGATCGTCCGCCACGCCGCGGACCAGCGCGCGGCGATGACTTCGGCCGCGGCATATCTGATCCAGACGCAGGGCGCCGAACGCGATGCGGTCGACTGGGGGCCGGAGTTCTCACGCCGCGCCCGCGGCGTACCGGTGTACGCGACACTGCGCGCGCTCGGTCGCGACGGCATCGAGGGCCTGGTCGACCGCTGCTGCGCCCGCGCGCGCCAGATCGCCGGACTCCTCGCCGCCGAGGCGGGCGTGCAGGTTCTCAACGACGTCGTGCTGAACCAGGTGCTCGTGCGCTTCGGCAACGACGACGACACGACCCGCGCGGTCGTCGCCGGCGTGCAGGACGAGGGCACCTGCTGGCTCAGCGGCACCACCTGGCACGGCCTCGCCGCGATGCGCATCTCGGTGTCGAACTGGGCCACGTCGGAGGAGGATGTGGCAAGGAGCGCGGCGGCGATCGTGCGCGTGTGGCGGGCGGTTCGGAAGGGCGTGCCGGCGTAGGCGGGATTTGCCGTCGCCGCGTCCCATCGCATGCGCGTCGCTCCGTCGATGGGCCGGGGTGGCGAAGCCGGCACATGGAACGTTTCCTTGCTCAGGCCATCGCAAGTCCGGTGCGCAGCGGATCCAGACGCTACAATCCCGAGTCCCCATCTCGTTCGTCGCGATCCCCGTTCCCATGCGCAATCCGCTGCAGGACCAGTTGCTCAAGGCCGGCCTGGTCAAGAAGTCCAAGGTCGACCAGGTCGCGCGCGAGCAGGCCAGGCAGCGCCAGGGCAAGGCGCCGACGCCGGCCGCCGCGGAGCAGGTCGATGCCAAGAGGCTGCAGGCCGAACGTGCCGAGCGCGATCGCGCGCTGGCGGCCGAACGCAACGCGCAGGCGCGTGCGAACGAGCTGCGCGCGCAGGTCCGCCAGATCGTCGAGAGCCACAAGGTCGCGCACGCGGGCGAGATCGACTATCGCTTCACCGACGCCGACAAGATCAGGAGCGTGCCGGTCAACGCCGCGCTGCGCGCGCAACTGGCCAGCGGCGCGCTGTTGATCGTCCGCCACGACGAAGGCTACGCGCTGCTGCCGCGCGCCGTGGCCGACAAGGTCTACGAGCGCGATGCCGCGATGGTCGTGCTCGACCACGGCCGCGCCGATGCGGCCGGCGCGACGGACGAGGACGACGAGTTCTACAAGCAGTTCCAGGTGCCGGACGATCTCGTCTGGTAGGCCGGCTCGCCGCGGCGAGGCCTTGTGACGGCGGCGATCGGCTCCGATATCGGGACAGGTTACGTTTTCGGATCAGGGTTGGGACGACGATGGCTACCGGTTGGGCCGGCGACGGCGCCGTGCAGGACCAGATCGACGCGACCGTCGAGGATGCGGTCAAGCGTGCGCGCAGCCAGCTCGCGCGCGGCCCGGGCCTGACGCATTGCGAGGAATGCGACGCGCCGATTCCGGAAGCGCGCCGCCGCGCGGTGCCGGGCGTGCGCCTGTGCGTGGCCTGCCAGGCGGCGCACGACCAGGAACAGAAGGCCGCCAGCGGCTACAACCGTCGCGGCAGCAAGGACAGCCAGTTGCGCTGAACGCACAGGCCACTCGTGGCCGGCGCGATGGCGCGCGCCGATAGTCGGCACGCGCTGCGGCGTAGCGCCGCGGGAACCGGTGAAACGGTCGGCCCGCGGCGGCGACCGCTAAAATACGCAGTTCCTCGGCTCATCGAAGATCCACGCGCATGCCCACGATTCCCGCCTGCCCGCAGTGCACGCTCGAAAACACCTATCCCGACGGCGACAACTACGTCTGCGCCGATTGCGGCTACGAATGGCCGATCGCGGCCGAGGCGGCCGGCGAGGCGGCCATGGTCGTGCGCGACAGCAACGGCAACCTGCTCGCCAACGGCGACACGGTGGTCGTGATCAAGGACCTCAAGGTCAAGGGCTCGTCGATCCCGCTCAAGCAGGGCACCGTGATCAAGAACATCCGCCTGGTCGAGGACGACGCCGAGCACATCGAAGGCCACTCGGACAAGATCAAGGGCCTGGTGCTCAAGACCTGCTTCCTGCGCAAGGCCTGACACGAGCGCTGCGCCCCTCCCGGCGGCGTGACGCCCGCGTCGCAAGGGCTGGCGCCTGTGGCAAGATCGCCGACGCTGCAGAGCGGCAACGACGACTTTCACGCGATGGGGATTCGTGTTGGATCACGCACAGCGATGGACCGCGAGGGGATCGCGGCGCGGGCGCGTTGCCCGCTGCTTCTTCGTCCTGGGTTTGCTGGCTTCCGGCCTGTCCGTGCCGGGGGCGGGGTACGCGGCTGAATATCGGACCGGACCGGCGGCGACCTGGGTCAAGCCGGCGCCGGTGGCGGACGCAGGCGAGGTTCCGCTCGGCCAGATCAGCGACGGCACGTATTACCTGCTGAGCGATGCGCAGGTCCGCCTTGCCCCGCAGGGACGCGAGACGTATCGCCGGTTCGCGTCGAAGGCGGTCAACGGGAGCGGCGTCGAGGCGATCGCCAACATCGAGATCGGCTTCGATCCGTCGTACCAGACGCTGACCCTGCATTCGATCGACATCGTCCGCGACGGCCGCGTGCTGCCCAAGCTGGCGGGCGCGAAGGTGCACGTGCTGCAGCGCGAGACCGCGCTCGACCGCCGCATCCTCGACGGCAGCAAGACCGTGCACGTGTTCCTCGACGACGTGCGCGTCGGCGATACGGTCGACTACGCCTACACCGTGCAAGGTGGCAATCCGGTGTTCGGCAACCGCGAGGCCGGTGTGTTCCGGCTGCAGTACGCCGAGCCGGCGCAGCTTCTGCGCGCGCGGCTGCTGGTTCCGCTCGATCGCGACGTCGCGATCAAGCCGCGCAACGCGCCGCCCGCGCCGCTCGTCGCGACGCGCGATGGCTATCGCGAGTACGAGTGGAGCCAGCCGAACGCGACGGCACTGGTCGTCGATGCGGGCGCGCCTGGCTGGTATGCGCCTTACGCGTCCGTCGAATGGAGCGAGTATCCCGACTGGGGCGCGGTGGCGCGCTGGGCCGCGCCGTTGTACGAGGTGCCGGCGCGACCGGGCGCCGGCGTGCAGGCGGAGATCGACGCGATTGCCCGCCAGCAGTCTGATCCGGCCGGCCGCATGCTGGCGGCGCTGCGTTTCGTGCAGAGCGAGATTCGTTATCTCGGGGTCGAGATCGGGGCCGGTTCGCACGCGCCCAATCCGCCCGCGCTGGTGCTCGAGCGGCGCTTCGGCGATTGCAAGGACAAGGCGCTGCTGGCATTGGCGATGCTGCGCGGGCTCGGCATCGAGGCACGCGCCGCGCTGGTCGCCACGGACGTGCGGCGCGGCGTCAAGGAGCAGCAGCCGATGCCGGGCGCGTTCGACCACGTGCTGGTCGAGGCGCGCATCAACGGCCGGCGCTTCTGGATCGATCCGACCCGCGCGCCGCAGAAGGGCGACATCGAGCATCTGTACCAGCCCGACTACGGCCATGCGCTGATCGTCGATCCTGGCACGCGCGCGCTGGTGCCGATGGCCAATGCTTCCTCGGCGTTGAGCCGGCGCAGCATCCGCGCAGTGTTCGATGCACATGCGGGATTCGACAAGACCGTGCGCTACACCGTCACCACGACGGTCGAGGGCGGCCGCGCCGAAGCGCTGCGAAACACGCTCGCCTCGTCGAACCTGGCTGACCTGCAGCTGCAGTACCTGAACTACTACGCGCGTTACTACCCGAAGATCGCGATCGCGGCGCCGCTGGAGGTGGCCGAGGACGAACCGAACAATCGCATCACGACGACCGAGCACTACGACATCGCCGAGTTCGCGTCGTGGTCGGAAAGCGACAAGCGCCATCAGGTCGCGATCGAAACGCCGGACATGGACGAGATGCTGCGCGATCCGACGCCGTCGATCCGGCGCGCGCCGCTCGGCCTGCTGCATCCGCTGGAGGTCACGCAGGTGACCGAGGTGCTGCTGCCGGAGGAATGGTCGTTCACGCCGGACACGGTGCGCGTGGAAGATGCGGCGTTTTCGTTCGAGCGCAGCATCAGCGGCGACGACAAGCACATCGTCTTCGCGGACCGCTACCAGGCGCGCACCGACGAGGTCGCCAGCGCGGACATGCCGCGCTATCTGGAGAGCCTTGCGCTGGCCCGCGACGAAATGGGCTACCGGCTCTCCTGGCGCGATCCGGCCGCGGCGGCCGGCGGCTTCGAGCGCTTCAACTGGACGATCGCCATGCTCGGCGCGCTGCTGCTGTTGCTGTGGATCCACCTCGCCGCGGGCGTCTACCGCTACGACCCGGCCGCGCCGGCAAGCGCCGTCGATCCGGCCTTGCAGGGCATCCGCGGCTGGCTGGTGCTGCCGGCGATCGGCGTCGTCGTGACGCCGATCCGGCTGGTGGTCGATTTCATCGGCACCACCGATCCGTTCGCGGCCGACACCTGGGCGGCGCTGACGACGCATGGCGGCGCGGCCTACCATCCGCTGTGGGCGCCGTTCCTGCTGTTCGAACTCGGCGCCAACCTCGCGCTGATCGTCTGCTCGTTGCTGCTGGCGGTGCTGTTCTTCCAGCGGCGGCGCAGCGTGCCACTCGTCTACAGCACGTTCCTGCTGGGATGCTTTGGCGTGCAGGCGGCCGACCTGCTGTTTGCCGCGGCGCTGCCGGCCGCCAGCGCTGCAGTCGACGCCGGCGCGTGGGGCAAGCTGTTCGGCGGCCTGTTCGGCGTGGTCGCCTGGATCGCCTACTTCCGCGTCTCCCGGCGCGTGCAGTCGACCTTCATCCGTGCGCGCCCGCAACGGCCGGCGGTACCGGTCGCCGTCCCCGTGCCGGCATGGCGCGGCCTGCCGGCGGCAGAGGGGGAGTAGAATTCCGCCGGTGCGCGAGCCGAGGTGTCCGCGATGGTCGTCGCCCGAGTGTTGTCCGTTGCCGCGCTGCTCGCGCTGGCGCCCCTGCGCGGCGGGGGCGAGGAGGCCGCCATGTCACTGAACCTGCGTTCGCCGGCGTTCGCGTCGCATGCCGCGATCCCCGCGCGTTACACCTGCGACGGCAACGAGGCGTCGCCGCCGTTGCAGTGGAGCGGCGTGCCGGCGAAGGCGAAGAGCCTGGCGCTGATCGTCGACGATCCGGATGCGCCCGACCCGGCCGCGCCGCAGACGGTCTGGGTGCACTGGGTGCTGTACGACCTGCCGGCCGCTGCGGACGGTCTGCCCGAGGCCGTCGATTCGGCGCGGCTGCCGCCCGGCGCGCGCGAGGGCAGGAACGACTTCGGTCGCACCGGCTACGGCGGGCCGTGTCCGCCGGTCGGGCGGCATCGCTATTTCTTCAAGCTCTACGCGCTCGATACCGTGCTGCCCGACCTCGGCCGGCCGGACAAGGCGCGGCTGCTCGCGGCGATGAAGGGACATGTCGTCGCGCAGGCGGAACTGGTCGGCACCTACCAGCACTGAGCGCCGGCGCTGCGGGGTTCGCCACGCCGGCCGACGGCGGGTATCCTTTGCGCCCGCGTGGCCGCTGGCGCCACCCCAGATTTGTTGAACCGATGACCGACACCTTGCCCGACCGCCTTTCCGTCGACCCCAAGAGCCCGTACCACGATGCCGACCTGCTCGCGCGCGGCATCGGCATCCGCTTCAACGGCGTGGAACGGACCAACGTCGAGGAATACTGCGTCAGCGAAGGCTGGATCCGCGTCGCCGCCGGCAAGGCGCGCGACCGCCGCGGCAATCCGATGACGCTCAAGCTCAAGGGCGAGGTCGTGCCGTTCTTCCAGGAAGCCGCCGAGGCGCCGTGAAGTTCCTGCTGCTGGTCTACATCGACGAAGCCCTGCTCGATGCGCTGCCGGCCAGCGAGTTCGACGCGATGATGCGCGGTTGCCTCGGACATGCCGACGAACTGCAGGCCGAGGGTTGCCTGATCGAATCGCAGCAGCTCGAGGCGGCCGCGACGGCGCGCTCGGTGCGCGTGCGCGATGGCCGCACGCGCGTGGTCGACGGCCCGTTTGCCGAGGCCAAGGAAGTGCTCGGCGGCTTCAACCTGATCGAGGCGGCCGACATGGACGAGGCGGTGCGCATCGCGCAGAGCTTCCCGTGGACGCGCGTGGGCTGCATCGAGGTGCGCCCGGTACGCGACATCGACACGGTGCGCCGTCGCGTCGGCGCCTGAGGCCGTTCCGTTCCGGCCGCCGCCCACGTACCCATTCCCGATGATCCTGAATATTGCTGCCTATCATTTCGCGGCCGTCGCCGATCCGCCGCAGCTCGCCGCACGCGTGCGCGAATGGGCCGAAGCGGGCGCGCTGCGCGGCACCGTGCTGGTCGCGGAGGAGGGCATCAACGTGTTCCTCGCCGGCGCCGACGCGGCGATCCACGCCTTCCTCGACGCGCTGCGCGCCGATGCGCGCTTCGCCGCGATCACGGTCAAGTTCAGCCGCAGCACCACGCCGCCGTTCGCGCGCCTGAAGGTCAAGGTCAAGCCGGAGATCATCAGTTTTCGCCGCGACGACTGCTCGCCGCTCGAAGGCCGCGCGCCGGCGGTGGCGCCGGCTGACCTCTCCCGCTGGATCGCGCAGGGCTGCGACGATGACGGCCGCCGCCTGGTGCTGCTCGACACGCGCAACCGCGAGGAGATCGCGCACGGCAGCTTCGCCGATGCACTGACGCTGCCGATCGACAAGTTCACCGAACTGCCCGAGGCGCTCGCGCCGCACCGCGAGGCGCTCGCCGACGCGACGGTGGTCAGCTTCTGCACCGGCGGCATCCGCTGCGAGAAGGCGGCGCTGTGGCTGCGTGCCGACGGCATGGACAACGTGCTGCAGCTCGACGGCGGCATCCTTGGCTACTTCGAGCAGGTCGGCGGCTACGGCTACGAGGGCCGCTGCTTCGTGTTCGACGAGCGCGTCGCGCTCGATGCAAAGCTGGAGCCGCTCGCCGCCGGCGCGTGAGAGTGCCGCGCGTCACGCCACGCCGTTCCGGCATCGGGTTATGCTCGCCCGCGGGGCGCCGCGAACACCGTCGCGGTGCGGGGAGCGGGACATGCACAGGAACCTGCCGGGTGCGTCGCACCGCGGGTGCGGAAGGATTTGCGCGGTGCTGGCGGCGGCCTTGCTGCTGCTGTCGATCGAAGCCGGCGCGCGCGTGCGCGTGGTCGATCCGGGCGAGACGCCGACGCTGGGGGCGGAAGAAGGGCTGCTGTTGGTCGCGGTCGATTCGAACGTCGACCTGAACGCGGTCAGCGTCAAGAAGGAAGGCCGGCTGTTCAGCAGCGGCGTGCTGGCCAATCTCAAGGCCGGCCACAGCGCGCGGCTCTATGTCGTGCCGGCCGGGCAGTACGCGTGGGACCAGATCCGCGCATTCAATTCGGTCCGCTACGGGCTGAAGGACGATCCGGAGTACCACTTCGAGGTGCGGCCCGGCGTGATCACCTACGGCGGCGATCTCGTGTTCCGGCCGCAGGGCTGGTTCCGCGCGCGCGTGCAGGTCTCCAACCGCGGCCTGCGGGCGATGGACTGGCTCGAGGCGCAGCATCCGGCGGTCGCGCGGCAGTACTCGTTCAGCTACTCCGGCCATTACCCGGATCCGTTTCCGGCGTTCTACCGCGCCGCGCGCGCCGCCGGTGCACCGCGCGCGGTCGCCGAACTCGACACGGTGCGCAAGCCGCCGGCGCCCGGAACGCTGCCGCTGGCGATCCGCGAGCTGTGGCGCGACGAGCGCATCGGCGACGTCAGCCTCAATGGCGCCGGCGACCTGCTCGCCGAGCGCGTGCGCGACAAGGACGAGTGGGGCATCGACCTGATCGACCTCAAGGCCGGCACCTCGGTGCGGCTGGCGCAGACGCCGTTCCCGTACGTGTCGATGACCTGGTCGGGCGATCGCACGCTGCTGGTCGGCACCGGTGCCGGGCGCGACGCGCAAACGATCACGATCATCCGCATCCGTGACCTCGCCGGCGGCCAGCACGGCTTCGAGATCCTCAAGCTGCGCCACGCTGGGCGCGTGCTCGACCCGCTGCCGCACGATCCGGACCACATCCTGTTCGCCAGCCACGGCCACAAGGACCAGTTGCTGGTGCACGAGATCGACATCTCCAGCCAGCGCGCGCTGGACGGCTTCAACACCGGACGCAAGCCGCTCAACAAGGGCGTGGCGGACGATGTCGCCTGGTTCACCGACGGCGCCGGCCGCCTGCGCGCGGCGCTGGCCCGGCGCGACGACGACTACGTGCTGCTGCACGGCACCGGCACCACGTTCACCGAGGTGCTGCGCCTGCAGGCCGAAGACGGCTTCGAGCCGCGCGCGCTGTCGTGGGACGGCGACCTGGTCTACGGCCTGACCGATGAGGGCCGCGCGCAGCGCGACCTCGTCGTGTTCGACCCGGCGCAGCGGCGCGTCACCGCCACGCTGTTCAGCAAGCCCGGCGTCGATCTCGTCGGGCCGATCATGGACGATCGCCGCCGGCCGATCGGCGCCGCCTACTACGAGGGCGGCCGCCTCGTCAGCGAGTACTTCGACCAGCGCGACCAGAAGCTGGCGGGCATGCTGCGCAACACGTTCGCCAACCGCACCGTCGCCGTGATCGACCGCAGCCGCGACGGCCAGCAGCTCGTGCTGTGGGTCGATGGCAGCGACCAGCCCGGCAAGCTCTACCACCTCGACGCGACGAGGAACGAGGCGTCGCTGCTCGACGACGCGCGGCCGTGGCTGGAGGGCAAGCGTTTCGTCGCCAGCGAGCCGTTCTCGGTCAAGGGTGGCGACGGCCTGCCGGTCGAGGCCTACCTGACCCTGCCGCCGGGCGAGGGCAGGCGGCCGCTGGTGGTGATGCCGCACGGCGGTCCGGTCGGCGTCAGCGACCGCCGGCATTTCAACCCGCAGGTGCAGTTCCTCGCCTCGCTCGGCTACGCGGTGCTGCAGGTCAATTTCCGCGGCTCGGACGGCTACGGCAAGGCGTTCCGCGAGGCCGGCTTCCGCAGCTGGGGCACGCTGATCGAGGACGACATCGACATTGCGATCCGCGACGCGCTCGCCCGCCATCCGCTCGACCCGCAGCGCCTGTGCGTCGTCGGCGCAAGCTACGGCGGCTATTCGGCGCTGGTCGCGGCGATCCGCTGGCCCGAGCGCGTGCGCTGCGCGGTGTCGATCGCCGGCGTCAGCGACCGCGTGCTGTTCTTCACCGCCAGCGACGCCGGTCATTCGGTCAAGGGTCGCGAGCAGCTCGAACGCGTCATCGGCGACCCGCGCACGCAACTGGAGGCGATGCAGGCCTCCTCCCCGCTGTACCGCTACCGCGAACTCAAGGCGCCGGTCATGCTCGTGCATGGCGAGGAAGACACGCGCGTGGACTACGAGCACGCGCGCCGCCTCGTGCGCATGCTCAACCTCGCCGGCCGCCCGCCGGTGATGCTGACCTTCGAGGACGAAGGCCACGGCATCGAGGACATCGACCACATCGAGGCCGCGTGGTCCGGCATCGCCGGCTTCCTGCGCGAACACCTGGACACGCCCGCGTCGCCATGAGCGGCCGCAAGAACCTGCAACGGAGGAGTACACGATGCATCGACTGCTACGACGGACCATCGCGATGGGGCTGGCGGGCCTGCTCGCCGGCTGCGCCGGCACGCACGAAACGGGCCACCGCGCCAACCGCTGGATGGAGCCGGGTTCGATCGTCGGGCCGGCGTCGGTGGAGTGGGACACGCCGGCGCGGCTGGTCAGCGGCAAGTCGCCGGTCTATCCGATCGGCCAGCTGCTGACCGGCAAGACCAGCAGCGCCGAGGTCGCCTTCACGGTCGCCGCGGACGGCACCACGCGCGACATCCATGTCGTCGCGGCCGACCGCGAAGTGTTCGGCCGCCACCTTGCGATCGCGGTGAAGGGCTGGCGCTTCGAGCCGGCGCGCAAGGATGGCGTGGCGGTGGCCTCACCGCTGTCGGTCGCGTTCGACTTCACGATCCTGCGCAATTTCAACGTGCCGCCGTCGCCGGCCGACCGGCGCGAGCGGGGACGATAGGCATCGCGCGCTTGCGGGAGCGCCGGCGGGCACGATGCGCGTGCCCGCGCACGAGCAGGGCATCGCGGCTTGCGCCGCTCCCGCGTTCCACGCCAAACGTCCCGCCGTCTATGGCAGGCGCATGCCGCGCCGCCACAGCAGCGCCGCTTCGGTCAGCGCGGTCGGGCTCGGCAGGCCCAGCTTGTTCTTGATGTTGCCGCGATAGGTTTCGACCGTCTTGACGCTGATGCCGAGCTGCGCGGCGATGCGGCTGGTCGGGCGGCCGCTGGCGATCTGCTCGAACACCTCGCGCTCGCGCCGCGACAGCGGCAGCTCGGCCGGCGCGAAGCTCAGCTTGAGCGGGCAGCGCGCGCACGCGGCCGTTCCGACGCCTGCCTCGCTGCAGGCGATCACGCGCTGCAGCGTATCGACCAGCGCCTCGGTCGAGTCCTGCTCGCTCGAGAACGCGCAGGTGCGTGCGCAGGCGCCGCCCTTGCCGGCATGGTGGTGCGGCGAAAGCAGCAGCACGCGCGGCGCATGGCGCATCTTCGCGACCACCTCGCGGAAATCGGCGGCCAGCACGAGCACATCCGGCCGATGGCGGTTCACCGCGGCGATGGTCTGCTCGATCGTCTCCGCGGACGCGCACAGCTGCGCGTCCGCCACGCGCGAGATCAGTTCGGCGAAGCCCAGCCGAACCAGCGCGCCGGGATGGCCGAGCACGACGCGCGCGGCGCGCGCCGTCGTCGCCGGCCGATCCGCGGGGTGGCTGGGAGTGATCGTGTTCGGCATGACGTCAGGCCCTTGCGCTCAGCTCGATGCCGGCGCAGTCCGCACAATGCAGGTGGCCGACGCGGTAGTGGTAGCGGCTGGGGGCCCGTGCCGGAATGGCCTGGCCGCAGCCATCGCAGACGGCCTCGATGTCGAGGCACTCGACCACGTGCGTGCGCAGCGGGTGTTCCGTGCCTTCCGAGATGATGCCACGCGCGGCCGGTTTCACGATCTCGGCGCGGAACAATTCCTGCAGCGCCATCCAGCGGCGGATCAGCGGCCGATCGAGGCCGTATTCGTGCAGCACCGTTTCGAACAACGCCTCGCGATAGTCGAACAGCTCGTCCGAGATCACCATCCAGTGGTGCGCGTTGTACGGGTTCAGGCCGAAATAGCCGGTCTCGCCCGAGAACAGCTTGGCCAGGAACTCGTACTGCTTCTGGATCACAAAGGGTTTGGCCACGCCCTGGAAGAACGGCGACAGCCGCGCGTCCTCGTAGACGCGGTCATAGAACGTGGCGAGGATGCGGCTCAGGCCGGGGCCCTGCTCGAGCGCCGCCCACAGCGCGGGATCGGCGGCGATCGCGGCGATCTTTTCCGCATCGCGCGGCGCCGGCGGATGCGCGAACTCGAACGGATCGGCATGGATGCGCGCCCGCTGGGCACCGGCAAGAATCGCGCGATAGCGCGCTTCCTGCACCATCGCCGGCAGGCCGCAGAGGAATACCTCGAACGGCTGCAGGTCGGGATGATCGGCGAGCGCGGCCTCGGTGACGCGGCCGGCGCGCACGCCCGCGGGCGCGGCTTCGCGCGTGAGGCAGGGTACGTAGCGGAAATGCGGATGGCGCCGCTGCAGTTCGTGCAGCTCGGCATGCAGGTACAGGTCCGCCATGCGGCGCGCGCCGTGGTAGAGCGTGACCGGTGCAGCGTGGCCATCGCCCAGTGCCTGTCGCGCCAGCGCCGCCAGCGCACCGACGCCGGTGCCGGTGGCGAGCAGCAGCAGCGGCCGTTCGCGCATCGACGGACGGTAGCAGCAGTCGCCCAGCGGCCGGCGCAGGGCGAGTTTCTGTCCCGGCTGCACCTCGTCGCACAGCCAGCGGCTCATCGCGCCGTCGGCGACGCGCCGCACCTGGATGCGGAAGTAGTAGTCCTCGCCCGGCACGCTGGCGATCGAGTAGGGGCGCGACAGCTCGTCGGCGCGCAGCACCTGCACGTGCTGTCCGGCCAGGAAGTCGATGTCCTGCGCCGGCGCGATGCCCAGTTCGACCACGTCCTCGGCCAACGGGCGGCGATGAACGACTTCGGCGGCGATGGAGCGGTGGGCCATGTCCGCCGCGGCCAGCACCACGTCGCCCTGCGGGATCGCGACGCAGCTCAGGATGTGGCCGTCGCGCGCGAGCGACGGATCGATGTCGCGGCTGTGGCGTACCTCGCCGCGTTCGCGCTTGAGCACACAGGCATGGCACGAGCCCTTGCGGCAGGAGTGGCTCACCACCGCGCCCTGGCGCAGCAGCGCTTCCAGTACGCTCTCGCCCGGTTCGGCGCCGTACCGCTTGCCCTGGTACTCGATGCTGGGCATGGCCGTCATTCTCCGTTGGGCGGAAAGGCCGCCGCGACCTCGAGCGCGCAGGTCTTGGCCTGGCCGAGCACCAGCCCCAGGCGCGCGTCATGGCTGGCCAGCACGGCCAGGATCAGCAGGCCATGGCTGCCCGGTACGTTCGCCACCACCAGCTTGCCGGCGCCACCTTCGACCAGCACATGGTCGAGCGTGCCGGCACTGAGTTCGCGCAGCACGCTGCTGCCGAGCGCCAGCAGCGAACTGGCCATCGCAGCGAATTTGCCGGGCTCGACCCGCCCGCCCGACCTTTCCGCGTACGGCCGCCCGTCGCGCAATGCCAACATCGCCGCGTTGACGCCATCGCAGCGTTTGACCAGGTCATCCAGCGCCTGGATGCAACGAGCCCGATCGGGTGCTTTCACAGCCATGCGGGCGCTTCCTGTCGTGGTGCGCCGTCCGAGCCGTACTCGAGCAGCACGAACAGCAGCTCGAACACGCGGATGACATCGGCGCGCTTGCGCGCGTCGACGGCCAGGATCGGCGTGACCAGTTTGTGTTTGCGCAGCAGGTCCTGGCACTGCTGCTTGAACGTGTCCGGCGGGTCGGGATGCTTGTTGAGCGCCAGTACGCAGGGCAGATGGCGCAACTCGTCGGCATAGGTCTCCAGCGTTTCCGCCAATCCGTCGAGCGCGTGGCTGGACGCGGCATCGACCAGGATGACGACGCCGAGCAAACCTGCGCGGACCACGTCGAACATGAAGCGGAAGCGCGATTGTCCGGGCAGTCCATACAGCAGCAGCCGCCCCTGGTCGCCCAGATCGAGCTCGCCATAGTCCAGCGCGACCGTGGTGGTCTCCTTGATCATGGCCAGTTCATCGGTGCAACCCACGTCGGTGGTGACTGGCTTGATGTCGCTCAGGGCGGCGATGCAGGTCGTCTTGCCGGCACCGGGCTCGCCTACGAACACCATCTTGTAACTTTGCTTCATCGGGCGAATCCAAGTATCTGACCCACGCGCGTCGCTAGATCGCGCCAGCCGCGCGGCGCAGCGGCTGCAACGCCGGACGGGGTGCGCCGCTCGGCCAGCCGGTCGAGCAGGTCCAGGCGCGTCAGCTGGACGATGCAGCGCTCCACCTCCGACGGTGCGAGGTCCACGCGCGAAGCGATCTCCGCGAGAGGGCGCGCCTGTCGCGTGATGTCGGCCAGGATCCGGCACCACTCGCGCGGCCACTGGTCGAATTCCAGCGGCCAGGCGCGCAGCCGGAAACGCCACTCGACGCCGTGCGGCTCGCTCCTGCCTCTGGAACTCGCCGCCGCGCCGGTCGGCATCTCGCTCAGGACCGCCAGCACCTCGGACACCCTGAGAGGCTGTGAAAATTCCCCGTCGATGCTACGCATTCGGCGACACTGCCCCCCGTGCCAGGG
>JAACZU010000007.1 GCA_009996615.1 Rhodanobacteraceae bacterium | reverse complement strand
CGACCATCGTGTTCCTCCAGTCCGGCTACAACGTGTATTCGTTGCAGCAGGCCGCCCGGCGCTCCTGGCGCATCGGCCAGAAGCAGCCGGTGCGCGTGATCTACCTTGGCTACGCCAACTCCTCGCAGATGACCTGCCTGGGGTTGATGGCCCGGAAGATCATGGTGTCGCAGAGCACGTCGGGCGACGTGCCGGAATCGGGGCTCGACGTCCTGAACCAGGACGGTGATTCCGTAGAAGTGGCATTGGCACGCCAACTCGTGGCGGCATGATCCATGCCTTGCATGCCGGCGACCCTGTGGTCGCCGGCATTTTCTCCTGGCAAATCGGAAGCCGATGGATTCGCTTTGTTTGCTGCGGCAGAGGGCCGGCGCGGCGATGGTGATGGCTCGTTGTTTCAGGACACCGATCCATGCGCCCATCCTGCCAGCCCTTCCGTATTGCCGGACGCAGCCTGATCCGTTTACCCGGCTTGCTCCTGGCCGCCATGGCCAGCGGCTGCGCGATGACGAACGCCGTACCACCGACGCCCGCATCCAAAGTCACCGACATCGCGCCCGAAGCCGTGATGGAGTTCGTGCCGGTGACGCGGTATGGCCGCTACACCCTGGTTGAACTCGCGCCGACGGCGGCCCAGCACGACCTGTTGCTGCAAGTGGTGGATGTGGAGGTCCCCGGCACGCTGGGCGCCACCGTCGGGGATGCCCTCCGGCACCTCGTCCTGCGTTCCGGCTACCGGCTGTGCGATGAGCAGTCCGCCGATCTGCTGGCCTTGCCGCTGCCGGCGGCTCACTACCGGCTCGGCCCGGTCCTGCTGCGCGACGCGCTCTCGACCCTGGCCGGCCCCGCCTGGGATCTGCAGGTCGACGACGGCGAGCGGAGGGTGTGCTTCATCCGCGGCCTCGGGGAGGCTCATACGCCGCATGAGCCCAAGCCACCGGAAATCAACCGCTCGGCGGAGAGCCCTCCGCTGATCCGGGAGGCTTCGCCATGACCATCCGGGACTCGGCGACCGGCCAGCGCACGACGCTGCTGCGGGTCGCTGCCGCAACCTGGTTGTTGCTCGTCAGCACGGTGGTGCTGGTGGATCACATGGCCTTGTCCGGGCTGGCTGAACAGGCCCAAGCCTACGCGCCCACCGCGCAGGTATCCCTGCTCGAATCCCGACTGGATGGCCTCTCGCATCGGATCGAACAACGCCACACTCAAACGGCCGCCTTGCCGCAGGCACGCTACGAACAGGACGCCGCGGCGTTGGAGCAGCGGCTGGCGGCGATCGAAATGGCGCAGGCCCATTACGCCGCCACCGATGCGCTGTACGCATTGGAAACCCGCGTCACGCGACTGGAAGCCCGCCCGGTCTCGCGCCAGCCCACGCCGCCCGCACCACGGCCATCCCAACCCGTGGCGACCCAACCCAAGCCTGTTGAGCCTTCATTCCGCCTGATCGGAGTGGAACTGCGTGCGGGAGAACACTTCGTGTCGGTGATGCCTGCCGATGGCACCGGGCTGGCCGATGTCCGCCTGCTGCGCGCCGGAGAGTCGGAGGGCGGCTGGCGACTGGATGGGATCGAGCGCGATGGCGCCGTCTTCCGGCAGGGAGACGAGATCCGCAGGCTGCTCATCCCGCCCCGATAAGAAGGCCCACACCGATGGTCCCGCGCCACTTGACCCCGCCGTTGCTGGTTGCATTGCTGGCCGCCTCCGCCATGCAGGCGGCGCTCGCGCAGCCCACCGGCGCAACCACCGCGGCCAGGACGGCGCCGAGCCGCGAGGCGCCTGCGGCCATCGCTCGCAGCGACGAACAGCGGGCGCAGGACTGGGGGCTGCGCACGGATGAATGGACGCGCTATCGCGAGTTGATGCAGGGGCCGCTGGGCGTCTACTCGCCCGGCCTCGATCCGCTCACGGCCCTCGGCATCGAGGCACGTTCCGACGAGGAGCGCCGCCGCTACGCGGAATTGCAGGTCCGGGCCGAAGCCCGGCGGGTCGAGAAGACGCTGGCCTACCAGCGTGCCTACGACGCCGCCTGGCAGCGGATCGCGCCGGGCATGGCGCGGGTCAACCTGCCCGGTGCCAAGCCGGCCGGCGCGGGCACCGCCATCGCATCAGGCACCGACAGAACCGCCATCTTCGTGAAGGACGGCTGCCCCCCCTGCGACCAAGCCGTGCAGCGGCTGCAGGCGTCGGGCGTCGAGTTCGATGTCTATGTCGTCGGCAGTCGCGCCGACGACGCGCGCATCCGTGAATGGGCACGCCGGGCCCGTATCGACCCGGCGAAAGTGCGCGCCCGGAACATCACCCTCAACCACGATGGTGGGCGCTGGCTGTCCCTTGGCCTGCAGGGCGAACTGCCCGCCGTCGTGCGCCAGGTCGGCGGCCAATGGCAGCGACAGTAGGCCTGGGGCGTCTCGCGCTCGCGCTGCTGGCCTGCTGGTCACTCGGCCAGGCGAAAGCGCAGGACGTTCCGCCGCCGGCCTACCAACTCGCAGCGCAGCGTGCGGGCATCCCGCCTGCGGTGCTGTACGCGGTGGCCTTGCAGGAGAGTGGCACCCGGTACCACGACCGCCTCGTGCCCTGGCCCTGGACGCTCAACGTGGCCGGGAAATCGCATCGGTTCGCCACCCGTGCCGATGCCTGCGCCGGCCTGCAACGGGCATTGCGCGACGTGCCGCGCACCCGCATCGACGCCGGCCTGGGCCAGATCAACCTGGGCTACCAGCGCCACCGCTACGACCACCCCTGCGAACTGCTCGATCCCTATCGGAACCTGGCGCTGGCCGCGCAAATCCTGCGCGAGCAGCACGCGCCGGGCCAGGACTGGCTGATCACGATCGGCCGCTACCACCGCCCCGCTGGTGGCGCACCCGCTGCGCGCTACCGCCAAAGCGTTGGCCGTTACCTGGCCCGCGTACTGGGCGAGCCAGCGCGGGGCTCGGATACCCGGAGAACCCTGCCATGAAGCCTCGAATCTTTCGTCCGGCTACGCGGTGGCTGATCGGCTTGCTGCCGCTCGTGTCCGTGCCAGCCGCCTTCGCGCAAACGCCGCCCTTGATCGTCGTCGAAGATCGCGGCGGCGCTTCCGCGCTGCCTTACTACCAGGCCCTTGACCTGCAACCGCGCACCGGAAGCTGGCCATCTCCCAGGGTCGAGATGCCACGCCTGCCCGAAGGGCCTTCTGGCGAGGCGGCCATGTTGCCGGTGCGCTCGGCCCATTTGGCCCCTGGCGATGTGGTTCCCCGGGCGATCCTGGCGCCGGGACTCACTCCGATGTTCCTGGTTGGCGATGACCAGCGTTCCCATGCCTGGCTGCGCCAGCGGGCCCCGGCGCTGCGCGAACTCGGGGCGGTGGGGCTGGTGGTTCAGGTCGACACACCGCAGGCACTCGCGGCGCTGCGTGCCCTGGCACCGGGGCTGACGATGGCGCCGGTTTCAGGTGACGAGTTGGCCCAGCGCCTGGGCCTGCGCCACTACCCGGTGCTGGTGACCGCCACCGGCATCGAACAGTGAGGACCGCCCGATGGCCCAGCCGCACGCCGTCGAAGTCCTGCTACGGCCAGCGGTGGAGCTATACACCGTTGCCGTATGCGCAGGCGCCGCGATGGTGTGCGTGGTGGCACCGTGGTCGCTCGCGCTGAATCCGGTACTCGGCCTCGGCAGCGCGCTGGCCTTCCTGGCCTTCGGCGCGATTCGCCTGCGCGACGCCTGGGCCATCCTGCGTTACCGCCGCCACATCCGTCGCCTGCCACGCTACGTGATGACGAGCCGCGACGTGCCGGTGAGCCAGTACCGCCTGTTCGTTGGGCGTGGCTTCCGCTGGGAACAACGACACACCCATCGGCTGACGCAGACCTACAAGCCCGAGTTCCGGCGCTATGCCGAACCGACGACGTTCTACCGCCTGGCGCGTCGCCTGGAGGAGCGGCTGGAATTCGCGCCGTCGCCGCTGCCCAGGCTGGCGCGGGCATTGGCCTGGGACAGCCCACTCAACCCGGTCCGGCCGTTGCCGCCAGTGGGTGGCATGCCGCGCCTGCATGGCATCGAGCCGCACGAGACCGACGTCACCCTGCCGCTGGGCGAGCGTGTGGGCCACACCCTGGTGCTCGGTACCACGCGCGTGGGCAAGACGCGCCTGGCCGAGCTGTTCATCACCCAGGACATCCGCCGCAAGGTCCATGGCGAGCACGAGGTGGTGATCGTCTTCGATCCCAAGGGCGATGCCGACCTGCTCAAGCGCATGTATGTCGAGGCCAGGCGCGCCGGGCGCGAAGGTGAGATGTACGTCTTCCACCTGGGCTGGCCCGACATCTCGGCACGCTACAACGCCGTGGGCAGGTTCGGGCGCATCTCGGAAGTCGCCACCCGCATTGCGGGGCAACTTTCCGGCGAGGGCAACAGCGCCGCGTTCCGCGAGTTCGCCTGGCGCTTCGTCAACATCATCGCGCGCGCCCTGGTGGAACTTGGGCAGCGTCCAGACTACCTGCTGATCCAGCGGCACGTCGTCAACATCGATGCGCTGTTCATCGAGTACGCCCAGCACTTCTTTGCCCGAACCGAGCCCAAGGCCTGGGAGGTGATCGTCCAGCTCGAAGGACGCCTCAACGACAAGACCATCCCGCGCCACATGGTCGGGCGAGAGAAGCGGGTGGTGGCACTGGAGCAGTACCTGTCGCAGACGCGAACCTATGACGCGGTGCTCGACGGCCTGCGCTCCGCGGTGCGCTATGACCGCACCTACTTCGACAAGATCGTCGCTTCGCTGCTGCCGCTGCTGGAGAAGCTCACCACCGGCAAGATCGCGCAACTGCTCGCGCCGAACTATTCCGATCTGTCCGACCCGCGCCCGATCTTCGACTGGATGCAGATCATCAGGAAGCGGGCCGTGGTCTATGTGGGACTGGATGCGCTGTCCGACGCCGAAGTGGCGGCGGCCGTCGGCAACAGCATGTTCAGCGACCTGGTGTCGGTGGCGGGGCACATCTACAAGCACGGCATCGACGATGGCCTGCCGGGGGCATCGGCCACTGCGAAGGTCGCCATCAATGTCCATGCGGACGAGTTCAACGAACTGATGGGCGATGAGTTCATTCCGCTCATCAACAAGGGCGGCGGTGCGGGCATGCAGGTCACGGCCTATACGCAGACGCTCTCGGACATCGAGGCGCGCATCGGCAATCGCGCCAAGGCCGGCCAGGTCATCGGCAACTTCAACAACCTGTTCATGCTGCGGGTGCGGGAGACCGCCACCGCTGAACTGCTGACACGACAACTGCCGAAGGTGGAGGTCTACACCACCACCCTTGTCAGCGGCGCCACCGACAGTTCCGACATCCACGGCCCGACCGACTTCACCAGCAACGCGCAGGACCGCATCAGCACGTCGAGCGTGCCGCTCATCGAGCCTGCGCACGTGGTCGGCCTGCCCAAGGGGCAATGCTTCGCCCTCATCGAAGGCGGTAACCTGTGGAAGGTCCGCATGCCGTTGCCGGCGCCCGATCCGGACGAAGCCATGCCCCGGGACCTGCAACAACTGGCCGGCTACATGCGCCAGCACTATGCCGAGGCGGGCGAATGGTGGGAGGGCAACGGACTGCCCCGGTTGCACGACGACGACGCGTTGCCAGCGGATCTTGCCGAGGACGTGCAAGAAGGCACGCCGGATGAAGAGGCTCCATCGTGAAAGAGCCCGCCGCGACCGCCGAGCAACAGCAGGCACGCCAGCGCAGCCTGGTCGCCAGCGTGGTCACACTGCCATGGCGCCTGTTCGGCGTGCTGGTCGCCTCGCTGCTGCTGTCCATCGTCATCGAATGCGTCGGCATGCACCTGTTTTGGCCCGACCAGGGCTGGCGCCACGCGCAGGGCATGCTCGACTACGAACTGAACCAGCTCTCCACCCATTTCACCCGGAGCGCCGTCGTGCAGGAGCCGGGACGCACCGCGCGCTGGCTGGTGGAGGGCACCTACGAGTGGGTTTTCGTGAAGACGGGCTTGCTGGACTGGATGCGCGACGCCTCGACGCAGGCCAGCGCACCCAGTCGAGGCGCGCACCGAGACTTTCGCTATTACCTCGCCCAGGTCTATGTCTGGACCGAGCGCTATCTGATTGCCGCCGGCTTCACCGTACTGACGTTCATCGTCCGCCTGCTGGTCTTGGTACTCACGCTGCCGCTGTTCCTGCTCGCGGCCTTCGTCGGCTTGGTCGATGGACTGGTTCGCCGCGACATCCGTAAGTTCGGCGCGGGGCGGGAATCGGGCTTCGTCTACCACCGGGCGAAGGCGGCGTTGATGCCGCTGGCGATGTTGCCGTGGGTGACCTACCTAGCGTTGCCGGTTTCGTTGCACCCATTGATGATCCTGCTGCCGAGCGCGGCGATGCTCGGGGTTGCAACGAGTATCGCGGCCAGTAGTTTCAAGAAGTACATATGAGCATGGCACAAAAGCAGATCGCTGTTTACACAGGGGACACCACTCTCATATAGACAAGTGAATTCAAATGCTCTTCCAGCAGTCGCGGAATATTGCCTCCAGAGAGTAAAAGGCCCGCTTCCATGTTCTTGTCCATGGCATGACCCGTCAAGTTGGCGCTGGTGATGAAGCACACGTTACCGTCTGCGACTGCAACTTTGGCGTGAACTCGCCCGTCGGCGAACTGAGCTGCCCGTTCGCGCCAGGCGTAGAGCTTCGCATTCGGGACCAATGTCCGCATCTTCTCGATCACGTCGAACGAGATGCTGCCGCCGTGATCCCGCGACGATTCGAGCAGCATCGAGATGCTAACGCCGCGCGTGTTCGCGTCGTTCAGCGACTTCACGATGGTCGAGACGTCGTAGGCCACGAAGCTGGTGACGAACAAGGTCTGCTTGGCCGCGCCGATGACTTGCAACAGCGCCTGCTCGGTGCGACGTGCGGAAACGAAGGGCGTCGTCGGACCCGTCCACACGAGTTCGGTGGACTGATGCTTCGACACCTTCTCGAACGTATGGCTGGCGGCGAGCAGCATCAAGGCCAGCTCACCCGAGCCGACCGATGTGGCCCGCCATGCGTCGACGAGCTCCTCGACGACGGCTTTGGCCGCGGCCGTGCCGACGACATCCGACAACGCGACGTTCGCCTTCCCATCCCCAATTTTCCGAATCGTGCTCGCCAGCGCCCGTACCTTCTCCGGCGACACGAGACAGACCACACCTGTGACGGCTTCGAGCAGTCTTTCCATGTCACAGCCCCGCGAAGAACGCGGCATCCTCTCGTTCGAGGGTCTGCACCAGCAACGATCTGTCGAGGTAACGGTTGCCCCGCTCGCAGGAGGTCTCGGCGACAAGACTGCATGCATGGCAGGCAGCGGCGTGCAGCGAGCGGTCTTTGCCTGGGTCATGCTCCGAGCAGAGCGGATCGGACGAGCAGACCTTCGAACGGTTCAGCGCTTGCCGAAGCAGACGACCGAGGTTGTCCGGTTTGCCCAGATCGACGAGGCCACCCAGCGTCCCATCGGAATCGGCTGCCGCCGTGTAGATGAGGATGCCTGCTTGGTGATTCGCGCCCGACGTGTCGGCGTAGATTCGTTCACGGATGCTCGCCGCGTTGTAGCCGCATTCGAGTGCCAGTTCTCGGATGAGCAGGTGCGAGAGCGTGTGAAGCATGGCGTACCGGATGCCGGGATAGCCCTCGTTGGGATCAAGGTGGCGCGAATTGCGCCATCCTCGGTGACCAGCATCGAGCATCTGATCCACGTGCTTTACGCCGTCGAGCGCCTCCCACGTCCGGAGCGCATCTTCGTCGAACTGAATGAAGATGCCCTCGCCATGAACCTGATTGGCGGGAACCCAGTCCGGCTTGCGGCGCGCGAGCCCCGCCATCTGAGGACGCTCATTCGGATCGCTTGTTTCTTCGGGAGCCTCCACGCGGGTGAAGCCCAACAAGGCGTTGACCTCGCGGAGTCGCTCCAACAGCAGTACCCTGCCGATGCGCTGCTCGAAGCCCGTGGGCGTGGCGACCTTCTTGCTCATGAAGTGCGGATAGTCCGCGGGTGGATTGGCCGCCGTCAGCACCTCCCACTCCGGGCCCTTGATGTCGGCCTCGCCGACGACCTCCTGTTCGCCGCCGAGGCGATGGGCGTCGATGGCCGACCAGATGGCTGATGCCGGGTACTTGTCGATGCCCGGCAAGGCTCCGGTCTTCTTCAGCGCCTTCACCGTTACGGCAACCGAGGCCTCGGAATCCAGATCCTCGAAAAACTCCCAGCCGTCCTGAATCAGTTGACCGAGCGGGTCTTTGGCCTGCGGGATGGCGAGCGCCGACAGCGTGATAGGGAACCAACTGTTCGTCGAACCCAGCAGGACGGCCCGCGCCTCTTCGTCGCACTCTTCGTCGAAGTGGTCGAGGTGGGGATGCCTGCCCCGGCAGCTCGGCAGGTTCTCCTTCCCGGCCTTGCCGAAGGCGTGGGCCATGCTGCGCGACGCCCCACAGGCATCGCACTTCACCCACAGGTTCTCGGTTTGCAACGAAGCGCCACTCTCGAAGAAGCGCAGCGTGCCTTTGCACGAGCTGTTGCCGCCGTGGACGAAGTAATGCCACGGGAAGTCGTCGAGGTGACCGTCTCGGCAGGCCAAGAGGAAACGCGCTGGAACGGCGTCGGCATCCTTCGCGGGCTGGTCGCCTTTGGAGCCGCGGCACCCCTTGTGGACGAAGCGAGTGCGTTCCGGACGGAAGCGGTTTTCCTTGATATCGAACAACCCCGCGTCAAATGGCGACAGCAGGCCACATTTCACGCAGCGCATCCAGCGCGGGAACGGCCGTACGGGCACGCCGATGTTCGCCTCCGCCGACCACGGATCGACGAGTTCGCTCTTCTGAAACGGCGGCACGCGCAGGTTCTCCACCTGTGCGCCGAGCACCTTGCGCACGGCGGCGAGCAAGCGCGGCTCGGCGATGGGCTGGCAGCGATCCTTTTCCCACTGGTCGATGCCCAGCGTCACCACCGAGAGGCTCGGCAGGTCGATCAGCGCGCCCGGCCCATATGTCCAAAGCAGTTGACTGGGACGGACTTCGCCGACGGGTGTTCTATTGGTGGTCATGGTCAGTCCTCGTCCTTCGGCACCGGACGGGGCTTCCACCCGTGATCGTCCGAGATGTGCCCCGTGTTCATGATCAGGCGCACGCCCGGTTCGACTTCGCGCATCGACATCGGCACCGTCCAGTTATCCCACGCATGGAGGCCCGGCGACTTGACCAGCCCGACCATCGTCGCCGCCTGTGCGCCACGCTTTTCGTAGGCCAGCGTGCGGCCGGGCACGCTCACTTCCTTCGCCCATTCGTCCGCGCGTTCCTTCAGTTCACGCTCGGCCAAGCTCTTGATGGTGGTCGTCTCGCTGACGTTCCAAGCGCGCCGCACCAGTACGTCGATGGCTTCAGTGATCTCGGGCTTGTCGGACTTGTCCAGCTCGCTCGCGCCCACGTTCGGGCTGAAGGCATCGTTTTCCAGACGCATCAGGGAAAGCAGCGCGCCGGTCAGGCCGCGATCCATCGCGCGCGGCGAGAAAGGCGTCACCGACTGCGCCTCCACATGCTTGTAGAAGGTCGCGTGGTAATGCTCGAAGGTCTCGTAGTGCGAGAGGTCGCGCGGACGCGCCCACGTGAGCACCGTGCAGACCAAGCCGGGGAAGGAACGGCCCACGCGGCTGGTGGCTTGGATGTATTCCGCCGTGCCTTTGGGCTGGCCGTTCACCGCCATCAGGCCCAAGCGATTCACGTCCACGCCGACCGACAGCATGTTAGTCGCCAGCACAACGTCGATGGCGCGGGTGTCGCCCTCGTTCCATTTCGTCACGTACTTCCCGGTGGCCGCATCAAGCGCGGCCTTGAACTTGACCTCCAGATCGTCGAGGTACTTCGGGATGTCCTGACTGGAGACGCGCGAGGTCAGCTCGCGGATATTGTTGACGCTGCGCTGTGCGAGTGCGGGCCGTTCGACCATGCTCATCTGCACGCGATAGGAACGAGTCTGCACGTCGTCCTCGGCCAAACGCCGCATCCCGCCCAGTTCGCGCAGCGAATTGAAGTAACCGACCATCGTCATGTACGGGTCGGCGGGCTCGCCGAAGCGATCGAACAGAGCTTGGGCGGCGGTGAGGAAGGCGGTATAGACACGGATCAGCATCGCGGGCCGCGAGCTGCCGGGCGAGCACACGCCGAGATAGCGCCGGCCGGGCCGCTCTTCGATCGGGCGCTGCACCGAGAAGTAGTTGTCCTCCACGTCCAAGCCGTGCGGCGGGAACACCGAAACGCGCCGCATGAACACGTTGTTCACCTGTTCCTTGGCCTTGCGCACTGTCGCCGTGGACGCGACGATCTTGGGCTTGACCGTCTTGCCATCAAGCGTCCAGCCGGACAGTTCGTCGACGGCGGACTCGTACAGGCCGACCATCGTGCCCAGCGGACCGCTGATGAGGTGGAACTCGTCTTGGATGATCAGGTCGGGCGGGCGGATCGGCGCAACGTTCTTGACCTTGACCGCTGGCGAACTCTTCGACGCGGTGTGATTGCCTGTGCAATCGCAATCAGGCCACAGCAGGCCGTGGCGCTCGCATTCCTGATTCACACGACCGAACAACGTGCGCACCTGACCACGCCAAGCCATCATGGCGAACTTGTCCACGGTGGCGATCATCATCGTCGGCGGGCGGTGGTAGATCTCCTCGTCCACCGTCAGCACCGGAATGCCCGGATACGGCGAACTGCTCGACCTGCCGCGAGAGAACGTGCAACTGCTCTTTTTGTCTCCGCAGTAAACCACTGTTCGGCCACGATCCTTATCGACAACGACATCTTTCCCAGGATCAATCGCAGAGCCACACCAAGGACAACTGGTGAGCTGAAGTGGTGAAGTACGTCCTGCTTTGTTCTTTCCCGAATCACGCAGAGCTTGAATGGCGTAGTGACTTTCCTCGGTCGTGCCCGGCGTCACCTTGTTGCCCACCCACAGTCCGATGGTGAAAGGCTCCTTGCCGAGCGACTCATCACCTTGCACGAGAGCATCTCGCCGAAGCTTTTCCATCGCGCAGATCAGCGCGGTGGCGCGCTGGAATTGCTGCAAGGTCAGCAGGCGCAAGGTGTAGCGCATGATCACGGCCAGACCGCGCGAACCGTCGTAGCCGCCGAGCTTGCCTTGCAGACGGCGGATCGCCATCGTGAACGCCGCCACGCCCAGGTAGGCTTCGGTCTTGCCACCGCCGGTGGGGAACCACAGCAGATCGGCATGGGCTTCCATCGGCTGCACGCGATCCGGGTGCGTGGGATCGGCCAGTGACGGGATCGACAGCAACAGGAACGCCAACTGGAAAGGACGCCAGCTCCGATTCTTCGGCAGGTCGAATTGATCGACCGTCACGTCGCGCCCGCGCCGCACTTCCAGCGCATACAGGCTGCGCACGCGCTGGATAGCCATCGCTTTGTTGGCAAAACGGAAAGCAGCCAGCGCCTTGCCGTCATTCTTCAGCGTGTCGATGCCCTGCTGCAAGCGCGATTGGATTTCCTGACACTGCTCCAACGCCTGTACCGCCGACGTGTCGTATCCGATCACGTCATTGCCGATGCGCCCGCGTTGCTCGGCGATCCAAGCTGCGTAGTCCTTCGTCAGCACGTTCAGGGCGTCGATCAACTCGTCCACGCCCAACGTGGCGAGCCGCTGCATGTCGAGCAGGCCGCTCGCCACCATCTCCTTCATTGCCGGACGGTCGGCAGGGTCGAGGCCCGGTGTCTCCGTGACCTGCACTTCGTATTGAGGCATCACGGTGCTGCGCACCTCTGTCGCCAGCGTCACGTCGTCCGCCGTCTCGGCATGAATGGCGACGCCGTGCCCGACCGCGAACTCCACGCGGTTGCGGTAGATCATCTCCAGCGATTCACGCTCCGGGTCGTTCCCGTCGACGTCCAGAACCGGGCGGCGGCGGAAGATGGCGCGCTTGGATGCTTCTGCTTCCGCGCGCACGATCAGTTCCGGCTGGAACAACCATGCCGTGTCGCGGTTGGTGTCGGGTTCTTCCTGCGTGTTGATCAAGAACAGCGTCACCAAGCGGTCGCCGTTGGCGTTCTTGCCGCGGATGGAGCCTTGAATCCGCACTGCTGGACGGTTCGCGTCCGGTGCCTGATGGGGAATCACACCCTCAGCGAGCGGCAGCACCAGCTTCCCGCCGCAGGGAATGCGCTGCCAGACCTTGGCCTTCTGTCCATTGGGCCGCATCAGCTCGTGTTCTTCGTTGGGCACGCGCTCGTAACTGCCCCAACGCGCCTCGACCTCAATGCGCTCGGCATCGCCATCCACGCAGAAGGTCATGCCGAAGCTGCTGGGCACCAGCGATTGATTACTGGCGGCGTCGATCTCGTCGGAGGAATCCGATTCCGGTTCCACCCGCCCCGTGGCCGTGCCGAACTCGGCACCGGGTTCGTGCTGGCCGGGCACGATGGGGTCGGTGGGCTCCTCCACATCCTCCTCTGCCAACGGGCCTTCCAGTCCTTCGATGCCGCCCTGGGCATCTTCACGCGGTGCCAGTTTGCCGACCAGATAGCGGTCTCGCACGCTCATGTCCACGATGCGTTCGTGCGGACCACCCGCCGGGCCGAGTAGATCATCTACCACGGCCAGTTGCAGCAGCTCGCGGATGTAGGCCCGATCCTCGACCGGCGGCACGCCACCCACGGTCTGATGCAGCGCCGAAGACAGGGCCGCGACGAACTCGTCCCACTGGATGCGCCCGACGTTGCCCGACGACGGCGGAGCCAACGAAACACTGGCGACCGGCACTGGCGTATCGGCGACGGACAGTCGGTCGAAAAAGATCGTGGTGGTTTCAAGGTCGGAGCGGAGCCGCAACACGCGCCCGGCACGCACGATCTCTCCGGCAGGGTTCAGCACGAGCACCCAATCGTCCTCGGCGATGGCTTGATACAGGGAACGATCACCCTTCAAGACCAACGTATAGGGCGCGAGCCTGCGATCGGTGCCGAGACCGTGATCGACGGCGATCCATGCGTTGGAAACGAAGGCCGTGCCTGTATTCGAATCATTTTTCATCATCGGTCTCCATACAGATCCGTGTGATCGACACGTTCCGGCATGCCATATGTGATCGGCTCGATGTCCCGGTGTGGGACGACGCGAGCGATGTTTTCGGCATCCTCCGTCAGCCCGAGCGCCACGGTCAGCCTGTCGCCCGCCTCGATTTGTCGTGCATTGCCGGAAGTTGGGTTCAATTCGATGAGTCGGAAATGCGTCGAAGAATCCGGCCGCCGCCCCACGCTCAAACTCACTTCCCGTTGCACCACCCCGATGGCTTGGCGATACAAGATGCAATTCGCTCCACCGCCGGTGACGAATATCGGCAAGCCCTCTCGCCAAGCCGCACTTCGCGGGTCTCCCCGTGCGTTGGTGCGGGTTCCATCGATGACGCCGACGATGCAGCGGACGACTTGTCCCACGAATTCCTCATCGACTGCCACGACCGCGTCCAAAGGCTTTCCATTTCGTTGTCCGAAGTCATCGGACGATTCGACGGGTGCTGCATCGTTCCACGAAAGATCGAGGCCGAGTCTGGAATGACGGTTGTGACGTAGATAGTGTGTTCCAAGGGGACGAACCGCAGAAAAGAAGATGGGTATGCGTGGCGGAGATGCCCGATCATTTCGCAAGACGACGTTGAACGTCGCCACGTCGAGGGTGGCCGCACCGACGTCGATCAGCGCGTGCAGACCTTCCTTTACCTGCGGCGACCCCAGATATCCCGCGATTTGGGCGACGAACTCCGGCACGACACCCGGTTCTGCTTCGAGGTCTATTGCAGAATCGGCCAAAGACCATGCAGCCAAGACGTCTTGCTCTGCGAGCCGATCTTCCGCCGCCAATAGCCACGCAGTTCGGGCGATGCGCCGGAATACATCGACGACCTTCGGGTTCTCGTGTGGTTCGGTGGGGCAGCCGATGTTCAGCTCCCAGCGCAGCGAACGCCCCACGAGTTTGCGTCCAATTTCCGCGTTCCGGTACAAGAACGCCCTCGCGTAGCGGATGACCAACGCCAGATATGCCACGGTGGCTATCGGGCATTCATACGTCCCGGCCATCTCAATGACCGGGAGCTTGAGGTTCCCTCGAATATCAGCTTCGGTGAGACGCCGCCAGCAGAATTCGCCATCTGGCGCACGAACGACGAAACCGGGAACCACGTAGCGCCCCGTTTCCGAATCGTCTCCCGTGACGGCAGACCATTCGACCGGTACCAGATCGACACCTGCGCGAATCGCCACTTTCGTGAAAGCGGTCCCGAAATCCACCCCGACTCTGACAGCCATCGGTGCCGAGCGTTCACCTCGATGTTCGGGATGCTGCAACAATCTGCCGACATCGCTCCACGCCGGCATGTTCAGCACACATCCGTCGTCGATGCGGGGTTTGAATGGCGGTGGTGTTGGAACCGCTGGGGGTCGCGGCGGCTTGGTGGCGAGCGCCACGACTGCGGCGACCGGAGCGGCAGGTTTCGGAACGGGATTCCGTGCAGGCGGCTTCTTCGGAGTCGGCTGACCACCAGCCAGCCACGCTGGTGGTGGGTCGAAGTCGATCTTGGGCGGCGCATCACCTCGTTCCTGTTCCTTGCCGCGTCCCGGCCCACGCAGTGCGTTCTTGAGATCCCGCAGTTGATCTTTCCAGCTCTTCATGGACGACCTCCCGCCCGCACCACGTCCACGAGCAAGACGCAGATGTCGCGCGTCTCGGCCGAAAAGGCCTGACTTTTGCGCTCCAGCGTCGCCCGACGGGTCTCCATCCGGGCCAGAAAATCCTCCATTTTCTTGCGTTCGGCATTCGCCAAGCCCTTGCGCCGCTTGCCATCCGGGCTACTTCCATACAACGATGCAGAGTATTCGTGATTGCTGATCCGCTTCTCGAACCCCTCGCGTTTCTTTCGGATGTGGTCATCCAAAAGTTGGGAAAGCACGTCGGCGCGGTCTTTGTTCTCGCGCCATTTCTCATCCTTGATCGCCTTGTACCGATCCCTGAGCATTTCCTCGCTCCGCTCCGCTGCGGCTACCCCGGCATCCGCAAGGACATCCACCGCTACCGTCGGCCAGTCGTTCCCCGACTTCCTAACCGAGTCGAGCAAAGCTTCCGCCACCCGGTCGTCGAGGGATCGCTCACCGTCGAGAGGGACGGCAGCGACCAAGAGGTGTTCTTCTTCCTTCACGCCGGAAAAGCTCGCCAGCCGAGTCATCAGCGCATATCGGCCCGCCTCAATGCCTTCGGCGGCGACTCTGGCGGCGTAGAGCGGAAAGCGATCCGCCGACCCGTCGGCATTGCTCGACAGGAAGCGAACGATCGGATGGAAGCGATGGACGATCTCCTCGCCGGGTTTCGGCTTGTCGGTGATCCTGTCGGTGAAGCGGCAACGCCTCGTCTGGCCGGAGGCAAGACCCGTCTTCCCGACCAGATTCTCCCGCCTCACGAACTCGTCCAGTTCCGCAGCAAAGCCCGGGCTCAAGCCGATGTCGAACGTGTCGGCATCACCGTGCGCAGCATTGATCCGACAACCGGGAACGTTTCTGAGGCACCCATCGACGTAACGAATCAGATCGTGCCGGGTGACGATCTTTCCATCGCCGCGCGCGGCTTCGATCTGCGCCAGCAGTTGCTGACCGTGTGCAACGAGTTGGATTGCCTCTCGCTCAAGCTCTTCCTGTTTGCGCTTGGCATTCTCGATCGCCAGCGCCACTTCCTCGATCAGGCGCGCCTCTTCGTCGGTGGTCAGATGCTTCGACAACAAGACGTCTTCGAGCTTGCGCACTTGACCGAGGATTTCCTCCGTTTCCCCCAATGTGCTTTCGAAAACACCGATGCGCTTGGCCAGCCTCGCAATGATGAGTGCATCGATCGTGTCCTTGTGGACGAAGTTCCACACCAAGATGCGCTTGGATTGTTGACCGATGCGATCGATACGACCGATCCGCTGCTCGATGCGCATCGGGTTCCACGGCAGATCGTAGTTGACGACGAGGCGGCAGAACTGCAAGTCCACGCCTTCGGCGGCCACGTCCGTGCAGACCAACACGCGGCAGTTCCTGTCCTCGCGGAAACCGGAGACCACGGCCTCTTTGTCGAACTCCGCCCCGCCCATCAGCAACCCGGCCTCCACGTTTTCGGCGGAAAGCCGCTCGACGAGATAGCGCGCCGTGCCGCGAAAGGTGGTGAACACGATGGCCTTGGCGTCTCGATCCTCGGTCATGAATCGCTTGAACGCCTTGGAAAGCTCGGCGAATTTCGAGTCGTTCCTGCTCAGGTCGCCGAACCCGAACTGGGGCAGTGTTCTGCTCGCCAGCCACTGTTTGAGGCCAGATGTCCGTTCGGCCAGCTTTTCCTCATCTTCGTCGATTTCGTCCATTGCCGCCGCAAGGGCGTCGGCGTCGAGGCCGTCGTCGCGCCACGTCCGCAGCAAGGCGGCCGGACTGGACGCAACCATGCGCTGCGGCGTGGAGAGCAGGAAACCGTGCTCGATGCCATTGGCCAGCGCATACTCCCGTGTCCCTTCGGTGATCGCCTGATAAAGCTCCCGCTCCACGGGCGACATTTCCGCCTCGAACACCGTGACGTCACGCAACACGCGGTCGGACTGCACTTCCCGTTTGCGCGTGCGGCTGACGATGTGCGCGAGCAAGTTGAGCCGTTCGAGTTTCGCGGCGATGTCGATACGCCTGTCGTTCGTCCAGTCCTCAATCGCCTCCGCTTCCTCGATCAAGCGATCGACGCGCTCGGATCGCTCGAACCATCGTGACGACTCGATTTCGCGTATCGCCACCATGATCTGGTCGGCATCGCTCGTCGGATCACGCACGACGTCGCTCGCGGCGATCACCGGACGATTGGCGAGGACGACATTTCGGAAGTCCTCCGGATACTCGAAATGATCTGGGTCGAGCAGGCGCAATACATTGAACAAGTCATCCGAACCGAGATTGATCGGCGTCGCCGAAAGCATTAACTGGTGTGTGCTGACATCCCTCAGCAAGCTGCCCGTCCGCCATGCGCCCGTTTCTTCGTTGCGCATGTAGTGCGCTTCATCGAAGATCACCAAGTCCAGCAGTGGTTCTTGATCGGCGTGCTGGTAGAGCAAGTCGGCGAGCCGGGCGCGAACCGATCGCTTGGGCTTGTCGCTCTCGTTGGCGTCCCAATCGCTCGGAACGCGGATGCCCTGGTAGCTGACGATCCACGCGCGTTCCCGATGCTCGGTCGAAGCCAGTTCTTGCCGCAACGTTTCCGCATCGACGACACGGGCATCGAGACCGAAGCGAGACGAAAGCTCCAACCGCCACTTCTCCCGCAGCATAGCGGGGCACACCACCAATAGGCGGCGCATATCGTAGCGGGCACGCAGTTCAGTCCAGATCAGTCCCGCCTCGATCGTCTTGCCCAGACCCACTTCGTCAGCGATCAGCAGGCCATTGACGGGCGAGTCCAGCAGCGTGAGCAAGGGCTTGTATTGATGCGGGTAGAAGTCGGTCTGGGTCAGACCCATCGCATAGACGACGTTCGACAGCCGCCCGGCCAGATGGATGTGCGTCAGCAATTGGCGCAGGTCATCCACCCGCCCGTAACGTCCCTCTCGGATCAGCTCCAGAGGATCATCGCTACCCGCATCGGCCGCGACCAACTCCTCCTCGTAGTGCCAATCCAGACGTCCATTCCAGTTCACGCGGTATTGCGAGCCGGATGCACGCGCGCGCGTCTGATCGGTGACGGTGCCGATCTTGGCCGGATCATCAATATGACGGACGAGCTGTCCAGGACTCCATGTCATGTGCTCCCCCTCAAATCCTATTCACTATGTTTTCGAGCTTGTCGAGTTCCTTGCTCTTGTCGATGTAGGCCGAATAGGCTTCCTGCGCGCCACGGATCAGCGTGTCGTAGTGGACGATGCGACTGCCCGGCGACACGGCAGCCATTGACGACTTGAGGCGGTCTGGATTCGTCGCTTCCTCAGCGACTGGCTTCCCGATCACGAATATGACCTCGATGTTCGGTGTCGGCTCGTTCTGCGCAAGCAGAATCTTCTTGAGCTTGTCCACGTAGGTCTGGCCCTGCTCCTGAAGTTCGAGGAGCTTCATCGCACGCTGAACCTTCTTCAGCTCGACCACGATGTGCTTGCCCGCCGTCGTGCGGTACTTGATGTCCACGCGGCCGAGTTCTTCCTTCTTGGTCAAATCCTCGACAACGATGCCTGATTCCAGCAGGCGCGTTTCCATGACTTCGGTTCCAGTCGCCCGCTCCCACGACGGATCGAGCAGCCAAAGATGATCGAACAGGTACTTCTGGAGCACCTTTTCTTTCTCATCGTCATCGATGAGTTTTTGAAACGAGCGGATGGCATCAAGCCGTGATCGCACGATGTCTCGATAGAGGGAATCTTCCAGCGCATCGCGGTCGGCGAGCACAGCCAGCAACTTGTCGGCGCTTTCTACGCCACTCACGAACTCGTCCGTGGAGCCGCGCAGCTTCATGCGCTCAAAGGCGAGGATGCCGTGCTTGTAGAGGGTCTTCCGATCCTCCTCATCGTCCACCGGCAGCGCGCTGAGTTTGGCGATCAGCGTTTCCGCGTTCTTCCTGTGGCCTTCACGCAGCGTGTCCAACCATTCCGCAAGGGCTGGAGACGTTTCCTTGGCCTTCTCGACCTCGTGCTTCCTGCGCCATTCGTTCCAGCGTTTTTCGAGCTTGTTGAGTTGCGAGCCGAGAAAGGCAATCAACTGGATGTATCGCGGGTCGTCTTCCTGCACGCGCTGGCGATCACTGGTGGCAATGTCCGGCTGATCGTCGGCATCGAGGAAGTCCGCCTCGATCTGCCCGGTGAGGTACTTGGTGTAGAGCCGCCCGTCGTTCAGGCGATCAAGGACGTTTTCATGGAACAAGCGGCCACGGGCGAAAACCACGATGCCGTTCAGATTGCCTGCCTCGTCGTCGTCGAGGTCTTTGGGTTTGCGCGCGGTGCCGAGCCAGCCGCTCACGCGCCACGCCGTTTCCCATGCCTCTAACCGCGCGGGCAGCGATTCGCGTTCCACGACGTGCGCGATGGTGCTGGCCTCCGGCTCGTAGCCCTCGAACGTCCAGAGGAACTGGACTTTGGGCAGGTCGCCGCGATCCGTCGCCGATATGGGCAGGCCGTCGATCTTGATCTCGAAGCCGTTGGCCTGACCAATGATCGAGAAGCGCCGAGCCAAACGCTTGCGCAGCGCGGCCACGCCCTTGCCAAGACGCTGCCGCTTGATTTCACGCAGCACCAGCTTCGTGCCTTGCGTCACCGTGAGCGCATCGTCCGCCAGTGGCTTGGGGTGATATTTCTGTTTGTCTTGGACGGCCTTCTTGATGTCCGACACCGTCATGCGGAAGCCGTGCTTGCCGCCGTCTTTGGCGGACTGCACTTCGATGACATCGGCTATGGAGAACAGCGACAGCTTGCCCAAGCCCTTGCGGCCCATGACAGGGCGGCCTTTGGCCGTCTTGCAACCATGCTCCGCATCCTCGTCGCGGCGGCGATAGCCAACGCGCAGGTACTTGCCATTCAGGTCATCGACAGACATGCCGATACCGTCGTCCTCGATCTCGATCCATTCGTTGTTCGGATCGACGCGAATCTGCACGCTGGACGCATCCGCGTCCCATGCGTTGGCCACCGCTTCGGTAAGGACAGCGGCGATGTTGCTATAGAGGTTGATGCCGAGGTGTTCGAGGACGTTGAGATCGACGGTCATCTCGAACGGCGGCGTGACCTCACCTTCTTCTTTGTTGATCATGGAGTCACCTTCATTCATCGAATGCACCATCACCATCCGGGTTCTTTCCAACCTTCAGCATCTCGAATTCCCTCAGAAACTGGGTGACAGCCTCTTGGGCCGCATCGGGAATCGCGTTCTTCCTTGACAGCTCATTCAATCGCTCTGCACAGCATGCGGTATCGATATAGTTTTCTAGCCAATTCGGATTTAGGCGCGGTTGAAGGCGCATTGCCCAATCCCCCAAGGTGTGGGATCTGGTGTACTGAACGAATTTCGGCAGCAACGCCAGTAGCCCATCGTCGGACGCGGTAACGCGGTCGCACCACGCACGCGTCTCCGCCCCATCACCCCAGTGTCGCCACATGGAAAGCAGTCTTGACAATTCTGGGTGATCCATAAAATCGGCGTTTGCTGAAAGCATTCGCACTCTGGATATCCAGGTGGCTTTCAATCTCGTAACCTCATCAGCCGTCAGTTGTGTGCGTTCACCTGAAACTGTTGCCTTGGTGATCTCCTCATCCACTGCTTGCAGGAGCCATGACTGAACAGCGAGCGCGTTGCCTGCCTTGATTGCCTCATCAAGAATATCGGTTCGCTGATCGGCGGGCACTCGCTTCAGAAGGTGATAAACGGGGCGAGATGCCCGCGAAATATTGCCGAAATCGAACATTCCCCGCTCATCTGCGGGATCAATCAGCAAGTCACCAACATCGAATAGGGCCTGAATAACTGTCGGGATATGTTCGTCTGCGATTTCTTGCTCGACGTGATCCATCAGACGCTCAAGCAAGGCGCGTGCTTTCGACAAACCATCTGGTCGTCGTTCAGTCTTGGCACGAACAAGTGCGGCTCCAAAATCAGCGGCCGAGCCAGCTAGTGCCAACAACGCCATCATTTCGCTTCGCAGAATGGCGCCCTGTGGAACGGCCAGACGGAAGTAAACAGGGAACAAGTCCGGGTGGCAGGCACGCAGTTCCCTACGCCACTCAGCCAGCCAGTCTGCGCCATACCCCATCTGCCCGATCTTTGGGAACACTCGCTCCAGCAATGCCTGCGTGCTATCCCGCAGCCGCTCTGGAAGCTCAGCCACCCATTGCTGATGAAATGCCTGCTTGGCATTCCGATCCTCTTGATATCCGCCATCACGGCTATGACCAGCGAATCGGTCTTGATTCGTACGAACCAAGTCATACAAAGGCGGCAGAAAAACTCGGATCGCCTCAAGCGCAATGAAGTCCACAGGATTGACTTCACCGCACACTGCCGGGTAGGTGACAGACAGCGTATTCGTGAAACGGACGACATCTCGCGGCACTTGGATCAATGGGTCGATCCCGTCGTGGAAAACATTCGTCCAATACGACTGATTGAATAGGCCGTCCGGCGTGTCTCCCAGCGCCTGATTGAGGCGTTTGAACAGCGCAGCCCGTAAGGCCACACGATCAATCGGCGGCAACTCGAACGGCACCTGGATGATCTTCTCCAGATAGCGCTCGCCTGGCATGCCACTCTGTTGCTCAATGGCTTGCGCGGCAACTTCGCGATCGAAGGCCAACAGATAAACAACGTTTGGAAAATCTGCCAACGCTTTGATGACGGTAAATAACTGTCGAGTTTCGTCTGGGGTGAGGCGATCAATATCGTCGATGACGATCAAAACACGCTTCTTTGCTTCCTTCAGAATCTTGCTGATCTCGGATTTGAGCGCGGGCACATCTTTCGGCTTGCGCTTGGTCACCATGCCGATGAGCTTCCCGAGCTTGCCAGCCGCACCACCCGTCATGCCAGACAGGTCGATCAAACCGCCCACACCTTCGGCAAAGTCACCTAGCAGATCACCCAGTTTTTTGAATTTCTCGTTCTTGGTGGGGAGCACAGCCTGAAGCTGGCCAAGGAAGGCTCTGGCGAGATTTTCTTGCCCTGAGAACCACCAAGGGTTGAACGTAACGACGACGGGCCGATTGTCTTCAGGTTGCTGCTCAAGGTAGTGATTTACATAGCCAAGAACCGTGGACTTCCCGGAACCCCACGGGCCGTAAAGAGCCAGCACCAACCCGTCGTTGCCCGGATAGCGACAGATGCTGTCAGCCAAGCTCTTTGCAAACGGCGCATGCCCGAACAAATCCTCCTTAGGGTCAGTGCTTGGGCGATCAGCAGAGAGTGATGTCATGACTCATCCCCCAGAACGCGATAGCGCGCACCACGCCGCTCGCCTTGGCGTTCGACTTTGCCGCTTGCGAGCAGCTCGTTGATGGCGGTGTTCCACTGGCCGTCGGTGATACCGGTGGCGGCGAGGATGTCGGACTTGGCGTGCCAGCCGGGGTGGGCTTTCAGGTGTTCGACGATGGCGTGGGTGGGGCCAGCGCGGTAATCGGGGCGGGGTTCGGCGACTTTGAGGTATTGGCCTTCGTTGGCGGGAAGGGCGTCGAAGTCGAGCGAGGGTTGCGGAACGTCGGCGCTGGTGCGACGGCGTTTGGGTGCCGAGGTGCGTGGCGTGGCGTTGTCGTGTAGTCCTTGCGCGACTTCTTCTTCGTATCGCTGGCGATTCAACTCCGACAGGCGGCGCAGCACTTCGACGCGCGCAGATTCCGAGATGGTGAAGCGGACGCGGTCGTTCTCCGGCAGGTACGGCACTTCGTGAAAACCGTGTTCGAGGTCGAGGTCGTCCCAGCCGTAGGCGCGCGCGACGGCGTTATCCATTTCGCGCTGCAGGGCGCGCAGCCCTTCGATGCGGGAATCACGCTCGGTAGCGGCGTGGAAACGGTTGTAGAGTTTTGTGATACCGATACCCAGATCAAGCATGGCTTGCTGACGACTATCGTTGTGCCGGTGCCCGAGAGATTCCAGATCACCTTGAAGCAATGGCAGTGGAAACGTCTCAAAACAATCGGTTGGGATATACCGAAGTCGCGTTTCCAGCGAAGAGGAATGCTTCCTTACCCATTCACCATGCACGACAGAATTTAGCAATGCGTATAACGCTTGCGATGCTTCGGCAAAAACTATCGTCATGTGTGAGAAGACCGCGCTATTTGGTTGGCGGCTTACAGACAGGTATTTCGTCGTTTGCACCGCGACCAATACGTGAGGCATTGGCTTCGTGCGGAGATCCCACTCCTTCGGGTGACGCTCAAAACTTTGACCGCGACCGACGGTGTGATACAACGCGGGACGCTTGTCAGCGTATTGCCACCAACGCACAGGCAGTGGCTGTCTAAGGACGAACTCACCACGTTCGTTGACGCGCTGACGCTCCGGCTTAACCCGTTCTTCGATCCTCCGCCACGGCAATTCGTATTCTTGTGCACGCTCCTCCGACCAGTCCCAGAAATTGACAACCCAGCGACTCGGTTGTTGCTCAGGATCTGAGTTGAGGTCGTCCCCGTTGATATAGGGAAAGAGCACCTCGGCGTTTCTTGGGTCAGCATCCAACATCCGCCGTGCCTCGTCAGAGGTAAGCACGAACCCCATACCAAGTACGTAGGAGCCGACGAAAGCCTTACCCCCGTTGGCTTTGAGTTGCTTGGGACTCCATTCCTCACGATCAGACAGGAAGGCCGAGATGAAGAGCACCGGTCTCCCGAGCAGTAAAGGCTTGCCCGACCACTCGCCCTTGTGAACATGCACACGACTGGTGACGACCGCCGCCTTTCCGGGCCAAGGCTCGTTCGGGTAGGCCGCATGAATGACAGCGCCCGCACCCACCATCGCTTCCAGGCCGACCTGCCTTGTATCGCCTTCAGCTATGGTATTGACTGCGAGAAGTCCAAAGCTGCCGCCGTCTCGCAGCAGGCTCCATGCTCGTAAAAAAAAGTACGCGACGAGGTCTGCGGAGCCGCGTCGCCCATCGGCAAGGTGGGTCACGAGCCAGTTTCGGAAGGCGTCTCCTGCCACACCAGAAATGCGTTTTCCTCCAAGGAATGGCGGGTTACCTACCATGCCATCGAAGCCACCGCGTTCACGCGAGAACACCTCGGGAAACTCCAATGGCCAATGGAAAGGCCGACGGGCAGTCTTGTCGATAGGCAGGTCGGTCGAGAGCGCAGCGATCGATCTCCGGCGCATCGAGGCGAGCACGTCGCGGTCTCCGTCGATGACCTGCCCGGCTTGGACGGTCAGCGATACCAGCGCATTCTCCAGTGCCGTGCCACTTCCGCCCGATGCGAAAACTTCGCCGACGAATGCATCGGCAATGCCTTCCGGCACTGCCAGCCTGCGGCGCGCGTCGCCGTCCAGATGCGCCATCGCCTCCACGTCGCTGATGTCACGTATGGGGATTTCGCGCAGCCGTTGTCGCAGTTCGATGGCTTCGTGCACTGCCTGCTCGATGTTCTGGCCGAACAGGCGTAGCTGGCCCTGGCCTGAGGGATTCATCGAAAGCTGAGTGAGCTGATCCAGCCTGTGGATGCCGAGCAGGCTGTCACCACAGCGCAGGTTGTGGTCGAGGAAGCCGAAGGGGCGGCCCTTGGCCAGCGTCACCAGCCAGATGGAGAGCTTAGCCAGCTCAACCGCCAGCGGATTCAGATCGACGCCGTAGAGGCAGCGTTCGGCGATGAGGCGGCGGGCGACGATGGTGCGTGCCTCGGTGTCACGCGGCAGCGGCTCAATGTTGGCATCGGCGGCTACCACACGCCCGTCGATGCCGACCGTGTGCCCCTGAGCCTCGGCCTGTGCCCACGCTTCCACCAACCGGTCGGCCAACCAGCGGCAGGCTTGCACGAGGAACGCGCCCGAACCCATCGCCGGGTCGCAGATCTTCAGATCGAGCAGTTCGGCGGGCGATTTCAGCACCCAATCCGTGCGCGGCGTGCCCTGCGCGGGGCCGACGTAGGCGATGGGCGTGAGCGTCTCGGCGACGATGGCCTCGGTGAGCGACTTCGGCGTGTAGTGGGTGCCGGTCTCGCGCCGGTCGGAGCCGGTGGTGACGATGAAGGCTCCGGCGGGATACACCAACGGATAGCCCCACGGATCGGTGCGCACCAGATGGCCGAAGGGTTTGATGCGGTCGCGCAGTGCCGTGTCGCCGTGGCAGGCCGTCAGCAAGCGGTCGGCGAGCGCGTCGTCCACGGTGCGGGCCAGATCGTTGCGCACGCGGCTGGCGGAACTGCCGGAACGCTGCTGGAGCAGTTCGGCCAAACGCGCGGCACCATCCAGCCGCGCGGATTCGAGTTCGGCCAGCGTGACCCACGGCGACTGCGCGCTCTTGGTGGCGTCGAGTTCCAGCGTGACTTCGGCGGTGCGCTTGACGGTGCGCTCCAGCAGACCCTCATAGACGTAGCCGATCTGCTCCACGTCCAGCGCCCGGTAGGACAGCGTGCGCCCTTGGAATTGCTGGATGGCTTCGAGCAACAACAGGACGGTGCGGTTGTCGATGGGCAGCGGTTTGGCGACGTCGGTGCGCCAGTCGGAGCCTTTCGCTCGGCCTTCGAGGAAGGGGAAGCGATCCGGGTCGAACAGCGAACCGCCCAGCGCGGGCAGGCGCAGGTTCTCGTGCTCGATGCCGCCATACACGGCGCGGAAGACGGCCAGCAGGCGCGACCACGCATCCCAGCGGCGCTCCAGAATCTCATCCGATTCGGCACGCAACTGCATGCGCAGGGTCGAGAGCGCGTAGTTCGCCTCGTAGCGTTCGTCGCCCAAGAGCAGCAGGCCGCGCTCCTCGGCGGACAGCAGGAAGACCAGCCGCATCATCACCGTCAGTGCGGCTTCGTAGAGTTCGGCTTCCTTCACGCCGCGCAGCAGTTCGCGGTCGCGGTCTTGGTCGGCCTTGTCGAGCGACTGGATCAGCACTTCGACCGCGCGCCGCACTTGTTCGCCCAGGGCATCGGTCACTTCGTCCTGGAACTTCAGCGAACGGTCGAACAGCGCAGGCAGTCGTTCGGACTCGTCCACGAAGAAGCGCCGGATGCCCAAGAGGTGGACGAAGGCTTGCAGGGTGACAGGTTCCTGCGACCAGATGCGTGCATACCAACTGGCGAAGGTGGTGACCGCACCCACCGGCGCATCGACCAGCATCCAGCGTTCGCCGTTGGTGACCAGACCGAGACGGCAGCCTGTGGCGCGGCAGAGCGTGACCATGCGTTCCGCCGGTGTGCTGGCCCAGCCGTCGAGTTTCCGGGTGGCGTCGAGATCGACGTCCGGCGCGTAGGCTTGGACGAGCATCAGCGGCGCATCGCCATTGCCGACGACGGCGAAGTCGGGCGACAGGCTCACGCCATGTTCCGGCAGCGCGACGATCAGGTGATTGGCGCACCAGTCTTTGTGTTTGAGCACGTCGCCACGACCGTCCTCGTCGAGTTCCAGTCCGCGCGACAGCACTTCGTCGATCCACGCCGTGTACAGGTCTTCGAGCCGGGGATCGTCGGTTTCCTGCGCCTCATGCCATTCGTCGTAGGCCTGCCGCAGCCGCTTGCGCTTGCCCGCATCGAGTTCCTCCAGCCCCTGCGGGAAGGCTTCCTCCAGGACAGGGACGGCGAGGAACGGGCCGGAAATTTCGATGAGCGCGAGCCATTCGTGGTGCATGCTCATGCAGCACCTCCAGCAGATTCCGGCACGACGAAGATCACGGCGACCGGGAAGGTGCGGTCGTCGAGCTTGGCGTAGCGTGCTTCGATGGCCTGCATTTCCATCTCGCGCTCGTCGGGGATGCGCGCGAGGCGTGCTTCAAGCGCGGCGATGTCGCGCCGCAGTTGCGTGCGTTCGTCCTCGGTGAAGAGCGTGAGCTGTTCGGGCTGCCCGCCTTTCTTCAACTCGGACTGGATCGCCTTCTCCAATTCGTCGAGCACGGTGCCGATGTCACCGACTTCCTGCTGCTTGCGGGTCTGGAGCGTATTGGTCAGATAGCGGAGACGTTCCTTGGAGCGGGCATCGACCGCTTTCAGGATGGCTTCCTGCTGACGGTCGAAGCGGACGCGCAGCGCGTCGAACAGGGACGGGGCCGCCGTGATCGGTTTCGATTCGTCCAGCCACTGCTGGACGCGGGTGACGCCTTCTTCGCGGCGGAAGGACTGATCGCGCAGGTAGCCGCCCGACAAGGTCAGTTCCTCGTGCAGCCGATGATGGTTGCCGCCGGTGACGACGAGCCGAGAGACGACGACCACGGCGGGGCCATCGACGAGCGCATCCGGCACGGTGCGGACGGTGACGCGATGCAGTTTCTTCACGTCGTCCTGCGCCCAGACCTCGGCGCGCAACAGACGCAGGCACATTTGCACCAAGCGATGGTTCAGGTGGACCAGCACGACGTCGTCTCGACCCTTTGCGACCCCGTGATCGAAGGTGATGGGGCGTATCTGCTGGGTATGTGGGTGACGCAGTCCCTCCAGGCACCGTGCCCACGATCCCGAGAGCGCTGGCATCCTGAATACGCTGCCCTGGGGCGCATCCGAAAAGGCGAAGGGTTCCAGTGGTGGGCGGCCAGCCAGCGCGAGGCCGGTCTTCACTGCCATCTGAATGTGATCGGGGGTGAGGTGGAAATCCTGCTGAGTGGAGAGAAGCCGTTCGTGGAGCTTGGCGACGCGGTCTTTCAGCTCACGTTCGGCGCGGACGAAGCGCCGAGCCTTGGCGATCTTGGCCTCCGCGAGGCGAGTGTCCAGATCCTTCAGCGAGCCTTCGATGAGACCGGACATTTGCGGCGCGATGACCGGATTGACGCTGCCCATGTCGGCGCGCATCGACTCCAGCTTGCGCAGTGCGCGCAGGATGTCCTCACCATGACCACCCACAGCAGCATGGCCTTGCCCACCACCGTCGACGGGGTGCCAGATCAGCACTTCCTTCTCGCGTTGACCATGACGGTCGATACGACCGTTACGCTGCTCCATCACGTTCGGGTTGTAGGGAATCTCCAAATGGATGAGGCAATTGCAGTGGTTCTGCAGGTCGATACCCTCCGAGGCGGCATCGGTCGCGAGCAGGATGCGGACAGGGGAATCCTTGGGGGAGGCCTGGAACGCGGCTTTGATGGGTTCGCGCTCGTCCTGGGTGAGGCCACCATGTAGCAGGCCGAGACGTTCACCGCCGAAGCCGTGACTGGCGAGGATCTCGTGCATCCACTGGTGCGTGGTGCGGTATTCGGTGAATAAGATCACCCGGCGATCGTTCCACTGGCCGCCCGGCTTGAGATTGGCGGAGAGCCAGTCGAGGATGGCCCTGGCCTTGGAGTCGGTCTGGTTCTTGGCGCGCTGCGCCCATTGCCGCAAGTCGGCCAGCATCCGTTGCTGATCAGGCGTCAGCGGCTGGGATCGGCGCGATGCCTCCTCGACGGCCTCCGACTGGGCGTTCTCGACTTGCTGGTCATCGGCGTAATCCTCATCCACTTTGAGGATGGCTTTGCGCAGGATGCGCTCGGCCATGGCGTCATGTGTTTTTGACTTGGCGCTATTCGACAGCGAGGCGATGTGCTTCTCGAGCGTGGATGCGAATGCGGCGGGCGATGAGAACAGACGCTTCTTGAGCAGCTGGTTGACGAACGAGGTGCCGAACGTGCTTCCGGTTTTCTCAGCGTCCTTCTCTCGACTGGCGCAGTAATCGTTCAGCTTCTGGTGGATATCCCGTTCCTCGGCCGTGTAAGGGACCGCCAGGGCCTGCAGCTTGCGCTGGGCATACAGCGGTTTGCCATCGGCATCGACCAGATCGCTCTTCAGGCGGCGGATCATCACCTGGCTCAGCTGCCTCTCGTCGGGGAGAATGTTGCGGGCGAAACGCTGGTCGTCGAGCAATTCCAGCAGCGAGGTGAACGACTCGGTGTAGCCGTTGTGCGGCGTTGCGGTCAGGAACAGGCGATGCTGGAAGTGCGGGCTGATCGCACGGATGAAGCGGGTCCGCTGACTCTCCAGCGCGTAATGCACACCGGCAGCGGGGGCGATGTTGTGTGCTTCGTCGACGACTAGAAGATCGAACTTTCGCGGATGACCTGCGTGTGGCGGGAGCACGTCGCGCATGGCTCGCAAACCCTCGCCACTCTTGACCCAGTCCATTGAGGCGATCAGGCGCGGATGAGATGTCCACGGGTTGGCGTGGATGCCGCGTTCGCGCCGCAACTGCTTGATGTAGGTGGTGTCGACGATGCGGAAGTCGAGGCCGAACTTCTCCAGCATCTCGACGCGCCACTTCTCCTGCAGGGATGCAGGACAGATGATCAGGACGGTACGGGCACGGTGCCGGAGCAACATCTCCTGGATGACCAGCCCGGCCTCGATGGTCTTGCCCAGACCGACATCGTCGGCGATGAGCAGGTTGACACGGGCCATGTCGATGGCACGCACCAGAGGGTCGAGCTGAAAGTCCTCAATGCTGACGCCGCTACGGAACGGCGCTTGCAGGAACCCCCTGTCGGCATTGGTGGCAGCACCCCAACGAACAGCATCGAGGAAAGCTTCGAGCGTGTCCGAGTCGTCCTGCCCCGTGATGGATGGCAGGCCTGCACGCTCAATGACCTGTGCGCCGGGCTCGATCTCCCAGATGACCTCCAATTCATCATCGAGCCCATCCTCATCAATGGATGAAAGCGTCACGCAGTTCTGCAACGCCGAAGCCGATTCCAATTTCGAAGAGGCGACATCCGCCACAACCCACTGGCGTCGGCGAACCTCGACCAATTGGCCGGGTTCCGGGCGGGCGCGGTAGGACTGGTGCTTCTGATCGTTCGAGGTTTCCATGCGGTCTGCCATCTTCCTGTTCAGTTCTTCTCGTTTACGACAGGCGATGTGCAGCGCTTCGCTTTCGCCATGGCGACCGTCTGTGCGACGGTCTCTGCAGCTCGTATCGGAGACTCGTGCTCCCAGAATCGCAGCACCGCCCAACCGGCATCAAGTAGCCTCGAACTCGTGTCGGTGTCTCTGTGGCGATTCGCCTCGATCTTCTGCCGCCAGAACTCGGCGTTCTGCTTCGGCCAGGTGGCATGCTCGGGGCAACCGTGCCAGAAGCACCCATCGACGAAGATGGCGATCCTCAACCCCGGAAATGCCACGTCCGCCACGCGGCGGGGTTTCTTCATGACCTCGTAGTCGATCCGGTAACGCAGACCTCTTCGGTAAAGCTCTCGTCGCAGTGCGATCTCGGCGCCGGTTCCCTTCTGCCGAACCTTTGCCATGCGGCGACTGGTCTCGGGGGACGAGGGCGGAACGCGCGACATCGGGAGGCCCTCGTCAGTTCGTCATCGGTTCGCGACGGACGCGAGATGGGTGTTGATACTGCGCGCGATGGCACGACCGAGATCGACGGGAACTGCGTTGCCGATGAGCCGGCCGAGAACCTTGAAACTCACTTCACCGTCATCCGGCACGAAGGCGTAATCACGCGGGAAACTCTGGAGAATCGCGGCCTCTCTCAAAGAGATGGCTCGATCCTGCTCCGGGTGTCCGAAACGGCCGTTGCCGAAGCCGTAGCACTGCGTGGTCATGGTGGGCGCAGGCTTGTCCCACTCCATGCGGCCGTAGACGCCCGGATAGGTACGTCCGCTCTCTGCACGGTGACAGTCGGCGACGAGATCCTCCGGCCAGTCACGCCAGGTACCGCCTGGTTTGGAGGCCTTGATCCGCTTGAGATTCTTTTCGGATAGCGTCGAGGTGACGTGCAATTTGTCTCGCGGAGCCGCCTCGCCAGCACTCAATGGGCGCAAGCGGCCTATGGCTTGACGAACAGTCTTCGGTTTCTCGTGGGTCGGCTCGATCATCTTGATGTCGCCATGCCTCGACGCCAGTAGCACCATGCGCCGCCGCATCTGTGGCACGCCATAGCGAGAGCTGTCGACGACATCGAACCAGACGCTGTAGCCGAGCCGTTCCAGCGTATCAACGAAGTCATGAAACACCTCGTGCTTTGCGACCGTGGGCACGTTCTCCATCGTGATGACATCGGGCTTGGCACCTTTGGCGAGACGCGCGAACTCATACAGCAGGCCCCACTTGCCATCCTTCCCGTCCAGCTCGTACCGCTGCGCGTATGTCGAGAAGGGTTGGCACGGGGCACAGCCCGCGAGAATCGTCAGGTCGGCGTCACCGAACAGAGTTTTCAGTTCGGGCACGGTGACCTTGCTGATGTCGCGTTCGACGAATCGCGCATGGTTATTGGCTTCATACGGAAAGCGGCAGGCCGGGTCCAGGTCGATACCGGCGACCACGGGCAGCCCCTCCAAGACGAAACCGTGCGTCAGCCCACCCGCGCCGCAGAACAAATCCACGCAAGAAATCGTTGTCACATCACATCTCCTGCTTCCACTTCGATACTTGAACGAAGTAGGCGAAACCTATGGCAAACCAGTACCTCATCCCTTGCCCTTACTCTCGGCATCCGCAGCCCCTCCAGAACGGACCCATTCATCCACTTCTTCGGTCTTGAATTTCCACAGCCGGCCGATACGGTGAGCCGGCATGTTCCGCTTGCCGATCCATGCGTAGACGGTGTCCTTACTGACGCCGAGATACTCTGCGATCTGCTCGACCGACAACCAGCGATCCGACATGACATGAGCTTCCATCACAGAGTGGGGCGGAGTACGGGCAAGATTGAGATATTACATCAATCAGCCCACTGGGAAAGCCGAATTGGCCAAATTTAACCTGGTTTGAGCAGATTTCATCGGATTTGACGGCATCATCTCTCACCTGGGTGCAGCATGTGGACGCTGCCAGTCATGACGAGAAGATTAGGGGCTGACATATGGGGTGAGACCGGGAATCCGGTACGGCCCTGATTCTGATTCTTTGCAGCATGGACACCCGTTCTTCCACACCATCACGCCATTGCCTTAGCAGGAAGGAATGGCACGATGGGACCGAGCAACCGCCACGTATCCGCATGGCCTCGGCTGGCCATGCTGCTGGCCGTGTCGCTTTCGGCCCCGCAACCCGCCAGTGCCGACGACACCCCGGAGCGTGAGCTACTCGCCGCAATTGCGCGCCAGCTCGACCTGATTGACCGCCAGGCCGAGCACGTCGCCCATACCGCTCCGCAGCAGCGCGCCCGCTACCACTTCGACCATGCCCGCCTGCGCGAGGACCTCCAGCGCGTTCGGACGGGCATTCAGGACTACCTGACGCCGCCGCGTGCCCAGCCGCGTGATCCGGTCGAGCTGTCCGGTGACTACCGCCAGTCCAGCCCGCCCTCCGACGAGGAGGCACCCCGATGAACGCCGCCCAGGTCAGCGCCTTCCAGGCCAACGGCGGCTTTGCCCCCGCCGCCGTGGCCACGGTGGTGCTCGGCCTGGTGTTCGCCGTCCTGCTCCTGTGGGGCGTGTGGGCCATGCGTACCGCCTACACCGGCTGGGCCGAGCAGCGCCTGTCCCAGCGCCAGTTCCTGGGTGTCGTCGTGCGCTTCGTCGCGATGTACCTGGTGCTGACCTATTTCCTCTTGTCCTGACCACCACGAAAGGCCTGACCGCCATGAAGACCCATCCAATTCCCCATCGCGTTACCACCACCATCCTCGCGCCACTGATGTTGCTGGGCCTGCCGTTGGCGGCCCGGGCGCAGGGCCTGCCAACTATCGAGGACCCGTCGCGCGGCCAGGGCAGCGGCATCATGCAGACGTTGCAGAACTACGGCTACGACATCGTGCTGCTGGTTGCGCTGCTGGTGGTCGCCTCGATGTTCGTCGGCGTGTGCTACCACGCCTATACACGCTACTCGGAAATCCATACCGGCCGCGCCACCTGGGGTCAGTTCGGCCTCACCGTGGCCGTGGGTGCGATCCTGCTGGTGGTCGGCATCTGGCTGCTGACCAAGGCCACTGGCGTGCTCTGATCGGCGATGGCTGCCTTGAACGATATCGCGTGTGACGGGCTGGTCACCTTCCTGCCGCACAGGCTGAACCGCCAGCCCGTGGTGGTGAGGGGCCTGACCGCCGACGAACTCTGGATCTGCGCCGGCCTGTCCGCAGTGGTGGGGTTCATCGCCGGCGTGCCGCTGGCCTGGGCCACGCACAGCGTCGCCATGGTGCCGACCTTGATCGTGGCCGGCGTGGCGGCTGGCGTGTTCGGTGGTGGCGGCTTCCTGCGCCGGCAGAAGCGCGGCCGCCCGGATACCTGGCTGTACCGGCAACTGCAGTGGCGCCTGGCGCTGCGCCATCCGCTGGCAGCGCCCTGGCTCGGTGGGCACCGTCTCATCACGCGTTCGGGGTACTGGACTACCCGGTGCTCACGCGGAGCAGCCGCCTCATGAGCCGTTTCAGGAACGAAGTCCATCACTTGCAGGCCCATGTGCGCACGCTGCGCCTGGGCGCTGGCGCGTTGTTCGTGGTGGCGCTGCTGCTCGGTTTCGGCTGGTGGAGTGCGCCGAGGCAACTGACGATCCACGTGCCCCCCGATCTGCGCTCGGGCAGCACCCGCGCATGGTGGGACGTGCCGCCCGAGAGTGTCTATGCCTTCGCCTTCTACGTCTGGCAGCAGGTCCAGCGCTGGCCGACGGATGGCGAACAGGACTACCCGCGCAACCTCCACGCGCTGTCGGCCTATTTCACACCGGCCTGCCAGGCCTTCCTGCGCCAGGACTACGAGCACCGGCGCAGCAGCGGCGAACTGCGCCAGCGGGTGCGCGGCATCTACGAGATTCCGGGGCGCGGCTTTGGCGACAACCCCACGATGCGGGTAAAGACGGTTTCCAGCCGCGACTGGATCGTCACGCTCGATGTCAGCGCGGACGAGTACTACGGCGCCGAGCAGGTCAAGCGGGCCCTGGTGCGCTATCCGCTGAAAGTGGTGCGGCTGGACGTCGACCCCCAGCACAACCCCTTCGGCCTTGCGCTGGACTGCTATGACGGCGCGCCGCAGCGCATCGAGGCACCGTCGCCGGCAGTGCCTCCGTCCGGCACGCCCGACGGCGGCCTTTCGCAGGGAGGCAACCCATGAAACACCACGTCTTCACCATCGTGGCGAGCCTGGCCGTTGGCTTCGGCCTGGTGCCGGACAGCCATGCCATCGAGATCCTGCGCTGGCAGCGGCTGCCGCTGGCCGTCCCGCTGGTCGTCGGCCAGGAGCGCGTGGTCTTCATCGACCGCAACGTGCGTGTCGGCCTGCCCCCGAGCCTGGGCGAGCGGCTGCGCGTGCAGAGCGCGGGCGGCGCCATCTACCTGCGCGCCAGCGAGGCCATCGCGCCGACGCGGCTGCAACTGCAGGACGTGGAATCCGGCGCCATCGTGCTGGTCGACATCGCAGCCACGGACGCCCGGGAAGGCGAGCAGCCGCTGGAGCCTGTACGCATCGTCCTGCAGGACGCCGCCGCGGAGGCCAACGGTGACACTGCCGCCAGTCCAACCCAAGCAGCGCAACCCGCGAGGCGTCGGCAAACGCCGATAACCGTTGTCCTGACGCGCTACGCGGCGCAGAACCTCTACGCACCGCTGCGCACCGTCGAGCCCGTGACCGGCATCGGGCGCGTGCCGCTGCGGCGCCCGCTCGCGCTGGACACACTGCTGCCAACGCTGCCGCTCAAGGCGCGGGCGCTGGCGGCCTGGCGACTAGAAGACCAATGGGTCACCGCCGTGCGCCTGACCAACACCTCGCCTCACCGTATCGATCTCGATCCAAGGGCGCTGCAAGGCGACTTCGTGGCCGCGACCTTCCAGCATCCCGACCTGGGGCCGGCGGGCGCTTCGACCGACACCACGGTGGTCTATCTGGTCACGCGCGGCCGTGGCCTGGCCGAGTCGCTTATGCCGGCGCTCAGCCCCATCGATGCCGGCACGAACCTGCCGCCGGGCGCCGCTGCGGGGAGGACGTCCGATGAGGAGTAATCCCCTGTTGAAGTGGCTGCTGATTCCAATGGCATTGTTGCTGGTGTTCGTCGGTGCCAGGTTGTTCTCGGGCGGCGACGCCGCACCGGGCAAGCCGGATGTCCCGGGACAGCTCACTCCCGAGGAGATGAAGGCGCTCGGCATCGCGGGCGACACCCCGCGCGATACCGTCGCCACCCTGGTCGCGCAGGTCAAGCAGCTCCGCACCGAGCTGCAGACCGCGCTGAGCGACAACCGCCAGCACAAGGCCGAGAACGAGCGCCTGCGTACCCGCGAGGGTGCGATCGACCAGCGCATCCAGAACGCCCTCGACAGCGAACGCCGCCGCCTGGAACAGGAGCGAACCCAGGCCGCCAACGACCGGCAGCAGACGCAAGGGCTGATGCAGGAATTGCAGCGCCGCCTGGACGGACTGTCCGGCAAGGGCGATGCCGCCGACCTGCCGGTCGGCCTTGGACTGGATGGGCATGACGGCGGGCCGCTCAAGGATGGCGGCATGCGCTGGATCGAGCCGGATGACGTCCGGCCCGACCCGAAGGGCGGTTCGAGCAGCCTGCGCTTGCCCGCCTTTCCCTCCAGCTTCGGCCCGGCCTCGCCGGAGCTGACGGCCGCGGCGGAAGCCGTCGGCGACAGGACGGCGCAGGCCGATGGCGGCACCACCCAGGCGGTCTATACGGTGCCCACCAATGCCACGCTGATGGGCTCGGTCGCCATGACGGCGCTGATCGGGCGCATTCCCATCGACGGCACAGTCAACGACCCGTTTCCCTTCAAGGTGCTGATCGGGGCCGACAACCTGGCGGCCAACGGCATCGAGATCCCCGACGTGGCCGGTGCGGTGGTCAGCGGCACGGCCTCGGGCGACTGGACGCTCTCGTGCGTGCGTGGGCAGGTCCGCTCCATCACCTTCGTGTTCAGCGACGGCACCATCCGCACTGTGCCGGAGGACGACGGCAAGCGCAGTCGAAGCCAGAACAGCACCAGCCTGCTGGATGGCCTGGGCTGGATCAGCGATCCCTACGGCATCCCGTGCGTCTCGGGCGAGCGGCGCAGCAATGCCCAGCAGTACCTGGGATCGCAGGCGTTGATCACCGCGGCCGGCGCAGGCGCCGCCTCGCTCATCAAGTCCGACAACGGCAGCGTGGCCGTGGTCGCCAACAACAACGGTTCGCTGGGCACGGTCGGCATTTCGGGCAACGAGGCCATGGGTCGCATCCTGGCCGGTGGCGTGCGCGACATGGCCGACTGGGTCAACAAGCTCTACGGCCAGGCCTTCGCCGCGGTCTACGTGCAGCCCGGCGCCAGGGTGGCCGTGCACCTGGAGCAGCCGATCGCCATCGACCACGACGCCAAGGGGCGCCGGGTGAATCACCTCATGGGAGAAGCACATGCGTCGGACCTGGATTGACCGCCCCCTTGTCCTGCTCGCCGCCGCCGTTCTCGCGGGTTGTGCCACCAGTTCGGAAAAGCTGCTGCCCCGGGGCGAGCACACCATGCTGGACGTCTGGCAGCACGAGACTGGCGGCTACAACGGGGGCCAGGCGGGCCGCCTGCTGCTCGACGCACGCCAGGACCTGCGCCGTCCGCTGATCGACGCTGACACCCTCGCGGCGCCCGCCCGGAACGAGGCCTATACCCGCACGGCAGCGAACGAGATCCAGCGACAGTTCCATCGACTGCCAAACCCCGATCTGGTGATGTACGTCTTTCCGCACCTGGCCGGCACCGACTCGGTACCGGTGCCTGGCTACAGCACCGTCTTCCCGCTCTACCAGCGCGTGCAGTACGCGATGCCGGGCGAGCGGCTGGAGGACTACTGATGGGCTGGCGACTGCCGTGGCCGCATCGTCCGGCCCCCAGGCCAGTCCAGGCCGACACCGAGCCGGACGCCTGGACGCGGCATGTCGCCCGCCTTGCCGCGCACGGCATCGAGGCACCTGGCGCCGCCCTGGGATCGGATCATCGGCGGCCCGCGACACAGGCCGACCATGCGGCGCTCTATGACGTGGCGCCGTCCTTCGCCGACCTGCTGCCCTGGGTCGAGTACCTGCCGGCCACGAAGAGCATGCTGCTCGAAGATGGCCAATCGGTGGCGGCGTTCTTCGAGTTGCAGTCGATTGGTACCGAAGGGCGCGAGACCGCCTGGCTGTGGCAGGCCCGCGATGCCCTGGAGAATGCGCTGCAGGACTCCTTCGACGAACTGGACGAGAACCCGTGGGTGGTGCAGCTCTACGCGCAGGACGAAGCCGATTGGGACCACTACCTGCGCACGCTGGGGGCGTACCTGCATCCACGCGCGCAGGGCAGCGCGTTCAGCGAGTTCTACCTGCGCTTCTTCGGTCACCACCTGCGCGCGATCGCCAAGCCGGGTGGCCTGTTCGAGGACACCACGGTCACACGCCTGCCATGGCGCGGCCAGACCCGGCGCGTGCGCATGGTGGTCTATCGGCGCACCCCGGACGCCGCATCGGCCCGGCGGGGGCAATCGCCCGAGCAGGCGCTGGCGACGATTTGCGACCGCCTGGTCGGCGGCCTGGCGAATGCCGGCGTAAAGGCCCGGCGCCTTGGCGCGGCGGACATTCACGACTGGCTGCTGCGCTGGTTCAACCCGAATCCCGGCGCGCTGGGCAGCACGGCCGAAGACCGGGAACGCTTCTACGCGCTCGCCCGCTACCCGGAGGAACGGGAAGAAGGTGAGATCGAACTGGCCAGCGGCGACTTCGCACAACGCCTGTTCTTCGGTCAGCCGCGCTCGGATGTCGCCCGCGGCCTGTGGTTCTTCGACGGCATGCCGCACCGGGTCATCGTCATGGACCGCCTGCGCTCGCCCCCCGCGACCGGACACGTGACCGGCGAGACGCGCAAGGGCGGTGATGCGATGAACGCGCTGTTCGACCAGATGCCCGAGGACACGGTGATGTGCCTGACCCTGGTCGCCACGCCGCAGGACGTGTTGGAGGCGCACCTCAACCACCTGGCCCGCAAGGCGGTCGGCGAGACGCTCGCCAGCGAGCAGGCGCGCCAGGACGTGCAGCAGGCCCGCGGCCTCATCGGCAGCGCGCACAAGCTGTACCGGGGCACGCTGGCGTTCTACCTGCGCGGCCGCGACATGGCGCAGCTCGACGCTCGCGGCCTGCAACTGGTCAATGTCATGCTCAATGCGGGCCTGCAGCCGGTGCGCGAAGAGGACGAGGTGGCGCCGCTCAACACCTACCTGCGCTGGCTGCCCTGCCTGTTCGACCCGGCGGCGGACAAGCGGCAGTGGTACACGCAACTGATGTTCGCGCAGCACGCGGCCAATCTGGCGCCGGTGTGGGGGCGCAGCCAGGGCACTGGCCATCCGGGCATCACCTTCTTCAACCGGGGCGGCGGCACGATCACCTTCGATCCACTGAACCGGCTCGACCGGCAGATGAACGCCCACCTGTTCCTGTTCGGCCCGACCGGCTCCGGCAAGAGCGCCACGCTGAACAACATCCTCAACCAGGTCACGGCCATCTACCGCCCCAGGTTGTTCATCGTCGAGGCCGGCAACAGCTTTGGCCTGTTCGGTGACTTCGCCGCTCGGCTGGGCCTGAGCGTGCATCGCGTGAAGCTGGCGCCCGGCGCGGGCGTCAGCCTGGCGCCATTCGCCGATGCCTGGCGTCTGGTCGATACACCGGGCCAGGTGCAGACGCTGGATGCCGACGCCCTGGACGAGGACGGCGACACCCATCCAGCCGACGACGGGGATGACCAGCGCGATGTGCTGGGCGAACTCGAAATCACCGCCCGGCTGATGATCACCGGCGGCGAGGACAAGGAGGAAGCGCGCATGACGCGCGCCGACCGCAGCCTGATTCGCCAGTGCATCCTGGACGCCGCCCAGCGCTGCGTGGCACAGGCGCGCACGGTGCTCACCCGCGACGTGCGCGACGCGCTGCGCGAACGCGCCCGCGACGCCAACCTGCCGGATGCCCGACGCGCGCGGCTGCTGGAGATGGCCGATGCGATGGACATGCTCTGCCAGGGCGCGGACGGCGAGATGTTCGACCGTCCGGGCACGCCCTGGCCCGAAGCGGACATCACCATCGTGGATCTGGCCACCTTCGCGCGCGAGGGCTACAACGCGCAGCTCTCCATCGCCTACATCTCGCTGATCAACACGGTGAACAACATCGCCGAGCGCGACCAGTTCCTGGGCCGGCCGATCATCAACGTCACCGACGAGGGCCACATCATCACCAGGAACCCGCTGCTCGCGCCCTACGTGGTCAAGATCACCAAGATGTGGCGCAAGCTCGGTGCGTGGTACTGGCTGGCGACGCAGAACATCGACGACCTGCCCAAGGCCGCCGAGTCCATGCTCAACATGATCGAGTGGTGGATCTGCCTGTCGATGCCGCCCGACGAGGTGGAGAAGATCGCCCGGTTCCGCGAACTGTCGCCCGCGCAGAAGGCGCTGATGCTGTCCGCGCGCAAGGAGGCGGGCAAGTTCAGCGAGGGCGTCATCCTGTCCAAGTCGATGGAAGTGCTGTTCCGCGCCGTGCCGCCCAGTCTCTATCTCGCCCTTGCGCAGACCGAACCGGAAGAGAAGGCCGAGCGCTACCAACTCATGCGCCAGTACGGCATCGGCGAACTGGACGCCGCCTTCAAGGTGGCCGAAAAGATCGACCAGGCGCGTGGCATCGCATCGCCGCCGCTGTCCCTGCCGAAATGACCGGAGCGCGTCATGTCCTCGAAGCGAACCACCTTGCCGAGCCGGTCCCAGGCCATTCGCAAGCGCGCCGGGCGCCTGCCACGGCTGCCCTGGGTGGTCGCCGGCATCCTTGTAGCCGGCCTGCTGGGCTGGCCCTTGTACCGCACGCCCGGTGCACCTACACCGCGCACGGAGCCCGAGGTCGCGCAGGCGCATCCGGCCGGCCCACCCTGGCGCCACGGCCCTGCCGATGCGCGCTTCACGCTGACGCTGTACGCCGACCTGGAATGTCCGTTCTGCAAGGCCTACTACCCGACCTTGGTGGCCTGGATCGATGCCCATCCAGAGGCCAGCCTGCGGTGGCATCACCTGCCGCTGGCGATGCACGATCCCGAGGCAAGCCGGCTGGCCCGCGTGGCCGAGTGCGCAGGCGAAGCGCAAGGCCACGAGGCCTTCTTCGGTGCCATCGCCTGGCTCTACCAAAACACCCGCGGCGATGGCCAGGGGCTGCCGACCGATCAGGCCTGGCCAGGCCTGACGACCGCCATGCGGACCTGCCTGGACAGCGACCGCCCCGCGGCCATCGTTCGCGCGCAGGCCGAAGAGGCCCTGCGCAGCGGCATCAACGCCACGCCCACCGTGCGGCTTGACGACGGCCTGACCGGGAAAACGCTGCTGCTGCACGGCCCGGTCGAGGGCGATGCGCTGCTGTCGGCGCTCGATCTGGTTGCATCGCCGGACAGGCCGGACGCTCGTTCAGTGGGGGCCGCCGACGCCTCCGGCACGGCGGTGCGTGGTCGCCGTCATGGCCTCGCCGAGGCCCAGTAGTCGCGGAGGGCGCGCACGCTGTCCGATGGCGAAGGCATGTAGCCGCTCAGGTTGATGAGCCCGACGTTCATGCCGCGTTCGTCGGTGGTGCCCCTGAGCATCAGCCTTTGGAAGCGACTGGTGTCCAGGCCATATCGATGCGGATCATCGACTTTCAGCGCCAGTAGGTGCAGGTGCGAGTTCCAGATTCGTAACTTCGCATGTTCGATGGCCCGTATCGCCTGCCAGGGAACGAAGACCTGCTGGGGGCCTTCGCGCGTGAGGCCGAGGGCATCGGCCACGAGGTCGGCGGGTGGATCGAGGCGACGCAACCGCCGCACGAGTGTTCGCACGATCGCCCGTGTGAGCGCCACGGCCAGGATGACGCCGCCCAGCGCAAGGGCGAGCACGACAGGGTCCGTCTCGTGGATGTCCCTGACGAGGGGCGGCAGCACGACGACCAGCAGAGGGAACACGATCCCCATGCCCATGACCAGCACTTCCCACCACGCGGCGCGCGCGATGGGAATGCGCAGCGTCGCCGGGAAGCGAGGCAAGGGCATGTGCCTGCGTCGCCAGCGCAGGCGGCGTCCATATTGTCGGGCCAGGACCATGAGTCCCATGACGAAGGTGACGAGGAGGACCGTGGCAGCCAGTCTGGCGGGGCCAGGCTCCGCGCGCAGGGACGACAGCAACGCAAGCACCAGCATCAGGCCCGACACCAAGAGCACCGGCTCCACCACGAAGACGTAGATCCTTGTCCACCAACCGCTTCCTGCCCGCTGTTCGCTCATGGCCCTCCGCCCCGATCCCGCTTCGATGCCGCTCCCATCCTGGTCATCCAGTCGCTGCGGTCGAAATACACCTCGTTGCGGCGAATCTTGCCCGCGTGGTCCAGTTGCACCAGGCATACGCCGACCACGGTCAACACCTCGCCGCCAACCGGGATGTCCGCGCGCCATTTGTTGAGAAAGCCATCCTGCATGGGGATGCCCTCGACCTGCGTCCACACCCACGCCGGATTGCGCGCCAACAGGCGCTCGAAATAGCCCAGCAACGCGGGCTTTCCCCGCAGCCCTTGGGGTACGGCAGGGTCGAGATAGAAGGCATCCTCCGAATAGAAGGAAGCCAGCCGCTGGGGATCGTTGCCGGTCCAGGCGGGCAGCCACGCCAGCGCAAAGCGCCGCGCCTGCTCCGCATCGAGGGCGTTCATCGTGATGTACCGGGCCGGCCCGGAACGCGCGTCATCGGTGCGCCGCCTTGCGGGTACCGCTGTCGATGGCCTTGAGCAGCGCTGCACCAAGTACCGACTTGAGCACGCCACCGAGGACGAAGGGGGCCACGCCCACGGCGATGGCTTTCTGCACGCCGACCATCGCGGCCAGCCAGGCGCCGCCGAGCAGCAGGCACAGGGCGTTGCCGATCAGCATCGCCGCGAAGGCCAACACGACGCGCCCGCCATGCCAGCCGCGTTCGACCAGCCAGCCGGTCAGCGCGCCGGCCACGGGAAAGGCCAGCAGGTAGCCGCCCGTCGGTCCCAGGAAGCGCGCCAGGCCTCCCGTGCCGCCGGCGAACACCGGCAAGCCGAGCGCGCCCTGGGCCAGCCAGACGAGGATCGTCAGGCCACCCAGGCGCCAGCCGTACAGTGCGCCGACCAGCGTGACGGCCAGCGTCTGCATGGTCATCGGCACCGGCACCATGGGCACGCTGACATAGGACGACGCGGTGAGCACGAGGGTGCCGAACAGCACCGCCAGCACCTTGGTCGCTTTGGACTGTCCACGCAGCCAGCGGGTTGTGTCGAGGGTCCCGAGGGTTTGGGTCGAGGTTGGGGTCATGGGTTCTCCTTCATGAATGGCGGAACTGGCCGCCGAGCGCATCCTTGCGCGGACACCGGAAACGTCATCGATCCTGCTTGCCCTGCAGGCAGATCAGGGTCTGCTGGCCGAGCGCCACCTGGGCGCGCCCCTGTTCGGTGACGCCGAAGACTTCGAGCTGGCAGATGGTCAGGGTGCGTCCGGAGCGCACCACCGTGCCGACCGCTTCGAGGTAGTCGCCCTGCGCGGGGGCGAGCAGGTTGATCTTGAACTCGACGGTCAGCACGGAGCTGTCTGGGGGAAACAGCGTGAAGCCCGCGTAGCCGCCGGCCGAGTCGGCGATGGCGCTGGTGCCGCCGGCATGGAAGTAGCCATGCTGCTGGGTGAGGGTTTCGCGGAACGGCAACCGGATGCTGACCCGCCCGCGCGCAACCTCGTGCAGTTCGGCGCCGAGGTGGTGCATCAGGCCCTGGCGGGCGAAGCTGTCGCGGACGATTCGCTCGACCTGGGGATCGAGCGGCAAGGAGGGGGCGGCTTGGGTCATGGTGCGGACGTTCCTTCTCGCTGTGGGGTCGCCTCAGGGTGGCGGCGGCCGATGAGGTTCATGGCCTTGAAGCTCGCGACGACCTCGCCCTGCTGGTTGATCCCCTCGGCCACGGTATGCACCATGCCGCGGTCGGGCTTGGAGCGCGATGGCGCCGCGTCGGCGATGGTCAGCCGCAGGTGCAACTGGTCGCCCGGGCGCACCGGCTTGAACCAGCGGACTTCATCGACGCCCGGCGAGGCCAGGCTTGCCACCGACGTCAGGTAGTGGTCGACGAACAGCCGCATCATCAGGCCGATGGTGTGCCAGCCACTGGCGATCAGGCCGTGGAACGGCCCGCGGGCCGCCGCCTCGGGATCGATGTGCATGGCCTGGGGATCGAATTGCCGCGCGAACGCGATGACTTCCGGCTCTTCGACCCCGATGGGGCCGTACTCGAACGATCGGCCCTTTTCGTAGTCCTCGAAGTAGCGTCGATCCCTCGGTGTCTTGAAATCGGACAGTGGCATGGCAAGGCTCCGGTGTCAGGAATGGGGGTTGAAGCGAGGCGGCCGCTTCTCCAGGAATGCCCGCATGCCTTCCTCGCGGTCGGGCAGCGAAAGGGTGCGGTGGAAGGCGGCCCGCTCGCGGCGCAGTCCTTCGTCCATGGGCAGGCTGGCGCTGGCGCGCGCGGCCTGCTTGATCAGGACCAGCACCTCGCCCGACAGCGATGCCATGTCGGCGGCGAGCCGGCGGCCCTCTTCGAGCAGGTGGTCGGCGGGCACGACGCGCGAGACCAGCCCGCTGCGTTCGGCCTCGCGGGCGTCCATGCGGCGCCCGGTCAGCAGCAGGTCCAGCGCCTTGGCCATGCCGAGCAGGCGCGGCAGGCGCTGGGTGCCGCCCGCGCCGGGCATGGTGCCGACGCGAACCTCCGGGTGGCCGAACATGGCGTTCTCGGCCGCCAGCACGATGTCGCACATCTCGACCAGCTCGCAGCCGCCGCCGAGCGCGAAGCCCTGCACCAGCGCCACCACGGGCTTGGGGAACGTGCCCAGCGGCGCGCAGCAACCGGCGAAGTCGGTGGCGCGCGCCTGCTCCGCGCTGATGCCGAGCATTTCCTTGAGATCGGCACCGGCCGCGAAGTGTTCGCCTTCGGCGCGCAGCAGGACCACCCGCACGGCGGCGTCGGCCGCCAGCCTGTCGAGGTGCGCGGCCATCGCATCGGTCAGTGAGCGGCACAGGGCGTTGCGGGCTGCCGGCCGGTCGATGACCAACTCGGCATAGCCGTCTGGGTGCGACGCGCATCGAATGAAATCGGAAGACATGGGTTCTCCTGCGAGGAACCGCCCGAAGTGCCGGGCCGTCATCGATTCGGCAGCGCCGGGCAGTACCTGCGAAGTCTGCTGCGCGATGACGCTTGCGTCCAAACGCGAATATCTCAGGTGGGACTGAAAATTTCTCGCTGGAGCAGTCGCCGACGCCTTTGAAGAATGCCGGCCAACACATCGACAACGGAGGCGATTCCATGAAGGTCGTCCGTGGCCGGGAGGTCACCACCAACAGGCCCTGGGGGGCTGTCCCCATTGCCGAACTGCCCGGCTTGTCCGTGAAGTTTCACTGGACCGACCAAGCCGATCGCTGGCACATCAACGACGGCGAGGAGGTCTTCGTGGTCTTGGACGGCACGGTGGACATGCACCATCGAGTCGATGGGCGGGAGCAGGTGATCGAGCTGGGCGTCGGCGATGTCTTCTTCGCGGAAGCGGGATGCGAGCACCTCGCGGTTCCTCGTGGCGAGGCACGCATCCTGGTCGTGGAAAGGGTGGGCAGTCCGTAGGTGGTGTCGGGCGCCCACAGAAATCTCAACGCTGGCTGAAAAAAACTCGCTGGAGTCGGCGCCATGCCCGGCCCAGAATCGATTTGCGGACGGGCCTCGTCTTTCCCTCAACGCCCCGGTACTCCCCGTCCCAGCGAATTCCCATGGAACACACCGCCTTCGTGGCGCTGATCGTCTACGCCTTCGTCATGTCGATCACGCCCGGTCCCAACAACGTGATGCTGATGTCCTCGGGCCTGCTCTTCGGCCTGGGCCGAACCTGGCCGCACCTGCTGGGCATCCCCGCGGGCGTGATGGTGCAGCTTGGGATCACCGGCGCCGGCCTCGGTGCGGTGTTCGCCCTCGAACCTCGCCTGCAGGTCGCATTGAAGGTCGTGGGCAGCCTCTACCTGCTCTGGCTGGCCGCGCGGCTGTGGCGCGCTGCCGAGCTGGAGGAGACCGAGGCCGGCCGGCCCATCGGCTTCATGCAGGCGCTGGCCTTTCAGTTCGTCAATCCGAAGGCCTGGCTGATCTCGGTGACGGTGGTGTCCACCTTCCTGCCGCCGGGCGAAGGCTACGCGCTGCGCCTGCTGGTGGTCAGCCTGGTGTTCGCCGCCATCGGACTGCCCTGCATGCTGGTCTGGGCCGCCTTCGGCGCCGGCCTGCGGCCCTGGCTGCGCGACCGCACGGTTGCTCGCGCGATCAACCGTGCGATGGCGACCCTGGCCGCCCTGACCGTTCTTCTCTTCTGGATCTGATGCCATGACGACACTCTCCCATGATCAACTCCGGGCTCATGCGCTGGCCTGGATCGACGACTGGAACCGGCGCGACGTGTCGGCGGTGCTGGCGGCCTATGCCGACGACGCACTGTTCGTGAGCGCGCTGGCGCAGCCCTATACCGGTGGCACGCGGGTACAGGGCAAGGACGCGCTGCGCCGCTACTGGCTGGCCGCGCTCGCCGACAGGCCGGACCTGCGGTTCGAACTCATCTCGGCCATCTGCGATGTCGAGGCGCAGACCGTCGTCGTCCATTACGTGGCGCAGGCCGGCGGCAAGCGCACGCACATGTGCGAGATCATGCGCTTCGAGAGCGGGCGGCAGGTCCATGGCGAGGCCCTGCACGGCGTCTCTGCCGAGGAGGGAACGCCATGACGGCACTGCTGCGCGCCGTCCGGACCGACGACGGCAACCGCTATGACTGGGGCGGGGTCTGCCTGGGCTGGCGACTGCTGGAACTGCAACACATGCAGGTGCGCCAGGAATGGATGCCCGCCGGCGGCGCCGAGGCACCCCACTGGCACGCCAGGGCGCACCAGTTCTTCTACGTGCTCGGTGGTCACCTGCGCCTGAGCACGCCCGACCAGGACGTGCTGCTGGAAGCCGGTCAAGGCGTGCATGTCCCGGCCGGCACTCGCCACATCGCCGCCAATGGTGGCGACGAAGACGTGCAGTTCCTGGTGTTCTCCAGCCCCAGCACGCAAGGCGACCGCGTCGAATCGACCTCGGCCGCCGAACCGGATCGCCATCGCGACGAGGAGTCTTTGTCATGACCGTTTTCGCCATCGCCCAACTCACCATCCACGACCGGACCGCCTACGACCGCTACCAGGCCCGCTTCATGGAGGTGTTTCGCCACTACCGGGGACGTCTGCTGGCCGCGGACGAGCAGCCGCGCACCATCGAAGGCACCTGGCCGCACCAGAAGCTCGTGCTCATGTCCTTTCCCGACGAAGCCGCCTTCCATGACTGGGCGGAATCGGACGAGTACCAACGCATTGCCCAGGATCGCAAGGCCGGCGCACAGGCCGTGGTGCTGCTGGTCCAGGGTCTCGCTGTGAATGGCTGAGCCCATCGACATTCGCGCCGCCGACGGCTATGCCCTGGGTGGATTCGCCTGGCGCCGCCCCTGCGATCCACGACGCCCACATCCGGTCGCGGTCATCAACGCGGCCACCTCGGTGCGCTGCCGGTACTACGCGCGCTTTGCCGACTGGCTCCACAGCCACGGATGGGACGTGGTGACCTACGACTACCGCGGCATCGGCGAATCGCGACACCGTGGGCTGCGTCGGCTGCAGGCCGACTGGATCGACTGGGGGCAGCACGATTTCGAGGGTGTGCTGCAGTACCTCGCCTGGCGATTCCCCGGCCAGCCGATCGACGTGGTCGGCCACTCCGCCGGGGGCTTCGTGATCGGGCTGGCCGCGTCCGCACACCGCGTGCGGCGCATCTTCACCATGGGGGCGCAGTACGCCTACTGGCGCGACTATGCGCCCGCCGCGCGCCGCGCCATGTTCCTGCGCTGGCACGTGGCCATGCCGCTGCTGGCGCGGGTGCTTGGCTACGTGCCGGCCAAGCGCCTGGGATGGATGGAGGACACGCCCAAGGGCGTGGCGCTGGACTGGGCACGCATGGGTCCCCGCTTCGAGGGCACGGTGCGCCGAGGCCGGGAGACACTGGAAGGCGAGCCCGAAGCCGAAATGCTGGCACGGCGCTTCGGCCAGGTGCGCGCACCGATCCTGGCGCTGGGCATCGAGGACGATCCATTCGGCACGGTACCGGCGCTGGACCGCCTGCTGGATTACTACACCGGCAGCGAGCGTCATCACCTGCGCTTGGCTCCCGCGGCCGTCGAGCAGGCCGAAATCGGCCATTTCGCCTTCTTCCACGAGCGCTTCCGCGAGGCGCTGTGGCCCCTGGCGCTGGACTGGTTGCGTACCGGCGAGCCACCGGCCCGCCTCCTCGGCGCACTGAAGCATCGACCTGCGGAGCATCCGCAAGCAGCGGGAGCCACGACATGAACACGAACCTCGCCCCCTCGACAGCATCGGCAAACGAGCGCCGATCGCTCTGGATTCCGATCCTGGCCGGCGGACTGATCATGGGTTTGGCCCTCGGTGTGCGGCACGTGCAAGGCTTGTTTCTGCTGCCGGTGACGATGGATCGCGGTTGGTCGCGCGAAATGTTCGGCTTCGCGATGGCGGTGCAGAACCTGACCTGGGGTCTCGCTCAACCCTTCACCGGGATGATTGCCGACCGCTACGGTTCGGCCAAGGTCATCGCGGGCGGGCTCGTGTTCTATGCGCTGGGGCTTTTCTTCATGGTTCAGGCGCACAGCCACGTGGCCTTTGTTCTGGGCGCTGGCGTGTGCGTCGGCATCGCGCTGTCGGGCACGGCATTCGGTGCGATCTACGGCGCGCTCAGCCGCCTCGTGCCGGCTGAGCGCCGCAGTTGGGCACTGGGGCTGGCCGGTGCCATCGGTGGCCTCGGGCAGTTCGCCATGGTCCCGGTTGCGCAGGCCTTGATCGGTGGTTGGGCCTGGACGGGTGCGCTGCTGATTCTGTCAGTGGTCATGGCGTTGCTGCTTCCGCTGGCCTTCCCGATGCGCGACGCAAGCATCTCGAACGCGGTGGTCGGCACGGAGCTGTCGATGAAGGCGGCGATCGGTGAAGCTTTCCGCCACCGCGGCTTCTGGCTGCTGAACCTGGGCTTCCTGGCCTGTGGCTTCCAACTCGCCTTCATCGCCACGCACCTCCCAGCCTACCTGCTGGACCGGGGCATGGCCGCCACCGATGCCGTCGCCGCGCTGGCGATCATTGCGCTTACCAATGTGGCCGGCACCTACTTGCTGGGGCTTTGGGGTGGCACGCTGCGCAGGAAGTACCTACTTGCAGGCCTCTACCTGGCGCGCACGGTGGCCATGGCCCTGTTCGTTCTGCTGCCGCTCAGCACATGGGGCGTTTACCTGTTCGCTGCAGTGATGGGGTTCCTCTGGCTCGGGACGGTTCCGCTGACCAATGGCCTCGTGTCTCAGATCTTCGGCGTGCGCTACATCACCACATTGTTTGGTTTCGTCTTCTTCGGCCACCAGTTGGGATCATTCTTCGGTGTCTGGCTTGGTGGCCGCATGTTCGAGGCCACTGGGTCGTACCTGAGCATCTGGCTGCTGGCGATTGCGCTGGGCCTGCTGGCGACGGTTCTGCACTGGCCGATCGACGACAGAACCATCGTACGCGCCGATCCACGGTTGGCGACTTCATGAGGCAAGGCCGCGAATGGTTGAAACGTTGGGCGCCGCTGGCTGTGCTGCTGGCTGCGGGTGTGCTGGTGTTTCGCGCCTGGCTGTCGATGGAGCTGCTGCGGGTGTGGTTGGAGCAATGGTCCTTCTGCGGGTGAGCGGAACCTGACGGGAACTTCGCACGACCATGAGCGCTGATCGTGTCGCTGACTGGCCTAGGTCAAGTGGCTGGCTGTTGCCTCAACCACTCGACGACATCGTTGGCATTCCGGTCAGGCGGGAACACCGGATAGAACACATGCTCGATCACGCCATCGCGCGCAATCAGGGTCAGTCGCTTGAGCAGTGCCAGGCCTTGCACCTCGAAGACCGGCAGACCGAGCGCGGTTGCAAATGAAAGGCGATGGTCAGACAGCAAGGGAAAAGGCAGGTGCAGGCGCGCCACCGCCTCGCATTGGTACGCGGTGTCCTGCGTGGACACGCCGAACAACTGGGCGACGCCCAAGGACTTCAGTTCGGCGAAATGATCCCTGAAGGCGCAGGATTGCGGGGTGCAGCCCCGTGCCCCTGGGATCTCGTCCCAGCCTGGAGGCAGTGCGGCATCCGGGCGGCCCGTCATCGGGAAGAGATACAGCACCGTGCGTCCGTGCAGGCGTGAAGTATCGACACCGCCGCCATCCGTCGATGCCAGTTCAAGCGTGGGCAGGCGCATGCCCTTCAGGTGGCGAGCCCCTCCATCGTCCTCCGGCTGCGGAAGACGCGACCAATCGACCTGCTGCAGGTTGTTCATGGCTTCACCACCGCTCGTTACCGGCCAGCCAAAGCACGTAGCTCTTCCAGCCGGCGGGCTCGGCGAAGCGCGTGTAGGCCCGGATGGCATCGGGGTTGTCCTTGGGGACCAGCCAGCGCAGATGAATCCAGGTGCGTGATCGCCCGGTATCGGCGATGGCCGTGATGAGCCGCTGCGCGAGTCGTTTCCCACGCGCGGCGGGCAGGACGTACAGGTCGTCGAGCTGGCCCGAACGCCCTCCGGAGATCGCCTCGGGCAGATCGAAGAACACCGCGAAGGCGACGAGTTCGTCGCCGAGAAAGCCACCCAGCACTTCCGCGATCGGATCGGCGATCAAGGCATTAGCACGGGCCAGTGCATTCGCCCCGGCTCCTTGCCCGTGGCGCATTTCGTCGCCATAGGCGGCCAGCAGGGAGGCAAGCGCAACGGCGTCCTCGGCAACGAGCCGTCGAAGCGTCACACCGTCATCCGACAGGGCGTGCTGATCGCGCTGGTGTGCGGCTTTCATGTGTGTCATGTCGTCAAAGCCTTCGGATCGTCGGCGTCATCCACCGGTGGGCAGTGTTCGCGTAGCCAGGTGCGCAAGGCGCCGAGGCGCCGGTCCTCGCCCAGGGCGGGTGGATACACGAGGTGGAAATCCCCACCGGCCGGGACCTCATGGTCGAACAAGGGTTCCAGCAAGCCTGCCCGCACCGAGCGCTCGGCGAGTTGCGCCACCACCAGACACAGCCCCGTTCCTTCGCTGGCCGCCTGCAGCGCGAGGCCGCAGGAATCGACCTGGGTGATCAGGGCGGGGTGTTGCGGACCGGCCGGCAGCGTCTGCAGCCATTGCTCCCAGTGCAGGCCATAGCGGGAAACGAACAGGTGCGCCTGCGCCAGTTGCGCCAATCGTCCCTCGGGAGTGGCGGCCAGCGAGCCGGCCCTGGCATAGACACCCAGGGTGCCGGCAAACAACGTCTCCGAAACCAGCCCGGGCCACGGCGGCTCGCCGAACCACAGGCCCACGTCGGCGGTGCCCGCCGCGAGATCGGCATGGCCTTGGACGGTGGTGATGTCGAGCGCGGATTCGGCGGTCCCGAACGGATAGGCGGCCAGCCGCGGCGCCAGCCAGTTGATGGCGATCGCCGGCAGCGTGTGCAGCCGCAGCGGGCCGTCCAGCCGTTCGTCCCGCAGCGTCTGAACCGAGGCGGCGATGTGGGAGAAGCCCGCATTCAGCGTCGGGGCCAGGCGGCGGCCGGCGTCGGTCAGCTCCACGGCGCCACCGACACGGCGCAGCAACTCGACGCCCAGCAGGTCTTCCAGCGTGCGCAACTGGTGGCTGACCGCCGAGGGCGTGACCGCCAGTTCCAGGGCGGCGTCCTTGATCGACAGATGGCGTGCGGCGGCTTCGAAAGCGCGCAGGGCATTCAGTGGTACGGGGATGCGCATGGGCCCCTCATCTTCCGCAAGGCGTCGGCGTCATCGTTCTGTCCCGCCGCATCCGGCGACGGCGGCGGACTGCCCCGCCGGGGCCGGGTCCCGCTGTGGGCGCCGCAGGTACCAGGCCAGCGCGGCAATGATCAGCGCGCCCCCGGCCAAGGCACCACTCCCGGGCGCCTCGCCGAAGGCCAGCCACACCCAGAGCGGCCCCAGCACCACGTCCAGCAGGCTGATCAGTCCCGCTTCTCCCGCCGGAATGCGCCGGCCTCCTTCGAGGAACAGCAGGAAGGCCAGGGCCATGGCGACGATACCCAGCAGTGCCAGGCTCGACAGCGCCTTCGGGTCCGGAACCTGCCGCGACATGAAGGGCAGCGCCGCCACGGCGCAGAGCAGGCACCCCAGCGTGTTGACCTTCACGATGTCCAGCCCAGGATGGCTTTTGACGATGATCAGGAGTCCACCGAACGCAGACGTCATCAGCAAGGCAAGCACGCTGCCGAGGAAATGGCCACTGCCGGTCGGGCCCCCCACGACGATCGCCACACCTGCCAGGCAGCATGCGCCAGCGGCGAGAACGCGCGGGGAAAGTGGCTCGCCCAAGATCAACCGCGCCAGGCCGGCAGCGACCAGGGGCAGGCAGGCGTAGATCAGCAGGACGTTGGCTACCGTGGTCAGTGTCAGCGCGGCGATGTACGCCACCGTCGCCGTCGATACGAGGAGGGTGGCCCCCCATCCAACTGCACCGAACGTTCCGCCTCGTTCGCCGCGTCCGCGCAAGGCCAAGACCGCGGCCAGCGCCAGGCCCGCGAACAGGGAACGCCAGCCGACGATGGTCCATGCGTCCAGGTCCGTCAGCCGGACGAACAGCCCGGCCGAACTCCAGCAGACCGCCGAGAGCACAACCATGACGAAACCGATCCATCGACGAGACACCCCAGTTCCTCCCTGTCAGGACATTGAAGCCACCGGGCTCGTGCAGGCGGCAGCGGATCGAGGCTTCGCCGCCGGCGACGCGGTGCTTTGCGCGGGCCCGTCCTTGGCACTGCCCGTGTCGGCCGTCGTCCGTTCTTGCCCTCCGTGCCGGGCTTGCTCATCGACCTGCTCGCGCAGCCAACCGCGCAGGTTGTCCAGCCGTCGGTCCTCGGACAGCGCCTCGGGATAGACGAGCCAGAAGCCGACGCCCGCGCTCACGGGGTGGTCGAAGACCGAGGCCAGGCGTCCGAGCCGGACGGCACTCTCGGCCAGTTCGCAGACAGCGATCGACACGCCGGCCCCATCGGCGGCCGCCTGCATCGTCAGGCCGCCCGAGTCCACGCGGGTCACGACAGCCGGCTCGAACGGTCCACCGGGCAGGCTGTCCATCCAGCGCCGCCAGCTGAGGCAATGCCGTGACACGAACAGGTTGGCGCGCGCGACCTGCTTGAGGCGTTCCCGGCGCGAGCCGGTGGCAAAGCCCGGGCGCGCGTACAGGTCGATGGTGGCCTCGAACAACAGGTCAGCCCGCAGACCGGCCCACTGGCCGTCGCCATACCAGATGCCAGCATCGGCCACACCGGCGGCCAGATCCACGTCGTCCTGCGTGGTGGAGATGTCCAGCGAGAAGCCGCGCCGCTCGAACGGATACAGGCTCAGGCGGGGCGACAGCCAGTTGGTCGCGAAGGTCGGCAGCATGTTCACGCGCAGGGGCCCGTCGCGCCGCTCCTCGCGCAAGCTGCCCACGCCCTCGGCGATCAGGGCGAAACCCTCGTTGAGGCCGGGCGCCAGCCGGCGGCCGGCGCTGGTCAGTTCCAGCCGCGTGCCGATGCGGCGCAGCAGTTCGACGCCGAGCATGTCCTCCAGCGTGCGCAACTGGTGGCTGACCGCCGAGGGCGTGACCGCCAATTCCAGGGCCGCGTCCTTGATCGAGAGATGGCGTGCCGCGGCCTCGAAGGCGCGCAAGGCATTCAACGGGACAGGGATGCGCATGGGGGACTCACCCTCCTGGAAGTCATTGGTCGTTCATGGACCCATTAAACCGGAAATCGTCGTCTCCACGCTCGCCGGCGCGAGGACCAAAACTCAGCATCGTCTGAGATTTACTCACTCGTGCCGACGGCGAACCGGCCGCACACTGACGCCATCGACAACCTGTACAGCGGTGCGCACCATGCTCAATTCCCTTGACGATCGCGATGGCCTGATCTGGCTCGATGGCGAACTGCTGCCCTGGCGCGAGGCGCGCCTGCACGTGCTCACGCATGCGCTGCACATGGGCGGGGCCGTCTTCGAGGGCATGCGCGCCTATGGCGGCCATGTCTTCCTCAATGCGCCTCACCTGGAACGCTTCCAGCAGTCCGCCGCGCTGCTGGACTACCACCTGCCGTGGTCGCAAGGCGAGCTGACACAGGCCATCGAGGCGGTGCTGTGGGCCAACCAGCTCGACGACGCCTACATCCGCCCGGTGGCCTGGCGCGGCGCGGAGAGCGTTTCCATCGCTTCGCCGCGCGCCCGCATCCACGTGGCCATCGCGGCCTGGGACTGGCCCACGGCGGCGTCCCAGGGCCGCGCCGAGGAAGGCATCCGGCTGCAGCTGGCGAGTTGGCGGCGTCCCCGCCCCGACACGGCACCCACCGCGGCCAAGTGCTCGGGGCTGTACATGATCGGGACCCTTGCGCGCCATGCCGCCGCAGCGGCGGGCTGCGACGACGCACTGCTGCTCGACAGCGAAGGCCGGGTCGCCGAGACCACGGCAACCAACCTGTTGATGGTCCATGACGGGGTGCTGGCGACCCCATTGCCGACCTGCTTCCTCGACGGCATCACCAAGCGGCACGTGATGGGACTGGCGCGCCAGCGCGGGCTGCGGGTCGAGGAGCGGACCGTGACGCTGGACGAACTGCGCGCCGCCTCCGAGGTATTCACCGCCGGCACCTCGGTCGAACTGCAGCCGGTGGTGGCGCTGGTCGAGGACGCGGCGACCACCGAATGGCCCGTGGGGCCGGTGACGCGACAACTGATCCGGGACTTTCGCGCGTCCGTGACCGAGGCGAGCCAGGTCGGCCGGACGCTGCGGGAACGGGAGACCGGCTTGTCGGAACGGCGCCCGTGGCCCGCTCGCGTCGCCTCCGCCTTGCAGGCGCCGTAGCGCGCCATGGACCGGTACGCAGACGGACCCGCGAGAGGACAGGCAAGATGCCATGCAGACTGGCTTCATACACGCCCCAGACAGTCGCGCAGTTGCGCGGCAAAGCGCGCCGCGTCCCCGGGTTCGAGCGTCGAGACCGTGACTCGCAGCGCGGGGGCCGCGGGCGCGATCGCGAAGGCATCGCCGGTTCGCACGGCCCAGCCGCAGCGTGCGAGGCTTTGCGCGGTGCGGTGAACGTCACGGTCTTCCGGCAACGGAATCCACACATTGAACCCGTCGCAGGGCTGCCTGGCGGCGATGCCCACGGCGCCGAGTGCATCGATCAGGGCCTTGCGACGCATGGCGTAGGCGGTCTTGGCCGCATGCAGGCGCGCCGTGGCCGCGTCGGATCCGAGCAGGCCGCGCACGGCCGCCTGCAGCAGGTGGCTGACCCAGGTCGTGCCGGGAGCCAGTCGCATGCCGAGCCTTGCGGCGGTCCCCGCATCGGTAGCGATGAAGGCCAGCCGCAGGTCCGGGCCGAAGCCCTTGGACACGGAGCGCACCAGCGCCCGCCGCGTGGTGGCCGCGGGCGCGATGGAGAAGTACGGCGTCTCGGCCAGCAAGGCGAAGTGGTCGTCCTCGATCACCAGCACGTGCGGATGGCGGGCGAGCACGCGGCGCAGTTCGCGGGCGCGCTGCTCGCTCAGGCCGCAGCCGGTGGGGTTTTGCGCCCTTGGTGTGCACAGCACCGCCTGGGCGCCATTGGCCAGCGCCGCTTCCAGCGCCTGCGGGCGCATGCCGTGCGCATCCATGGCCACGGGCACCGCTGCCAGGCCCGTGCTGTGCAGGATGTTGAGGCTGCCGAGGAAGCACGGGTCCTCCACCGCCACCTTGTCGCCGGCGACGAGGTAGGCAGCCAACAGACGCTCGATCGCATCGACCGCACCATGCGCCAGCACCAGACCGTCACCCTCCCGGAGATCCGCTCCGAACCACTGCCGCGCCAGCCGTTCGAGTGCCGGGTCGAGTACAGGCTGGCCATACAGCGCGGGCCGGTAGCCGCAGGCTGCCAGCGCCTGCAATGGATCGGGCAGCCAGGCCGGGTCCGGATTGCCGCTGGCCAGATCCGCCAGCGCCGAGCCGGGCTGCAGGCCCTCCTGCTCACCGAGACGCGCCGCTGGCCGGATCACCGTTCCGTTGCGCCCCAGCGTCTCGGCAATGCCTGCGGCCACCAGCTTCCGGTACGCGGCGGCGACCGTGTTGCGGTTGACGCCCAGTTGATCGGCCATCTCGCGCACGGACGGCAGTGTCTGGCCCGCGGCAAGCCGGCCCGCATGTGCCTCGCGGCGAATGCGCTCAAAGATGCCCGATGCGGTCTTTTCTGCCATTCCCGTTTGTCCCGTGACAATGTATATTTTGTCCTATGACAATGTTAGCGGCACGGAGAACCCCTTGTCCATGAACGCGCAGACGCATCCCTGGCCCACCGCACACAGCGTCGAGGACTTTCGGCGCAATCTGGCGGCGGTGCATCGGCGCATCGCCGATGCCTGCTCCCGCGCGGGACGCGATCCGTCCGATGTGCGCCTGCTGCCGGTCAGCAAGACCGTGCCGGAGGAGCGCATCCGTTTGGCCTACGCCGCCGGCTGCCGCGACCTGGGTGAGAACAAGGTGCAGGAGGCGCAGCGCAAGGCCGAAGCGATGGTGGATCTCGCCGACCTGCGCTGGTCGGTCATCGGCCACCTGCAGACCAACAAGGCCAAGGTCGTGGCACGCTTCGCCAGCGAGTTCCAGGCCCTGGACAGCCTGCGTGTGGCGGAGGCGCTGGACCGTCGCCTGCAAGCCGAAGGGCGCGCACTGGATGTGTTCGTGCAGGTCAACACCTCGGGCGAGGCCAGCAAGTTCGGCTTGCCGCCTTCCGAAGTGGCCGGCTTCGTCCGGGCGCTGCCGGGCTTCTCCACCCTGCGCGTGCGAGGCCTGATGACGCTGGCACTGCTGTCGGCCGATCCTGTACGAGTCCGTCCCTGTTTCGTGCTGTTGCGCGAACTGCGTGATCGGCTGCGCCAGGAGGCGCCGGCGGGCATCGGCATGGACGAACTGTCGATGGGGATGTCCGGCGACTTCGAGCTGGCCATCGAGGAAGGCGCCACCGTCGTGCGCGTCGGCCAGGCCATCTTCGGCGCTCGCGCGACGCCGGACAGCGATTACTGGCCCGACGACGACCGGGCTGCGACATCGACCGCATCGGAGCAGACCGCATGAAGACAGCCCTGGCCCTGCGCCACATCCATTTCGAAGACCTCGGCACGCTCGAACCGCTGCTGCGCGAGCGTGGATTCGACGTGCGCTACCTCGACCCCGCGACGGACGAGCTGGCCCGTGAGGAGGCCGCGGCAAGCGATCTTCTCATTGCACTGGGTGGGCCGATCGGCGCCTTCGACGAGCGGGTCTATCCCTTTCTTGCCGACGAACTGCGTCTGCTCGAACGGCGCCTGGCCAGCGGCCGGCCGCTGCTCGGCATTTGTTTGGGCGCGCAATTGATCGCGCGCCTGCTCGGCGCCGCCGTCGCCCCCATGGGCTTCAAGGAGATCGGCTTCGGCGCGCTGACGCTGACGGATGCGGGCCGCCGCTCGGTGCTGGCACCGCTGGCCGGCGTGCCGGTGCTGCATTGGCACGGCGACCGCTTCGAGCTGCCTGAGGGCAGTGAACTGCTGGCGAGCACCGAAAGCTGCGCGCAGCAGGCCTACGCGGTCGGCGACCGCGTGCTGGGTCTGCAGTTCCACCTGGAAGCCGATGCCAGCCGAATCGAACGCTGGCTGGTCGGCCATTGCTGCGAGCTGGGCCAGGCCGGTATCGATCCGCGCACGCTGCGCGCGGATGCCGAGCGGCATGGGGCAACGCTGAAGGCTGCGGCCCACCGCACGATCGGCGCGTGGCTGGACCGACAGCAGGACACGGGGGGTGCGTCCTGAATGACAGTGACCCAACCTGTGCCCATCGATGTCATCAGCATCCAGTCCCAGGTGATCTACGGGCGGGTCGGCAACAACGCGGCGATTCCCGCGTTGGAAGCCTGCGGGCTGCTTACGATCGCGGTGCCGACCGCGCTGCTCAGCAACACGCCGCACTATCCCTCGGTCCATGGCGGCGCGGTGCCCGACGCGTGGTTCGCTGGCTGGTTGGATGACCTGGAGGCGCGCGGCATCCCCGCGTGCGCTCGCGTTGTGCAGGTCGGCTTCCTCGGCGCGCCGTCGCAGGCACGGATCCTCGCATCCTGGTGGTCGACGATGCGCGAGCGCCACCCGCAACTGCGCCTGCACCTGGATCCGGTCATTGGCGACTACGACCAGGGCGTGTATGCGGCGGCCGGCATGGCCGAGGCCTGGCGCACGCTGCTGATTCCAGAAGCCCACGGCCTCGTCCCCAATCGGTTCGAGCTGGAACAGGTCACCGGCAGAACGCTGCAGGGTCTGGCGGATTGCCGCGAGGCTGCCCGTGCGCTGTTGCGCGGCCCCACCCAATGGGTGGTAGTGACCAGTGTCCAGGATGATCCCGAAAGCGCCGTCGTCCAGACGCTGCTGGAGACGCAAGAGGGGGTATCGCGCCTCTTCGAGCATCCCCACGTGCCCTGCGTGGTGAAAGGGGCCGGCGACTACTTCGCCGCGCGCCTGACCGGCCATTGCCTGCTTGGCATAGAGATGCCTCAGGCCGTCGAGCGCGCCTGCGGCGATACTGCCGAGCAACTGATCCGCACCCGGCGCCTGGGCTGGGAGGAGATGGCGATACACGCGATGGACGGGAGTGTCCGGCCATGAACGCCTACCGCCTCGTGATTTCCCGGCATGGCCGGCTACTGGGTCAGTTCGACAGCGAAACGCCCTGGGCGGGCGACGCGATCCGCGACCTGCTACAGCGACTTCCCGAATGCGATGGCTATCGCACCGAACTGTTCATCGCGCGCGAAGAGCGCCGATTGCTCGAAAGCGGTCCTGGCGGCCTGAAGGTCCTCGGCCGCGAGCCCTTGTTCCAACCCTTGCCGATCACGGCGCTGCTGTTCGGCACGGCGCCCGAGGAGCCGCTCGCGTGAATCAAGCTCCCGGCCTCACGTACGCGTAGGTGGCGCGATGGAGCTGCGACACCTGCGCTGTTTCGTGGCAGTGGCCGAGGAACTGCACTTCACGCGTGCGGCGGTGCGGCTCCATATCGAGCAGTCTCCGCTGTCGCGCACCATCCGGGAGTTGGAGTCCGACCTCGGCGCCACGCTGTTCGAGCGCAATCGGCGCGGCACCCAGCTCACCTGGGCGGGCCAGGTGCTGCTGGAGGATGCCCGCCGCGTGTTCGCGGTGCTGGAACAGGCACGAACCAATGTCCGGGCCGCCGCCACGGGCTATCGCGGCATGCTGCGCATCGCGCTGTCGGACGGTATCGCGCAGACACGCCTCGCGGCACTCCTGGCCCTGTGCCGGGAGGAGGAGCCCGATGTGGAGATCCGCCTGTTCGAGACGCCGCTCGCGTCACAAGTCCGCGGGTTGCGCGACGACACTTTCGATGCCGGATTCGCGCAGTCCGACGAAGCTGGAGAGGGCATCCTGTGCGAGGCGATCTGGTCCGATCCCATCCTGGTGGCCATTCCGACTCGCCATCCTTTGCTGGCCTTCAGGCAGGTCCCTCTGGATGAACTGCTGCGCTATCCCCTGATCAAGTGCCACCCGGAAGCTTGCGAGGGCGCGTACCGGCAGATCAAACGGCTGCTCCGCACGGCCGCCATCCAGCCCCGGATTGCCGAGCGGGTCGCGACACTGGAATTGATGTTGACGCTGGTGGCCGCGGGCTACGGACTGGGTCTCGCCACGGCGGCGCAGATTTCGGTCTGCCGCCATCCCGAGATCATCGCGCGGCCCCTGTCGGACCCGTCGGCATGCATGACCACCTACCTGTTGCGGCCGGACAGTGAGCCATCGGAACCGCTGCAGCACTTCATCGAACGCGCCATGCTCTCGCGCGACGAAAGTCCCACCGTCGACCCGATCTAGTCCTGGGCAACTGCGTTCGTCGCAGCGCAGGCCTTCGTCGGGGACGCCGCACAGGTGCCATGGCAAGCCATGGGCGATCGAGCGGCTGAACGTGCCGCCGCGTCTACAGATGCAGGGTGCCGCTGGCGACGGTCACGGCCTGGCCACCGACGCGCACCGTCAGTTCGTCGCCGTTTCGGGTCCATTCGACGTGGATCAAGCCATCGCGTCCCATCTCGATGCCTTGCTCCGCAAGGTAGCCACCCTTGAGAGCCGATGCGTGTCGGTGCCTTGCCAAGAATGCCGCGACACACCCGTTTCCAGACCCGCAAACGGGGTCCTCGGCCACGCCTTCGCCTGGCGCGAACGTGCGCAGGCGCAAGCGTACCGGCGCGTCGGCCTCGTGTTCGGCAAAGACGGTCACGCCGACGGCACCCGATGCGCGGCAGCGTTCGGCGATGCGAGGCAGGTCGGGACGCAGCGACGCCAGGGCGGCGACGCTGCGCAGTTCGGCGATCAGCCACGGGATGCCGGTGGAGACGACTTCCACCGGCATCGCGGCCAGCATGTTCGCATCGCAGCCCAGCAGGGTCGACATTTCCCCCGGATCGATGGCCGTGTCGCGGAACTGCGGGCTGGCCTGGGTCATCCAGTAGATCGGCGAGCCCTCGGTCGGAACGACTTCGACAGGCACGATGCCGATGCCGCAGGCCTGCCGCAGCAGACTTGCATCGGCCAGGTCGCCACGGTGCGCACGCACCGCGCTCGCAGTGGCGATGGTGGGGTGCCCCGCGAACGGCAACTCGCTGGAGGGCGTGAAGATGCGCACCCGATAGTCGGTGTCGGGCGATTCCGGGGCCAGCACGAAGACCGTCTCGGACAGGTTCATCTCGCGCGCGATCCGCTGCATGGTCCGCGCATCGAGGTCGTCGGCATCGAACACGACGGCAGCCGGGTTGCCCCTGAGCGGCTGGCTCGTGAACACATCGACTTGCAGGAAGGATTTGTTCATCGCTTCTCCAGGTTCGGTCGCACCGCCTGTGCTCGGTTGCGTGCGCGTGGCCGGGGACGAATCACGCGGCCAGGGCCTTGGCGCCGCTGGACGGTCTCCACAAAAGAATCCATGCGGCGAATCCGAGGAAACCGATCCCCGCCAGGCGCGTGCAGCGCTGGCGCCAGACGGAAGTGCCCAATGCTCCCCGCACCCGGCTTGCAATGGCGGCATAGCCGGTCAAGGTGGCGCCGCTGAGGATCACGAAGATCGCGGTCAGGCCCATGAACTGAGGGATGAGAGCCTGGTCGGCCCGGATGAACTGGGGGAAGAAGGCGGTGAAGAAGAGGATCGACTTCGGATTGGATGTCGCCACCAGGAATCCTTCCTTCGCCAGCGCGAAGGCCTGCACCGGCCCTGCGTCATCGGCACCGGGGTCCGGCGGCCGTGTGTGTCTGCCCTGCACAAGCAGGCGAAGACCGAGGTACGCCAGGTAGGCGGCGCCGGCCAGCCGCAGCGCGGTCATCGCGTGGGCGGATGCAAGCAGGAACAGGCCGACGCCCCACGCGGCCGCCGCGGAAACCACGAGCAACCCCAACATGTTGCCCAGCGTCGACCACAGGCTCGCGACCACGCCCTGGCGAGCGCCATTGCGCATCGCCAGCAGGATGGCCGGACCGGGCGTAAGGATGGACAGCCAGGCCGCCAGGACGTAGGAAATCAGGAGCGGGATATCAGACATGGCGAACTCGGGGGGCTTCTTCGTCGGTTGTGAAGGAAGTGCACTTCGACGATAGCCAAGGCCATTCGAGCCGACCATTGAGCTTTTCTCGACGCTTGCTGAGACCTTCTCACTCGGCAATTCGACGCATCGGTCTTAAGGTTTCCAGCCAGACAACCTCACCCCGGATATCCGCGCACGCCACCATGAGCCACCTTCAGACCGTTCGCCTCTTGATACTTCCCGGTATCGGCAATTCCGGGCCGGAGCATTGGCAGACGCGCTGGGCGTCGCGCCAGGAGCATGGCCGGCGATTCCAGCCTGCCGACTGGGACAGGCCGGACCTGGCCGACTGGCTGCAGGCACTCGATGCGGCTATCGACGAGTGCGGTGCGCCCGTCGTCTTGGTCGCACACAGCCTTTCGTGCCTGCTCGTCGCGCACTGGGCATCGCGGCCGGGAATCGGAGAAGACATCCAGCATCGGATCGCGCAGGTCCGGGGCGCCTTCCTCGTTGCCGTCCCTGACCCCGGCGCACCGGCGTTTCCGGGCGAGGCGAGCGAGTTCGGCCCGCCACCGACCGGACCCCTGCCGTTTCCCGCACTGGTGGTCGCCAGCAGCGACGACCCCTATGGCTCGCCGGAGCACGCCCGGCGCATGGCCATGGGTTGGGCAGCGGGATGCTTGGAAGTCGGCGCCCTCGGGCATATCAATGCCGCCAGCGGCGTGGGCGACTGGAACACCGGCTGGCATCTGCTGCAGGCATTCGGAGCGGGGCTGCGCGTCCAGATACCGGCATCGAATCGACCGGGAGCATGAGCATGCTCGCGTACCGCTACCTGACCGGCATCGACGACGCGGCGTTCTGCCACCGCGTCACCGCGGCCCTGAACAGCGGCTGGGAGCTGTATGGCGAGCCGAGCCTGACCTACGACGCGGCGCGTGGCGCCGTGATCTGCGGCCAGGCCATCGTCAAGACCATCGAATCGACGACGTACAGCGAGTCACTGGACTTGTCTGTGCTCTGACGGAGATCCCCCAATGGATGCATCGACTGCGATCCTGGGCTTCACGCTGACGGCGCTGCTGCTCACCTTGACCCCCGGCCTGGACACGGCGCTGGTACTTCGCACGGCCGCTGTGGAAGGGGGGCGCAAGGCGATGAGGGCGGGCGGCGGCATCGTGACCGGCGTGCTGATCTGGGGGCTGATCGCGGCCCTCGGGCTCGGCGCGGTGCTCGCGGTCTCCCGACTCGCCTACACCCTGCTGCAGATCGCGGGCGCGGCCTATCTGCTCTGGCTCGGCTGGAAGCTGATCTCTGGCGCGCTCAAGAGCCGGCCGGCGCTGCCCGCAGACGATCCGCCGCTCGTGCGTGGCGAGCGCTGGTTCCTGCGCGGTCTGCTGACGAATCTGCTCAATCCCAAGGTCGGGGTGTTCTACGTGAGCCTCCTGCCACAGTTCGTTCCCGCGGACGTGCCGGTGGTCGGGTTCAGCGTGCTGTTGGCCGGCATCCACGCCGCGATGGGACTGCTCTGGTTCGCCGCACTGGTGCTGGCCACGCGGACCCTGGCACGCTGGCTGCGCCGGCCCACGGTGCTGCGCTCGCTCGATGCGCTCACCGGCCTGGCGCTGATGGGGTTCGGCCTGCGTCTGGCCCTGTCCAGGCCGACGAGCTGAGGCGCGAGCGGCATGGACATCGGAACCTTCCTGCTGCTGGCTGGGGCCGGCATGATCGGCGGCATCTGCAATGCAGTGGCCGGCGGCGGCACATTCTTCACCTTTCCCGCGCTGCTGGCTGCCGGCGTACCACCCGTGGTGGCCAACGCCACCAGCGCGGTGTCGATCTGGCCGGGGCATGCGAGCAGCCTGCTCGGCTATCGCAGCGAACTCGGGCGCCACCGCGCCGCGTTGCGGCGCAGCCTGCCCGTGGTCGGTGCCGGTTCGCTGGTGGGCGCCGCACTGTTGGTGTTCACCGGAGATGCACAGTTCAGCCGTCTGGTGCCGTGGCTGATCCTCGTCGCGACCGTGCTGTTCGCCCTGGGACCCTGGCTGCGCCAGGCCATCGAGCGGCATGCTCGCGGTCAGGTGCCGCACCTGGTGGCTGCGGGGGCGGAGTTCCTGACCGCACTCTATGGCGGCTACTTCGGCGCCGGCCTGGGCATCATGCTGATGGCGATCCTGACCTTGCTGGGTGTGCGCGATGTCCAGGAGGCCAACGCCGTCAAGAATGCGATGGCTACCGTCGTGACCAGTGCCGCGGTGATGCTCTTCGTCGCCACCGGGTCCATCGCCTGGGCGCAAGGCAGTGCGGTCCTGCTGGGCGCGATCTTTGGGGGCTATGCCGGCGCGCGGTTGGCGCGCTGGATTCCGCCGCTGGCGCTGCGTTGGACGATCGTGGCGACCGGCCTGGCGCTCGCGGCGTACTTCGGGCTGGAGGCGGGCGCGTGATGGATCGCTTGCAGCGGGCGCGCGACGCCCACGCCTGTGCGAATACGGCGCTCCCCGGCATCGCCAATGGCGCGCGATGCTGCTTTCCGCGGTCCGCTGCGTTTGCGGACAACGCGGCGCCGACCCTGCCTCCCGCCTGGATCTGCCAACCCGACTCGGCCGACGGGGTAGCGTGTCGATTCAGTTGGCGAACTTTCTGTGAGGAGTCCATTCGATGAATCCACTCGATGCACTGACTGCGCTCTGGTCGCTGGGCGGGCTGCCGCCGCAGGCGCTGGCCGGGATCGCGCTGACGGGCAGCGACCCGGTGTTCCCCTCGTCCTTCGCCGTCGGCACCGCCGCGCAGACCAGCATTGCCGCGGCTGCGCTCGCCGCCTGCGAACTGGGCCATGAGCGGGGTGTTCCGCGCCAGCGTGTCGCCGTGGACATGGCCCACGCCGCCGCCGAATGCACCGGCTGGTTCACGCTCGACGGCCAGGAGCCCGAGCTGTGGGACCCGTTCGCCGGCCTGTACCGCTGCGCCGATGGTCACGTGCGTGTCCACACCAACTTCCCGCACCACCGCGATGGCGCGCTGCGCCTGCTGGGCCTGGACCCCGCAACTGCCACACGCGCCGACGCAGAGCAGGCCCTGCTGGGTTGGAAGGCGCTGGACTTCGAGCAGGCCGCGGCCGACCACGCGCTGGTGGCCACGGCGTTGCGCAGCTTCGCCGAGTGGGATGCCACGCCCCAGGGTCAGGCGGTGGCCTCGCAACCCCTGATGACCATCACCCGAATCGCCGATGCGCCACCGCGCGCACTGCCACCCCTGGCGGCCGATGAGCGGCCGCTCGCCGGCCTGCGCGTGCTCGACCTCACGCGCATCCTGGCCGGCCCCGTTGGTGGGCGGGCGATGGCCTCGTTCGGCGCGGACGTGATGCTGGTCAACTCACCGAACCTGCCCAACATCGCCGCTATTGCCGAAACCAGCCGCGGCAAGCGCTCGGCGCACATCGACCTGCGCAGCGAGGCCGGGCGCGAAGCGCTGTGGCGGCTGGTGGAAGACGCCCACGTGTTCTCGCAGGGGTACCGGCCCGGCGGCCTGGCCGCGCTCGGCTTCTCGCCCGAGGCCCTGGCCGCGCGCCGGCCCGGCATCGTCGCCGTGTCGCTGACCGCCTACGGCACGCAAGGGCCCTGGGCCGACCGGCGCGGTTTCGATTCGCTGGTGCAGACGGCAATGGGCTTCAACCACGCCGAGGGCGAGGCGGCGGGCGACGGCAAGCCGCGCGCGCTGCCGATGCAGATCCTCGACCAGGCCAGCGGCTTCCTGATGGCTTTCGGCGCCGCCGCCGCGCTGTGGCGACAGTCGCGCGAAGGGGGAAGCTGGCACGTGCAGGTGTCGCTGGCGCAGACCGGGCACTGGCTGCGCGGGCTGGGGCGCATCGAAGAGGGCCTGCGGGCCGGCAGGCCGGACCTCAGCCCCTGGCTCGCCGACGAAGTCTCCGGCTTCGGCCTGCTGCGCGCCGTGCGCCCCAGCGCGCAAATGGCGCGAACACCGGCCGGCTATGCGCGATCGTCAGTGCCGCCGGGAACGGATCGCCCGAACTGGTGAGAGCTTGTCCGCAAGCCGAGAGTTGATACGGCCGGACCCCTTGAATGAGCAATATCCCAGGTCACCCCGGCGATGCATCGCGTGCCGCACCGATGCCTGCCACGTCAGCCTTGCCCTCCCATCTGCTGTGGACCATTGCCCTGGCGGCGGGCGCATCCGTGGCCAACAGCTACTACAACCAGCCGCTTCTCGGCGAACTGAGCCGGGAGTTCGCGCTCTCTGCGGGGACCGTGACCTGGCTGCCCGTGCTCACCCAGGCGGGCAATACCCTGGGCGTGCTGTTCCTGGCACCACTGGGTGACCGCCTGGAGCGCAAGTCACTCATCATGCGAACGCTGGCGGCGCTGGTGCTCTCCTTGGTGCTGGCAGCCGCGTCCTCCGGCTTCGTTCAATTGGCACTGGCGAGCCTCGCCGTGGGCTTGTGCGCCACCGTGGCGCAGCAACTGGTTCCCTTGGCCATCCACCTGGCGCCCTCCCACCGCAAGGGGCAGGTGCTCGGCGTGGTGACGGGCGGTATCCTGATCGGCATCCTGCTGGCCCGTGTGGTGAGCGGCTGGATGACCGAGCTTTGGGGCTGGCGGTCCGTCTTCGGTTTTTCTGCGGCACTGATGCTGGTACTGGGCTTTCGGCTGGCATGGACGCTGCCGGTGGTGCCGCCGTCCTCCAATCTCGGCTATGGACGATTGCTGCTGTCGATGTGGCATTTGGTGCGCAAGCACGCTTCCTTGCGCCAAGCTGTGGCCGTCCAGTTCCTGCTGTTTGCCAGCATGATCGGCTTCTGGGCAACGTTCGCGCTCTGGCTGGAGCGGCCGCCACTGCAGCTCGGCGCGGTATCCGCCGGCCTGTTCGCGCTGGTCGGCGTGTGCGGCGCGTTGGCTGCACCGGCGGCTGGCCGTTTTGCCGACCGGCGCGGACATGACGCAGTCGTCCGTGCTGGCGCGGTGGGAACCGCAACGGCATTTGCCGTGCTGTACCTGGGTGGCTCATCGATCCCTGCACTCGTCCTCGGCATCTTCTTGCTCGACGTGACCGTGCAGTCGGCCCAGGTGGCGAACCAGACCATGGTCTATGCGTTGGACGCGGGTGCGCGCAGCCGGCTGAACACCGTGTTCATGGGCGCGATGCTGCTTGGCGGGGCCTTCGGCGCTGCTGCAGGCGGGTGGGCCTTCACCGCGCATGGATGGGCCGGGGTCTGCGCCTTTGGCATGCTCAGCGCCACCATTGCGTGGGGCCTGTCTCTTCGGCTAAACCAATGATGACAAGTGAATTTACAAACCGTCTGCTGGTCGAAGCAAACCCTGACATGACGCCGATGCCACCTCAGGTGGTCATATCGGGGTGCTCCGGCGGCGGCAAGTCGACCCTGCTCGGGGAACTGCGGCGGCGTGGTCATGCGACCGTCGCCGAACCCGGGCGGAGGATCATCGCCGAGCAGATTCGACAGGGCGGCAACGCCTTGCCATGGACCGACATGGCGGCCTTTCTGCGGGAGGCGCTGCGCGTCGCCGCCATGGATCTCGAAGGCGCGGCACGGGACGCTGGTCCGGTCTTCTTCGACCGAGGGCTGATCGACGCCGCTGCAGCGCTTCAACGACTCTGCGGCGTACCGTTGGCGCAAAGCCTGGGCGAATCTCGCCCTTATGGGCGGCTCGTGTTCCTCGCACCGCCCTGGCCGGACATCTATTGCGCCGACGAGGCGCGGCGGCACGGCTTTCCCGAGGCGGAGGCGGAGTACGCCCACCTGGATGCAACCTACCGGGCACTCGGCTACGAAGTCAGGTTGCTTCCGCGCGCCAGTGTGGCCGAGCGGGCCGACTTCGTTCTCCAAGCGATTCATCGCTGCTGAAGGCGAGACGAACGTGCGGCGGCCGTCTTGGCTGTCGATCCGAAAACGTCCTTGTCGCAGGCGCACTCGCAGGCACCGTTTGGGGTGATCACGCGATGACAGGGATGGCGAAAACGGGATGAGGCGGTCTCCGGATTGTTTGTCGTGTCGAAGCCGGATTTCGGTTCGACTGTCACCGGATTGGCTTCCCTCCGGTGTTGTCTCATGGACTCTTGCGCTGTTCCTCATGCCACTCGCACCCGCCCAGCATGGCTTGCTGCGGGCATTGCCATCCTGACGTTGGCCACCCGCGCCGCCGCGGCGGAAGTATGGGTCGTTACCGACTCGCATCATCCGGTCCTTGGCCAGGCTGACCGACACCTTATCCTGGACGCGGCCGCGGTGCTCGAAGCGGAGCTGGCCGACAACCTGCCCACCGATCCTGAGCGCGCCAGCGCCATCGTCCAGCAACGGCTGAAGCTGGGCGGTGCAGACATGCAGCGAAGGATCGGCACCGCCTACCAGGGCATTGCCGATGCCTGGAGCCTTGGCGTCACCAAGGTTCCCGCCATCGTGGTGGATCGCCGATACGTGATCTATGGCGAGACGGACGTGGCCCGTGCGGTTTCCCGCATCGACCAATACCGGAGGACGCAGCCATGACGAGGCGTCCGTTCGCACCATCCCGACGCCAGCGGTTGGCCATCGCAACGCTGTTACTGGGGTGTTCCGCATCGTCCTTTGCACTGAACACCGCCACCATCGTGGCCTCCACCCTGTCGCCGGATTGCCTGGAGTACCGCGTCACCGGCATCTGCTACTGGCTCTATTGCACCTGGACGGGATGCACCGTGCGCACCTCGGTCAAGGTGCGCCACTACATTCCGGATGCCGTGGTATCGAGCTACTCGAACACCGGCGAGAACCCTTGGGTCGAGGTGCGGGCGATGAGCCTGCCGAACCCGACCGCGAAGGCCGGTGGCGACGGCACCACCAACGAGGATCACGAGAACAACCTGGCGAAGTTCAAGAACGCCGACGTCATCGGCCATCCCGGCGGCCATGTGTTCAGCCAGTTCGCCAGCGCCTCCGGCTACACCTGCGAGGGTGCCGGTACCGCCTTCATGCCCTATCTGCTGAGCACGCTCGACACGCTGGCATGGCGCTACAGCATCCCCGAGGCGCTGTATCCGGAAGCACTGATTCCCGGCCGGCGCGAGATCGGCACGCGCACGGGCCTGAATCTCTGGGGCAACGTCTATCCGCGTGGCGGCTTCCTGCACCAGGTGGATGACCACAAGGCCGCGGCCGTGGTCGCCCAGCGCGCGGGTGACATCGTGACGCGCCGCAACCAGATTCACGTGTACCAGCCCTTGCTCGCCAGTTCGCGCGATGGCTACTGGCCGGCCGGTGCCCTGATGGAAACCGATGCCGCCACGGGCAAGTGGCAGGAGCTGACCCCCACGCTGTCCAGCAGTTGCGCCGTATTCCCCCACGGCAATGCCAAGGTGCAGGCCCGGCAGGGCGACTACGCCTGGGCATTGTGGCGCCCCTATAGCTGCTGCCAGCGCCGCGGCCAGGTGTTCCTCGGCAGCGTCGATTTCCTGTGAGGCCCGGTGCCATGACGACTCCATTTTCGAGCGCCCGTCGATTTCTGTACGCCGCATTGGCCGTTGTCGCAGCACTGAGCTACTCCAGCGCCGGGGCGCAGACCAGCGTCAACGAGTACGGCGTCCAGCATCAGGGCAGCGTGATCGGCGACGACGTGCTCTACAGCATTGGGGGCGGCCGCGCGGTGTCCATGAGCGGTGCGGCCAACATGCACTCCATCGGTGTTGGCGTCGGCTGGAACAGCAACCTGATCTGTGGCGACATGAGCATCACCACCACATTGCAGAACCAGTTGAACGGCATCACCAACGGCTTCCAGGCCATCATGTCCTCGGTGATCCAGAACGCCACCGCTGCCGTGGCGTCACTGCCCGCCTTGATCATCCAGCGCGCCGATCCAGGGCTGTACAACCTGTTGACCAATGGGGTGCTGCAAGCCAGGCTGGATTTCGATCGCAGTAAGCTGACCTGCCGTGCCATCGCCAACCGTATGGCCGACATGGCGGGTGGGCAACTCGGTTGGGACCAGCTTGCCGAAGGCATGGCGCTGAAGCAGGCCGTCGCGAGCACAGATGCGGTTTCGGCGATCGACGATGCCGAGGCGAACCGTGGCAACAATGGTGTTCCTTGGGTCGGCGGAGACAACGCCGGCGGCGCGGGCCAACGTCCGGTGCGCGTGGTCGGCGACGTGACCCGCGCCGGCTACAACCTGCTCAACGGCCGTGGCGTCGGCGACACCAGTTCGATTCCGCAAGCCAGTTGCGGCGGCAACCTGGCATGCCAGACCTGGAGTTCGCCCGATGCCGCCGCGGCCTGGGCCATTCGCGTGCTGGGGGAGCAGGAGCAGCGCACCTGCGATGCCTGCACCAAGACCGTCACCACGCCGGGCGTTGGCCTGACCCCGCTGATCCAGGAGGAATACGAGGACAAGCTGCAGGCCCTGCAGGAACTGGTCGCCGGCAGCCGTCCGACCACGGCGCAGAACCTGCAGGCTGCGAGCAGCGCGTCGCTGCCCATCACCCGTGGCGTGATCGAGGCCCTTCGCGACGAGACGGACCAGGACATCCTGGCTCGGCGCCTGGCCTCGGAGGTTGCGCTGGCCAGCGTGCTGGAGAAGGCGCTGCTGCTGCAACGCACGCTGTTGACCGGGCGCAAGGAGCCCAACGTGGCCGCCAACGAACTGGCCCAGAAGGCCGTCACCCACGAAAGCGACATCCTCGATCGCGAGATTCACAACCTGAAGGCAGAGCTGGAACTGCGCCGCGAACTGGCCAGCAACTCGCCGATGGCGATCATCCAGCGCCACAGCACCCGCGCCGCCGGTGCGCGTGGCATCTACGAGGGTGACCCGGTACGCAATCGGGTCGATGAACTGCAGCGGCCGCCGTCCGGCGCAAGCCATCCATGAATACCGTGGGGCGGTGCCTGCGCTGGCTGTCCAGCCGGCGTGCCATTCTGGTGCTGGCGTGGGCGGTGTCGCTGCTGATCGCCGCGACCGCCGTCAATGTGGTCGGCATCCGCATCGCGGGCGGCATCGAGGGCTGGCAGCGCTGGATGGCGGCGCAATCCGGGGCCTTCCTGGCCTGGCGCTTGTTGCTGTACGCCGCCACCGCCTGGGGTTGGCTCTGGATGCGCCGTCGCCTGCGCGCGCGGGAACCGGAGCGCGCTGCCGGGCTGCGGCTGCTGCGCGCGGAGGTTGCGGCCATCGTCGCCGTGATCGTGCTGGAAGCCAGCCTGCTGATGCAGGCACGGTAGCGCGAGGTTCGCCATGACGCTGTACACCACCGACTACCTGGAGTACTACCTGACGCTGGTGTCCTGGGTGGTCCACAACGGCATCTGGTCGGTGCTGGTCGCCAGCGGCATGTTCGCCATCCCGTTCCTGGCGATCGTCATCCAGGAATGGCTGAAGGCCCGCGCGGAAGGCGCCGACGAGGGCAACAAGGGCGTGCTGTCCTCGGCCCGCATCGAGAACCGCGTCTTCGTCGCCATCGTGGTGATCATGTTCGCGGGCATCCCCTTCATCGATGTCGATTTCAACACCATCAAGTACGACCGCTCGCGTTCGACCCAGTGCCAGGTGAATGTCCCGGAGCCGACCGATACAGGCTGGTCGCAATCGTTCAGCACGATCAACAACCAATCGGCCAAGGTGCCGGTGTGGTGGTTCGCCATGCACGCGATCTCGCGCGCGATCACCGGCGCCTCGGTCGCGGCCATTCCCTGCGGCACCGACCTGCGGCAGATCCGCATGGACATCGACGCGACCCGCATCGACGATCCGGTGCTGGCCCAGGAGGTCAGCGACTTCACCCGCGACTGCTACGGCCCCGCCCGCGCCAAGCTGTTCATGACCCGGCCCAGCCTGAGCGAGGAGCAGATGCACGACGTCACCTGGATCGGCTCCAGCTACTTCGTCGGCACCGCCGGCTTCTACGACAGCTACCGCTCCAGGACACCGCGCGATGCCTGGCCGTTCGACGCCACGCGCGACGCCGGCCTGGCCCAGGTGCCCGGCGGGGGCGGCTACCCGACCTGCCGGCAGTGGTGGTCCGACGCCGGCCACGGCCTGCGGACACGACTGCTGGCCCAGGTCGATCCCAACCTGCTGACGCGACTGGCCGGCTGGGCGGGCTTCCTGAGCCAGGCCGAGGTCAACGACGCGGTGATCCGTGCCGTCGCGAGCCCTCGGCAACAGAAGCTCAACCGGGGGGCGGTCTACACGGACTACGGTGGCCAGATCGACATGACACTGCCCAACATCGTCACGCGCGCCGCCAGTGACGTCGGGCTGACCGCCGGATCACTGGGCTATTTCCCGGCGATGGACGTGGTGCGGCAGGCGCTGCCGATGGTGCTGTCCCTGCTCAAGATGGCGCTGGTCATCTGCATCCCGCTGGTGCTGCTGATCGGCACCTATGACCTCAAGACCGTGGTCACGGTGAGCGTGGTGCAGTTCGCGCTGTTCTTCACCGACTTCTGGTTTCAGCTCGCCCGCTGGATCGACTCGACGATCCTGGATGCGCTCTACGGCTGGGGGTGGGGCTGGAACCGGCCGCACACGAACTTCGATCCGCTGGTTGGCCTCAACAACACCTTCGGAGACATGCTGCTGAACTTCGTGATGGCCACGATGTTCTTGGTATTGCCCACGTTCTGGGTTGCAGCACTGGCCTGGGCTGGTGTCCGTGCAGGCAATGTGCTTCAAGGATTGAGTACAGGGACACGAGATGCCGGACAAGCTGGTGGCAGGGGAGCAGGCTTGATGATCAGTGCGGCCAAGCAGAAATAGCTCCAAGTGCCGGTTCAATCGTCTTCGAATCGTGGATCTGGGTCATCGCTGTAGTTGATGGGGTCGTAGGCAAGGCTTTCGCGATGATCCAGCTCTTCGGCCTTGCGTCCGAGGAAATCATCGTCGCCTTGCGGCGCTTGCTCCGCCATCCTGGCTGCCACGACGAGAGCGACCGGCAACAGCGCCGCCCAGACCGCGATGTACAGCAACACCCCAAGGGTCGCCAGCTTGCCCCCCCAGATCAGCACCGCTGCACCGCCCGCCGGCAGTCCTTGCGCCATCAGCCATCGATGCACCCGACGCTCCGCGCGCAGCCAACCGCGCCATACGCCGCCCAGCCAGCGGCCGAGTCGCGCTGCGATGGTCATGCCTGCGGTGTGCTTCATGGTTGGCTACCTCATGGTCGTTCCACGGTCGTTGGGCATGGCGGTGCCGGTCTCCTTCATGCCTGCCGCGCCGCGAATGCTTCGGCGCTCATGATCAAGCCGGGAAAGTCCTCTCGCATGGCGAGAATGTCCGCATCGCCTGTGATCAACGCATCCGCCTTGCCGACATGCGCGAGCACCAGGAACACCTGGTCCTTCTCGTCGCGGCAGGCCGGCAGGTCGGGCCATGGCATCGGCAGTTCCACCACATCGGCGTAGGGCAGGAAGTCCGCCAGCAACTCCTGCTGTTCCAAGGTCGACAGCTTGAACTTGGGATAGGCCAGGACGCGCAGGAGTTCACTGGCCGTCTCCCGGCAGACCAGCGGCTGCAACTGCTGTTGCTGCCAGGCATGGCGTATCCAGGCCAGGCGTCCTGCATTGAAGACCAGCGCCGACAGCACGATGTTGGTGTCGAGCACGACCCTGCGCATCAGCGCCGCGCCCAGGCCACGGCATCCTCGACGTCCTGCTCGGTGATCCCGAGTTGCTCCAGCTTCTCGCGCACGGCCTGGGCCTTCTGAACCCGCACCGGCGTCAGGATGATCCGGCCGCCCTCGACGGTTACGTCGAAGTACTCCGCCGCATCCACGCCGGACACGGCCGCCTTGGGCAGCGTGATCTGATTTTTCGAAGTGAGCTTGGCAAGCATGGGAGGCCTCCGTAAGTTTCAAAGGAAATCTTACTTCCTTACTTCATTCCCGACAAGCATGCCTTCGGGCGCAGGGGTTTCAGGGCCTGCCGTGCTTTCAGCGCCGGTTGAAACTGCCTGATCCGGTGAAAACACAGTGCTTGTTCCGTCCGATCCTGGAGCGCACGGGCTCCGCATTGATTGCGGCACACGAAGCCAACTGCCCCTATACCAAAGGGCTTGTCGAAGGCCAAAGGGCTGGGGAAGGGGCAAGGGAATGGCCTCAACGGGAAAGGCCCTACCCGAAAAGGCCAAAAGGCTCCTCCGGCCAGCCCATCACCAGGATGTCGCCATGCTTTCGCTGTTCCAGCGCAAACGGGTGCCGCTGGCCAACGCCGCGGCGCCGCCTCCCGTCGAGCCTGCCAAAGGGTTGACCCGGCCGCAGTCGGCCACATCGCTGCTGGCGGAGCCGCGCCGGCAGCGATTGCTGGAACACATCTGGCAGCGCACCTCGCTGTCGCGTCGGCAGTTCCGCTCGCTGTACCTGGCGCCACTGGAGCGCTACGCCGAGCTGGTCCAGCAGTTCCCGGCCTCGGAGGCGCATCACCATGCCTGGCCGGGCGGCATGCTGGACCACGGCCTGGAGATCGTGGCCTACGCGCTCAAACTGAGGCAGTCCCACTTGCTCCCGGCCGGCGCCTCGCCCGAGGCCCAGGCCGCGCAAGCCGAGGCCTGGACCGCCGGTACCGCCTACGCCGCGCTGCTGCACGACATTGGCAAGATCGCGGTCGACCTGCACGTCGAGCAGGCCGATGGCCTGGTCTGGCACCCCTGGCACGGGCCGCTGCGGCAGCCGTACCGCTTTCGTTACCGGACGGATCGCGAGTACCGGCTGCATGGCGCCGCCACTGGGCTGCTCTACACCCGTGTGCTCGATGCCGGCATCCTCGACTGGCTGAGCGACTACCACGATCTATGGTCGGCGCTGCTCTACGTCCTGGCGGGCCAGTACGAGCATGCCGGCACGCTGGGCGAGCTGGTCGTCAAGGCCGACCAGGCATCGGTGGCCCTGGCGCTCGGCGGTGATCCGGCCAGGGCCATGGCGGCGCCGAAGCATGCGCTGCAGCGCAAGCTGCTGGATGGCCTACGCTACCTGCTGCGCGAGGAGTTCAAGCTGAACCAGCCCGGCGGCCCGTCGGATGGATGGCTGACCCAGGACGCACTCTGGCTCGTCAGCAAGACGGTCAGCGACAAACTGCGCGCGCATCTCCTGTCGCAGGGCATCGAAGGCATCCCATCGAACAACACCGCCGTCTTCTCGGTGCTCCAGGACCATGGCATCGTGCAGCCCGCCCCGGATGGGAAGGCGATCTGGCGGGCGACCGTCACGAGCGGCACCGGCTGGTCGCACAGCTTTACCTTCCTGCGCCTGTCGCCGGCCTTGATCTGGGAGTCGGGCGAGCGTCCCGCACCGTTCGCCGGCACGGTCACGACTGAAGAGCCCCTCCCTGGCGATGAGGCAGCGCCGGCCTCCGCCGGCATCGCGGCCACCTCACCGCCCCCTGGGGTGGCGGATTCCCCGGCCGGGCTCGCGGACCCGGTCTCCGATCTGCTGTCGATGCTCGATGCGTCCGACGCAGCCACCGCCGGTGCATCGTCCGCCAGCGCGGAACCGCCGTCACCATCCGCCGGAGCAACTGTGACAGTGACCCATTCGGCGCTGACCGGTCCTGCCACGATGCCGGCTCCCGCGAAGGCCACGCCGTCCGGGGAAGCCTTCATCGCCTGGCTCAGGCAAGGCATCGAGTCGCGCAAGCTCATCATCAACGATGCGAAGGCACTGGTGCATACCGTCGATGGCACGGCGTACCTGGTCAGCCCCGGCGTCTTCCAGCGCTACGTGCAGGAACATCCGGAGATCCAGGCGCTGGCCCGACAGGACGATCTGCACGACTGGCAATGGGTGCAAAAGCGCTTCGAGAAGCTGGGGCTGCACCGCAAACAGGACAGCGGCCTGAACATCTGGACCTGCGATGTCACAGGACCGCGCAAGTCGCGGCGGTTGCACGGCTATCTGTTGGCGGCGCCTTCGGCATTGTTCGCGGAAGTCCCGCCGGACAACCCCTACCTGTCCCTGGCGCGCGGCTAGGAGTCTCCTCGCCACACACGGGCAGCGCACCTGCCGACCCTATGTCTTGCATCGTCGATACCCCCTCATGCTCGATGGGCGACCCAACCCTTGAAGGTGAACGCGCAATAGAAAAGGTCGATGTCCGTGAATCCAGCCTCGCGGAGCAGATCGACATCCTGCACGGGCGAAAGCACGGGCAGCCGTTCCTTGATCGCCGCGATGCTGCCTTCGGCTTGACGCACGGGTACGCCGGAAGTAGCCGCGAACGCCGCATTGCGCGAGAGCCATCTGTCCCGACCGGGATCTTCGCCGGGAAAGCTGTGGTGCGCGACGACAAGGGGCGCACCGGGCTTGAGTCGCAGGTGCATCTGCTGCAGCGTCTTCAGGCGCTCGGCTGGCGGCAGGAAATGCAATGTCAGCAGGCAGGTCGCGCCATCGAAGGGCCCCTTGGGGGCGCTGTCGATATAGCCCTCGTGCAAGCACACGCGAGACACCATCGAGCCCAGGATCTTGCGGGCGAGTTCGAGCATCTCTGCGGAGGGATCGACGCCGTCGAACTGCCAGCCGGGCTGCATTCCGGCGAGGACCTTCAGTTCCAGCCCGCCGCCGGCGCCGAGCACCAGGATGCGCGCGTCGGCCGGCGCGTGTTCGGCCAGCAGCACACCCGCCATCCGGTGCAGGTCGCGAAGGCCCGGCACGATCCTCGCGGTTCTTTCCGCATAACCGGATACAGCCGTCGGGTCGGAGAACGAGGTCATCGAGCGCGGCCTTCCGCTTGCGCTGGCTCGATGGTCTCGGGCCAAAGCAGTGATCGGTGAATCTGGGCACCGGCCATGGCACCGTTGCCCACGGCCAGCGACACCGAATGAGGTGCCCGCGCAACGTCGCCGCAGGCAAAGACCCCAGGCACCGAGGTCTTGCTCTCGGCATCGGTGCGAACCTGGATGCCCATGGGCGTTTCTTCCAGTGTACAGCCGATTGTCCCGGCCAAAGTGCTGGAGGGAGAGGTTTGTGTTGCAACAAACAGGCCCGCAAAGCTCAGTCGCCTCCCATCCACCATCGTCACGTCGGCATGTCCCTCGATCCTGTCGATGCGGGCCTCGTCGATGACCACGCCTCGGCGTTCCAAAGTGGACCTGATTTCCTCGTTGAGTTCCAATGCACCGTTGACGAGCAAGGTGACATCCCCCCAATCCGTCAGCAGCTCAGCCTGATGGATGGACATCGGGCTGGCACCGACGATGCCGATGCGTCCCTGTCCAAGTTCATAGCCATGGCAGTACGGGCAGTGAAAAACCGTCTTCCCCCAGCGTTGGGCGAGTCCGTCGATGGCTGGAAGCTGGTCGGTCACCCCCGTCGCCAACAGAATGCGTCGCCCCAGGTGCGACTCGCCATCGGCCGTCGTGACGGTGAATTCGTCCGCCTGCCCGGCGACCGCTTCCACCCGACCTTCAAGCCAGGTCAGCGTTGGATAGGCCTCGAGCTGGCGGCGTGCGTTTGCAGCGATTTCACCTGGCGGCACACCATCCTGGCCGAGAAATCCGTGTGAATGGCTGGCGAAGCGGTTGCGCCGCTGGCCCGCATCGATCACCAGCACTGACCTGCGTGCGCGCACCAATTGCAGGGTCGCGGCCATGCCTGAGTAGCTTCCGCCGACGACGATCACGTCGTGATTCATGATTTATTCCTTGAGTGTCGCAAGGCCGCATGCCGGCGTGCGAAGTCAGAGGCCAGATCGGCAAGGGTGATTTCCGAAAACCGCGTGAGCAGCAGCGCCTCGGCTTCGGCAAACGTGCCTTCGAGTGCCGCATTGACCGTCTGCTCGACCAGACACCCCGGTGTCTCGTTGCGGTTGCCGATGGCAAACGTCGCCGGCTCTCCCAGGGCTTCGTGCAACTGACGCAGGGTGACGCTGCCAAGGTCGGCGTGGATACGCCATCCTCCTGCGTGGCCTCGTTCGGAGGTGACGATTCCCGCTTGCCGCAGGTATCCCATCGTGCGTCGAACGACGACCGGGTTGGTTCCCAGGCACAGCGCCAAGGTTTCCGAGGTAACGGGTCCATCCTGCTCGGCCATGTGCAGCAGCGCATGCAGGACAGACGAGAGGCGGCTGTCTCTTTTCATGAAACAAATGATGTTACGAAAAAGGCCGAGTGTCAAATGCGAGGTGGCAATGAACACCTGACAAGTCACAGCCTTGACGTACAAGAACGTTGTTGACACCTCACCGCCATGACGGCATGGCTATTCGGTGCCGCTCTCTTCCTCGGACAGTTGCGCCTCGGTCGCGGCCATCAGCGTCGCGGCCGAGCACCCCAGCCCCTTCGCGATCCGCAGGATCAACACCAGCGTGGGCATGTGCTCGCCGCGCTCGATCTTGCCCATGTGCGACCGGGCGATGCCCGCCTGTTCCGCGAGCACCTCCTGGGCAAGCCCCTGCGCAGTCCGTGCCTCGCGCACGGCAACGCCGAAAGCGCGCGCTGGCTCGCTTTCATAGGTTCTTGTCCCTGCGGGTCTCCCGCGTTGCACCGATCGCTTCTGCATCAACAGAAGCGTCACGCGCAAAGCGAATCTAAACCACGTTAAACTTATCTCATCGACCGGTCGCGCCCGGTTTTTTCCAGTGTCGGCGTTGTGCAGGTGACACGATGATCGCTCCCGATCCCTTGAACATTGCCCTGTCGGACTGCCTGGCCTATCCCCGGTTGTCGGTACCGATGGCGGAACATCGCCGGCGCCATCCGAACCACCCCATTCGCCTTCATGAAGAACGCCTGGAGGATCTGCATCGAGGACTGCTCACGGGGGCCTTCGAGGCAGGCCTCTGCCAGTCGCCCGCAGCACCTGAAGGCATCGATGTCCGCCCCGTCTGGCGCGACACGCTGGCATTGGCCGTGTCGGCCCATCACCCCTTGCTGGCCTTCGCGTCAGTGTCCCTGGAGCAGGCGGCCGACCACCCTTGGATCGCCCTGGATGGGCGCGGCTGTGTGGGCTACTGCGGGCAGATCGACTCACTGCTGACGGCGGCCGGCGTCGTTCCCTCGGCCGTCACGACGGCCACATCGTTCGGGTTGATGATGACCTTGGTGGCCGCCGGCTACGGCGTCTGCCTCGCACCCGCCGCCCGCATCGAGGGTCATCGTTCCCTTGGCGTTGTCCAGCGTCCCTTGCAAGAGGGCGCGCTGACGCTCACCACGTACTTCCTGAGCCGTCGAAGTACGGACAGCACCCACCTGGAGCAGTTCTTCCAAGCGCTCCAGGCAAGCGCCTGACCGAACTTCGGCGCGACCCTGGCTTGATCAATCTCCGGGCGTCGCTTCGGCGGCATCGGCAGCGACGGCTTCGCGCACCAGCCGCTGCACGCTTTGCCGGACCGGCTCAGGGAACTCGGTCGTCACGACTGGCTCGCTTGCCTGCGTGCACTGTGCGGCCACCAGCCGCGCGGCAAGGTGCAGGTTCGTTGGGTTGACGGCTTCGATGGCCGGCCGTGTCCCGAGCGCCTCGTACGAGCGCAGGAGTGCGTGGTAGATGTCCCAGGTGTCGATGCCCCGTGGCAGTTGCTTCAGCACGGACTGGACCAGCCTGCGCTTGAGCGGATCGAGCTGCCAGTCTGGCACTCGCTGCCCGCGATGCCCCATGTGGATCGACAGCAGGTTGCCGGCCTGGATCTCGTAGGTGATCCAGCGGCGCGACTTGCCCGCGAGCCTGGCGTAGTCCGCCACTGAGAGGTTGTGCGGCGCCTCGAAGGTCTCCAGCACTTGCTGGCGTTCGCGCTGCACCTCCGACAGGCGCGGCCGTGCGTACTCGGGCATGCGCACGGCCGACAACCGCTGCACCGATGCCGGCGCTTCGGGTTGGCCGGGCGCCGGCGCGGTCACGATCAGTTGCGGCGCGGAGAGGTCGACCACCGGCGGCTGCGCGGCCGCCTGGCCGGCGATGGTCGGCAGGCCCTGGAGCGTGATGGTCAGATGCCGGCTGGCAACCTCGACCTGGTTCTGCTCGAACAGGTCCAGGCGATCGGCCCAGTCCTGCATCATGACGCGGCGCTGCTCGACGTATTCGGCATGGTTGTAGGTCGCGCTGATCCTGTCCGGGTCGGCATGCGAGAGCTGGGCGTCCACCCATTTCTTCGGGTACCCGAGTTCGTTCAGCGCCGTCGAGATCGTGGCACGGATGCCGTGGCCGGTCAGCTGGTCCTCGTAGCCCATGCGCTTGAGCGCCCCGTTAAACGTGTTCTCGCTGACGGGATGCTTGAGGCACCAGTCGCCCGGGATCAGGTAGACCTGGGCCGGCTTGAAGTTGTCGAGCAGGTGGCGAACGATCTCCTGCGCCTGCACCGACAGCGGCACGATGTAGGGCGGGATGTCGATGAGACGCTTGCGCTTCTTCCTGGTGAGCAGCTTGCGCTGCTTGAGCCTGGCCACCGGGATGATCCACAGGCCCCGGTCGAGGTCGAACTGATCGGGCGTGGCGAAGCGCAACTCGCCAGTGCGCACACCGGTGAGCATCAACAGCCGCAAGCCCAACTGCGTGTTCAGGCGCCCGCGGTACTTGCGCAGTGTCTGCAGCATGACTGGCAGCTCGTGCATGCGCAGGAACGGGTTGTGTTCGACCGGCGGCAATGGCAGCGCGACCACTTCCAGGTCCCTGGACGGGTTATCGCCCATGTTGGGAATCGCCACCGTGGCGTAGGTGAACAACTGGGTGAACCAGGTCCTCAGCTTCTCGGCCACCGACAGCGAGCCGCGCTTTTCCACCTTGCCGATGATGTCCAGCAGGTGTGCGCGGGTGATCTCGTAGATGGTCAGGTGCCGCAGCGAGGGGAACACATCTTTCTTGAAGACGCGGCCGATCTGTTCCAGGCTGGTCTGCCTTCCTTCCTCCAGCGAGAGCCGGCGATGGGCCAGCCATTGTTCGTAGACGGCCATGAAGGTGTGCTCGCCGGCCAGGACGATCGCGTGCCGCCTGCGCTTGCGTTCGCTGTGCGGATTGACGCCCTTGGCGAGCAGCGAGCGGGCTTCATCGCGAAGCGCACGGGCGTCCTTCAGCGAGAGCGCTGGATACGTGCCGAAGGACATGCGGTCGCGCTTGCCGCCCCACGAGAAGCGGAAGTGCCACGCCTTTGCACCGGTGGCTGAAACAAAGAGGGAAAGGCCGTCTGTGTCGGCCAGGGTGTACGGTTTGCCGGTCGCCTTGGCTTGGCGAACCGTGAGGTCCGAAAGCATGATCCCAACTCCTTGAAAGCGAGTTGAGTGCCATGTTTCCCATCGGGCCCCGGCTCCCCCAGCAACAATGCGGAACTGGGAAGCTCCGCATTGCGATGTACCACCTAATGTACCGGTTTTGACCGGCTGTCAGTGGATTTCGCTGGACGTCACTGGATCGAAGATTCTTAAAAAACCGAATCGTGACAATAACTTGCAACACTCCATGGACATCCTTGGAACACCATGGAAAGTTGAAGTGGAGCGGGCGATGGGAATCGAACCCACGTTCGCAGCTTGGGAAGCTGCTGTCTTGCCATTAGACGACACCCGCGACGGCGACAGAGTAGCGGTTCGCGCCACGGCCCGACAAGGGCGCGCGGATGCGCAGGTCCGCATCGGCGGCGCTCTGAATCGGCGCTAAAGCATTGCGCAATGAAACGCAAAGACGCCGGAGCCGAAAGTTCTCATTCAGCCTGCCTGCGCTGATATGGTGGCAGCCTGTCGGCCCGGGCGGCGATGGTAAGGGAGCCACTGCCGCGTCCACGGGCTGGCGTAGGCGCCAGGAGATCACCGATGTCCATCATGCGTCATTCCGTTTCGCGAGCCTGGTGCGCGGCAGCGCTGCTGGCGCTGGCCGCGTTCGCCGGCCCCGCGCTCGCCGATCCGCCGGACCGCGTCGCGCGCGTCAGCTTCCTGCGCGGCAACGTGAGCTTCCAGCCGGCCGGCGACAACCGCTGGGTGCAGGTGTCGCTGAACCGCCCGCTCGTCACCGGCGACCAGCTCTACACCGACCGCGACTCGCGCGCCGAGCTCGACGTCGGCGGCGCCGCGGTCCGCCTCGACGAGCGCACCAGCTTCAGCCTGCTCAACCTCGACGACAACCTCGCGCAGATCGAGCTGACCGAGGGCGTGCTGCGCCTGAGCGTGCGCCGTCTGGCCAGCGGGCAGAGCTACGAGGTCGACACGCCGACGCTGGCCTTCGTCGCCGACCAGCCGGGCGATTACCGCATCGACATCGCCCCGCAGGGCGACTCGACGATGGTCACCGTGTTCGCCGGCGGCGGCGACGTGTACGGCCAGGACAACGCCAGCTACAGCGTGCGCGCCGGCAATTCGTACCGCTTCAACGACTCGGCGCTGCGCGACTACGAGGTGCTGGACCTGCCGCGGCCGGACGATTTCGACCGTTGGGTCGACTCGCGCAGCCAGCGCTACGAGCGCTCGGTCTCGGCCCGCTACGTCTCCGACAGCGTGATCGGCTACGCCGACCTGGACGACTACGGCAGCTGGAGCACGGCGCCCGAGTACGGCGCGGTCTGGTATCCGAGCAGCGTGTCCGTCGGCTGGGCGCCCTACCGCAACGGCTACTGGTCGTGGGTCGACCCGTGGGGCTGGACCTGGATCGACGCCGCGCCGTGGGGCTTTGCGCCGTTCCACTACGGCCGCTGGGCCTACATCGGCAACCGCTGGGGCTGGTGCCCGGGCCCGCGCCACGTCGCCTCGATCTATGCGCCGGCGATGGTGGCGTTCGTCGGGGGCGGCGGCTGGGGCGCCAGCATCTCGATCGGCGGTGGCGGCCCGGTCGGCTGGTTCCCGCTCGGCCCGCGCGACGTGTACGTGCCGTGGTACCGCGCCTCGCGCGACTATTTCACGAACGTCAACGTGCGCAACACCACGATCATCAACAACACCTACATCACCAACGTCTACAACGACTACTCGCGCGGCCGCCCGGTCACCGGCGTCAACTACGCCTACCGCGCCAACGCGGCGGCGTTCACGGCGGTGCCGCGCGACGCGTTCGTCGGCGGCCGGCCGGTCGCCAATGCGCGCGTGCAGGTCAACGCGGGCAACCTGCGCAACGCACAGGTGGTCAGCCAGGTGGCGATCGCGCCGACGCGGGCGAGCTTCGTCGCCGCCAACGCGCGCGCCGCGACCGCGCTGCCGCGCGAGGCAGCCCTGGATCGCGGCGTGATCGCGCGCACCGCCCCGCCGCCACGCCCGGCGCCGATCGCCACGCGCCTGCAGGCGATCGAACGCAACAACGCGCGCCCGCTCGACACGACCCAGCTGCGCGAGATCGCGCGCCCGGCGGCGGGCGAGCAGGGCCGGCCATCGCGCGTGCAGGTGGTCGGCCGCGGCGGTGCCGAGACGCCGCCGCCGTTGCCGGCGCGTGGCGCCGCGCAGCGGCCCGCACCGGGCGCCGAGCGCGTCGCGCCGGAAGCCGTCCGCGGACGTGCGGAAGGCGCCGGCCGCGCGCCGGTGACCGCACCGGCAGGCGAGCGCGCGCAGCCGGGCATGGTCGCCCCGCGCGGCGAGCAGGCGCCGGCCGAGCGCGGCACGCTGCCGTCGTCGCGCTTCGCCCCTCATGCCGGCGGCCGTACCGCTCCGGCGCCGGAGCGTGGCAACGCGGTGCCGCAGGAGCGCGGCCGTCCGGCGCTCGAGCGTGGCGCAGCGCAGCCGCAGGAACGCGCGGCACCGCAGCCGCGCAACGAACCGGTCGAGCGCGGTGGCCGCTCCACGATCAGCGCGCCGCGCGGCGGCGAGCGGCAGCAGCCGGTCGAGCGCGCCACGCCGGCACCGGTCGAACGCCAGGCACCGCCGGAGCGCGCGGCACCGCAGCGCAACGAGCCGGTCGAGCGCGGTGGCCGCTCCACGATCAGCGCACCGCGTGGCGTCGAACGGCAGCAGCCGGTCGAGCGCGCCATGCCGGCGCCGGTCGAACGCCAGGCGCCGCCGCGCAACGAGCAACGTGCGATGCCGCAGCCGCGCCATGAACCGGCACCGGTCGAACGTCAGGCGCCGCAGCAGCGTGCAATGCCGCAGCCGCGCTACGAGCCGGCACCGATGCAACAGCGCAGCGCGCCCGCGCCGATGGAGCGCCAGGCGCCGCAACCGCGCGGTGAGCAGCGCCAGGCGCCGCCGCAACAGCGCGGCGCGCCGCCCGAGCGCAAGAAGAAGGACGACGACGGCGGTCGCTAGCGCAGCTCCGTCCCATGCCCGACCCGAAACGCCGCGCATCCGCGCGGCGTTTCGTTTTCCGGCAGAAGCGGCGGGGTGGGACGCAGCGCCGCAGGCGCAAGTCCCACCGTCGATGCGGGCAGGCGGTGGGACTCGCCGCTGCGCGGCTGCGTCCCACCCTGCACGCTGCGACCGCGCACATCTGATCCCGAATCTCCGGGGCCGCTTCGCTACAATGAGCGCATGAACATCGTCCTGAATGGCCACGCGCGCGAGATCGCCGTGGCGACCACGCTTGCCCAACTGCTCGAGGCTGCCGGCTACGGCGAGCGCCGCATCGCCGTCGAGATCAACCGCGCGATCGTGCCGCGCAGCCAGTATGCCGAGCGCGTGCTCGCCGCCGGCGACCACGTCGAGATCGTGCACGCGATCGGCGGCGGCTGATCCGCAGCGCTCCGATCGACGCGCGCAGCGCGCCTCCTGCCCCGCTCCTCCAGACCGAAGACCGATGAACGCCCTCCCCGAATCCCGCCCCGCCCCGGCCGACGACACGCTCGTCATCGCCGGCAAGACCTACCGCTCGCGCCTGCTGACCGGCACCGGCAAGTTCAAGGACCTCGACGAGACGCGCCGCGCGACCGAAGCCGCCGGCGCCGAGATCGTCACCGTCGCGATCCGCCGCACGAACATCGGCCAGGACCGCGATGCGCCGAACCTGCTCGACGTGCTGCCGCCGGACCGCTACACGATCCTGCCGAACACCGCCGGCTGCTACACGGCCGAGGACGCCGTGCGCACCTGCCGCCTCGCGCGCGAGCTGCTCGACGGCCACGCGCTGGTCAAGCTCGAGGTGCTCGGCGATCCGCGCACGCTGTTCCCCGACGTCGTGCAGACGCTGGCCGCGGCCGAGACGCTGGTCAAGGACGGCTTCCAGGTGATGGTCTACACCTCCGACGATCCGATCCTGGCCAAGCGCCTGGAGGAAATCGGCTGCGTCGCGGTGATGCCGCTGGCCGCGCCGATCGGTTCGGGCCTGGGCATCCAGAACCGCTGGAACCTGCTCGAGATCGTCGACAACGCGAAGGTGCCGATCCTGGTCGACGCCGGCGTCGGCACCGCCTCCGACGCGTCGATCGCGATGGAGCTCGGCTGCGATGGCGTGCTGATGAACACCGCGATCGCCGGCGCGAAGGACCCGGTGCTGATGGCACATGCGATGAAGCTGGCGGTCGAGGCCGGCCGCGCCGCGTTCCGCGCCGGGCGCATCCCGCGCAAGCGCTTCGCGTCGGCGTCCAGCCCGATCGACGGAACGATCGGATGACGGAGTCCGAGATTCACGAACGCCGCATTCGCAGCTTCGTGCTGCGCCAGGGCCGCTTCACGCCGGCGCAGCAGCGCGCGTTCGAACAACACTGGGCGCGCTACGGCCTCGATTACACCGGTACGGAACGCGACTTCGCCGCCGCGTTCGGCCGCGTCGCGCCGCTGGTGCTGGAGATCGGCTTCGGCAACGGCGAGCAGCTGCTGCACTCGGCGCAGGTGGAACCGGAGCGCGACTTCATCGGCGTCGAGGTGCACCGCCCCGGCGTCGGCCGCCTGATGAACGGCCTCGCGCAGGCCGGCGTCGGCAACGTGCGCCTGTACAACCACGACGCGGTCGAGGTGCTCGAGCACGAGATCGCGCCGTGCGCGCTGGCCGAGGTACGCATCTACTTCCCCGATCCGTGGCACAAGAAGCGCCACAACAAGCGCCGCCTGGTGCAGCCGGCGTTCCTGGCGCTGCTCGCCACGCGCGTCGCGCCCGGCGGGCGCTTGCATTTGGCGACCGACTGGGCCGAGTATGCCGAGCACATGCAGGACGTGCTCGCCAACGCGCCGGACTGGCGCGTCGATCCCGCGCATCCGTCGCCCGAACAGCGCCCGGAGTGGCGCATCGAGACACACTTCGAGCGGCGCGGCCTGCGCCTGGGCCACCGGGTCTGGGACTTCGTCCATGTCCGCACCTGACCTCCGCTGACGCACACCGGCACGACAAGAATCAGCCCCGAATGGAAGCCGGCCTGACCCTCACCACCAACATGGCGCTCGTGTTCGCGCTGCTCGCGTTCACGGTGCTGATGCTGGTGCTCGAGTGGATCCGCGCCGACCTCGTCGCGCTGCTGGTCATCGTCGTGATCGGCATCACGCGCCTGCTGCCGGTCGAGCAGCTGTTCGACGGCTTCGCCGGCAACGCGGTGATCTCGCTGATTGCGGTGATGATCATGGGCGCCGGCCTGGACCGCACCGGCGTGCTGTCCAAGGCCGCCTCGTTCATCCTGCGCCTGGCCGGCGGCGTCGAGGCGCGCGTATCGCTGCTGATCAACGCGATGGTCGGCAGCATGTCGGCGGTGATCCAGAGCCAGGCGCTCAGCGCGCTGTTCCTGCCGGTGGTCAGCCGCGTCAGCGCGCGCACCGGCATCCCGCTCAAGCGCCTGCTGCTGCCGATGGCGTGCATGATCCTGTGCGGCACGAACATCACGATGATCTCGAACTCGCCGCTGATCCTGCTCAACGACCTGATCGCGAGCGCGAACCGCAACCTGCCGCCGGGCGCGCAGACGATCCAGCCGTTCTCGCTGTTCGCGATCGCGCCGGTCGGCGTTCCGCTGCTGCTGGCCGGCCTGGCCTACTTCGCGCTGTTCACGCGCAGGCTGCTGCCGAGCGAGGAGGAGCGCCAGAAGGTCACGCCGGGCCGCACCGAGACCTACTTCGCCGAGACCTACGGCATCGACGGCGACGTGGTCGAGCTGCTGGTCACCGCCGACAGCCCGCTGGTCGGCATGAGCGTGGCCGAGATCGAGCAGCTGCGCGGCGCGCCGCTGATCTTGGCGCTCAAGAGCGGCAACGAAGCGCGCCTGGCGCCGCCCGGCGACGAGATGATCTGGGTCGGCAGCGTGCTCGGCGTGCTCGGCAAGCGCGAGGCGATCAACCATTTCGCGAACGTGCAGCTGTGCCAGGTGCAGACGCGCCTGCGCAACTTCGGCGACATGTTCAACCCGACCCGCGCCGGCATCTCCGAGGTCGTGCTCCCGCCGAACTCGCACTGGATCAAGAAGGAGGTCGGCGACCTGCGCCTGCGCAAGACCGCCGGCATCTCGGTGCTCGCGGTCAACCGCGGCGACCAGGTGTTCCGCGAGGACGTGCGCTCGGTCAGCCTGCGCGCCGGCGACACGCTGGTGCTGCACAGCTTCTGGCGCGACCTGTCCAACGCGGCCGAGTCGCGCGACTTCGTCGTCGTCACCGACTACCCGAAGGACGAGCAACGCCCGAGCAAGATCTGGCACGCGGTCGCGTTCTTCGCGCTGGCGATGGGCCTGGGCCTGTTCACCGACATCAAGCTGTCGATCGCGATGCTGGTCGGCGCGGTCGGCATGCTGCTGACCGGCGTGCTGAACATGGACGAGGCCTACGAGGCGATCAACTGGAAAACGATCTTCACGCTCGCCTGCCTGGTGCCACTCGGCTGGGCGATGGACTCGACCGGCGCCGCGGCGTGGATCGCGCAGGAAGTGCTCGATTACATCGGCGAATGGCCGCAGTGGAGCCTGCAGGCGGTCGTCGCGGTGATCACGCTGCTGGTCGCGCAGGTCGTCTCGAACGTCGGCGCGACCGTGATGATGGTGCCGATGGCCATCAACGTCGCGCTCGCCTCGGGCGGCAACCCGGCCGTCTACGCGCTGGTGGTGGCGGTATCGACCTCGAACGTGTTCCTGCTGCCGAGCGCGAACCCGGTCATCATGATCGTCAGCGGCCCGGGCGGCTACCGCGCGCGCGACTTCCTGCGCGTGGGCATTCCGCTGACCGTGCTGATGCTGGTGGTCATGCTGGTGGCGGTGAACCTGGTGTTCGGGCGGGTTTGACGCCCCCCCTGTGGGAGCGGCGGAAGCCGCGATGCCCTGGCGGTCGAAGCGTCTCCCGCGCAGCGGCGCACGCCGCTCAACGCAAGCGCACCTCGCCGTCGACGACGACCACCGGCATCCCGACCAGGCCGCCGCGCGCGGGGCCGCCGAGGCAACTGCCGCTGGCGACCGCGAAGGTCGCGCCGTGCGCGGCGCAGACGATGCGGCCGTCGCGCACGAGGAAGCGACCCGGCGCATAGTCGAGGCCGCGCCCGGCGTGCGGGCACTCGTTGTGGTAGGCGTACACCGCATTGCCCTGGCGCAGCAGGATCAGCTCGAAGCCGCCGCTGGCACTGGGCACCTGCACGGCGATCGCGTCGCCATCGGGAATGTCGTCGAGCCGGCACAGCGGCGCGGAATCGTTCATGCCATCTTTCAGCACTTGTCGGTGCGCCGAACCGACCCATATCGTGGGCAGGCGCTGCGTCCGGACGGGCGCGCATTCTGGCATACGGAGAATCGTGATGGTGTTCGGCCCGTTCCTGTTCCGCCCGCGCCACCCGCTGGCGCGGCTGGCGATCGCACTGCTTGGCGTCATCGCCGTGGCAGGGCTGCTCACGCTGGGCGTGTTCGCGCTGGCCGCGTTCGTGCTCGGAGGCGCCCTGTTCGCACTGGTCAACGCGCTGCGGCAAGCGCTGCGCCCGCGCGCAGCCACATCGCCGCCACCGCCCGCCGGCATCATCGAGGGCGAGTTCACCGTGGTCGAGATCCGCGACCGCTCCCATCCACCCTCCTGACCTCGACGCCCGGCACGCCGGGCACGCGAGGATTGGCCCCGCGCCCGACCCGGGCAAGCGGGCCTCGCACGCGCGGCGCCGCTGCCGCATCCTTTCATCCCCCTGACTGACGGCGTGCGCCGCGCGCGCCCCGATCCCGATGCCGACCTCCTCGTCCGACACGCCCACCGCGGCCGCGCCAGCCCTGCGCGCCGACGCGCGCCTGCTGGTGCCGCTCGCCCTGCTGGCCCTGTATTTCGTCTGGGGCTCGACCTACCTGGCGATCCGCGTCGGCCTGTCGAGCTATCCGCCATTCCTGATGGCATCGGTGCGCTTCCTGTGCGCCGGCGGCGCGCTGTACGCGTTCCTGCGCTGGCGCGGCATGGCGGCGCCCACGCGCATGCAGTGGGCCAATTCGGCCGTGACCGGCACGCTGCTGCTCGGCCTCGGCAACGGCCTGGTCTGCTACGCCGAGCAGAGCGTCGCCTCGGGCCTCGCCGCCGTCGCGGTCGCCGCGATGCCGCTGTTCGCGGCGGTGTTCGGCGGCCTGTACGGCCAGTGGCCGCGGCGCATGGAGTGGCTCGGCCTCGGCGTCGGCTTCGCCGGCGTGGTGCTGCTGAACCTCGGCGGCAGCATGACCGGCGCGCCGCTCGGCGCGCTCGCGCTGGTCGTGGCGGCCGGGTCGTGGGCGTTCGGCTCGGTCTGGAGCCGCCGCCGCAACATGCCGCCGGCGGCGATGAACACCGCGGCGCAGATGCTGACCGGCGGCGCCGTGCTGCTGGTGTTCGCGCTGCTGACCGGCGAACGCTGGCCGGCCGCGCCGACGCTGTCGGCCAGCCTCGCCGTCGCCTACCTCGCCGTGGCCGGCTCGCTGGTCGGCTTCAGCGCCTACCTGTACCTGCTCAACACCGTGCGCCCGGCGCTCGCCACCAGCTACGCCTACGTCAATCCGCCGGTCGCGGTGCTGGTCGGCGCGCTGTTCGCCGGCGAGGCCGTGCATCCGCTCGACCTCGTCGCGATGGCGGTGATCCTCGCCGGCGTCGGCCTGATCGCGTTTGCGCGCGAGCGCGAGAACTAGAGCCTCGTCCTCGAGACGGGACGTCATTCCCGCGCAAGCGGGGATCCAGTTTCCGGACCGGCCAGGAACACGATGGATGCCCGCTTGCGCGGGCATGACGCCGACAGGTAGGTGGCCTGTTCCGCGCGCCGGTCCCTACGACTCGCGCAGCGCCGTCGTCACCGGCAGCCGCGCTGCGCGCAACGCCGGGAACAGGCCGCCGACGAAGCCGATCGCGAGCGCCCACTTCAGCCCGCTCCAGACCAGCGCGGGCGAAACCTTGAACGCGAACACGACCTGGCTGAAGTTGCTGCCGAGCGTGGATACCGTGTAGTTGTTGAACACCAGCCACGCGATCGCGGCGCCGAGCAGGCCGCCGGCGAGCGCGAGCAGCATCGTCTCCAGCAGCACCGACACCACCACCGGCAGGCCGCGGAAGCCGATCGCGCGCAACGTCGCGATCTCGCGCGCGCGCGTGGCGACCGCGGCGTACATCGTGTTCAGCGCACCGAAGATCGCGCCGATCGCCATGATCGCGCCGATCGTGGTGCCGAGGATGCGGATCATCCGCGCCAGCCCCTCGGACTGTTCGCTGTAGTAGGCGCGCGTGGTCTTGACGTCGACCTTCAGGCGCGGATCGCTGGTCAGCGCGGCCTTGAAGCCGTCGAACGCGTCGGCGCCAGTCAGCCGCACGGTGACCGAGGTGCGGCTGCTGCCGCGGCGGTAGGTCGAGGCGACCACGTCGGCATCGCCCCACAGCTCCGAATCGTGCGCATCGCCCGCGTCGAACGCGCCGACCACGGTCCACTGCTGATTGTTGAGCACCAGCGTCGCGCCGATGTCGACGCCGCCGAACTGCTCGCGCGCGCCCTTGCCGACGATCAGCTCGCGCAGGCCGGGCTGGAACGTGCGGCCCTCGACGATGCGCACGCCCGGCTCGACCGCCCACACGCGCGGACCGACGCCGCGGATCTCGACGTTCGCATCCAGTCCGCTCGACTTCTTCGGCATCGAGGCGACCACCACCAGTTCGGCCGAGGTAATCGGCTCGCCGTCCTTGTCGTGCAGCACGCCCGGCGCCTGCGCGACCAGCATCGTGTCGTCGCGCCCGAGCACGGAGTTCAGCTCGGCCATCGCGCCGGCGCGCATCACGATCGCGGTGTCGTCGCTGCCGGTCTGCTTCATGGTCGCCTGGAAGCCTTCGCCCATCGCCAGCAGCGCGACCAGCACGCCGACCACGCCGGCGATGCCGACGACGACGACCGACGACGCGCCGAGCCGCTGCGGCAGCGTCGACAGGCCGACCCAGGTCACCGAGCCGACCTGACGACCGCGCCGGGTGGAGGCGATCCACGCCGCGAACAGCACGACCAGTGCCAGCAGCAGCCACCAGGGCAGAAGGAACAGCACCGCGACGCCGGCGAGCGCGCACAGGCCCATGCCGAGGGTGGAGAAGAAATTGACGATCTTGCCCATGGGAACTCTCCTCAACGACCGGCCAGGGCATCGACGATGCGCAGGCGCATGCCGCGCAACGCCGGCAGCGCGCCGACCAGCAAGCCGATGCCGACCATCAGCGCGATGCCGCGCAACCAGATCGCGCCGCCGACGGCACTCATCGGGATGGTGCTGCCGAGCGCGGCCTTGATCGCGCCGACCACCACTGCGGCAATGCCGAGCCCGAGCAGGCCGCCGATCAGGATCAGCAGCACCGCCTCGGCCAGCACCAGGCCGAGCACGCTGCGGCTGGTGAAGCCGAGCGTCTTGAGCACCGCCAGTTCCGGGATGCGCTCGCGCACCGCCTGCGCCATCGTGTTGCCGGTGAGCAGGATCAGCGTGAAGAACACCGCCGCCATGATCGCGCCGACGATCAGTCCGACATCGGCGAACTGGCTGACGAAAGCGGCCTGGAACGCCTGTTCGGACTGGGTCTTGGTCTCGTGGTCGGAGTTGGCCGACAGCGCGTCGATCGCCTTCGCCACCGCATCGCCCTGGCCACGGTCGGCCAGGCGCACGATGTACCAGCCGACCGCACCGTTGCCGAATCGGCGCGCCTCGTCGAAGTAGTCCCAGTTGAAGAACAGCACGTTCTCCTGGCTGCGTCGCTGCGGATCGGTCGCGCGGTAAATGCCGACCAGGTCGAACGTCCAGGTGTTGCTGCCGTTCTTCTGCGGGAAGATCGTCGCCTGCAGCGGAATCTTGTCGCCGACCTTCCAGCCATACTTGGCCGCAAGCTCGGCGCCGACCACCGCGCCGGTGCGCGTGGTGCGGAACGCCTCGCGCTGCTCGGGCGGCAAGTCGAACTCGGAGAACAGGTCGAAGAAGTTCTCGCTCACCGCCTCGTTGGGGAAGAAGTTCTTCGGATCCTGGTAGACGCCGCCGAACCAGTTCGCATACGCGACGTCCTTGACGCCGGGCACCGCCTGGATGCGCGGCAGCAGGCTCTTGGGCAGCTGCACGGTGAAGCTGATCTTGGAGATCGTGACCATGCGGTCGACGCCGGCCACGCTGTTGCCCGCATCGGCGAACGCGCTGCGCACCGAGTCGAGCAGGCCGAACAGCAGGAAGGCCGCGAGCACCGACAGCAGCGTGAAGATCGTGCGTGTCTTGCGCCGGAACAGCGCGGCCCAGACGAGGTGGAAATATTTCATGGTGGAGCCCTTGGGTTGGGGGCGAGGCGCGAGGGCGCGAAAATCGAAGCGGGTTCTAGAAGGTGGTGAGCTGGAAGAGCTAAAGGAGCCCGGCCGCCGTGTTTGGACTGCGGGCGGTGCCTGCGCCCTAGCCCCTGGCCCCTAGCCCCTGCTCCTCCACCAGCGTGCCCTTGTCCAGATGCAGCGTGTGCCGCGCGTACTCGGCCGCCTTCGGATCGTGCGTGACCATGATGATGGTCTTGCCGTGCTCGCGGTTGAGCATCTGCAGCAGGCCGAGCACGTCCTCGGCGGAAGCGCGGTCGAGGTCGCCGGTCGGCTCGTCGCAGACCAGCAGTTGCGGGTCGGACACGATCGCGCGCGCGATCGCCACGCGCTGCTGCTGGCCGCCGGACAGTTCCATCGGCTTGTGGCTGGCGCGGTCGGCCAGGCCGACCAGTTGCAGCGCGATGCTCGCGTTGCGCTTGCGCTGCGCGGCGGACAGGTTGGTCAGCAACAACGGCAGCTCGACGTTCTTCTGCGCCGAGAGCATCGGCAGCAGGTTGTAGAACTGGAAGATGTAGCCGACGTGGTTCGAACGCCATTTCGCCAGCGCGGCCTCGCCGAGCCGGTCGATGCGCTCGCCGCCGACCGCGATGCTGCCCTGGGTCGGCGAATCGAGCCCGCCGATCAGGTTCAGCAACGTCGTCTTGCCGGAGCCGGACGGCCCCATCAGGGCGAGGAAGTCGCCCTGCTCGATGTCGAGGTCGACATGGTGCAACACCTCGACCTTCTGCTTGCCGCGCTCGTAGACCTTGCTGACGTTGCGGATTTCGACCAGTGTGTTCATTGCTGCCTCTCGTCTCAAGCCCTCCCCTTCAAGGGGAGGGTTGGGTGGGGATGGTGCTTGTCCTGTTCATCGCATTCCCGCGTGCGCTCTCCTGCAGGAGCGCCGCAGGCGCGACCAGCACTGCAGCACGACGTGCGCCTGGTCGCGCCTGCGCCGCTCCTGCATCGAGAAAACATGACGGCGGCGCTCACGCACGACGATGCCTATTTCTTCACCTGCACGCGCGCTCCGTCGGCCAGCTCCGCCGGCGGCACGCGCACGACGCGCGCGCCGGCGACGAGGCCCTCGACCAGGCGCAGCTCGCCGAACACCTGCCCGGTCGTCACGCTGCGCAGCCGCACGCGCTCGCCGTCGAGCACGAACACCGCGCTGCCGCCGTCACGCTGCACGATGCTGCCCGTTGGCACCAGCACGCCGGCCGGTGGCGCGGTCGCCTCGGACTTGTCCGCTTCCTCGAGGAACGACACGCGCACGCCCATGTCCGGCACGATGCGCGCGTCCTTCTGCGCCAGCGCCACGCGCACCTTCACGGTCGCCTTGCCGCGGTCGGCGGTCGGGATGATCGCGATCACGTGGCCGGGGATCTTCCAGTCAGGGTACGCGTCGAGCACCGCCTCGGTCGGCTGCTTCGCGGCGACGCGCTGGATGTAGGACTCGTTGACGTCGACCTCGACCTCGAGCGAATCCATGTCGACGATCGTGCCGACGCCGGTGCGCGTGAAGCCGCCGCCGGCCGACAGCGGCGAGACGATCTCGCCCGGCTGCGCGGCCTTGGCGACGACCACGCCGGCGAACGGCGCGCGCACCGTGCAGTAGTCGAGCTGCACCTGCGCGGCGGCGACGCCGGCCTGCGCGACCTCGACCTGGCGGCGCTGCGCCTCGACCAGCGCCTGCTGCGCCTCGACCTGCGTGCGCGCAAGCTCGGCCGCCTGGCGCGAGACCAGCTTGCGCCCGACCAGCTCGTCGGCACGCGCGAGGTCGCGCCGGTTCTGCGCCAGTTGCGCCTGCGCCTGCGCGAGTTGCGCCTGAGCCGCTTTCAGGCCGGCCTGCGCCTGCGCCAGCATCGCGCGCTGCGCGGTGTCCTCCAAGTGCGCGAGCACCTGGCCGGCCTCGACGTGCTCGCCTTCCTCGATCAGCACGTCGAGCAGCGTGCCGGTGATCTGCGCCGACACGGTCGCCTGGCGCCGCGCGGTGACATAGCCGGTCGCCTGCAGCACCGCGGTCGAGCCGCCGCCGCTGGCCGGCGCCGCGGCGGTCGCGGCCTCGACCTCGATCGCCTTGCCGTCACGCAGGAACCACCAGCCACCCGCCGCGAGCGCGGCCAGCGCCAGCACCGCCACGACCGCGCCGACCCACACGCCGGCGCCGAGCGAGCGCGGCGGCGGTTCGCTCCGGTCGATACGCAACTGTTGCAACAAATCGGACTTTTCCACCGCGCTTGCGCCCCTGGACATGACACGTTTTTCAAGTCTGCCATAGACTGCCGGACACCTCGTGCCGCCACCATCGGCAGCGATCACCCCGTGGAGATGACAGATGTCACAGGCGGTGCCGGCCGGCTATTCCGGCAAACCGGTCTGGCAGAAGCTCGGCCTGACGCCGGCGCTGCGCGTGCGCGTGCTGCACGCGCCGGGCGACTACGCGGCGCTGGTCGGCCTCGGCGAGGCGACGCCGGCGCTGGTCGGTACGCATGCCGCGTTCGACCTCGCGCACCTGTTCGCGCGCGAGGCGGCGCAGCTCGCACGCGACGTGCACGCGCTCGCGGCCGAGCTGCCGGCGCATGGCGTGATCTGGGTGTCGTGGCCGAAGAAGGCCGCCAAGGTGCCGACCGACATCACCGAGGACAGCGTGCGCGCAGTCGCATTGCCGCTCGGCCTGGTCGACGTCAAGGTGTGCGCGGTCGATGCGGTGTGGTCGGGACTGAAGCTGGTGTGGCGGCGCGAGCGACGCGCCGCCAAGAGTGAGGCCGCGCCGCCTTTGTAGGAGCCCACCCTGTGGGCGACCCGGGACGCCGTGTCGATGCCGCACGCCGGTCGCGCACAGGGTGCGCTCCTGCCAGTGAAGGGGCCGCCCGTCGCGCTGCTATCCTGCGGGCTTTCCAAGCCTGCGCATCCGTCCAATGAACTACGTCATTCCCGTCCCCGCCGTGCCGAGCCTGCCGGTCGCCGGCAGCAGCGCGCGCTTTCCGGTCCACCGCATCTACTGCATCGGCCGCAACTACGCCGAGCACGCGCAGGAGATGGGCGCAGCCGTCGAGCGCACGCAGCCGATGTTCTTCACCAAGCCGGCCGACGCGGTCGTCACCGACGGCGCCGACGTGCCGTATCCGTCGGCGACGCAGGACCTGCACCACGAGGTCGAGATGGTCGTCGCGCTCGCGCATGGCGGCCGCGACATCCCGCTCGAGCAGGCGCTCGACTGCGTGTTCGGCTACGGCGTCGGCCTCGACCTGACCCGCCGCGACCTGCAGGCGGCGGCCAAGGCGAAGGGCCATCCGTGGGACGTGGCCAAGGGCTTCGATCACTCCGCGCCGGTATCGGCGCTGCAGCCGGTCGCCGCGGTCGGCCATCCGCAGTCGGCGCGCCTGTCGCTGGAAGTGAACGGCACGCCGCGCCAGCAGGCCGACATCGCGACGATGATCTTCCCGGTCGCGGCGATCATCGCCGAGCTGTCGAAGCTGTGGGCGCTGCAGCCCGGCGACCTGATCTTCACCGGCACGCCGGCCGGCGTCGCCGCGCTCGCGCGCGGCGACCGTTTCCGCGCCGAGCTCGCAGGGATCGCGCTGCTCGAAGGCCGCATCGGATGATGCGCCGGCCGGCGGCCCTGGCTACATGGCTGCCGGCGCTCGCGCTGGCGCACGGGTTCGCGCTGGCGCAATCGATCCATGACGCCGGCGTCGTCGAGGCGCGCGTGCGCACCGAACTCGACCCGGGCGTCGGCGCCGCGAGCCGCCCGCTCCGCCTGACCTACACCCAGCCCGGCGCTGAAGGCTGCCTGTGGAGCGCGCAAGGCACGTTCTCCGGTTGCCCGGGCCGCGCCGGGCTGCCGAACCTGCCCGGCGGACAGCCCGTGTGGCACGGCACGCTGCAGGCGCGCGAGGCCTGCGGCGGCTCGACCACGCGCATCGGCGATTCCTGGATCGGCTGCATCGCCTACGACACCAGTCCGTACTTCGCGCTCAACGATCCCGGCAGCACGTACTGGGCCATCCACGCCAACGACGATCCGTCCTACGAGCAGTGCAACGAGGGTCCGCCGGGACTGTCGCACCCGATCGCCAGCGCCGGCGTGGCGCAGGCGACGCCGTTCAAGTTCGACGTGGTGCCGATCGCGGGCGCGCGTGGCAAGCGCCTGCGCATGACCCTGAGCCTGACCGACAAGGACTTCTTCTGCAGCAAGACCGGCAGCTACCTCTACAGCATCCCGTTCCTGTCGGTCGGCGCACAGGCCGGACGCGGCAATCCGGGGCCGGTCGGCCATGTCTCCACGCGTGGCTCGCCGCGCGGCACGATCGTGTTCGATGGACGGCTGAGCAGCTACCAGCCGATCGGCTGCAGGAGCGGCACCGGCAGCATCTGTTCGCCGTCCTACGTCGGCGTGCATGCCGGCCTGTACGCGCTCGCGCGCCTGGGCGGCGTGCCGCACATGCTGTTCCTCGACCTGTACGGCGAGGGCGTGCAGGACTACTCCGCGGAGGCGCCCGCCGCCTCCGGATGGAACTGGCCGGTGGAGGACAGCTTCTTCTACCCCGGCGCCCGCGTGCTGTTCTTCACGGCGGGGGCGCGCTTGTCCAGCGACTGCGGCATCACGCTGCCGCGCTACACGACCGATCTCGCCACGCGTCGCTACAGGATCGATTTCGGCGCGCTGCTCGCCTGCGCGCAGCGGCGCGGGCTGCTGGCCGAACCGTTGGCCGCCGGCGAGATCGCGCTCGACGGTGTGCACTGGTACATCGAGGGCACCGCCACGCGCGGCGAGCTCGGCCACGAAATCTCGCAGGTCGAGACCGCGCTGATGATCGACGGATTCGACTAGCCACGGCGCCGGCAGGCCTCGCGCGGCGCGGGCGACCGGCATACAGTAGGCGCGCTTTCCACTCGTTGCGTTGTTCCCTTCCACCCGCCCCAGGAGCCTTCCATGAGCCTCGCGTCAGAGTTCAAGGCGTTCATCATGCGCGGCAACGTGCTCGATCTCGCGGTCGGTGTCGTGATCGGCGCCGCGTTCGGCAAGATCGTCACCTCGCTGGTCGACCAGATCATCATGCCGCCGATCGGCTACCTGATCGGCGGCATCGACTTCTCCAGCTACAAGTGGCGACTGGTCGAGGCCGGCGCGGACGGCAAGGGCGAGGTCGCGATCCAGTACGGCGCGTTCCTGAACACGCTGATCCAGTTCCTGATCATCGCCGCGGCGATCTTCCTCGTGGTCAAGGTGATCAACCGCGTGATCAAGAAGGAAGCGGCCGCGCCGGCGCCGCCGCCGGCCGACGTCGTGCTGCTGACCGAGATCCGCGACCTGCTCAAGCAGGGCAAGTGAGCGCGACCGGGTCGTGCGCGCCACGGCGCGCATGACCTTTGGCCCAAAGCGCCGGCGCAGTGCACGCGCATAATCGGGGTTTTCCTGTCCGGAACCCCGCCATGCGCCGCTCGTTGCCGCTCGCCCTGCTCCTGCTCGCCTCCCCGCTCGCGCTTGCCGCCGGCAAGCCGACTACGCTGGCCCCGGCGGACCTCGCGACCGCCGCGCAGCTGCGCGAGCAGGCGCTGCGCGACGACACCGCGTGGGACTTCACCGCCGGCCTGACCACCGAGGTCGGCGCGCGCCTGGCCGGCAGCGAGAACGACCTCAAGGCGCGCGAGTGGGTCATCGCGAAGTTCAAGGCGCTCGGCTTCGACAAGGTCTGGAGCGAGCCGGTCACCTACCCGAAATGGGTACGCCGCAGCGAGCATGGCGCGATCGTGGCGCCGTTCCCGCAGCCGCTCGCGCTGACCGCGCTCGGCAACTCGCCCGGCACGCCGGCCGGCGGCCTGGCCGCCGAAGTGGTCGGCTTCGCCACGCTCGATGCACTGAAGGCGGCCGACCCGGCCACGCTGCGAGGCAAGATCGCCTACGTCGGCCCGCGCATGCACCCCTCGCAGGACGGCCATGACTACGGCATCGGTTCGAGCGTGCGCGTGCGCGGCCCGGCGATCGCCTCGCAGAAGGGCGCGGTCGGCTTCCTGCTGCGCTCGGCCGGCACCGACGACGACCGCCTGCCGCACACCGGCGTCACGCATTTCGATCCCGGCGTCACGCCGATCCCGGCCGCGGCGCTGTCGAATCCGGACGCCGACCAGCTCGAGCGCGTGCTGAAGGCCGGCCAGCCGGTCACGGTCAGGCTCGCGCTCGACTGCGGCATCGAGGGCGAATACACCGGCGCGAACGTGATCGCCGAGCTCAAAGGCAGCAGGAAACCGGACGAGTACTTCGTCATGGGCGGGCACCTCGATTCATGGGACCTCGGCACCGGTGCGGTCGACGACGCGACCGGCATCGGCATCGCGGTCGGCGCCGCGCGCCTGATCGCGCAACTGCCGCAGCGCCCGGCGCGCAGCATCCGCGTGGTCGCGTTCGCGAACGAGGAATCGGGCCTGTACGGCGGCAAGGCCTACGCCGCCGCGCATGCGAAGGAGATCGGCAAGGCCGTGCTCGGCAGCGAATCGGACCTCGGCGCCGACCGCATCTACCAGATGACCGCGAGCGTGAAGCCGGAGGCGCGCGACGCGGTCGCGCAGATCGCCGAAGTGCTCAAGCCACTCGGCATCGCCTATGACGCGAGCGCGCCCGGCCAAGGCGGCTCGGACCTGTCCGCGGTGCACGCGGTCGGCATGGCCGGCCTGTCGCTGCACCAGGACGCGACGCGCTACTTCGCCTGGCACCACACCGCCAACGACACGCTCGACAAGGTCGACCCGGAACAGCTGCGCCAGAACGTGGCCGCCTACGCGGTCGTCGCGTACCTCGCGGCGCAGGCCAAGGGCGATTTCGGCTCGGCCCCGGGCGCGTTCGCGAAGGACAAGGGCGAATAGCCCGCTTCGAAGCCCTCCCCTTCAAGGGGAGGGTTTGGGTGGGGATGGTGTTTGGTGAGGCACGCGCTGCCCACAGCGCGCCGGCCGCGCGGCGCGCGTCCAGCCTACGCCTTGCGGTGCTGGCGCCAGTACTCGCCCAGCAGCACCGCCACGCTGGCGGCGACATTGAGGCTCTCGACCGCGCCGCTGCCGGGGATCGTCAGGCGCAGGTCGGCGGCCTCGATCATCGGCGCGCTCATGCCCTCGCCTTCGGCGCCGAACACCAGCACCAGCCGCGCCGGCAGCGTCGCCGCATACAGCGGCGTGCCTTCGCGCGGTACGGTCGCCGCGAACGCATAGCCGTGCGCGCGCAGCTGCGCGAGCGCATCCCGCACCGACGCCGCCTGCACCAGCGGCACGACTTCCGCCGCGCCCTCGGCGACGCGCGCGGCGGCGCCGGACACGTCGAGCCCCGCCGCCACCGGCACGATCACGCCACCGGCGCCGAAATGCGCGGCGCTGCGCAACAACGCGCCGAGATTGTGCGGATTGCCGACGCCGTCGAGCCACAGCAGCAGCGACGGCGCGGGCGGCGGCGGCAGGCTTTCCAGCAGCTGCGCCAGCTCCAGCGGCGGCGTGCGCTGCAGGTCGAAGCAGACGCCCTCGTGGTGGCGCGACGCGGTCAGCTTGTCGAGGTCGGCTTCCTCGACCACGCGATAGCCGAGCCGGTGCTTGACGCACCAGGCCAGCACCGCCTTCAGCGCCGGAATACGCGCCTCGGTCAGGTACACCTTGCGCAGCGTGTCGGGGCGCTTGGCGAACGCGGCGAGACAGGCATTGAGACCGTACAGGCGCAGCTCGCGCGCGGGCGCCTGCGGCGCCTTCCCCCCTTCCCGGCCTTCCCCCGCAAGGGGGGAAGGAGACCAGCGCGCACGACCGGCATCTTCATCACCGCCACGACCGCGCACCTCCGGCCCTCGGCGGGGCTGCGGCGAGCGCCCGACTTCGCGTACACGCTTGAGCCCTTCCCCCTCGACGGGGGAAGGGTTGGGATGGGGGTGACCTGCGGAGCGCGCCCCGCGCCCGCGCGACCACGGTGATTCCCGATCCTTGTCCTTGCTCATTTCCCGCAATACTCCGCTGATCTTTTCATTCACGCCGTCGAGATTCGAGGCGACGTCATTATTCCAGAAGCGCAGCACCACGAATCCCTGCGCGCGCAGCCGGTCATCGCCGTCTCGTTCCTTGCAGGAGCGCCGCAGGCGCGACGAGGCGACGCGGTGTCTGCCGAGGCGATGGTCGCGGATGCGCCGCTCCTGCAGTGCCCAACGCTGGATCGCGCTCTCACCCACGTCGAGTCGCCCGACCGAGCCCCCACCCGCGCATGGACGACGACGATGCCGGCGCGCGTCTGCTACGCGCATCCCGCCAAAGGGAAGCCGCGCTTGGCGGCGCGCGGCTGGATGACGCGGGGAGCCGATGGCATGCCGGGAACCTGTTCGATGTGGCAACGGTTGTATGCAATAGTCCGCTGATTGCCTCGATCACACGCAAGGAGTCGCGAAGCATGAGCAACCATTCCGGGAAGGTGAGCGTCTCCGTGCGCTCGAGAGCCGTCAAGAGTCCTCTCTCGCTGCCGGCACGCCTCGGCGTGCTGCTGCTCGGCCTGATGCTGTCGAGCCTGACTCTGATTGCGTTCGCCTCGGCGGCCACGATCACCGTGGGCAACGCCGGCGATCCCGCCACCGGCAACGCCGCGAGGTGCAATGCGGCCAACACCTGTACCTTGCGCGATGCGATCGCCAAGGCCGCCGCCGTCACTGGCACCGCCGCCGGCGACACCATCGTGTTCAGCCTGCCCGCCAACAGCACGATCACCTTGAGCGGTCGCGAACTGCTCGTGGACAGGAACCTGATTATCGACGGCAGCGGCAGCGCCAATCTCGCCATCAGCGGTAATAACGCCTCGCGTGCGTTCGAAATCAGTACCGGCGTGGTCGCTACGCTGAAGCAGCTCGTCATCAAAAATGGGAATAACAGCGACAACGGCGGCGGCATCTACAACAGCGGCGCCCTGACGCTGGTCGGAAGCACGGTATCAGGCAACACTGGCGGCATCGGCGGTGGTATCAGCAGCAACGACGGTGCGGCCCTGACGCTGACCAACAGCACGGTGTCGGGCAACATGGCCTACATCGCCGGCGGTATCGCAAACCACTCAGGCTCGCTGACGCTGACCAACAGCTCGATCGTGAACAACACGGCCCGCTCCTCCGGTGGTGGCGGTATCCTCAACACCTCGGGTCGCCTGACACTGACCAACAGTACGGTAGCGAACAACACCGCCATCAGCGGTGGCGGTATCGAAAACATGTCGGGTCCGCTGGTGCTGACCGGCAGCACGATATCGGGCAACAGCCCCGGAGGTATCGCGAACTACTATGGCATTGCCAGCCTGACCGACAGCGTGATATCGAGCAACACCGCCCCCCGTGATGCCGGCGGCATCTACAACAAGGGCATCATGACACTGACCCGCTGCACGATAGCGGGCAATACCGCGATAATTTCCGATTTCTATGGTCACGGCGGCGGCATCTACAACTGGGGCACCCTGACACTCGCCAGCAGCACGGTGTGGGGCAACGCAGTATCGGGCAGCGCGACCACCAGCGGCAGTGGCGGCGGTATCTATAATTCCGACGGCGCGAGCCTGACACTGACCGACAGCACGATATCGGACAACCGCGCCGGCGGTGACTACGGCAGCGGCGGCGGTGTCGCCAGCGGAGGCGGCCTGACGCTGACCAACACCACGGTATCGGGCAACACAACCGGCAGCCACGGCGTCGGCGGCGGTATCGCCGGCTCCAGCCTCACCTTGGTCAACAGCACGGTATCGGGCAACACGGCCGGCAGCCATGGGGGTGGCATCTACACCGCTGGCTCCACGCTGATTCACGGAACGATTGCAAACAATACCGCTGCCGGCCGCAGCAGCGACATTTACAACCACAACCTCAACCATCTCTCCTCCATCTCGGCAGTGGATACGATCATCCAGAACTGCGAAGTGGACGGGATCGATACCAGAGCGCTCGTCGACAACGGCGGCAATCTCGACGGCGGCAATGGCTGCGGCTTCACCGATGCCAGCAGCAAGTCCAATGCCTCGCTCAATCTCGGCGCATTGGTCGCTAACGGTGGCCCGACGCTGACCATGATGCCCGGCGCGAACAGCGACGCGCTCGGTAGCGGCCTACCCTACGTATGCAGAAGCGCACCGGTCAACAGCCGCGATCAGCGCGGTTACGTACGCCCGGCCAGCGGCTGCAGCAGCGGCGCGGTGGATCCCGACGCCCTGGCGAACGAGTCGATCTTCTTCGGCGGGTTCGGTTTCGGCGGTCAATGACCGGCGACGGAGGCCAGAGACCGGCGGTCGTTCAGGCGCCGGTTTCCAGCGACGCCCGCACGCGGGCATAGACGACGATATCGAGCAGCTCACCGCGCTTGACCACCGCCGACTTCTGCACGCCCTCGCGCTCGAAGCCGGCCTTCTCGAGCACGCGCATCGAGGCCGGGTTGTTCGCGTACACGGTCGCGTACAGGCGATGCAGGCGGAACGTGGCCATCGCGCGCGGCGCAAATGCGCCGATGATCGCAGTCATCAGGCCGCGGCCCCAGTAGCGCCGGCCGAGCCAGTAGCCGAGTTCGGCCGAGTGCCGATGCACGTCGATGCCCGGATGCAGGCTGACGCCGCCGACCGCGGCGCCGTCGAGCTCGATCGCCCACGCGCGATCGGCTTCGTCGACCGCCCGCGCGAGCCAGGCGCGACCGTCGTCGCCGGTGTACGGATACGGAAAGCGGTCGCGCAGGCCGCGCGAGACGTCGGCATGGCTCGCGTTCGCTACGAGGCTGTCGAGATCGTCGGGCCGCCACGACCGCAGCCGCGCGACGCCGCAATCGAGCTGCGGCAGCGGCAGCGATGAGGAATCCGGCGGCATGGATGCCATGCTACATGACGCGGGTGCGGCGCGCGGCCGGCCCGTCGTGCGGACAACCCGTCTCAGTGCAGCGAGCGCTTGCCCGCCCGTGCCGCCGCGCGCACGTCGCGGTGCAGCAGCGCAGCGGCCGTGCGCACGAACTCGAGCACCTCGGCGAGCGCCGTCGCGTCGGCGCCGGCATCGGTATGCGCGAAGCGCGCGCCGGCGATCGCGCCGAAGTCACCGAGGATCTCCCGTGCATCGTCGGACAGCGGTGCGTGCAGCGCCATGCCGGCGAGTCCGAAGCCGCCCAGGAACCCGCGGCACCACTCCACGAGGGCGGCAGCGCGGCGCGGTAACGGTACTTCGGGCGCCGGCAGCAGCGGCTCGATGCGCGCCGGCGTCGACTCGAATTGCGCGCGGCAACTGCGCAGGAACTGCTGCAGCAGCGGGTGGCTGGCCAGCGCCGCGGCATCGCCTTCGAGCTTGAGCGCCGTCGGCCAGTCGGCATCGCCGACCCGGCCGGCGGCGCACAGGTAGCCGGTCAGCGAGCCGTGCAGGTCGCTCGCGTCGACGCCCAGGCGCAGGGCCTGCAACGCGTCCGAGAGGGCGGCGTGGGTGGGGTCGGGGCGCATCGCGCGATACCATGGCGGGCGCCGCAGTCTACTACCGGTGCCGGCATCGATGCGCGGCGTGCCGGCGCGTGGCGCGCGCGGTCGCGTTTGCCTACACTGCGCCGCATCGGGAGTGGACAGACGCCTCATGAAGGGCAACGCGTGGCCATCGGCACCGCCCCGGCGCGCGCGCCGGGCAATCGCCGTGCTGCTTGCCGGCCTGCTGGCCGCGATGGGCGCGCGCGCCGAGGCCGTGCGGCGCGATTTCTACTTCCAGACGATCGGCACCGAGCACGGCCTGGCGCAGAACACCGTGCGCGCGTTCCTGCAGGACCGCACCGGTTTCATCTGGATCGGCACTGCCAGCGGCCTGCAGCAGTATGACGGCTACCGTTTCACCACCTACGACCACGCCAACGGCACGCCGGGCGGGCCACCGGAGGGGCCGGTGTCGGCGCTGGCCGAGGACGCCGACGGTCGCCTGTGGATCGGCACCGGCGGCTTCGGCCTGCTGCGGCGCGCGCCCGGCAGCGGCGTGTTCGAGCGCCTGCGCAGCGATGCCGACGCGGCCGTCGGCCACCCGGCCGACAACGTGCATGCGCTGCTGTTCGATGCGCGCCGCGGCCTGTGGGTCGGCAGCGACGCCGGCATCGCGCTGGTCGATGCCGGCGACGGCCATACCCTGCGCCGGTTAGCGCTCGCGCGCGAGGGTCAGCGCGCGGTGCAGGTGCGCCAGTTGCTGCAGACCGCCGACGGCACGTTGTGGGTGGCCAGCTCGCGCGGGCTGCTCCGGCTGCCACCGCAGGCGGAAGCGCTGGAGACGGTCGCGGCGGCGACGATCGACGATGTGCACGCGCTGCTGGTCGCCCGCGATGGCCAGCTGCACGTGGCGACCACGGATGGCCTGTACCGCATCGCGGCCGACGGCGCGGTCCAGCAGGTGTGGCCCTCGGCGACGATGCACCCGGTCGCGATCACGGCCATGGCCGAGGATGCACACGGCCGCCTGTGGCTGGCCTTGCCGCACGAGGGCGTGGTGGTGCTCGATCCGGCCGACGGCACGACGCGCTGGCTCAAGCCGGGAAGCGAGGTTGCCGGCAGCATGCCCGACGCGGTGGCCACCAGCCTGACCCTGGATCGTTCCGGCCTGCTCTGGATCGGCACGATGGAGCGCGGCATCGTCAAGGTCGACCCCGAGGGCGCCGCGTTCACATACGTCGCCGAACGCGATCCGGCGCGGCCGCAGACCGCCGCGAACTACGTGCGGGCGATCCGCGAGGACGCCGCCGGCGGCCTGTGGATCGGCACCGATGGCGATGGCCTGAAGCGCTACCTGCGCGCGGAAAACCGCTTCGAGCATTTCGGCGACCTTGCGATCAGCGGCCTCCCGAACGCTCCGCGCGATACCCCCTTCGTGGTGACCACCTTTGCCGATGCACCGCGCGGCGGTTTCTGGGTCGGCTCCAACCGCGGCGTCGGCCTGTTCGACCCAGCCCGGCGCACGCTGGCATTCCTGCCGCTCGATCCGCGCGGCATCCGCGGCGTGCCCGATGCGGACGTGCGCAGCCTGCTGGCCGCACGCGACGGCAGCCTCTGGATCGGCACGGCGCATGCAGGCCTGGTGCGCTACAGCCCTGCCGACCAGCGCTGGCAGGCCTGGCGCCGCGAAGCGGCCGACGGCGTGCACGGCGGCCTCAGCGACGACCGCGTGCTGGCCCTGCTGGAGGACCACGCCGGCCGCATCTGGGCCGGCAACCTGAATGGCCTGAACCTGATCGATCCGGTGCAAGGCAGCGTCCGCGTGTTCCGCAACGACCCCGCCGATCCGCATTCGCTGGTGGCAAGCCTGGTGCGCACCCTGTACGAGACGGCCGAGGGCGAGCTGTGGATCGGCACCCAGGCCGGCCTCGCGCGCCTGGACGCACTCGACGACGCAGGCGCGCGCTTCTCGCGCTGGTTGCCGCGCGACGGGCTGCCCAGCGGCACCGTCTACGCGATCGCCAGCGACCGCCAGGGCCGGTTGTGGCTGAGCTCCAACCGCGGGATCGCCTCGCTCGAACGCGACCGCAGCACGTTCCACTCGTTCACGCTCGCCGACGGCCTGCAGGGCATGGAATACAACGCCAGTGCCTGCGCGGTGCTGCGTGACGGCGACCTCGCCTTCGGCGGCGTCGGCGGCCTCAACCTGTTCTCGCCGCGCACGATCGTGCGCAGCCGGTATGCCGCGCCGGTCGTGTTCACCGACGTACGCGTGGGCAACCGCGACCTGCCGGTGCCGCTCGCCGGCAGCCGGCTGCAGATGGCGATGGCCGATCGCATCGTGCGCTTCGAGTTCGCCGCGCTCGACTTCGCTGCGCCCGAGCGCAATCGCTTCGCCTACCAGCTCGAGGACTTCGACGAGCACTGGATCGAGGCCGGCACGCGCCACGAAGCGACGTACATGAACCTGCCGGCCGGCGACTACGTGTTCAAGGTACGCGCAAGCAACCACGACGGTTACTGGAACGACGAGCCGACCACGCTGCGCCTGCAGGTTTCGCCTCCCTGGTGGGACAGCGCTCCCGCGAAGGTGGCCTACCTGTTGCTCGCCACCGTCGCGCTGCTGGTCGGCTGGCGCGCGCAACGGCGCCAGCGGCGCGAGGAGCAGGCCCACCATCGCGACCTCGAGGAACGCGAGGACCGCCTGCGGCTGGCGCTGTGGGGCTCGGGCGACGACTTCTGGGACTGGAACGTCGCGCGCGGCACGATTGTGATGACCGGCTCCGGCGACCTGTTCAAGGGCGGCGCGCGGCGGCCGGTCGAACTGCCCTACACGTGGTTCCGCGAGCACCTGCATCCAGACGACCTGCCGCTGGTCGAGCGCCGCCTGGAGCAGCACATCCATCGCGTCACCGAAACGTTCGAATCCGAACACCGCCTGCGCAACCAGCGCAACGAGTGGGTCTGGTCGCTGGTGCGCGGCAAGATCGTCGAGCGCGACGCCGACGGCCAGCCGCTGCGCCTGTGCGGCACCGCGCGCGACGTCACCGCCGAGCGCGCGGCCGAGCACGACCGCCGCATCGCGCAGGAGGTCATCCGCAGCATGAGCGAGGCGGTCGCGGTAACCGACCTGGAGTTCCGCTTCCTCAGCGTCAACCCGGCCTTCACCAAGATGACCGGCTGGCGCCAGGACGAGGTCGCCGGGCATTCGGTGGCGCTGATCAACTGCGCGCAGCATGCGGCTGACGACTACCTCGCGGTGCGCGACGAACTGGTGCGCAGTGGCCACTGGCGCGGCGAGATGTGGCAGCGGCGCAAGGACGGCGACGAGTTCCTCGCCTGGATCGAGGTGTCCGAGGTGCGCGACGGCAGCGGCATGCGCACGCACTTCGTCAGCGTCACCACCGACATCACCGACCGCAAGCGCACCGAGCAGGAACTGCGCTACCTCGCCAACTACGACGCGCTGACCGGACTGCCGAACCGCACGCTGCTCAGCGAGCGCATCGGCCACGCGATCATTCGCGCGCGGCGCGGCGCCCGCAAGGTCGCGGTGCTGTTCCTCGACCTGGACCGCTTCAAGCACGTCAACGACTCGATGGGCCACGCCGCCGGCGACCGCATGCTGAAGGCGGCCGGCAGCCGCCTGCGCCAGGTCGTGCGCGAAGGCGACGCGGTCGCCCGGCTCGGCGGCGACGAGTTCACCGTGGTGCTGGAGGAGATCACCAGCGGCATCGAGGCCGAGCGGGTCGCCGAGAAGATCATCGCCGCGTTCGAGGAGCCGCTCGAGCTCGACAACGGCCAGGAAGTGGTGATCTCGCCGTCGATCGGCATCAGCCTGTACCCGGAACACGGCCAGGTGCCGACCGACCTGCTCAAGTTCGCCGACACCGCGATGTACCAGGCCAAGGAACACGGCCGCAAGACCTACATGGTCTACACCGAGGCGATGGACGCCGCCGCGCGCCTGCGCGCGACCACGGTGGCCGCGCTGCGCAAGGCACTCGAGCGCAACGAGCTGTCGCTGGTCTACCAGCCCAAGCTGTCGCTGCTGGACGAGCGCATCACCGGGGTCGAGGCGCTGCTGCGCTGGCGCAGCGGCGACCTGGGCGACGTCGCGCCGGGCGTGTTCGTGCCGATCGCCGAGGAGACCGGGCAGATCATCGAGATCGGCAACTGGGTCGTGGCGCAGGCCTGCGCGCAACTAGCGCGCTGGCGCGACGCCGGCATGGCCGACATCACGATGTCGATCAACATCTCGGTCGCGCAACTGCTGCGCGGCGACCTGATCCGCCGCCTCTGCGACGTGCTCGCCGAGCACGACATCGCGCCGCACCAGCTCGAGCTGGAGCTGACCGAGAGCATGGTGATGGCCAACGCCGAGCAGTCGATCACGACACTGCGCCGGCTCAAGGCGATCGGCGTGACGCTGGCGATCGACGACTTCGGCACTGGCTACTCGTCGCTGAGCTACCTCAAGCGGCTGCCGATCGATACCTTGAAGATCGACAAGGAATTCGTCGGCGACATCACCACCGATCCGGACGACGAAGCGATCACCGCCACGGTGATCGCGATGGCGCACTCGCTCGGCCTGAACGTCGTCGCCGAGGGCGTCGAGCGCGCCGAACAGCTCGAGTACCTGCGCGAGCAGGACTGCGACGAGGTGCAGGGGCACTGGCTGTCCTGGCCCCTGCCGCCCGAGCAGTGCCTGGAATTCCTGCGCGAGCACGCGCAGCGTCGCCGCGCGACGCTGGGCGAGCGTGGCTGAGGATGCCGGCATCCGGCGCCGCCGGTACACGACCGCACCGGCCGCCGCGACGGCTGGCGGGTAGCCGCGGTCGCTGACAAACGCCCCAACGGCGATGCTATATTGCCGCGCATGTCCGCGCTCGAACAAAGCCTGCAGACCATCGGCGACCGCGTCGATCGCCTGCTCGAGCTGTGCCGGAGCCTGCAGGAGGAAAACCGCAGCCTGCGCCACAGCCAGGAGCAGCTCGCGCACGAGCGCGCGCAGCTGCTCGCGCGCAACGAGCAGGCGCGCACGCGTGTCGAGGCGATGATCGCGCGCCTGAAGTCGCTGGAGCAGAACCAGGCATGAGCGCCACGGGGATGTCGCGATGAGCACCAGCGAACCGGTCGCGGTCCGCATCCTCGACCGCGAGTTCCTGATCGCGTGCACCGCCGAGGAGCGACCCGGCCTGCTCGCCGCCGCGCGCTACCTCGACGAGAAGCTGCGCGAGATGCGCACCAATGCGCGCACGTCCGGGCTCGACCGGCTTGCCATCCTTGCCGCACTGAACATCAGCCACGAACTGCTTGGCGAGCGCGAGCGCAGCGCGCGCGAAGCGGCGCGACTGGCCGACAGCATGCAGGCGATCGACAGCAAGCTTGAACGTGCCGTCGGCGGGTCACTACAATAGGCACTGGTGTCCTCTGCAGTGCCCGGCAGCGCACTCTTACATATTGCCTTGTTCCTATATACGACCCCGGGTCGGCAAGCGACAGCCTGTGTGCACGTCCGCCCTGTGCGGAAAGCCTGATGGCTCCGCCAGCCCTCCCACCTGATCCTCGGGATCAAGGTCGTTTGGTGCGCACCGACATGGCGGAGGACATCTTTTTGTGCGCTCGTCCGTGAGCGCTGCTGCGACCAGCACGACTCATCCGTGCCGCTCAAGATCTTCGGGAAGTCCACCGCGGCCATCCATGGGGTCTGTCTTTGCGATCGTCCATGATCGCCGCTGCGGCAAGCGCGCTTGGCTCGTGCAGTTCGATGCCTTCGGGAAGTCCAAAGCGGCCATCCTTGGCCGCACTCTTCAACAAAAGCCAGCTTCGCCGGACGTTGCCGTAATCCGGGTTGACGGCTTGGGGACGAAATCGACGGCATGACCGACTCCGACGCACCCTCCGCTTCGACCAACGGTGCCGAGCGCTCTGCGTTGCGCACGGAGCTGCGCGCGCGGCGTGCGGCGTTGTCCGCCGCCGAGCGCATCGCAGCCGCGCAGGCGCTGGTCGCGCAGCTCGAGCAGATTCCCGAGTTCCTGACCGACCGCCGCATCGGCGGTTACTGGGCGATCGCCGGCGAGCTGCCGCTGATGGCGCTGATGCCGGGCCTGCGCGCGCGCGGGCAGACGTGGCACCTGCCGTTGCTCGGCGCCGGGCGCCAACTGCGTTTCGCGCCGTGGCGGCCCGGCGAGCCGATCGCGCCGAACCGCTACGGCATTCCCGAGCCGGTGTGCGCGCCGGAGGCGTTGCTGGCGCCGGCCGAGCTCGACCTCGTGCTGCTGCCGCTGCTCGGCTTCGACCGTCGCGGCCACCGCCTCGGCTTTGGCGGCGGCTGGTACGACCGCAGCTTTTCGTTCCTGCACGGCCGCAGCGAACCCGGCAAGCCGGTGCTGGTCGGCGTCGCCTACGCGGTGCAGGAGCTCGACCGCGTGCCCGTGATGCCGTGGGACGTACAGCTCGACTACATCGCGACCGAGCGCGAGCTGATCGAGACGGCAGACGTGAAACGAGAGACGTGAGAAGGGCTTGACCCTATGCTCTCACCTCCTATTTCTGACTTCTTGCCGCTCACTCCTTGCCCATGCGCTACTGGCTGATGAAATCCGAACCCGACACGTTCTCGATCGACGACCTCGAGCGCGTCGGTACCGAGCCGTGGAACGGCGTGCGCAACTACCAGGCGCGCAACTTCATGCGCGACGGCATGCGCCCGGGCGACGGCGTGCTGTTCTACCACTCCAACTGCGCCGAGCCCGGCGTGATCGGCCTCGCCGAGGTCGCCAGCGAGGCGTATCCGGACCCGACCCAGTTCGACCGCAGCAGCGACTATTTCGATCCGAAGAGCACGCCCGAACAGCCGCGCTGGGTGCTCGTCGACGTCGCGTTCAAGCGTAAGCTCGGCCGCACGATCACGCTGGCCGAGCTGAAGGCCGAGCCGCGACTGGAAGGCTTCGCGCTGGTCCAGCGCGGCAACCGCCTGTCGGTACTGCCGGTGACCAAGGCACAGTGGGACTGCATCCTGTCGCTCGAGCGCTGAACACCGACGGCCGGCATCGGCAGGAGCGCGCCCTGTGCACGACCGGTGCCGGGATGGACGCGGCGCGTCGAGTCGTGCACAAGGTGCGCTCCTGCCAACGAACCGGCGCTCCCACATCGCCGCGCGGGCGCGTACCATGCGCGCCCTCGACATCACGCAATGGGGACCCGCATGAGCCAGGCCGAACAAAAACGCATCGCCGGACGCGCCGCCCTGCGCTACGTCGAGAACGGCATGGTCGTCGGCGTAGGCACCGGCTCGACGGTCGCGCACTTCATCGACGCGCTGGCCGAGCGCCGGCACGACATCGAGGGCGCGGTCTCGAGCTCGGAGCAATCCACGCGCCTGCTCAAGGAGCGCGGCATCCCGGTGCTCGACCTCAACGCGACCGGCGAGCTGGCGCTGTACGTCGACGGCGCCGACGAATGCGACGGCCACAAACACCTGATCAAGGGCGGCGGCGGCGCGCTGACGCGCGAGAAGATCATCGCCGCAGCGTCGCGCACCTTCGTCTGCATCATCGATCCGAGCAAGCGCGTCGACGTGCTCGGCCGCTTCCCGCTGCCGATCGAAGTGATCCCGATGGCGCGCAGCTACGTCGCGCGCGAGATCGTGAAGATCGGCGGCCAGCCGGTCTGGCGCGACGGCGTGGTCACCGACAACGGCAACTGGATCCTCGACGTGCACGGCCTGCGCATCACCGACCCGGTCGCGCTCGAGCGCGAATTGAACCAGATCACCGGCGTCGTCACGGTCGGCTTGTTCGCGCGGCGCCCGGCTGACATCGTGCTGATCGGCGCAGAAGAAATGCGCTAGGCACCGGCGGATTTGGGCAGGCCGCGCCCATCGGCACGGCCCACCTTCGGCGTCGCCTCGCCACTCCAATCCGTCCGCACCTGGCGGTTGACCACTGTCGGTGCGCGTGCTCCCATCACGCCACCGCGCCGCGTCGGCGCGCAAGGGGGACCGGAATGAACGCATGCGCTCCATCGCTGCGCCGCGCGCCGCTGGCCGCCGCGCTGCTCGCCGGATTGTTCGCGCTCGCCGATGCCACTGCGGGCGCCACTGCCGACACCGGCTGGATGCGTCTGCGCGCCGACCCGGCACGACGGCTGTTCCCTGCCCTGCCCGGGCCACGCGGCAATGCACCGCACGCGCCCGCCACGATCCGCCCCGTGACGACCTGTGCCGACGACGGCCCCGGCTCGCTGCGCGCCGCGGTCGCCGACGCGGCCAGTGGCGACACGATCGACCTGCGCGCGCTGACCTGCGGCACGATCACGCTGGCCACCGGCGCGATTCCGGTACGCGTGGACAGCCTGACCCTGGACGGTCCGGGCCGAGGCGCGCTCACGATCGACGGCAACGACGCGGATCGCGTGTTCCTCCATCCCCGTGGCGGCAAGCTGACCCTGCATGCGGTGACGGTGCAACGCGGCCGCGATCGCGCCAGCGGCTTCGACCTCGCCGGCGGCGGTTGCATCGCCTCGGCCGGCTACGTGGTGCTCGACGAGGCGACCGTGCGCAACTGCTACGCCGGCGGCGAAGGCGCCTACGGCGGCGGCCTCTACGCCTACGCACTGACGATGGCCAGCAGCACGCTCAGCGGCAACATCGCGCTCGGCGTGCATGAAAGCGCCGGCACCGCCGCGTTCGGCGGCGGCGCGTTCGTCTATGCAATGGAGCTGGTCGCCAGCACGGTCAGCGGCAACCGCGCCGCACATGCGATCAATCCGGGACGTGAGAGCTACGACATCGGCGGCGCCCTCGTCACGGTGCTCGGCGGCAGCGTGCAAGGCTCCACGATCGACACGAACTACAGCTGGGGACGCGCCGGCGGCATCGTCACGTTCAACGACGTGTCGATCACCAACAGCACGCTGTCCGGCAACGTCGCCGCCAACGACATCGCCGGCGCGCTGTTGCTGCGCTGGCCGGCGGCGGCGCAGATCGCCAACAGCACGATCACGGCCAACCGCGCCGCGGCCGGCGGCGGCGGCATCTGGCTCGCCACCAGCGGCAGCCGCCTCCACAGCAGCATCGTGGCCGGCAACGCGGCCGGCGACCCCGCGCTGACCGACCTCCACGGCGACCGCAGCATCGCGATCGGCGGCGACCACAACCTGATCGGCCACGCCGGTCCCAGCGTGACGGTGCCTCCCGGCACGCTCGCCACCGACCCGCGCCTCGGCCCGCTCGCCGCCAACGGCGGCCCCACCCGGACGCACGCGCTGCAGGCGGACAGCCCTGCGATCGACGCCGGCAGCAACCCGCTCGCTCTCGCCTTCGACCAGCGCGGCAACGGCTACCCGCGCGTCCACGGCGCCGCCGCCGATATCGGCGCGTTCGAACAGCAAGCGGTGGCCGTGGAGGCCAGGCCGGTACCGGCGGTATCGAGGTGGGCGGCGGCGTTGATGACAGGCTTGCTGGCCTTGTTCGCGGTCGCGCGCAAGCGCATGTAGGAGCGGCGCAGTGGCGACAACGAGTCGCAACCTCGCGCAACAGTCCGCGGTCGCGACTGCGCCCCTTTCTACAAGAGACGGCCGGCAGGCAGCCCAGATTGAATCGCCCCCGGCGATTTGGTGCTCGCCCCATCCCCGGGGGCTCGCCCTTCCGCGCTGCGCGCTCCAGTGCCAGCCTGCGGCTGTCCAAAATCGCTCCCGGCGATTTTGTCGAACGGGGCCCGAACCGTCGTCACCTCAACCACAAACAAAAACCCCCGCACAAGGCGGGGGTTTTTGTTTGTGGCTGGGGGACTAGGATTCGAACCTAGATAGGCAGAGTCAGAATCTGCAGTCCTACCATTAGACGATCCCCCACTAACCGGGGAAGCGGGATTAGCGCTTCGAGTACTGCGTCGCGCGGCGGGCCTTGTGCAGGCCGACCTTCTTGCGCTCGACCTCGCGGGCGTCGCGGGTCATGAAGCCGGCCTTGCGCAGCGGCGACTTCAGCGTTTCATCGTACTCGACCAGCGCGCGGGCGATGCCGAGACGGATCGCGCCGGCCTGGCCGGTCATGCCGCCGCCTTCGACCGTGACGAGGACGTCGAACTTGTCCTGGTTCTGCGTCAGCTCAAGCGGCTGGCGCACGATCATGCGCGAGGTCTCGCGGCCGAAGAAGTCATCGAGCGGCTTGCCGTTCACGGTGATCGCGCCGCTGCCCTTGCGCAGGAACACGCGCGCAGCGGAGGACTTGCGACGGCCGGTGCCGTAGTTCTGCTGAATGGCCATGGTGCGTCCTTAGATTTCCAGCGCCTGCGGCTGCTGGGCAGTGTGCGGATGGTTCGCGCCGGCGTAGACCTTGAGCTTGCGGTACATCGCACGGCCCAGCGGGTTTTTCGGCAGCATGCCCTTCACGCCGATCTCGATCACCCGCTCCGGATGACGCGCCAGCATGTCCTTCAGCGACGTCGTCTTGAGGTTGCCGATGTGGCCGGTGAAGCGGTGGTAGTTCTTGTCTTCCAGCTTGTTGCCGGTGACTGCGATCTTCTCCGCGTTGATCACGACGAGGTAGTCGCCGGTATCGACGTGCGGGGTGTAGATCGTCTTGTGCTTGCCACGCAGGCGATGCGCAAGCTCGGTGCACAGGCGGCCCAGCGTCTTGTTGGTCGCATCGACGACGTACCAATCGCGTTTGACGCCTTCGGGTTTGGCGCTGATCGTTTTCATGTCCAAAAGACTCGGCTGGACCCCGAACACCGGGGCCGTCACAAATTGAGGGCGCGGGAGAATAGCGGACGTTCCGCGGCTTGGCAACTGCGGATCACCATTCGGCGCAGTCGGCGATGATAGCATCATCACCATGGCTTCTGTCTACCCTGCTTCGCCCGCGGTCGACCCGCGCCTGCTGGCGCTGGCCGATCAATGCGTGATGTGCGGCCTGTGCCTGCCGCACTGCCCGACGTACCGCATCGCCGGCATCGAGGCCGAGTCGCCGCGCGGGCGCATCGCGCTCGCGCGCGCGCTGGCATCCGGCACGCTGGCGCCGTCGGCGGCGGCGCTGACACATCTGGACCAGTGCCTGGCCTGCCTGTCGTGCCAGAAGGTGTGCCCGTCGCAGGTGCAGTATGAGGAAATCCTCGTGCGCTCGCGCGCCGCCACCGCGCCACTGCGCCCGGCGCCGACGCGCCTGCAGCGCCTGTTGCGCGATCCGGTACGGCTGACGCGGCTGGCGCGCCTGGCCGCGCGGCTGCGCAGCGGGCGCTGGCTGCCGCGCCTGGCACGCTGGCTGCCGCCGGATTCGCATCTGCGCCGCCTCGCCGCCGCGCAGCCGCAGCCGCCACGCCCGCTGCGCTTGCCACACTTGCGTGCTGCGCCGGCGCCGCGCGGCACGGTTGCGCTGTTCCGCGGCTGCGTCGCCAGCGTCCACGACCGCGACACGCACGCGGCCGCGCGGTACCTGCTCACCGCGCTCGGCTACGCGGTGGTCGAGAGCGCGCCGGCGCAGTGCTGTGGCGCGCTGCCGCGCCACCTCGGCGACATCGACGCGGCCGCGCGGCACGCTGCCGCCACGCGCGCGGCGTTGCAGGCAAGCGGTGCCGAGGTCGTGCTGGTCAGCGCCAGCGGCTGCTACGGCGACCTCAAGGAGCAGGTGCTGGCCGACGGCACGCCGCGCGTGGTCGACATCCACGCGTTCCTCGCCGCCGATCCGCAGTTCGCCGCGCTGCGCTTCCGCCCGCTGCGCGCACGCGCGGCGCTGCACTTGCCGTGCACGCAGGTCAACGTGGTCGGCGACACGGCCGCGATCGGCCGCCTGCTGGCGCGGATCCCGGAGCTGACCGTGCTGCCGCTGCCTGAGCAGCCGCGCTGCTGTGGCGCCGCCGGCAGCTATTTCCTCGAGCATGCGCAGATCGCCGAACGCCTGCGCGAGGAGAAGCTCGACCAGGCCGCGGCGCTGGCGCCGGACCTGCTGCTGACGACGAACATCGGCTGCCGCCTGCACTTGGGCAACGGCCTGCGACAGCGCGACGCGGCGGTGCCGGTGCGGCATCCGCTGGCGCTGCTCGCGCAGCAGTTGGAGAATGCCGCGTCATGACTACCCGCACGCTGTCACCGCTGGATCGCGTCCTCGTCGAGATCGAGCGCGCCCTGGAAACCGTGTTCGTCGCCACGCCGGTCGCCACACGGCCATCGCCGGCCGACGACCTGCCCGAGCCGGAGTTCGACGACATAGCGCGCCGCCACGCGGCCGGCCTGATGCGCATCAACCACGTCGGCGAGGTCTGCGCGCAGGCGCTGTATTTCGGCCAGGCCGCGATGGCGCGCGACGAGGCGGTGCGCAGCCAGTTACTCGCCGCCGCGTCCGAAGAGACCGACCACCTGGCCTGGTGCGGCGAACGGCTGGAGGAACTCGGCAGCCGGCCGAGCCTGCTCAATCCGTTGTGGTACGCCGGCGCATGGACGATCGGCGCCGGCGCGGCGCTGGCCAGCGACCGCCTCAGCCTCGGCTTCGTGGTCGAGACCGAGCACCAGGTCGAGGCGCATCTCGGCGAACATCTGGAAACGCTGCCGCCCGGCGACGAGCGCAGCCGCGCGATCGTGCGGCTGATGCAGGAGGACGAGGCGCGCCACGCGCGCAACGCGCAGGCGGCCGGCGCCGCCGAACTGCCGCCGCCGATCCCGGCGCTGATGCGCCTGGCCTCGAAGGTGATGAAGGCGGTGGCGTATCGGGTTTAGAGCCGGGATTGGGGATTCGGGATTGGGGATTGGGTCAAGAGCAGGTCGTTCCGACCGGGCAAGGGCGACGCGCGTGGAACACCGCTCGCAGAACACCGCCCGCAGGGGCAAGCGAAGCGAGTAGTCCGGCTTCTGCCGCAGTTGCCGAAGTGCTGGATGACGACCTGCATCAGCATGTCGCCCCCGGGCCGTTCGCTACGCGAACGTTCGCTTCGGCATCCTGCCTTCGCAGTCCGGCTTTCGCCGGGATGACGACGCAAAGTTGTGAGTATCGGGGACGGGACTCGGCGCCTGGAAAAAGCGCTGCGCGCTTTCTCCAATCCCCAATCCCGAATCCCCAATCCCGGCTTCTCAGCTCAAATTGCGGCCGTGGAACAGCTCCTCGATCTCGCGCCGCAGCAGCGATTCGATGCGCTGGCGGTCCTTGAACGAAAGGTCGTCGGCGCTGGCCTCGAACAGGTAGGTATCGAGGTCGAAGTCCTTCAGGTGCATCTTCGTGTGGAAGATGTTCTCCTGGTAGACGTTGACGTCGAACATCTCGTACTTCTGGCGGATGTGCTTGGCCAGGTAGTCCTGGATCGAGTTGATCTTGTGGTCGATGTAGTGCTTGCGGCCCTTCACGTCGCGCGTGAAGCCGCGCACGCGGTAGTCCATCGTGACGATGTCGGACTCGAAGCTGTCGATCAGGAAGTTCAGCGCCTTCAGCGGCGAGATGATGCCGCAGGTGGCCACGTCGATGTCGGCGCGGAACGTCGCGATGCCGTTGTGCGGATGCGTCTCCGGGTACGTGTGCACCGTGATGTGGCTCTTGTCCAGGTGCGCCACCACGGCGTCGGAGATCACGTCCTTGCCGAGCTTCTCGGCGATCGGGTGCTCGGAAATCAGGATCGTCACCGACGCGCCCTGCGGATCGTAGTCCTGGCGCGCGATGTTGAGGATGTTCGCGCCGATGATGTCGGCCACGTCGGTCAGGATCTGGGTCAGCCGGTCGGCGTCGTACTGCTCATCGATGTACTCGATGTAGCGCTCGCGCTGCTGTTCCGACACCGCATAGCAGATGTCGTAGATGTTGAAGCTGAGCGCCTTCGTCAGGTTGTTGAACCCCTGCAACTGCAGGCGCGGGATAGGCTTGACCACAACGGATTACCTCGGGGGCGGGACTTGCGTGGATCGCAAGCGGCGAATTATGAGGCAAGCGGACCGGCGGGGAAACCGCGGCCGGAGGCCGTCCCGGCTGTGGCCGGACGCAGTATTTTCGGCCCGGCAACGCGCCGTCGCGGGCGTCGGGAGTTCCCTGAACCGCCAACCACGCCTTGCCTTGGCCGCCGCCGTTTGCAATAACATGGTAGATCGCTCACCGTAGACGGGCTCGCAAATGCGTGGATGTCCCACGCGTTCCGTCGTGACGCGGCCCTGGCCGCACGGTGGATGCCGGAGGGGTCCAGTGGAAGCGCAAGCCAAGATCGCCGATTTTCGTTATACGCTGCAGCGCGAGGTCAACCGCGTGCAGGCGCCGCCGATGCTGATGCCTGACCGCGCCGCGATGGAGCGCTTCCTCGCCGCGTGCCATCGGCGTCGCTACGCGAGCAAGACGGCGATCATCCGGCCGGGGGATTCGGCCAACATCCTCTACTACGTCATCGACGGCTCGCTGACCGTGTCGTCCGAGGACGAGGAAGGCCGCGAGCTGATCCTCGCCTACCTCAACCGCGGCGAGTTCATCGGCGAGATGGGCCTGTTCGTCGAGACGCCACGCCGCGAGGTGATGGTGCGCACGCGCACGCCGTGCGAGCTGGCCGAGATCAGCTACGAGCGCATGTTCAGCCTGTTCGAAGGCCCGCTGCGCGAGGAGTGCCCGAAGATCCTGTTCGCGATCGGCTCGCAGCTGACCAACCGCCTGCTGCACACCTCGCGCAAGGTCAGCCGCCTCGCCTTCATGGACGTCACCGGCCGCGTCGCCAAGACCCTGCTCGACCTGATCGACGAGCCGGATGCGATGACGCATCCGAAGGGCAAGCAGATCCGCATCTCGCGCCAGGAGATCAGCCGCATCGTCGGCTGCTCGCGCGAGATGGTCGGCCGCGTGCTCAAGCAGCTCGAGGAGCAGGGCATGATCGAAGTGTCGGGCAAGACGATCGTGGTGCTCGGCACGCACTGAGCCACGCTGCTTCCGCCCCGCCGCGTCACGGCGGGGCGACGCGCATCACGACCACGCCACGCGCGCGGTGGCGCGACCAATTGCCTTCTCGACCTGGCGGCACCGCTTCGGGGTCGCGTTGACCAGCACCGCCTCGGCCGCCGGCGCGAGCATCGGCGCGTCGGTCGGCGAATCGCTGTAGGCGCGCTGCCAGACGGCGACACCGTGCGCGACCAGGCGCTGCAGCTTGCGCCGGCCGACGTTGTGCCACTGCACGCGCAGGCCGAACCAGCCCGGCCGCAACTGCGAGCCGAGTACCTCGAATCCGTCCAGGCCGAGCTGCGCGAGCACGCGCTCGGCCAGCGCCTGCTCGCAGCCGGTCACGACGATGACGCGGTCGCCGGCCTGCTGGTGCCGGCGCAGCGCGAGCAGGCCATCGCGGATGAACTGGCGCGGCCGGCGCGCCAGCTCGTCGGCGAAACGCTCGCTGGCGGCGCGGTAGCGGCGCTCGTCCAGACCGAGCAGGGCGATGTGCACCAGCGTGTGCAGCGCGCGCCAGCGCGAGAAAGGCAGCTGCGCCAGCAGCCACGGCAACGCCAGCAGCGCCAGCGCCCTGCGCCACGGCGCGCGCGCGTAGCGCTCGCTGACGAAACCGCGGAACGTGTCGCCGTGCACCAGCACGCCGTCGAAATCGAACAGCACGACCGCCGGCGCCGGTGCGCCGTCCTGCCCCTCCCCGTCCATTGCGCTCAGCGCGGCGCGAACAGGCGCGCGAGCTCGGTGCCCGGGTCCGGCGCGCGCATGAATGCCTCGCCGACGAGGAACGCATGCACGCCGGCCGCACGCATCCGCGCCACGTCGTCGGGCGTGCGGATGCCGCTCTCGGTCACCAGCACACGCTCGTCGCCGACGCGCGCGCGCAGGCGCAGCGTCGTGTCGAGCGAAGTCTCGAACGTGCGCAGGTTGCGGTTGTTGATACCAATCAGCGGCGCTGGAACGTCCAGCGCGCGCTCGAGCTCGGCCTCGTCATGCACCTCGACGAGTACGTCGAGGTCGAGCTCGGCCGCGAGCAAGGACAGGTCCAGCAGCGCGGCGTCGCCGAGCGCGGCGACGATCAGCAGGATGCAGTCGGCGCCGATCGCGCGCGCCTCGTAAACCTGGTACGTGTCGATCACGAAATCCTTGCGCAGCACCGGCAGCGCGCACGCCGCCCGCGCCTGCTGCAGGTAGACGTCCGCGCCCTGGAAGAAGTCGACGTCGGTCAGCACCGACAGGCAAGCGGCGCCGGCCGCCTCGTAGCTCGCCGCGATCGCGGCCGGATCGAAGTCGGCGCGGATCACGCCCTGCGACGGACTGGCCTTCTTGACCTCGGCGATCACGCCCGCCGAGCCGGCCGCGATCTTCGCCTCCAGCGCGGCGGCGAAGCCGCGCGTCGGCGGCAGGTCGGCGACGCGCGCCGACAGCTCGGCCAGCGGCAGGGCCGCGCTGCGCGCGGCGATTTCCTCGACCTTGCGCGCGAGGATGCGGTTGAGGATGTCGGTCATGGTGGGGCCGGGATTGGGGATTGGGGAATCGGGATTGGGAGCTTGGCCGCTCCTACGACGGATTCGCTTCGGCGGCGAGGCGGCGCGTGGTGGCGACGAACTGCTCCAGCTTCGCGCGCGCCGCACCGCTGGTGATCGCCTCGCGCGCACGCGAAATGCCGTCTTCGATCGACGCGGCGACGCCGGCCGTGTACAGCGCCGCGCCGGCGTTCAGCAGCACGATGTCGCGCGCGACGCCGGGTGTGTCGGCCAGCGCTTCCAGCAGCAGCACCTTCGATTCGTTCGCGTCGGCGACGCGCAGGTTGCGGCTGGAGGCCATGACCAGGCCGAAGTCCTCCGGCTCGATGTCGTACTCGCGCACGTGGCCATCGCGCAGCTCGCCGACCAGCGTGCGCGCGCCGAGCGAGATCTCGTCCATGCCGTCGCGCCCCCACACGACCAGCGCATGGCGCGCGCCGAGCTGCTCGAGCACGCGCACCTGGATGCCGACCAGGTCCGGATGGAACACGCCCATCAGGATGTTCGGCGCGCCGGCCGGGTTGGTCAGCGGCCCGAGGATGTTGAACAGCGTGCGCACGCCCATTTCCTTGCGCACCGGCGCGACGACCTTCATCGCCGGGTGGTGGTTCGGCGCGAACATGAAGCCGATGCCGGTCTCCTCGAAGCAGGCCGCGACCTGCGCCGGCGCCAGCTCGATCGCCGCGCCGAGCGCCTCGAGCACGTCGGCGCTGCCGGACTTCGACGACACGCTGCGGCCGCCGTGCTTGGCGACCTGGGCGCCGGCCGCCGCGGCGACGAACATCGACGCGGTCGAGATGTTGAACGTCGAGGCACCGTCGCCGCCGGTACCGACGATGTCGACGAAGTGCGCCGGCGAGCCGACCTCGACGCGCCGCGCCAGCTCGCGCATCACGCGCGCCGCGCCGGTGATTTCGCCGATCGTCTCCTTCTTCACGCGCAGGCCGGTGACGATCGCCGCGACCATCGTCGGCGAGACCTCGCCGCGCATGACCTGGCGCATCAGATCGACCATCTCGTCGTGGAAGATCTCGCGGTGTTCGATGGTGCGCTGGAGCGCTTCTTGCGGAGTGATTGGCATGTGCTTTTAAGCCCTCCCCTTCAAGGGGAGGGTTTGGGTGGGGATGGTGTCAACAGGAGCAGGACCGCTCACGCCGCCTGCGGCAACGCCTGCGCCAGGAAATTGCGCAGCATCGCGTGGCCGTGCTGGGTCAGGATCGATTCGGGATGGAACTGCACGCCCTCGACCGCCAGCGTGCGGTGGCGCAGGCCCATGATCTCGTCGCGCGAGCCGTCCGCGTGCTGCGTCCATGCCGACACTTCCAGGCAGTCCGGCAGCGAGTCCTGTTCGACCACCAGCGAGTGGTAGCGCGTCGCCTCGAACGGATTGGGCAGGCCCTCGAACACGCCCTTGCCATCGTGATGGATCAGCGAGGTCTTGCCGTGCATGATCTCTTTCGCGCGCACGACCTTGCCGCCGAACACCTGGCCGATCGACTGGTGGCCGAGGCAGACGCCGAAGATCGGCACCGCGCCGGCCAGCTCGCGCAGCACCTCGAGCGAAATGCCGGCGTCATCCGGCGTGCCCGGTCCGGGCGAGATCACGATCGCGTCCGGCGCGAGCGCGCGCAGCTCGGCGAGCGTCATCGCGTCGTTGCGGATCACGCGCACCTCCTCGCCCAGCTCGCCCAGGTATTGCACGAGGTTGAACGTGAACGAGTCGTAGTTGTCGATCATCAGGAGCATTGCGAGGCGCTGCCTAAACACGGACTTCGGGGGAGCGCCAGTATAGCGGAGCGCCCCGTGTCCCCTCGCGCAAGCAATGCTCGCGGGCGTCCTCAAGCGGCGCGCAGCGCCAGCCGGTGCCGGTCCACCCAATAGGCCAGTGCGACGAGCAGCCATTGCGCCTGCCCGACCCAGGCCAGTGCGGTGACGTTCGGCGGCGGTGCGCCGAGCTGGTTCGACAGATGGATCGCGAACAGGAAGCCGACCAGCGCGGCCAACAGCCAGCGCCCGGCGCGATCGCGCGGCCGCGTCATGCGCAGGTACAACGCAAGGCCAAGGAGGAACAGCGCCGTTTCGAGCGCGAAAGTCCAGGACGGCAACGCCCACAGGCCGAAGCCGAACAGCGGCGATTCGCCCGGATAGAGCGGCAGGTCCGGCCGGTGCACGACCAGGTCGAGCAGCCAGTGGCTGAGCACCAGCGCGCCGAGCACGATCGCGTTGCGCCCGCTGCGGCGCAACGCGAAGTGGACGGCCGCAAAGCCGATCGCCCAGCCGAGCACGGCAAGCAGGCTGTGCGACCACGGGTAGTGCTCGAACGCGAGCGGCGTGAGGCCGATCGCACCGGGTTCGATGCGCACGCGCTCCAGGCCGAGCAGCAGGAAACTCGGCCACAGCAGGTCGATAAATTGAGCGGCAAGGAACAACGTGCCGAGCGACACGCGCCGCGCCAGCGGCTTGGCGGCGAACGCGAGCGCAAAATGGCCCAGGAACATGCGTGCAATCCCCCTCGCGCGCGAGGCCCACACGACGGCGACGACGCGCGCTGGGCCGCCTCCGGGTCATCGATGCATAGCGCGGCGGCCTTCCCTCCGCTGCGCGTCGACCGGCATCGTCGCACGCGAACGCTGCGCGCGCACTACAGCCCGCCGGCCGCCTGCGCCACCGCGCGGAACAGCGCGCGGCCCTTGTTCATCGTCTCCTCCCACTCGGCCAGCGGGTCGGAGTCGAACACGACGCCGCCGCCGGCCTGGACGTATAGACGGCCGTCCTGTATCACCGCGGTGCGGATCGCGATCGCGGTGTCGGCGTCGCCGTTCCAGCCGATGTAGCCGATCGCGCCGGCGTAGATGTTGCGCTTGTGCGGCTCGAGTTCCTGGATGATCTCGATCGCGCGGATCTTCGGCGCGCCGCTGACCGTGCCGGCCGGGAAGGTCGCCTTCAGCACGTCCATGTAGGACAGCCCGTCGCGCAGCTCGCCCTCGACCTGGCTGACGATGTGCATGACGTGCGAGTAGCGCTCGATCACGAAGCGCTCGGTCACCTGCACGCTGCCGGTCCGGCTGACACGGCCGACGTCGTTGCGGCCGAGATCGATCAGCATCAGGTGCTCCGCGCGCTCCTTCGCGTCGGCGAGCAGCTCGGCCTCGAGCGCGAGGTCTTCCTCCGGCGTGGCGCCGCGGCGGCGCGTGCCGGCGATCGGGCGCACTACGACCTTGCCGTCCTTCAGGCGCACCAGGATCTCCGGCGAGGAGCCGACCACCTGCGTGCCGCCGAGGTCGAGGAAGTACATGTACGGCGACGGGTTCAGCGCGCGCAGCGCGCGGTAGACGTCGACCGGACGCGCGCGGAACGGCACCGACAACCGCTGCGACGGCACCACCTGGAAGATGTCGCCGGCGCGGATGTACTCCTTCGCCTTGTCGACCAGCGCGACGTATTCCTCGCGCGTGAAGCTGGACTGGAAATCGGTTTCCCCGAGCGTCTTCGGATCGAGCACGTCCGGATAGCCGGAGCCGGAGTGGCGCAGGCGGAACGCGAGCTCGTCCAGGCGCCGGCGCGCGCGCGCGTACGCCTGCGGCTGCGCCGGGTCGGCGTGCACGATCAGGTACAAGCGGCCCTTGAGGTTGTCGAACACCGCGACTTCCTCGCTGAGCATCAACAGCGCATCAGGCGTGCCGAGCTCGTCGCGCAGGTCGGTGCGCGCCAGGCGCGGCTCGATCCAGCCGACCGTCTCGAAGCCGAAGTAGCCGACCAGGCCGCCGCTGAACGCCGGCAGGCCGGGCAGCTGCGGCACGCGGTACGACGCGCGCAGCGCCTCGATCTCGGCCAAGGGATCGGCCAGCTCCCGTGTCTCGATGACCTCGCCGAGCTCCTCGACGCTCAGCGTATGCCCGCGCAGCGCGTACACGCGCCGGCACGGCAGGCCGATGATCGAATGCCGGCCCCAGGTCTCGCCACCCTCGACCGACTCGAACAGGTAGGCGTATGGCCCGTCGGCGAGCTTGAGGTAGACCGACAGCGGCGTGTCGAGGTCGGACAGCACCTCGCGCACGACCGGGATGCGGTTGTAGCCCTGGGCGGCGAGCGCGGCGAATTCTTCGGCGGTGATCACGGGGGAGTTCTAGCGGGAAAACGGGACGCGACGATAGCAGGACTGCGCGGCTCTTCCCTTCTCCCTCCGGGAGAAGATGGCGCGAAGCGTCGGATGAGGGTTCGGGCGGAGCGAAAAGGCTGCATGATCAAGAGGGACGGCGTCGTGCTTCGCCCGAACCCTCTCCCCAACCCCTCTCCCGGAGGGAGAGGGGCTTCAAGCAGTTGCGTTCCTCAAAACGCCGGCAGCACCGCGCCGTGGTATTTCCGCTCGATGAACGCCTTCACTTCCGCACTGTGCAGCGCCGCGGCGAGCTTCTGCACCGCCGGCGCGTCGCGGTTGTCGGCGCGGCCGACCAGCACGTTGACGTAGGGCGAATGCGCGTCCTCGATCGCGAGCGCGTCGCGCGCCGGGTCGAGCTTGGCGTCGAGCGCGTAGTTGGTGTTGATGACCGCGGCATCGACCTGGCCGAGCACGCGCGGCAGCGTCGCCGCCTCGAGCTCGCGGAACTTCAGGTGCTTCGGGTTGGCGCTGATGTCCTTCAGCGTCGAGACCGGATTCTTCGGGTCCTTCAGCGTGACCAGGCCGGCCTTGGCCAGCAGCAGCAGCGCGCGGCCGGCGTTGCTGGCGTCGTTCGGCAGCGCCACGGTGGCGCCGTCGGCGAGCTCGGCCAGCGTCTTGACCTTGCGCGAGTATAGGCCGAGCGGCTCGATGTGCACGTCCTCGATTGCGACCAGCTGCGTGCCGCGCGCGCGGTTGAATTCGTCGAGGTACGGGCGGGTCTGGAAGTAGTTCAGGTCGATGCGCTTTTCGGCCACCTGCACATTCGGCTGCACGTAGTCGGTGAACACCTTGATCTTGAGGTCGACGCCCTCGGCGGCGAGCGCAGGCTTGACCGCCTCGAGGATCTCGGCGTGCGGCACCGCGGTCGCGGCGACGGTCAGGGTCTCGCCGGCGTGCGCGGACAGCGCCGCGACGGCGAACAACAGGGCAGTGAAGCGCTTCATCGAAAGGTTCTCCATCGGAATTCGCCGGCGCGTCAACGCCGGCTGAAATGCGCGACCAGGCGGTCGCCGAGCATCTGCAAGACCTGCACCAGCACCAGCAGCAGCACCACGGTCACGACCATCACATCGGTCTGGAAGCGCTGGTAGCCGAAGCGCACGGCGAGGTCGCCGAGGCCGCCGGCGCCGATCACGCCGGCCATCGCGGTGTAGGAAACCAGCGCGATCGCGGTCACGGTCGCACCGGCAAGGATGCCCGGCAGCGCCTCCGGCAAGAGCGCGCCGAACACGATCTGGCGCGTGCTCGCGCCCATCGCCTGGCTCGCCTCGATGATGCCGCGGTCGACCTCGCGCAGCGCGGTCTCGACCAGGCGCGCGAAGAACGGCGCGGTGCCGACCACCAGCGGCGGGATCGCACCGGCGACGCCGAGCGAGGTGCCGACGAGCAGCACGGTGAACGGGATCATCACGATCAACAGGATGATGAACGGCACCGAGCGCAGCACGTTGACGACGAACGACAACGTTGCATAGACGGCCGGCTGTTCGAGCAGCTGGCGCTTGCCGGTCAGGAACAGCAGCACGCCCAGCGGCAGGCCGAGCGCGATGCTGGCGGCGAGCGAACCGCCGAGCATCAGCAGCGTGTCGAGGCTGGCCTGGCCGATCTCGGCCCAGTCGATGTTGGCGAACATCTCATCCATCAGCCGAGCTCCTCGACGTGCACGTCGGCGGCGGCGAACGCGTGCAGCGCGCTCTCGATGTCGCCGCCGACCAGCGCCAGCGTGAGCTGGCCATACGGGGTGTCCTTGATGCGGTCGATGCGCCCGCCGAGGATGCTGTAGTCGACCCCGCTTGCGCGCGCGACGCGGCCGAGCAGCGGCGCGTAGGTCGCCTGCCCGCGGAAGGTCAGGCGCACGACGCGTCCGCTGACCTGCGCACGATCGGCGCGCTGCTCGCGCTCGTCGACGTGTTCGGCCTCGAGCACGAAGCGGCGCGTGGTCGGATGGCGCGGATGCAGGAACACGTCGGCGACCGTGCCGCTCTCGACCAGTTGGCCGGCGTCGAGCACCGCGACGCGGTCGCAGACGCGGCGCACCACGTCCATCTCGTGCGTGATCAGCACGATGGTCAGGCCGAGCTCGCGGTTGAGCTCGGCCAAGAGCTGCAGCACCGACGCGGTCGTCTCCGGATCGAGCGCGCTGGTCGCCTCGTCGCAGAGCAGGATGTCCGGCCCGCAGGCCAGCGCGCGCGCGATGCCGACGCGCTGCTTCTGGCCGCCGGACAGCTGCGCCGGGTACTTGGCCGCGTGCGCGGCAAGGCCGACGCGCTCGAGCAGTTCGTCGACGCGGCGCGCGATCTCGGCGCGCGTGCGACCGGCCAGGCGCAGCGGGAACGCGACGTTCTGCGCCACCGTCTTCGCGGCGAGCAGGTTGAAGTGCTGGAAGATCATACCGATCCGCCGGCGCAGCGCGCGCAGCGCGTCGCCGTCGAGGCGCGTCACGTCGACACCGTCGATCAACAGGCGGCCTCCGCTCGGCCGCTCGAGCAGGTTGATCATGCGCAGCAGCGTCGACTTGCCGGCGCCAGAGTGGCCGATCACGCCGAACACCTCGCCGCGGCCGATGCGCAGGTCGAGCGGCTGCAACGCGCGCACCTCGGCGGCGCCGACGCGGTAGTGCTTGTGGATGGCTTCGAAGGCGATCATCGGCGGATTATAGACGTCCATCCGGCCGAATTGTGCGACGCATCAAACGCGCGCCGGACGGTGATGCGAAACAACACCATCCCCACCCAACCCCTCGCGCATCCCTGCGCTCGCAAGCCCGGTCCGCACATTCCCTGTGCGGCCGTTCGCCGGCGATCGCTGCCCGACGGCAGCGATCGAAACCCCGGCTCACCCCCTTGAAGGGGAGGGCTTGAAAAGCCTCAGGCGCCATCCCCCTCGGCGAGGCGCCGCCGCGGCATGCCGTGCAGGCCAAGCGCGAACTCGACGCCGGCGCCGTCGGCGAGGTTGCGCGCGCTGGCGCGGCCGCGGTGCAGCTCGGCGACGAGGCGCACGACGTACAGGCCCAGGCCCAGGTGCGGCGTCTCGCCGCCGCCGCGCGCAGCCTTGTCGCGCACGCTGACGAGCGAATCGAACAGGCGCTCCTGCATCGCCGCCGGCAGCGGGGGGCCGGAGTTCGCGCAGCGGATCACCGCGCCGTCGCCGGCCTGCTCGAGCGCCAGCGCGATCCAGCCGTCGGCCGGCGTGAACGAGCGCGCGTTGTCGAACAGCTTGTCGAGCGCCTGCGCGATCAGGTCCGGTGCGCCGTGGAACGGCATCGCGGCGGCCGGCAGGCTGACGCGCACCTCGCGCGTGCCGGCCAGCGCGCGGTAGCTCTCGGCGCAGCCGGCGACCAGCGCGCGCAGGTCGAAGTCCTCGGCGTCAGCCGAGGCGATCGCGCGCTCGATGCGGTTGGCCTCGCTCATCGCGCGCACGATCGCGCCGAGGCGCTCGGCGCCGTCGCGCGCGCGCGCCAGGTACGGCCGCGCCGCGGGCGACAGCTCGTGGTGGTCGAGGTTGTCGAGCGAGGACTTGACGATCGCCAGCGGCGTGTTCAGTTCGTGCGACAGCTTGGAGGCTAGCGTGCGCAGGTAGTCGGTGTAGGCGCCGACCTCGTCCAGCAGCGTGTCGAAGCTGCGCGCGAGGTCGCCGAGCTCGTCGCGGTCATCGACCAGCGGCAGCGGGCCGTCCAGACGGCCGGACGTCCGTACCGCGCGCTCGGCCGCGTTGCGCAGGCGGCGGATGCGGAACGACAGCGAGGCGCCGAACAGCAGCAGGATCAGGCCGGCGACCGCGAGCGCGGCCAGCGTGCTGCCGGCGAGGCCGAACAGCGCGCGGTTGGCCAGCAGCGGCAGCGCGCGGTTGGCCTGTTCGAGCACCAGCGCGCCGCGCACCTCGCCGGCGCTGGTCAGCGGCACCGCCGCGGTCAGCACGACCTCGCCGGCGTGCTCGCCGGGGCGCCAGCTGGTCGCGGCGACGCCGGACAGGGCCTGCCAGACCTCGCCGGCGTCCAGGCGCGGCGCGTCCTCGGCCAGCGCCGGGGAGCCGGTCAGGGCCGGAGCGATCAGGCCGCGGTAGACCAGGCTGGCCAGCCAGCCATCATCGGCCGTGGCCGTGGCCGTCGCATCGAGCGTGCCGGCGCGCGCGATGACCGCGCCGTCGACGGTAACCGCGCGGGCGCGCGCATGCTCGGGCATCAGTGCGGCGAGTGCGCGGCCGGCACGCGGGTCGGGGCGCAGCAGCGCGCGCAGCTCGGGCTGGTCCGGCCCGGGGGCGGCCGCGTCGTAGACGGCCAGGCCGAGGCGATCGGGCCGTTGCGCCTCGGCGATGCGCAGCTCGACGCGGTAGCCGGAGCCGTCCTCCTGCCACGCCGCGGCGAGGCGGTCGGGCAGCAATTCTCCGGGCGTGTCGGCCCAGGCCTCGAACGGCCCCGGCGCGGCGCTCGCCAGCAGGTAGCGGCGCACCTCGGCACCACGCGCGAGCAGCAGGGTCAGGTGGTCGCTGGTCGCCGCGCGCGGATCGCGCGCATCGGCGCGCGTGCGCGTCGCGTCGCGCACCTCGGCGAGCAGGTACAGGCCGCCCGCATTCTCGGCCAGCAGCACGCGTAGCTTCTGCGCATCCTGCGGCGGACCGATCGGCTGCGCCCAGCCGCGCAGCTCGGCCCAGTCGTCGGCGTAGCCGTCGACGACGATCGGCTCGTGCAGCGAATGCACGTGCAGCAACGGCGGCGCCGGCCAGTCCACGCGCGCGGCGGCGAACGCGCGCGCCAGCGTTCCGGCCGAGGCGAGCAGCGCCTGCTCCTGGCCCTGGCGCAGCAGCGCCTCGGTCTGCTTGACGAACTGCCAGCCGCCCCACGGCAGTGCGAGCGTGGACAGCGCGACCAGCAGCAGCTTGAAGCGGAGGGACATGGATGGAGGGGAGAGGGGAGACGGGAGACGGGAGACGGGAGACGTGAGACGTGAGACGTGAGACGTGAGACGTGAAGAGCTTACTGTGTCGTTTTGGGTGCGCATCGTCAGCGCACGCGCTACACGTCCGTCCGCTTTTCCGTCTCACGTCTCACGTCTCACCTTTCACGTCCCTACGCCTTCCACCGATACCCCGCGCCATGCACCGTATCGATCGCGTCGAAGGCCGGGTCGATGGCGAGGAACTTCTTGCGGATGCGCTTGATGTGCGAGGTGATGGTGGCGTCGTCGACGACGACCTGCGCGTCGCGCATCAGCTGGTCGCGGCTCTTCACGTGGCCGGGGAAGCGCACCAGCGTGTGCACCATCCAGAATTCGGTCACGGTCAGCGGCACGTCGGCGCCGTTCCAGGTCACGCGCATGCGTTCGGTTTCGAGCTTGAGCGGGCCGTGCGAGATCACGCTGTCGGCCGCGACCGGCTTGCGCAGCGCGTCCATGCGGCGGAACAGCGCGTTGATGCGCGCGGCGAGCTGGTGCAGCGAGATGTCCTTGGCGAGGTAGTCGTCGGCGCCCAGGCGCAGGCCGGAGATCACGTCGAAGTCCGAGTCGCGCGCGGTCAGGAACAGGATCGGCAGCGTCGCCGACTTCGCACGCAGGCTGCGGCACAGCTCGAAGCCGCCCTCCGGCTCGTCGCCGAGGCCGACGTCGATGATGACCAGTTCCGGCAGGCGCTGAGCGAACGCATTCTCCGCCTCGCTGCGCGAGGCATGGCCGCGCACCTCGTAGCCGAGCCGGGTCAGCGCCTCGACGTAGTTGGCGCGGATCAGCGGCTCGTCTTCGACGATGGCGATGCTGCGGGGCATGAGGTTCGACTCCGTGGAAACCGCGGCCAGCTTACGCAGCGCGCGAACGCGCGCGCAACGGCCCCACAGCAGGTGCCAGCAATCGGCCACAACTCGTCGGCGACACGCCCGAACGGCCGCCCGCCGGCGGCCGCGCGCGGCGTTGCAATGGCACCGTCAGCCAACCGGAGTTTCCCATGGACGCCTCTCGCCCCGACCCGAATGCCGAACTGCACACGCATGAACCGCTGCGCATCGTGTTCGCGCTGGCCGCGCTCGCGCTCGGCCTGCTGGCTGGCCTGCACGGGTGACGGGAGGCGGTACATGAGAGACGAAACGACCATGCACGGTGCTGCGCGCGGCGGCGCGCCGCGCCGGACGCGCTGGTGGTGGTTCCGGCGCGGCGCCCCGTTCGCAGGCGAGCGGAAGTCGGTGGTGGACCACCCCGCCCACGACGAACACCGCCGGCGCGAGCTCGCTCCGGCCCTGTGCCACGACGCGGTGCTGGCCGACGATGGCCTGTGGCTCGGCGGCGAGGCGCTGGTCGCGCCGATGTACGTGTCCGCCCTGCACGCGGCCGGCCATGCCGACGACTCCGGCGCCGATCCGTCCTGGCGCGTGCTCTGACCCCACCGCTTTGCTACACCGCGCCGGAGGCCCCTTCCCTCCGGCTCCGGCGCGGCTTTTTCTTCTGCGGAAGGCGAGACGGGCGGCGCGGCGCGTGCAGCGCTTCCCGTCGCCTGGCTCACGCCGCCGCGATCGCCGCCTGCATCGTCGCGATGACCGCGCGGTAGTCCTTCTCGTTGAAGATCGCCGAGCCGGCGACGAACGTGTCGGCACCGGCGCGCGCGATCTCGCCGATGTTGTCCGGCTTGACGCCGCCGTCGACCTCGAGGCGGATCGCGCGGCCGCTGGCGTCGATGCGCTCGCGCACGCGGCGCAGCTTGTCGAGCGCGGACGGGATGAAGCTCTGCCCGCCGAAGCCTGGATTGACCGACATGACCAGCACGAGGTCGATCTTGTCCATCACGTAGTCGAGCCAGTCGAGCGGCGTGGCCGGGTTGAACACCAGGCCAGCCTGGCAGCCGTGGTCGCGGATCAGCTGCAGCGTGCGGTCGACGTGCTCGCTCGCCTCCGGGTGGAAGCTGATCGTGCTCGCGCCGGCCTTGGCGAAATCCGGCACGATGCGGTCGACCGGCTTGACCATCAGGTGCACGTCGATCGGCGCGGTGACGCCATGCTTGCGCAGCGCCTGGCAGACCAGCGGGCCGATGGTCAGGTTCGGTACGTAGTGGTTGTCCATCACGTCGAAATGGATCCACTGCGCGCCGGCGGCGACGACCGCGTCGACCTCGGCGCCCAGGCGCGCGAAGTCGGCGGACAGGATCGAGGGGGCGATGATCGGGGATTGCTTGGCCATCTGGTCATCTCTCGTTGCTGGCAGGTAGTTCGGCTACGTGACCGAGCACGGCGAACGAAATGCCGCTGCGCTCCAGCGCGCGTAGGGCGATGCGGGCGACATCCTGAGGTGCTATGCCGCCGAGCCACTCGTTGCGACGACCGGCTGGACCACGCAGGCGCCACGCGGCGAGATCGGCGAGCACTATGCGCTCGGCCCGCGCGATGTCATCGAGCGCGAACAGCGGTGTGAAGGTGACGTTCTCCGCGCCAAACACACGCACATAGCCGGCACGGCGAGCAACGAAGTCGCGTGCCTTGCCGAACTTGCAGTTGGCGCGCGTGACACGGATGCAACGATGTTCGATGCGACGATCGCCGCGATTCACCGAAATCGGTTCGTCGTTCCGCAGCGTCACGATGTAAAGGCCACCCTGCACGTCGTGTATCTCGGCTCGCATCGCGTCCACGACTCACTTGAACCCGCGCTCGGCCTTGATGCGCTCGTAGGCCGCATTGATCTCTCTCGCGCGCTCCTCGGCGCGCTGCTTGAGTTCGTCCGGCACGTCGCCGAGCTTGTCCGGGTGGTGCTGGCTCATGAGGCGGCGGTAGGCGTTCTTGATGTCGCGGTCGGCGGCGCCACGCTCGATGCCGAGCACCGCGTACGGATCGACCTCGGACGGCCGCGGCGGCGGCGGCCGTGGCCCGGCCCCGGCGCCCCAGCCAGGCCCCGGGCGCGCGCCGGGACCGGCGGCGTAGCCCTTCATCGCCGACAGCGCGGCCAGCTCGTGGTCGCTGACGCCGAGCGCCCAGCACAGCTTGCGCACCAGCCCAAGCTTGGCCTGCGCCAGCGCGCCGTCGGCGTGGACAAGGTCGAGCAGCAGGTCGAGCACGATGAAGGCGAGGTCGCGCCGGCCATGGCACCAGGCCTTGAGGTCGGCGATGGCGAGGCCGGCGTCGAAACCGGGCTGCTTGCCGCGCGTGAAGCGCTCGATCGCGGTGCGCCGCTGCACCGCGTCCAGGCGCAGTCGCGCCATCAGCGCCTCGGTGGCGGCGATTTCGGTCTCGGACACGCGCCCGTCGGCCTTGGACAGCGCGCCGGCGAACGCGAACAGCGGCTCGATGAAGCCCTGCCCCATCGACGGCGGGCGCAGGCGTGTCACCGCGTTGTCGTAGAAATGACCGAGCAGCGCGCCGATCAGCAGGCCAACCGGGTTGTGGAACAGGATCAGGCCGAGGATCGCGCCGACGACCTTGCCGATGATGCTCATCAGGCGGCCGCCCCGGCGTATGGCCGCGGCGCCGGCAAGGCATCGACGAGGGACGGGCGGGACACGGTCGGCATCGGCGGCAGCGGTGCAAGGCGGGGCGGCCGATTCTAGCAAGCGCGTTGCGCCGCACCTATCCGGCCGCGGCGGCCGGCGCCGCCGCTACAATCGGCGCCCTCCCACTGTCTTTCGGAACGCCGGCCGTGCCCACCGTCCTCTCGCAATCGAACCTGCCGGGCCTCGAACTGCTCCACCGCGGCAAGGTGCGCGACGTGTACGCGCTCGGCGCCGACGAGCTGCTTATCGTCGCCAGCGACCGCCTCAGCGCGTTCGACGTCGTGCTGCCCGACCCGATCCCGGGCAAGGGCGAGATGCTGACGCAGATCTCGAACTTCTGGTTCGGCCAGACCGCGCATCTGGTGCCGAACCACCTGACCGGCAAGGCGGTCGCCGACGTGCTGCCGCCCGGCACCGACGTCGCGCTGTACGCCAGGCGCAGCGTCGTCGCCAAGCGCCTGAAGCCGGTGCCGGTCGAGGCGATCGCGCGCGGCTACCTGATCGGCTCGGGCTGGAAGGACTACCAGGCGACCGGCGCCTTGTGCGGCATCACGCTGCCGCCCGGCCTGCGCCAGGCCGAGCAGTTGCCCGAGCCGATCTTCACGCCGTCGACCAAGGCCGCGGTCGGCGACCACGACGAGAACATCCGCTTCGACCAGGTCGTCGCGACGATCGGCGCCGACCTCGCCGAACAGGTGCGCGCGGCGACGCTGGCGATCTACCGCTACGCCGCCGCCTATGCGGCCGAGCGCGGCATCCTGATCGCCGACACCAAGCTCGAATTCGGCACCGACGCGGACGGCCGGCTGTACGTGATGGACGAGATGCTGACCCCGGACTCGTCGCGCTTCTGGCCGGCCGACCAGTACCGCGTCGGCATCAGCCCGCCGAGCTACGACAAGCAGTTCGTGCGCGACTACCTGGAGACGCTGGACTGGAACAAGACCGCGCCGGGCCCGCACCTGCCGCGCGACGTCATCGACGGCACCGCGGCGAAGTACGCCGAGGCGCTGCAGCGGCTGGCCGGGATCGTGGTCGACTAGGTCGCGCGCGCAACGCCCGTGAGAGCGGCGCACAAGCTTGCTAGAGTGGCACCTGCACACGGCGGAGCGATGACATGCGCAGCATCGACGACTGGTTCGACAGCTACAGCCGCGACCACCAGCACCCGACCAACCGGCTGATCCACTGGATCTGCGTGCCGGCGATCCTGTGGGCGGTGATCGCCGCGCTGTGGCTCGTGCCGGTGTCGCCGTCGATTGGCCGGCCCGGCTTCTGGTGCGGGCTGGTCATGGTCGGCGCGCTGTCGTTCTACTGGCGCCTGTCGCGCCCGCTCGGCGTGGCGATGCTGGTCGTGTTCGTGCTGCTGGCTCTGCTCAGCGAGGGCCTGCTGCGCACGCTCGGCCCGCAGCGCCTGCTGTGGCTCGCGCTCGGCGTGTTCGCCGCGGCCTGGATCGGCCAGTTCATCGGCCACCTGATCGAGGGACGGCGGCCGTCGTTCCTGACCGACCTCGCCTACCTGCTGATCGGCCCGGCGTGGCTGGCCGGCAAGGTGCTGCGCCGGCTCGGCGTGACCTATTGACCCATCGGCGCCGCGACGCGGCGCACGTCAGTCGCGCACCTCGTCGATTGCAGCGATCTTGCCGTCGCGGATCGTGAACGTGACGGTCTTGCCGTCGAGCCGGTACTGCCAGCGCTCGCCAACGTAGCCGCCACCACGCGTCTCGAGCGGTTCCTTGTGCGCCGGCTCGCCGACCACCTCCATCAGCCGGCTGGCGCCGTCGCCGACGCGGACCAGCCGCGCGCCGACGCGATACGTGTCGAACGCCAGCGCGCTGATCGACAGCGCGAGGCCGAGCAGCACCATTCCGATCCGCTTCATCGCTCCGTGCTCTCCTGCCGCGGGCGCGGCCAACAAAACAAAAACGGCGCGCCGTCATGCCGACGGCGCGCCGTTCGATCGGGGCAGGGTCAGCCGCTTACGGCTGCTTGACCACCACCGGGTTCGCCACGACCGTCGCCGCGCCGCCGCTCACCAGCATGCTCGCCATCTCGCCCTGCATCTCGACCGTCGCGGCCGGGAAGCTGGTCGGATCGAGCAGCGAGCCGTGCTCGCCCTGCAGGAAGCGCACGACGCCGTGGATGCCGGTCGCCGACTGCGTGGTGGCCGAGATCGACGTCAGGCCGAGCGCACTGATCAGCGGCTCGGTACCCGACAGCGGCGCGCCGGCGACGCGGTTCGGGATGACCTGGTCGGGCAGCACATCGCCGCCACCGACGACTTCGTGCAGCAGCACGCGCCGTACCTGCGGCAGCGAACCGTCCGGCAGCGGCGTGTTGTCGAACAGCGTGTTGTTGCCGCCGAAGTTGATCGGATCGCCGGCGTCGACCACGGTCTGCGCAGCCGCCATGAACGCGTCGTAGTCCGGCGTGCCGGCAGCCGGTCCGCCGGCGGCGAGCAGGCCGGCGCGGATGCGTGGACCGAACGTCGGCGAGCCGTCGAGCAGGCGCGCGATGCCGCCACCCGGCACGCTGAGGACGGCCGGCGAGACCGTCGGATCGAGCGCGAGGAACATCGTGCCGACGATGCCGCCGAGCGACTGGCCGACGAAGCCGACCTTGCCGCTGTCGAAATCGACGCCGGCACTGATGTGCATCGAACCGACCGCACGCGACAGCGACAGCAGGTCGGCCACGCCCTGGCGCAGGTTGTCGCGCGAGGTCAGCAGGCTGCTGAGGTTGATGAACCAGCTGCCGGAGGAGTCGACCTTGCCGTCCGGACCAGGCGCGCCGGACGTGTTGTCCTGCAGGTCGAGGTCGAACGTGCGCTCCTTCGCGCCGGCCGCCGCGAACGGCGTGTTGCCGATGTAGAACGGATTGGCCTTGTCGGTGATGCCGTGCAGCGGCAGGTCGATCGCGACGACCGCGTAACCCTGCGCGGCCAGCGTGCCGGCGATCGCGAACATGTCGGTGCGGTTGCGCGTGATGCCGTGCTGGAAGATCACCACCGGCCAGCCGGCGGCCGGCTTGGTCTTGCCCGACGCCGCGTTCGGCACGGTCATCAGCAGCGGCACGGCCTGGGTCGAGGTCGCCACCGGCAGCGGGTTGGCGAACGTCACGTTGGTCGAGGTCGGGTCGAGGCCGAGCGTGTTGAACGGCGGCACGTAGCCGCCCGCCTTGGCCTTCCAGAACGTGGTCAGCGGCGCGGCCGGATTGGCCTGGCTCGGGGCCGTCAGGTAGTACGGCAGGGCGACCGTACCGACGTAGATGTCGGCGATCGGCGGCAGGCCGAGGCCGAGGCTGCCCAACGTCTGGCCGGTCGGCGCGATCGTCGTCGCCGCCGGTGGCGACTGCTGGATCACGTTCTTCAGCGCGAGGAAGGTCGGCGTGATGCCCTGCGTGGTGGCGACCCACGACATCACGATCGAGCCCGGCGCGACGCCGGCAGCCGTCGCCGCGGCCTCCTGCGAGTTGGTCAGCTGGCGCAGCGGCTCCAGTGCGCAGGCGCTGGCCGCCGGCAGGGCCGCCAGCGTCGACTGGCCGTTCGCGCACAGCGGGCTCTTGCGCTCGGTGAACTGGTAGATCAGCGAGCCGCGCACGTTCGCGCCGCTGGCATCCTTGATGCCGTTGGTCAGCACGGCCATGTACGAGGTCAGCTGCTTGAGCGGCCGCGTCGGCACGATCGCCAGCGTCCGGCCACTGGCATCCGACGGCGCCAGCGAGACCACGAAGTCCTGCGGCGACTTCAACTCTCGCTTGACGCCGGTGACGCCGCCGCCTGGACCGCTCAGCGTGACTTCGAACAGGCGCACGCTGCTGCCGCCGACGAGCGAGGCCGCAGAGATCGGCGCCGAGAAACTGATCGACCACGGCGCGCCGGTGCTGAAGCCGTCGAGGGCGTTCATCGCGACCTTCGGGTCGCTGAAGTTGGCCGGGTTCGCGACCGGGATGTTCAGCGTCAGGTCGGTCGTGCCGCTGAGCAGCAGGTTGGACGGGAACGGCACCTGGCCGGTGCTTGGATTGAAATTGACGATCGTGTGGAACGGGACCGGCGCGGTGTAGTCGTAGGCCCGCGCGTCGCGCACGCCGAGCGTGCCCAGCGACGCAACAAGAACCGCGGCCGTGATCAATCGGACCTGCATGGTTGTCCCCTTTGGATTGGCGACCTCGAGAGTCGTCGGCATCTTAGGTCGTTCAAACGAACGTTGGCAACGCTGCACTGCGGCGAGAAAGCGCCGGCGGCCCGGACCGCCGCGTACGCCGTCTTGTGTACCTGTGGACTTGCCCCGTGCCCGCAGGAGCGTGTTCAGCCGCGATGCTTTTGCACTCCAGGCATAGCCGCGTCGAACACCATCCCCACCCAACCCTCCCCTTGAAGGGGAGGGCTGAAAGCATCGCGGCAGATGCCGTCCCTACGGCACCCGGCCGCTGGCGGCAGGCGCCTGGCGCGCTGCGGCGACCTCGAGCAGGTCCAGCGCGCGGCCGTCGGCGCCGCGCACGCCATCCTGCAGCTCGGCCAGGTGGTGGATCGCCGGACACAGCGCCTGCACCTGCGGCCGCAGCGCCTGCATGCGCTGGCGCAGGCGCTGCTCGACGCGGCCGTCGAGCAGCGCGGCGCGCTGGCGCAGCGCTGCCGCCGCATTCGGGTCGCCGCCGAGCGCGGCCGTCATCGCCTGTTCGCCGAGGTCGGCCGCGAGCAGCGGCGCGAGGTCGGCGAGGATGGCGTCGACGTAGCGCGCGCCGGCCTCGCCCTGCCAGTCGTGCGTGCTCGTGCTGGTGGCGATGCGGCGGCGCAGCTCGGCGCCGTGCGCGGACAGGCGACGGTCGAGTTCGGCGCGCGTATCGGCGCCGAGGCCGAGGCCGGCCGCCTCGGCGCGCGCGCCCTGCAGCGCAAGATCGACGCCGCGCTGCGCGACCGCGCGCACCTTCGGCAGCAGTTCGCGCAGCTCGCGCTCGAACAGCGCGAGGCGATCGCCGTCCTCGGTGTTCAGCCGCACGGCGGCGCCGTCCGCACGCAGCTGCCCGGCGCTCAGCTCGAGCCGGCGTGGCGCCGGCGCGGCGCGGTCGAACACGAGCTTGTCCGCGGCGACGGTCAGGTCGTAGCTGCTGCTGGCCTGGCAGGCCGCGGTGAACTCGTCCTGCGCGTGGGCGGCGGCATGGACGGCGAGCGCGTTGGCGGCAATCAGGAGCGGGAGCAGACGCATCGGAAGTCCTCGACTAAAGAAGGGCGCAGCGATAGCCGGTACGCGGCCAATCGACGCTGAATCACCGTGCCCGCCACGCCGCCGCATCGGGCCGGAACGGCCGCGGTGCCCAGCCGAAGTCGGCCACCGCGGCGGCATGGTCGGCAACCAGGTCATCGCGCAGGCGCGCGAGCATCGCCGCGCCCGGCGCCGGCAGGCCGAACGCGCGCGCGAACGGCGCCAGGCCGCGCAGCACGGCCAGCGGCAGCGGCAGCGGCAGCGTCGCGACCGGCAGCGAGGCGCGCACGCGCGCGCACATGGCTGCAAAGCTCAACCGCTCGCCGCCGCCGAGCGCGTAGACACGGTCTGCGCTGGCGCGCGTACCGAGCACGGCGAGGCAGGCGGCGGCGAGATCATCCGCGTGCACCGGTTGGCGCAGGCCGTGCGCGCCGTATGGATGCGGAAACACGCGCCAGCGCAGCGCGCAGCGCGCGATCGGGGTCAGGCTGCGGTCGACGCCGGCGCCGTAGATCAGGGTCGGCCGAAACACGGTCCAGGCGCAGCCGCGCACGGTCGCGGCGGCGGCCAGTTCCTGCTCGGCCACGTGCAGGCGCGCCGCCAGCGCGCGCTCGGCCGCATCGACCGAGTCACGCTTGCTCGCCACGCTCATCGAGCCGAATGCAACCACGCGCGGCGGACGCAGCGACGGCGTGCGCGCGAACCAGCGCGCAAACGCATCAAGCGGGCCGAGGCTGTACAGCACGTCGGCCGGTGGCAGCGCCGGCATCGCGCCGTCGAGATCGCCGACCTGCCAGCGCAGGCGCGGATCGGCACTCGCGCGCGGCGTGCGGCTCAGCGCGACGACCTCGTAACCAGCCGCGAGCAGGCGCGGCAGCAGGAAGCCGCCGATCGCGCCGCTGGCGCCGACGACCAGCGCGACCGGCATCGGTCAGAGCGCGGCCGGGGCCGCGTGCGGCGCCCGCGCGCCCGCGTCGGCCGCGTCGGCCGGCCCCGCCGCCGAGGCCGTCGTCGTGGCCAGCGTGGCGGCGTGCCCGCTCAGCACCTGCAAGGCATCGAGGCCACGCTCGAGCGCGTCGGTGTCGACATGCAGCGCGCACTGCACGAGTGCGGTGCGTGCCTCGAACAGCTTGCGGCGCGCGCCTTCGACGTGGTGCACGAGTTCGTCCAGCGTCGCCTTGTCCGCGCCGAAGATCATCTCGACCGGCTGCAGGCAGTACTGGACCGCCGCATCGAACTGGCGCACCCGGCCGCGATAGTCGGCCAGTTGCGTCCCGACCCCATCCAGGTGCAGGCGCACGGCGGCCAGCGGTGCCTCGATCCGCCCGGCCGCGGCCAGCAGAGCGGCGTTCGCATCGGCCTGCGCGGTCTGCTCGCCGCGCAGCGCTTCCAGCGCGTCCTCCGCCTCGATCTTCGCGTAGAGCAGCTCGCCGGCATGCGCGCGCTCGGCCACGAGCTGGCGCCACAGCCAGAACGCGACACCCGCCGCGACTACCGCCACCCCCCATCCGATCCAGAGCATTGCGATCCTCCTGCGTGCCGAATGCCGCGCCGCATCATCCCCGCGCGCCGCATCGACGGCCGGGGCGTCGGCGCAGGATAACCCGCCACGGCCGCCGCACATGCGATGATGGTCACGGCAGCGGCACCGCGTCGACGGAGACGGGTCATGATCGCGCGCGTCTGGCGGGGCATCACCTTGGCCGAGAAGGCGGACGCCTACCTCGCCTATCTCGACGAAACCGGCCTCAAGGCCTATGCGAACACGCCCGGCAACCGCGGCGTGACCGTGCTGCGGCGCGTGCAGGGCGAGCACAGCGAGATCGTGCTGATCTCGCTGTGGGACTCGATGGACGCGGTGCGCGCCTTCGCCGGCGAGAACCCGGAACGCTCGGTGTACTTCCCGGAAGACTCGAATTACCTGCTCGAGATGGAGCCGCTGGTGCGCCACTACGAGGTCGCCCAGCAGATCCTGCCGGCGACGGAGCGGCAAGACTGAGTAGGCGCACCTGTCCCGCTCCGCCGGTCCGAGCGGCGCCGGACTTTGCAAATGCCGGCCGCATTCGGCCGATAATCGGCGATCCATCCATTGGAGAGCCGCACCATGCGTATCGCCCTCGCGCTGTCCCTGCTGGCGTGCACCCACGCCTACGCCCACGAACCCGCCGCCAGCCACGCGCACGCGACCGAACCGGCCGCGGAGGGCCACGAGCGCGCGCCGGCCGCACCGGTGCCGGTGCAGCGCACCGAGGAAGGCGCGGTCTACGGCGCCGCGCTGCCGGAGCCGGCGCCGGCACCGGTCGGCATCGACACGATCGCGGCCAAGCCCGAGCCGCTGCTCGGCAAGGCCGGCGCGTTCAGCGGCCGCATCGCGCAGGTGTGCCAGAAGCAGGGCTGCTGGCTGGTGCTGGCCGGCGAGCACGGCGAGCTCGCGCGCGTGTTCATGCACGATCACGGCTTCAGCGTGCCGAAGGACGCCAGCGGCGACGCCGTCGTCTACGGCACGCTGAGCGAGAAGCGCTTGTCCGCCGAGGAGATCGAGCACCTGAAGAAGGACGGCGCCGCCGCGCCGGCCGCGCGCGAGCTGCAGATCGACGCGACCTCGGTGCTGATCCGCGACGCGGGCTGAGTCGGGGCGGCAATAGCAGCGCAAGCGTCCATCCGCTCACGCCGGCATGCTGGGCGGGAGGGCGCGCCTGCCACAACGGTGATGCCGAACCAGCATGGCGGCTCCGGCGCTACGCGCCTTGAGCCGCCCTACACGGCTCCAAACTTGGACGACGTCATTCCCGCGAAAGCGGGAATCCATTCTTGCCGTCGCGACGACATGCAGGAAGGCAAGATGGATGCCCGCTTGACCAGCCCTTCGGCCGTTGAGGCGCGCCTCGCAGGCATGACGGCAGAAAAGCATCGCGGCTGAAGCAGTCCCTCAAGTTGCAGAATGCTGTGGGAGGGACCTGACGCCTTTCGTCGCTCGGAAGCAAAGCTCAGGCCGACGCCAGTTGCGGGGCGTTCACGACCCCGCCGCTGAATTGCTGGAACGAGAAGTCGGCAGCAGCGGCGGTGGCGGGATGCCTGAAACGGCTTTCGACAGGCGCTCGAGGGCTTCAAGCACGCGCGGCCCCGCAGGATCGAGCGCATCGCGGATCAAGCCCTTTGCTTCTTCGACGGCTCGGGTATCGGACGAGCCGTCGAGTCCACTCATTTCGCGGATAGCCTCCATGTCGCGGAAGTCGACTACGAGCTCCTGATCGAAGTCCCCCACGGCAAACAGGTACCAGTTGCCGGCAAAGAATTGCGCGCCGCCACAACGATTTCCGTCGAAACGCAGTTGGATGCGTGCCGGTGCGTTTCCGCGAAGGTTGTGCACGTTCGAGACTTGCGCCTCCCACCATAGCGAGCGGGCGTTCGCCTTGTCGTTCGGAATGAGTGCCAGCGTCGTAGCGCGGCGGTCGTGACCTTTCACGGAGTGAAAGGTCACTTGGTCGACCTGCGCGAGAAACACATGTCGAGCACTCCGCAAGCGTTCCGAAAGCGGTTCGGACTTCAAGTTCGGACACGCATGCGCCGTGATTCCCCCGATCAACAGGACGAATGCAGCGGCGCACGCGAGCCGCCTCACGTCACTTCTTCTTCGGCACGTACAGGTCGGTGATCGTACCCTCGTACACCTCGGCCGCCATGCCGACCGATTCGCTCAGCGTCGGGTGCGGGTGGATGGTCAGGCCGATGTCGGCGGCCTCGCAGCCCATCTCGATCGCCAGCGCGACCTCGGCGATCAGGTCGCCGGCGTTCGGCGCGACGATGCTGGCGCCGATCACGCGGTGCGTGGCTTCGTCGAAGATCAGCTTGGTGAAGCCCTCGGTGCGGCCGATGCCGACCGCGCGGCCGGAGGCGGCGTGCGGGAACTTGCCGACGCCGTATTTGATGCCCGCCTTCTTCGCCTCGGCCTCGGTCAGGCCGACCCAGGCGATTTCCGGGTCGGTGTAGGCGACCGACGGGATCGCGCGCGCGACGAACTCGCTCTTCTGGCCGGCGGCGACCTCGGCCGCGACCTTGCCCTCGTGCGTGGCCTTGTGCGCGAGCATCGGCTGGCCGACGAGGTCGCCGATCGCGAAGATGTGCGGCACGTTCGTGCGCATCTGGCGGTCGACCGGGATGAAGCCGCGCTCGGTCACGGTCACGCCGGCCTTGTCGGCGCCGATCTTGCCGCCGTTCGGCGCGCGGCCGATCGCGACCAGCACGCGGTCGTAAACCTGCGGCTCGGGCGCCTTGTCGCCCTCGAAGGTCGCCTTGAGGCCGCTCTTGGTCGCCTCGATCTTCGCGACCTTGACCTTCAGGTGGATGCCGGCATAGCGCTTGGCCAAGCGCTGCTGCAACGGGCGCACCAGGTCCGGATCGGCGCCGGGCATCAGCTGGTCCATCAGCTCGACCACGGTGACTTCGCTGCCGAGCGCGTCGTAGACGCAGGCCATCTCCAGGCCAATGATGCCGCCGCCGACGACCAGCAGCTTCTTCGGCACCTCCTGCAGCAGCAGCGCGTCGGTCGAATCCATCATGCGCGGGTCGTCCCACGGGAAGCCGGGCAGCTTCACCGCCTGCGAGCCGGCCGCGATGATCGCCTTCTCGAAACGCACGAGCCTGGTGCCGTCCTTGGTTTCGACCTCGATCTCGTGCGGCGAGATGAACCGGCCGGTGCCTTCGAGCGTGCGCACCTTGCGCTGCTTGGCCATGCCGGCGAGGCCGCCGTTCATCTGCGCGACGACCTTGTCCTTGTACGCGCGCAGCTTGTCGAGCTCGATCTTCGGCGCACCGAACGTGATGCCGAGGTCGGCCGCGTGCGCGGCCTCGTCGATCACGCGCGCGGCGTGCAGCAGCGCCTTCGACGGGATGCAGCCGACGTTGAGGCAGACGCCGCCGAGCGCGCCGTAGCGCTCGATCAGCACCGTGTCCTGGCCGAGGTCGGCGGCGCGGAACGCGGCCGTATAGCCGCCCGGGCCGGAGCCAAGCACGACGACCTGGCATTCGATATCGGCCTTGCGCCCCGAAGCAGCCGCGGCGGCCGGCGCGGGCACAGCGGCCGGCGCTGGCCGGGACGGAGCGGGTGCGGTCGGCGCGGTGCTGGCTTGCGCGACCGGCGCCGTCGGCGCGGGCGCACCCGCAGCAGCCGCCGTCTCGATCACCGCGACGACCATGTCTTCGGCCACTTCGTCGTTGAGCTTGACGCGGATTTCCTTGACCACGCCGGCGGCGGTCGCGGGCACTTCCATCGTCGCCTTGTCGGATTCGAGCGTGACCAGGCCCTGGTCCTTGGCGACCGTGTCGCCCGGCTTGACCAGGATCTCGATGACCGGCACGCCGGTGAGGTTGCCGATGTCGGGGACTTTGACTTCGATCGTGTTCGCCATCTGCGCGCTCCCGTCCGTCACAGCAGCACGCGGCGCATGTCGGCCAGCACCTGGCCGAGGTACGCGGTGAAACGCGCGGCGGCGGCGCCGTCGATGACGCGGTGGTCGTAGGACAGCGACAGCGGCAGCATCAGGCGCGGCTGGAACGCGGTGCCGTCCCACACCGGCTTGATCGCCGACTTCGACACGCCGAGGATCGCGACCTCGGGCGCATTGACGATCGGCGTAAACGCGGTGCCGCCGATGCCGCCGAGCGAGGAGATCGAGAAGCAGCCGCCGGACATCTCGGCCGGGCCGAGCTTGCCGTCGCGCGCCTTCTTCGCCAGCTCGCCGGTTTCCTGCGCGATCTCGATCACGCCCTTCCTGTCGGCGTCGCGGATCACCGGCACGACCAGGCCGTTCGGCGTGTCGGCGGCGAAGCCGATGTGGAAGTACTTCTTCAGCGTCAGGTTCTCGCCACTGGCGTCGAGCGAGGCGTTGAAGTCCGGGTATTTCTTGAGCGCCGAGACGACCGCCTTGATCAGGAACGCGAGCATCGTGAGCTTGATGCCGGCCTTCTCGTTCTCCTTGTTCAGCGCGACGCGCAGCGCTTCCAGCTCGGTGACGTCGGCATCGTCGTGCTGCGTCACGTGCGGGATCATCGCCCAGTTGCGCGCGAGGTTGGCGCCGGAGATCTTCTTGATGCGCGACAGCGGCCGCGTCTCGACCTCGCCGAACTTGGCGAAATCGACCTGCGGCCACGGCAGCAGGTTCAGTCCACCACCCGCGGCTGCGGCGCGCGGCGCGCCGCCGGCGAGCGCGGCCTTGACGAAGTCCTGCACGTCCTTTTTCGAGATGCGGCCCTTGCGCTCGCTGCCAGTCACCTGGGCGAGGTCGACGCCGAGTTCGCGCGCGAACAGTCGCACGGCCGGGCTTGCGTACGGCACCTTGTCCGGCATGACCGTGCTGGCGTCGAACGGCACCGGCGGCGTGTGCGGCAGTGTGGCGGCCGCGGTCGGCGCGGACACCTTCGCGGGAGCAGGCTCGGCGGCCTTCGCCGGCTCCGCCGGCGGCGGCGCGCTGACGGCGGGCGCCGGCGCGGCAGCCGGAGCCGCTGCCGGTGCCGCGGCAACGGCGGCGGCCTCGATCAGCGCGACGACCGTGCCTTCGCCGATCTCGTCGCCGACCTGGACCTTGACCTCTTTGACGATGCCGTCGAACGGCGCTGGGACCTCCATCGTCGCCTTGTCCGATTCGAGCGTGACCAGGCCCTGGTCCTTGCTCACGGCGTCGCCGGGCTTGACCAGCACCTCGATCACCGGGACCTTGGGGTAGTTGCCGATATCCGGCACCTTTGCTTCCTGGACGGCCATGCTTGCTCCGAAATGCGTGCGGCAGAGAATGGCCAAGTTTCGCCGATTTGGGCGCGGCGCGTCATGTCGCCGGACCCGGCGGGATGCATTCCGGCACGGACGACCGCACCTGCGCGCCTGCTAGGCTGCCATCTTTGCCCGCGGAGCCCGCCATGCGTTCGATCCTGTTCCTCGCCCTCGCCGCCGTCTTCGGGCAGGCCGCGTCCGCCGCCGAACCGGCACCGGCACGCGTCGCGCTCAGCGCGGCGCGCCTGGTCGCACCGGACCAGGGCAAGGTGATCGAGCACCCGCTGGTGCTGATCGAGGGCGAGCGCGTCACCGAGGTGCGCAGCGGCGGCGCCGCGCCGGACGGCTACACGCGCATAGACCTCGGCAACGCGACGCTGCTGCCGGGTCTGATCGACTGCCACGTGCACCTGAGCGCCGATCCGACGCTGTCGTCGGGCAACTACTACAAGGACACCCTGCAGCGCAGTGCGATCGACGACGCGGTCACCGCGCACCTGTTCGCGCAACGCACGCTAGAGGCCGGCTTCACCACCGTGCGCAACCTCGGCGCCGGCGAGTACATCGACGTCGCGCTGCGCAACGCGATCGACCGCGGCACGCTGGCCGGCCCGCGCATCCTCGCCGCAACGCTGCCGCTCGGCGCGACCGGCGGCCATGCCGACGACACCACCGGCTTCTCGCCCTACATCCAGTTCCACGGCCAGACCGGCGTCGCCGACGGCGTCGACGCGGTGCGCGTCCGCGTGCGCGAGGACGTCAAGCGCGGCGCCGACGTGATCAAGTTCATGGCCAGCGCCGGCGTGCTCAGCGCGGAGGAATCGGTCGGCGCGCCGCAATACTCGCAGGCCGAGATGGACGCGATCGTCGACGAGGCGCACCGCTGGGGCAAGCGCGTCGCCGCGCACGCGCACGGCGCCGAGGCGATCAGGATGGCGATCAAGGCCGGCGTCGACTCGGTCGAGCATGCCAGCCTGATCGACGACGAGGGCCTCAAGCTCGCGAAGCAGCACGGCACGTACCTCGTGTTCGACATCTACAACGACGACTACATCCTGGCCGAGTACGCGCGCCTGGGCTTCCCGGCGAGCATGACCGAAAAGGAAAAGAAGGTCGGCCGCCTGCAGCGCGAGAGCTTCCGCCGTGCGGTCAAGACCGGCGAGAAGCTCGCCTTCGGCACCGACGCCGGTGTCTATCCGCACGGCTGGAACGGCAAGCAGTTCGCCAAGATGGTCGAGTGGGGCATGACGCCGATGCAGGCGATCCAGGCCGCGACCACCAACGCGGCCGACCTGCTCGGCTGGGCGGACAAGGTCGGCGCGGTCGCGCCGGGCCGCTACGCCGACCTGATTGCGGTCGACGGCGACCCGCTCGCCGACATCGCCGTGCTCGAGCACGTGCGCTTCGTGATGAAGGGCGGCGCGGTGGTCAAGGGCGCGGCGGCGCGCTGAGCTGCGCAGGCTGGGCGCGCTTCGTGCGACCGGCGCCGTTCGCCCCCGACCGCGACCAATCAGAAGCGCAAAGATTGAAACACGAAGGACACGAAGAACACGAAGGAAGAGCGGGTTAACTGCTTCCTCGTGTTCTTCGTGGTTCAGGCGGCTGCCTTGGCGCCGGCCGGCCTGTGGCCGTCCAGCCGACGAACCGCGAAACGCGTCAGAACGGCAGCTTGAGCTCCGGGTCGACCGCCAGCAGCTGCGCGCGGAACACGTCCTGGATCCGCGCCAGCGCCGCCGCGTTGTCGGCGTCGAAGCGCAGCACCAGCACCGGCGTCGTGTTCGACGCGCGCACCAGGCCCCAGCCGTCCGGCCAGTCGGCGCGCACGCCGTCGATCGTGGTCAGGCGCGCGCCGTCGAACTTCGCCTTCGCGCGGAACGCCTCGATGAAGCGGTAGTGCTCGCCTTCCTTCAGCGGGATCTTCAGCTCCGGCGTCGACACGCCGTTCGGCAACGTGTCGAAGACCTCCTGCGGCGTGCGCTCCTCGAGGTCGCCGGCGAGGATCTCCAGCAGGCGCGCGGCCGAGTAGATGCCGTCGTCGAAGCCGTACCAGCGCTCGCCGAAGAAGAAGTGCCCGCTCATCTCGCCGGCCAGCGCGGCGTCGGTCTCGCGCATCTTGGCCTTGATCAGCGAATGGCCGGTGCGCCACATCAGCGGGCTGCCGCCGTGCTGCAGGATCAACGGCTGCAGGTGGCCGGTGCACTTGACGTCGTAGATGATCGTCGCGCCCGGGTTGCGCGTCAGGATGTCCATCGCGAACAGCATCAGCAGGCGGTCCGGGAAGATCACCTCGCCGCTGGCGGTGACCACGCCGAGGCGGTCGCCGTCGCCGTCGAAGGCCAGGCCAAGGTCGGCGCCGACCTTCTTCACCGCCAAGATCAGGTCCTGCAGGTTGTCCAGGTCCGACGGGTCCGGATGGTGGTTCGGGAAGGTGCCGTCGACGTCGCAGTACAGCGGCACGACCTCGCAGCCGATGCCCTCCAGCACGGCCGGCACGATCGCGCCGGGGATGCCGTTGCCGCAGTCGACCACGACCTTGAGCCGGCGCTCGACCTGGATGTCGTCGGTGATGCGCTGGATGTAGTCGCCGCTGACATCGATCGTCTGCAGGCCGCCCATGCCGTCGCTGAAGTGGTTCTCGGCGATGCGCCGGAACAGGCCCTGGATCGCGTCCTCGGCCAGCGTCTCGCCGCCGAGCACGATCTTGAAGCCGTTGTAGTCGGGCGGGTTGTGGCTGCCGGTGACCGAGATGCACGAACCGGCACGCAGGTGGTAGGCAGCGAAATAGGTCACCGGCGTCGGCGCCGCGCCGATGTCGATCACGTCCATGCCGGTCGAGCGCAGGCCCTCGATCAGCGCGGCCGCCATGTCCGGTCCGGACAGGCGACCGTCGCGCCCGACCACGATCTCGTGCAAACCGCGCTCGCGCGCCTCGCTGCCGATCGCGCGGCCGATCAGGCGTGCGACGCCGGTCGTCAGGCTCTGCCCGACCACGCCGCGGATGTCGTAGGCGCGGAAGATGCTGGGATCGACGTCGACCGACTCCTCGGACGGCACCGGCGCGACAGCGCCGGCGGGGGCGGGTTTCGGTGCGGCCTTGGCCACTTCGGGTTGCTGCTGCTTCATGGCCTGGGCCAACGTGATCTCCGGTACGGTCGGTTTGGAAGAACGGTTCAGCATCGCCAGCGCCTGCTGCACGCCGACGTGGCGCAACCACAGCGCGCCGAGGCCGCCGGCCAGGCACAGCAGGGTCAGCACGACGAGCAGGCCGAAGCTGTGCGAGAAGGCGATGAAGTAGTCCGCTTCGGCCTTGCCGATGCGCAGGCTCGAACCCGGCACCGGCTCGCCGAGGTCGGCGATCGAGCTGGCGCCACTGCCGATGCTGGCGATGTGCACGTCGCCGCGGCCGTCCCCCTGGCGCAGGTCCAGCCGTGCGCCATCGAGCTCGGCCTTGCCGAAGATCGCCAGGATCGGCGCGAACGGCAGCTCGACCACGGCATACGCGCTCACGCGCCCGTCGACCGGCGCCGGCACCGCCAGCATCAACTGCTGGCCGGCGTCCTTCTCCACGCGCATCTGCGCCAGCGGTGCGCCGTTGCGCACCTTCGCATGCATCAGCGCGGCGGCCTTCTCGTAACCGATCGCACCGAGGTTGCCCGACAGCACCTCGTCGAGGTCGGGGCTGAAGAATGCCGCCGCGGTCAGGTCCGGCAGGACCTGCCGCAGCGCGGTCGCGGCAGCGGCGCGCCCCTCCCCGTCCTCACGGGACAGCGCCTGCTGCACGGCCGGATCGGCCAGCGCCTGCTGCACGCGCGCGGCATCGCTGCGGATGCGTGCGGCGATCGCCGTGACCAGCTCGCCACGCAAGCGCTGCGCCTCGATCGCACCGTGCTCGGCGCGGTAGACCAGTACGCTCTGCCAAGCCAGGAACAGGCCGCTTGCAAGCAGGAACGTCGCCACCGCCAGCGGCAGCAGCACGCGCAGGCGCGGCAGGAGCTGATTCCGCGCGGCAACCAACCGCTGCCGGATACTGTTGACTGGCTTGCTGTCGGCCTCGCCCATCTGCGCCCTCGTCTGCCTGTTCAATGCCGGCCCGAACTGCCGAAGCCGCCGGCGCCGCGCGCGCTCGGCGCGAATTCCTCGACGACCTCGAAGGCCGCGCGTACGACCGGCAGGAGCACCAGCTGCGCGATGCGCTCGCCCGGCGCGATGGTAAAGGCCGTGTCGGAGCGGTTCCAGCACGACACCAGCAGCGGCCCCTGGTAGTCGGCATCGATCAGGCCGACCCCGTTGCCGAGCACGATGCCGTGTTTGTGGCCGAGGCCGGAGCGCGGCAGCACGACCGCGCACAGGCCCGGATCGTCGATGTGGATCGCAATGCCGCTCGGGATCAGCGCGCTGGCGCCGCCTGCGAGCGTCAGCGGCGCGTCGAGCATCGCGCGCAGGTCGACGCCGGCCGAGCCGGCGGTGGCCGGCGCCGGCAGCGGGAATTCGCTGCCCAGGCGCGGATCGAGGATCTTCAGCTGGATGGCTTGTGCGGCCCGGGGCTGCGGGCCGGGGGCTGGGGACGGGTTCATGCGGGGTCTCCGTTTGCATCGGCGCGCAGCTGCGCGATGCGCGCGACCAGTGCGCGCGCGAGTTCGCGCTTGTCCGCGCGCGGCAAGTGTTCGCGGCCGCCGTGCGGCCACAGCAGCAGCAATGCGTTGTCGGCCGCCTCGAAGCCGCGGCCGGCGCCGACCTCGTTGGCGGCGATCAGGTCCAGGCCCTTGCGCTCGAGCTTGGCGCGCGCGTGCGCCTCGACGTCCTGCGTCTCGGCGGCGAAGCCGACCGTGAACGGGCGCCGCGGCAACGCGGCGACCTCGGCCAGCACGTCCGGGTTCTCGACCAGCGTCAATTCCAGCGCCGCGCCGCCTTTCTTGAACTTCTGCGGCAGCGCCGCCTGCGGGCGGAAGTCGGCGACCGCGGCGGCAGCGACGAACACGTCGGCCTCGCCCGCGCGCGCCAGCACCGCCGCGCGCATCTCGCGCGCGCTGCGCACGTCGACGCGCGTGACGCCGGGCGGCGTCGCCAGCGAGACCGGCCCGGCCACCAGCGTCACCGTGGCGCCGGCCTGCGCGGCGGCCTCGGCGATCGCAAAGCCCATGCGGCCGGAGCTGCGGTTGCCGATGAAGCGCACCGGATCGATGTCCTCGTAGGTCGGCCCGGCGTTGACCAGCACCTTCGACCCGGCCAGCACGCGCGGCGCGCGCGCGGCGGCGAGTTCGGCGACCAACTCGCCGGCCTCGAGCAGGCGCCCGCTGCCGACCTCGCCGCAGGCCTGGCTGCCGGCGGCCGGCCCGAACACGCGCACGCCGCGCGCGCGCAAGGTGGCGAGGTTCGCCTGCGTCGCCGCATGCGCCCACATCTGCTGGTTCATCGCCGGCGCGACCGACAGCGGCGCCGCGCTGGCCAGACACAGCGTGGTCAACAGGTCATCAGCGTGGCCGTGCGCGAGCCGCGCGAGCAGGTCGGCCGAGGCCGGCGCGATCAGCACCTCGTCGGCCCAGCGCGCCAGCTCGATGTGGCCCATCGCGGCCTCGGCCGACTCGTCCCACAGGCTGCTGCGCACCGGATTACCGGACAGCGCCTGGAACGTCAATGCGGTCACGAAGCGCGCCGCGTTCGCGGTCAGCACGACGCGCACGTCGGCGCCGGCGTCGCGCAGGCGCCGCACCAGCTCGGCTGCCTTATACGCGGCGATGCCGCCGGAAACGCCGAGCAGCACGCGCACGCCGGCGAGGGCCTGGTCGCTCATGTAGGAAACCGCTGACGGGACAGGAAACGGCTAGCTTACTGAAATTCGCGCCCCGCGCCGCTCGGCGCCGTCACGGCAGCACCCTAGAGTACCTCCACGCAGCGCTGCCAACGCCTCGGCTATCGGCATGAGGGCGGCCGCTCGCGCAGCCCGCTGTGCCCAATCCCGCCTCCCCAATCCCCAATCCCTGCCCCTCCATGAGCATCCGCGACTGGCCCGACACCGAACGTCCCCGTGAAAAGCTGCTCGCGCGCGGCGCCGGCGCGCTGTCCGACGCGGAGCTGCTGGCCGTATTCATCGGCTCCGGCCGGCGCGGCCAGAGCGCGGTCGATCTCGGCCGCACGCTGCTCGCCGGTGCCGGCGGCCTTAAGGCGCTGCTGGACGCGCCGCACGACCACCAGCGTGGCCTCGGCACGGTCGCCTGGTGCCGCCTGTGCGCGGCGCTGGAGCTGGGCAAGCGCTACCTCGACGCGGAGCTGCGTGGCGGCGACACGCTGACCGACCCGGCCGCGAGCGCGCGCTACCTGAAGGCGCGCCTGGCTGGCTATCCGTACGAGGTGTTCGCCTGCCTGTTCCTCGACAACCGCCACCGCGTGCTCGCGTTCGAGGAACTGTTCCGCGGCACCATCGACGGCGCCAGCGTGCATCCGCGCGAGGTCGTGCGGCACTGCCTCAAGCACAATGCGGCGGCGGTGATCGTGGCGCACAACCACCCGTCCGGCGTGGCCGAGCCGAGCGCGGCCGACCGCGCGATCACGCAGCGCCTGCGCGAGGCGCTGGAGCTGATCGACGTGCGCCTGCTCGACCATTTCGTGATCGGCCACGGCACGCCGACCTCGCTGGCGCAGCGCGGCTGGATTTAGCGTCTTCACGCCATGAAACCGAGGTCGCGCTGGTCGAACGCAGGCAGATTCGGGAACACCAGGTCGAGAGAGCTGTCCGGCACGCCGAACCAGCGTCCGAGCGTGGCGCCGTACTGATCGGCCGCAATGCGCGGGATCAGATTCCCGTCGGCCGCGATGTCTTGGCTGCCGGCCGCGAGATCGGGCATCGCACCGAACACGCGGCGACCGCGCACCGCACCGCCGAGCACGAACAGGTGGTTGCCCCAGCCGTGGTCGGAACCGTCGCCGTTGCTGGTCAACGAGCGCCCGAATTCCGAGGCCGCGAACGTGGTCACGTCCGATTCGACGCCAAGCTCGACGGTGGCCGCATGGAACGCGTGCAGCGCGCGTGATAGGCCCGCGAGCAACTGGGGCTGGTCGGCCATCTGCGCGTCGTGCGTATCGAAGCCGCCCAACGAGCAGAAGAAAATCTGGCGTCGCAGGCCGAGTGCCTGGCGGACCGAAACCAGTTCCGCCGCACGCCGCAACTGCCGACCCAGCGCGAACGCAAACCGATCGGCCGCCGGCGCGCCCTCGGCGGGAGGCGGTGGGAACGGCGTCGTCAACGGCGTCGCGCCGGCCAGCGCCTCGCGCAGCAAGCGATAGTCATCCACCGCGCCCAGCAGGTGGCGGCGATACGTCTCGGCCAGCAGGTTCGACTGCGGTACCGCAAGCAGCGCCTCCATCTCGGCGACCGAGGCAGGGTCGACGTCGTTCTCGATCGAGCGAATCGCCCCGACATCGACCGACAGCCCCTCCGTACGGCGCCCGACCTGGAGTGGATTGGCGCCGGCCAAGGACATGTTCATCGCCAGTGTCGCGTCAGGGTTGGCGCTGGCGTGCAGCAGATCGGCGATGCGGCCACCCCAGCCGCTGGCCGGTGTCGTGTCGACGGCCGAGCGCGCCTCGAGCGCCTGCCAGAACGTCTGCTGATCGTTGTGCGAGAACAGTTGCGGCGGCAGGCGTGCGCTGCGTTGGTCGTACTGCTGACGCGTGACCGGCTCCAGCAACGCGCCGACATTGGCCAACAGGGCCAGACGGCCGCTCTCGAACAATTGCTGCAGCTCCGTCAGTGCCGGATGCAGGCCGAGCGCAAAGCCTGCACCGTCCACCGGATTGATCGGCAGCAAGGCGCTGCGCGGCAGCGCCAAACCGCGGCGACGACTGGCGTAGGCGGCATACTCGACCTCTGCACGCGGCACGATCAGGTTGTGGCCATCATTGCCTCCAAGCAGGAAGACGCAGACCAACGCCTTGTAGTCGCTACCAGCCGGCACCGCGTCGGCCCAGGCCGCGTTCAGCAGCGACAGGCTGTGTGGCGCGGCAAGAAGCGCCGACCCGCCGGCCAGCGTGGCAAGACTGCGACGCAGGAATGTGCGACGCGACGAACGATCGGAATGCATGGCGACTCCTCAGCGCTGCACGGCGTACTCGGCCGATGTGGTGATCAGGTACAGCACGTTCTGCACGCGCCGCAGCGTATCCGTGGCCGGAATCGCAAGCAGCCGCTGGTGCAGACGCTGGCGCAAAGGCGTGGACATCTGCCCACCCAGCAGCAAGTCGTTGCAGCGATCGACAAGCGCGTCGAGCGCGCCGGCCGGCGCCTCCGGCTCTCCCGGCAACGGCCGGATCAGCTGCTCCCAGCGTTCCAGCTGAATCAGCCGCACGCGGCTGTCGAACTCGTCCATCGGGCCGCCGCGATAGCCCCAGTAGATCCGCCCGGCCAAGTCGTTCGTCATGTGGATAGCGAAGTTGGCCGTGATGACCTGCATCTCGGGCGCGACCATGCTGGCGGTGGCAAGCGGCCCTGCCGGTACGTGGTCGGGCGCGAAGAAATTGAAGACCGACGGCGACAGCAGCGCCGCCTGGTTATAGATGTCCTGGATGTCGCGATCGTCCGGGAACAGCTCGTCGTCCTTCCACATCACATCGAACGCGCGCCACATCTGGGTCAACCGCAGCAGCGGCTCGCGCACCTTGCCGAAGGTCGCTGGCGAGGTGCGATGCCCCGAGCGTGCCTCGGGGTCGAGCAGGACCGCGCGGATCGTCGCGCCGAGATCGCCGCGTACGCCGGCGCCGTTGTTCTCGAACGCCGCAGCGACTCGCCCGACGTAGGTCGGCGACGGGTTGCTGGTGACCAGGCGCTGGATCAGCTGCCGGCCGATGAATGGCGCGACGTTCGGGTGATTGAACAGCACGTCCAGCGCCGCCTCCAATTCGGGCCGCGCATCGCGCCCAGCGGGCAGGACTGCGCCATCGAGCAAGCGCTTCTCGCCACGATCGTGGTAGGCCTCGAACGGCACCATCTCGTGTTCGGTGCTGCAGGTGAAGTTCTCCTGCTCGAACGGATCCGATGGGCACTGCTGGCCCTGCCCGCAATGGCAGGCCCAGCCGGTGAACACGCGCGCAAACGCGCGCACGACATCGCCATCGTAGGTTGGCACGGTCTCGCCGCCGACAAGCACCGGCGTGCCGTCGCGGTTCAATTTGACCAGTCCGATCGAGAACAGCTGCATGACTTCGCGCGCGTAATTCTCATCGGACTGGATATTGTTGGCTGGATCAGGCTTGCGATTGCGATACATGCTGAGATAGCGCCCCATCGCCGGACTCAACGTGACGTCCTCCAGGAGCTGCCGGTAGTTGCCGAACGCATTGCGCAACAGGATGTCGTAGTACGCGCCGAGGGCGAGGCCGTCGTTGCCGAGCGCGTTGCCGCGTTCGGACACCACGAAGATCTCGCTCAACGCGAACGCCACGCGCTGGCGCAACTGGTCGTCGCCACCGAGCACATTGACGAACCATGCTTCGCTGAAACGCCAGAACGGCAACGCGTGCAGCGGATCGGACACCCCCTCGGCGCGGCGCATGTGCGGCAGTGCGTAGCGGGGAGGAAGCTGCATCTGCCGATCAAGCCAGGCGCGATAGCCGCTGGCGACCAATGCATCGAGGTCTGCCTCGGATGCGCCGAACGTGGCCTGCGCGAGGAAACGGCTCGCCTCGGCACGATTGGGCGGTGCATCGGATACCGGATCGAATCCGTTGCTGAATACATAGTCCGAGGCGGCCCGCGCTGGCACGCAGAGCGCGGCGCACAGCAGCATCAGCGCTGTACCCGCGCGAATGGCCATGGTCGATCCAACCCACATCGGCAGTCCCCTTGATCCGTTCCGTCCAATACCTACGGAACCGGGAGCCGCTTCCTATCAGGCCCGGTGCAGCGCAGCGCCGTCCCAATCCGTACCCGACGCACATTCGACACACGCATCGACGCCTATACTGGACACGGCCACGGGGAACGATGACCGAATCGTGATACTCGCACTGCCGCACACGTATGCCGCCGATGAAGCCGAGCGACGCCTGCCGAACGTATCGGCCGCGCGCGCGCTGCCCGGATCGGCCGGTGAGCTGGATCGGCTGCTGACGCGCCGGCGACGCGAATGGGCCAGCCTTATCGACACTGCCCCCGATCCGGCACTGTTCGATCGCACCGCGGACGCGGTTCGCCTCGCCTACGCGCGGCTCGCGCTGCGCCATGGCCGTCTCGGCACGGATTTCCATGCGTATCACAACGAAGGACACATCCTGGAAATCTGCGGCGACCGGATCGATCGACTCGTGGCAACGCTCGGTCTCGACGCGCTGCCTCTGCGCGACTGGTGCGCGCTGCTGTTGTTCGGCGCCGGCCACGACCTGCGCCAGCGCGAGGCTCCGGCATTGGTCGACGGCGTCGGCGCGAACGAGCGCGCCAGCATCGCCGAAACCTGGCGCATCCTCGATGCAACCGGCTTCTCGCGCACGCACGATGCCGACCTTTACACTGCGCTCGAGCTGATGATCGCCGGCAGCACCTTCGATGGTCGCCCGCCGCCGGGCGACCATCCGTACAACGCGGCCGATCTCGTGCAGCGCGGCGGCGCGCTCGCCGCCCGGCTCGAGCCGCTCCTCGACGCGCGCCGTCCCGGCTGGCGCCTCGAAGCCGACCTGGTGAACGCGCTGCACCTCGCGCGGATCGCCGCCGACCTCGACACCGCGAACGTGGCCGACCCGTTCGCGCACTTCGCCACGACCGCCGAGAAGCTCTGCCGCGAGCGCGAAATGCTCAGCGGGCGCCTGCTCGAGGCCGGCGAGAGCGCGCAGCCCGTGCTCACGTTCCTGACCGATGGCCAGGACCGCTTCTTCTTCGAGCAGCACCGCTTCCAGTCCGACGCCGGCCGCGCCGCATTCGCGGCTGGAAAAAGCGCCAACGCGGGACCGCTCAAGGCACTCGGCGCGGGGCTGCGCGCGCACGTAGCGGCGCACGGGCCGCCGCGCAGCGGTGCCGAGGTGATCGCCGCCTACCGCGCGATCCTGGCCGAGCTGCTCGCCGCGGCCTGAGCGGGCCCGCATCACGGCCACGCGCAGGGGTGGCGGGCGAACAGGCGGGAACAAGAAAGGGCGCGGCCGAGGCCGCGCCCTTTTTCATTGCCCGGCGACAGCGCTCAGCGCGCGATGCCGTGGGTCCAGCCCAGGGTCCAGTCGTCGTTGGCGTCGCGGAACGCACCGATGTACGGCGCCGGAGCGAAGAACGCGTCGCTCGTCACCAGCTTGCCCGCCGTGCGCAGCGGCGAGGTCGCCGCCGGCACGAAGCCGGCCAGGCCCGGATTGCCGGTCTTGTTGCCGCTGCCGGCGTCGAACAGGCGCTTGGCGCTGCCCGGCGTGCCCTTGCTGCCGTCGCCGAACGGGCTCGCGCAGTCGAGCCACACGGCGTCGAGGGTCAGGTTCGGCGTGCCCACCAGGGCCACCGTCGCCGCATGGTCGACGAACAGGCAGGACTTGCCGGCCTTGTTGAAGTTGCTGACCAGGATGTTGCTGAGGTGGCCGGCAGTGCCTTCCTTGAGATGGAGGCCGTTGCCGCCGCCGGTGCCGTTGCCGATCAGCGTCACGTTGGACCAGCTCGGCGTCGCGCGCGGCGCGGCGTCGTGGTTGTCGGCCTGGTTGGAGGCCTCGAAGCCGTTGTCGTCGCCGAGCGCGAGGCTGGCCGGCGCCCACTTGGAGAAGGCGAACTGCACCTTGCCGCTCCAGCCCTCGTCCCAGTCGAAGCCGTCGTCGCCGCCTTCGTAGGAAACGAGGTACTTGCCGTTGGCGGTGCCGCCGAACCATTCGAAGCCGTCGTCGCCACCGCGGTAGGACTGCAGGTGCTCGAGCACGGTACCGTCGCCGACGGACTGGAACGTGAAGGAGTTGACCTCGCGTCCTTCCGCGAACACGTAGCCGGCGTAGCGCGCCTGCACGTAGCGCAGGCTGCCGGAGCTGTCATGCGGCTTGTCGCCGCCGTAGCGCAGCGCCGGATTGAACTCGCTGAAGCAGCTGAACGGCGCGTTCGCGCACTTGTTGTTCGGCGCATTGCCGGACAGCACGATGCCGCCCCAATCCTTCGGCGCCGGCGTCTGGCCGAGCTTGCCGTCGCGCGGGCTGGTGAACACGATCGGCGCGTACGGCGTGCCGTCGGCAATCAGCTTCGAGCCCGGGTTGATGTAGAGGTAGTCGGCCGTATCGCCGCTGCCGGTGACCAGGGTGCCCGGCTCGATCGTGATGGTGGCGGAGTTGGCGTTGTCGTTGCCGACCGTGACCAGGCCTTCGAGGATCCAGGTGGTGTCGTTGGTCAGGGTCAGGTCGCGCATGATCGTGCCGGTCAGGATGCACGAGCGCGGCTCGGCGCCGGCGCTGGTGCCGGCCGGGCAACCGGTGAACTTCTTCTTGAACGCGCAGCCGGGCTTGTCCGCGGTGACCAGCGACTGGCCCGGGTTGAGCGTTCGGCTGACGGCCTGGAAGCCGCTGTTGGCCGGCGGGGTCATCGAGATCTTGATCTCCGAGCAGCTCATCACGTCGACCGCGACGGTGCCGAACGGCGCGCGCGTCGTCGCCTCGCTGCCGGCGAACGAGCCACCGCTCCAGCTGAACAGGTCGCCGCTCTTGGCGAACTCGAACTCGCCGAACTTCATCGAGGTCGCGACCCACTTGCTGCGACCCTCGTTGTCGTACACGGCGCCGAACATGTACAGCGTCTTGGAGCCGTCCTCATGCGACAGCACGTCCACGACCCAGCCGCGCGCCGGCCAGTTCGGATCCTGCCACAGGCCGTCGAACGACTCGGTCAGCCGTACCGCCGCCTGCGCCTGGCCGGCCGCAAGCACGCCGACCATCATTCCCGCGAACACCTTCCTGAAGAGTTTCATCAATGGATCCCCATCTGGCTTGACACGAAGTGAGACCGGGCGGCGTCGCTTCGGGCCGCCCGCGGTCGCGCCACCGTAGGACGGCCGCATGACAGCGTGGCCGCACAACGATGACGGTGATCTTTCAGTGCCTGCCTCTGCGTGCTCAGCGGCGCGACGACGGGCGCCATTCGAGGCTGACGTGCAGCTCGCGGCCCTTGCGGTACTCGCGCGTGGGCAGGCCGCCCTGGGTGTAGCGCACCGCCGGATCGAGCAGGTTGCGCATGCGCAGCGTCCAGCGCCAGCCGTCGGCGAAGGCGTGGCGGAGCTGGAAATCGAGCGCCCCGAACGGCTCCTCGTAGATGTCCGGCTGGCCCTGCACGCCGACCTGCGAGACGCGCCGGCCGGAGCGGTTGAACAGCAGCGCCGCGTCGAGGCCGCGCTCGGCGTCGGTGTAGCCGAGCTGCAGGTTGCTCACGTACGGCGACTGGCCCTGCATCGGCCGCGACAGGTTGGTCTGGTAGCTGGCGCTGGCCGAGTCCAGCTCGACCTTCGAGCGGATCCACGCATGGTTCAGCGCGACGTGGAAGCGGCCCAGGTCGAGCGGGCCGAGGCGGCCGTCGCCGATGAAGCCGAGGTTCTTGTAGACGTCGAACTCGATGCCCTGGTTGTGTGCGCCGGTCGCGTTGGCGAGGCCGAGCAGCGGCGAGGAACCGGGCAGGCGCAGCTTCTCGATCGGGTCGCGGAAGCGCTTGTCGAACAGCGCCAGCGACAGCGAGTCGGTGTCGGAGAAGTAGTACTCCCAGCGCAGGTCGAGGTTGCGGATGCGCGTGGTGCGCAGCTGCGGGTTGCCGATCGTGTCGATGTCCAGTTCCGGATCGGTGAACGGCGCCGCCGACAGCTCGCGGAAGTCCGGCCGCGACAGCGTGCGGCTGAAGCCCAGGCGGAGCTGGGCCGCGTCGCTGTAGGACCAGGTGAACGCCGCCGCCGGCAGCCAGTGCGCGCTGTCGTCGCGCGCGACCACCGGCGGCGCGTTCGGATTGACGATGCTGAACGTCGTCACGTCCTGGTCGTTGCGCTCGCGGCGCGCGCCGAGCATGAAGCGATAGCGGCCACCCAGGTCGAGGTCCGCGCTGGCGAAGGCGCTGCTCAGGGTCTGCTCGGCGCGGTAGTTGTCGGTCGCGCGCGTGGTTTCGCGCAGCACCCAGCCGTCCGGGCCAATGTTGCCGGCGGCGAGGATGCGGTCGATCGGCTGCAGGAAGAAGTCCGGATCGGACGGCAGCGGCGAGCCGGGCGCGAGCAGGAACGAGAAGGTGCGGATCGAGGCCGCGCGGTCGCGCGACAGGCGCGCGCCGCCGGCCGACAGCGCGAGGCGGTGGTCGGTGCCGAACTGGATCGGCAGCATGGCCTTGAGGCCGACCTCGTCCTGGCGGTCCTCGAGCTGGCCGAAGCCGTGCGCGTTCGAATCGGAGCGGTGCGAGAACTCGAACGTGTCCGCATCGAGGCGGTCGTAGCGGTAGCGCCGCGTGTTCGGCTCGTCGCGGCTGGCCTGCGCGTGCGTGTAGCGCCAGTCGATCTCCAGGTCGCGCACGGACGGCAGCGCATGGTGGCCGCTGAGCTGGTGCGCGAGCAGTTCGTTCTCGGCCCACTTCAGCTCGTGGAAGCGCGACTCGACGCTGTCCACGGTGCCCTCGGAGGTCCGCATGCGGTCGTCGGTCTGGCGCAGCAGCATGCTGGTCAGGCCGAGGCGATGGTGCATGCCCACGTCCAGGCCGACGCCGAGGAACAGGCTCGCGTCGACGTTGCGCGTGGTGTCCTTGAGCGCCTGCTCGGCGATCGGGTCGAGGCCGGCGTTGCTGGCGGCGTAGGTGTTGCGCGTTTCCTCGCGCGTGTCCCAGCCCTGGCGCCAGCGCGCCGAGCCGATCACGCCGAGCGTGACGTCCTCGGCCAGGCGGAAGCCGTTACCCAAGCCGAGCGACAGGCTGCTGTCCGGCCCGATGTGCTGGCCGCGGATGCCGTAGCCGGCGCCGGTCAGCTCGCGCCCGTAGTCCTGCAATTGATGCGGCGTGGCGCCGGCCGGATTGGACGGCGATTGCGGGCGCAGGAAGTGGCCGCCGGCGGTCGCGGCGGCCAGGTCGGCCGGCATCGCGCGCGTGCCGTCGTCGCTGCCGAGCCAGTCGTGCCCGCCGCCGCGATAGCGCAGGCCGGACTCGCCGGTGGTGCCGTCGACGTAGCCGAGCGAACCCTGCGCGCGGAAGAAGAACGCCTGCGGCACCTCGCGCGTGCGCAACTGCACGGTGCCGCCGCCGAACTCGCCCGGCATGTCGGGCGAGTACGCCTTCTGCACGATCACGCCGTCCAGCAGCTCGTTCGGGAACAGGTCCAGCGGCACCACGCGGCGCGTGTAGTCGGGGCTCGGGATCGGCGCGCCGTTGAGCAGCACGCTGGAGTAGCGCTCGCCCAGTCCGCGCACGTACACGTACTTGCCGTCGACCACCGACAGCCCGGTGACGCGCTTGAGCGTGGTGGCGACGTCGGAGTCGCCGGTGCGCGCGATCTGCTCGGCGCCGAGCGCCTCGGTGACGACCGCGGCGCTGCGCCGCTCGTCGAGGTACAGGACCTGTCCACCGCTGCTGTAGCGGCTGTGCACGGTGACGCCGGACAGTTGCTCCGCCGGCGCGTCGGGCGCGGCCTCGGCGACCGGCGCCGCGGCGACCGGCGCGTCATTCGGATCGGCCGCACCCGGTGCGGCCGGGGCAGGCGCTTGTGCGCGCAACGCGGGCGCACCCAGCAGCGTGGCAATGGCGAAGCTCAGCGCGACGGGGCGCAGGCGGTCACGTCGGGTCATCGGTTCTTCCGGATCGGTGGCGGGGGCTGCGCGCCCGTGGGCGCCGCAATCGGCAACCGTAGAAGGAGGCTCTTACAGGGGAATGACGATGGCGCCGCGGAGGGGCGCAGTGGGCCGCCGTGCGGGCCTGCAGCCTGCGGCCGACGCGTTCCACGAGGGCGTGGAGGCAAACCGTTCGGCGCCGGGAGGTTGGTGCATCCCTGCACCCGGGCGCCGTGCGCATCCCGCACGCCACCCGTGCTCCGATGACGGGTCGGCTTCTGGCGGAGCGCCACGCCGGCCCGGGCGACGGGAAGCCCGGGGCGGCGCGGCGTTCTCCGCGAGCCGGCCGGCAGCGTAGGCGGGCCTCGCGACAGGCCGATGACAGGCGGCGGGAGGCGGGGCGGCAAGCGCCGCGCGCTGCCCCGGCCCGCCCGACGGGGCGATTTCTGCGCGCCGGCGTCGGCCGTTACAATGCGCGGCTTCCCCTGCCAAGCCACGCCCGTGAAAGACCAACTGCGCGACCTCGTCCTCGCCGCCATCGCTGCCCTGCGTGCGGACGGCACCCTGCCGGCCGGCGATGCGCCCGCCGTCGTCATCGAACGCACCAAGAGCCGCGAGCACGGCGACTTCGCCACCAACGCGGCGCTGGCGCTGGCCAAGGCGGCCGGGCGCAAGCCGCGCGAGCTCGCCGCGGCGCTGGTCGCGGCGCTGCCGGCGAACGACGAGATCGCGCGGGTCGAGATCGCCGGGCCCGGCTTCATCAACTTCTTCCTCAGCCCGGGCGCCTACCAGCGCGAGGTCGCCGCCGTGCTCGAACGCGGCCACGCCTACGGCCGCGGCGAGGCCGGGCGCGGCCGCACCGCCGGCGTCGAGTTCGTCTCGGCCAACCCGACCGGCCCGCTGCACGTCGGCCACGGCCGCGCCGCCGCGATCGGCGATTCGATCGCGCGCGTGCTCGACGCGAACGGCTGGCACGTCGTGCGCGAGTTCTACTACAACGATGCCGGCGTGCAGATCGCCAACCTCGCGCTGTCGGTGCAGGCGCGCGCGCGCGGCGTCGACCCGGATGCGCCGGAATGGCCGGCCGACGGCTACCGCGGCGAGTACATTAGGGACGTCGCGCGTGCCTACCTCGACCGCGAGAGCGTGCATGCCGACGGCCAGGACGTGGTCGGCGCCGGCGACGTCGACGACCTCGAGGCGATCCGCCACTTCGCGGTCGCCTGGCTGCGGCGCGAGCAGGACCTCGACCTGAAGGCGTTCGGCGTGCAGTTCGACGTGTACTACCTCGAGTCCTCGCTGTATGCCGACGGCAAGGTCGAGGAGACCGTGCGCGAACTCGTCGCGCACGGCCACACCTACGAGGACGGCGGCGCGCTGTGGCTGCGCACGACCGACTTCGGCGACGACAAGGACCGCGTCATGCGCAAGTCCGACGGCACCTACACCTACTTCCTGCCGGACGTCGCCTACCACCGCACCAAGTGGCAGCGCGGCTACGAGCGCGCGATCACCGAGCTCGGCGCCGACCACCACGGCTCGCTCGCGCGCGTGAAGGCCGGCCTGCAGGCGCTCGACGCCGGCATCCCGAAGGGCTGGCCGGAATACGTGCTGCACCAGATGGTGACGGTCATGCGCGGCGGCGAGGAAGTGAAGCTCAGCAAGCGCGCCGGCAGCTACCTGACGCTGCGCGACCTGATCGAGGAAGCCGGCCGCGACGCCACGCGCTACTTCCTGATCGCGCGCAAGTCCGATTCGCAGCTGGTGTTCGACATCGACCTCGCGCGCGCGCAGAGCAACGACAACCCGGTCTACTACATCCAGTACGCGCATGCGCGCGTGGCCAGCGTGATGCGCCAGCTCGGCGAGCGCGGGCTGGCGTGGGACCGCGCCAACGGCCTGGCCAGGCTCGCGCGGCTGGACAGCGAGGCCGAGCAGGCGCTGATGGTCGAGCTGTCGCGCTACGGCGAGGTCGTCGAGGCGGCCGGCGCCAATCTCGAGCCGCACCTGATCGCGACCTACCTGCGCGAACTTGCAGCCGCGTTCCATGGCTACTACAACACGCACCAGTTCCTGGTCGACGACGTCGACCTGCGCGACGCGCGCCTGACCCTGGCCAACGCGGTGCGGCAGGTGCTCGCGAACGGCCTGGACCTGCTCGGCGTATCCGCTCCGGAGAGCATGTGATGGCAGCGAAGAAGGGACGCCAGGCGACCCGCGGCGGCGGCAACCAGACCCCGGCCTGGGCCTGGGTGCTGGTCGGCATGCTGCTCGGTGCCGGCCTGATGCTGGTCGTGCTGGTCAAGGACTGGGCGCCGCTGCTGCGCCAGAAGAACCTGCCGCAGCCGAACCCGCAGGCGACCGCGCCGCGCGAGAGCGAAGCACCGGTCGCCGAGGCCAAGCCGAAGAAGAACTACGACTTCTACCAGGTGCTGCCGGAAGCCGAGGTCGTGATCCCGGACGCCGAGCTGTCGGCCAAGGCGCGCGCCGAACAGCAGGCCCGTGCCGCCGCAGCGGCCGCAGCAGCGAATCCGGCGAACGCGGCAGCCACGCCCGCCGCGCCGGCGGCGCCGGCCGCGGGCGGTCGCTACCTGCTGCAGGCCGGTTCGTATCCGGAACCTAAGGCCGCCGACGAAGCCAAGGCCAAGCTCGCGCTGGCCGGCTTCAGCGCGCAGGTGCAGCCGGTCACGATCAACGGCAAGACCTGGCACCGCGTCCGCGTCGGCCCGTACGCGAGCGCGAGCGAACTCGAAAGCGCCAAGCGCGCGCTGGCCGACAACGGCATCAGCGCGATCGCGTTGAAGGAGCAGTAGGCGCGGCCAACGCTGCCCAGAGGTTTCTACGAAATAAATTCGCCGCCAGCGGCGAGCTTTTGAGCCCTCCCCTTCAAGGGGAGGGTTGGGTGGGGATGGTGTTCGGTTTTCGTGTCACCGCTTCTGCGAAAACCGACCCGCGTCCGTGCGTTTTCCGCTCGCATCCCTGCGAGCGGGTTACTTTCTCTTGCATGCCCAAGAGAAAGTAACCAAAGAGAAGGGCACCCCAACAGCGGCGCCCTCCGGGCATCCTGCCCTGCGGGTACGTGGTCGCCGGCCGGGGTTCGCCGACGGCACCTCCGTGTGCCGACGGCGAACGCGCGCGCATCGTGCGCGCGCCCCACGGGCTCATCCGTCCGGCGCCCACCGCCGCTGAACGGGGACCCCGGGTAAAGCAGCGCGCTCCTGCGCGCAGAAGCTCAAGCAAAGCCGAAGCAACAGCGAGCAACTGCGACAAGAATCGAACGGATTTTTTTTGTAGACACCCTCTGAGGGCTGAAAGGCATCGCGGCTGAAGCCGCTCCCGTGAGCTACGGCCGGCGGCGGCGCACTACGGCCTGCCGTCGAAGCCGTCCTCGAAGATGAGGTCGGCGACGCCCGGTCCGTCGATGCGATACACGCGCCCGCCGCCACCGTCGATGACGTAAACGTTGCCGACCGCGTCCTCGCCGAAGCTGAACACGTTCATCGCCGGCGTGCCGGCCAGCAGCGTGTACGTCCACGTCGTGGCCTGCGCATCGACATCGGCGACGCGGATGCGGCCGTCGCAGTAGTCGCTGAACAGGTACTTGCCGCGCAGCTCGGCGGCCGGTCCGCGGTAGACGTAGCCGCCGGTCACCGAGCAGGCCCCGCTCGCATGCGGATACTCGATGACCGGCGCGACCGTGCCGGTCAGCGCCGGGCAGGCGGTGTCGCTGCCGCCCGGGTTGTAGTGATGGTTGCCCTCGCACTGGCGCCAACCGTAGTTGCGGTTACCGGCCGAGCCGGCGGCGCGGAAATCGATCTCCTCGTACGTGCCCTGGCCAACGTCGCCGATGACAAGGTCGCCGGTGGCGCGGTCGAAGCTCCAGCGCCACGGATTGCGCAGGCCGTACAGCCAGATCTCGCCGCACTGGTCGGCTGCGCCGGCGAACGGATTGTCGGCCGGGATCGCGTACTGCGCCGGCTGCCCCGCGCTCGCGCCGCACTGGTTGGCCGGCGCGGCGGCGACCGGGGTGCGCACGTCCAGCCGCAGCATCTTGCCGAGCAGGTAGTAGCTCTTGCCGCCGACGACCTTCTTCCACAGGTCCTGCGCGAAGTCGTTCGGATCGCCGCCCGAGCCCCCGTCGCCCATGCCCCAGTAGAGGTGGCTGTCGGGTCCGAACGCGATGTTGCCGCCGTTGTGGTTGGTGTAGATGTCCGGGATGCGCAGCACTTCGGTCTCGCTGCCGGCGAAGGTGTCCGCGGACGGATCGCTCGCGACCAGGCGCAGCAGCACCTGGTCGGCCACGGCGCCGAGCCGCGGATCGCCGGCCGGCGCGGTGTAGGTGACGTACAGCGTGCCGTTGCTGGCGAAGTCCGGGTCGAACGCGAGGCCGAGCATGCCCTGCTCGCTGCCGGGACCGCCGCTGGTCGCATGCGTGTAGTACGGCGTCGGCAGCAGGTTGCCGGCCGCGTCGATGATGCGGATGCGCCCGCTGCCGGACAGGTTCTCGATGACGAACAACCGCCCGCTGCCGTCGCCGGCCGCGGTCACCGCGGTCGGGCCGCTGAGGCCGCTCGCGACCGGCGTGAGCACGACCGCCGCGGGCGCGCCGATCGCGCCGGGCGCGTACAGCAGCGGCGACGCCGCGAGCAGCACGCCGAAGCCGAACAGGAATCCGAACCGGTTGCTGGTGCGCATCGCGCGTCCCTCCTTCGCTTGAACGGGACTGGCTAGTTAGCACAGATCGCGCGCGCCGGCGTTGCGCGCCTCGGCGGATGCGCTCCGCGCGCACCACGGTGCGGCGCGTCATCACAAGCGGGACTGCGCGGCATACCATGCACGACCTGCGCCCAGCACGATCCGTGCGCCGGCGCCGTCCATCGGGGAGTTTTCCACAATGCACCTGAAGCCGCTGTGCTGGACCGTGATCGCCTGCTGTGCCCTGCCCTGCCTCGACGCCGCCGCCGCGGACTGGCTGCAGTGGGGCTACGATGCTGCGCACAGCGGCAACAATCCGGACGAGGCGACGATCAACGCCGCCAACGTCACGCAGCTGACGCGGCGCTACGACATCACGATGAGTGCGACCACGAACGCGGCCCCGGTCTACGCACGCGCGATCGCCACGCCGTCCGGCACGAAGGACCTGCTCGTCGTGACCGCGCAGAGCGGTCGTACCACGGCCTATGACGCGTTCGACGGTTCCGTCGTCTGGTCGGTGACGACCTCAGGCAAGTCACCAACCGAAAGCTCGCCCGCGATCGACCCGAACCGCGAGTTCGTCTACGCCTACGGCATCGACGGCAAGGCGCACAAGTACCGCATCGGCGACGGCAGCGAGGTGACGACCGACGGCTGGCCGCAGATCGCGACGCTGAAAACCTCGGTCGAAAAGGGCGCCTCGGCACTCGCGTTCGCGATCACGCAGGGCACCACGTACCTGTACGTCGTCAATAACGGCTACGTCGGCGATGCCGGCGACTATCAGGGCCACCTCACCACGATCGACCTCGCGACCGGCACGCAGACCGTGTTCAACACGCTCTGCAGCGACGTCACGACCCACATGATCCTGAACGGCCAGAACGGCGTGAATGGGTGCTCGTCGCGCCAGAATGGTATCTGGGGCCGTCCCGGCGCGACCTACGACGCCGGCACCGACCGCATCTACATCACCACCGGCAACGGTCCGTTCAACGCCCACACCGGCGGCAAGAACTGGGGCGACAGCGTGCTGGCGCTGAAGCCGGATGGCACCGGCGCCGGTGGCGGCATGCCGATGGACAGCTACACGCCGACGACCTACCCGCAGCTCGACAACCAGGACCTCGACCTCGGCTCGGCCTCGCTGACGATCCTGAAACCACCAGCCGGCAGCAGCGTGCGACACCTCGGCGTACAGACCGGCAAGGACTCAAAACTACACCTGCTCGATCTCGACAAGATGGGCGGCACCGGCATGGCGGGCAGCGTCGGCGGCGCGATCGACGTCATCGACGTGCCGATCAGCCAGTTCTGGCCCAAAACACAGACCGCGTCGTGGATCGCGCCCGACGGCGCGAACTGGGTCTTCATCGCCAACGGCAGCGGCCTTTCCGGCCTCAAGGTCACGCTGAACACGGTGACCGGCAAGCCGTACCTGCAGCCGACGTGGCAGACCAGCGCCAACGCGACCTCGACCATCGTCGCCAACGACGTGATCTACCACATCGGGGCCTGTTCCGGCGGCAACTGCCTGTACGCGCGCAAGCCGCTCGACGGTTCGGTGCTGTGGACCTCTCCGACGATCGGCAGCATCAAGTGGCAGAGCCCGATCCTCGTCAACGGCGCGCTCTACGTCGCCGCCGGCACGCGGCTGCAACGCTTCGACCTCGGCAATCCGCCGCAGACGCGCACCGTGTCGCCGAACGCCGGCGCGCACGGCCGCGTGCTGCCCGGCACACCGCAGGCCGTCGACACTGGCGCGACCTTGTCGCTGACGATCGCGCCGGACCGCGGCTACCGCATCGACAGCGTGAGCGGCTGTGCCGGGCAACTCGACGGAACCGTTTACCGTACCGGACCGGTCACTGCCGATTGCACGGTCGATGCGACGTTTGCGCTGGTCACGCACACCGTCACGCCGGTCGCCGGCCCCAACGGCAGCCTCGCGCCGGCCACGCCGCAGACCGTGAATGATGGCGCGACGACGAGCTTCACGCTGACGCCGGCCACGCACTACCGCATCGCCAGCGTGACCGGCTGCGGCGGCAGCCTGACCGGGCAGGTCTACACGACCGGCCCGGTCACCGCCGACTGCACGGTCAACGCGACGTTCGTGCGCCTTACGCATACCGTAACGCCGCAGGCCAGCGGCGGCGGTACCATCGCGCCGGCCAGCCCGCAGACCATCGACGACGGCGCCGCCGCCAGCTTCACGCTGACGCCGGACGCGGGCCACGTGATCGGCAGCGTGACGGGTTGCGGCGGCAGCCTCGCCGGGAACACGTACACGACCGCCCCGATCACGCAGGATTGCAGCGTCAGCGCCGTGTTCGCGCTCGACGCCGGCGACGTGATCTTCAAGGACGGCTTCGACGGCGCGAGTCCCTGACGGGCCTGCCGGAGCAGCCACGGACGGCGAACCTCGTGGCGTGGCCAGGCGCTGACCACGCCGTGACCTGACGGTGCCTGCCACCGCGCGCAGGCGCCTGTACCTGCAGCCTGCCCGCGAGGGTGATTCGCACGGACGCGGCAGTCACCGCCAGGAGCCCCGGCCGCTCCCTCGCCCGCATCCTGCGCATCGGCCTTCGGGCCGTTCGGAGGATTGCCATGCCCACCCACCGTTGCCTCGTCCGCCACGGCGCGCTGATCGGCGCGCTCGTGCTCGCCGGCCCGCTCCACGCGACCGACTGGCCGCAGTTCGGCTTCGATGCCGCGCACAGCGGCAGCAACCCCGCCGAGATCACGCTCGGTGCTGCCAACGTCGTCCAACTGACCCCGCGGTTTCCCGGTGGCGCGACGCTGGCGGCGACCGTGGACAGCGCGCCGGTGTACCAGGCCGGCGTCGCCACCGCGGGTGGTACGAAGAACCTGCTGTTCATGCTCGCGACCAACGGCCGCGTGATGGCGATCGACGCGACCACCGGCAGCGAAGTCTGGGCGCAGCCGACCAGCGGCAAGGTGCCGGCGACCGCCTCACCGGCGCTCGATCCGGGCCGGCAGTACGTCTACAGCTACGGGCTCGACGGCAAGGCGCACAAGTACCGCGTCGGCGATGGCGTGGAGACGACCGGCGGCGGCTGGCCGCAGACGATCACGCTGAAGACGAACGTCGAGAAGGGCGCCTCCGGCCTGACCATCGCCAGCAACGGCGGCACGAACCACCTGCTGGTCGTGACCGATGGCTACATCGGCGACGGCGGCGACTACCAGGGCCACCTCGTGTCGATCGACCTCGCCAGCGGTGCGCAGGCCGTGTTCAACGCGATGTGCAGCGACCAGAGCGTGCACCTGGCGACGAATGCCTGCGCCGGCGTGCGCAGCGGCATCTGGGGCCGCGGCGGCGCGACGTTCGTCGCGTCGACCAACCGCGTCTACATCGCCACCGGCAACGGCAACTTCAATGCGAGCAGCGGCGGCATGAACTGGGGCGACAGCGTGCTCGCGCTCGCCCCCGACGGCAGCGGCAGCGGCCAGGGCCTGCCGCTGGACAGCTACACGCCGACCAACTACCAGTCGCTCGACGATACCGACACCGACCTCGGCTCGACCTCGCCGGCGGTGCTGCCGGCACCGCCCGGCAGCACGGTGCGCAACCTCGGCCTGCAGGTCGGCAAGGATGCGCAGCTGCGCCTGCTCGATCTTGCCGACCTCGGCGCGACCGGCGTCGTCTTCGCCAACGGCTTCGAGGGCAGCCGCCGCGCGGTGCACACCGGCGGCGAACTGCAGTTGCTGGCCGTGCCGCAGGGCGGCAGCGGCATGCGCGAGCAGCCGGCCGTGTGGAGCAATCAGGCCGATGGCACGACCTGGGTCTTCGTCGGCAACGCGCGGGGCCTGTCCGGCCTGCAGCTCGGCCTCGACACGAACCACAAGCCGATGCTGACCGCGCGCTGGACGCAAAGCGCCGCCACGACCTCGCCGGTCGTCGCCAACGGCGTGCTCTACAGCGCCGGCGCCTGCGCCGCCGGCACCTGCGTGATCGCACGCAACCCGCTCAGCGGCGCCGTGCTGTGGACCTCACCGGCGATCGGCGGCGTGCACTGGCAGAGTCCGATCGTGGTCGACGGCGCGCTCTACATCACCGACCAGAACGCCAAGCTGTGGAAGTTCACGCTGAACTGAGCGGGGAAAGCGCAAAGCGCCAAGCCAAAGATTGAACACGGAGCACACGGAGGAAGCGCTTGACCGGATGAACCGCGAAGGTCGGGCAAGCGCTGAACGAGTCGTCGTCCCGACGAAGGCCGGGACCCAGTGCCTTTGCGGCCCCGCAAGGGGCGAGTGCAGCGGGTAATCCCGCCATTTCAACATGAAGCAAAAGTGCTGGATCCCGGCCTTCGCCGGGATGACGGCAAAAGCTTCTTCTCCGTGTGCTCTAGCCGCCCTTGCGCTTGAGCCGGATCAGCGCCGAGATGTCGTCGTCGCCGTGGCCCTGCGCCATCAGCACGGCGTAGTCGGCGAGCGATTTTTCGATGATCGAGCGGTCGGTGCCGGCGGCGAGCGCGAGTTCGCGCACGATCTTGAGGTCCTTGTGCAGCAACGCGAGCTTGAAGCCGACCTTGAACTCGTCGCGCAGCATCGTCGCGCCGCGCTTGTCGAGGAACCAGTTGCCGGCCGCGCCGGCGCCGAGCGTCGGCAGCAGGCGCTCCGGATCAAGGCCGAGCCGCTCGGCCAGCGCCAGGCCCTCGCACACCGCCTGCGCGATGCCGGCGACCAGCACCTGGTTGACCGCCTTGGTGTCCTGGCCGGCGCCGACCGGGCCCATCAGGTTGACCTTCGCCGCGTAGCAGTCCAGCGCCGGGCGGATGCGCACCAGCATGTCCTCGTCACCGCCGGCCATGACCGACAGCTTGCCGTTCTTCGCGCCCTCGACGCCGCCGGACACCGGCGCATCGAGGAACGCGCAGCCGTGTTCGGCCAGCAGCGCCTGCGCGGCCCGCGCGGTGACCGAGGACACGGTCGAATGGTCGACGACGATCGTACCGGACCGCGCGTGCGCGGCGATCTCGCGCGCCAGCTCCAGCACGTCGGTGTCGGCCGGCACGCACAGCGCGATCACGTCGCACAGCGGCGCCAGCTCCGCGACCGTCGCCGGCGCGGCGACGCCGTGCTCGACGGAGAAAGCGGCAGCCTTGGCGTGCGAGCGGTTCCACACCGCGCGCAGCAGGCCGGCGCGGGCGAGGTGGCCGGCCATAGGCAGGCCCATCGCGCCGAGGCCGATGAAACCGACGTTCAATGCGTTCAATGCACGTCTCCAGGTTGTCGTGGGAGCGGCTCCAGCCGCGATGTAGCTACGAACACCATCCCCCCCACCCCTCCCCTTGAAGGGGAGGGCTAAAGCGTCGCGGCTGAAGCCGCTCCTACCGCGGCATCAGGCCGTTTCGGCCAGATAGGTATAGCCGGTCAAGCCTTTCTCCAGCGCCGCCTCCAGCCGTGCCGCCTCGTCCGCGCCGACGCCGGCGGCGGCGATCTTGCCGCGGTAGGCGGCGCGCAGCTCGGCGAGGTCGTAGCCGACGTAGTCGAGCATCAGGTCGGTGGTGTCGCCAAAGCGCAGGTGCGTGAACGCGTAGCCGCCGTCGGTCAGCCTGACGTTGACCGCGTCGGTGTCGCCGAAGAGGTTGTGGATGTCGCCGAGCGTCTCCTGGTACGCGCCGACCATGAACAGGCCGAGCCGGTACGGCTCGCCCGCGCGCGGCGCGTGCAGCGGCAGGCTGACGTCGATGCCGTCCGCGTCGACGTACTGGTCGATGCGGCCGTCCGAGTCGCAGGTCAGGTCGGCGATCACGCCGCGCCGGTCCGGCGCGCGGTCGAGGCCGGCGATCGGCACGATCGGGAAGATCTGGTCGATCGCCCAGATGTCGGGCACTGACTCGAACACCGAGAAGTTGACGAAGTACTTGTCGACCAGCGTCTCGTTCAGCTCGTCGAGCACCTGGCGGTGCGCGCGCTCGTCGCCCTTCAGACGCGAGCGCACCGCGTTGACGGTCGCGTAGTAGAGGTCGTCCAGCTCGGCGCGGTCGGCCAGCGACAACTGGCCGAGCGTGTACAGCGAATAGCCCTCGGCGAGCTGGTACTGCGCCTCGTGGTACAGCTCGGTCGGCGGGCGGCGGTCGATCTCGGCATGTGTCTCGCGCAGGCGGCGTAGCACGGCCGGCTCGTCCTCGCGCGGCGGCGGCAGCGCGCCGAGCGGCGCCTCCTCGACCTCGCTGACGTTGACCACCAGCACCGCATGGTGCGCGGTCAGCGCGCGGCCGGATTCGGTCAGCACGTGCGGCGGCGCGAGGGCGTGCTCGGCGCAGGCCTCGGCCAGCGCGCCGACCACCGCCGCGGCGTATTCGCCGAGGCCGTAGTTGATCGAGCAGTCCGAGCGCGAGCGCGTGCCTTCGTAGTCGACGCCGAGGCCGCCGCCGACGTCCATGTGCGTGATCGCCAGGCCCATGCGCGACAGCTCGACGAAGTAGCGCACCGCCTCGCGCATGCCGTTGGCGATGTCGCGCACGTTGGACATCTGCGAGCCCATGTGGAAGTGCAGCAGCTTCAGCGTGTGCGAAAGGTTCGCCGCCTTCAGCTCGTCGAGCAGGGTCAACAGCTGGCGCGGCGTCAGGCCGAACTTGGCCTTGTCGCCGCCGGAGTTCTGCCACTTGCCGGCGCCCAGGCTCTTCAGGCGCATGCGCACGCCGAGCAGCGGCTCGACGCCGAGCGCGCGCGATTCCTCGATCACGTAGCGCAGCTCGGACGGCTTCTCGATCACGATGAACACGTCGAGGCCGAGGCGCCGTCCGATCAGCGCGAGGCGGATGTACTCGCGGTCCTTGTAGCCGTTGCAGATCACCGTGCTGCCGGCGCGCGCGAGCGCGAGCACGGCCATCAGTTCCGGCTTGGAACCGGCCTCCAGGCCGAAGCCGGCGTCGGCGCTGGCGGCCAGCTCGCCGGCGACGTTCTTCTGCTGGTTGACCTTGATCGGGTAGATCAGCGTGTAGCCGCCGGCATAGTCCCACGCGCGCATCGCGTCGGCGAACGCGCGCTGCAGGCGCGCGCGGCGGTCGGCGAGGATGTCGGCGAAGCGCACCAGCAGGGGCAGGCGCGCGCCCTGCGCCTGCGCGTCGGCGACGATCGCCGGCAACGACAGGCGCGGGCCGTCGGTGCCGCGCGGGCACACCACCAGCTCGCCGTTGGCGCCGACGTCGAAATAGCCCTCGCTCCAGTGCGGCACCGCCCAGGTATGCCGCGCCTCGTCGACGCTCCAGCGCTGCTCGCTCACTGCCTTCTCCACCACCAGGTTGCACGGGGCGCGTAGTGTAGCGGCTGCGCGCCGGGCGGGCGGCATCGCGCCGCGCAGCGCCCCGGCCGGCGGCGCGTGTCGCCGCGGCGGCGACCGGCTACAATCGCCGCCCGCCGCGCCCCCCGTGCGGCCCTCTTTCCCCGCCTGACAGGAAACCCGATGTCCGCTGCCGAGCACGCCGCCCCCGCCTGGTTCACCGAGCAGCACGAGCGCTCCGGCTCGTCGTTCGGCCTGCGCATCAAGGAGCGCCTGCACGCGGAGCAGACGCCGTTCCAGTCGATCGAGATCTACGACACGACCGACTGGGGCAAGCTGATGGTCATCGACGGCTGCACGATGGTGTCCACGCGCGACAACTTCCTCTACCACGAGATGATGTCGCACCCGGCGCTGTTCACGCATGCGCGCGCCAAGCGCGTCGTCATCATCGGCGGCGGCGACTGCGGCACGCTGCGCGAGGTGCTCAAGCACGAGGAAGTCGAGCACGCGGTGCAGGTCGAGATCGACGAGCGCGTGACGCGCCTGGCCGAGCGGTATTTCCCCGAGCTGTGCGAGTCGAACGCCGACCCGCGCGCGGAGCTGCTGTTCATCGACGGCATCAAGTACATGGCCGAGGCGGAGCCGGAATCGATCGACGTGATCATCGTCGACTCGACCGATCCGGTCGGCCCGGCCGAGGGCCTGTTCAACGCCGAGTTCTACGCCAGCTGCTACCGCGCGCTGCGGCCGACCGGCATCCTCGTGCAGCAGAGCGAATCGCCGCTGGTCCACCTGGACCTGATCAAGTCGATGCGCACGGCGATGCGCGTGGCCGGATTCCACTCGGTCAAGACGCTGACCTTCCCGCAGCCGCTGTACCCGACCGGCTGGTGGAGCTGCACGATGGCGCGCAAGGGCGCCGACCTGTCCGGCTTCCGCGAGCGCGGCGCCGCGACCAAGCAGTTCCCGACCCGCTACTACAACGTCGACATGCACAAGGCCGCGCTGGCGCAGCCGAACTTCATGCGCGAGGCGCTGGGCGAGTAGTCGCCTGACCGCGCGCAGCCGGCAGTGCCGGCCGCGGCGGACGATTTCGCAGACCAGTCGGGAGGAAACCGCATGCGCCGCTGCATCGCCACGATCCTGCTGAGCCTCGTCGCCGCCACGGCGAGCGCGACCAGTCTTCCGTCCGAGGTGCGCCTCGGTGTCGTCGACGCGCTCGCGCCGCGCCTGTCCGCCGGCTTCGGCAAGGCCGCCAGCGCCGACCGCGCGCCGACGATCCGCGACGAATGGCAGCTCGGCGCGGTTGCGCGCGAGCAGACGCTGGCGCGCCTGAACGCGCAGGGCTACCGTGCCCAGGCCGTGCGCCTGCCGGCCGCGCTCGAACAGGCCGTACGCAGCGGCGGCGCGCTGGAGACGCACGGCAGCTCCGTGCAGCTGACGACGAAGTTCGGCCGCGACCTCGACCGCTGGCTGCGCGCGCAGCAGCTCGACGGCGTCGTCGTGCTGCGCAGCCTCGCCCGACCGCTCGAGGCCGGCGCGCCCGCACAGAGCGGCTACGGCATCGCGCGCCGCGGCCAGACGCCGGTCGCCTACGCCAACCTGATGCCGCTGCTGATCCACGGCTCGCCGCCGATGATCGCCGGCGCCCCGCAATGCCTGGTCAGCGTGCCGGTCGACTCCGCGCTGATCGCGACGCCGAAGACCCTCGGCGAGCTGGCGGCGCTGCGCCCGGCGCTCGAGGACGCGCTGCGCCGCTCGATCGACGGCGCGCTGATCCGCGCCGGCGTGGGCAGCGGCGAGGCCGCCTGCGAATAGTCCTTGATGCGCCGGCGTTGACGCCGGCGCCGGTTGTCGTCGATGTCCGTCACCTCCGCGTTTGGTTTCATCCTCGCCATGCTGGCAATCGGGCGGCTGCTGGCGTGGCGCAAGCTGCTGCCCGACAGCGCGCCGGCGGCGCTGAACCTCACCGTGCTGTACGTGTGCCTGCCGGCCGCTGTGCTGCTGTATGCGCCGCGGATCACGTTCGGGCGCGAGCTGCTCGGGCTGGTCGCGGTGCCGTGGTCGATCCTCGTCGTCAGCACGTTGCTGACACTTGTACTGGCACGTCTGCTGCGCTTCGGCCGCGACGTGACCGCGGTGCTGTTGTTGCTGCTGCCGCTCGGCAACACCTCGTTCCTCGGCTTCGCGCTGATGCCGGCGCTGGCCGGAGAGGGTGCGCTGCGCTATGCGGTCGTCTACGACCAGTTCGGCAGCTTCATCATCCTGTCCACGTTCGGCCTGATCGTGCTCGGGCTGTACGGCGGCGAGCGGCCGAGCGCGCTCGGCATCGTGCGACGCATCGTGACGTTTCCGCCGTTCATTGCGCTGGTCGTCGCGCTGGTGCTGATGCCGGCGAGCTACCCGGATTCGATCGGCAAGCCGCTCAAGCTGCTCGCCGACAGCCTGCTGCCGCTGGTCGCGCTGGCCAGTGGCATGCAATTGCGGCTGAAGCTGCCGCAGCGCTACCTCGCGCCGTTCGCGCTCGGCCTCGGTGCCAAGCTGCTGGTGATGCCGTTGCTGGCGCTCGGCCTCGCCGCGCTGCTCGGCCTGACCGGCGAGATGCGCGCGGCGGCGATCTACGAGACCGCGATGCCGCCGATGATCACTGCCGGCGCGCTCTTGTCGATGGCCGGCCTTGCGCCGGAGCTCGCCGCTGCGCTGGTCGGCTACGGCATCGTGCTGGCGATGGCGACGCTGCCGCTGTGGCATTGGCTTTTGTAGCGAGAAAACAGTGGAGAGGAGTGAAAAACGAGAGACGGCAACAGCCAGGCGCTTACTCGTTTCTCACTCCTCGTTTCTCGTTCCTCGCTTCTCGCGCGTATGCTGCGGCCTTTCCGTCACCGGTCGAAGCCCATGCGCCGCGCTGCCCTTGTCCTCGCCACCGCCCTCGTGACCTGCGCCGTGCACGCCGGCGACCGCATCACCGGCAAGCCGTTCGCGACACGCTCGGAAGTGCTCGCCACGCACGGCATGGTCGCAACCTCGGTGCCGCTGGCGACGCAGATCGGCCTCGACGTGCTGAAGAAGGGCGGCACCGCGGTCGACGCGGCGATCGCCGCGAACGCCGCGCTCGGGCTGATGGAACCGGTCTCGAACGGCATCGGCGGCGACCTGTTCGCGATCGTGTGGGACGCGAAGACGAAGAAGCTTTACGGCTACAACGGCTCGGGCCGCTCGCCGAAAGGGCTGACGCTGAAGTGGTTCCAGGAGCACGGCTACACCGCGATCCCGCCGACTGGCCCGCTGCCGGTCACCGTGCCGGGCACGGTCGACGGCTGGTTCGCGCTGCACGAGCGCTTCGGCAAGCTGCCGATGAAGGACGTGCTGGCGCCCACCGTCGCCTATGCGCGCGAGGGCTTCCCGGTCAGCGAGCTGGTCGCCTACTACTGGAACCTGTCGGTGCCGCGGCTGGAGAAGTACCCGGGTTTCACCGAGCAGTTCACGCTGGCCGGCAAGGCGCCGGCCAAGGGCGAGATCTGGAAGAACGCCCACCTCGCCAACACGCTCGAGGCGCTCGGCAAGGGGGGCCGCGATGCGTTCTACAAGGGCAAGATCGCGCACGTGATCGCCGACTACGTGAAGGCGCAGGGCGGCTTCCTGGCGTACGAGGACCTCGCCGCGCACAAGGGCGAGTGGGTCGAGCCGGTGTCGACCAACTACCGCGGCTACGACGTGTGGGAGCTGCCGCCGAACGGCCAGGGCCTGGCCGCGCTGCAGATGCTGAACATCCTGGAAGGCTACGATTTTTCGAAGATCCCGTTCGGCAGCGCCGAGCACGTGCACCTGTTCGTCGAGGCGAAGAAGCTCGCGTTCGAGGACCGCGCGAAGTTCTATGCCGACCCGGCGTTCGCCAAGGCGCCGGTCGACTGGCTCGTCTCGAAGCAGTACGCGGCCGAGCGGCGCAGGCTGATCTCGCCGGACAAGGCGATGAAGGCGGTCGAGCCCGGCACGCACAAGCTCGACGGCGACACGATCTACATGACCGCCGCCGACCAGTGGGGCAACATGGTCTCGCTGATCCAGTCCAACTACCGCGGCATGGGCTCGGGCATGGCGCCGCCGGGGCTCGGCTTCATCCTGCAGGACCGCGGCGAGATGTTCGTGCTGAAGGAAGGACACGCGAACACGTTCGAGCCGGGCAAGCGGCCGTTCCACACGATCATCCCGGCCTTCATCACCAAGGATGGCGCGCCGTGGCTGAGCTTCGGCGTGATGGGCGGCGACATGCAGCCGCAGGGCCACGTCGAGATCGTGATGAACCTGATCGACTTCGGCATGGGCCTGCAGGAAGCCGGCGACGCGCCGCGCATCCAGCACGAAGGCTCGACCTCGCCGGAGGGCCAGGCCGCGCCGATGACCGACGGCGGCTTCATCGACCTCGAATCGGGCTTCCCGTATGAGACCGTGCGCGGCCTGATGCAGAAGGGCCACAGCGTGCGCTTCGCCAACGGCCCGTACGGCGGCTACCAGGCGATCGGCTGGGACGCGAAGAACAAGGTCTACGTCGGCGCCAGCGAAGGGCGCAAGGACGGCCAGGCTGCGGGGTATTGAGCGGCGCCGCTTCGCAGTCCCCTTGCTAGACTGCGGCCATCCACGACTGCTGGAGACGCCGCATGAAGACGCCGCTGCTCGCCGTTGGCCTCGCGTTCGCGAGCGCGCTTGCGAACGCACGGACGCCGGCAGCGTCCGCGCCCGACGAGCACGCCTGGCAGGCCTGGAGCGCGGCGGTCGAGCAGACGCTGCGCACAAGCGAACAGCCGCGCGACTGGGCACTGGCCGCCGTGTCGATGGCCAAGCCGCCCGCCGCGGACGCGGCGGCGGACGCGGCGGACGCGCTACTGCAACGCGCGCTCGCGGCGGCGCCGGACGACATGCTCGCGCACTGGCTGGCGGTGCAGCGCTACCTCGGGCAGAAGCAGGACGAGCTGGACGCGCGCAGCGCCAGCGTGCTGACGCGACGGGAACCCGACAACGCGGCGAGCTGGCTGCCGGCCGTCGCGCTCGCCGCGCGCGGCGGCGATGCCGCGGCGCTCGATGCCGCGCTCGCGCGGATGGCCGCGGCGACGCGCTACGACGACCATTTCGCCGCCGCGCTGCGGGCATGGATGGAGGCTTTCGAGCGCCAGCCGCCGCAACACACGGGCCGGCTCGATGCCGAAGGTGCCGCGTTCATGGCGGCGCTGGCGCGCGCGAGCGCGCTTGCGGTGCCGGCTTACGGCCCGCTGTTCGCCGCGTGCAAGGGTGCGGACGGCACCCCGCTGCCGGCGCAGCGACGCGGGCAGTGCAATGCCATCGGGCGCCTGCTGCTGCACGCGGGCACCACGCGGATCGACCGCGACATCGGCGCGAGACTGCTGCGCTACGGCGGCGACGCCGCACCGACCGAGGCGGATCGCGCGATGATCCGCCGACTCGCGTGGCAGCAACAGCAAGCCGCACCGCTGCGCATCGACGAGGATCCGGTCGCGCTGCGCGCCTACGCGACTGACTGGCGCAGCTGCACCGACGAAGTCGAGGTGATCGAACGCGCGCTGCGTCGCGCCGGGCTGCCGGTCGAGCCGCCGGCGGACTGGACGCCGCCGCGGCGCGACGGCGCCTGAGCGCGCAAATGCATCGCGCCTGCCGGCGCTCCCACAGGGGCGCGAGCTTTCCTGAGCTGGGGCAGAGCGCAACCGGCGCGACCGGCAACCGCGCCGGCCGACCTGACGGTCGTCCAGCCTGCGCGGTACGCTTCGCTCACCTGGCATCGCGGCGGAGGCGTTCATGCTGAAGGTCCTGGTGGCGAGTTCGAAGGGCGGCGCGGGCAAGAGCACGCTGGCGACCAATCTCGCCGCGCGCTACGCGGTGCGCGGCAAGAACACCGTGCTGGTCGATGCCGACCGCCAGGCCTCGGCGCTGCGCTGGAGCGAGAAGCGCGCGGCGCAGGCGCATCCGGTACTCGGCCTGCCCGGCCTGCGCCGCGACTGGGCGCGCCAGCTTCCGGCCGATGCGCAGCGCGTGGTCATCGACAGCGCGGCCGGCCTTCGCGGCAGTGACGTCGCAGCCTATCTCGACACGGTCGACGCAATCCTCGTGCCGGTGCTGCCGTCGGCGATCGACCTGGAGGCGACCGAGCCGTTCCTGGCGGAACTGGCGCAGCTGCCGCGGATCCAGCGCGGCAAGGTCGCGGTCGGCCTCGTCGCGAACCGGCTCAAGCCGTGGACGCACGCCTCGCAGCTCGCGGTCGAGGCGATGCGGCAATTGGCGTTCCCGCTCGTCGCCGAACTGCGCGACACGCAGGGCTACGTGCTCGCCAACGCGCTCGGCAAAAGCATCTTCGACTACCACTCCGAAGCCGTGCGCTCGCACCAGGACGACTGGGCACCGCTGGTGCGCTGGTTGAAGAAGGTGGCGTAGGGCTTTTCCCGGCAACCGCGGTGCGTGTGCTCGCGCTCGAGCCAACGGCGCCGCCGTGCCGCGACTCGGTTCAATCGCCCGCTTAACCCGAATTTGCGCAACCTTTGCACGGCACGGGCGAACAGCGGCCGCCGCCCGCGTTCCAATGCTGTGCGGCCGCCATGGCCGTTTCCCGAGGTTCCGTCATGATCACGCGCAAGCTCCTTCCCACCCTGCTCGCAACCGCCGTGCTCGGTGCCGCCGTTGCCGGCGTGGCGGTGGCCGCCGATCCGGCCGCCAATCCCGCGCCCGACCGGGCCGCGAGGCGCGCCGCCATGCAGCAACGCCTGTTCGACAAGATCGACGCCAACCACGACGGCGTCATGACGCGCGTCGAGTACCAGGCCTGGATCGACGGCCGCTTCGACCGCCTCGACACCAAGGGCACCGGCGTCATCGACGCGAACGACGTCGCCACCTCGCCGGCCGTCGCCGCGCGCGTGCACAAGCGCGCCGAGCGCTTCATCCAGCGCAACGACAGCACCGGCACCGGCAAGCTGAGCAAGGCCGACTTCGAGGCCAGGCAGATGCAGCGCTTCGATCGCCTCAGCGGCGGTGCCGACAGCATGACCGAGGCGCAATTCGCCACCGCCTTGCAACGGCACGGCCCGCATGGCGCGGCCGGCAAGGCCGTCCCCGGCGGCCAGCAGTAACCCCCATTGCGGCAGGGACGCCGCCTGCTTGCCCCGATGACCGGCGGGCGGGCCAGGTGCGAGGGCGTCCCCGCGCCCGGCACCCCCCACCCGCCGGTCTCGTCTTGCCGGGTGACGCGCTTGACGACGGCGGCTTCGATTCGGGCATGATCGCGTACCGAGGACGAGGAGACGCTGTCGATGGCCACCCGCGAGATCATCCTGTTGCGCCACGCCCACGCCGAGCACGCATCGCCCGGCCAGGACGATCTCTCCCGCGCGCTGAGCCTGCGCGGGCAAGCCGAGGCCGACGCCGCCGGCGCATGGCTGAAGCAGCACCATGCCGCGCCCGAACGCGTGCTGTGCTCGCCGGCGGCACGCACGCAGGCGACTTGCGAGCGCGTGCTCGCCGCGCTCGGCTACGCCGACCTGCGCACCGATGCGCGCATCTACGAGGCCACGCCGGCGACGCTGATCCGCGTCCTCGACGACCATGCCGATGCCGCCTCGCTGCTGCTGGTCGGCCACAACCCGGGGCTGGAGACCCTCGTCGCGCTGCTGACCGAGGGCGCCTCGGACGCCGGCCGCGGCATGCCGCCGGGCGGCATCGCCTGGCTGCGCCTGCCCACCGGCGGCATCGAACCAGGCAGCGCGGAGGTTCGCCATTTCTGGTGGCCGTGACCGCACCGGCGCTGGCGCTGCTGCTCGGCCTGCTCGCGGGCGCCGCGGGCGCGGATGAAGCGGAAGACGCGGTCGTCCAGCTCGATGCCACGCGCTCGCAGGTCGGATTCCGGGTCAAGTTCATGTGGCTGATCAACGTCGAGGGCGAGTTCGCGCAGGTCCACGGCACGGTGCGCCGGGACCGCTTCCGCAACCTACTGCGCGTCGACGCGCGCATCGACGTCGACTCGGTGGACATGGACAGCCCGCGCTACGAGGAATGGGCCAAGTCGCCGGCCTTCTTCGACATGGCGCGCCATCCGCGCATCGAATTCGCCTCCGATCCGTTCCCGGCGGTGCGCCTGCGCAGCGGCGGCGAGCTGGGCGGCACGCTGACCCTGCGCGGCGTCAGCCAGCCGGTCGCGTTCCGGCTGTTGCCGTCCTCGTGCGAGCGGCCGGCGTTCGACTGCGCGATCGAGGTGCGCGGCGCGATCCGCCGCTCGGCCTTTGCGCTCGGCGCGCGCCATGGCGCGCTGGGCGACAAGGTCGACCTCAGCTTCGACGTCTACGCGCTCACGCCGGACACGGCCGCGGCGAGCCTGCCGTGAGCGGCGGCCCTCGCCCTCGGCCGGCGTGGGCCGCGCGCGCGTTGCCCGGCCTCGTCGCGCTGCTGCTGTCGGCCTGCGGCCTGAACCGCGAGCTCGCGCGGCGCGCCGACACGCTGGTCGCCGACACGCGCCCGCAACACGTCACCTGCGCGCGCGCCGACCGCTGCGCGCTCGACTCGCCGTACCGCGTGCTGGTCGACGCGGCGCGCGCGGCCAGCACGCCAGCGGCGCCGGTGCACTACGTCAACGTGCTCGAGCGCGGCGAGGACGCGCTGCTGCTGCGCATCCACCTGATCCGCGCCGCGCGCACGAGCATCGACATCCAGACCTTCATCTGGGCCGACGACGACGCCGGCTGGCTCGTGCTCGACGAACTGATCGCGGCGGCGCGGCGCGGCGTGAAGGTGCGCGTGCTGGCCGACCAGTTGTTCTCGCTCGACAACGTCGAGTGGCTGGCGCGCGTCGCGCGCGCGCACGCGAACTTCGAGCTGCGCCTGTACAACCCGACCTTCGACAACGCGGTCACGCCGCCGGTCGAGTTCGCCGCCGGCCTGCTGTGCTGCTTCTCGCGCTTCAACCAGCGCATGCACAACAAGCTCTTCCTGGTCGACGGCATGCTCGGCATCGCCGGCGGGCGCAACTACGAGAACCGTTATTTCGACTGGGACCAGGAGTTCGACTACCGCGACCGCGACGTGCTCGTGCTCGGTCCGCAGGCCGGCGCCGAGATGCAGGCGTCGTTCGAGCGCTTCTGGGCCCACCCGCGCGCGACGCCGCTGACCCACCTCAACGACGTCAACCGGCACCTGCTGGCCGATGCCGCAGCCGGCATCCCGTCCGAGCTGGCGCCGCCGCTGGGCGTGGACTGGGAGCGCCTGGCCGCGCTGCGCGCGCGCGCGGCCGACGCGGCGTGGATCAGCGGGCACTTCGTCGCCGACGCGCTGCGCGTGGCGCGCGTGGACTACTTCTCCGACGCGCCAGGCAAGCCGCTGCGGCCGGACGATCCGGCCGCGGCCGAGCTGACGCGCCGCATCGGCGACCTGCTCGAGGGCGCGCGTGCGCAGGTCGTGTTCGAGACGCCCTACCTCGTGCTCAGCACGCGCGCCCGCAAGATCTTCCGCGACCTGTACAAGCGCACGCCGCGCGTGCCGGTGATCGTGTCGACCAACTCGCTCGCCGCCACCGATGCGTTCTACGTCTACGCGCTGTCGTACAAGTACAAGAAGCGCTTCCTCAAGCAGTACGGCTTCCGGATCCACGAGTTCAAGCCGTTCCCGGCCGACGCGCCGGAGTTCATCCAGGACTACGACGAACTGGCCGGCGGCGGCAACACCGGCCGCTACCAGCGCTATGGCCGGACGCCGCTCAAGCACGGCGGCGTACGCCTGGGCCTGCACGCCAAGTCGCTGGTCATCGACGGGCGCGTCAGCGTGATCGGCTCGCACAACTTCGACCCGCGCTCGGACGCCTACAACACCGAATCGGGTTTCATCATCCACGACGCGGCGGTGGCCGCGCGCGTGCGCGCGGCGGTGCTGCGCAACGCCGCGCCGCAGAACGCCTGGATCGTCGCCAAGCGGCAGCGGCCGGAGTGGCTGGACGGCATCAACGGCGCGATCGCCGACCTGTCGACCAAGCTGCCGCTGTTCGACCTATGGCCGTTCCGCTACAGCAGCAGCTTCGAGCTCAAACCCGGCTGCGCGCCCTCGCTGCCGGGCGATGCGGACTTCTACGCCTGCCACACCGACGTCGGCGACTTCCCCGAGGTCGACCTGCCGCTGAAGACGATCTACACGCGCATCGTCACCGCGTTCGGCGCGGGGCTGGTCGGCATCCTGTGATGACGTTGCCGGTGCCCGGCGGGCAAGGAAAGCGCACGGCCGGCGATTCGCCGAGCCGTCGCGGTCCGTCCCGGATGGCCGCACGCGGCCCGGCGCTCGCACGCGGACCTTGCCCGCGCCGGCGGCCGCCGGCCTCGGGCCGGCCGGAAGAAACGCGCTGGTGGGGGCGCGCCGACGGCAATTGACGCCCCATGTCCGGCATGGCTAGTCTCTCCCATCTTTCTTGCGCGGAGTCGTTCACCATGTCGCTCGCCATCACCATCGAGCTCGGCGATGCCGACCTCAAGTACTTCGTCAGCGCCATGGAGCGCGCGCAGCAGGAGACCCGCAACCTGTCCGCGCGCGAGGTCACCGACGCGGCGTCGAAGCTGCTGGCCGAGGACCGGCGCGCCAACGTGCCGCAGTTCATCGTCGACCGCCTGAACAAGCTCGACAGCATGATCGCGATGGTCAACGACGAGGGCTTCGCGCTGCCGGTCGACGACAAGCACCGCGTGCTCGGCTGCCTGGCCTACTTCGCCAACCCGCAGGACCTGATTCCGGACAACATCCCGGTGCTCGGCCTGCTCGACGACGCGATCATGATCGAGCTGTGCTCGCGCGAACTCGAGCACGAACTGGAGGCGTACGAGGACTTCGTCGAATACCGCAACGAGGAAGCGGCACGGCGCGGCGTCGATCCGAAGACGCTCAAAACCGAGCGCGTCGAATGGGCCGAGGCGCGTCGCCTCGAGCTGCTCGACCGCATGCGCAAGCGCCGCGGCACCAGCTACCGCGCGTCGGAAGCGCCGCGGCTGTTCTCGTTCGGCGGCTGAAGCAAGCCTCCGCTGCATGCAAAAAAGGCCGCCCACCGGGCGGCCTTTTTCATGGCGAAACCGGCCGCCGGACGGGCCGGCGGGCCGCGAAGCCAGCGCGCGTCAGAAGGTGTTCGGCAACGACCCGACCGCAAGCTGGCCCAGCGAGGCGGCGAACATCGAGAAGGCGAGCACGCCGAGCACGCAAGCGCCGACCAGCACGAGGTTGACCAGCCAGCCGTACCACGGCATCGGTGGCCGCTCGGTCGGCAGCGCCTGGCCCGGCTCGACGCTGCGGAACACGACCAGCGTGCCGGCCATCAGGTCGTGCAGCGCCTGCTTGCGCGCGGTCCAGCCGGCCAGCAGGTAGCCGATGTTGAGGATCAGGCCGGACACGATCTTGCCGAAGTAGCGCCCGCTGGCACGGCCGAAACCGATGCGGTGGCCGCCGTCGTCGACCACCTTGAGGCCGAGCGCGCGCTTGCCCGGCGTGGCCTGCATCGCGGCGCTCTCGAACAGCGCGAAGTACAGCCACTGGCCGACGAACGCGGCCAGCGTGAACAGCGCCACCATGCCCAGCGCCGCGCCGAGCTGCTGGCCGGCGAGCGCGCCGGCGGTGCCGATGCCGAGCGCGACCTGCAGCACGCCCATGGCCACGCCGATCAGCAGGCCATCGATCATCATCGCCGCGCAGCGGCGCCAGAAACCGGCGTGGATCGCCGCACCCGGCGGCAGCATGCCGGTGTCGACCGGCGCGGGCTCCGCGACCGGCGTCGGCGCCACCCACTGCACGGGCTCCTCGACCGGGGCCGGCGCCGCCTCCTCGACCACTGGCGCGGCGACCGGCGCCGGCGGCGGATTCAGCTCGCGATACGGTCGCCAGACATTCGTGCCGACCTCGGCCACGCTCAGCGTCGCCGCCCACAGGCCGTGCTCGACGCGCTCGTCGACGAACACGCGCGGCACCGGTCCGCGCGCCGCGCGGTCGAGCAGCACGAACAGGCCGGGCCGGCCATCGGGCGCGCACAACTCGGCCTCGGCGCCGATCGCGGCGATGCCGGCCTGCAGCGTCTGCAACTTGCCCAGGTCGTCGCCCTGCTTGATGGTCAGCGGCGCACGCGCGAGCACCTGGCCTTCGAGCTTGTCCGGCGCCATGCGGAAATACGTCGCCAGGGCCGGCCAGACCGTTTCCGGCGCGAAGCCGGGCAGCACCGAGCCGGTCAGCACCAAGGCGTAATTGCTGTGTTCCATACTCCCTCCCCCTAGAGGTTTCGGCGGGTGAAGGCGGCGCATGGCCGCCGTGTGAAGGTTACGGCCGTTCTAGGATCGCGGTGACGCCCATGCCGCCGGCGGTGCAGATCGAGATCAGGCCGCGGCCCGAGCCCTTCTCCTCGAGCAGCTTGGCCAGCGTCGCGACCACGCGCGCGCCGGTCGCGGCGAACGGATGGCCGGCGGCGAGGCTGGAACCGTTGACGTTGATCTTCGCCGGATCGATCGCGCCGAGCGGTGCGTCCAGGCCGAGCCGGTTCCTGCAGTACTCGGCCGATTCCCACGCGCGCAGCGTGCACAGCACCTGCGCCGCGAACGCTTCGTGGATCTCGTAGAAATCGAAGTCCTGCAGCGTGAGCCCGGCCTCGGCGAGCATGCGCGGCACCGCGATCGTCGGCGCCATCAGCAGGCCCTCGCCGCGCACGAAATCGACCGCGGCGACGCGCGCGTGGGTCAGGTAGGCCTGTGCCTTGAGGCCGCGCGCCGCGGCCCAATCGTCGCTGGCCAGCAGCACCGCAGCGCTGCCGTCGGACAGCGCACTGGAATTGCCGGCGGTCAGCGTGCCGTGGCCGGAGGTCTTGTCGAACGCGGGCTTGAGCGCGGCCAGCTTTTCCAGCGTGGTGTCCGGGCGCAGCACGTTGTCGCGGTCGACGCCGCGGAACGGCACCACCAGGTCCTTGAAGAAACCGCGCGCATAGGCCGCGGCGAGCTTCTGGTGGCTGCCCAGCGCGAGCCGGTCCTGCTCCTCGCGGCCGATCTGCCACTCGCGCGCCATCAGCTCGCAGTGCTCGCCCATCGACTTGCCGGTGCGCGGCTCGGCCACGCCCGGAAACGAGGGCTTGAGCTCGCCGAGGGAGAATCCCTTCAACGCGGCCTCGGCCTTCTGCAGCGGCGCCTTGGCGCGGTTCATCGCGAGCAGGCGCTGCTGCAACGGGCGCGAATAGACGATCGGCACGTCGCTGGTGGTGTCGCTGCCGCCGGCGATGCCGGCCTCGATCTGGCCGGTCGCGATCTTGCTGGCGACCAGGATCGCGTTGTCGAGCGAGGTGCCGCAGGCGCGCGCGGTGGTGATGCCCGGCGTGGTCGGTGCCAGGCCCGACGACAGCGTCGCCTCGCGCGCGAGGTTCCAGTCCGAGGCGTGCTTGATGACCGCCCCGTAGGCGACCTCGCCCAGCTCCTGCCCGTGCAGGCCGAAGCGCTCGACCAGCGCACCGAGCGTCTTGACCGCCATGCCGAAGTTGCCGACGTCGGCGTAGGCCGTGTTGTTGCGGCAAAACGGAATGCGCACGCCGCCGATGATGCCGACGCGCCCCATGCGGGAATTCATGCGAAAGACCCTGTCGCCGGATTGGAAGGGGCTAGCCTACCCCCTGCATCCGCATTTGAGAACGTGCCAGCGGCGGACACGCGCGGTGCGTCACGCAACCAGTCGCGCCATTCCTGCCAGAACATCCACGCCGCCGGCTGCGCGCGGATCAGCCGGTCGAGGTCGGCCGCCAGTGCCGCCAGCGTCGAAGCGACGGGTTCGGGCGCACGCGCCACGCCGATCACGAGGCGGCGCCGGCCGGTCGCGAAATCGATCTCGACCCAGCACGGCACGATCGGCACGCCGGCATCGCGCGCCAGCACGAGCAGGCCGTCGGGCAGGCTGGCCGGCTGGCCGAGCAGCGTGACCGGATGCTGGCCGCGCGGTGCGAGGCGTGGCGGCACGTCGATCAGGCCGATCACCGGCACGCCGCGCGCGAGCGTGTCGAGCAACGCCTGCCGCACGCCGGGCCGGTAGGCGACCGGCGCACCGCCGAGGCGCTCGACCTCGGCCAGCCGGCGCCGGCCGTAGCGGTACAGCAGCGGCCGCCCCCGGAACGCGTCCGGCTCGAAGCGCCCGGACAGGAAGCGGCTGCGATGGCCGGCCTGGCGCAGCGAGCGGCAGATGCACAAGCCGGTGCCGTAGTGGAACGTCACCGCGACGAACGCGCCCTCGCGCGGCCAGGCACCGTCGACCGCGACTGCGTCCGGCCACCAGTCCAGGCCGTGCCGGCGCGACAGGTGCAGGTCGGCGATGTCGAGCAGCCAGGTCGTGCGCACGGCGCGCGCGAAGGCGGCCGCGTCGGCGATCGGCAGGTATTCGGCCGCGACCGCGGCAGCGGCGACGGCGTCGGCGTACAGCTCAGGCCGCGCGGCGAGATGGCGCCACAGCGCCCACGCGCGCGGCCACGGCAGCCGTGCCGGCAGCCCCGGCGCCAGCGACAGCTGCCACGCGTCGTGCAGCGCGTGCCGCAGCGTCGCGCGCAGGCTCACTGCGCCGCCGACCCGCGCGGCGCTTCGCGCTCGTACAGCCGGTAGGCGGTCTCGTGCATGCCGATCGCGGCGTAGGTCGCCTGCGCGCGCGCGTTGTCGCGCTCGACGTACAGGCGCAGGCCGACCACGTCCGGCGTCGCCGCGGCGCGGCGGTCGACCTCGGCGTGCAGCGCGCGGAACACGCCGCCGCGGCGCGCCTGCGGCACGACGTAGACGCTCTGCAGCCACCACCAGTCGCCGTTGCGCCAGTCGCTCCATTCGTGGGTGACGAGCAGGCAACCGACCGGCGCGCCAGCACGCTCGGCGATCAGGTAGAAGCCGCGCGCAGGGCGCTCGAGCACCGCCGCGACGCCGCGCGCGAGCACTGCGCGGTCGAGCACCTTGTGCTCGGTCTCCAGCGCCATCGCCGCGTTCGCCTCGACGATGAAGGCGAGGTCACCGGCGCGTGCGTCGCGGACCAGCAGGGCATCCGTCATCGCAGGCGCGCTCATTGCTTGCGGTTCCAAGCCGACACGTACAGCTCGCCGACGGCGAGGTCGACGAACGAATAGGCCTGCAGCTCGGGCGTGTAGTCGACGCGGTCGTGCGTGCGCAGCGCGACGCGCCACGGCTCGAAGCCCGCCTCGCGCAGCTCGCGCTCGAAGCCCGGCACGGTGATCGGGTTCAGCTCGGTGAACCATTGCCAGTACTGCGCCGGCGTCGCGTCGTCGCCGCAGCGGTCGATGCGCTCGGGCTCGCTCGCCAGGACCCGCTCGCGCAACCATTCGCGCGGGCGCTTGAGGTGCACGTACGGCTCCTCGCGCGCGAAGCGGAACTCGCCCAGGTGATTGCCGATGTCCGAGTAGTACAGGCCCGGATGCGCCATCAGCAGCCCGCCCGGGCGCAGCACGCGGCGGATCTCGGCCAGCGCCTGCGCGTGGCCGCCGACGATGTGCTCGAACGAACCCCACGACACGACCACGTCGAAATGGTCGTCCGCGAACGGGATCGCGTTCGCGCTGGCCGGCAGGAAGCGCAGGTTCGCCGGCAGCGCGTCAGCCGGCAGGTGTGCATCGCGCGCGATCTGCGGCAGGCGTTCGTAGCCGCGGAACGGGTCGATGCCGACCAGCTCCTGCGGCTGCCAGCGCAGCGCGAGGCCGAGGTCGGTGATGCCGTCGCCGCAGCCGACGTCGAGGATGCGCCCGCGCAGCAGCGGCGAATCGCCGAGCAGGTAGCTGGCGGTCGTGCGCGCGGCGTGGTCGAAATGCTTGAAGAACCAGTCCTGCGCACCGCGCCGCCACGACAGCGCCTCGACCGGCGTCGAATCGCCGACCGCCTGCACCTGCCAGGCCAGGCGTGGGCCACCCTCGCCGCCCGCCTGCGCGACCTCGAACGCGAGCGTCGTCGCGCCGGCCTTGTGCGTGCTGCCAGCCGCGCGCTGCCACAGCGCGACCTCGGCGCGGTATGTCCCGGCCGGCAGCCCGCTGCGTGCGGCCAGCGCATGCACTTCGTAGGTTCCGCGCGGCAGCCAGCTCACGTCCCAGCCGGCCGACCCGAGCTGCGCATGCGCGACCTGCGCGCCGGCCGCGTCGAACAGGTCGAGCGAGACGTCGACGTCGAACACGACCGCGGCGCCGACCTCGAGGCGCACGACGAGCGCGAACGGCGTGTCGGCGGCGAGCGTGGACGAGGCGAGCGAGGCATGCGGCAGCGACAGATCGGACATGGCAAATCAACGGGAAAGCGCGACCGCGCATGGTAGCAGGCGCCCGCCTGCGGCACGGGCGGCGCCTGCGAACTCTCCTTCAAGGGGGCGAGCCGATCGCTGCCTCACTCGCGTCTGCGCCGCGAGCTGCCGAGCTTGCGCGTGACCGTGTTGCGGCCGATGCCGAGCGCCCTGGCGGCGTGCTGGCGGTGGCCGTCGTGGGCGGCGAGTGCGGCGTCGAGCAGCACGCGCTCGCACGCGGCCAGTGCCTGCGCGTGCAGGTCCGGCACGCCAGCGGCGAGGCGCTGCGTGGCCCATTCGCGCAAACCGTCCTGCCAGTCCGCAGCGACCGCCGGCGCCGGCGTGCGCGCCAGCAGCGCCGGCGGCAGGTCGGCGACGACGATCTCACGGCCGGGCGCGAGCACGGCCAGGCGCCGGCACAGGTTCTCGAGCTGGCGCACGTTGCCGGGCCAGGCATAGGCGGCGAGCACGGCCAGCGCATCCGCGGAGAAGCGCTTGGCCGGCACACCGGCGGCGGCGCAGGCGCGCGCGAGGAAGTGCGTGGCGAGCAGCGCGACGTCGCCGGCGCGCTCGCGCAGCGCCGGCACGTGCAGGCGCACGACGTCGAGGCGGTGCAGCAGGTCGGCGCGGAACTCGCCGCGCTCGACCTTGGCGTCGAGGTCCTGATGCGTCGCCGCGATCACGCGCACGTCGGCGCGCAGCAACTCGCGCCCGCCGACGCGGTAGAACTCGCCCACTGCGAGCACGCGCAGCAGGCGCGTCTGCAGCGCCAATGGCATGTCGCCGATCTCGTCGAGGAACAGCGTGCCGCGCTCGGCCTGCTCGAAGCGGCCGTGGTGGCGGCGCGCGGCGCCGGTGAACGCGCCGGCCTCGTGGCCGAACAGTTCCGATTCGAGCAGCTCGGCCGGGATCGCGGCGGTGTTCAGAGCGATGAACGGCTGCGCGGCGCGCGCGCTCTCGCGGTGCAGCGCGTGCGCGACCAACTCCTTGCCGGTGCCGGTCTCGCCGGTGATCAGCACGCCGAGACCGCTGGCGGCGACCTTGCCGATCGCGCGGAACAGCTCGCGCATGGCCGGGCTGTGGCCGATCAGCCCGGCCTCGCCGGGCGCCGCGACAGCCGGCGCTGGCGCCGGCGTGGCCTGCGCCAGCGCGCGCCGCGCCATCGCGACCGCCTCGTCGAGGTCGAACGGCTTGGGCAGGTAGTCGAACGCGCCGTGGCGGTAGGCGGCGGCCGACGAGGCGACGTCGGTGAACGCGCTCATCACGATCACCGGAAAGCGCGGCGCCTGCGCCGAGATCCGTTCGAGCAGCTTCAGGCCACTCGCGCCGGGCATGCGCACATCGGTGAACAGCAGGTCCGGCGCGGACTCGGCCAGCGCGGCCAGCGCGCCCTCGGCGTCGACAAACTCGCGCGGCTGCCAGCCGGCCTCGCGCAGCGCGGCGGCGAGCACGAGGCGCACGGCGCGGTCGTCGTCGACGACCCAGATCGTGGCCGGCGCGCTCATCCGGCCACCGGCAGCAGCAGGCTGAACACGGTCGCGCCGGGGCGGCTGGCGTGGACGAGTTCGCCGCCGTGCTCGCGCGCGATCTCGCGCGCGATCGCCAGGCCGAGGCCGCTGCCGTCGGCGCGGCCGGACACGAGCGGCTCGTACAGCGTGTCGGCCAGCGCGGCCGGCACGCCGCGGCCGTCGTCGACGACGTCGATGCGCACGGCCAGGCCGGCGTGGTCGCCGAGGCGCGCGGCGTGCTCGGCGCGCGTGCGCAGCACCACCTCGCGCGCGCCGGCCTCGCCGGCATTGCGCACGAGGTTCAGCAGCGCCTGCTGCAGGCGGTCGGCGTCGAGCGCCAGCGGCGGCAGGCTGGGGTCGTAGTCGCGGCGGATGCGCGGCGCGGCGGGCTCGGCGCCGACCAGCGCGAGCACGCGTTCGATCACCTCGTGCACGTTGGCCGGCGCCAGCTGCGCCTGCGCGCGCACGGCCAGCAGGCGGTCGGCCAAGCCGGCCAGGCGGTCGGCCTCGGCCATGATCAGGCTGGCCAGCTCGCGCAGGTCGGCCGCCTCCACGCGCCGCTGCAGCAGCTGCGCCGCGCCGCGCATGCCGGCGAGCGGTCCCTTGACCTCGTGCGCGAACCCGCGCAGCGATTCGGACAGGCGCAGGCTGGCCGAGGCGTCGGCGGCGACCGGCTGGACCTCGAGCAGCAGCGTGGCGTCGTCGATCGGGCTCAGCACCACGTCGGCCGCGCGGTCGCCGCCCGCGGCGCGCAGCCGGGCGCCGCGCAGGGTCACGCGCCGCTGCTCGCTCGACGCGCGCACGGCCGCGTCGGACAGCCGCGGCGGCGTCGCATCGAGCAGGGTCAGCCGCGCATGCGCGCCGGGCACGAACCAGGCGAGCAGCGCCGGATTCGGCGTGAGCCGGTCGAGATCGCGTGCGACCACGGCCATCGGCGTCGCGCAGTGCTCGAACGCCGGTGTGGCGGCGACAGGAGATTTGCGCGTGGCAGCCATCGCACCATTCTAGTGCAACACGGCCAGCGGCCGCGCTGCGTCGTTCCTGAACCGTTGTTGCGTTAAATCCGCGTTGTTCACGTTGAGGTCGGACGCGGTTGCCTACGGTCAGGGCGCACGCCCCTCACGGCCGTGCCTGTCTTTCCGAAAGGAGAACCGCTGATGAAAACCCGAATCTTCCCGACGATCGCATTCGCTTCGATCCTGTCGCTCGGCGCCGCCGCCCTGCCTGTCGCGCATGCGCGGGGCAACGGCGACGACATGGCCGGCAGGTCGGAGCAGCCGGTGGACGACACCTGGATCACCACCAAGGTGAAGTCGGAGCTGGCGACCACGGACGGAGTGAAGAGCCTCGACATCGAGGTCAAGACGGTCAACGGCGTGGTCACGCTGATCGGCGTGCAGCCGAACGAGCTGGCGGTGAAGAAGGCCGTCGCGGCGGCAAAGAGCATCAAGGGCGTCGTCCGTGTCGATGCAAGTGGCCTCAAGGTCCGCTGAACCGGAGAACGTCATGAACGAAGACAAGATCAAGGGTCAGTGGAAACAACTTGCCGGCAAGCTCAAGGAAAAATGGGGCAAGCTGACCGATGACGACCTCAAGGTCGCCGAGGGCAACAGCGAATACCTCGCCGGCAAGATCCAGGAGCGCTATGGCATCGCCAAGGACGAGGCGCACCGGCAGATCAAGGAATTCGGCCGCACACTGTAGCGATCTCGCGGGGCGGCCCGGCGCGGGCCGCCCTGCTCCCCCCCCCATCGAGGAGCGATCATGGGCAAGTACTTTCTCGCTTGGCTGCTCGGCGTGCCGGCCGGCCTACTCCTTCTGGTGTATCTGTTCTTCCATTTCTTCTGACGGAGAGATGAACCTGCTCCCTGTGTCCGTAGGCCAAGAAGCCGGGGTTACGCAGCCTTGCTACGCTCGG
>JAACZU010000006.1 GCA_009996615.1 Rhodanobacteraceae bacterium | reverse complement strand
GTTGAACTCCAAGTAGCGACTCAAGTATCGCTTCTTGGCCTCCGATCAGGAGGGGCAGGTTCAGTTGGAGGGGGATGGTGTTGGTGGTGCGCTGCGAAAACACCATCCCCACCCAAACCCTCCCCTTGAAGGGGAGGGCTTCAGAGCGGCCCGCTGTCAGGTTGCGGCGGGATACGCCGGCGCGGCGTCGAGCGTCGCGGCGCAGACCTCGGCGAGGTCGAGCAGGCGCAGGTCGGCGCCGGGGGTGCCGACCAGTTGCAGGCCGATCGGCGAGCCGTCCGGCAGGGTGCCCATCGGCAGGCTGACCGCGGGGCAGCCGGCGAGGCTGGCGAAGCCGGTCAGGTCGGCGTCGTTGGCGCGTTCGCGCTCGGTCAGCGCATAGGCGCCGTGCGCGACCGTCGGCAGCACCAGCACGTCGATGTCGGCGAACACGCGGCGTGCCTTCAGCACGGCGGCGTCGAGCACGCGGTCGGCGGCGACGTAATCGGGCGCGGACTTGCCGCGCGCGTAGTCGAGCATCGCGCGCAGGCGCGGCGACAGCGGATGCTGCGCGTCGGTGAGGTCGTCGGCGAATTCGAGCGCGAGTTCGCTCTCCATCACCAGCAGCGCGGCGCGCCGCGTGCGCGCAAAATCGTGGTCGGAGAAGTCGACCGCGCGGCGTTCGCCGAGGTGGTGGCCGAGCGTCGCGACCGCGCGCTCGAACACCGCCTGCACCTCCGGCGTGACGCCGAGCGCGCCGAGGTCGGCGAGCACGCCGCTGCGCAGGCGGCCCGGCTCCCAGTCCGGCTTCGCCAGCGGCACGCGCCGGCGGCGCGAGCGCGGATCGGCCGGGTCGTGCGCGTCGAGCACCTGCAGCACGATCGCGAGGTCCGCCACCGAACGGGCGAGGACGCCGACGCAGTCGAGCCGGCGCGCGGCGCGCACCGAGCCGGCGGTCGAGATCTCGCCGTGGGTCGGCTTCAGCGCGTACACGCCGCAGTGGCTGGCCGGGATGCGCACCGAGCCGAGCGTGTCGCTGCCGAGCGCGAAGCTGCAATGGCCGGCGGCGACCGCGGCGGCGGAACCGCCGGACGAGCCGCCGGCGGTGCGGCCGGGCAGCCACGGGTTCTTCACGTCGCCGTAGTGCGGGTTCGCGCTGACCGTGCCGAGCATGCCCTCGTCGAGGTTGGTCTTGCCCAGGATCACCGCGCCGGCCGCGCGCAGGCGCGCGACCGCAGCGGCATCGGCCTGCGCGACGCGCTCGCGCCGGCCCGGCAGGCCGACCGTGGTCGGCAGGCCGGCGACGTCGAAGTTGTCCTTGACCGCGACGGTGAGGCCATCGAGGCGGCCGATCGTGCGGCCTTCGCGGCGGCGCGCGTCGCTGGCGGCGGCCTGTTCGGATGCAGTCGGATCGAGCGCGAGCCAGGCATCCAGGCGCGCGTTGTCGCGCTCGATCGCCGCGCGGTGCAACGCCGTCAGCCGCGCGCTGTCGAGGCGCCCCGCGGCCAGCCAGTGCAGGTGCTGGAATGCGGCGGCGCCGCGCAGTTCGGTGTCGCTGATCGGGTCGGCCATGCGGTGCGGATGGTGCGGCGGCAGGAGCGGCGAAGGTGAACGCTCGCCGGCGAAAAGTCAAAGCCGACGCGCCCGGTTTGCCGCACCCGCGCCGAATCCGGACAATCGCATATTCCCACGCCAGCCAACCGGAGCCAGCCCGCAATGAGCGAACGCGACATCATGGAATACGACGTCGTCACCGTCGGCGCCGGACCGGCCGGGCTCGCGTTCGCGATCCGCCTGAAGCAGTTGAAGCCGGAGCTGAGCGTGTGCGTGATCGAGAAGGCCTCGGCGGTCGGCGCGCAGATCCTGTCCGGCGCGGTGATCGAGCCGGAGCCGCTGAACGAGCTGCTGCCCGAGTGGGGCAAGAACCCGCCGCCGGTGTGCGTGCCGGTGACGAAGGACGAGTTCTGGTTCCTGCGCGACGCGCAGCGCGCGATCAAGTCGCCGCTCACGCCGCCGCAGATGCACAACCACGGCAACTACATCGTCTCGCTCGGCGCGATGTGCGCGTGGCTGGCGCCGCAGGCCGAGGCGCTGGGCGTGGAGATCTACCCCGGCTTCGCCGCGGCCGAGCCGCTGTACGGCGACGGCGGTGCGGTCTGCGGCGTGCGCATCGGCGACATGGGCGTGGCCAAGGACGGCTCGCACAAGGCCGGCTACACGCAGGGCATCGACATCCACGCGCGCCTGACCGTGCTCGCCGAAGGCTGCCGCGGCTCGCTGAGCAAGCAGCTGATCGCGAAGTTCGCGCTGGACAAGGACAGCGACCCGCAGACCTACGGCATCGGCATCAAGGAACTGTGGCAACTGCCGCCCGGTCGCGCCGAGGCCGGCAAAGTCATGCACACGCTCGGTTGGCCGCTGAACACGCAGACCTACGGCGGCAGCTTCCTCTACCACCTCGACAACGACCGCGTCGCGGTCGGCTTCGTCGCCGGCCTGGACTACGCCGATCCGCTGTTCCGCCCGTGGGAGGCGTTCCAGCAGTTCAAGAACCACGCGATGATCAAGGAGCTGCTCGACGGCGGCTCGATCGTCTCGGCCGGCGCGCGCGCGCTGGTCGAGGGCGGCTTCCAGTCGCTGCCGAAGGTCGAGATGCCCGGCGCGCTGCTGATCGGCGACTCGGCCGGCCTCGTCAACGTCCCGAAGATCAAGGGCACGCACCAGGCCTTGCGCTCGGGCATGCTCGCCGCCGAGCACATCGCCGAGCGCGACAGCAGCGAAGGCTGGGACGCGAAGCTGCGCGCATCGACGGTCGTCGCCGAACTGAAGAAGGTGCGCAACATCCGCCCGGGCTTCCACAAGGGCCTGTGGGTCGGCCTCGCCAATGCCGGCTGGGAAACCGTCACCGCCGGCCTGTCGCCGTGGACGCTGAAGAACCGCGCCGACTGGTCCTCGCTGGACAAGCTCGACGCCGCCACCGCGGCGACGCAGCCGGGCCCGACCGCGCCGTCGGCGCAGCAGCCGGCCTACGTCGAGCGCAGCCTCGCCCCGCGCGACCGACTCGCCGGCGTCTACTTCGCCGCGACCCAGCACGACGAGGACCAGCCGGTGCACCTGAAGGTGGCCGACCCGAACGTCTGCGTCACGCGCTGCACAGAGGAATACGCCAACCCATGCACGCGCTTCTGCCCGGCCGGCGTGTACGAGATCGTCGACGACGCCGCCGGCAAGCGCCTGCAGATCAACGCCGCCAACTGCGTGCACTGCAAGACCTGCGACATCAAGGACCCGTACGAGATCATCACCTGGACCACGCCGGAAGGCGGCAGCGGGCCGAATTACCAGAACCTGTAAGGAGCGCTCATGAGGCAGGTCCGCACAATGACAATCAGCCGGATCCTCGTCGCAGTTGCATTCCGTTGCTGTAGCTTTGCTTGAGCTTCTGCGCGCAGGAGCGCGCTGCTTTTCCGGGGCCCCGTCAGCGGCGGTGGGTGCCGGACGGATCAGCCCGCAGGGGCGCGCGCACGATGCGCGCGCGTTCGCCGTCGGCACATGGACGTGCCGTCGGCGAACCCGGCCGGCGACCACGCACCCGCAGGGCGGGATGCCCGGAGGGCGCCGCTGTTGGGGTCGAAGCCGCCCTCGGGCGGCTGAGGGTGAGACATGGATGTCGAGCGGCAGGCGCCCTAGGGATGGATGCTTGTGCCGACCAATCGATGGTGCGTTGGACAAGCAAAGAGAAGTAACCCGCTCGCAGGGATGCGAGCGGAAAACGCAGGGAGGCGGGCCGGTTTTCGTCGAAACGGTGACGCGAGAACCGAACACCATCCCCACCCAACCCTCCCCTTGAAGGGGAGGGCTAAAAAGCTCGCCGCTGCCGGCGCATCTATTTTGTAGACACCCTCTGAATCATGACGATCGAGCGCGATAACGTGCCTCCATCCGTGCGGTACGGCGAATACAAGATGCCCGGCGGCAAGCTGGTCGTCGCGGATATCCACGTGCACGGCGGCGTGATCGAGGTCGCGCAGATCAGCGGCGACTTCTTTCTCGAGCCCGACCATGCGCTCGGCGCGATCAATCGGGCGCTGCGCGGCCTGCCGGTGGCAGCGGACGAAGCGGAACTCGCCGCCCGCGTGCGCGCGGCGCTCGGGCCGGAGGTGGCGATGTACGGCCTCTCGCCGGAGGCGGTCGCGGTCGCGGTGCGGCGCGCGCTCGACGCGGGAGCCGGCGCATGAGCCGCAGCGGCTGGGGCGACCACGCGTGGCGGCTGATCCATACCGCGCCGCAGGCGCCGGCTCTGCACATGGCGCTGGACGAGGTGCTGGTCGAGGAAGTCGCCGCCGGCCGCCGCGCGCCGACGCTGCGGATCTGGGAATGGGCCGGCCCGGCGGTCGTGATCGGCCGCTTCCAGTCGCTGCGCAACGAGGTCGACCGCGAACGCGCCGCGGCGCATGGCATCGAGGTCGTGCGGCGCATCAGCGGCGGCGGCGCGATGTTCATCGAGCCGGGCAACACGATCACCTATTCGATCTGCGCGCCGCTGTCGCTGGTCGAGGGCCTGTCGTTCCAGGAGTCGTACGCGCAGATGGACGCGTGGGTGATCGAGGCGCTGCGCGAGCTCGGCATCGAGGCCTGGTACCAGCCGCTCAACGACATCGTTTCGGCCAGCGGCAAGATCGCCGGCGCGGCGCAGGCGCGCCGCGGCAAGGCGGTGCTGCACCACGTCACGATGGCCTACGACATCGACGCGGCGAAGATGCTCGAGGTGCTGCGCATCGGCCGCGAGAAGCTGTCCGACAAGGGCACACAGAGCGCGGCCAAGCGCGTCGATCCGCTGCGCAGCCAGACCGGCCTGTCGCGCGAGGCGATCATCGCGCGCATGGTCGACACGTTCCGGCGCCGGCACGGCCTGCACGAGGACGCACTGCGCGCGGACGAACTCGCGCGCGCCGAGGCGCTCGCCGCGAGCAAGTTCGCCGCGGCGGCATGGACCCACGACGTCGCATAGCGACCGTGGGAGCGGCGTCAGCCGCGATGCCTTTCAGCCCGCAGCCCGCAAAAGCATCGCGGCTGCCGCCGCTGCCACAAAAGCCGCATGAGGTGCGTTTGCTAGACTGGCGCCCGGGTCGGCAATCCGCATAGGACACGCCATGTTCGGGCACGACCGGCTGGACCACAGCGAACCGGCGCGGCTGAAGAAGCTGCGCGTCACCCAGATGGCGGTCGGCTTCGAGGAGGTCGCGCTCAAGCGTGCCGAATGGGCGCAGCTCAAGCGCAAGGAACGCAAGGCCATCCTCGCGCGCCAGCTGTTTCCGTCCGTGCTCGGCCCGCAGGGCGAGCATTACATCGTCGACCACCACCACCTGGGCCTGGCGCTGATCGAGGAAGGCGTCGACGAGGTCGCGGTCGTGCAGCTGGACGACCTGTCCTGGCTCGATCCGGCCACGTTCTGGCGCACGCTCGAGTTCCGCAGCTGGGCGCATCCGTATGACGCACGAGGCCGCCGCTGCGCGTGGGAAGCGATGCCGCGCCGACTCGACGGCCTGGCCGACGATCCGCACCGCAGCCTCGCCGGCCTCGTGCGCCGCGCCGGCGGTTACGCCAAGAGCGAGGTGCCGTTCGCCGAATTCCAGTGGGCCGAGCATTTCCGCCCGCGCATTCCCGCGGCACGCATCCGTCGCGCGCTGCGCGCGAGCGTGACCGAGGCGGTGCGCATGGCGCACCTGGCCGAGGCGCGCTACCTGCCGGGTTGGACGCACGCGTAGTCGAGCAGCGGGCGGCCCGGTGGCCGCCCGCCCGATACGCGCCTCAGGGCACGTAGTCGATACCGACCATCGCCGGCGTCACGATCATGTCGACGCCGGTCACCGCCGGATTGTTCACCGGCGTGACGTAGTACGAGCCGGTCAGCGTCGACGTGGTGCTGTCGCAGAAGATGCTTCCGGTGGAGCGGCTGTTGCGTACCGGATCGGTCAACACCGTGGCTCCGGTCTTGGGCACGTAATACATCGTGCGCGCATTGCCCGAGGAGGCGATGACGCCGGGACGCACGAAGGCGGTGGTCAGCATCGCCGGACCGGAGCAGTCGGAGCTCTGGTAATAGGCGGTGGTGATACCGGCGACGAGGCCATCCGGGGTGAGCGAGACCACGTAGCCCTGCGTCGACACGAAGTCGACGTTGGCGCCGTAGCCGCCGGCGTTCGTCGCATGCAGCGGACGCGGCAGCGACGTGCTCAGCGTGCCGTTGATGCGCGCCACGAACTTGGCCGAGCCGGAAGCACCGGTCGCGCCGGTGGCACCGGTCGCACCCGTCACGCCGGCGGGACCGGCCGGGCCGGTCGCACCCGTGGCGCCGGTTGGGCCTTGAACGCCTTGGGAGCCCGTGGCGCCGGTCGCGCCCGTAACGCCAGTCGGGCCGGTCGCGCCGGTCGCGCCAGCCGGGCCTTGAGCGCCCGTCACGCCCTGCTGACCGGTCGGACCGGTCGGACCAGTCGGACCAGTAGTGCCAGTAGCGCCGGTTGGACCTTGAACGCCCTGCGAGCCCTGGGAACCCTGCGCGCCGGTGGCGCCGGTCGGGCCGGTCACACCGGTTGCACCGGTGACGCCCTGAATGCCCTGGATGCCCTGCGGACCGGCCGGCCCCGTCACGCCGGTCGCACCGGTCGCGCCCGTCGCGCCGGTGACGCCCTGGATACCCTGGATGCCCTGCGCGCCAGTCGGGCCTTGGGCACCAGTCGCCCCCGTCGGGCCCGCGACACCGGTCGGACCCGCGGCACCGGTGGCGCCGGTGGCGCCGGTGGGCCCGGTGACGCCCTGAATGCCTTGTGCACCGGTCGGACCCTGCGCCCCGATGGCGCCGGCCGCTCCGGTCGGCCCCTGCGGGCCGGCTGGGCCGGTCGCGCCGGTCGGGCCGACGGCACCGTTCAGCGCATGCTGCGCGACCGGCGCGGTAGCGACCGGCTGGCGCGGCAGCGCCACGCCGTTCACCGCCACTTCCAAGTACATCTGCGTGCCGGTGAACGCGCCAGGAAACGCCAGGCTGATGCTGAACAGGCCGTTCTGCACCGGGTATCCCGGCTCGGAGATCACGTTGCCGACGCGATTGCCGCCAGTCGGCGCGTCCCACAGCGAGAACGTCAGGTCGTAGTTGCCATTGGCCGGGTAGCCCTCCTGCTCCAGCCGCCCCTGGTAAACGAAGTCCGGCAACTGCGGCGCCGTCGGAGCCGGCGTGGACGCCCAAGCCGAGGCGGCATACAGGCCCACGGCGATGGCGAGCGCGTGTCGTGCGAGTTTCATGGTGTGCAGTCCCCTGTGGTGACGTCGAATCCGCTTCTGAACAAGGCATCGCCGGTAGGCCCCACCGAGGCGGCGAAACCGGAGATCAGGCGGATCTTCTTGCCGTCTCCGACCGTGCCGGCGACAGGCTGTCCGATCGTGGCAACCATCGTGTAGCAGCCGGCAGCAACTACGCCGCCGGCGCTCACCACCGCGCTCTGGCGCAGCTCGTAATTGCCGCCCTGCGATGCGGCCGCGGCCGATACCACGGCGGCCAGCATCAACGTGGCTGCAGCCCTCACCGATGCCCGTGACGGGCGTCGCGTCTTCGCGCCGTGCTGCATGGGAACCCCCTCTTGGGTCGTTCCGGCGCAAGCCGCTCGAACGCGTCGTTCGAAGGAGGCGTACGGGAACAGGAAGCGTGAACGCTATCACGTTTCCACATTTGCGCGATACGAGTTCTTCAGCCGGTGGCGCCCTGGCCGATGATCCGGATTCCGAGCGCCCTGGCCGCGCCGGCGTCGGCCAGGCCGAGGCCAAGCTGCAGGCCGCGGCCGATGCGCTGCGCATACGCGTACATCGTCGCGGCCGATTCGGCATCGAGCAGCTCGTGCGTGGTCTCGCGCCACAACGCGAGCCAGCGCTCGAAATGGCCGCCGTGGATGGAATGGCCGCGATGCTTGCCCATCGGATTGCCCTGGTACGTGCCACTGCGCAGCACGACCGAGCACCAGAACGCGGTCAGCAGGCGCTTGTGCGCGTCCCAGTCCTCGACGACCGGATTGAACACCGCACCAAGGACCAGATCGGCGCGGACCTTGTCGTAGAAACGGTCGACCAAGCGCGCGATCTGCGCTTCGTCGAGCGGGGCGGGAGTCGTCATGGCGTGCGGCGGAACGGGCTTGCGGACGCGCAAGCATGCCGCGTGCAGGATGCGGCCGCACTGATGCGGATCAAGGACGCACTGCGTCAGCGCCCTTCCCTTCGCAGGAGCGGCTGCGTCACCCTGCGCGGAGGTACACGCCCGAGCAGGAGCGCGCCATGCGCGCGAGCGGGACCGCACGCTGGCCCAGCGCCTCGTCGCGGGCATGACCCGCTCCTGCCGCCGCGCCTGCGGGCGATCGTGCGGGGCCGGTACAGCCGGGCGGCGATTCGGCGTATAAGCGCAGTCCCTTTTCCGGAAGCTCGCCGCATGACCGCTCCCCGCATCGCGCTCGTGACCACCGCCGCCGCGCGCCCGCTCGACGACGACCTCGCCCCGCTCGCCGCCGCGCTGCAGGCTGCCGGCGCCGAGGTCGCGCTGGTCGACTGGGACGACGCGCAGGCGGACTGGTCGCACTACGACCTCGCGCTGCTGCGCTCGCCGTGGGACTACGTGCAGCGCTTCCCCGACTTCATGGCCTGGCTCGAGCGCGCCTCGGCGCACACGCGCGTGTTGAACCCGCCCGACGTAGTGCGCTGGAACGTCGACAAGCACTACCTCGGCGAACTCGCGCGCGCCGGCGTCGCGGTCGTGCCGAGCCGCTACTGCGAGCCGGGCGAGGACGTCGAAGCGGCGCTCGAGGCGTTCCTCGCCGAGCACGCTGCGGTCGCCGAATTCGTCGTCAAGCCGTGCATCGGCGCCGGCTCGCGCGATGCGCAGCGGCACGCGCGCGGCGAGCGCGCGGCGATGCGCGCGCACCTGGCACGCCTGCTCGACGCCGGCCGCAGCGCGCTGCTGCAGCCGTACCTGGAGCGCGTCGACGAGCACGGCGAGACCGCGCTGATCTTCTTCGACGGCCGCTTCAGCCACGCGATCCGCAAGGGCCCGCTGCTGCGCCGCGGCGAGGGCCCGACCGCGGAACTGTTCGCGGCCGAGGCGATCACGCCGCGCGAGCCGACGCCGCAGGAACATGCGCTCGCCACCCAAGCACTGGGCGCGCTGCCGTTCGACACCTCCCTCCTCTACGCCCGCATCGACCTGATCCACGACGCCGACGGCACCCCGCGCCTGCTCGAGCTGGAGCTGGCCGAGCCGTCGCTGTTCTTCGAGCACGCGCCCGGCTCGGCGCAGCGCTTCGCGCAGGCCGTGCTCGCGCGCGCCACTGGTCAAGATCTGGCCACCCCGGCTTGACACGCGCGCCCCGCGGGCGTTTGCGCCCCTTGATCCCGAGCTTGTCCACAGGGCTGTCCACGCGCCCTGTGGAAAACCCGCACGCGTCGGCGCGGCCGGCGCGTTTCCGCTAAAATCGCGGCCTTTGCGCCGGCCGGCCACGGCCGCGCGGCCCCCGCAACGAGGATCAGCACCCGATGAAAATCCTGGTCGGCTACAAGCGCGTCGTCGATTACAACGTGCGCATCCAGGTCAAGCCGGACGGTTCCGGCGTGGTCACCGACGGCGTCAAGCTGTCGGCCAACCCGTTCGACGACATCGCGCTCGAGGAAGCGCTGCGGCTGCGCGAGAAGGGCGTGGCGAGCGAGGTCATCGTCGCCACGATCGGCCCGGCCGATGCGCAGGCGCACATCCGCAACGGCCTGGCGATGGGCGCGAACCGCGCGATCCACGTCGTCACCAGCGAGGCGATCCAGCCGCTGACCGCGGCGCGCGCGCTGCTGAAGCTGGTCGAGAAGGAGCAGCCGGACATCGTGCTGCTCGGCAAGCAGGCGATCGATGACGACTGCAACCAGACCGGCCAGATGCTGGCCGCGCTGTGGGACCGCCCGCAGGCGACGTTCGCCTCGAAGGTCGAGGTGAACGGCCGCGCCGCGCGCGTCACGCGCGAGGTCGACGCCGGCCTGGAGACGATCGAGGTCGACCTGCCGGCCGTGATCACGACCGACCTGCGCCTGAACGAGCCGCGCTTCATCAAGCTGCCGGACATCATGAAGGCCAAGTCCAAGCCGATCGAGACGATCGAGTTCGCCAGCCTCGGCGTCGACTCGGGCGACCACCTGAAGACCACGCACTACGCGCCGCCGGCGAAGCGCAGCAAGGGCGTGATGGTCAAGGACGTCGCGGAACTGGTGTCCGCGCTGAAAGCGAAGGGGTTGATCTGATGAGCAAGATCCTGATCGTCGCCGAGCATCTCGACGGCAAACTCAATGCCAGCACCGCGCGCTGCGTGACCTGCGCCCGGCAGATCGGCGCCAGCGCGATCGACGTGCTGGTGCTCGCGGCCGACCCGGCTGGCGTCGCCGCGCAGGCCGCGCAAATCGACGGCGTGGCGAACGTGCTGACCGTCGCGCGCGCCGAGAACGCGCATGCGCTGGCCGCGGTCTACGCGCCGCAGGTCGCCGCCGCCGCGAAGGCCGGCGGTTACACGCACCTGCTGGCGCCGTCGACCACGTTCGGCAAGGACATGCTGCCGCGCGCGGCCGCGCTGCTCGGCGTGGCACAGGTGTCGGACATCTCGGCGGTCGAAGGCGCGCACACGTTCAAGCGCCCGATCTACGCCGGCAACGCGATCGTCACGGTCGAGGCGCCGGCCGGCCAGCTGCTGGTCGGCACCGTGCGCACCGCGTCGTGGGCCGCCGCCGGCACGGGCGCGAACGCGGCGCCGGTGCAGGCGCTGGCGCTCGACGTCGCGCTGCCGACGCACACGCGCTTCGTCGAGCTGAGCCAGGGCAAGAGCGACCGCCCCGACCTGCAGGCCGCCGCGCGCGTCGTCTCCGGCGGCCGCGCGCTCGGCTCGGCCGACAACTTCGCGATCATCTACGCGCTCGCCGACAAGCTCGGCGCGGCGGTCGGCGCCTCGCGCGCGGCGGTCGACGCCGGCTACGTGCCGAGCGACCTGCAGGTCGGCCAGACCGGCAAGATCATCGCGCCGGAGCTGTACATCGCGGTCGGCATTTCCGGCGCGATCCAGCACCTGACCGGCATCAAGGACGCCGGCACGATCGTCGCGATCAACAAGGACGCCGAAGCGCCGATCTTCGAAGTGGCCGACTTCGGCCTCGTCGGCGACCTGTTCACGCTGGTGCCGGAGCTGACCCAGGCGGTCGGCTGAATCCGCGGACCGGCCGGCGCTCATCGGGCGCCGGTCGCGCTGCGCGCGCCCGGCCTGCGCGGACACGTCGTAGGCTGGACGGCCGCAGGCCGGCCGGCGCTTTGGGCGCGCCCTAGGCGCCGAGCATGAGCTCCGCCGCGCGCTCGGCAATCATGATCGTCGGCGCGTTCGTGTTGCCGCCGACCAGCGTCGGCATCACCGACGCGTCGACCACGCGCAGGCCGTCGAGGCCGCGCACGCGCAGTTCGCTGTCGACCACCGCCATCGCGTCGTGGCCCATGCGGCAGGTGCCGACCGGGTGGTAGATCGTCTCGGCCTTGCGCCGGATGAACGCGGCCAGCGCAGCGTCGCCCTGCACGTCGGCGCCGGGAAACACTTCCGCGCCGCGGTACGGCGCGAACGGCGCCTGCGCGAGGACTTCGCGCGACAGGCGCGCGGCTTCGACCATCATCGCGAGGTCATGGCCCTCGGCATCGCCGAGGTAGTTCGCGTGGATCGCCGGCGCGGCCAGCGGATCGGCCGAACGCAGGCCGATCGTGCCGCGGCTTTTCGGCCGCAGCACGCAGGCGTGCACGGTGTAGCCGCAGCCGTCGAGGCGATGGCGGCCGTGGTCGTCGAGCAGCGCCGGCACGAAGTGGAACTGGATGTCGCAGCGTGCGTCGGGCGCATGGCGCGAACGCACGAAGCCGCCGGCCTCGGCGATGTTCGAGCTGCCGATGCCGTCGCGGCGCAGCAGGAAGCGCAGCGCGACCGCGACCTCGTTGATGCGGTCGTAGGTGATCGGCCGCGTCGAGTGCGCCAGCGTGCAGATGTCGAGGTGGTCCTGCAGGTTCGCGCCGACCCCGGGCAGCGCGTGCGCGGGCGCGATGCCGTGAGCGCGCAGGTGCTCGGCCGGACCGATGCCCGACAGCAGCAGCAGCTGCGGCGAGTTGATCGCGCCACCGGCGAGGATCACGCAGCCGGCCTCGGCGCGCTCGCGGCGGCCGCGGCGGCGGTACTCGATGCCGACCGCACGCGTGCCGTCGAGCAGCACGCGCGTGGCCTGCGCGTGCGTGTGCACGGTCAGGTTCGCGCGCGTGTGCGCCGGATCGAGGTAGGCGACCGCGCTCGAGCAGCGCGCGCCGTTGCGCTGCGTGACCTGGTACAGGCCGAAGCCTTCCTGCGTCGCGCCGTTGAAATCGGCGTTGCGCGCAAACCCGGCCGCGACGCCGGCGTCGACGAACGCGGCCGACAATTCGTTGTGGTGGCGCAGGTCGGCGACCGCGAGCGGACCGTCCGCGCCGTGCCACGCATCCGCGCCGCGGGCGTTCGCCTCGCTGCGGCGGAACACCGGCAGCACGTTGGCCCAGGCCCAGCGTGGATCACCGCTGGCCGCTGCCCAGTCGTCGTAGTCGGCCGGCGCGCCGCGCGTGTAGATCATCGCGTTGATCGAACTGGAGCCGCCGAGCAGCCGCCCGCGCGGCCACCACAGGCGGCGGCCGTCGAGTTGCGGCTCCGGCTCGGTCAGGTAGTTCCAGTTCAGGCGCCGGTTCGTCGCCAGCCGCGCCAGCCCGGCCGGCATGTGCACGAACGGCTGCCAGTCGCGCCCGCCGGCTTCGAGCAGCAGCACACGCTGGGCCGGATTTGTGCTGAGCCGGTTGGCCAGCACGCAGCCGGCCGAGCCGGCGCCGACGATCACGTAGTCGTACGTTGGCGCGCCGCTCATGCGAGCACCTCGACCGCATCGCCGACGCGCAGCGTGCCGCTGCCGCGCGGGATCAGGTTCTGCCCGAACGTGACGCCTTTGGGCGTGCGCCGGTAGGTCGCCAGCGTGCGCAGCGGCTCGCCGGACGGATCGAACGCGCCGCGCTCGAAGTCGACCGTGGTGAACACGCAGCGCGTGCACGGCTTGACCAGGTCGAATTCGACCGCGCCGATGCGCACGCGTTTCCAGTCGTCCTCGGCGTGCGGCGCGCTGCCGGCGACGACGAGGCTCGGGCGGAAGCGCAGCATCGGCACCGGCGCGGCGAGGCGCGCGTTCAGCGCATCGAGCGCGGCCTGCGAGATCAGCAGCAGCGGATAACCGTCGGCGAAGCTGACCTCGTCGCTGGCGGCGCCGTAGCGCGGATCGACCGGGCGCACGCAGGCCGCGTCCATGAACACGAAGCGCGCAGGCTGGCCGAGGTAGGCGCTGATCCAGGCAGCGGCCGCGTCGTCGGCCGGCAGTGCCGGCACGGTGCTGTCCCAGACCGTGCTGGCCAGGCGCGCGCCGCCGGCCGGCGGCACGAGGCGCAGCGGCGCCATGCCGGGCGCATCGAGCACGAGCGCCTCGCCGTCGGGATTTGCGCGGATCAGGGTCAGGCGCGGCTGCTGGCGGCCGGTGATGAAGCGGCCGCCGGCATCGACGATCATCCAGCGGCGGTCGCCGGCGAGGCCGCGCGGCTCGACCTGCGCCTGCGTCGGCGCCAGCGGTGCGCAGGACTTGATCGGGTAGACGTGGATCGCGGCGAGGCGTGTTGGCATCGGGCCATTATGCCGACCGCGCGGCGCGTGACCAGCGCGCCGCGCTCGCCTTGGTCGGCGTTACTGGCGCGACGATCGCGATCTGCCGGGCGCCCGGCGCCTTTGCAGCGGGATCGCTCGCACGGAATCGGCGTGCGGGCGCGTCCCGAAAGGGACCCCGGCCACGCGGGCCGGGGTCGCCAAGAGGTGGGCGACGACCGCGGGGAAGTCGTCGCCCGGGCGGCACCGCCCGGGAGAGGGAGATAACGGCGCCGCCAGAACGGTGGGCGGCTGCGGGCCGCCCGTACCATGGTGAATCGCGGGTTGGATCTCGGCATCCAGCCCGCGAATGCATACGCACGATAGCGGATGGTGAGCTATCGTTTAAATCGATTATTGATATGCATGCGATAGGGTGCTTCAATCATCGTCATGAACCTGCGTGACCTCCGTTATCTGGTCGCCCTCGCCGAGCACAAGCACTTCGGCCGCGCCGCGTCGGCGAGCTTCGTCAGCCAGCCGACGCTGTCGACGCAGATCAAGAAGCTCGAGGAGGAACTCGGCGTCGCGCTGGTCGAGCGCGCGCCACGCAAGGTGCTGCTGACCGAGGTCGGGCGCGAGATCGCGCAGCGCGCGCGCGACGTGCTGAACGAGGTCGAGCAGATCCGCGCGATCGCGCGGCGCACGCGCGATCCGGAGTCCGGCACGGTGCGCCTGGGCATCTTCCCGACGCTCGGTCCCTACCTGCTGCCGCACGTGATCCCGGCGATCCGCGCGCGCTTTCCACGCCTGGAGCTGCTGCTGACCGAGGAGAAGACCGAGGTCGTGCTGAAGCAGCTGCGCGAGGGCCGCCTCGATGCCGGCATCCTTGCGCTGCCGATCCACGACGAGCAGCTGCAGCAGGAATTCCTGTTCGAGGAATCGTTCGTGCTGGCGGTGCCGGAGGGCCATCCGCTGGCGGCGCATGCGAGCCTCAAGCTCGCCGACCTCGCCGAGCAGAACCTGCTGCTGCTGGAGGACGGTCACTGCCTGCGCGACCAGGCGCTGGAGGTGTGCCAGCTTTCCGGCGCCGGCGAGCGCGGCGGCTTCCGCGCGACCAGCCTGGAGACGCTGCGACAGATGGTCGCGGCCGGCGTCGGCATCACGCTGCTGCCGGCGCTGGCGGTCAAGCCGCCGGTCGCGCCGTCGGCCGACATCCACCTGCTGCCATTCCGCGGCCATGCGCCGAGCCGGCGCATCGCGATGGTGTGGCGCAAGAGCTCGGCGATCGCACCGTTCCTCAAGCACCTGGCCGGCGTGTTCAAGGAACTGCCGCACGCGCTGCTCGAAGTACCCGCGCCGCGTGCCGGTGGCGGCGACCCGGCGCCGGCCGCGCGGGTTTGAGAAAGCGCCCACGATGGGCTAACGTCTGTCCCGACAGGTACCGTCAGACAACCCCGGTGCGCCATGGCGCGGTACGACGCTGCTCGCCATGAGCGCGCCGCCGTCGTTCTTTGCCGCGTTTTGCACCCGGGATGGGCGGCCTGCCTCCCAACATCCCTGGACCCGCGATCGATTTCGCACGGAGCGTTGCATGACTGCAGTCCCCCCCATCGTTGTTTCCAGCCTCGACCTCGAGCGCATCGACGCGCTGCTGGACATGCCGGCCTATCGCAACGTGCCGGCCCTGTCGGCGCTGCGCGCCGAACTCGAGCGCGCCACCATCGTCGATCCGGAGCAGGTGCCGGCCGACGTCGTGACGATGAACTCGACCGCCAGCGTCGTCGACGAGGCCAGCGGCGAGCAGTACCAGCTGACCCTGGTCTACCCGCGCGATGCCGACGGCGACCCGGGCAAGGTGTCGGTGCTCGCGCCGGTCGGCAGCGCGATCCTCGGCCTGCGCGTCGGCCAGAAGATCCAGTGGCCGATGCCGGGCGGGCGCGAGCTCGTGCTGCGCATCGCCGCGATCAGCTACCAGCCCGAGGCGAGCGGCCACCTGCACCGCTGAGAGGCGATAGGGCGGCTCGATCGCTGCGATCGTCACGCTCGATTTCCCTGCCGGCCGGGACGGTGCTACGGTCCGATGGCGCGCCATCGGACCGGCGCCGTGCAGTTCAGTTCATGGACTTCTCCGACGAGGTGGATCATGAGCAACCTGAAAGGCAGCCGCACCGAGAAGAACCTCAAGGACGCGTTCGCCGGCGAGTCCATGGCGAACCGCCGCTACCTGTATTTCGCGCAGAAGGCCGACGTCGAGGGCCACAACGACGTCTCCGCCGTGTTCCGCTCGACCGCCGAGGGCGAGACCGGCCACGCGCACGGCCACCTCGAGTACCTCGAGGCGGTCGGCGACCCGGCCACCGGCCTGCCGTTCGGCGACACCGTCGCCAACCTCAAGAGCGCGATCGCCGGCGAGACGCACGAATACACCGACATGTATCCGGGCATGGCCAAGGCCGCGCGCGAGGAAGGCTTCGCCGAGATCGCCGACTGGTTCGAGACGTTGGCCAAGGCCGAGCGCTCGCACGCGAACCGCTTCACCAAGGCGCTCGGCGAAATCGGCGGCTGAGCCGCCGCGTGTGAAGGCCCTGTAGGAGCGCCGCAGGCGCGACTCGTGTTGCGCCTGCGCCGCTCATGTGCCACGCGCCGGCAGCCCGGCTGCCGGCGGTGAGGAGCGAACGATGGCCGAAGACCGCTCGCCGCGCGAAGGCAGCCTCGAAGCGCCGACGCGCCACCCGCTGGACTGGAAGAACCCGGCGTTCTACGACCAGGCCGCACTCGATGCCGAGCTCGAACGCGTGTTCGACATCTGCCACGGCTGCCGCCGCTGCGTCAGCCTGTGCCAGGCGTTCCCGACCCTGTTCGACCTCGTCGACGAGTCGCCGACGATGGAGGTCGATGGCGTCGCCAAGGCCGACTACGCCAAGGTCGTCGACCAGTGCTACCTGTGCGACCTGTGCTACCAGACCAAGTGCCCGTACGTGCCGCCGCATCCATGGAACGTCGACTTCCCACACCTGATGCTGCGCGCCAAGGCGGCACGGCACAAACGCGGTGAAACGAAACTCGCGGCGAAGATCCTGTCCAGCACGACCGCGGTCGGCACGCTCGCCTCGATCCCGCTCGTCGCGCCGATCGTCAACGCGGCCAACCGCGCCAAGCCGACGCGCGCGCTGCTCGACAAGGCGCTCGGCGTGCACCCGGACGCGCGCCTGCCGACCTACCACGCCGACACCGCGCGGCGCCGCCTGAAACATCTCGACGGCAGCGGCGTCGCCGCGCAGCCGGCCGGCCGCACGCGCGGCAAGGTCGCGCTGTTCACGACCTGCTACTGCAACGTCTCGCAGCCGCAGGCGGTCGAGGACCTCGCCGCGGTGCTGCGCCACAACGGTATCGCGGTCAAGCTGGTCGAGCGCGAGGCGTGCTGCGGCATGCCCAAGCTCGAACTCGGCGACCTCGACAGCGTCGCGAAGTACAAGGCCGCCAACATCCCCGTGCTCGCCGCCGCGGTGCGCGACGGCTGGGACCTGACCGCGGCGATCCCGTCGTGCGTGCTGATGTTCAAGCAGGAACTGCCGCTGATGTTCCCCGACGACGAGGACGTGCTGCTGGTCAAGCGCCACTTCTTCGACCCGTTCGAGTACCTGTGGCAGCGCCACCAGGCCGGGCTGCTCAAGACCGAATTTCCGAGTGCGCTCGGCAAGGTCGCCTGGCACGTGGCGTGCCACCAGCGCGTACAGAACATCGGTCCGAAGACGCGCGACGTGCTCGCGCTCGTGCCCGGCACGCAGGTCACCGCGATCGAGCGCTGCTCCGGCCACGACGGCACCTACGGCGTCAAGCGCGCGACCTACCCGATCTCGCGCAAGATCGCGCAACCGGTCGAGGCGCGCATCACGCAGGCCGCGCCGGACCACTTCGCCAGCGACTGCCCGATGGCCGGCGCGCACCTCGCCCACGGCCTCGGCGACCAGCCGCCGGCGGAAAGCCCGATCAGCCTGCTACGGCAGGCGTACGGGATCTAGCGGGCCGAGGGCTGGAAAGTCGACGGCCCTCGTTCCTCTTTTCTCACTCCTGGTTCCTCGTTTCTCGCCCCAGTGCCCTCTGCAATGAACAAACTCACCCACGCCGACCTGTGGAAGCTCGAAGACTACGCGCGCGAGCGCGCCGCGTTCCGCCGCCGCGTGCTCGCGCACAAGCAGCCGCGCACCGTGCACCTCGGCGCACACCTGACGCTGCTGTTCGAGGACCGCCTGACCGTGCAGTACCAGGTGCAGGAGATGCTGCGCATCGAGCGCATCTTCGAACCCGACGCGATCGCCGACGAGCTCGACGCCTACAATCCGCTGATCCCGGACGGCCACAACCTCAAGGCGACGCTGCTGATCGAATACGACGACGTCGAGCAGCGCCGACGCGAACTCGAACGCCTGCGCGGCATCGAGGACCGCATCGCGCTCACGGTCGGCGACCTTCCCGCCGTGCTAGCGATCGCCGACGAGGATCTCGAACGCAGCACAGACAGCAAGACCTCCGCCGTGCACTTCCTGCGCTTCGAGCTGACACCGGCGATGATCGCCGCCTGGCGCGCCGACGCCGCGATCCACCTCGCGGTCGAGCACCCGCACTACCAAGCCACCACGACACTGGCCGAACCCGCGCGCGCCGCGCTCGGCGCCGACCTCGACTAACCGCGCCCAGCCGCTGCGCGCGCTGCCGGCAAACAGGCCCGGCGCGGCGCACACAAGCCTGGCCCCCGGTGGGAGCGGCGGAAGCCGCGATGCTCGAGCCGTCCCCTTCAAGAGGAGGGTTGCGTGGGGATGGTGTCGAGCAGGCGCCCACCGCATCGCGGCTGAAGCCACTCCTGCGGAAAAATCCGTCGTCCGTCCCACCGCCACGCCGGCTGCGGGCGAACGCCGGACCGCGTCCGCGAGGCCGGTACCGCGCGACTCGCTCGTGCCGGCACCGGACCCCGATACCTCGCCCCACCCGCTTGACGCGACGCAACAACACCCCTATGCTGCGCGCCCAACGTATTAACGCGCTAATACATTACCGCGATGAAACGCCGCCAGATCGAACCGAAGGTCGACTCCGAACGCGCCGAGCGCTCGCTGTGCGAGGCGCTGCTGACGCTGCGCAGCGTCGAGGAGGTACGCGCGTTCCTCGACGACCTGTGCACGCCGGCCGAGCGCGAATCGATGCGCGACCGCTGGAGCGTGGTGCCGCACCTGCTCGAAGGCCTGCCGTACTGGCAGATCCACGCCGCCACCGCGGTCAGCATCACCACGATCGGGCGCGTCGCCCGCAGCCTCGAACAGGGCGCCGGCGGCTATGCGCTGGCGGCCGCCCGCCTGAAGAAGCCGCGCGCGGCGGCCAAGACCGCGCGGAGTACGCCATGAACGAAAACCGCGACCGCCTGCGCATCGCCGTGCAGAAATCCGGCCGCCTCTCCGAGGTCTCGCTCGATCTGCTGCGCCGCGCCGGCCTGGTGTTCCGCGCCAGCCGCGACCGCCTGTTCCTGTACGGCGAGAACCTGCCGGTCGACGTGCTGCTGGTGCGCGACGACGACATCCCCGGCCTGCTCGTCGAGGGCAGCTGCGAACTCGGCATCGTCGGCCGCAACGTGCTCGACGAGCAGCGCCTGGCCGCGCCGGAACAGCCGGCGCCGGCCGAGGTGCGCGCACTCGGTTTCGGCGGCTGCCGCCTCGCGATCGCGGTGCCGGACGGCAGCGCGATCACGGCGGTGTCGGACCTGGCCGGCCTGCGCATCGCGACCTCGTACCCGGCGTTGCTGGCCGACTGGCTGCGCCAGCAGGGCATCACCGCCGAGATCGTCGTGCTGAACGGCTCGGTCGAGATCGCGCCGCGCCTGGGCAAGGCGCACGCGATCTGCGACCTCGTCTCGAGCGGCGCGACGCTGGCGGCGAACCAGCTGCACGAGCTGGTCACCGTGATGCGCAGCGAGGCGGTGCTCGCGGTCAGCCCGCGTGCGCAGACCGCTGCCACCACCGCGCAGATCGAGCGCCTGCGCGCGCGCATCGGCGGCGCGCTGTCCGGCGACGGCGTGCGTCTGCTGATGCTGCAGGCACCGCGCTCGGCATTGCCGGCGATCACGCAGCTGCTGCCGGCGCGCGACGTGCCGAGCGTACTCAGCCTCGACGGCCGCCCCGAGGACGTCGCGATGCAGGCGCTGTGCACCACCGCGCTGGACTGGCAGCACCTGGAAGAGCTCAAGCGCCTCGGCGCGCACGGGCTGATGGTGCTGAACGTGGAACGCATGCTGGCGTGACGACGATGAAACGCGACATCCCCGACCGTTCGCTTCGCGACACATACCAACGCATTAATGCATTGAACTCGCCGCAGCCGCTGCGCGACGCGCGCCGGCTGCTGGTGCTGAACCTGGAGCGCAGGCTGGCGTGACGACGATGAAACTGGACATCCTCGACTGGTCGTTGCTCGACGACTGCCAACGCATCGATGCGCTGAGCCGGCCACGGCCGCTGCGCGACGAGGCGCAGCTCGCCGCGGTGCGCGCGATCCTCGCCGACGTGCGCGCGCGCGGCGATGCCGCGCTGCGCGAGCTGACCGCGCGCCTCGATGGCTGCGAGCTGGCCGCGTTCGAGGTCGGAGCGGACGAGTTCGCCGCCGCCGAGGCCGCGCTCGACGCCGGCGTGCGCGCCGCGATGGCGCGCGCGATCGCACGCGTCGAAGCATTCCACGCCGCGCAGGTGCCGGCCGCGCTGCGCGTCGACACCGCGCCGGGCGTGCGCTGCGAGCAGCTGATCCGCCCGATCGACCGCGTCGGCCTGTACGCGCCGGCCGGCAGCGCGCCGCTGCCGTCGACGGTGTGGATGCTCGGCGTGCCGGCGCGCCTGGCCGGCTGCCGCGAGATCGTGCTGGCGACGCCGCCGCGCGCGGACGGCCGCGCCGATCCGGCGATCCTGGTCGCCGCGCGGCTGTGCGGCATCACGCGCGTGCTCAAGCTCGGCGGCGCGCAGGCGATCGCCGCGCTCGCCTACGGCACCGCCACGGTGCCGCGCTGCGACAAGCTGTTCGGCCCCGGCAACGCCTGGGTCACCGCCGCCAAGCTCGAGGTCGCGGCCGATCCCGACGGCGCCGCGATCGACATGCCGGCCGGTCCGTCCGAGGTGCTGGTGATCGCCGACGACAGCGCGGACCCGGCGTTCGTCGCCGCCGACCTGCTCGCGCAGGCCGAGCACGGCGCCGATTCGCAGGTGCTGCTGGTCAGCCCGAGCGCGGCGCTGCTCGACGCGGTCGTGCGCGAAGTCGCGGCGCAGGTCACCGCGCTGCCGCGGCGCGAGATCGCGCAGGCCGCGCTCGCGCACGCGCGGCTGATCCGCGTCGCCGACCTCGCCGAGGCGGTCGAGGTGTCCGAGCGCTACGCGCCGGAACACCTGATCGTCAACACGCGCGAGCCGCGCGCGCTGCTGCCGCGGCTCGGCAATGCCGGCAGCATCTTCCTCGGCGCGTGGTCGCCGGAAACCGTCGGCGACTACTGCGCCGGCCCGAACCACGTGCTGCCGACGCTCGGCTTCGCGCGCTCGTTCGGCGGCGTCGGCGTCGACAGCTTCGTGCGCCGCGTGAACGTGCAGGAGCTCGATCCGACCGGCCTGCGCGCGATCGGTCCCGACGCGGCCGTGCTTGCGCGCGCGGAGGCGCTGGAGGCGCATGCGCGCGCGGTCGACGTGCGGCTGGCGGCGCTGTCGCGTGATGAAACCCATCCCCACCCAACCCTCCCCTTGAAGGGGAGGGCTGAGGGCGCCGCCGAGGAAGTGAACGCATGAGCCTGCTCGCCCGTGCCCGCCCCGAACTGGTCGCGTTCGCGCCGTATGGCTCGGCGCGCCGCAGCGGCTTCGACGCGCCGATCCACCTCGATGCGAACGAGTGCCCGTGGGACGACGACGGCCTCAACCGCTACCCGGCGCCGCAACCCGCAGTCCTGCGCGAGCGGCTCGCCGCGCTGTATGGCGTCGAACCCAGCCAGCTCTGGCTCGGCCGCGGCAGCGACGAGGCGATCGACCTGCTACTGCGCGCGTTCTGCCGTGCCGGCCAGGACAACGTCGTCGCGCTCGCGCCGAGCTTCGGCATGTACCGCATCGGCGCGCAGCTGCAGGGCGCCGAATTCCGCCCACTCGCGCTGTCGCCCGACGACGGCTTCGCGCTCGATCCGCAGCGCCTGCTCGCGCAGGTCGACGACGCCACCAAGCTCGTGATCGTCTGCTCGCCGAACAACCCGACCGGCACGCCGTACCGCGCCGACCTGCTGGCCGCGCTCGCGCGCGACCTGGCCGGGCGCGCGCTGCTGGTGGTCGACGAGGCCTATGTCGAGTTCGCCGATGAGGCCAGCGCGAGCGCGCTGCTCGCCACGCACGACAACGTCGCGGTGCTGCGCACGCTGTCGAAGGCGCACGCGCTGGCCGGCGCGCGCGTCGGCGCGCTGCTCGCACGCGCGGAGATCGTCGACCTGATCGGCCGCATCGCCGCGCCGTACCCGCTGCCGACGCCGAGCGTCGAGGCCGCGCTGGCCGCGCTCGCGCCGGCCGCGCTGGCACGCACGCAGGCGCGCATCGCCACGCTGGTGGCCGAACGCGCGCGCGTCGCCGCGGCGCTGGCGGACTCGCCGAGGGTCGAGACGATATGGCCGTCGGCGGCGAATTTCCTGCTCGTGCGCTTCGCCGACGTGCGCGCGGCGTTCGAAGGCCTGCTCGCGGCCGGCATCCTCGTGCGCGATGTCTCGGCGCAGCCGGGCCTGGCGAACTGCCTGCGCATCACGCTCGGCACGCCGGCGCAGAACGATGCACTGCTCGCCGCGCTCGCTGAGCCGGCGACGACGGAGACCACGCCATGAGCGGCGCGCCGAAGATCCTGTTCGTCGACCGCGACGGCACGCTGATCGAGGAACCGGCCGACCAGCAGATCGACGCCTACGAGAAGTTCCGCCTCGTGCCCGGTGCGATCGGCGCGCTGCGCCGGTTGGTCGAGGCCGGCTACGAGCTGGTCATGGTCAGCAACCAGGACGGCCTCGGCACCGCGAGCTTCCCGGAAGCCGACTTCGTTGGCCCGCAGCGCCTGCTGCTGGAGATCCTCGCCGGCGAGGGCATCGGCTTCCGCGAGGTGCTGATCGACCCGAGCCTGCCGGCCGACCACGCACCCACGCGCAAGCCCGGCGTCGGCCTGGTGCGCCACTACCTCGGCCCCGGCGCGCTCGACCGCGAGCGCAGCGCAGTGATCGGCGACCGCGAAACCGATCTCGAATTCGCGCGCAACATCGGCATCCGCGGCCTGCGCATCGGCGCCGACGGCGACTGGGCCGCGATCGCGCGCGGCCTGCTCGATGCGCCGCGCCGCGCGCGCGTGCAGCGCGCCACGCGCGAGACGCGCATCGAGGTCGAGGTCGACCTCGACGACGGCGCGCGCCCGCGCGTCGCGACCGGCCTCGGCTTCCTCGACCACATGATCGAGCAGCTTGGCGTGCACGGCGGCTTCGCGCTGGCGCTGCGCTGCGACGGCGACCTGCACGTCGACGAGCACCACACCGTCGAGGACTGCGCGCTCGCGCTCGGCGAGGCGCTGCGCCGCGCGCTCGGCGAGCGCCGCGGCATCGGCCGCTACGGCTTCGTGCTGCCGATGGACGAGAGCCTCGCGCAGGTCGCGCTGGACCTGTCCGGCCGCGCCTACTTCGTGTTCGACGGCGCGTTCCCGCGCGAGCAGGTCGGCGCGCTGCCGAGCGAGCTGGTGCCGCACTTCTTCCGCAGCCTCGCCGACGCGCTCGGCGCGACGCTGCACCTGAGCGTGCGCGGCGACAACGCGCACCACATGGTCGAGGCCTGCTTCAAGGCGGTCGGCCGCGCGCTGCGCCAGGCGATCCGGCGCGACGGCGGCACGGTGCCGAGCAGCAAGGGGACGCTGGCATGAGCGTGCAGGCCATCATCGTCGCCGCCGGCGGCGCGAACTTCGGCTCGCTGCAGCAGGCTTGCCGGCGCATCGGCGTCGACGCCGCGGTCAGCGCCGATCCGGCGCGGATCAAAGCGGCCACGCACGTGATCCTGCCCGGCGTCGGCGCCGCCGCGCAGGCGATGCAGGCGCTGCGCGACAGCGGCCTCGACTGCGTGCTGGCCGCGCTGACGCAGCCGCTGCTCGGCATCTGCCTCGGCATGCAGCTGCTGTTCGAGGCGTCGGAGGAGGCACCGGCGCAGGCGCCGGCCGGCGCCGACGCGGCGCCTGCGGTGACGCGCTGCCTCGGCCTGCTGCCCGGCGCTGTGCACCGGCTGCCGGCGGCGCCGAGCTGGCCGCACATGGGCTGGAACCGCATCACGCTGCGCCAGCCGGCGCATGCGCTGTTCGATGGCCTCGACGGCGACGACTGGTTCTACTTCGTGCACGGCTACGCCGCCGCGAGCGGCGCGCACGCGATCGCGCTGGCCGAGCACGGCCGGCCGTTCGCCGCCGCGGTCGCGCGCGGCAACGTGCACGGCGTGCAGTTCCACCCCGAGAAATCCGCGGCGGCCGGACGCCGCCTGCTGCGCAACTTCTTCGCCCTGACATGAAGATCATTCCCGCCATCGACCTGCGCGCCGGCCACGTCGTGCGCCTCAAGCAAGGCGACTTCGCGCAGACGCGCACGTTCGACCACGATCCCGCCGTGCTCGCCGCGCGCTACGCCGGCGCCGGCGCCGACTGGCTGCACGTGGTCGACCTCGACGGCGCGCGCGCCGGCCAGCCGCAACAGCTCGCCGTGCTCGCGCGCATCGCCGCGGCCGGCGCGCGGCTGCATGCCGGCGGCGGCGTGCGCACGGCTGCCGACGTCGAATCGCTGCGCGCGGCCGGCGTCGCGCGCGTCGTCGTCGGCAGCGTCGCGGTGCGCGCGCCGGACACGTTCGTCGACTGGCTGCGCGCGTTCGGCGCCGACGCGCTGTGCCTCGCGCTCGACCTGCGCCGCGCCGGCGACGGCCGCTGGCGCCCGGCGCTCGATGCCTGGCAGGCCGACAGCGACGCCGACGTCACCGCCCTGCTCGACCGCTTCGCCGACGCCGGCCTGCGCCACGTACTCAGCACCGACATCGCGCACGACGGCATGGCGGCCGGCCCGAACCTCGCGCTGTACCGCGAGCTCGCCGCGCGCTGGCCGCAGTTCGCGTGGATCGCCTCGGGCGGCGTGCGCGACCGCGCCGACGTCGACGCGCTCGCCGCGACCGGCGTCGCCGCCTGCGTCGCCGGCACGGCGTTGCTCGACGGCACGCTGGACCTCGCTGCGCTGGAGGCTCGATGAGCAGCGCCCCCGTAGGCTGGACGACCGCAGGTCGGCCGGCCATCCCCACCCCACCGAGCTGCCGGCCGCGCGTCGCGCGTCCAGCCTACGAGGTCCGCCCATGCTCGCGCGCCGCCTGATTCCCTGCCTCGACGTCGCCGACGGCGTCGTCGTCAAGGGGGTGCGTTTCCGCGACCACCGCGTGGTCGGCGACATCGTCGAGCTGGCCCGCCGCTACGCCGCGGACGGCGCCGACGAACTGGTGTTCTACGACATCACCGCCAGCCCCGAGGGGCGTCGCGTCGACACCGCCTGGGTCGAGCGCGTCGCACGCGAGCTCGACATCCCGTTCTGCGTCGCCGGCGGCATCCGTTCGGTCGCCGACGCCGAGGCGGTGCTGGCGGCCGGCGCCGACAAGGTCTCGGTGAACAGCCCGGCGCTGGCGCGCCCGGCGCTCGTCGACGAGCTCGCCGCGCGCTTCGGCAGCCAGTGCGTCGTGATCGGCGTCGACGTCGACGCGCAAGCGGACGATCACGGCAGCTGGCGCGTGGTCGCCAACAGCGGCAAGCCGGACGCGGCCAGCGACAGCGGCCGCGACCTGCTCGGCTGGGTGCGTGAGGTCGCCGACCGTGGCGCCGGCGAGATCGTGCTGAACGCGATCCGCAGCGACGGCGTGCGCGGCGGCTACGCGCTGGCGCAGCTGGCCGCGGTGCGCGCCGCAACGACGCTGCCGCTGGTCGCCTCCGGCGGCGCCGGCACGCCGGCGCACTTCGCCGAGGTGTTCGAGCGCTGCGGCGTCGACGCCGCGCTCGCCGCCAGCGTGTTCCATTCCGGCGAGATCCGCCTGCCCGAGCTCAAGCGCTTCCTCGCCGCACGCGGCATCGTGGTGCGGCCATGACCGATGCGCTGCTCGACACACTGGACTGGAGCAAGGGCGACGGCCTCGTGCCGCTGATCGTGCAGCACGCGCACGACGGCCGCGTGCTGATGCTCGGCTACACCGACCGCGGCGCGCTCGAGCGCACGCTGGCCACGCGCGAGGTGCATTTCTGGTCGCGCTCGAAGCAGCGCATCTGGCGCAAGGGCGAAAGCTCAGGCCATGTGCTCGCGCTGGTCTCGCTCGCCGCCGACTGCGACCGCGACGCGCTGCTCGCGCAGGCCGTGCCGCACGGTCCGACCTGCCACCGCGGCACGCCGAGCTGCTTCGACGGCGACGCGCCGGCGCACCCGTGGCTCAACGAACTGGAAGCGCTGATCGCCGCGCGCGCCGGTGCGGATCCTTCGTCCAGCTACGTCGCGAAACTGCTCGCCGGCACTCCGGCGCGGCGTGCGCAAAAGGTCGGCGAGGAAGGCGTCGAGACCGCGCTCGCCGCCGCGACCGGCGATCTCGACGGCCTGCGCGGCGAAGCGGCCGATCTCGTGTTCCACCTGCTCGTGCTGCTGCGCGGCAGCGGCCTGACGCTGGCCGACGTCGTCGGCGAGCTGGCGCGGCGGCATCGCGCCGCCGCGGCGACCTGATTCATACCACGGCATTCAATCCGATGAGACGGCCGGGTTGACGTAGCGTCTCGCGACGCTTTCCTTCTCCCTCCGGGAGAAGGTGGCGCGAAGCGCCGGATGAGGGTGCGGGCGACGCGAAAGTCTGCATGAATTGAGGTTCAAGGCTTTGACCGAACCCTCTCCCCGACCCCTCTCCCGAAGGGAGAGGGGCTTGAGCGAAGCTTGACGTCAGTCCTGCGCCCCAGCGATTTTCGGCACTTGATCGCCGTTGCCTAATAAACCTGCTGTGGACGAGCGCGGCGATGTGCCTGCTACGTCGCCGCTCAACTCACTTCGCGCCCGCCGCGGTCCACTGCTTCAACCAGGCATTGACCGTGTCGTGCCACTGCACGCTGTTGTGCGGCTTGAGCACCCAATGGTTCTCGTCCGGGAAGTGCAGGAACTGGCTCGGGATGCCACGGCGCTGCAGCGCGGTGAACGCGGCGATACCCTGCTCGGACGGGATGCGGTAGTCGAGGTCGCCGTGCACGACCAGCAGCGGTACGCGCCAGTCCTTGACGTGGTTGACCGGGTTGAACTTCTCGTAAGCGGCCGGGTCCTCGTACTGGGTCTTGCCCTTGTGCTCCCACTCGTCGAACCACAGCTCTTCGGTCGAATAGCTCATCATGCGCGCGTCGAACACGCCGTCGTGCGCGACGATGCACTTCCACGGCTCGTTCCACACGCCGGCCATCCAGTACATCATGAAGCCGCCGTACGAGGCGCCGAGCGCGCAGGCGCGGTTGCCGTCGAGGAACGCGTACTTGTCCTGCGCCGCGGCCCAGCCGAGCTTCAGGTCCTCCAGCGGCGCGCCGCCCCAGTCGCCGGAAATCGCGTCGGTGAACGCCTGGCCGTAGCCGGTCGAGCCGTGGAAGTTGATCGTGACGACCGCGAAGCCCTGGCCGGCGTAGGTCTGCGGGTTCCAGCGGTAGTGGAAGTCGTTGGTCATCGCGCCCTGCGGGCCGCCGTGCACGAGGAACGCGACCGGGTACTTCTCGCCCTTCTTGTAGCCGACCGGTTTGACCACGTAGCCCTGCACGGTGTCGCCGCCGTGGCCCTTGAACGTGAAGAACTCGGCGTCGCCGAACGCGATGTCCTTCAGGCGCTCGGCGTTGAAGCGGGTCAGTTGCTTCAGGCCCTTGCCGCGCGCGTCGGCGCGGTAAAGGTCGGTCGGGTGCTTGAAGTCCTGGCGCGCGACGACCAGGCCGTGCTTGCCGGCGTCGAAGCCCGTCACCGTGCCGTCGGCGACCAGCTTGGTCGGCTTGCCGCTGGCGACGTCAACCGCGAACAGCGCGTGGTCGCCCCAATCGTCGGTGGTCGTGTACAGCGCCTTGCCGTCGGCCGATTCCTTCAGCGGCGACGCCGAACGATCCCATGCCGCATCGACCTCGCGCTTGGCGCCGGTCGCGAGGTCGAGCGCCATGATGCCGAAGCGGTCGGCCTCGAAGCCGGGGCGCTTCATCGCGAGCCAGTACAGCGTCTTGCCGTCGCGCGAGGGCAGCGGGTAGCCGTCCCAGGCCGGGTTGTCGGCGGTCAGGTTCTTCGGCGCGTACGGGCCGTGCGCGGGCACCGTGTAGATGTCGAAGTTGGTCGACCACGGCTCGGTCTTGCCGGCGATGCGCACGTTGAAATAGACGCTCTTGCCGTCGGGCGAGAACGCGTACTCGCTGTCGTCGCCGAACGGCTTGGACGGCACGTCGCCGTCGATGCCCTGGGACAGCAGGTGCAGCTTGCCCGGCGTGCCGTCGCCGCCGAGGTCGGCGATGAACAGCTGCGAGCGGCGGCCGTCGGCCCAGGTGTCCCAGTGGCGCACGAAGATCTTGTCATAGACCGTGCCGCTGGCCTTGTCGGCCTTGCGTGCGTCGAGCTTCTGCTTGGTACAGCCGACCACGTCGGCCTCGCTCGCGCAGTCGGGGAACACCTCGACCGACAGCAGCACGTGCTGGCCGTCCGGCGACAGCTTGAAGCTGCCGACGTCGAGCGCGAGCGTGGTCAGCGGCTGCGCCGCGCCGCCCCTCGCATCGATGCGCCAGAGCTGGCTGGTGCCGTCGTGCGGCGCGAGGAAGTAGACGCTGGCGCCATCGGCCGACCAGCGCGCGCTGGTCGCGTTGAGGCCGGCATCGGTCAGCCGCACCGGCGTGCCGCCGTCGACGCCGACGCGCCAGATGCCGTTCTTGCCCTTGTTCGCCGCGTAGTCGGTCTGGCGCACCTGGAACAGCACGCTCTTGCCGTCCGGCGACAGCAGCGGATCGCTGACGCGGTCCATGTTGACCAGGTCGTGCACATCGAACGGGTGTGGCGCAGCGAACGCCGCGACCGGCAGCAGGGCGGCCAGGGCCACGGCAAGGACGGGCTTCATCGGGTTCTCCCAACGGAAAGGTGGACGGCCGATGGTAAGCGCTGGGCGAGGATGGGCCAACTGCCGAACTGTGTCAGGACGCTGTGTCGCGAGCCCCTGACCGCGCGGGACGAGGCCCTAGGCCCGATGACAAATCGCAGGTGACGGGACGAGATCGGCCGCGAACCTGCACAGGCCAGACCAGCCGCCTTCGGTCCACGAGGCCTTCCCACGCAACCGCAGGCCCCGGCTCTGCCACACCGCGGTTCACGAGTGACAGGAGGGGAACTCATGTAGTCGGCCGGACTGACCAAGGCTTGTATCGAATCGCCCGGAGCTCCGCGGCGACCACTCGACCAACGGGTGCGCCCCGCCGACCGCAAAAAGAGAAGGGGCCGCATCAATGCGGCCCCTTCTGCCAGCCTCGTTGTGGCGCGACTACTGAACGCAAGCGGGCGCCGGGCTCGCGGCGGCCCCAAAGAACTTCACCGTCACGCTCCGCGAGACACCCCCCTCGGATGTGAACGTGCACTGGCCCTCGGCATACTTCGGAGGCGTGGTGCTGCCATCCACGAAGTTGGCCGCGGCCACCGCAATCGCAGCGATACCGCTGCCATCCGTCTTGGCACTGCTCGGATTCGGCGTCAAGGTGGCCCCGCCGGAAGCCGAGCACGCCGCAGTGACATTGACGCCAGGCATCGCGGCGCCGTCGATACCGAGCGCCTTGATCGCAATCAGCGTGGTCTGGGTGCCGGTGCAATTGACCGGGACGGCATTCGGACTTGCCTGCAGCGAAGCGACCTGGACCACGAAGTCGACCGGATTGCTGGTCGCGCCAGCACCCGTGAAGACCACCTGACCGCTGTTGCCTGTAGCCGGCGTTACCGGAAGACCGGATGTGACGACGTTCCCTACCGCGCAGCCATCAGTCCCGGTGAGCTGGGCGAAGACGCCGGCGCCCGCGCTACCGTCAATCGAACCGGTGCCGGTCGACAGGGTGAACTTGAATCCGATCTGCACGCCACGCAAGGGAATGCCTAGCGCGTCCTCCACACATACGGTGACCGTCTGGGTCGTGTTGCCGAGCAGTGGATTGGGGAATGCCACGATCGACGCCGGCGCGACACCCGGATAGCCCATGATGCCGGCGTCGGTAACGCGACGCGCGCCGCCGCTGACACGGTCCACGCCGTCGCCCTGCACCCAGACGGCGGCCACGTTGCCGACCGTGTTCACGGTGTAGTTGATCTTGCCGTGGGCGACGCCGGCTGCATTGGTGGTTGCGCTGGCGGTGACGTTGCCATGCTGCGCACGACCGATCAGGTAAGGCAGCACCGGACCCGCGTCGACACTCGTACCGGTCGTGTTGTTGAGGTTGAACGACGGCGACACGGTCAGGCTGGTGGCACTGTTGACACGTTGAACGGTGACTGCGCTCTCGAGATCGGCGTTGCCCTGCACCGCCTTGCCGAGCACGATCAGGGCGTCGCCCGGACCGGCACCGCCACCGGCGGTCGTGAAGCGACCGCTTGGCGCAGTGAAGCCGGTGCCGCCTTCCAGCGGATTGCCATCCAAGCCCGACAGCAGGAATTGGTTGTCGTTCGCGGTACCCGGCGCACCGACCGGTGCGTCGATCAGGCCGAATCGCACGGCCGTACCCGGGATCACCGGATTGCCCTGGCGGTCGGTGGCAAGGGCGGACACGGTCAGGCTGAGGGTCGCGTCGGGATCGGCCGGGATTGTGCCGACGTCGGCGCTGACGTCACCGGAAACCGTGTTGATGGTGATGCCCGGCAGATTCGGCGCGAACAGCGGCGAGGTCAGCTCCAGGCTGTAGAGCTTGCCGTCGGAGACGATGACCGACACGGTCGAGGACACCGCGTCCTGGATGCCGTTGCTGACGTTGTTGTCGGCGCGGTCGACCGTCGCGCGAACCTGCACCGGACCTTGTGGGGTCTGGTCGCCGGCCTGCAGCGAGACGGTGGCGACGCCGCGCACGGTGTGCGACTTGACCACGCTGCCCGACACCGGGCCGGCGACGGAACTGGTGCTCAGGCGCGCGTCACCGGCATTGCCGACGATCTCGAACTGGATGTTGTCGACGCCCGCGTTGCCGCTGACCGGGTCCGGCACGAGCTGGCCCGAACCATCCACGACAGTCGCGCTGATGGCGGAGTTGCTGACGCCACCCGAGCTCGGAAGGTAGATGCCCGCGGGCGATGGCGAAAGCGTGATGTTGGCCGGCGCCGGGCCGACGCCGCTGCTGACCGTGAAGGCCATGCTCGCGCTGACGGTGCGGCTGGTCGTCGGATCAACCGCGGACACCGTGAAATTCGCGGTACCAGGGGTATCGGTGGCATTGACGAAGATCGTTGCCTGGCCGTTGATGCCCTTGATCGGAATCGAGCCGAACAGCGCGTTGCCGTCCTTGCAGGCATCGCCGTCGACCAGGCAGGACAGTGCGGCGACGTTGGTCGGCGAGATGCTGACCGCAATGTCCTTGCCGGTGACCAGTGTGCCGTCGGCATTGCGCCACGTGATCGTGACCTCGGCCTGGGTCGGGTTGCCGTACTGCGTGGGCTTGTAGCCCCACACGTTCACCGGCAGCTTCGTCGCCGTCGCGCTGAGCGTGATCTTGCCGCTCTCCGGCGGCGAGTACGAGCCACCGTTACCGCCACCACCGCCACAGCTGGCGAGGGACAGGCTGGCGAGCAGCAGCCCCAGGGTCTTGCCAAAAGATTTCATGTAAAGCCTCCAAGCCTGCATGTTCGTTTACCGTCGGATGCGCGCGGGCACCCTCATCGCATGTCGCTGCACCACCCGCTCACTTCAGGCTTTCGCTGAGGATGCGCGGCGTGACGAAGATCAGGAGCTCCGCCTTGGTGTCGTTGCGTCCCTTGTTCTTGAACAGGTTGCCGAGCACCGGCACGTCGCCGAGCACGGGCACCTTCTTGATCGTGTCGTTCTTGCTCACCTCGTAGACACCGCCGAGCACCACGGTCTGGCCGTTGTCGACCAGCACTTCGGTGCTGATCTCGCGTTTGTCGAGCGTCGGCACCTGGCCGCCACCCGGGTTGTCGATGAAGCCGGCCACGGCGTCCTTCTTGACGTTGAGGTTCAGCACGACGCGATCGTCGGCGGTGATCGTCGGCGTGACCTTGAGCTCGAGCACGGCTTCCTTGAACTGCACGGTCGCGGTACCGACGCCGCCCTGGCCGGAGTTCTGGAACGTCACGTAACCGACTTCCTGGCCCTGCTTGATGTCGGCCTCGCGCTGGTTCGCGGTGATCACGCGCGGACTTGAGATCACCTCGCCGCGGCCCTCGGTCTGCGCCGCCGAAAGTTCGAGGTCGAGCAGGTAGTCAGCGCCCAGGATGGCCAGGCCGAAACGTCCGGCGGGATTCGTCGCCGGCATGTTGACGTTGAGGCGATCGCCCAGGGACGGCGTGGCAATGCCGCCCGGGATGCGACCCGGCGCGGTGTTGGGCATGCCGCGGCTCGGGCCGTTGAGGCGGTTGTTCAGCACGACGTTGCTCATCGCGTCCGTCGCGGTCGCGTTGCCGGCAGTGCTGATGACGTTGCCGTTACCATCCTGGTAGCCACCGCTGACGCCGAACTTCACGCCGAGCTCGCGCGCGAAGCTGTCCGTCGCGATCACGATGCGCGACTCGATCAGCACCTGCTGCACCGGGCGATCGAGCACGGCGATGAGCTGGCGGATCTCCTGGATCTTCGACGGGATGTCGCTGACCAGCAGCGTGTTGGTGCGGTCGTCGAAGCTGACGCTGCCACGTGACGAGAGGAAGCCGCGCTGGAGCTGCCCGCCTTGCTGCTGGCCACCACCGGCCGTGTTGGTCTGCGTGTCCTTGGTCAGCAGGCCGGCGATGTCCTTGGCCTTGCCGTAGCTGATCGGGATGTAGTCGGTGATCAGCGCCTCGGTGTCTTCCATCTTGATGCGCGCATCGGCGAGCGCCTGCTCGCGCTCGGCGATCTCCTTCTGCGGCGCGACCCAGATGACGTTGCCGCGCTTGCGCTTGTCCAGGCCCTTGGCCTGCAGCACGATGTCGAGCGCCTGGTCCCACGGCACGTTGATCAGGCGCAGCGTGACGTTGCCCTGCACGCTGTCGGCGACGACGATGTTGAGGTCGGACACGTCGGCGATCAGCTGCAGCACCGAGCGCGTCGGGATGTCTTGGAAGTTGAACGTGACGCGGCTGCCGGAGTATTCCGGTTCCGCATTCTTGCCGCGCTGCTTCTGCTCGTCCTTCTTCGGGGCAACCTCGACGACGTATTCATTGCCGCTTTGGTAGGCGAGCTGCTCGAACGGCGGCTTGGCCACGATCTCCATGCGCACGCCCGCGCCGCGCGCACGCGTGTCGATGGACTGCACCGGCGTGGCGAAATCGAGCACGTCCAGATGCCTTGCCTGGCTCGGCGGCAACCTCACGTTGAGCAGGTCGAGGATGATGCTGTTGCCCTCCCGCTTGAGGTTGGCGGCGGCACCGGGACCGCTGAACGACACGACGACGCGACCCTCGCCGCCCTTGCCGCGCCGGAAGTCGACGTTGGCCACCTCGACCGCCTGGGCGGCGGCGGTGGCCTTGGTCGGGTCGGTGCGACCGACGCCGCTGGCAACACCGGAGGTACCGGCCAGGCCATTGTTGACGCTGAGCACCACGGTGTTACCGTTGGTGCGCGCGTCATAACTCGCCACGCGGAACAGGTCGACCACGACGCGCGTGCGCCCAGCCGCCTCGATCGCGGCCGCGCCAGAGGTGGCGCCTGCACCAATGTCGATGCGTCGCTTGCCGAGGCCGTTGCGCGTGTCGGCAAAGTCGAGCGCGATGCTCGGCGGCGTCTCGGTCGCGAACACCTGCGGCGCCGCCACCGGCTTGGCGAACTTCATCGTCACTTCGACCTTGCCGCCGGGCAGCGCCGTGTAGGCAAGGTCTTCGAGCACGTTCTCGGCGTGCGCGCCGGTGCCGAGCATGAGGCCCAGCAGCGCAAGCGACCGGATCAGCCAGGATCGTGCCGCCTTCGGGGCGGACCCAGGCATCGTCGTCGTTGCAGCGCATGTCGTGGTCATGTGGTGTGTCCCCAATGAGGCGGTCATTGCTTGGTCTCGCCCAGCGCGATCGTGGCTTGCCGTTCCATCCAGCCGCCGGCGCCGTTGGGCACGAGCTCGACCAGATCGATGCGGTCCTCGCCGATCGCGGTGATGCGTCCGTAGTTCTGGCCCAGATAGTTGCCAATGTGGACGCGATGCACGACGCCGTCGGGGTCGCGGACGAGGCCCTCGATGGCTTTCGCCATGCCGAGCGTGCCGGACATCTTCAGGCCATCGAGCGGGAACGCTTCGAGCGGTTCGCGCGGCCGGTTCTGGTCCGGGCGCGGTCCGCTGGCTTCAACCTCTTCCTGCTCGGCCAGGCTCAACCCGAACGGGTCGCGCTGGTCCTGGTCCTTGTAGAGAAAGGTCTCGAAGGTCTTGACCACCGGCAGCGGCTGCAAGGGCGTGCCCTTCCTGGCCTTCTCCTGGGCAACCCACTGCCGCAGGTCGTCGCCCGACGTGCAGCCCGCGAGGACCAGTGGGGTGCACAGCGCGAGGAAGCGCAGCGCGAACGTGAGATGGGACGTCATGTCATTTCCCCCGCGCCGCAGGTTTCGCGCCGGGCTTGGCGGTGGCAGCGGGCTGCGCGGCGGCGGTCTCCGCGTCGTCGAGATAACGATAGGTCTTGACCGTGCCCTCCAGCATCAGCTGTCCGCCCGCCTTCTGGCCGCCCGCCGCGCCGACCGGCTTCAGCGAGACGTCATGCATGGTCAGGATGACCACACGTGGCAACGACGCCACGTTGCTGATGAACGTGCCGAACTGATGATAGGTGCCAAGCATGCGCAGCTGGATCGGCTTTTCCGCGTAGAACTCCTTCATCGCCTCGGCGCCGGGCTGGAACAGCTGCGTCTCGAGGCCGGCGCCCAGCGCAGCCTGCGTGATGTCGTTGAGCAGATCCGGCATCTCGGTCCTGCTCGGCAGCTGCCGCAGCATCGTCTGCAGCATCTCCTTCATGTCCTCGAGCTGCTTGCGATAGGCCTCGAGATTGACGGCCTTGGCCTGCTTGTCGGAAAACTCCTTGCGCAACGCCGTTTCCTTCTGGCGCACGCGCTCGAGTTCATCCTGCTGGTCGCTGATGTAGAGGTACCAGCCGAACAGCAGGATCAAAATCGCCAGCAGCGCGGCGAAGAACGTCTTGACCGACTTCGGCCAGCCGCCGATGTTGTTCTGGTCGAGATTGCGCAGGTCGTCGAGGAAGCTCATTTCTTCTCCCCCGTGGCCGGAGTCGTGGCAGGAGTGGCAGCCGCGGCCGGTGCGGCCGGCGCGGCAGCTCCGCCGACCTCGTTGGAGGCTCGGGCGGCGGCGGACGGCTTCGCCGTGTCCGCGACCTCATCGGCCGCCTCTGCGCCCTGCGCCTCTTCCGGCTTGCGCAGCTTCACGTCGAGCGAGAACACCTGCGGCATCTTCTTGTCAACGCCGTTGGTGCCTGCCTTGTTCTCGATCTTGCCCAGGTCGGCGTGCCCCATCCAGGGAGACGCCTCGATGTTCCGCATGTAAGTCGCAACGCGCGAGTTGGACTCCGCCACGCCCTCGAGCGTCAGCCGGTCGCCGGCCTGCTTCATCGAGGACAGGCGTGCGCCGTCGGGAATCGTCTTCACCATCTCGTCGAACAGGTGCACCATCTGCGAGCGGTTCGACTGCAACTGCTCGATGATTTCCTTGCGGGTGAGCAGGGCCGAGCGCGTCTTGTCGAGTTCCTTGATCTCCTCGATCTTGGCGTCGAGGGCCTTGATCTCTTGCTGCAGGTAGGTATTGCGGGCGCTCTGCTCGTCGATGAGGTGTCCCATCCAGGCGATGGCGACGATCACCACGACGCAGGCCGCGCCCGCGGTAGCCGCCAGCATCATGAAAAACTCGCGCTGACGCTGCTTGCGGCGCTCCGCGCGCCAAGGCAGGAGATTGATGCGGGCCATCAGTCGAAGCTCCTGAGCGCAAGGCCGCAGGCGATCATCAGCGCCGGCGCATCCTGTGCCAGCGTCTGCGCCTGCACGCGGCCGGACAGCGACATGTCGGCGAGCGGATTGGCCACCACGCAGGGCACGCCCAGATGCTCCTCGACCATGTCGGCAACGCCGGCGATCGAGGCGCAGCCGCCGGCCAGCACGACCTGGTCGACGCGGCTGTACTCGCTGCCGGCGAAGAAGAACTGCAGCAGGCGGCTGATCTGCTGCACCATCGCCTCCTTGAACGGCTCCAGCACCTCGCTCTCGTAGGACTCGGGCAGGCCACCCTGCCGCTTGGCCAAGCCCGCCTCCTCGTAGCTGAGGCCGTAGCGGCGCATCACCTCGTCGGTGAGCTGCTTGCCGCCGAACACCTGCTCGCGCGAATAGATCGTGCGCTGGCCCTTCAGCACGATCAGCGTGGTCATGGTTGCGCCGACGTCGACCACCGCGACGACGGCGTCCTTGGGCACCGACAACTGGTCGGCGATCAGGCGGAACGCGTTCTCCATCGCGAACGCCTCGACGTCCATGACCTTGGCGGCAAGGCCGCCGAGGTCGAGCGCGGCGACGCGCAGGTCGACGTTCTCGGTGCGCGAGGCCGCGAGCAGGACGTTGACCATGTCCGGGTTGTCCTTGATCGGCCCCAGCACCTCGAAGTCGAGGCTGACTTCCTCGATCGGATAGGGGATGTACTGGTTCGCCTCGACCTGGATCTGCGCTTCCATGTCCTCGTCGGACAGGTCGCCCGGCATCGGGATCACCTTGGTGATCACGGCCGAGCCGGCGACCGCGGCGCAGGCGAACTTCGTCTTCGCGCCGGAGCGGTTCAGCGCGCGGCGGATCGCCTCGCCGACGGCCTCGATCTCGACGATGTTCTTCTCGACCACGGCATTGGGCGGAAGCGGCTCAACCGCGTAGTGCTCGACGCGGTAGCGGCCACCGACCTGGGCAAGCTGCAACAGCTTGACCGCGGTGGAACTGATGTCGACGCCTATCAGTGGCGGCGCTTTCGGTGTGAACAGGCCCACACTTTTTCCCCTTCCCACGCGCCCTTACGAGCGAAACATGCGCGTTTACATTAAATACGATGATTAACGGATTTACAACAGCAGCCCACGCGGCACCGAAAAAGTGCGCCCTCACAATGACTTGCCGTTAATCGATGGTCCCCGGCGCCGCTCGGCGCCTGTCGCGGACAACCCCATGGGTCTATACTCGTCCAGACGTATCGCGCTTACCTTGACTGGCATCACAAGTCCCGCCGCATGACTCTACTTCTCCGCCTGCTGCGCTATGCGCTGTACCTGGCGCTGGCCGGCATCGTGCTCGGCGGACTCTCGCTTGGCACCGCCTACTGGCTGATCGCGCCCCGCCTGCCCTCGGTCGAGACGCTCAAGGACGTGCGCCTGCAGGTACCGCTCAGGATCAAGTCCGCCGACGACAAATTGATTGCCACGTTCGGCGAGACCAAGCGCACGCCGGTGCGCATCGAGGACGTGCCCGAGCGCCTGAAGCAGGCCTTCCTCGCCGCCGAGGACGCCGACTTCTACCAGCATCGCGGCATCGACCCGACCGGCATCGCGCGCGCGGTGTGGCTGACCGCGACCACCGGCAGCAAGCACGTCGCCGGCGGCAGCACGATCACGCAGCAGGTCGCGCGCATGTTCTTCCTGAGCCCGGAAGTCAGCTACACGCGCAAGCTGTCGGAGATCTTCCTCGCCTTCCGCATCGAGAGCGCGCTGAGCAAGGACGAGATCCTCGGCCTCTACCTCAACAAGGCGTTCTTCGGCCACCGCTCCTACGGCATCGCCGCCGCGGCCGAGTTCTACTACGGCAAGACGCTCGACCAGCTCACGCTGGCCGAGTGCGCGATGCTGGCATCGATCCCGAAGTTCCCCTCGACCGGCAACCCGCTGAGCCGGCCGCAGCGCGCGCTCGAACGCCGCGCCTACGTGCTCGGCCGCATGCTCGAAAACCGCTTCATCGGCAAGGCCGACTACGACGAGGCCATGCAGGCGCCCGACCAGGCGAGCCCGCACGAGGCGCCGGTGGAGGTGGATGCGCCCTATTTCGCCGAACTGGTGCGCCAGGAGGCGATCGAGCGGCTCGGCAACAACGCGCTGACCGACGGCTACGTGGTCAAGACGACGCTCGACGCGACCCAGCAGGCGGCCGCGAACCGCGCCGTGCGCGCCAGCCTGACCGCCTACGACCGTCGCCACGGCTGGCGCGGCGCCGAGGCGCACGTCGACCTCGCTGCCAACGCCGGCGCAAGCGAGTGGAGCGAGGCGCTGGCCGACTACCGCCCGATCGCCGGCCTGCTGCCGGCACTGGTCACCCACAGCGACAAGCAGTCCGCGAACCTGCATCTGGCCGACGGCCGCGACGTCACGCTGGACCTCGACGCGATCAGCTGGGCGCGCAAGCTGCTCGACGAGAACCGCCGCGGCGCGGCGCCCAAGGACGTGTCCGAGGTGCTCAAGCGCGGCGACATCGTGCGCCTGGCGCGCGACGAGGACGGCGCCTGGAAGCTGGCACAGATCCCGGCCGCCGAGGCGGCGCTGGTCGCACTCGACCCGGAAGACGGCGCAGTGCGCAGCATGGTCGGCGGCTACAGCTTCCTGCGCAGCAAGTTCAACCGCGCCACGCAGAGTGCGCGCCAGCCCGGTTCCAGCTTCAAGCCGTTCCTGTATTCGGCCGCGTTCGACCACGGCTTCACGCCGGCCTCGGTGCTGAACGATGCGCCGGTGTCGTTCCCCGACCCGTCGCGCCCGGACGGCATGTGGACGCCGAAGAACGACGACGACACGTTCCAGGGTCCGATCCGCCTGCGCGAGGCACTGGTCAAGTCGGTCAACCTGGTCTCGGTGCGCCTGCTCGACGCGATCGGCGTTCGCTATGCGCGCGAGTACATCTCGCGCTTCGGCCTCACGCCCGAGCAGATCCCGCCGAACCTGTCGATGGCGCTCGGCACGGCCGCGGTCGCGCCGATGACGATGGCGCGTGGCTATGCGGTGCTTGCCAACGGCGGCTACCTGATCGACCCCTACCTCGTCAGCGAGATCGACGACCGCGACGGCAACGTGGTCTATCGCGCCGATCCGGCCCTCGCCTGTGCAAACTGCGCCGAGCGCGAGCTCGACGAAGGCGAGCCGGTCAATCCGGTCGCAGGCGCTGCGGGCACAGCCGTGGCGGCGCTGAACCCGATTGGCAGCGCGCAGGCGAGCGCGCCGGCGCCGGGCCGCCCGCACCTCGCGCCACGCACGCTCGATGCGCGCACCGCCTACCTCGTCACCTCGCTGATGCGCGACGTGATCGTGCGCGGCACCGGTCGCGCCGCGATGGAGCTCGGCCGCAACGACCTCGCCGGCAAGACCGGGTCGACCAACGACCACCGCGACGCATGGTTCTCCGGCTTCAACGCCAGGCTCGTCGCGACCAGCTGGGTCGGCTTCGACGACTTCAGCTCGCTCGGCCGCGGCGAGTTCGGCGCCAAGGTCGCGCTGCCGATCTGGATCGACTTCATGCGCGTTGCATTGAAGGACGTCCCGCCGCAGCCGTTCGACATGCCGCCGGGCATCAGCAAGGTGCGCATCGATCCGTACAGCGGCCTGCTCGCTGCCGCCAACGAGCCGGGAGCGATCCTCGAGGTCATGAAGGCGGAGGACGCCACGCGCCTGGCCACGCAGCCGCCGCCGACCAACGCGAACGACGAGCAGCGCGAAGCCTACGACGTGTTCTGATGTCCTCCCCGTCGCGCACGCAGATGCTGCGCCGGCGCATCGCCGTGGAAGCGGCGCGCCTGATCAGCGAGAGCGGCCTGCGCGATTACCGCCAGGCCAAGCTGAAGGCGGCCGCCCGCCTCGGCATCAGCGACGAGGCCAGCCTGCCGCGCAACCGCGAGATCGAGGACGCGCTGCGCGAGCATCAGCGCCTGTTCCACGCCACCGACCAGGCCCGCACACTGCGCCGCCTGCGCGAGGTCGCGCGCGAAGCAATGCGCTTCTTCGCCCGGCACGAGCCGCGCCTGGTCGGCGCCGTGCTCGAAGGCACTGCCGACGAACATTCGGCGGTATGCCTGCACCTGTACTCGGACCAGCCGCAGGAGGTGATCGCACAGTTGCTCGAGCACGGCATCCCGTACGAGGAACAGACCCGGCGCCTGCGCCTGGACCGCGACACCGCGCGCGACGTCCCGGCACTGGTATTCAGCGCCGACGGCACCCCGGTCGACCTGACCCTGCTGCCCTACGACCTGCTGCGCCAGGCCCCGCTCGACCGCATCAGCGAGAAGCCGATGCGGCGCGCGACGCTGGGTGCGCTGGAGGAGCTGCTCGCAAGCGAGAGCTGAGGTCGAGCGCGCCCATCAGGGCGCGCGAGGGACCGGGGAGTGCTTCCGGCCTTGTCCTGACTACACGCGGCATGCCCGTTGCCCGGGCATGCCGTCAAACTTCGATCCGGCCAGGGATCGAGCTGTGGGGCTCTTCACCATTCCCGAATCCCCATTCCCGAATCCCGGCTCCTCAGCGCTTGCCGAACTCGACGTAGTCGCGCTTTTCCGCACCGGTATAGACCTGGCGAGGACGGCCGATCTTGGTCTCCGGATCGTTGTGCTGCTCGAGCCAATGCGCGACCCAGCCGGCGGTGCGCGCGATCGCGAACATCACCGTGAACATCTCGGTCGGGATCTTCAGCGCCTTGTAGATGATGCCCGAGTAGAAGTCGACGTTCGGGTACAGCTTGCGCTCGACGAAGTAGGAATCCTTCAGCGCGGCCTCCTCCAGCTCCATCGCCACGTCCAGCAGCGGATCGCTGACGTTGAGGTCCTTGAGCACCTTGTGGCACATCTCGCGGATGATCGTCGCGCGCGGATCGAAGTTCTTGTACACGCGGTGGCCGAAGCCCATCAGGCGGAAGCCGGAGTTCTTGTCCTTGGCCTTGGCGACCGCGGCGCCGACGTTCTTCGCGTCGCCGATCTCGGCCAGCATCTTCAGCACCGCCTCGTTGGCGCCGCCATGCGCAGGGCCCCACAGCGCGGCGATGCCGGCGGCGACGCAGGCATACGGATTCGCGCCGGTCGAACCGACCAGGCGCACGGTCGAGGTCGACGCGTTCTGCTCGTGGTCGGCGTGCAGGATGAACAGCAGGTCGAGCGCCTTGGCCGCGACCGGGTTCAGCTCGAGCGGCTCGCTCGGCACCTCGAACATCATGTGCAGGAAGCGCGTGACGTAGTCGAGGTTGTTGCGCGGATAGCGGATCGGCCAGCCGATCGAGTAGCGGTACGCGGCGGCGGCGATGGTCGGCATCTTGGCCAGCAGGCGGATCGCGGCGAAACGGCGCTGCTCCGGATCGGAGAGGTCGAGCGTGTCGTGGTAGAACGCCGACAGCGAGGCGACCGAGGCGCACAGCATCGCCATCGGATGCGCGTCATGGTGGAAGCCGTTGAGGAAGTTCTTCAGCGACTCGTGCATCATCGTGTGATGCGTGACCTCGTGCTCGAACGCGGCAAACTGCGCGCCGTTCGGCAGCTCGCCGTTGATCAGCAGGTAGGCCACCTCGAGGAAGCTGGAATGCTTGGCCAGCTGGTCGATCGGGTAGCCACGGTACAGCAGCACGCCGGCGTCGCCGTCGATGAAGGTGACCGCGCTGCGCGTCGACGCGGTCGCCATGAAACCCGGGTCGAACGTGAAGTAGCCGGTTTCCTTGTTGAGCTTGCCGATATCGATCGCCGGATCGCCAAGCGTGCCCGTCACGATCGGAAACGTGGCGGACTTGTTCGAAGGGTCGATGAGCTGAACGGTTTTGTCGGACACGGCGAAACTCCTTGCTGCGGGTCGCCGCAATGCGCGGGGGAAGGCACGAGGCGGCGGGCGGGGATACGGTGTGACCGCTCAGGATACGCCGCGGTCAACACATCATTATTGCACGGACCAGTACGGGAACACGCCTCGCGCGGATCCCTCCTGCGCTGCGTTGTGCGCGCCCGACGCGCGCAAACACGAACGCCGGCACGAGGCCGGCGTTGTGAGGATCAGCGGTTCCCGCCCCAGGCCGGCACACGCCGGATCCCGAGCAGGGGCCGCTCAAAAAGCAGGGTCCCGGCTGCCGTGCACCGGCCGGGACAAGGTCATCCCGACCTTACTTGGCGTAGCGACGACGGAACTTGTCGACGCGACCGGCGGTATCGACGATCTTCTGCTTGCCGGTGAAGAACGGGTGCGAGTGGCTGGAGATTTCCACCTTGATCAGCGGATACTCCTGGCCGTCCTCCCACTTGATCGTTTCCTTGCTGGACATCGTCGAGCGCGTCAGGAAGACGAAGTCGCTGGAGATGTCCTGGAACACGACGGGCTTGTAGTTCGGATGGATGTCGGCTTTCATGGGCTACTCCGCGACAGGGCGGCGGCGATAAAAGAGCGGCATTATATCTTTCGGATCGCCGCGTAGGCAAGCGGAAGCGCCGCGAGTCCTGCTGCCCGCCCTCCACGAGGCACCACGGCCTGACGCCGATCGATCCGGCGTGTCCGCGCAGTGCGGCACGCCGGACCGCCGCTTCATTCGAAGTCGTTGGCGAAGATGCGATCGGCCGGCGCGACATACGGTGTTTCGTACGCTCCGATGTCGCACTTGCCTCCCTGGTCGGGGCGCGAATGGTCGGTGCAGCGTGCCACCAGCCGCGGATCGCGGTACTCGTAGCTGACCTGCTCCTGCGCGCAGGCATCGACGAGGCTGCCCTGCGGCTGCGGCCGATAGTCGCCGTTGGCGGCGTCGAAGAAGTCGCTGCGCGGCACCGCCAGCTTGTTGCAGTTGCCGTACGCGTTCGCACCTTCGCTGAGCACCAGCAAGTCGGCCGAGGCCACGCCCTGCACGGTGAATTGCCAGCCGCCCGAATTGGAAATCACCGAGGTCGCGCTGGCCGGGACGGTGCTGCCGTCGCCCTTGACTTCGACGTTGTCGGCGAACGTGGCGAACGCCAGGTTCGCGGTCGCCAGAGGATTGCCGTTGCGCGAAGCGAACGTGATGGCCTGGCGACCGGTGTAGTTGATGCCGTCGCGCCAGCTCAGGCGGTTGCGCGCGACCACGACCCCTTCCATGTTCAGCCGCGTGCCCCAGCTGATCAGGGCCGGCGATCCCCACGCGCAGTTGTCGAGGATCTCGACCTGGCTCAGGTAGGCGCTGGCGTTGTCGAGGTAGAGGCCGCCGCCCTCGCCGCTCGTACCGGGACAGCCGTTGCCGGCCTGGTTGCCCTGGATGCGCGAGCACGCATTGCCCTGGCAGCGCACCGCCATCGCATTGGGATAGTCCCGTGCGAACTGCACCTGTGCGTTGCCGGTCGCGTAGACGCCGCCGCCCATCCGCGAAGCGAGGTTGGAGGACAGGCGCAACTCATGCGCATCGAACAGGCTGCGCTGGTCGAGGTAGACGCCGCCGCCGACCAGGGCGCCATTCGAGGTGATCAGGGCGCCGCTGGCGTCGTCCTGCATCTCCGGTTCGCCCGCGTTGCCGATGCCGATACTCGAGCGCAGCGCGGCGATGCCGCCGCCCCAGGAGGCCACGTTGTTGCCGATCTCGGTGCGGTCGGCGCGCATGCGCAGCGTGGCGCGGTCGAGGTAGATGCCGCCGCCGTAGCCGCCAGCCTGGTTGTCGCCCACGCGCACGCCGGCGTGCAGCTCCAGGATGCCGCCGAAGCCGGTCTGCGGTCCCTGCATCGCGATACCGCCGCCGTTGCCGCTGGCCTGGTTGGCGAACACCTCGGTTTCCTGCAGCACCAGGCGGACCGCGCCGCCGGCATCGATGCCGGCACCGTTGCCGTCCGGCCCGCCGTGGCCGTCGCGGATGACGAAGCCGCGCAGCGTCACGGTCTGCTGGTTATTGTCGGTGGCCGAGATCAGCAGCACCGCGTTCGTGCCGGGACTGCCCACCTGCGGACCGCCGACCAGCGTGGTGCGATTGCCCTGCGTGGCATCGGCGGCGCAGCTGCTCCAGCCGCCGCTCAGCAGCAGCGATTGATCGGTGACCTGCAGGCTTTGCTGCGTCCATGTGCCGACGGTGACGCGAACCTCGTCCTCGCCAGGACCATTCGCGGCGGCGGCAGCGATCGCCGCCTGGATCGACGCGTGCGTACAGATGCCGTCTGCGCCGACCGTGAACACGGCGGCACCGGCTTGGCCTGCGGCCAGCAGGCTGGCGCAGGCGAGGATTCGGGTGATACGGGAAAGGTGTGAAGCGCGCATCGCGAAGGGCTATTGGGGAAGGATTCCTTCCTTACGCACTTCGGCGCGAAATTCCCTCAACCCGGCGCATCGCTCTTGTGCGCGCCCAGCGCCGCGGCGGCCAGCGCCTCGAAATGCGCCTGCTCGACCTCCAGCACGATGCGCGCGTTCGCCGGCCGCCCGAGGCGGTCCTCCCAGTCGACCACGGTCGCGCCGCGCGTCAGCGCGCCGGCCAGCTCGACGCCGACGTGGTGGCGCTCGGCGCGCGTGACGATACCCGGCTCCAGCGCGACCGCCATCGCCAGCGCATCGGCGATGATCATGCCGGCGCGCTCGTGGCTCTCGTTGAACGCACGCGCCTTGCGCGAGATCGCCGCATAGAACTGCGCGCGCGCATCGCCGGCGGCGAGCATGCGGTCGAACGATGCGAACGGGATCGCGTGGCGCACGCACGCCTCCCAGTCGACCAGGTCGAACTGCGGCCAGCCCGAGAACACGATGTGCGCGGCCTCCGGGTCGAAACCGGTGTTGAACTCTGCCGGCACCAGGTGCGTGTTGCCGCGGCCGGTGACCGCGCCGCCCATCACGACCAGCCGCGCGACGCGCGAGGGCAGCTCCGGGTCGAGCCGCAGCGCCAGCGCGAGGTTGGTCAGCGGCCCCAGCGCGATCAGCGTCAGCCGCCCGGCGTGCTCGCGCGCCAGCCGCACGATCGCGTTGGCAGCGTGCTCGGCGGCCGCCTGCCGCGCCGACGGCAGGTAGCCGACGTCGCCGAAGCCGTCCACGCCATGCACGAAGCCGGCATCGGCCGCCGGCAGCACCAGCGGCACCGGACAGCCGGCGAACACCGGCGTCTGCGCGCCGATCACGTCGACCAGCTTGAGCGCGTTGCCGACGGTATGGCCGAGGCCGACGTTGCCGGCGGCGATGCTGAGGCCGACGACGTCGGCGTGCGCATGCGCCATGAGGATCGCCAGCGCGTCGTCCACGCCAGGGTCGGTGTCGATCAACAATCGGGACTTGGTCATCGGAACTCCATCGATGCGCAACTATCTGCGCGCAAACACGACATCGCGCGGGGCCAGCCACGGCAACCCCTCGCCGGAACGGACCAGGTGCGCCTCGGCGAACCCTGCGGCGCGCACCTGGTCGAGGATGTCGCGACCGTAGTCGCGGAACGCGAGGATACCGGTGTCGCGGCGCAGCGGATCGGCGTGGTAGACCGGCTCGCACAGGTGCTCGAGCTCGCCGGCGCGCAGGCGCGCGCGCTGCACGGTCCGCTCGCCGCCGTGCAGCGGCACCGTGAACAGCATGATGCCGCCCGGCCGCAGCACGCGACGCAGCTCGCACAGCGCGCGCGTGTCGTCCGGCACGTGCTCGAGCACTTCCGAATGCATGACCAGGTCAAAACTCGCGTCGGCATAGGTCAGCCGCTGCACGTCCTCGCAGCGCACCGTGCCGCGCCGACCGCCCGGCGGCACGTCCGAGAAATATTCCGACAGCGCGACGCTGCGCGCATGGCGGCGCAGGAACTCGACCAGCGGCCCCTGCGCCGACAGCTCGCAAGCGTCGCGCAAGGCCAGGTCCGGCACGAGCGCACGCAATGCGGCGCCGAGCTGCAGATGCACGGCGCTGGCCGCACAACGCAGGCAACGCACGCCGGCATCGGACGCGTTCAGCCGCACGAACAGCGTCGGCCCGCAGAACGGACAGCGCGCCACGCGCAGCCCGAATGCGCGCGCGTCCAGCAGCGCCAGTCCCGTCCAAAGGCGGCGCAGAAGACGGCTCACGCGCCGGCGTAGCGTGCCGCGCCGCCGATCCAGCGCGCGATCAGCCGCTCGGCCAGCTCGGGATGGTCGCGCAGCAGCGCCTCGCCGACGCGTTGCACGGCCGGCAACAGGTGCGCATCGCGCGCGAGGTCGGCGACGCGGAACGCGAGCTGGCCGGTCTGGCGCGTGCCGAGCAGCTCGCCAGGGCCGCGCAACTCGAGGTCCTTCTCGGCGATGCGGAAGCCGTCGCTGGTCTCGCGCATGACTTCCAGCCGCGCGCGCGCGAGCTGCGACAGCGGCTGCTGATACAGCAGCACGCAGCTCGAGGCCGCGCTGCCGCGGCCGACGCGGCCGCGCAGCTGGTGCAATTGCGCAAGGCCCAAGCGCTCGGCGTTCTCGATGATCATCAAGCTCGCGTTCGGCACGTCGACGCCGACCTCGATCACGGTCGTGGCGACCAGCAGGCGCGTCTCGCCGGCCTTGAACGCGTCCATCGCGGCCTGCTTCTCCTTCGGCTTCAGGCGCCCGTGCACGAGGCCGATGCGCAGCTCCGGCAGCGCGGTCGTCAGCTCGGCGAACGCGACCTCGGCCGCCTGCGCCTCGAGCTGCTCGGATTCCTCGATCAGCGTGCAGACCCAGTACGCCTGCCGCCCTTCCGCGCAGGCGGCGCGGATGCGCTCGATCACCTCGCCGCGGCGCGCGTTCGCGATCGCCACCGTCTGCACCGGCGTGCGGCCCGGCGGCAGCTCGTCGATCACCGACACGTCGAGGTCCGCGTACGCGGCCATCGCCAGCGTGCGCGGGATCGGCGTCGCGGTCAGCACGAGCTGGTGCGGTACGCTGTCGCCGCTGCGGCCCTTGTCCCGCAAAGCCAGCCGCTGGTGCACGCCGAAGCGGTGCTGCTCGTCGATGATCGCCAGACCGAGGCGGTGGAACACCACGCCCTCCTGCATCAGCGCGTGCGTGCCGATCACCACCGGCGCGCCGTCGGCGACCGCCGCCAGCGCCGCGGTGCGCGCGCGGCCAAGCACCCTGCCCGACAGCCACACCGGCGCGAGGCCGAGCGGGCGCAGCCAGCTGTCGAAGGTGCGCCAGTGCTGCTCGGCCAGCAGCTCGGTCGGCGCCGCCAGCGCCACCTGGCAGCCCGCCTCGATCGCCGCCAGCGCGGCCAGCGCGGCGACCACGGTCTTGCCCGAGCCGACGTCGCCCTGCACCAGCCGCAGCATCGGCTCGGGCCGGGCGAGGTCGTGCTCGATCTCGGCGGTCACGCGCTGCTGCGCCGCGGTCAGCGCGAACGGCAGCTGCGCGCGCAACGCGGCGCGCAGGGCGCCGTCGCCGCGCAGCACCGGCGCGGCGTGCCGGCGCACCTGCGCACGCAGGCGCTTGAGGCCGAGGTGATGGGTCAGCAGTTCCTCGAACGCGAGCCGCTGCTGCGCCGGATGGCGGCCGCGCGCGAACGCGGCGACGTCGGCCTGCGGCGGCGGCGCGTGCACGGTCAGCAGCGCCTCGCGCAGTGAGGCCAGGCGCAGCGGCGCGCGCAGGGCGTCCGGGATCAGCTCCAGCGCCGCCTCCTCCGGCAACCGTTCGAGCGCACGCGCGATCACGCCGCCGAGGCGCTTCTGGCCGAGGCCTTCGGTGGTCGGATAGACCGGCGTCAGGCGCTCCTCGGTCGGCAGCGGCGTCGTGCCGAGCACGCGCCGGTACTCCGGATGCACCATCTCCGGCCCGTGCGCGCCGTGGCGCACCTCGCCGAAGCAGCGCATGCGCGCGCCCGGCGCGAACTGCTCGGCCTGCGCGCGGTTGAAGTGGAAGAAGCGGAGCGTCAACGTCGCGTGCGAGTCGTCGGCGATCGCCACGCGCAGTTGCGGCCGGTAGCGGAAGCCGCGCTCGACCGCCTCGACCACGCCCTCGACCTGGGCGTGATCGCCCACGCGCAGGTCGCGGATCGGCGTGATGCGCGTGCGGTCCTCGTAGCGCAGCGGCAGGTGGAACCACAGGTCCTGCACGCGCTCGAGACCGAGCCGCTGCAGCGCCTGCTGCAGCGCCGGCCCGACGCCGGGCAGCGACGCCACCGGCGCCGCGCCCGGATCGGCCGGCGACGCCGTGGCGAAGGAAGGCGTGCGGCGGGACATGCGTCGAGCCGGTCCGTCGGCGCGGTCGGCGGCGAGCGGTGACGTCAGTCGAACACCGCGACCATGTCGATCTCGACCTGCGCGCCGCGCGGCAGCGCCGCCACGCCGATGGTCGAGCGCGCCGGATACGGCTCGTGGAAATATTGCTTCATGACCTCGTTGACCGCGGCGAAATCACCCAAGTCGGTCAGGTAGATGCCCACGCGCACGACCTGCTCGAATGAGGCGCCGGCGGCGGCCAGCACGGCCTTGAGGTTCTCGAACACCTGGCGCGCCTGCGCGCCGATGTCGCCGGCGACCAGCTCGCCTGTGGCCGGAACGAGCGGCGTCTGCCCGGACAGGTAGAGGGTGTTGCCGGCGCGCACGGCCTGCGAATACGGGCCGATCGCCTTCGGGGCGTGGTCGCTGTGGATGATCGTGCGGGTCATGGTCGTCCTGCGGGCATTGAAGGTGGCGGCAATGTCAAAGGTCGCCCGGGAAATGTCAAATTGAAGGCCCTCTCGCTTCAGGGCGGAGTACGACGCGCAAGTGTTGAGTCGCGGTTGACGCGCCATGCGGCGAGGTTTCCAATGGGCATCGTCACGGCGTTGTCCCACAGGCAATTCGGAGGGCGTATGGCGCCCCGCTACCGCAACCGGGCCCCGCGCGAATCGTGGTACTACCGGCACCGCCTGCCAGTGCGGATCATGCACTGGATCAACGTGATCGCACTGCTCGCGCTGCTCCTGAGCGGGCTGCAGATCTTCAACGCGCATCCGGCGCTGTACTGGGGCAAGTCGTCCTACAACGGCCATGCGCCACTGCTCGAAATGAGCGCGCAGCAGGGCAGCGACGGCCGCGTCGTCGGCACCACCACCGTGTTCGGCCACCGCTTCACCACCACCGGCGTGTTCGGCGCCTCGAAGGCACCGGATGGCACCTGGCTGGCGCGCGGCTTTCCGACCTGGCTGACCCTGCCCGGCCCGCAATGGCTGGCGATGGGCCGGCGCTGGCACTTCTTCTTCGCCTGGGTGTTCGTGCTCAACGGCTTCGCGTATTTGATCTGGTCGGTGGCGAGCCGGCACCTCGCGCGCGACCTGTGGCCGGACCGCGGCGATCGCCGCTCGATCGGCCGCTCGATCAGTGACCATTTGCTGTTCCGTCATCCGCGCGGCGAGGCGGCCCGACGCTACAACGTGCTGCAGAAGCTCGCCTATCTGTTCGTGATCTTCCTTCTGCTGCCGTTCATCGCGCTGATGGGCATGGCGATGTCGCCGCGGCTGGACGCGCTGCTGCCGGGCTGGATCGACCTCGTCGGCGGGCGGCAGTCGGCGCGCACGCTGCATTTCCTGGCCGCGCTGCTGATCGTGCTGTTCGTGCTGGTGCACCTGTTCGAGATCGTCGTCAGCGGTGCGCGCAACCACCTGCGCGCGATGATCACCGGCTACTACCGCGTGCCGGAGGAGGATCGCGATGAGCGATGAACGCACCCGGCGGCGCTTCCTGCGCCGCCTGCTGGCGGCCGGCGGCGCGGCGCTGCTCGGCGGCTGCGACCAGCTGTCCACGACGACCTGGGTCCCGGCCGCGCTTGGCAGCGCCGAGGCGCTCAACCGCCGGCTGCAGCGATTGATTACGCCACGCCGGGCGATGGCGCAGGAGTTCGGCCCGGCCGACCTGTCGCCGACGTTCCGCAGCAACGGCACCGCCAATCCGGACGACGCCGGCTACCAGGCGCTGGCCGCGAACGGCTTCGCCGACTACCGGCTCGAGGTCGGCGGCCTCGTCGCGCAGCCGGCGGCGTTCTCGCTGGCCGAGCTGCGCGCACTGCCGAGCCGCACGCAGATCACGCGCCACGACTGCGTCGAGGGCTGGAGCGCGATCGGCAAGTGGACCGGTGCGAAGCTCGGCGCGCTGCTCGAGCGCGTGCAGCCGAAACCGGAGGCGCGCTACGTCGTGTTCTACTGCGCCGACCCGATGGACGAGGCCGGCACCAAGTACTACGAGAGCATCGACATGGACGATGCCTGGCACCCGCAGACGATCCTCGCCTACGAGCTCAACGACGCGCCGCTGCCGATCGCCAACGGCGCGCCGATCCGCCTGCGCGTCGAACGCCAGCTCGGCTACAAGATGGCCAAGTACGTCATGCGCATCGAACTCGTCGCCGACTTCGCCGCGATCGGCGGTGGCAACGGCGGCTACTGGGAAGACCAGGGCTACGAGTGGTATGCGGGGATTTGACGCCGCCCTGGTCGGCCGTCACTCGAACGCATCGGCGAAGACCTGCTCCCTCGTCAGCAGGCTGATGATGTTGTCGGCGGGGCGTACCACGATCAGTTTTTCGCGTGCCGCGTCATAGGCGAAGACCAGCCGGTAGCCGCTGCCGCTGGTAGCTCCGCGGACGCTGTTGTGTGCCTGCAGCGCTCCCGCCGAGCGGAAGCGGCCGCTGGCCAAGGTCACCGCGCCCGCGAACTGGACGGACTCGCTGCTCCACGCCGGAGTGGCGACAACGTAATTGCCGTCGTCGAACGCGACTACACCGCCGTCTCCGAGACGGTCATCGGCTGTCGTTCCGACCAGCGAGTTGGCTGCGCTGACCGGGCCGCGCACCCCCGCCTGGCCATTGCCCCACGTGACCGCGCCCGCACGCCGCAGGGCACCGTTATTCCACGCCGAATTCGCGACCACGTAATTGCCATCGCGCAGGGCGATGACTATTCCGCCGACATAGTCGAATTCGGACGTCCCGACCAGGGAATTGGCCGCCGAAACCTCACCCGTCAGGCCGGTGGTGCCATTGGCCCAAGTCGCCGCACCTGCGTGATAGACCGTTCCGTTGTGCCAGAATCCGCTTCGGACGACGTAATGGCCATTGCTCAGGGCAGTGACGCCGTGGGCTCCGACTCGATCGCCCGGTTTGCCGATCAAGGAATTCGCCGCGGAAACGGTGCCGATCAGGCCCGCACGACCATCCGCCCACGTGACCGCGCCGCGTTCATAGCCCGCCCCGTCATGCCAAACCGAACTGGCCACCACGTAGTTTCCATTGCTCAGCGCCGTAACACCGTCAAATCCGACCGAGGCCTGTTCCACTGTGCCGACAAGCGAATTGCCTGCGGACACCGTGCCAATCAGGCCGGTGCTGCCGTCAACCCAGGTGACGGCGCCCACCATGCGCGTCGAGGTTGCCGCGTCGTTCCAGCCCGGGCTGGCCACCACGTAGTTGCCGTTGGCAAGCTCGGTCACACCGCCGCTACCAACCCCATCGTATGCGGTCGTTCCCACCAGCGAATTGGCCGCCGAAACCGGCCCGACCAGGCCGCTGCCGCCATCGACGAACGTCACCGCCCCTACCTGCGCAAGCGCGCCATTGCTCCAGTTCGGGCTGGCCACAACGTAATTGCCATTGCGCAACGCCACGATCCGTCCGACCGCGTCGTTCTCCGTGGTCCCGACGAGCGAGTTCGTGGCCGAGACCGGTCCCGAGACTCCCGCCGTTCCGCTACCCCAGGTCACGGCACCGGCCATCGGTATCGAGCCATTGCGCCAGAAGCCGCTGCCGACCACGTAGTTACCATTGCTTAGCGCGACGACGTTGAGGCCGACCCTGTCGCCCGGGCTCGTTCCCACCAACGAATTGGCTGCCGAGACCACGCCGACGCGCCCGCTGCTGCCGTCCGCCCAGGTCACCGCGCCTGCGTAGGCCGCCGAGCCGTTCTGCCATTCGATGCTGGCGACGACATAGTTGCCCTTGGTCAGCGCCGTGACGCTGGCAGCACGCGCATTGACGAGGGAGTTGGCGACCGACACCTCGCCGGACAAACCGGTACCGCCATCGGCCCAGGTCACTGCGCCGACCGCCGCGCCGTCATGCCATCCTGAACTTTGGACGACGTAATTGCCGTTGCTCAACGCGGTGGCCGCCTCGCCCACCGCGTCATCCGTCGTTGTGCCAACCAGGGAGTTCTCGATCGAAACCGTTCCCGACAGGCCGCTGCCGCCGTTGACCCACGTCGCCGCACCGACGCGTGCGTTCGGGCCACGATTCCACTGCGGGCTCAAGACGACGAAGTTTCCATTGCGCAACACCACCACGCCGGCACTTCCGACGTGATCGTCCACGCTGCTGCCGGTCAGGCGACTGATCAGATTGCCGGTCGGCCCGTAGAGATAAACCGCGCCCGCTCTCTGCACCGGAACGCCCGCATCCGGGTCGGTGACGACGAAATTGCCGTTCGGAAGGACCGCAACGGCCTTGCCGAGCAACACGCTGCCCGCAGGGCCGGCGATATCGATCTGCTCGGCGCGGAGCGCCGAGGCCATCGCGACCAAACCAAGCCCCACGAGTGCGAATGCAACGCCACGCACGGCGGACAAGCCGCTCGAATTCCCCACCCCATGCCTCATGCCCCAACTCCCTGTGCAATGAGATTCGGGCATTCTCCACAAGGGATAATGAAATAATCAAGCGGCCTTTGGGTGCTTTTCCGAATCACCCGTCACGAATCACAGATCCCGGCCTTTCTCACACCGGATGCCGCTTCACCGCCGTGACGACCTGCAGCAGGCGCACGCGGCGCATCACGTCGGCCAAGTGCTTGCGGTTCCTGACCTCGATCGTGAACAGCAGCGTGGCGGTGGTCAGGTCGCGTTCCTTGTACTCGACGTTCTCGATGTTCGAGCTTGCCTCGGCGATCGCCGCGGCGACCTGCGCCAGCACGCCGGGCTTGTTGGCGACCTCGATGCGCAGCTCGACCTTGTAGTCGCCCTGCACGTCGGCGGCCCAGGCGATCTCGATGCAGCGCTCGGGCGACTTGCGCAGCTCCGGCACGTTCGGGCACTCGACGCGGTGCACGACGATGCCCTTGCCGGCCGACAGGTAGCCCATGATCTCGTCGCCCGGCAGCGGATGGCAGCAGTTGCCGAAGCTGAGCACGCCGCGTTCGGCGCCGCTGATCAGGATCTTCTCGCTGCTGCGCGCGCGGCGCACGTGCGGATGCTCGCCCTGCGCGTCGAGCAGCGCCTGCGCGACCGTGTCGGCGACGCGGTTGCCGAGCGCGATGTCGGCCAGCAGCTCCTCCAGCCGCTTGAACTTCTGCTCGGCCAGCCAGCGCTCGAGCACGGCATGCGGCACCGCTTCGAGCGAGCTGCCGAGCGCCTCGAACGCGCGGTCGAGCATGCGGTGGCCGAAGTCGACCGCGTCCTCGTGCTGCAGGCGCTTCAAGTGATGGCGGATCGCGGTGCGTGCGCGGCCGGACACGACCCATTCCAGCCACTGCGGCGTCGGCGCCGCCGACGGCGCGGTCACGATCTCGACGGTCTGGCCGCTTTCCAGCGGCGTGCGTAGTGGCACCAGCTTCTTGTCGGCGCGCGCGGCGACCGCGTGGTCGCCGACGTCGGTGTGCACGAAGTAGGCGAAGTCCAGCGCGGTCGCGTTGCGCGGCAGCGCGAGGATCTTGCCCTTGGGCGTGAACAGGTAGACCTCGTCCGGGAACAGGTCGACCTTGACGTTCTCGATGAACTCCAGCGACGAGGGCGTCTGCGTCTGCCGGTCGACCAGGTTCGACAGCCATTCGCGCGCCCGCGTCTGCGCGCTGTTGGCCGGCGTCGCGTCGGTCTTGTAGATCCAGTGCGCGGCCACGCCGCGCTCGGCCACCGCGTCCATGTCCTCGGTGCGGATCTGGATCTCGATCGGCGCCCCGAACGAGCCGAACAGCACCGTGTGCAGGGACTGGTAGCCGTTCGCCTTCGGGATCGCGATGAAGTCGCGGAAGCGGCCGTCGAGCGGCTTGTACAGCGCGTGGATCGCGCCGAGCGCGTGGTAGCAGTGCGGCACGCTGTCGACGACGACGCGGAAGCCGTACACGTCCATGACCTGCGCGAACGACTTGTGCTCGTTGCGCATCTTCGAATAGATGCTGTACGGCGACTTGATCCGGCTCATCACGCGGTGCGGGACCTGTTCGATCTCCAGCCGCGCGTTCAGCGCGTTCTCGATGCGAAGCATCGCCTCGCGGCGGTTGCCGAGCACCGAGCGGATGCGCTCGGCGATGACGCGGTGGCGGTCCGGGTGCAGCATGCGGAAGCCGAGATCCTGCAGCTCCGCCTTGAAGCGGTTCATGCCCAGGCGCTGCGCGATCGGCGCGTAGATCTCCAGCGTCTCGCGCGCGATGCGCCGGCGCGCCTCGGCCTCCATCGAGCCGAGCGTGCGCATGTTGTGCAGGCGGTCGGCCAGCTTGATCAGGATCACGCGCAGGTCGCGCGCCATCGCCAGCAGCATCTTGCGGAAGCTTTCGGCGGCCGCTTCCTGGCGGCTGCGGAAGCGCACCTTGTCGAGCTTGGTGACGCCGTCGACGAGCTCCATCACGGCCGTGCCGAACTCGGCCACGATCTGCTCGGAGCCGAGCGCGGTGTCCTCGAGCGTGTCATGCAGGATCGCGGCGATGATCGTCTCGGCATCCATGCCGAGCTCGGCGAGGATGCTGGCGACCGCGATCGGATGGGTGATGTAGGGTTCGCCGCTCTTGCGGGTCTGCCCGGCGTGCGCCTGCGCGCCGACCTCGTAGGCGCGCCGCACGCGTGCGACCTGCTCGGGCGGCAGGTAGACCGCCAGCTGCTGTTCGAGGGCCCGCACGTCGGCGGGCAGCGGAGTGGCTGCCGCCGGCACCGGTGCCCGGGACAAGGTCGTGGGCATGGTGCCGCCGGCCGTCAGGCCGCTCCGTCGGGTCGACAGGTGGCGCGCTGCATGCGCATCAGAGGTCGTCGCCGCCCTTGCCCAGGTCGTCGTCGACCTCGGCCGCCGCCCATTCCAGCGCCTCGCGCTCGGCGCGCTCGCGCTCCTGCTTATCGATCTCGTCGATCATGGCCTGGTCCACCTTGCGCTCGGCGATCTCGCGCAGCGCCAGCACGGTCGGCTTGTCGTTCTCCACGTCGACCGCAGCATTGGCGCCCTTGGCCAGCTGGCGCGCGCGCTTGGTCGCCATCAGCACCAGCTCGAAGCGGTTGTCGACCACTTGCAGGCAATCTTCCACGGTAATCCGTGCCATCGATACTCTCCGGATAAATCTAAAGCCAATTCATGGCTTTAGCAGGTCGACCATTGTAGCGCCGCGGTTTTGTGCAGCGCAATCGCGGCCGCGTGCGGGTACATGTCGCCGCCGATTTCGCGTAGCCTTGCGCGGCGGAAAGGGACAACCAGTTGCCGTGGATGCCACGCGTCCATGCGCCCATCGAGAGCATCGCATGCGATCCAGAACGATTCCGACCAGCCTGCAGGCGGGCGTGCTCGCCCTGAGCGCCATCCTGATGGCCGGGTGCGCCGTCGCCAAGCCGCGCACGGACGACCCCTGGGAGGGCTTCAACCGCAAGATGTATGCGTTCAACGACGCGGCCGACAAGGCGATCATCCGTCCGACCGCGGTGGCCTACCGCAAGGTCACCACGCCGGACATGCGCCGGGTGATCGCGAACTTCTTCGCCAACATCAAGCTGCCGATCACGATCATCAACGACCTGCTGCAGGCCGAGCCGCGCGCAGCCGCGCACAACACCGGGCGCTTCCTGATCAACTCGACGCTGGGCTTCGCCGGCCTGTTCGACCCCGCCAGCGAAATGAAGCTGCCGCCGAACGAGACCGATTTCGGCGTGACGCTGGCGCGCTGGGGTGTGCCGGAGGGTCCCTACCTGGTGCTGCCGCTGATCGGCTCGACCACGCCGCGCGACGTCTGGCGCATGCCGGTGGACAACTACTTCGATCCGCTCGGCTGGTACGCGCGCGAGCACGACCTGCGCCTGAACGCCGAGTACCTGCCGCAGTTGGGCTACCTCGTCACGCTGCGCTCGCGCGGGATCGACGCCGAGGGCCTGCTCGAGGGCGTTTACGACCGCTACATCTTCTTCCGCGACGCCTATCGCCAGCGCCGGCTGTACATGATGTACCACGGCGAGCCACCGGCCGAGCTGATCGAGCAGATGCAGGGCACCAACGACATCGACGTCGATGCGCTGCTCGAAGAGCAGCACGCCTACGAGAAGCAGAAGGCCGGCAAGAAGGACGAGGGCAAGGACGGCGGGGATTGAGGCGGCTGACGCAGCAAGCCTGGGGCGGGGCGCAGCGCCGAAGGCGCGAGCCCTACCAGGCATCCATCCACGGAGCGATATTCCGATCGGCCTCCGTTCGATGGCGGCCCGGAAATCCCTCCATGGAGCGCACTCCGGTCGGCATCCGTGCCTCCCCCTCAGCCGCCTCGTGGCGGCTTGGACCTCAGCGGCCGCAGGGCCGCTTCGACCGCTGTACGGCTGCGCTCCGCCGCCTACGCCTTGCCAGCCAGCAGCGGCTCGACGTCACACAGGTGCGCCAGCGCGGCCAGGCCGGCCGGCACGCCGCGGAAATGCAGCGCGGCGCCAACCTGCCGCGCGTGCGCGGCCCACGCCAGCAGGACCGCCAACGTGGCGCTGTCGATGTCTTCCAGGCCGGCGACGTCGACCGCCACGTCGCCGCGCGTGCCGTCGAGCAGTTCGCGCCCGCGCGCGAGCGCCACGGATGCCTCGGCGAAGCCGAGCCGCCCGCCGACGCGTACTTCCGCCGCGCCGACGCGCTCGATGCGCAGCGCCGTCACGGCGAACCCTTCTGCGCCTGCTCCATCGACTCGAGCAACTTGTCGCCCTGTGTCTCCAGGCGCGTGATCAGCGCGTCGAGACCGGACTTCTGGATCTCCGCGCCGACCTGGTTGCGGTAGTTGGTGATGTAGGAGATGCCTTCGATGATCACGTCGTAGGCCTTCCAGTCACCGGCCTTGGTCTTGCGGAATGCATAGTCGACCGCCAGCGTCTTGCCGTCGTCGAGCACGACCTCGGTGCGCACGATCGAGCGCTTGTCGCTGAGCTCGCCCTTGCTCGGCAGCACGCGCACGCGGCCGCGCGTGTAGTTCAGCAGGCCTTCGGCGTAGCGGTGCGTGATCGAGTTGTAGAACGCCTTGGCAAAGCGCTCGCGCTGCTCCGGCGTCGCCGTGCGTGCGTTCTGGCCGAGTACGAGGATCGAGGCGTAGTCGATGTCGAAGCGCGGCAGCAGGATCTTGTCGATGACCTTGATCAGCTTCTCGGGGTCGCCCTTGAGCTCGGCCTGGTGGCCATCGATCGCCTTGCCGAGATCGTCCGCGATGCCCTGCACGACCTGGTCCGGCGTTGGCGTATCGGCCCGTGCCGGCGCCGCCGTGACGACGGCCAGCAGCAACGCGAACGCAAGACCAACGATGCGCATCATGGAGAACTCCTCAGTGGTGGTTGTCGTGAGCGGACGGACTGGCAGGCTTGGCGGCATCCGGTTCCGGCTGCGCGGGCTTCTGCGCCGGCGAACCGTTGACCAGGAACTTGCCGATCAGGTCCTCGAGCTGCATCGACGATTGCGTCAGCACGAACTCGTCGCCGTCCTTGAACATCTCCGGCGAGCCGCCGGGCTGCACGCCAACGTACTGGTCACCCAATAAACCACTGGTGAATATCGCCGCCGACGAATCGTCCGGCAGCTCGGCGTAGCGCTTGTCGATCGACAGCGTGACGAGCGCGTCAAGCTTGCCCGGATCGAGCGCGATCGACTCGACCGAGCCGATGCGCACGCCGGCGACCTTTACCGGCGCACGCAGCTTGAGCTGGCCGACATTGCTGAAGCGCGCCTTGAGCGTGTAGCTCGGCCCTTGCTGGAAGTTCGCGATCGACGTGGTCTGCGTGGCCAGGTACGCGAGCGCGGCGAAGCCGAGCAGGATGAACAGGCCGGTACCGATCTGGTAGGAACGTCGTTGGGTCATGGATTGCGTCCGGTTGTCCGGTAGGAGCGCCACAGGCACGACCGCGCCGCGTCGCGCGACGCCGGTCGCGGCTGCGCCGCTCCTACATCAAGAATGCGGTCATCACGAAATCGAGCGCCAGCACGACGATCGAGGAGAACACCACCGTGCGCGTGGTCGCATAGGCCACGCCCTCGCTGGTCGGTGCGGTCGTGTAGCCCTGGAACACCGCGATCAGCGCGACCACCGCGCCGAACGCGACGCTCTTCCACACGCCATTGACGACGTCCTTCCAGACGTCGACGCTGGAGGTCATGTTCGACCAGAACGTGCCGTTGTCCAGGCCCAGCCAGCTCACGCCGACCAGGTGCGCGCCGAAGATGCCCAGCGCGTTGAACACGCAGGCCAGCAGCGGCATCGCGATCACGCCGGCGAGGAAGCGCGGCGCGGCGACGTAGGCGATCGGATCGACCGCCATCATCTCCATCGCCGCGATCTGGTCGGTCGCGCGCATCAGGCCGATCTCGGCCGTGATCGAGGTGCCGGCGCGGCCGGCGAACAGCAGCGCGGTCACGACCGGGCCGAGCTCGCGGTACATCGACAGCGACACGACCGTGCCGAGCGCGGCGGTGCCGCCGAAGATCGACAGCACGTAGTACAGCTGCAGGCCGAGCACCATGCCGACGAACAGGCCGCAGGTCATGATGATGACCAAACTCATCGCGCCGGTGAACCAGACTTGGCGCACCGTCTCGCGGATGTGGCGCAGGCTCCTGGGCACCGCGGCCAGGATCTGCAGCAGGAACAGGCCGCAGGCACCGACCTGCGCCAGCGCATCGCCGATCATCGACGGCGGCTTCGGACGCACCGCGCTCATGGCCGTGGCTCCGTATGTGGGGTGGATGAGGCTGCGCCGGCTGGAAAGCCGAGGTCGGCCGCATAGTCGCGCGCCGGATACTGGAACGGCACCGGGCCGTCCGCCTCGCCGCCGAAGAACTGCCGTGTCCACGCCGAATCGCCGCGCGTGAGCTCGGCCGGCGTGCCGCGCGCGACGACCTTGCCGCCGGCGATCAGGTAGACGAGGTCGGCCACGCGCGCGACCGCGGCGAACTCGTGCGCGACCAGGATGCTGGTGATGCCGAGCGTGTCGTTGAGGGTGCGGATCAATTTCAGGACCTGGTTCAGTGCGATCGGGTCCAGCCCGACGAACGGCTCGTCGTACAGGATCAGGGTCGGATCGCGCACGATCGCACGCGCCAGCGCGACGCGGCGCGCCATGCCGCCGGACAGCTCGCTCGGCATCAGCTCGGCGGCGCCGCGCAGGCCGACCGCCTGCAGCTTGGTCAGCACGAGGTTGCGCACCAGCTCCTCGGGCAGGTCCAGGTGCTGGCGCAGCGGGAACGCGACGTTCTCGAACACGCTGAAGTCGGTCAGCAGGGCCGAGTTCTGGAACAGGTAGCCGATCTTCTCGCGCAGCGCGAACAGCGCGTGGCGCGGCAGCGCCGTCACGTCCGCGCCGTCGATGCGGATCGAGCCGGCGTCCGGACGCAACTGGCCGGTGATGTGGCGCAGCAGGGTGGTCTTGCCGGTGCCGCTCGGTCCCATCACCGCGGTGATGCGGCCACGCGGAATGTCGAGCTCCAGGCCATCGAAGATGACCTTGCCGCCCAGCACGGTGCGCAGGCCGCGCACCTCGATCAGCGCGTCGGCGGCGTGCGGCGTGCGGGCTTGGGCGCGATCGTCGCTCACGTCAATCCTGTCCGGTTGCACAAAACGCCACCTTAGCCGAAGCGGCGGCGCCGCCGCCATCGCACGGCCGCCTCATCCGGCGGCCAGCAGGTCGGCGACCAACGCGGCGTGGCGCACGAGCTGCGCGTCGCGGCGCAGCCGCTGCGTGGTCACGATCGCGCGCAGGTCGGCCAGCGCGTCGTCGAAGCGGTCATTGACGACGATGAAGTCGAAGTCGCCGGCATGCGCGACTTCCTCGCGCGAATTGGCGAGCCGGCGCGCGATCGTCTCGGCGCTGTCGGACGCGCGCGCGCGCAGGCGCCGCTCCAGCTCGGCGCGCGACGGCGGCAGGATGAACACGCTGACGCTGTCGGGCTGCGCCGCGCGCACCTGACGCGCGCCCTGCCAATCGATCTCGAGCAGCACGTCGCAGCCCCGCGCGAGCAGCGGCTCGACCGCGCTGCGCGCGGTGCCCTTGAGGTCGCCGTGCACGTTGGCGTACTCGTAGAACTCGTCGGCCGCGGCCATGCGCTCGAACGCCTCGCGCGAGACGAAGTGGTAATGCTGGCCGTCGACCTCGTTCGGGCGTGGCTGGCGCGAGGTGTAGGACACCGACAGGCGGATGCCGGGCTCGCGCTCGAGCAACGCATGCACCAGGCTGGTCTTTCCGGCGCCGGACGGCGCCGCGACGATGAACAGCGTTCCGGAGGCAGGCGCGGCGCTCATTCGAGGTTCTGCACCTGTTCGCGCATCTGCTCGATCAGCACCTTCAGCTCGACTGCGGCATTGGTCGTGCGCGGATCGGCGGCCTTGGAGCCGAGCGTGTTCGCCTCGCGGTTGAACTCCTGCATCAGGAAGTCCAGGCGCCGGCCGACCGCCTCCTTCAGGCCGAACACGCGGCGCGCCTCGGCCACGTGCGCGGTCAGGCGGTCCAGCTCTTCGTCGACGTCGATGCGCTGCAGCTGCAGCACGACTTCCTGCTCGAGCCGGCCCGGATCGAGCGGCTGCTTGAGCTCGGCCAGGCGCGTGTCGAAGCGCGTGCGCAGTGCCGCACGGACTTCCGGCAGGTGCGCGCGCACCTCGGCGACGAGGCGCTCGATGCCATCCAGGCGCTCGCGCATGAAGCCACCGAGGCGTTCGCCCTCGCGGCCGCGCGCGGCGACCATCTCGTCGAGTGCGCGCTCGAGCAGGTCGAGCGCAGCCTGGCGCAGCGAGTCCTGGTCGGTCTCACGCTCGATCAGCACGCCGGGCCAGCCGAGCAGCGCGGTGAAATCGACCTGCAGCGCCGGGAACTTCGCGGTCAGCGCCTGCGCGGTGTCGGCCAGGCGCGCGACCAGCGCCTCGTCGACCGCGATCGCCGCCGCATCGGCCACGGCCGGCTTCCAGCGCAGGCCGAGGTCGACCTTGCCGCGCGCGAGCTTCGCCGCGACGCGCTCGCGCACCTGCGGCTCGAGCGCGCGCAGCTCGTCCGGCAGGCGCAGGCCGAGTTCGAGATAGCGATGGTTGACCGAGCGCAGTTCGATGGCCAGCACGCCGTAACCGGTGTCGGTCTCGGCGCTGGCGAAGGCCGTCATGCTTCGCAACATGGAGCGTCTGTGGGGTGGCTGGGCGGCGCAGTATGCCATGTGAGGAGCAGGGGTTAGGGAATAGGGTTTAGGGGCGAGGGCGCGAAAATCGACGACCGAGCCGAGCTCACAAGCGTGCGACAAAGGCGGCCGTGCCACCTTCCCGACTCGGTGACTCATGCGGTTGTCGCGCCCTCGCCCCTAATCCCAATCCCTCGCCCGCCGCCCCTACGCTAAACTCCGCACCCGTTTTCCGAGTAGCCCGCCATGTCGTCGATCACCCGTCCGAGCGGCCGCCGCGCCGATGAACTGCGCCCGGTCATGCTGCAGCGCCACTACACGCGCCATGCCGAAGGCGCGGTGCTGGTCGCGTTCGGCGACACGCGCGTGCTGTGCACCGCCAGCGTCGAGGAGAAGGTGCCGCCGTTCCTGCGCGGCAAGGGCGAGGGCTGGATCACCGCCGAGTACGGCATGCTGCCGCGCGCGACCGGCACGCGCACGCAGCGCGAGGCCGCACGCGGCGGCCAGGGCGGGCGCACGATGGAGATCCAGCGCCTGATCGGCCGCGCGCTGCGCGCCTGCGTCGACCGCCAGGCGCTCGGCGAGCGCACGATCACGCTCGACTGCGACGTGATCCAGGCCGACGGCGGCACGCGCACCGCCGCGATCACCGGCGCCTACGTCGCGCTGGTCGACGCGGTGCGCTGGCTGAAGGCGCGCAAGCTGATCAAGCGTGACCCTGTGTTCGGCGCGGTCGCCGCGGTCTCGGTCGGCATCTGGCAGGGCGAGCCGGTGCTCGACCTCGACTACGCCGAGGATTCGGCCTGCGACACCGACATGAACGTCGTCATGAACGACGGCGGCGGCTTCATCGAACTGCAGGGCACCGCCGAGGGCCACGCGTTCCGCCGCGACGAGCTCGACGCGATGCTCGTGCTGGCGACCAGGGGCGTGGCCGAACTCTGCGCCAGGCAGCGCGAAGCGCTGGAGATGTAGGCACGCGGCGGCGGCACCGCGCCGGCGCCGGCGCGATGCCGCCGCGCATCCTGCTCAGAAGCGCAGGTCCACGCCCACGCGCAGCGCGCGCGGCGAGCCCGGCGTGATGTTGTTGTTGCCGTTCGCGTTCGCGTAGTAAGCGCGGTCGAACAGGTTCTCGATGTTCGCCTGCAGGCGCAGGTTGTCATTCACCCGGTAATAGACGGCCGCGTCGAAGCGCGTGAAGCCGGGCAGCGTGACGGTGTTGTCGGTCGAGGCGAACATCGCGCTGCGGTAGATCGCGCCGAGGCCGACGCCCCACGCCGGCGAGAAGTCGTAGCGGTTCCACAGCGAGAACGTGTGCTCGGGCAGCTGCGCCAGGCGCGCGCCGGCCTGCGCGCTGGCCGACTGCGTGCGCGTGATCGTGCCGTCCTGGTACGCGTAGCCGCCGATCAGCTGCCACGCCTCGGTGAGCTGGCCGGCGAGGCCGAACTCGACGCCCTTGGTGCGCTGGCCGTCGACCAGGATCGACAGCGTCGGATCGGCCGGGTCCGGCACCGCCACGTTGCTTCGCTCGAGCCGGTACACCGCCAGCGTCGCGGCGAGGCCCTCGCGCAGGTCCCACTTGGCGCCGACCTCGAGGTTGCGGAACTGCTCCGGTTCGAGCGAGCGGTTGCTGGCCGACAGCGAGGCCAGCTGCTCGCCGGCGCGCGGCTGGTAGGCGACGCTGTAGCTGGCATACAGCGACAGCGGTTCGAGCGGCTTGTAGACGAGGCCGGCGCGCGGCGACAACGGCGTGTCGGTGGCCGACACCAGCGCGCCGTTGCGGTTGTTGCGCAGGTCGACCTCGAAGCGGTCGTAGCGCAGGCCGACGATCGCGCGCAGCTGTGGCGTCAGCTCGACCTGGTCCTGCACGTACAGCGCCGCCGTGTCGGCGCGGCCGCGGTTGTTCGCGTCGGTCGCGCTCGGCGCGAACACGACCGGCCCGCGCGCCAGCGGATCGCTCACCGGCACGCTGATCGAGGTCGCGCCATCGAAGTAGCCGGTCTGGCGCAGGTTGTCGGTGTCCTGGCGGCCGAACTCGGCGCCGGCCAGCACCTCGTGCCGCAGCGCGCCGGTGGCGAACGCGAACGTCAGGTCGGTCTGGTTGAACAGGTTCGTGCGCTCGGTCGCATTGCTGTAGGCCGACAGCGCGACCTCGGTGCCGGCCGCATTGACCGCGCCGGGGAACACGTTCTGGTAGAACTTCGAGTAGTCGGCCCAGCGCGTGCGGTTGCGCAGCGTCACGCCGTCGGCGAACTCGTGGTCGACCAGCAGGTTCAGCGCGTCGACCTCGGCCCAGGTCGGGCTCAGCTCCGCGTTGCCGAAGAACGTCGACGGATCGGTCGCCAGCGGCCGGCCGCGGAACGACGGAATGCCGCGGTCGGCGGTGCGCTCGTCCTTGAAGTGTTCGTAGCCGGCGGTGACCAGCGTGTTCTCGCCGAGGCGGAACGACAGCGTCGGATTGATGCCCCAGCGCTCGAGCGAGTAGCCGTGGCGGTAGCTGTCGGAGTCCTCGTAGACGCCGGTCACACGCAGCGCGGCGGTGTCGCCGAGCGCCTGATCGACGTCGCCGGTCAGGCGGCGGTCGTTCCACGAGCCGAGCGTCAGGCCGAGCTCGCGCGTGTCGTTCCAGCCCGGCGCCTTGCTGACGCGGTTGAGCACGCCGCCCGAGCCGCCGCGGCCGAAGATCATCGCGTTCGGCCCCTTCAGCACCTCGACGCGCTCGATGTTGTAGAGGTCGCGGAAGTACTGCGTGTCGTCGCGCATGCCGTCGATGTAGAAGTCGGCGGTCGAGCTGCTGCCGCGGAAGATCGCGGTGTCGCGGTTGCCCTCGCCCTGAGCGAAGCCGACGCCCGGCACGTAGCGCACCGCCTCGGCCAGGCTCTGCACGGCCTGGTCGCGGATCTGCGCGCGCGTGACCACGCTGATCGCCTGCGGGATGTCGCGCAGCGGCGTGTCGGTCTTGGTCGCGGTCGAGGTGCGGTCGGCGCGGTAGCCCTTGCCCGGGAAGCCGTTCACCTCGACCGGGTCGAGTTCGGTGCCGGGCGCATCGAGGCGGTCGTCGGCGGCCTCGCTGGCGGCGAAGGTGGCCGCCTCGGCTGCGCGCGCCGCGGCCGGCGCGAAGGCCGGGCCGGCGCAGGCTGCGGCGAGCGCGACGGCGAGCAGGCGGGGCGAGGTGGCCGCGCGCGCGGCGATCGAGGAGACGTTGGACATCGTGGCAATCCTTGGGTGACGAAACGGAAAGAGGGTCAGGTCGCGCCGGCGGTGCGCGTCGCGGTCGGCGACGGCGCGGCGCCACGCGTGGCGCGGCGCCGCGCGAGCCACAGCCAGTAGCCCGTGATCGCGAACAGCGGCATCAGCAGCGCAGCGAGCGCCATCAGCGTGCGGCCGGGCGCACCGAGGAAACTGCCCGAGTGCAGCGGGAACAGCGCGGCGACGAAGCGGCGGCCGCGCGGCAACTCGGCGTAACGCTCGTGGCCGACGATGCGGCCGTCGGTCGCGTCGACTTTCAGGCTGTCCCAGGCGCGCTCGTGCGGACTCGCGGCAGTCTGGTAGCGGATCTCGAGCGGCGCGGCGGCGTCGGCCGACAGCGCCAGGTTCGCGCGCGTCGCGTCCGGCACGGCGCGGCGGAACGCGGCCCAGGCGGCCTCGAGCGGCGGAATCGGCGCATCGGCCGCGAGCGGCGGCGGCGCGGGCCGGCGCAGCGGCGTGGTCACGCCGGCGAGGCGGTTGACCGCACCGCGATAGCCGTCGTACGACCACCACAGGCCGGTCAGCGCGGCGATCAGGTAGAACGCCAGCAGCCAGGTGCCGGCGACCGCATGCAGCTGCCACAGCAAGGCCCGGCCGCGCAGCCTGAGATCGAGTCGCAGCCACGCCGACGCGCGCTTCGGCCGGCGCCGCCAGCGCAGCGCCAGCCCGCTCAGCGCAAGCCCGACCAGCACGACCGTGCTCGCGCCGACGACCTGCTTGCCGATGGGACCGACGGCCAGCGTGCGGTGCAGCCGCTCGACCGCGGCGAAGAAGTCGGTGCCGCGCGGCAGGCCGAGCACGCGGCCATCGTATGGATCGAGCGCCAGCTCGACGCCGCGCTCGGTCCCTTGCGCCATGCGCACGCCGACCGCGGCGCCGTCGCCGTTCCAGCTCAGCGCACGCGGCGCATGCTGGGGCAGCGCCGCACGTGCGCTCGCGACCCACTGCTCCGGCGCCAGCGGCGCACGGCCGTCGGCTTCGATGCGCAGGCCGGGGTTGGCCAGCGCCAGGATCGGTTCGGCCAGGCCGAGCAGGCCGCCAGTGATCCCGACCACCGCGAGCACGAGGCCCGCGCTCAGGCCCGCCAGCCAGTGCAGGCGGAACAGCAGGCGTTGGAACGGCAGGGCGTGGAGCAAGGTGGATCTCGGCGACGTCCGGAAGGCGCCGCATAAGATCACAAATGCGAATCATTCGCAATATCGTTAGCACTACATCCAGCTTCTAATTGCGAACCGCCGACCGGGCCGCGCCGGCGGCAGTCATCGCGTGCGCGCCTGCCCCGACCGGGTCAGTCGGCGGCAATCGAGGACCGGTAGAATGTCGGCATGCGTGTCCTGATCATCGAAGACGACGCGGCCATCGCCGATGCAATCGGCGCAGCGTTGACCAACGCCGGCCACGTGGTCGATCGCCTCGCCAGCGGCCGCCAGGCCGACGCGGCGCTGCGCGACCACCCCTACGACCTGGTCGTGCTCGACCTCGGCCTGCCCGACGTCGACGGCGTCGAGCTGCTGCGCCGCCTGCGCGCGCGCGCCGACGCGGTGCCGGTGCTGGTGGCGACCGCGCGCGAGGAGCTGGAGGAGCGCGTGCGCACGCTCGACCTCGGCGCCGACGACTACCTGGTGAAACCGTTTGCGCTGCGCGAGTTCGAGGCGCGCGTGCGCGCGCTGCTGCGCCGGCGCACGACCCAGGGCGTGCCGGAGCTGCAACTCGGCCGCCTGCGCCTGGACCTGCCGCGGCGGCGCGCGCACGTCGATGACGCGCCGCTGGAACTGACGCCGCGCGAGTTCGGCCTGCTCGAAGCGCTCGCCGCGCGGCTCGACCGCGTGATGAGCCGCGAGCAACTGGTCGACGCGCTGTGCAGCTGGGACACCAGCCTGACCGACAACGGCCTGGACATCGCCGTATACCGGTTGCGGCGCAAGCTCGACGGCAGCGGCGTGCGCATCCGCACCGTGCGCGGCCTCGGTTACCTGCTCGAAGCCGGCGATGCCTGACCCGGCCACCCGCCCGGCGTGGCCGCGGCCGCCCAGCCTGCGCCGGCGCCTGCTGACGATCCTCGCCGTGCCGATGGTGCTGGCCTGGCTCGGCTCTGGCGTGCTGATCTACGTGCTGGCGCTGCACTACGCCAACGTCAACTACGACCGCTCGCTGGTCGACAGCGCGCGCGCGCTCGAGCGCATGATCCGCAGCGAATCAGGCCACCAGGAGCTCAGCCCGCAGGTGCGCATCCTGATGGAGTACGACTCGGCCGATCCGAGCTACTACGCCGTGCGCAGCCACCGCCACGGCGTGCTCGCCTCCAACCTCGACCTGCCATTGCCGACACCGCTGCCGACGGTCGGCGCGCGGCCACGGCTCGACTCGATCGCGGTCGGCGGGCGCAGGCTGCGCATGGCCTCGCTGGCGATCGCGGCCGACGACCCGGCCGATGCGGTCATCATCTCGGTCGCCGAGACGCTGCGCGAGCGCCACGCGCTGGCGCGCGAGATCCTGGTCGGCACGCTGCCGATCGTGCTGCTGCTGATCGCGTTCGTGCTGGTGCTGGTCTGGTTCGGCGTCAGCCGCGGCCTGCGCCTGCTCGATCCGCTGACCGAGCAGATCGCGCAGCGGCGAGCGCACGACCTGTCCGCGCTGGACCCGAGCGTGGTGCCGGTCGAGATCCTCCCGCTGACGCGCACCATCGACGCACTGTTCACGCGCCTGCGCGACCTGCTCGACCTGCAGGAGCGCTTCATCGCCGACGCCGCGCACCAGCTGCGCACGCCGCTCGCCGGCCTGCGCCTGCAGGCCGAGCGCGCGCTCGCCGACCCGCGCCCGGACAGCGTGCGCGACGCGCTCGTGCACGTCGAACGCCTGTCCGCCGGCGCCGGCCGCGCGGCCGGCCAGCTGCTCGCATTGGCGCGCGCGCAGAGCCTGGACGAAACCGGCCATCCGGCCATCACGGTCGACCTGGCGCGGCTGGCGCGCGACTACGTCGCCGAGCGCGTGCCCGACGCGCTCGCCCAGCGCGTGGATCTCGGCTACGAGGGGCCGACCAGCGGCGCCGAGATCGATGGCGATGCGGTGATGCTGCGCGAGGCGCTGGTCAACCTGGTCGACAATGCACTGAACTACGCCGGCGAGCACGGCAGCGTCACGGTCGCGGTCACGCCGGAGATGCGCACGGTCGCGCTGAGCGTGGAGGACTCCGGCCCGGGCGTGGCCGAGGAATGGTGGTCGCGCCTGGGCGAGCGCTTCTTCCGCCCACCCGGCAGCCGGCGCGAAGGCTCCGGCCTGGGCCTGGCGATCGTCCGCCGCATCGCCGACCGCCACCGCGCCAGCGTCGGCTTCGACCGCGGCCGCGACGGCGGCCTGCGCGTGACCGTGCGCTTCCCGTGCCGCGGCGAGGCGGCGAGCGCCTGAAGCCAAGGCTTTTCGCGGGGTGTGACGCAGCGCCGAAGGCGCGAGTCCCACCATCAGCCATGCACAGGCGGGCGGTGGGACTCCCCGCCGAACGTTTGCGCTTCGATGCGCGTGGGCACGCGGCTGCGTCCCGCCCTACGCGGCTCCCACAGAGGTCGTCCAGCGTCGGCGACTCAATCGTCGCGGTCGTCGCGCGTGTAGACCACGCCGTCCTCGACCTTGACCGGGAACTTCGCGGTCGGCTCGTAGGCCGGCGGGCACAACGCCGCGCCGGTGCGGATGTCGAAGCGCGCGCCGTGGCGCGGACACTCGATCTCGTGGCCGCGGATCGGGCCGCCGGTCAGCTCGCCGCCGTCATGCGTGCACACGTCCTCGATCGCATACAGCTCGCCGTCGATGTTGAACACGGCGATCGGCGTGTCGCCGTCCCACACGAGCTGGTATTCGCCCGGCAACAACTGGCCGGTGCCGCAAACCGCCACCCAGCCGCTCATGCGACCCCCTGCAGCGCGGCGGCCGGCGCCAGCGGCTTCACCAGCGTCTCGAAGCGCAGGTCGTCGCGCTTGGGCAGGCCGAAGCGCGCATCGCCGTAGGGGAACGGCGAGTACTCGCCGGTGCGGCGGTAGCCGCGCCGCTCGTACCAGGCGATCAGTTCATCGCGCAGCGTGATCACGGTCATGCGCATCGCGCTGCAGTGCCAGTCCGCGCGCGCGCTGCGCTCGGCCTCGGCCAGCAGCGCGCGGCCGAGGCCGCCGCCCTGCTGCTCGGGGCGCACTGCGAACATGCCGAAATAGGCCGCCTCACCCTGCCGCTCGAGGTGCGCGCAGGCCACCAACTCGCTGCCGGCCTCGGCCAGCAGCAAGCGGCTGGCGGGCCGCGCGATCAGCTCGGCGACGGCCGCCGCGTCGGTGCGCTGGCCGTCGAGCAGGTCGGCCTCGGTGGTCCAGCCGCGCCGGCTGCTGTCGCCGCGGTAAGCCGATTCGACCAGCGCGACGATCGCCGGCACGTCGTCGGCGCGGGCGGTGCGGAAGCTCAAGAATGGGGGGGCAGCGGTTGCAGTCATGCGGAGTCCGGTTCGGTGGTCGCGTGCGGCGCGCCGGCGAGCGCGGCGCACAGGGTGGCCCAGGGCAACAGCGCGCATTTTCGCCGCGCCGGATACTGCTGCAACGGGCGCAGCGCATTCAACGGCCCGAGTCCGGCATCCTCGTCGCCGCTCTCGAGCAGCCGCGCGAAGCGTGCGCCGAGCGCACCGATGTCCGCACCGTCGCGATGCAGCACCAGTTCGCCCAGCATCGAGGCGGTCGCGGTCGCGATCGCGCAGGCCTCGCCGGAGAACGCGAGCGCCTCGATGCGCCCGTCGACGCAACGCAGCTCGATGCGCAGCGCGTCGCCGCACAGCGGATTGGCGCCATCGGCCGCATGCGTGCAGGCCGCCAGCGTGCCGCGGTGGCGCGGCGCGCGGAAATGGTCGAGCACGATCTGCGGGTATGGCGTCGGGGCGGTCATGTGTGGATTGCAGGCGCGCCGGTCGCGGGCATGGCCCGCTCCTACAGCAGGAACTGGCGCACTTTCACGAGCGCCGCGACGAAACGGTCGATCTCCTCGTGCGTGTTGTAGAACGCGAGCGAGGCGCGCAGCGTCGCCGGCACGCCATAGAACTGCATCAGCGGATGCGCGCAGTGGTGGCCCGAACGCACCGCGATGCCTTCGTGGTCGAGCAGCGTGGCGAGGTCGTGCGCGTGCGCGCCCTCGACCAGGAACGAGATCACCGCCGCCTTGTGCGCGGCCTCGCCGACGATGCGCAGGCCCGGCACGGCCTTCAGCGCCGCGGTCGCGTGCTCGAGCAGCGCCTGCTCGCGTTCGACGATGCGCTCGCGGCCTAGCGCCTCGACGTAGTCGAGCGCCGCGCCGAGGCCGACGAAGCCGGCGATGTTCGGCGTGCCGGCCTCGAAGCGGTGTGGCGGATCGGCGAACGTGGTGCCTTCGAAGCGCACCTCGCGGATCATCTCGCCGCCGCCGAGGAACGGCGGCATCTCGCGCAGGATGTCCTTGCGCGCCCACAGCGCGCCGGTGCCGGTCGGGCCGAACAGCTTGTGCCCGGTCAGCGCATAGAAATCGCAGCCGAGCGCCTTCAGGTCGATCGGCAGGTGCGGTGCCGCCTGCGAGCCGTCGACCAGCAGCGGGATGCCGCGCTGGCGTGCCGCGCGCGCGAGTTCGGCGATCGGGTTGATCGTGCCGAGCACGTTCGACACGTGCGCGACCGCGGCGAGCTTGACGCTCGGCGTCAGCGCCGCGACGAACTTGTCGACGATCAGCTCGCCACGTTCGCTGATCGGCGCGACCTTGAGCTTGGCGCCGGTGCGTCCGCAGACGATCTGCCACGGCACGATGTTGGCGTGGTGCTCCATCGTCGTGACGAGGATCTCGTCGCCCGGCTGCAGCCGCGGCAGCGCGTAGCTGTAGGCGACCAGGTTGATCGCCTGGGTGGTGCCGCTGGTCAGTACGATCTCGTCGCGCGAGGGCGCGTTGAGGAAGCGCGCGAGCTTGTCGCGCGACGCCTCGTAGGCGGCGGTCGCCTCCTCGCCGAGCTGGTGCACCGCGCGCGCGACGTTCGCATTGGTTTCACGGTAGAAGCGGTCGACCGCCTCGATCACCGCGGCCGGCTTCTGCGCCGTGTTCGCGTTGTCGAGGTAGACCAGCGGCTTGTCGTGCACCGTGCGCGCGAGCAGCGGGAAGTCCGCTCGGATGCGCTCGACGTCGAGCGGCGGCGCCGGATCATGCAGCGCGTTCATCAGGTGCCCTCCTCCAGCGGTAGGCGCGCGGCGAGCAGCGCGTCGATGCGCTCGCGCAGGCCGGCCGGCGCGACTTCGCCGAGCACCGCGCCGCAGAACGCCGACACCAGGATGCGCCGCGCCGCCGTGGCCGGAATGCCGCGCGAGCGCAGGTAGAACAGCGCGCGCTCGTCGAGCTGGCCAACCGTCGCGCCATGCGCGGCCTTGACCTCGTCGGCGTAAATTTCCAATACCGGCTGCGTGTCGATCTCGGCCTGCGCCGACAGCAGCAGGTTCTTGTTCGACAGCTGCGCGTCGGCGCCGTCCGCGCCGGCCTCGATCGTGATCGCGCCGTGGAACACGCCGCGCGCGCGCTGGTCGGCGACGCCGCGCCAGGCGATGTCGCAGGCGGTGTCGCGCGCGCGGTGGCGCACGTCCAGGTGCGTGTCGGCGTGCTGGCGGCCGTGCAGCGCGAACACGCCGCGCGAGCGCAACCGCGCGCCGCGGCCGGCGAGTTCGACGCGCAGGTCGTGGCGCATCGTCTGCGCGCCGAGTTCGAGCGTGTGCGCGGACAGCGTCGCCGCCTCGCCGACGTGGAACGTGCTGCGGCGGACCAGCGGCGCGCCCTCCGGCGCGTCCTGGATCTGCACCAGGTCCAGTCGCGCGTGCGCGGCGAGCGTGCCGTCGACGACGAGGTTGCCGAGGTGCGCATGCGCGCCGGCACCGACGTGGTGTTCGACCAGCGTCAGCGCGGCGCCTTCGCCGAGCTCGACGCGCAGGCGCGCCTGCCAGGCCAGGTCCACCTCGGCGCTGGCGCCGACGAACACGACGTGCACCGGCGCGGCGACCTGCGCGCCGGCGGCCACGCGCAGCAACGCACCGTCGCCGACCAGCGCGGTGTTCAGGCGCGCGAACGCATCGCTGCGCGCGCCCGGTTCATCGTCCGCGAGCAGCGCGGCGAGCGCGTCCGGCCGTTCGGCCAGCACGACGATCTCGAGGCCGGCCAGCGCGCACCGGTCGGACAGGTCGGCGCGGAACGCGCCGTTGACGAACACCAGGCGCGGACCGTCGAGGCCGGGCAGCGAGAACGTGGCCGGGTCGACCGCGCGCGTCGCCGCGGCGGCGTCGCCGTCGGCGTAGCGGCGCTGTTCGAGCGCGCGCAGGCTGGTGTACTTCCACGCCTCGTCGCGCGCGCCGGGCAGGCCGTCGCGGCGCAGCGCGGCGACCGCCGCCTCGCGCGCGGCCGGTGCGAGCGCGGCGCCGTCGCCGAGCAGCGATTCGAGCAGCGCAGCGCCCATCTCAGGCCGCTCCAGCGAGCTTGCGGCCGGCGATCCACGCGTAGCCATGCTCTTCGAGCTTGTGCGCGAGCGTCTTGTCGCCGCTCTCGACGATGCGGCCGTCGGCCAGCACGTGCACGAAGTCCGGCACGATGTAGTCGAGCAGGCGCTGGTAATGCGTGATCACGAGGAACGCGCGCGCCGGATCGCGCATCGCGTTGACGCCGTCGGCGACCATCTTCAGCGCGTCGATGTCCAGGCCCGAATCGGTCTCGTCGAGGATCGCCAGCTTCGGCTCGAGCAGCGCGAGCTGGAAGATCTCGTTGCGCTTCTTCTCGCCGCCGGAGAAGCCTTCGTTGACCGCGCGATGCAGCAGCTCGTCCTTCAGGTGCAGCACGGCGAGCTTCTCGCGCACGAGCTTGAGGAACTGCATCGAATCGAGCTCGGCCTCGCCGCGCTGCTTGCGCTGCGCGTTCAGCGCCGCGCGCAGGAAATAGGTGTTGTTGACGCCGGGAATCTCGACCGGGTACTGGAACGCGAGGAACACGCCGGCGGCGGCGCGCTCCTCCGGCTCCAGCGCGAGCAGGTCCTGGCCGTTGTAGGTCACGCTGCCGGCGGTGACCTCGTAGCCCTCGCGGCCGGCCAGCACGTTGCCGAGCGTCGACTTGCCGGCGCCGTTCGGCCCCATGATCGCGTGCACTTCGCCGGCCTTCGCCTCGAGCGAAAGCCCTTTGAGGATTTCCTTGCCCGCGACGCGGACGTGGAGGTTGTCGATTTTGAGCATGGGATTGGGGATTCGTGATTCGTGATTCGAAACAGCGGGATTCGCGACCGTCACGGCTCTGCCTCTTAAACCGGATCAAGCCGCACGAGCTTCAGCATTGGTTTATTCCATCAACGAAGCACACAACGGCCGTCGGCCTTGATCGCGGCATGCAGGGAATCGGGGGCGAGGTCGATCTGGTTCGGCCAGCTCACGGCGCCATGCGCGATGCCCACCGCCTCGAAAACTTCCGGCTCGTGCAATGCGGCGAATACGCCAGCGTCCGCACCGGTCACCAACGCACTCATGTCGACTTCTCCGCCCGCGCCGTCCGCAAACCGCAGCTCCAGCCGGTAGCCCGGCAGCGGCCGCACCGCCATGACGCGCCAAGGCGGCGCGCCTGCTCCAGCGGCGCATGCCGAGGCGTCATGCCCGCGGAAGCGGGCATCCATGTCGCCCTGAGAGGGCCACAGACGATGGATTCCCGCTTTCGCGGGAATGACGTCGTTCTCGGGTGCCGAAGATTGCTGCATCAGCCCACCGCGCCTTCCAGCGAGACTTCTAGCAACTTCTTCGCCTCCACCGCGAACTCCATCGGCAGCTCCTTGAACACCTGCTTGCAGAAGCCGTCGACGATCATCGACACCGCGTCTTCCTCGCCGATGCCGCGGCTGCGGCAGTAGAACAGCTGGTCCTCGGAGATCTTCGAGGTGGTCGCCTCGTGCTCGACGATCGCGCCGGGGTGCTTGACCTCGATGTACGGGAACGTGTGCGCGCCGCACTGCTTGCCGATCAGCAGGCTGTCGCACTGGGTGTGGTTGCGCGCGCCGTCGGCGCCCTTCTCAACCTTGACCAGGCCGCGGTAGGTGTTCTGGCCGCGGCCGGCGCTGATGCCCTTGGAGACGATCTTCGACTTCGTGTTGCGGCCGATGTGGATCATCTTGGTGCCGGTGTCGGCCTGCTGGCGATGATGGGTCAGCGCGACCGAGTAGAACTCGCCGCTCGAGTCGTCGCCGCGCAGGACGCAGCTGGGGTATTTCCAGGTGATCGCCGAACCGGTCTCGACCTGGGTCCAGCTGATCTTGCTACGCGCGCCGCGGCAGTCGCCGCGCTTGGTCACGAAGTTGTAGATGCCGCCGACGCCGTTCTCGTCGCCCGGGTACCAGTTCTGCACGGTCGAATACTTGATGCTGGCGTCGTCGAGCGCCACCAGCTCGACCACCGCCGCGTGCAGCTGGTTCTCGTCGCGCATCGGCGCGGTGCAGCCTTCCAGGTACGACACGCTGGCGCCGGCCTCGGCGATGATCAGCGTGCGCTCGAACTGGCCGGTGTGGCCGGCGTTGATGCGGAAGTAGGTCGACAACTCCATCGGGCAGCGCACGCCCTTCGGGATGAACACGAACGAGCCGTCCGAAAACACTGCCGAGTTCAGCGCGGCGAAGTAGTTGTCGCCGACCGGCACGACGCTGCCGAGGTACTGGCGCACCAGCTCCGGGTGCTCGCGGATCGCCTCGGACATCGAGCAGAACACGATGCCCTTCTCGGCCAGTTCCTTGCGGAACGTGGTACCGACCGAGACCGAGTCGAACACCGCGTCGACCGCGACGCCGGCGAGTTTGGCGCGCTCGTGCAGCGGCACGCCGAGCTTGTCGTAGGTTTCCAGCAGCTTCGGATCGACCTCGTCGAGCGACTTGGGCTGGTTCTTCGGGCGCGAGAAGTAGCTGATCGCCTGGAAGTCGATCGGGGCGATCGCCAGCTTGGCCCAGTGCGGCGGCGCCATCGTCAGCCAGTGGTGGTACGCCTGCAGGCGCCACTGCGTCATCCACTCCGGCTCGCCCTTGCGCGCGGAGATCTCGCGCACGACGTCCTCGTCCAGACCCGGCGGCAGGCTCTCGCTCTCGATGTCGGTGACGAAACCGGCCTCGTAGCGGCGGTTCAGCGCCGCCTCGACCGCCGTGTTGCCGGCGGGCACGGGAGCGCGCTCGCGCACGTCGTTTTCGATCTGGAAGCTTTCGGTGGCCATCGGCTGCCTGGGGTGCGTGTATGCGTACAAGCTTGCGGTCGTCCCTGATCGCGGGAGTCAATACGCGGCCATCCATGGCCGCACGTTCAAATGAAAACCTAGATCACCGCGACGCGCAGCGGGATCGCCGTATTGCGCTGCGGCGGCGGGTTGACCATGTCGGCCAGCGTCACGCTCGAGAGCGCCTCGGCGATCGCCTGGTTGATCCGCTGCCAGTTCACGCGCGCGCCGCAGTGCGGCTCGAGGTCGCACAGGCCGCTGTGCGCGATGCACTCGGTCATGCCGATCGGCCCTTCCATCGCGGTCACGATGTCGGCGACCGTGATCGCCTCGGGCGCGCGCGCGAGCCGGTAGCCGCCGTTGATGCCGCGCGTGGACACGACCAGGCCGGCCTGCGCGAGCTGCTTGAGCAGCTTGCTCACCGTCGGCGCCTCCAGGCGCGCCCGCTCGGCCAGCGTCTGCGCGCTCAGCACGCCGTCGCCGGCATCGACCAGGCAGGTCATGACGACGGTGGCGTAATCGGTGAGTTTGCTGACGCGAAGCATGGCGCGGGCGGAAGCCGCTGGCGAATGAGTACCGAAATGGTACTGATTGGAGCGGCGGCGGTCAAACGTCGCCGTCGCGCGTTCTGCCCGCGTTCCGGCCGGCTTGGCGCCTCCGGCCGCCGTTTACGCACGCTAGACTGTCGCGATCCTGAAACCTGGAAATCCCCGTGACAGCTTCCTCTCCGCGCCTGGCCGCACTGCGCCAGTTCGCCGCCGCGGCGATGGCCGAGACGCCTGCGCTCACGCCGGCCTCGGCCGACGCCAGCTTCCGCAGCTACTGGCGTGCGACCGCCCGCGACGGCCGCTCGCTCGTCGTGATGGACGCGCCGCCGGACAAGGAGGACATCGGCCCATGGCTCGACGTCGAGGCGCGCCTGCGCCGCGGCGGCCTGCATGCGCCGGCCGTGCTCGCAGCCGACCGCGAGCAGGGCTTCGTGCTGCTGGAGGACCTCGGCGCACGCACCTACCTGCCCGAACTGAACGTCACGAGCGTCGACATGCTCTACGCCGACGCGCTCGATGCGCTGCTGCGCATGCAGACGCACGTCGACACGGCCGGCCTGCCCGCCTACGACCGTGCGCGCCTGATCGCCGAGATGGAGCTGCTGCCGGAGTGGTTCCTGAAGCGCCACCTGGGCTACGCGCCGGGCTGCGAGGAATGGGACGTGATCGAGGCCGCGTTCACGTTCCTCATACACGCCGCGCTGGAACAGCCGCGCGCGTTCGTGCATCGCGACTATCACAGCCGCAATTTGCTGGTTTGCCGGGAATCGGGAATCGGGAATCGGGAATTGGAAAAGCAGGAAGCGACGCCGCTCCTGGAGAGTCCGGGCATCATCGACTTCCAGGATGCGGTGGTCGGGCCGATCACCTACGACCTCGTCTCGCTGCTGCGTGACTGCTACATCGAGTGGGACGCCGAGCGGATCGAGGGCTGGGTCGAAAGCCACCGCCAGCGCCTGCGCCACGCGCACCTGATCGGGCCGGAGATCGACGCGGCGCATTTCCGCCGCTGGTTCGACCTGATGGGCCTGCAGCGGCACCTCAAGGTGCTCGGCATCTTCTGCCGGCTGTGGTACCGCGACGGCAAGGCGCAATACCTCGGCGACCTGCCGCTGGTCTGGCGCTACGCGATCACGGTCGCGCAGCGCTATCCGGAACTGGCCGACTTCACCGCCCTGCTCGAGCGCGCGCGCGACGAACGCGACCTGACCGCGCCGCGCGCGGAAGCCACGGCATGACGCTGCGCCGCGCGCTGATCTTCGCCGCCGGGCGCGGCGAGCGCATGCGCCCATTGAGCGATGCCACGCCGAAGCCGCTGCTGCGCGTGAACGGGAAGATGCTGATCGAGCATCACCTCGAAAAGCTCGCCGCGATCGGTATCGACGAGGTCGTCATCAACACCTCGCACCTGGCCGAGCAATTCCCGGCCGCGCTCGGCGACGGCGCGCGCTGGGGCCTGCGCATCCACTACAGCTACGAGGGTCCGCAGCCGCTGGAGACCGGCGGCGGCATCAAGCACGCGCTGCCGCTGCTCGGCGCCGCCCCGTTCATCGCGGTCAGCGCCGACATCGTCAGCGATTACGACTACGCGCGCCTGCCGGCCGAACCGGCGGGGCTGGCGCACCTGGTCATGGTGCCGAACCCGGACTTCCATCCGCGCGGCGACTTCTGGCTCGACGGCGGCCGCCTCAACGAGGACGGCGCCGGCGAGCGCCTGACCTTCGGCAACATCGGCGTGTACCGGCCGGAGCTCGTCGCCGGCGAGACCGGCACGCACTTCAAACTGCTGCCGATGTACCAGCGCGCGATGCGTGAAGGCCGCCTCGGCGGCGAACGGCACCACGGCTACTGGCGCAACATCGGCACGCCGCAGCAACTGGCCGAACTCGCCGCGTCGACGGGCACGAGGTGACCCTGCGGGCCACCTCGTGCTCGTCCATGACGAGCGCCGCTGCTTACTCGGTTTCCGCCCAGGTACGGCCCTTGTTGCGGTCATAGCGCAGCGTGACCTTGGAAATCGAGCACAGGTCCAGCGCCTGCCACACGGCGTCCTCGCCGTCCTCGTAGGTCACCTTCAGGTCCCAGCGGCAGCCGCGCGAGCCACGGTCGAACTGGATGTCGACGCGTTCGCCGTCGCCGAGCTGGTCGCGGCCGAGCACGTCCTCTTCCCAGTCGTTCGTCGCGGCCGAGCTGACGTACAGCTCGTTGATCGGGTAGCCGGTCTTGTTGACCATCGTGAAGTCCAGGTTCTCCGCCAGCGCGGAACCGGCCGCGAGCAGCGAAGCGCCGGCAATGGCCAGGGCGATCAGGGACTTGTTCAGCAATGCGTGACGCATGGTGGTTTCCTTGGCGTGGTTGAACGGTTGTTGCAGGGATTGGGTGGCGCGCGGCGATGCGTGCCACGCGAGCCCGGCCGCGGCCGGCGGCGACCGGTCGGGAGTCCGGCGCACTGTAGGCAGCCGCCGCTTTTGTGTATGTCCCTTGGTTCAGGTAATTTGCGCCGCCCGAGGAGCCTGTCGGACTTGAGGGGTCGAGGCGAGAATGCGGCTGCGCGAGGACAGATTTTCGACGTTTCGCCGGCCCATAGTGGTTCTATGGGCCAAGAAACGGCGGAAATATGGACCGCGCAGGCGGATTTGCAGCCCGGCCCTCTCAAGTTCGACAGGCTCCTGGCGATTACCTGATTCAAGGGATAGCGGATCGTCGCGACCGGCCTACGATGACGGCGGTTCAATGCCTTGACGAGTCAGCGCCGATGTCCATGCCCTTGCCGCCCGATCCCGCCCAGCCCGCACCCGCTGCCGGAGCACACCCGCCGGCCGAGTCGATCCTGCCGGCGCCGGTGCTGGTGGTGGAGGACGAGCCGCTGTTCCAGCGCCGGCTCGGCGACGTGCTGCGGCAACTGGGCTACGCGCCCGACGCGCTGCTGTTCGCCGCCTCGATCAGCGAGGCGTGTGCGCTGCTGGCGACCCAGCCGGTGGCGCTGGCGCTGGTCGACCTGATGCTGCCCGACGGCAACGGGCGCGAGCTCATCCAGTCGCTGCGCGCGCAGGATCCGGGCCTGGGCATCCTGGTGGTGACCGCCTGGAGTTCGGAGGACGACATCCTTGGCGCGCTGCGCGCGGGCGCGACCGGCTACGTGCTGAAGGAACGCGACGACTTCGAGGTGATGCTGTCGATCCGCAGCGTGCTGCGCGGCGGCGCGCCGATCGATCCGTTCATCGCGCGGCGCATCCTCGAAGAACTGCTGCCTGCGCGCAGCGCGCCGGCGGAGCAGCCGCCGGCCGGCGAGGCGCTGTCCGAGCGCGAGCGCGAGATCCTGCAACTGGTAGCCAACGGCCTGTCCAACCGCGAGATCGCCGCGCGGCTGTTCCTGTCGCATTACACGGTGGAAACGCATGTGAAGCGCATCTACCGAAAGCTCGCGGTGTCCTCGCGCGCGATGGCGGTGCGCACGGCGCTGGCGCGCGGGGAGCTGGGGTGACGGCAGCGGCGTGGCGCTGGCTGCTCGGCGCGATGCTGCTGGCGTGGCTGCCGGCCGCTGCGTCGGCGGCGGGCGCCGAGGCCTGCAGCGCGCGCGTGCTGGCGGTAACGGCCGCGCCCGAGACGCGCGCCGGAGAGCGTCCCGAGACCGGCTGGGAGCCGGTGACGCTGCCGGACACCTGGACCCAGCGCCGGCCCGACTACGGCGCCGGCCGCGCGCTGGCGACGGTCTGGTACCGCATCGACTGGGAGCGCGCGTGCGCCGACCACGCCGGCCGCGCCGAACCGGTCGGGCTCGGCCTCGACGGCCTCACGATGGCCGGCGCGTTCTACGTCAACGACGAGCTGCTGTGGCGCGACGCCTCGCTGGTCGAACCGCTGTCGCTCGGCTGGAACCAGCCGCGCTGGTGGCCGCTGCCGGCATCCACGCTGCGCGAGGGCGTCAACACGGTCTGGGTTCGCACCGTCAGCCCGCCGGAACTGGCCGCCGGCCTCGGCGCGCTGCGACTGGGTCCGGCCGGCGCGGTCGAGGCCACGCAGGCGCGCCTGCAGTGGCGGCAGCGCACGGCCTACGTGCTGGCGGCCGGCCTGTCCGGCGCGGTCGGCGGCGTGTTCCTCGTCGTGTGGCTGCTGCGCCGGCGCGAACAGGCCTTCGGCTGGTACGCGCTGATGTCGCTGGCCTGGGTGCTTTACCTGGCCACGCTGCTCGCGACGCGGCCGTGGGCATGGCCATTCGACACCTCGCTGGCGATGTCGCGCCTGAACCTGGCCGCGCTGGCGCTGTACGTGTTGAGTTTTTGCCTGTTCACGTTCCGCTTCGGCGCGCAGGCGCTGCCGCGCGTCGAGCGCGCGCTGTACGCACTGATGGCCGCGTCCGCGGCCGCCGTCCTGCTGGTGCCGCGCAGCGCCTTGACGGCGGTGTCGATGGCGGTGCTGCTGCTCTGCGCGCTGGTGTTCTTCGCCAACTGCGTGCAGTTCCAGTGGCACGCCTGGCGACCCCGGCACGGCCGCCGCGACGGACAGCACCTGCTGCTGGCGACGTGCTGGCTGGCGTTCCTGCTCGTCGGCCTGCACGATCTGGCGGTCGTGCTCCAGGCCTGGAGCGCGCACGAGACCTGGACGTTCGTGACCAGTCCGGTCGCGACGATCTTCATGGCGCTGCTGCTCGGTGGCCGCCTCGCCGGCGCGACGGCGCGCATCGAACGCTTCAACCAGGAACTGGAGGAGCGCGTCGCGCAGGCGCGCAGCGAACTGGCCGAGGCGTTGCAGCGCGAGCACGCGCAGGCGCTGGCGCACGCCAAGCTGCAGGAGCGCGTGCAGCTCGCGCACGACCTGCACGACGGCCTCGGCGGCAGCCTGGTGCGCGGCATGACGCTGGTCGAACAGGCGCGCCTCGCGCAGCAGCCGCTGAGCAGCGAGCGCATGCTGTCGATCCTGAAGCTGCTGCGCGACGACCTGCGCCAGGTGATCGACCACGGCTCGAGCACCGGCGCGAGCGTGCCGGAGACGCCGCTGCGCTGGGTCGCGCCGCTGCGCTACCGCTTCACGCGCATCTTCGATGCGCTGGGCATGGCGTCCGAGTGGGACTTCGCCGGGCACTGGCGCGAACCGCCCAGCGCGCTGCAGTGCCTCGGGCTGATGCGGATCATGGAAGAGGCGTTGTCCAACGTGATCAAGCACAGCCAGGCGCGGCAGGTCCGCGTGGCCTGCACGCAGCCGCAGCCGGGCACGCTGGCCGTGCGCATCGAGGACGACGGCGTCGGGTTCGACGTGGCGGCCGCGCGCGGCGCGGGCCTGAGCGTGGGCATGCGCAGCATGGCCGCGCGCGCCGAGCGCATCGGCGGCACGTTGACGGTCGACTCGGACGCCGGCGGCACCGTGGTGGCCGTGACGCTCGCGCTGGAGGCCGCACCGCGGCCGGCGTGATCCGGCCGCGCCGCGGCGGTCACGCTGCGCCGCTCCCGCGCCGCCGTCAGGACGCCTTCTCTTCCCCGCCCAGCAAAGTGCGCAGGAACGGCACCGTGACGCGGCGCTTGGCCGCCAGCGAGGCGCGGTCGATGCGGTCGAGCAGGTCGAACAGCGTCGCCAGGTCGCGCTTGCGGCGCGTGAACATCCAGTCGAGCACCCCGTCGTCGAGCTCGATGCCGCGTTCGCGCGCGCGTGCGCGCAGCAGCGTGCGCCGCTCCACTTCATCGAGCGGCTTCAGCAGGACCTGGGTGCAGGCGGACAGGCGCGAGACGAGGTCCGGCAGGCCGATGCCGAGGTGCGCCGGCGGCAGCGTCGCGGCGAACAGCAAGGTGGTGCGCTCGGCGCGGCAGCGGTTGTAGAGGTCGAACAGCGCATGCTCGGCCTCGCGCTCGCCGGCGAGCGCGTCGAGGTCGTCGATCGCGAGCAGGTCGCTGCCGCCGAACTGGCGGATCCGCGTCGCGCGCGCCGCGCCGAGCGCGGCCAGCGACAGGTACTGCGCGCTGCGCCCGGCGGCGCTCGCCGCCGCGCAGGCGGCGATCAGCAGGTGCGTACGGCCGCTGCCGTGCGGCCCGGCCAGGTACAGCCAGGGTGCCTCGGCGTCGACCGCGGCACTGCGCAGCAACTCGACCACGGCCGCATTGGCGCCGGCGTGGAAGCTGTCGAAACGCTGGTGCGCGGGCCAGCGCAGGGCCAGCGGCAATTGTCCACTCATGGTTGTGCCGGGGGTTCGGGTTCTGCCGGCGGTTCGCGCGTGCCGTCGCCGCTGCGTGCCTCGGCCGCGACGACGTTCGCGACGGACGCCGGGCCGTCGTGCGTGGTGTACAGCGCGCTGCTGGTGTAGCGCGTGTGGGCGTAGCGCAGCAGCACCATCACGACCGAGGCGACCGGCAGCGCGAGCAGCACGCCGAGGAAACCGAACAACTGGCCGCCGGCGAGCACCGCGAAGATTACCGCAACCGGATGCAGGCCGATCTTCTCGCCGACCAGGCGCGGCACCAGCACGTAGCCTTCCAGCGTCTGGCCGATCGCGAACACGCCCAGCACCAGCGCGATGTGCGTCCAGTCCTGGTACTGCACCAGCGCCGCGATCACCGCGGTGACCACGCCGGTGATCGCGCCCAGGTACGGCACGAAGCTGATCAGACCGGCGATCATGCCGATCAGCGGGCCGACGCTGATGCCGACCAGCCACAGCGCCACGCCGTAGAACACGCCGAGCACGACCATCACGCTGAGCTGGCCGCGCAGGAACGCGCCGAGCACGTCGTCCGACTCGCGCGCCAGGCGCGACACGACCGGCTCGATCGCGCGCGGGATCAGGGCATGCAGGCGCTCGACCAGCACGTCCCAGTCGCGCAACAGGTAGAACCCGACGACCGGGATCATGACCAGGTTCAGCGCCCAGCCGACCATCGCCATGCCGGATTTGGAGACCGTCGCGAGCACGCTCGCGGCGAAGCCGCCGGCTTCCTTCCAGTGCGCCTGCAGCGCGCCAAGCAGGCGCTGCGTGTCGAGCACGTCCGGCGAGATGCCGAAGCGCAGCTCCAGCCACGGCGTGGCGCGGGTCTGGAACCAGCCGACCCACACCGGCAACTGGGCGAGGAAGTTGCCGATCTGGCGCTCGATGAACGGCACCAGCAGCAACAGGATCGCGATCAGCACGACCGTGACGACCAGGAACACCAGGCTGACCGCCAGCCCGCGCGTCATCCAGCGCTCCAGCCGGTCGACCACCGGATCGGCCAGGTAGGCGAACAGCGCCGCGGCGACGAACGGCATCAGCACCGGCGCCAGCAGGTAGAACAGCGCGCCGATCACGGCCAGCAGGATCAGCCATTGCCAGCGCAGGTCGAGCCGGGGCGCGCCGGCATCGTGGTCCGTCATCGCATCTTCTCCGTCCGGGCGAGCAGCGCGCGCCGCGCGCGCGTGCCCCAGGTCACGATGTAGTCGAGGCCGCTGGCGAGCGTCAGCAGCGTGGTCAGGCCGACCAGCGCCGCGCGCGGCAGCTCCGGCAGCGCGAGCCAGCCGGACAGGCGCAGCAGTTCGGCCAACACGAGGATCAGTTGCGCCGTCGTGGTCAGCTTGGACAGCCGGCTCGGCGCCGCATCGAAGCGGCCCACCAGGGCATGGTAGGCGCCCGCGCCGGCGACGATCACGAGGTCGCGCCCGACCACCAGCGCCGCCAGCCATTCCGGCAGCTCACCGGTTAGCGCTAGCCAGACGAACGCCGCATCGAGCAGCAGCTTGTCGGCGAGCGGATCGAGCATGCCGCCGATCCAGCTCTGCCAGCCGAAGCGCTTGGCGAGGAAGCCGTCGAGCGCATCGCTCACGCCGGCGAGCGCCGCCACCAGCAGCGCGCCGTCGTAGCGTCCGGCCGCGATCAGCCAGCACATCGGCACCACCAGCACGATGCGCAGCGTGGTGATCAGGTTCGGCAGATGGCGCAGCAGCGGCGCCATCGCTCACTGCCCCAACGCGAGCGTCGCGTCGATGCCGTCGCCGTGCGTGCCGGCATCGGCCACGGCGAGCGTGCGCTCCAGGCCGACCGCGTCCAGGAAGCGCGCCAGGCTGGTCGACAGCGACAGCCGCAGCACCAGGCTATCGCCCTGCGCGTGCAGCGGCTGCGCGTTGCGCACGAAGTTGCTGCTGCCGAGATAGCGCATCACGCGCGCATAGTCATCCGCACCGTGGATGCCGTCGATGCGCACGGTCGCCTCGCTCGGCGCCTCCGCCGGCGTCGCCGCCGCCTCGCCACCGAGCAGGCCGAGCTGGCGCAGCATGCGGTCGACCGCGGCGCCGTCGAACTGCGCGACCAGCACCAGCGGCGCGCTCGCGTCGGCACCGCTGCCGCGACGGTACTGGTAGGTCAGCACATAGCGCTCCGCTTCGCCGACCGCGCGCGCGACTTCCGCGCGTGCCAGCACGCCGCTGTCGCCGGTGCGCTCGATCACGACGTTGGCCAGCGCCGTCTTCAGCGCCGCCGCGCGCTCGTCGTCCGACTGCGAAGTGACCGGCGCCTCGCCGGTATACATCGCCGGTCCGGCCACGCCTGCGAGCGGCGCAAGCAGCACGAGGACGAGGCACAAGGCGCGCAGCGCAGGGAAAAATTGCACGTTCGTCGTCCGCTGTCGAAGATGCGGCAAGTCTGCCCTAGAGCGGGGGTTAGGGGCTAGGGATCAGGGGCGAAGGGCGCAAAAAGACCGCACCCTGGCTTCAATCCTGGAGGGATTGCCGTCCAGGCCGAGGATTGTTGTCGGCCCGTCGTTCCTCACTCCTCACTCCTCATTCCTCGTTCCTCGCCTCCCCCCTGCTGTTAGAATGCGCGCCCCCGCGAACCGCCCGCCACCTGCCATGTCCGCCGAGCACGAATCCCTGAGCTACCGCGCCGCCGGCGTCGACATCGATGCGGGCAACGAGGTGGTCGAACGCATCAAGCCGCTGGTCAAGCGCACGTTCACGCCCGGCGTGATGGCCGGGCTCGGCGGCTTCGGCGCGCTGTTCGACCTGGCCGGGCGCTACAAGGAGCCGGTGCTGGTGTCGGGCACCGACGGCGTCGGCACCAAGCTGAAGCTCGCGCAAATGTTGAACCGCCACGCCACGATCGGCATCGACCTGGTCGGCATGTGCGTCAACGACGTGCTGGTGCAGGGCGCTGAGTCGCTGTTCTTCCTCGACTACTTCGCCACCGGCAAGCTCGACGTCGAGACCACCGTGGCGGTGGTCGGCGGCATCGCCAGGGGCTGCGAGCTGGCCGGCTGCGCGCTGATCGGCGGCGAGACCGCCGAGATGCCGGACATGTACCCGCCGGGCGAATACGACCTCGCCGGCTTCTGCGTCGGCGCGGTCGAGAAGGCCGCGCTGATCGACGGCGCGGCGATCGGCGCCGGCGACGCGATCATCGGCATCGCCTCCAGCGGCCCGCACTCGAACGGCTATTCGCTGATCCGCAAGATCGTCGCGCGCGCCGGCATCACGCCCGACAACGGCGGCTTCGAGCTCGACCTCGGCGGCGTCACGCTGGCCGACGCACTGATGGCGCCGACCACGATCTACGTGAAGCCCGTGTTGGAGTTGCTGCGCCAGCAGGCGGTGCACGGCATGGCGCACATCACCGGCGGCGGCCTGAAGGAAAACATCATCCGCGTCGTGCCCGACGGCCTCGGCATCGCGCTCGACAGCGCGAGCTGGACGCTGCCGCCGGTGTTCGACTGGCTGCAGCGCGAGGGCAACGTCGCGCGCGAGGAGATGTGGCGCACGTTCAACTGCGGCATCGGCTACGTCGTCATCGTCGGCGCCGACCAGCGCGATTCGACGCTGGCTGCGCTTGCCGCGCTTGGCCTCGACGCGCGCACGATCGGCGAGGTCGTGCCGGCGCGCGGCGACGAGCGCGTGGCGATCGTTTGAGGTCGGGATTGGAGATGACCAGCCTTCGGCTGTTGTGGAGCGCTCGGGATTGGGGATCGGAAAGAACAAGCCCGAAGGCCACGCAGACGGCGCAGGCGTGACGCCTGCCGACGCCGCGCCTTTGCCAAACCCCAAACCCCAATCCCAAATCCCGGCCCTGCGCCTCGCCGTCCTCGCTTCCGGCCGCGGCTCGAACCTGCAGGCGCTGCTCGATGCGCGCCGCGACGGCCTGCCGCTGGAGTTCGTGCTGGTCGCCAGCGACAAGGCGGACGCGCCCGCGCTGCGGCGCGCCGAGGCGGCCGGCATCGCGACGCTCGCGCTCGATCCGGCCGCCTATCCGGACCGCGCCGCGTTCGACGCCGACCTGTTCGCGCGCGTCGCCGCGCACGCGCCGGACCTGGTCGTGCTGGCCGGCTTCATGCGCGTGATCGACGCCGCCGCGCTGGCGCCGTGGGCCGGCCGCATCATCAACATCCATCCTTCCCTGCTGCCCAAGTACCGCGGCCTGCGCACGCACGAGCGCGCGCTCGCCGCCGGTGACGCGGTGCACGGCGCCAGCGTGCATTACGTCAGCGCCAAGCTCGACGGCGGCCCGGTGATCGCGCAGGCCGAAATCCCGGTCCAGGCCGGCGACACGCCGGCGATGCTGGCCGAACGGCTGCTCGTGCAGGAACATCGTCTGCTGACCGCCACCGTCGCGCTGATCGCCGCCGGCCGGATCGCACTGGTCGACGACGGCGTGAGGCTCGACGGCGCGCGGCTGGCCGCGCCGCTGCGCCTCGACGCTGACGGCCGGCTCGCCGGGGCGTGAGCCGCGCTTGCGGGCCGTGCGGCGCGCGAAGATGGTGGGACTCGCCGTGGCCGTGCCGCGATTCATCGAAACATCTCGCGCGGCTGTGTCCCCACCCTACGCCATCGGTCGGAAACCCACCGTTGCGCCGCGTGAAGCGTGGTTCAGGCAGTCACGGCGACACTCTTGGCTTTGCACCACAGGATGTTCCGATGAAGCTCGTTTTCGCCCTCGCCCTGACCCTCGCCAGCTCGCCGCTGTTCGCCGCCGCGCCGGCGGTGCGGCCGTTCAAGGCCGAATACGCGACGCTGCGCAACGGCAGCGAGGTCGGCCGCACCACGCTCGAACTGCGCGACAACGGCGACGGCAGCTGGACGCTGCGCAGCGAGACGCGTGGCACGTCGGGCCTGGCCAAGCTCGCCGGCATCCACATCGTGGAAACCTCTCGCTTCCGCTGGAACGGCGACCGCCCCGAGGCGCTGGCCTATTCCTACCGCCAGGACGGCGCGTTCAAGGCGCGCACGCGCAGCGCCGAGTTCGACTGGGCCAGCGGTCAGGCGCAGGTGGCCGAGGGCGACGGCGCGTTCCGCTACGCGATCCAGCCCGGCGTGATCGACCGCCAGGCGGTCACGCTGGCGATCGCCAGCGACCTGCTGCGCGGCGCGAAGACGTTCGACTACAAGGTCGCGGTCAAGGATCGCGTCGAGGACATGCGCTATCAGCGCGGCGCGAGCGAGTCGCTGACGGTGCCGGCCGGCACGTTCCAGACCGTGCTGATGCGGCGCGACGGCGATCCCGGCGCCGACCGCAAGCGCGTCGCGCGCAGCTGGTTCGCCGAGTCGCTCGGCTGGCTGCCGGTGCAGATCGAGCAGACCGAGAAGAAGGGCGACACGGTCACGCTGAAGCTGCTGGCGACGCGCAGCTGACGGGGCGCGCCGCGCGGCGCGCCCCGCCGTGGCGCTTACGGCGCCGGCGCCAGCGCCGGCACGAAGCGGTAGACCTCGGCGCGCTCGAGCCGCTGCGCGATCGCCGGGTCGGCGGCGATGAACGCCTGCAGCGCGGCCTCGTCGAGGCCACGGTAGACGATCGCGCCGCCGGCCGGGCCGGCCGCCTCGCCGAGGTGCGCGATCGGCCCGCCGAGTGCGATCACGCCGCGCGCGAGCGCCTCGCCAAGGTGCTGCTTGTGCGCGGCCATCGTCGGCGAAGCGGCCAGCGCGGCGGCGATGTCGTCGGCGCTGCCGCTCGGGAAGCGCTCGGCCGGGCGGTAGATGACCAGGAAATGCGGTTCGGACGTCACGGGTAGACTCCTTTGCTCGGGGGACGGGGCGCCGGCGTACAGCAGCGCCGGCAGGCAGGCGACGGCCAGCAGGGCCGGACGCAGGACGGATGAGGGGAACGCGGGCATGCAAGCTCCGGCAGTGGCGGGACCGGAGCCAGTCTGCGGCGCGGCGGCGGCCGCGGCATGCGCCAACGCGAAAAAGCGCACCGGTGTCCCAGGACACTCGCCTTTGCCGGCGCGCGCCAGCGATCATCGGCCGCTGCGCTGCGGCATCATCGGCGCCGTTCCCGCCCCCGAGCCCTGCGATGAGCCTGGAAAAACTGTCCGCGTTCGCCCTGTTGCAGTTCCTGTTCGCGATCACGCCGGGGCCGGCGGTGATCCTCACGATGGCGCAGGCGATGCTGGCCGGCTTCGGCGCCGGCGTGCGCGTCGCGCTCGGCGTGCAGGTCGGCAACGTGTTCTACCTGGCCCTGTCCGGGCTCGGCGTCGGCCTGCTGCTGCAGGCGGCGCCGGCCGCGTTCCACGCGCTCAAGCTGGCCGGCGCGGCCTGGCTGGCGTGGACCGGCCTGCGCGCGGTGCTCGCGGCGCGCGCGCAGCCCGCGGCAATGCCGGACGCCGTCCCGGCGCCGGCGCGGCCGTTCACCGCCGGGCTGCTCGGCCAGCTGGCGAACCCGAAGTCGATCATCTTCTTCGGCGCGCTGCTGCCGATGTTCCTCGCGCCCGACGTGCCGCTGCCGCGCCAGTACGCCACGCTGGCGGCGCTGTGCGTCGTGATCGAGCTGCCGGTACTGGCCTCCTACGCCGGCCTCGCCGCGCTGGCCGGCCGCCGCGCCGCCTCGCCGCGTTCGCTGCAGTGGCGCCGGATCGCCAGTGGCCTCGCGCTGGTCGTCGTGTCGGTGCTGCTGGCGCTGGTGCCGCTGGCCGGGCCATGAGCGGTGCGCGCGGCCGATGCCTGCGATGAACCGGCCGCCGGCCGCGAGCTGGCAGAAGATCCTCGACGCGCTGGCGCAGGCGATCGCCAGCGGCCGCCTGCGCCCGGGCCAGCCGGTGCCGTCGCACCGCGAGGCCGCGCGTGAATGGGGCGTGGCGACCGCGACAGTCACGCGCGCGTACGCCGAGGCGATCCGCCAGGGCCTGCTGGCCGCGCGCGTCGGCAACGGCACCGTGGTCGCGGCGCCGCGCACGCTGCACGAGCCGGCGCAGGCGCTCGGCACCGACGTGCACAACCTCGCCGTCAATGCGGCGGCGGCGCCGGCGCGGCTGAATGCGGCGGCGCTGCTGCGCGACGCGTTCGAGCGGCTAGCCGGCGGCGCCGGCCATGCGCTGTTCGCGCGCGCGGACCAGGTCAGCGAGGAGCCGCGCCAACTCGCCGCCGCCGCGGCCTGGCTCGAGAGCCTCGGCGCGCCGTGCGCGCAGGCACAGGTGTTCGCCGCGCCGGGCAGCCAGGCCGCGCTGCTGGTGACGCTGCGCGCGCTCGCCGCGCACGGCGGCGCGATCGCCTGCGAGCCACGCGTGAACCCGGGCCTGATCGCGGCGGCCGACTTCGTCGGCGCGCGGCTGGTGCCGGTCGAGGTCGATGCCGAAGGGCTGCGGCCGGAGCGGCTGCGCGCGGCGATCGAGGCGCACGGCGTGCGCGCCGTGCACGCCTCGCCGACCTGCTCCAACCCGCTCGCGCTGCGCTGGAGCGCGGCGCGCCGACGCGAGATCGCACAGATCGCGCAGCAGCACGGCCTGTGGCTGATCGAGGACGACGACGCGCTGCCGCTGGAGACCGAACCGCTGCCGCTGTGCGCGCTCGCACCGCAGCGCACGGTGCTGCTGGCGGGCGTGTCCAAGCTGGCCGGTTTCGCGCTGCGCAGCGGCTTCGCGCGCGTGCCGGACGCGCTCGCGGACGCCTGGCGGCGGCACCTGCGCGCGGCGGTGTGGATGGCCTCGCCGATCCCGCTGGAAATCCTCGCGCACTGGCAGCAGGCCGGCCTGCTGGCCGAACTGGCGGCCGCGCGCCGCGCCGAGCTGGCCGAGCGGCAGGGGCTGGCGCAGGCCGCGCTCGGCCGCCACGGCTACCGCGCGCCGCCGACCGGCCCGCACGGCTGGCTGCCGCTGGCCGCGCCGTGGGACGGCGAGCGCTTCGCGTTCCATGCGCAGCGCCGCGGCGTCGCCATCGCGACCGAGGCGGAGTTCCTGCCCGGCCCGCGCGACGCGCATGCGTCCGGCGTGCGCCTGTCGCTGGCCGCGGCGCGCTCGACTCAGGCGCTGCGCACGGCGCTGGCCGCATTGGCGCGGCTGCTCGACGACGGGCCGCCGCGCTGAGCGGGTGAAAATGAACACCCCCAGTCCGGCCACGGATGGGCGGAACGCAAGACGGGCATGCAAGTGCCTGTCTTGCGCGAGCGAGGCGGACATGCGCCGGACTCGCGACTGGACAAATCCACAGGATGTGGATTTGTCCAAGGTCGATGCGCGAAAGATCCGCGGGGCGTTACGGCAGGCGGCGGATATGCGCGCCGAGGCCGCCGAGCTTCTCCTCGATGTTCTCGTAGCCGCGGTCGATGTGGTAGATGCGGTCGACCACGGTGTCGCCCTGCGCGACCAGCCCGGCCAGCACGAGCGAGGCCGACGCGCGCAGGTCGGTCGCCATCATCGGCGCGCCGGACATCTTCGCCACGCCCTTGATGATCGCGCTGTTGCCTTCGAGCTGGATGTCGGCGCCCAGGCGCTGCAGCTCGAGCGCGTGCATGAAGCGGTTCTCGAACACGGTCTCGGTGATGATGCCCACGCCCTCGGCGACGCAGTTGAGCGCGGTGAACTGCGCCTGCATGTCGGTCGGGAACGCCGGGTACGGCGCGGTCGTCACGTTGACCGCTTTCGGGCGGCGGCCGCGCATGTCCAGTTCGATCCAGTCCTCGCCGGTGTTGATCTGCGCGCCGGCGTCCTCGAGCTTGGCCAGCACCGCGTCGAGCGTTTTCGGCCGCGCGCGCTTGGCGGTGACCTTGCCGCCGGTGATCGCGCCGGCGACGAGGAAGGTGCCGGTCTCGATGCGGTCGGGCAGCACCTCGTAGGTGGTGCCGGACAGCCGCTCGACGCCTTCGATGACCAGCGTCGCGGTGCCGGCGCCCTCGATCTTCGCCCCCATCGCGTTTAGGCAGTTGGCGAGGTCGACGACCTCCGGCTCCTGCGCGGCGTTCTCGATGATCGTGGTGCCGGAAGCGAGCGCGGCGGCCATCATCAGGTTCTCGGTGCCGGTCACGGTGACCAGGTCGAGGTTGATGCGCGCGCCCTTCAGGCGCTTGGCGCGCGCCTTGATGTAGCCGTTCTCGACGCTGACCTCGGCGCCGAGCGCCTGCAGGCCCTTGAGGTGCAGATCGACCGGGCGCGAGCCGATCGCGCAGCCGCCCGGCAGCGACACCACCGCCTCGCCGAAGCGCGCGACCAGCGGCCCCAGCACGAGGATCGAGGCGCGCATCGTCTTGACCAGGTCGTATGGCGCGAAGTAGCGCTGTGCCGGGCGCGGATCGACGTGGATCTTCATGCGCTCGTCGATGACCAGCTCCACGCCCATCTGGCCGAGCAGCTCCATCGTCGTGGTCACGTCGTGCAGGTGCGGCACGTTGCTGATCGTGACCGGACCGTCGGCGAGCAGGGTGGCGGCGAGGATCGGCAGCACGGCGTTCTTCGCGCCGGAGATCCACACGTCGCCGTTGAGCGGTTGACCGCCGTTGATAACGATTTTGGCCATGGAAGCGGGGATTGGGGATTGGAGATTCGGGATTCGGAAAATGCGAACCGCGCCAGCGCTACTGGCGCTGCGCTTCCTCGGGCGTGAGCGTGCGCAGCGACAGCGCATGGATCGCGCCGCCCATCAGTTCGCCGAGCATGGCGTAGACCATGCGGTGGCGCGCCAACGGCAGCTTGCCGGCGAACGACGGGCTGATCACCAGCGCCTCGAAATGCACGCCATCGGGGCCGTGCACCTCGACGCGCGCGTCGGGCATGCCCTGCTGGATCAGACTCTGCACGGTGGAAGTGTCCATATTCTGTCTTTTCCGGGGAAACGGGATCGACCACGCGCCGCTGGCGGCGCGGTCGCGATCGGGATCGAAGGGTGGCTGCGACGCCAGGGCCACGTGGGCCGTCCTTGGGCGGACCGCGGCGAAGCGGCTACAATGAGGCGGCGCATGGTACTCAAAATCCTGCATCAGCGCAGAAAATACGCTTTCCTGACCTTTACGGACCCGCAGACGCCTCCCTCGATGAACGCGCAGATCCACGCCGCCGGGCGCTCTCCGGGCAACCCCCTGCTCGACGCCAGCGCGCTGGTCAAGAGCGCCCAGGCCGTCATCGCGACCGAGGCGCTGGCGATCCAGGCGCTGCATGACCGCATCGATGCGAACTTCCTGCGCGCCTGCCAGCTGATGTTCGAGTGCCCGGGCCGCGTGGTCGTGTCCGGCATGGGCAAGTCCGGCCACATCGCGCGCAAGATCGCAGCGACTCTGGCCTCGACCGGCACGCCGGCGTTCTTCGTGCACCCGGCCGAGGCCAGCCACGGCGACCTCGGCATGATCACGCAGAAGGACGTCGTGCTGGCGCTGTCCAACTCCGGCGAGACCGACGAGCTGCTCGCGATCCTGCCGTTGATCAAGCGCCAGGGCATCCCGCTGATCGCGATGAGCGGCAACAACGGTTCCTCGCTGGCGCGCCTGGCCGACGTGCACCTGGACACCAGCGTGCCGGCCGAGGCCTGCCCACTCGGCCTCGCGCCGACCTCGTCGACGACCGCCGCGCTGGTCATGGGCGACGCGTTGGCGATCGCGCTGCTCGAGGCGCGCGGCTTCACCGACGAGGACTTCGCGCGTTCGCACCCGGCCGGCAGCCTCGGCCGCCAGCTGCTGCTGAAGATCAGCGACATCATGCACACCGGCGCGCAGGTGCCGGCGGTGCGCCCGGATGTCACGCTGACCGAGGCCCTGGTCGAGATGACGCGCAAGGGCCTGGGCATGACCGCGATCACCGATACCGACGGCCGCCTGGTCGGCGTGTTCACCGACGGCGACCTGCGCCGCGCGGTCGACGACGACGACATCGACCTGCGCACGACCCCGGTCACGCGCCTGATGACCGCGCAGCCGAAGGCGATCAGCGCCGACAAGCTGGCGGTCGAGGCCGCGCAGCTGATGGAGGCGCACAAGATCCACGCGCTGCTGGTGGTCGATGCCGACAACCGCGTGGTCGGCGCGCTGAACATCCATGACCTGCTACGCGCGAGAGTGGTTTGAAAGCCGGGATTGGAGATTCGGGATTCGGGATTGGCGAAAGGCAGGCCGTCCCGCATCCTGTTCCCGCGATACGACGCTTGCCCCGAATCGCTGATCCCGAACCTGTTCCAGCCCTCCGCGGACGGGCCACGTCGCGCCGACGCATCGCTTTGCCGAATCCCCAATCCCGACTCCCGAATCCCGGCTTTCCATGCTCCCCATTGACCTGCCCGCCGACATCCGCGAACGCGCCGCGCGCGTGAAACTGGCCGTGTTCGACGTCGACGGCGTGCTGACCGACGGCAAGCTCTGGTACACCGCCGACGGCCACGAGCTGAAGGCGTTCAACGTGCACGACGGGCTCGGCCTCAAGCGCCTGCTCGCCAACGGCATCGAGGTCGCGATCATCACCGCGCGGCTCAGCCACGTCGTCACCGAGCGCATGGCCGAGCTCGGCATCGCGCACGTCTACCAGGACCAGAAGGACAAGCGCGCCTGCCTCGAACAGCTGCTGCACGCGCTGCGCCTGTCCGTCGACCAGGTCGCCTACACCGGCGACGACCTCGCCGACCTCGCGCCGATGCAGCAGGTCGGCCTGGCGATCGCGCCGGCCGACGCGCATGCCTGGGTGCGCGAACGCGCGCACTGGCGCACGCGCGCCGGCGGCGGCGGCGGCGCCGCGCGCGAGGTCTGCGACCTGATCCTCGCCGCGCAGGGCAAGGCCGAGGCCGAGCTGGCCGCGTTCCTGCGCTGAGCCGACCGATGACCGAGCGTCGTACCTGGCTGGCGATCGCGCTGCTCGCGCTGCTCGCGATCGGCACCGAATGGCTGCTGTGGCTGGTGCGCGAGCGACCGAACGAGGAAACCTTCGCCGGCCCGCCGCGCTCGGACTACGCGCTGACCGATTTCACGCTCGACGCGCTCGACTCGGCCGGCCAGCGCACGTTCCAGGTCAGCGGCCCGCACCTGGCGCGGCGCGGCGACGACGGCTCGATCTACGTGACCACGCCCGACTACCTGCTGATCGACGGCGGCGGCCATCCGTGGAAGGGCAAGTCGGATGCCGCCTGGGTCGACAAGGACGGCTCGCTGATGAAGCTGCAGGGACAGGTCGAGATGCACCGCGCGGCCGGCGACGACGACAAGCCGATCGACGTCGTCACGCGCGACCTCACCGCCCGGCCGAAGGACAAGACGTTCGAGACCGCCGCGCCGGCGACGATCACGCAGCCGGGCTCTATACTGAGCGGCGTCGGCATGCGCGGCGACCTCAACGACAAAGTCCTGGAGCTCCTCTCCGATGTCCACTCCACCCTGCAGCCCCAGCGGGCGAAATGAAGCCGGCCTGCGCCTGATCGCCCTCATGCTGGCCGCGCTCGCCGCGCCGGCCGCGCACGCGCTGCGCAGCGACCGCGAGCAGCCGATGGACGTGAAATCGAACTACTCGAAGATCGTCCAGGGCAGCGACAAGCAACCGGGCCACACCTACCTGCGCGGCGACGTGCGCGTCGTGCAGGGCACGATGCACGCGAATGCCGCCGAGGCGACGATCCACCAGGACAAGGCCGGCGAGGTCACCCGCGTGGTGCTGACCGGCAAGCCGGCGCAGCTGCAGCAGCAGCAGGACGGCGGCGGGCTGGTGAAGGCCGATGCCGAGCGCATCGACTACGACAACACCAGCGGCATCGCCGAACTGAGCGGCAACGTGACCGTCGTGCAGCAGGGCCGCGGCGAGTTCCACGGCGCGCACATGACCTACAACACCCATACCGGCGAGATGGAAAGCGGCGACGCCAGCGGCGGCGACCGCGTGCACATGATCATCCAGCCCAAGGCGAAGCCGGCCGCGCCGGCCGCCGCAAAACCGGCGAACGGCACGGACAGTTCTTCCTGATGCTCAGTGCCACCGGATTGCGCAAGAGCTTCCGCGGGCGCGCGGTCGTTCGTGACTTCGAGTTCTCGCTCGAGCAGGGCGAGATCGTCGGCCTGCTCGGCCCCAACGGCGCCGGCAAGACGACCTCGTTCTACATGATCGTCGGCCTGATCGCGGCCGATGCCGGCACGATCCGCATCGACGAACGCGACGTGACCGGCCTGCCGATGCATGCGCGCGCGCGCCTGGGCGTGGGCTACCTGCCACAGGAGCCGTCGGTGTTCCGCCGCCTGAGCGTGGCCGACAACATCCTGGCGATCCTCGAACTGCGCGAGGACCTCGACGCCGCCGGCCGCAAGGTCGAGCTCGAGCAGCTGATCGACGACCTGCAGATCGGCCACATCGCCGGCCAGAAGGGCGTCAGCCTGTCAGGCGGCGAGCGCCGCCGCGTCGAGATCGCGCGCGCGCTGGCGGCCAGGCCGCGCTTCATGCTGCTCGACGAGCCGTTCGCCGGCATCGACCCGATCTCGGTGGTCGACATCCAGCGCATCGTGCGCCAGCTGAAGTCGCGCGGCATCGGCATCCTGATCACCGACCACAACGTGCGCGAGACCCTCGGCATCTGCGAGCGCGCCTACATCATGAGCGAAGGCGCCGTGCTGACCCAGGGCGCCCCGGCCGACATCCTCGCCAACGAGCAGGTGCGCGAGGTCTACCTGGGGCGCGAGTTCCGGATGTAGTCGAGCCGGGATTGGGGATTGGGGATTGGGGATTCGGGATTGGAGAACGCCGCGCGCCGGCGGGCACGCGGACCAGATTTTGCCGCATTGCGGTTTTTTCGCCCTCGCCCCCAGCCCCTATTCCCTGCTCGCGCTTTGGCGCTAGGATGGCCGCAAAGGCCACTTGGCACGCTTCCGGCATGAAACCCGCTCTCCAACTCCGTCTGGGCCAGTCGCTGGCGCTGACGCCGCAACTGCAACAGGCAATCCGGCTGCTGCAGCTGTCGCGACTGGAGCTGGAGCTGGAGCTCAATCTCGCGCTCGAATCCAATCCGCTGCTCGACATGGTCGACGGCGCGTCGGAAGGCGAAGACGGCGAGGCCAGCGCCGAGGCCGAGCTGGCGGCGGACGCCCCGGCCGAAGGCGCCGACGGCGCCGAAGCCGGCGACGGCGACGAGCAGCCGCTCGACTTCGAGTTCGACCACGCCGCGCCCCGCGGCGCCGCGCCCGACGAGGACGGCCTGGAGCCGCAGGACGCCGAGCCGGAGGACCTGCGCGACCACCTGCTGTGGCAGCTCAACCTGACCCCCATGTCCGCGCGCGACCGCGCGATCGCCGCGGCGATCATCGAGGCGGTCGACGACGACGGCTACCTGGCCGAGGACGACGACACGATCGCCGCCGCGCTGGCGGCGCTGTATGTGGTGACGCCGGCGGAGATCGAGTCGGTGCGCCGGCGCGTGCAGCAGTTCGACCCGCTCGGCGTCGCCAGCCGCTCGTTGCGCGAATGCCTGTCCGTACAGCTCGGCGCCTTCGACGCGAACACGCCCGGCCTCGCGCTGGCGCGCACGCTGGTCGCCGAGCACCTGGAGACGCTCGCGCGGCAGGATCGTGCGCGCATCTGCCAGCGCCTGCACGTCGACGAGGGGCAGTTCGACACCGCGCTGGCGCTGATCCGCTCGCTCGCGCCCAAGCCCGGCAGCGGCTTCGCCAGCACCGGCACCGAATACGTCGCGCCGGACGCGTACGTGCGCAAGGTCGGCGGCCGCTGGCAGGTCACGCTGGCGCCGGGCTGCCAGCCGCGCCTGGGCATCAACGAGCATTACGCCGGCCTGATCGCCAAGGCGCGCCGCGAGGATGCGCATTACCTCAAGGGCCAGCTGCAGGAGGCGCGCTGGCTGATCAAGAGCCTGAAGACGCGCGCCGAGACGATGCTGAAGGTGGCCACCGCGATCGTGCGCGCGCAGGAGGCGTTCCTCGAATTCGGCCCCGAGGCGATGCGCCCGCTCGTGCTCAAGGACGTCGCCGACGAGATCGGCATGCACGAATCGACGATCAGCCGCGTGACCACGCGCAAGTTCCTGCACACGCCGCGCGGCACCTACGAGTTCAAGTACTTCTTCTCCAGCGGCGTGACCACGGTCGACGGCGGCGCCGCCTCGGCCACCGCGATCCAGGCCATGATCAGGAAACTGATCGACGAGGAGCATGCCGCCAAACCGCTGTCCGACCAGGTGCTCGCGGTCGAACTGAACCGGCGCGGCATCAACGTCGCGCGGCGCACCGTGGCCAAGTACCGCGAGGCGATGAACATCCCCTCGTCGAACGAACGCAGCAGGCTCGGCTGATGCGGTGGCCGGGCAGCTGTGACGTTTTTACACACGTGGAGGAATGAACGCGCCGCACGATCGCTTGTCCATCGTTCTGGAGCCCGCGTCCCGCCGACCGCATCGGTGCCACGCGCGGCCCTCAGCTCGGGCCCGGCCGTGGCCGGCCCATTCCTTGTGAGGAGTTCATCATGCAGATCAACGTCAAGGGTCACCAGGTCGAAGTTACTCCCGCGCTGCGCGACTACGCGGCCGGCAAGTTCGAGCGCGTCACGCGCCTGTTCGACCAGCTGCATGACGTCACCATCGTGCTGGGCATCGAAAAGCTGCTGCACAAGGCCGAGATCACGCTGGCCGTGTCCGGCAAGACGCTGCATGCGGACGCCACCGCGGCCGACATGTACGCCGCGATCGACGTGCTGGTCGACAAGGTCGAAGCGCTGCTGCGCAAGCACAAGGAGAAGGTGACCGACCACCGCGCCGAGACCGTCCGCGCGGCGCGGTATAGTTGACGGGATTCCCCCAAGCGAGACTCCGCACCCGCCATGCGTTTCCTCGACCTGTTGCCCGCCGAGCGGGTGCGGAGTGGCCTTGTCGCCCACGACAAGGCCGAACTGATCGACCGACTTGCGACCCTGCTGGCCAGCGGCGACGACGTCGCCGTCGTGCGCGACGCCCTGAGCGCGCGCGAGCGCCTGGGTACCACCGGCCTCGGCCGCGGCGTTGCGATCCCGCACGGACGCAGCGCCGCGGTGCGCGAGGCACGCGCCGCCTTCGTGCGGCTGGCCACGCCGATCAGCTTCGGCGCCGATGACGGCCTGCCGGTCGATCTCGTCGCCGCGCTGATCGTGCCGGCGCATTTCACCGACCAGCACCTGACCCTGCTGGCCGAACTGGCCGAGCTGTTTTCCGACACGCGCGTGACCGCCGCGCTGCGCGCCGCGCCGGACGACGGCACGTTGCGCGCCGAGCTGGCGCGCGCGCGCGGGGTGTCGTTGCAAGGCTGAGACCCACCCCGCTTTTCGTAGGAGCGCACCCTGTGCGCGACCGGTGGACGCGTCGGGTCGCGCACAGGGTGCGCTCCTACAGAGAATGGGTCCCCTGCCCCAGACGGCCGCCGAGCCGTTATCCTTGCCGGAGATCGAGCGCGCCGTCCGCGGAGGTGCGTGCCGCTCCGATGCCCCGCCCCCGCCCCAGGACCCGCCCGCGCACGTGGACCGCCTGACTGCCCGCCAATTGTTCGACGCCGTCGGCGAGCGCCTCGCCCTGCGCTGGGTCGCCGGCCTGCGCGGCGAGAGCCGCGTGATCGAGACCGGCGAGAGCCAGGAGCGGCGGCCATCGCTGGTCGGCTACCTCAACATCATCTACCCGAACAAGGTGCAGATCCTCGGCTCCGAGGAGCTGAACTACCTCGACAGCCTCGATTCGCGCCAGCGCTGGGAAACGGTCGAGAAGATCGTCGCCTACGCGCCGACCGCGCTGCTGGTGACCAAGGACCAGCCGGTGCCGGCCGACCTGCGCCAGGCGGCCGAGGAGTCGAACACGCCGCTGTGGCACAGCCCCAAGCGCGGCCACGAGCTGCTGACCTACCTGCAGTACCAGCTGGCGCGCATGCTGGCGCGCCAGGTCACGCTGCACGGCGTGCTGATGGAGGTCTACTCGATCGGCGTGCTGATCACCGGCGAAAGCGGCACCGGCAAGAGCGAGCTGGCGCTCGAGCTGATCACGCGCGGCCACCGCCTGGTCGCCGACGACGCGCCGGAATTCACCCTGATCGCGCCCGACGTGATCGACGGCAACTGCCCGGAGATGCTGCGCGACCTGCTCGAGGTGCGCGGCCTGGGCGTGCTCAACGTGCGCGAGATGTTCGGCCAGACCGCGGTCAAGCCGTCAAAGTACCTGCGCCTGATCGTGCACCTGAAACCGCAGAAGCTCGACGCGCCAGGCGATCCGATGACGCGCCTGACCGGCGACGTCGGCTACCGCGAGATCCTCGACGTGCGCGTGCCGCAGATCGTGATCCCGGTCGCGCCGGGCCGCAACATCGCGGTGCTGGCCGAGGCGGCCGTGCGCAGCCACATGCTCAAGACCAAGGGCTTCGACCCGGCCCAGACCTTCATCGACCGCCAGGCGCACCAGATGCGCCGCCTGCCGCCATGGTAGACACCACGCCCCTGCACGCCGACGGCCCGGCCACGCCGGCCGACGCGCTGATCATCGTCAGCGGCCTGTCCGGCTCCGGCAAGACCGTCGCGCTGCGCACGCTCGAGGACATCGGCTACTACTGCGTGGACAACCTGCCGGCGTCTCTGATGCCCGCGTTCGTGCAGGCGATCTCGCAGGGCTCGGGCGTGCGCCACCGCCTCGCGGTCGGCGTCGACGTGCGCAACCCGGCCGAGAACCTCAATCGCCTGCCGCAGATCCTGGCCGAGCTGGCGCGCCTGGAGATCGGCTACCGGCTGGTGTTCCTCGACACGCGCGACGACGTGCTGATCAAGCGCTACTCGGAAACGCGCCGCCGCCATCCGCTGTCCGGCGACGGCCTGGGCCTGGCCGAGGCGATCGCCGAGGAACGCCGCCTGCTCAAGCCGATGCTGGCGATCGCCGACCGCGTGATCGACACCAGCGCGCTGAACGTGCACCAGCTGCGCCGGCTGGTCATCACCGAGATGGGCCTGACCGCCGGCGCGATGACCTTGATGTTCGAATCGTTCGCCTACCGCCGCGGCGTGCCGACCGATGCGGATTTCGTGTTCGACGCGCGCTGCCTGCCGAACCCGCACTGGGACGCGCAACTGCGCCCGCTGTCGGGCAAGGACGCGCCGGTACGCGCCTGGCTGGAGGCCCGCCCGGAGGTCGCGCAGTTCGACGCCGACCTGCGCACACTGCTCGGCACCTGGCTGCCGCGCTTCGAGAGCGACGGCCGCAGCTATGTCACGATCTGCCTGGGCTGCACCGGCGGCCGCCACCGCTCGGTCTACCTCGCCGAGCGCCTGGCCGAGCATTTCCGCGAGCGCTACACGCGCGTGCTGACGTATCACCGCGAGATGGAATGATGAGAGCCGGGAATCGGGAATCGGGAATGGAGAATCGGAAGAGCGTCTCGCGCTTCGCCGAAGACCTCCGCGCCGTCGAAGCGTGCCTGCGACGATTCCCGATTCCCGATTCCCGATTCCCGCGCACCGGAGGCGCGCCATGACCGTCGGCGTGCTCTTGATGACGCACGAGGCGATGGGCGCGGCGCTGGTCGGGGCGGCGCACCACGTGCTCGGGCGGCTGCCGCTGCCGCTGGCGGTGCAGGAGATCGCCGCCGACGCCGACCCCGAGCAGATGCTGCGCACGGCCGCGGCGCGCGCGCGCACGCTCGACCGCGGCGATGGCGTGCTGGTGCTGTCGGACCTGTACGGCGCGACGCCGTGCAACATCGCCCAGCGCCTGCCGGGGCTGGGCGTGCGCATGCACTGCGTGTCCGGCCTGAACCTGCCGATGCTGCTGCGCGTGCTGAACTACCCCGAGCAGTCGCTCGACGAGCTGGCGCAGACCGCCGCCAGCGGCGGCCGCGGCGGCATCGTCGTCGACACCCCCACTTGACCCGCGGCGCGGCGGCCGCATCCTCGAAACCCGAACCGGCGAACAGGACACCATGCTCGAAAGGGACATCACGATCAGCAACCGCCTCGGCCTGCACGCGCGCGCCTCGGCCAAGCTCGTGCAGGCGCTGCACGGCTTCCAGGCCAGCGCGTTCATCGTCTGCCGCGGCAAGGAAGTCAACGCCAAGAGCATCATGGGCGTGATGATGCTGGCGGCCGGCCTCGGCACGCCGGTGACGCTGCGCACCGACGGCGTCGACGAGGCCGAGGCGATGGCGGCGATGGTCGACCTGTTCGAGCGCAAGTTCGACGAAGGCCAGTAACCCGACACGACGGAGGCCCGCAGAGGCGTGCGACTCGTACTGACCGGAGGTGGCGCATCGCGCGGCATGGCGCTCGGGCGCGCACGCCTGGAGCAGCCGAGCCGCTATCTCGTCGACGAGCGCCCGCTGGCCGAGGGCGAGGTCGAAGAAGAGCTCGAGCGCCTGCGCCGCGCGATCCTCGCCGCGCGCGAGGAACTGCAGGACCTGCGCGACAAGCTGCACGGCACCATGGCGCGCGAGGTGGCCGAGTTCATCGACGCGCACAGCCTGATGCTGGCCGACCGCGAGCTGACCGCCGGCATCTACGACCTGATCCGCAAGGGCCGCTACCGCGCCAGCGCGGCGCTGCAGATGCAGCGCGACCGCCTCGTGGCGGTGTTCGAAGCGATGGACGATCCCTACCTGCGCAGCCGCAAGGAGGACATCGAGCACGTCATCGCGCGCGTGCAGGCCGGCCTGGTGCGCGAGTCGAGCCGCGAGGAGCGCCGCCTCGCCGCGCGCGTCGGCGAGATCCTGATCAGCGACACGGTGGCGCCGTCCGAGCTGGTGCCGCTGGCCGAGCGCGGCGTGCTCGGCGTGGTGCTGACCTCCGGCAGCCAGGTTTCGCACAGTGCGATCCTTGCGCGCTCGCTGCGCCTGCCGATGGTCGTCGCCGCGCACGAGGCGCTGGCGCAGATCCAGGACGACGACCTGGTCCTGATCGACGGCGAGCACGGCGAGGTCGTCGTGCATCCGGCCGCCCCGGACATCGCGCGCTACCGCGCCTGGCAGCGCGAGAACGCGCAGAAGGGCAAGCGCCTGGCGCTGCTGCGCGAGGCCGACACGCGCACGCGCGACGGCGTGGCGATCGCGCTGCATGCGAACGCCGAGTCGACCGAGGACGTCGCGCAGGCGCGCGCGCTCGGCGCCGCCGGCGTCGGCCTGTACCGCACCGAATTCCTGTTCCTGCAGCGCAAGGAGCTGCCCGGCGAGGAGGAGCAGTTCCTCGCCTACCGCGACCTCGTGCTCGGCATGGGTGGCCTGCCGGTGACGATCCGCACGCTCGACCTCGGCGCCGACAAGGCCGATGCCAGCGGCCTGGTGCTCGACGACGAGGAGAACCCGGCACTGGGCGTGCGCGGCGTGCGCCTGTCGCTGCGCCGGCCGCAGCTGCTGTCGATGCAGCTGCGCGCGATCCTGCGCGCGGCCAGCTACGGTCCCGTGCGCATCCTGGTGCCGATGGTCTGCGCCGCCGAGGAGATGGTTGCGGTGCGACGCATGCTGGCCGAGTGTGCGCGCGACCTGCGCTCGGCGGGCTACGAGATCCCTTGGCAGGTCGAACTCGGCGCGATGATCGAGGTGCCGGCCGCGGCGATCGCGCTGACCGGCATGATCCGCGCGCTCGACTTCGTCGCGATCGGCACCAACGACCTCGTGCAGTACACGCTCGCGGTCGACCGCAACAACGACCAGCTGGCCAACCTGTACGATCCTCTGCACCCGGCCGTGCTGAAGCTGATCGCGCACACGATCGCGGTCGCCCAGCGCGCGCGCCGCCGCGTCACGCTGTGCGGCGAGATGGCCGGCGACCGCCGCTACACCGCGCTGCTGCTCGCGCTCGGCCTGACCGACCTGAGCATGCATCCGGGCGTGCTGCTGGAAGTGCGCGAGGAGATCAACGCGCTCGACTTCGGCGCGCTGCGCGCGCACGCCAGGACGCTGCTGCGCGCACCGACGCGCGAGCGCATCGGCCGCACGCTGGACAAGCTGCGTAGGGCCTGACGGCCAAGGGCTGAAAGGCATCGCGGTTGAAGCTGCCCCTGCCAAGGCCATCGTCGCTCCTTTCCTGATCGTGATCGCGCCGCACGCACCGCGACGCGCCTGCATGGCATCATCGGCGGATGCACCCTGCCGACCTGTCCACCCTGCTCGATCCGCGCGTCCTCGCCGACGCCGACCGCCACGCCGCCGCGTTCGCGCGGCGCGAGCCGTTCCGCCACGTCGTCATCGACGACTTCTTCGCCGCCGACTACGCCGCGCAACTGCTCGCCGACTTCCCGCCGTTCGAGCGCGGCAACGCGCGCAACGAGGCCGGCGAACTCGGCGGCAAGTCGACCGTCGAGCGCATCCGCGAGCTCGGCGCGCCGTATGCGGCGCTCGACGACCTGATCCAGTCGCGCGCGTTCCTCGACCTGGTCAGCCGCCTGACCGGCGTGCCGGACCTGCTGTACGACCCGCACTACTTCGGCGGCGGCACGCACGAGAACCGCGAGGGCCAGGACCTCGATGCGCACGTGGATTTCAACCGCCACCCGCTCGAGAACTGGCACCGCCGGCTCAACCTGATCGTCTACCTCAACCACGACTGGGACGATGCCTGGGGCGGCTCGCTCGAGCTGCATTCCGATCCGCGCTCGCGCGACGACCAGGTGCGCCTGGTCACGCCGCTGTTCAATCGCTGCGTGATCTTCGAGACCACCGAATGGAGCTGGCACGGCTTCAGCCGCATCACGCTGCCGGACGCGCGCAAGGACCTGACGCGCCGCTCGATCGCGCTGTACTTCTACACGCGCGAGCGCCCGGTCGAGGAACTGGCCGACACGCACTCGACGATCTACGTCGATCGCCCGCTGCCCGAGCGCTTCCGCCCCGGCCTGACGCTGGCCGAGGCCGACGTCGAGGAACTGCGCGTGCTGCTCGCGCGCCGCGACCAGCACAACCAGCGCCTGTACCGCGACGTCGCCGACCTGACCCGCCAGCTCGGCCAGGCGCAGGAGGCGCTGCGCCGCGGCCGCCTCGGCCGCCTGCGCTACTTCGCCGCGCGCGCGCTGGCGCAGCTGCGGCGGCAATAGCCTTTGCACACAGGAGTGTGTCGCCGATGTCCGTTCCGCATGAACCCGCCTGGATCACGCCGCGCCGCGCGCTGACACCCTGCCGCGGCATGCTGCGCAAGCGCCCGTACCACGGCGAACGCCACTGCCGCGCCGGCCTCGTGCCGGCGCAGTGCGTGCGCGTGCCGGACGCGTGATGGGTCCACGCTGATGCTGTTCAACTCGCTGCATTTCGTCGTCTTCTTCGTCGTCGTGCTGGCGCTGAACCAGCCACTGAAGCGCTGGCCGGTCGCGCAGAAGCTGATGCTGCTGGCGGCCAGCTACTACTTCTACGGCCAGTGGGAGTGGCATTACCTGCTGCTGATCTGGTTCTCGACCGTGGTCGACTACGCGATCGGCCTGCGCCTGCCGCGCAGCGCGCACCCGCGCCGGCTGGTGATCTTCAGCGTGGTCGTCAATCTCGGCTTCCTGGCGGTGTTCAAGTACGCCAACTGGCTGATCGACACGCTCAACGGCGGCGCGGCCGCAGTCGGCAGCGCGTTCCACCTCACGCCGATCGACCTGCTGCTGCCGGTCGGCATCTCGTTCTACACGTTCCAGAGCCTGTCCTACACGATCGACGTCTACCGCGGCGAGCTGCCGCCGCGGCGCAACCTGCTCGACTACGCGCTCGCGGTCGCGTTCTTCCCGCAGCTCGAGGCCGGTCCGATCGTGCGCGCGCGCGAGTTCTTCGCCGAACTGGACGGTGACCAGCGCATCGACTTCGCCGACGTGCGCCGCGCGCTGGTGCTGATCGTGCTCGGCTACCTGAAGAAGCTGGTGTTTGCCGACAACCTCGCGCCGGTCGTCGACGCGGTGTTCGACCAGCCCGCCGCACACGGCTTCTGGGACACGCTGCTGGCGGTGTACGCGTTCGCGTTCCAGATCTACTGCGACTTTTCCGGCTATACCGACATCGCGATCGGCTGCGCGCTGCTGCTCGGCATCCGCTTCCCGAAGAACTTCGACTATCCGTATGCGGCGCAGAGCCTGCAGGAGTTCTGGCGACGCTGGCACATGACGCTGTCGCGCTGGCTGCGCGACTACCTCTACATCGCGCTCGGCGGCAACCGCGGCGGCACCGCGCGCACCTACGCGAACCTGCTGCTGACGATGCTGCTCGGCGGCCTGTGGCATGGCGCGAGCTGGAACTTCGTGATTTGGGGCGGCCTGCACGGCGGCTACCTCGTGTTCGAACGCGCCGTGCTGGCGCGCTTCGCGTGGTGGCATGCCGGGCATTGGCCCGCGCGCATGCTGCGCACGCTGGTGACCTTCCACCTCGTCTGCCTCGCGTGGATCTTCTTCCGCGCGCAAGGCCTCGGGCAGAGCCTCGCCGTGCTCGGCAATCTGGCCCATCCGTCGTTGAGCGAATTCGTCGCCGAGCGCCACCTCGATCTCGCGCTGGTGCTGGCGGCGCTGTTCGCGGCGCAACTGCTCGGCGCGCACGGCCGCCTCAAGGAGCGCATCGCCGCCAGCGACGGTCCGCTGTTCGCCAGCGCCGTCGCGGCGGCGCTGCTGCTGATGATCTGGTTCGCGCCGGCGACGACGGCGCCCTTCATCTATTTCCAGTTCTGATGCGCATCCGCACCGTCGCCCTCCTGCTCGCCCCGCTGCTGCTCGTGCTCGCGGTCGAGGCATTGTTCCAGGCCGGCGTGTGGGAACCGCTGGCGCGACCGGCCAGCCATGCCGGCGTCAGCGTGCGCACCAAGCGCGCGCTCAGCGATCCGGCCATCGCGCGGCTCGACTTCGTCACGCTCGGCAGCTCGCGCCCCGAGTACGGCCTCGACCATGCACTGCTCGCGGCCGAAGCGCGGCGGCACGGCCTCGTGCACGCCAACGCGAGCATGCCCGGCTCGCACTGGATGACGATCGGCGTGCTGACGCGCTGGCTGGCGCGGCGACGCCCAGAACTGCAAGGCGGCGTCATCGCGCTGGCGATCGACGACTTCCTGTATGCCGGCAACGGCAGCTACGAGCTCGGCATCGTCTACCCGTTCCATCACCTGGCCGACATCCCGCAGATGGCCGCGCACGTGCCGTTCGCGCGCGACGACCTCGCCAGCTACGGCGCCTGGTCGGCGCTGTTCGGCTGGCGCGAGGACATCCAGGACTTCCTGCGCAACCCGTCCGCCCGGCTGGACTCGCTGGACTGGTATGCGCGCAACCGCACGACCGAGCACATCCTGTTCGGCAACGCCGAACATGCCGGCGACATGTGCGCATTCGGCATCGACACTCTCGCCGCCTGCGACCGCGTCGACGCCAGCGCCACGCCGCAGGCCGACGGCCTGCGCAACCAGTGCGCGCGGCTGCGCGGCATGGCCAGCGGGCGTGACAGCGTCGACGCGTGGCTCGCGCAGTCGCCGCTGCCCGACGTGCTGGCCCGCACGCGCGACCAGGTGCGCGCAAAGCTGCGCGCGCTCACATGGCCGCGCGCGCCGGTGGTCGTGCTGATGCCGACGCCGCGCGTGTGGACGCAGGTGCTCGCGCGCGGCCAGCACGCGTGGACGCTGTCGGTGCTGCAGCCGCTGGTCGACGAGGGCCGCATCCGCCTGATCGACGGCACCACGTTCTTCGACGAGGACGCCGACGCCGGCTGCGCGGCGTTCTTTGACTTCTATCACCAGAACGCGGCCGGACGCGAACGCTTCACACGCTGGCTGCTGCCACAGCTCGAGGATGCGCTGTACGCCGGCGGCGACACGCTCGCGCGTTGATGCCGGTGCCGGTACACGCCAAGTCGTAGGAGCGCAGCCTGTGCGCGACCAGTGGGCGACTTTGGTCGCGCAGCGTCAGGTCGCCCACAGGGTGGGCTCCTACGAAGGAACCACGCGCCGAGTCAGTGCTCCAGCACGGCGCCGAGAATGCGGAACGCCAGCGCGCGCTCGTCGCCGGAGCTGCCGTCGGCCGCCGGCGTCCAGCTGCGCGCGGCACGGATCGCCAGCGTGACCGGCTCGCCGGCGCGCGCGCGCAGGCGCAGGCGCACCGGCGTGCGCAGGCCCGGGCGCAGTGCCTGCGTGTAGCCGTCGCCGCCGAGCTCGATGCGCACCTCCTGTGCGCTGCCGAGTTGCGGCGGCGCCCACAGTTCGAGCTCGAGGCCGCGCACCGCGCGCGTCGGTACGAACACGGCGCGCAGGTCGGTGCCGCACCAGCCGTCCGGCCACAGGCCCTGCACGCCTTCCGGCTGGGTCGCGTAGCCCTGCAGCTCGAGCCGCTGCGCCGCGCGCGCCTCGTCGATCGCGCGCTCGAGTGCGGCGATCTGCGCACCGAAGTGCTTCTCGCGCTCATACAGGTAGCGCAGCTGCGTGCGCAGGCGCGTGAAGCGCTGCGTCAGGTCGCGCACGTCGCCGTCGTCGAGCGTGTGTCCCGCCTGCAGGTGCGCGGGCATCGCCTCCGGCACGTAGATCGTCGCGTGCGGCGGCGCGGTCTGTTCGGCCGGCCGCTCGCGCGTGTACAGGTAGATCGCGAACGACTTGCGCGAGCGCTGCGCCTGCGCGGGCGGCAGCGCGATCGCCGCGAAGCCGTGCCACGAGGTTTCGGTCGTCTCGAAGATCGCGCAGGTGTTGAACGTCGGCGCGATGCGTTCGATCCGGTTCGCGGCCGCGTTCCACGGATCGGCATGCAGCTCGAGCGCGCCGCCCCAAGCCTCGTCCCAGTCGTGGTTGAAGTACACGATCAGGTTGAGCCGGCGGTGCCAGCGCGTGCGCGGGTGGTAGTTGAAGTCGACGTGCGCGTCCAGGCCCTGCCCGTGGCGGTTCTCGTGCGTGCCGCCACCGACGTAGTCGGGGTCGTAGAGCAGATCCGGGATGCCGGTCACGCGCGAGACGAAGCCGAGGAATTCCTCGCTCTGCAGGTAACGGTCCAGTTCGCGGTAGCTGTCGGAAATGTCGCGCACGTCCATGCGCACGGCCTTGCCGCCAACCTCGCCCATCTCGTTGAGCGCGTGGCGCGCCTCGAACGACGGGAAGTCGGCCAGCAGCCGCTCGCACAGCGCGCGGTCGAGGAAATCCGCGATCGCGATGTGGCGGAACGGCTGCGCCGCGGCGAACTGCTGCCCGAATTCGTCTGCGCGCCGCAGCACGTCTGGAGCGATGACCGCCATCGAGGTTCTCCGCGAGGAAAACGCCGGATTATACGGAGCGCTTTCGTACAGTGATCGAGGCGAGGCTCAGAGCCGCTCGCCGGCGCGCTGCTCGGCCAGCGTCAGCGCGACGCGGTCGCGCAGGTAGACCGGCTGCAGGCGTTCGGGCGCGATGCCGCGGCCGGCGCGCGCGAGCGGCGCCGCCAGGCGTGCGACGTCGACCGCCTGCGGATAGCGCGCGCCGTCGACCCAGCGCGGCGGTGCCGGCAGGCGCGCGGTGAGCGCATCGCCGTAGCTGGCCCAGCCGCTGCCGACGACGTTCCACGCCGGCGCCGGCGGCAGCGCCAGCTGCTCCGCCGTGCCGACCGATTCCTCGCCGATCGGCTCGACCAGCCCATCGGCGCCGCGGCGGAACGCGCCGGCATAGAGCTCGCCCATGCGCGCGTCGATCACGGCGAGGATCGCCGCGTCGTCGTCCGGCGCCTGCATCGCCAGCGCGGCCAGCGACGACACCGGCACCACCGGGATCGCCAGTGCCAGCGCGATGCCCTGCGCGGCCGACACCGCCAGGCGCACGCCGGTGAACGCGCCGGGGCCGCAGCCGACCGCCAGCGCATCGAGCGCGCGCCGGCTAAGGCCGGCCTCGGCCAGCACGGCCTCGCACATCGGCAGCACGAGTTCGGCGTGCCGGCGCGGCGCCAGTTCGCTGCGTGCGACGAGGCGCTCGCCGGCGAGCACGGCGACGGAACAGGATTCGGTGGCGGTTTCGATCGCTAGCAGGTTCATCGGCCGATTCTAGCCGGAGCGGGGCGCCGGCCGCGGTGGTGCTAGGCTGTAGGCCACCGGATCGACGAGGATGCGCGATGAATCCGATCGGCGAACGCGTGCTGTGGTTCGTGCTGGGCCTGCTGGCCGGCGCCATGCTCGGCTGGCTGCTGGCACGCCCGCGGCGCGCCAGGGCGCCAGCGTCGATCCCGGTCGAGCCGGCGACGCCGCAGCCGCATCCGGCCGCCGCAGACGCCGAGGCCGCGACGGAAGCGGGTGCCGTCATCGCGTCGGCACGCCTGATCGACGTCGGCGCGGCGCGCGCGGCCGGCTTCAACATGAAGCACGCGGACGACCTCACCGTCATCGAGGGCATCGGCCCGCGCATCCACGACCTGTTGCGCGCGAACGGCATCGATGGCTTCGCGCAGGTCGCGCGCCTGCACCCGGACGATCTGCTCGATCTGCTCGAGCGCGGCGGTCCGAACTTCCGCCTCGCCGATCCGTCGACGTGGCCGCAGCAGGCCGCGCTGGCGGCCGAGAACCGCTGGAAGGAGCTGAAGGAATTGCAGCGCCAGCTGATCGGGCTCGAGTCGGGACAGCGTCCCTGACGGGCATCGCGGCGGAAGTGCGGTTGCCGATCGACACGGGCCGCGGCGCAGTCACTCGCTTGCGGGCAGCGTCGCTTTCTGCGCCGCGCCGCCAGGACGCGCGACGGCCGCGATCCGCGCACTCAGGTCGGCAAGGCTGTGTATCGCACCGCTTCCAGCGACGCCGGAACGATCCAGATGCAGCGCCTGCAAGCCTGCCGCGCGCGCGCCTTCGACGTCGTTCGCGAACGTGTCGCCGACCATCAGCACGTCCGCCGGGGCGCAGCCGAGGCGGCGGCACAGCTGCGCGTAGAACGCGGCGTCGGGCTTGATCGCGCCGAGCTCGAACGACCACGCCTGCGCATCGAGCTCGAACGGCAGCAGCAGGCGCACCGGCACCGCATACGGCAACGCGAGATTGGAGGCCAGCGCGATGCGGAAGCCTTCCGCACGCAAACGCCGCAGTACGTCCGCCACCTCCGGAAACAGGCGCACGCTCGCCAGCTCGCGGTACAGGTCCTGCTCGGCCTCGGCCAGCACGTGCGGTTCGAGCTCCAGCCCCAGGGCCGGCGCGACGCCGGCCAGGCCGATCGGCTCCGACATCAGGCGGCGGCGCGCCTGCGCGCGCTCCGCCGCAGCGAGGCCGAGCGCCGCGAGCACGCGGCCATACGGATTGCGCGGCTCGGCCAGCTCGACCAGGGTGCCGAACAGATCGAACGCCACCGCACGAATTGCGCCCTGCATGCACGCTCCCTTCGTCCACCGGCCCGCAGGCATGGTAGCGGGCTTGCGTCCGCGGCGGCAGCGTCATCGCAGGCGGCGTCGCCCGGCACGCGCCGCGAGCCGAGCAGGCAGGTTCGAGGGATTCATGCAGCGCGGCGAGTGCGAGGATTCGCGACGAGATGTACCGCTGTTGTACCGCGCCGCTTGGTCGATGACCGGGCCCTGCGCGCAAGTGGCTGATTTGAATGGTGGGCCGTGATGGGATCGAACCATCGACCAATGGATTAAAAGTCCACTGCTCTACCGCTGAGCTAACGGCCCCGCTTCAATCAAAAAACCATCGCGCGCTGCGCGATCATCACTTCCCCTTTTTTTTCTCCGCTTGCGGCCAAGGGCAAGGGGTGAGGGAAACGCTGCGGCGATGCTCGGGACGAGTTCTCGGCACGCGAAGGGGGCGCGCATTCTACCTGCCCGAGCGCCTCAGCGGTAGCGCGTCGGGTCGGCGAGGCCGGCGGCGGCGAAGCCGTCGGCGCGCAGGCGGCAGGCGTCGCAGTGGCCGCAGGCGCGGCCGTCGGCGTCGGCCTGGTAGCACGACACGGTCGCGGCGAAGTCGACGCCGAGGCGCATGCCTTCGCGCGCGATGTCGGCCTTGGAGAGCGTCATCAGCGGCGCGTGCACGCGCAGCGCATGGCCTTCGACGCCGGCCTTGGTGGCGAGGTTGGCCAGGCGCTCGAACGCCTCGATGAACGCGGGGCGGCAGTCCGGGTAGCCGGAGTAGTCGACCGCGTTGACGCCGCAGAAGATGTCCTGCGCGCCGAGCACCTCGGCCCAGCCGAGCGCGACCGACAGCATGATCGTGTTGCGCGCCGGCACGTAGGTGACCGGGATGCCGGCGCCGCCCTGCTCGGGCACGTCGATGTCGGCGGTCAGCGCCGAGCCGCCGATGCTGCGCAGGTCGACGTGCACGGTCTTGTGCTCGACCGCGCCGAGCAGCGTGCAGACGCGCTCGGCGGCGGCCAGTTCGGACAGGTGGCGCTGGCCGTAGTCGACGCTCAGCGCATGGCAGGCGAAGCCGCGGTCGCGCGCGATCGCGAGCGTGACGGCAGAGTCCATGCCGCCGGAGACGAGGACGACGGCGCGTGGCGGGAGGGCGGAAGTGGGCATGCGTGCGTGGACGGGCGGCCAGTGGGATTCGTTGCGCCAGGAACCTGTGCGGCATTTGCAGGAGCCCACCCCATGGGCGACCTGCGGCGACGTGCGGTGGCGCTCATCCGGTCGCGCACAGGGTGCGCTCCTGCGAAAGCCGCGCGTGCGCAGGGATGACGGTAATTCTAGTGCCCGGGCTCCTCGCCCCACAGCAGCTTGTGCAGTTGCAGCTGCAGGCGCACCGGCAGACGGTCGGCGAGGATCCACTCGGCCAGCTGACGCGGGGCGAGGCGGCCGTACACCGGCGAGAACAGGACCTGGCAGCGCGTCGCCAGCGCGTGCTCGCGCAGCTGCGCCACGGCCCAGTCGTAGTCGGTGCGGTCGGCGATCACGACCTTGACCTGGTCGTGCGGCTGCAGATGGCCGAGGTTCGACCACAGGTTGCGCGCGACCTCGCCGGAGCCGGGCGCCTTGAGGTCGAGCACCTTGCGCACGCGCGCGTCGACCGCGCCGACGTCGAGCGCGCCGGAGGTTTCCAGCGACACCTCGTAGCCGGCGTCGCACAGGCGCGCGAGCAGGTCCACGCAGCGCTTCTGCGCGAGCGGTTCGCCGCCGGTGACGCAGACGTGGCGCGCGCCGTACTGCACGACCTCGGCGAGCACCTCGTCGAGGCTGCGCCACTGGCCGCCGTGGAACGCGTATTCGGTGTCGCACCAGGTGCAGCGCAGCGGGCAGCCGGTCAGGCGCACGAACACGGTCGGCCAGCCGACCGCGTCGGCTTCGCCCTGCACGGAATGGAAGATCTCGCTGATGCGCAGACGCGGTTCGGGCTGCGCGTGCGCGGCCGCCTCGGCGGCATCGGCCGCGGTGCTGCGGGCGGGGGTCACACTCATCGCGGTGCAGCGGCGCTCAGCGCCGCGTGTCCATCTTCAGCGCGCGCAGGCGGCCTTGGGCGAGGCGCGCGTAGGTCGTGTCCGGATAGGTCTGCACGACCTGGTTCAAGGTCGCCTCGGCCTGGTCCCACTGCTTGAGCTCGTACTGGCTGTAGCCGATCTTGAGCAGCGCGTCGGGCGCCTTCTGGCTGCTCGGGAAGCGCTGCAGCAGCGTGCGGAACGCCTGCTCGGCGACTTCGTAGTTCTGCGTCACGTAGTACGACTCGCCGAGCCAGTAGTACGCGTTCGGAGTCAGGTCATGCCCCGGATAGCGGTCGATGAAGCCCTGGAAGCGGCGCGCCGATTCGGCGTAGCGACCGTCCTTGAGCGCCGCGAACGCCTCGTTGTAGACCGTGGCGGCATCGCCAGCGGCGGCCGGCGCGGCCGTGCCGGTCTCGGCCGGCGTCGGCGTGCGCTCGGTGCCGGTATCGGCGGTGCGCGGCGGGGTGGCGGACGGGCCGCCGAGTTCGATGTCCGGCGGCTGCGCCGGCGCCTCGGCGCGCGGCGCGCCGGCGGCCGGTGCGGCGCCGCCCTCGATGCGGTTCAGACGCGAATCGAGGTCGATGTACTGGTCCTTGCTGCGCTGCTGCGCCTGGTCGAGCGCGTGGCGCAATTCCTCGACCTGGCCCTGCAGCGACTGCACCTGCGACTGCAGCGCCTGGAGCTGGTTGACCAGGTCCACCGCGCCGCCGCCCTGCGTGGCCTGCTGTTCGAGGCGGTCGACGCGCTCGGCCAGCGACAGGCGCTGCGCGTGCGCCGGCGGCGCCCACGCGAAAGCGGTGGCCACGAGGGCCACCGCTGCGATCGCATGCGACAGGAGTCGCGCCATCGTTACTGCTTCGCCGTGTAGACGATCTCGACGCGGCGGTTCTTCTGCCAGCACGCTTCATTGTGCTCGCGGCAGACCGGGCGCTCTTCGCCGTAGCTGACGACGTTGAGCTGCGCCGACGACGCACCGGCCGCGCTCAGCGCGCCCTGCACGGCGTTGCCGCGGCGCTCGCCGAGGCCGAGGTTGTACTCGCGCGAACCGCGCTCGTCGGCGTTGCCTTCCAGCGTCACGCGCGCACCCGGGAACTGGCGCAGGTACTCGGCGTGGCAGGCGATCTGCGCCTGGAACTCCGGCTTGATCTCGGTCTTGTCCAGATCGAAGTACAGCACGCGCTGGCGCAGGCAGGAGTCGGTGTCCAGGCTGTCGGTGGTGTAACGACCGGTCGGCTGCGCCGGCGCGGTGGTGGTCTCCACCGGGGCGACCGGCGCTTCCGTCGGCTTGACCGCCTTCTTCGCGCAGGCCGAGACGCCGGCGACGAGCAGGACCGAGAACCCGATACGAACGATGTTATTCATGGCTTTCCTCAAACTGGGCAGTTTTTTTAGAAACAGCGAAACGCTACAAATCAGGCACTTCCGGAGCCTTCCCGCTGCGCGGCTAGCACACGTCAACGCTGGCGGTACGGGCCCCATGCGGGCTCGCGCACATCACCCTCGGCGAGCCCCAGACGCTGGCGAACCCGCCCGTCGGCCGATGCCGCATACAGCACACCGCGTGAACCTTCACTGGCGGCATACAGCAGCATGCTTCCGTTGGGAGCGAAACTCGGGGCTTCATCTTGGCTGCCCGGCGACACCAGCGTGCTCTGGTTGGTCGACCGGTCGAGGACTGCAATACGATACACGTTTCCGTTGCCCTGCACCATGGCGAGCTTGATGCTCTTGGCGTCGACCACGCTGGGGCTGGCGTTGTACTGGCCTTCGAACGTGACGCGGGTGGCCTCGCCGCCGCTGGGCGAGACCTGGTAGATCTGCGGCTTGCCCGAGCGGTCGGAGGTGAAGTAGAGGCTCTGGCCGTCCGGCGCCCACTCCGGCTCGGTGTCGATCGCGAAGTGGCGGGTGATCTGGGTCAGCTGGCGGCTGCCGAGGTCGAGGATGTAGATGTCCGGATTGCCGCCCTTGGACAGGCTCAGCGCGAGGCGGTTGCCGTCCGGCGAGAACGACGGCGCGCTGTTGATGCCGCGGCTGTTGGACACGACCTGGCGCGCGCCGGTGCCCAGGTCCTGGATATAGACGGCCGAGTTGCCGCTCTCGAACGAGACGTAGGCGATGCGGCGGCCGTCCGGCGACCACGCCGGCGACAGCAGCGCCTCGCGCGAGCGCACCACGACCTGCGGGTTGTAGCCGTCCGAGTCGGCGACCATCAGCGAATACTGGTAGTTCGGCGCCACGCCGGTCGCGGTGATGTAGGCGATGCGCGTCCAGAACGCACCGCGCACGCCGAGGATCTTCTCGTAGACCAGGTCGGAGACCTGGTGCGCGATGTCGCGCAGGCCGGTGCGCTGGCCGCTGATCGCGCCGTCGGCCAAGCGCTGCTGGCGCGCGACGTCGAACAGCTGCCACTCCACGCGCAGGCCGCCGTTGCCGGTGTCGATCATGCGGCCGACCACGAGGTAGTCCTGCTTGAGCAGGCGCCAGGTCGCGAACTTGACCTCGGCCTCGCGCGTGGGGAACTCGATGATGCTGTCCTTGGCCAGCGTGCGGAACTGGCCCGAGCGGGCCAGGTCGGAGCGCACGATCTCGCCGGCATTGAATTCGGGCGGCACCGCGCTGCCCTCGAAACCGAACGGCACCACCGCGATCGGCAGCGCCGAAGCGGTGCCGTTGACGATGTCGATGTTCAGACCCTGCGCGAACGCGCCCTGCCCGGCCAGCCAGCCGGCGAGCAGCAGCACCACGCGCCCCATGATTGCCTTGAGCCTCGTCATCGGCGTCACCTCATCCGTCGTACTTGAAATTGAACTTGATGCTGCGCTGGAACACCTTCTCGTAGCCCTGGTAGGGCAACGGCGCGGCCTTCATCACCGCCTGCTCGATCGAGTTGCGCGTGGCCGGATCGGCGTTGCACGGCGAGCCGACCGTCGCGCTGATCACGTCGCCGCCCGGGATCTGCACGATGTTGAGCGTGCAGCGCAGGCCGGCCGAGACGTCCTCGGGCCGGTTCCAGTTCTGCGTCACTGCGGCCTGGATCGCCGCGGCGTAGCGCGCCGCCAGGTCGTTGTCCTGCCCGCCGGCGCCGGTCTGCGCCTGCTCGGCCTCGTGCTCGGCCTCCGGCTGCGCCTGCGCGGCGGCCTGGCGCTGGTTGCGGTCCTCCAGCTGCGCCAGCCGCTCGCGCTCGAGGCGCGCCTTCTTCTCGGCCGCCTCGCGCTGCTTCCTGATCTCGGCCAGCTGCTTCTGCGCCTCTTCCTTGATCTTCTTCTGCTTCTCTTCCTCCAGCAGCACCTGCTGCTGGCGGACCTTCTCTTCCTGCTCGCGCTTTTCCTGCTCGGCCTTCTGCTGCGCCAGCGCGGCGACCTTCTCGCGCTCGATCAGCTCCTGCCGCTGCACCTCGCTCGGCGTCTCCTTGGCCGGCTTGGGCGGTTCGGGCTGCGGCGCGGGCTTGGGTTCGGGCTTCGGCGGCTCGGGCTTCGGCGGCGGCGGTGGTGGCGGGGTCGGTTGCGCCGGCGCCGGCTTGGCCGCGCCCGAGCGCGCCTTCGGTGCCGCGGTCGGGCCGACCAGGGTCGCCTCGATCACCGGCCCGGGCATCGCCACCGGCTTGCTCTCGTGCGTCCACCACAACCCGACCAGCAGCGCGAGGATGCACGCCAGATGCAGGCCCAGCGCCAGCGCGAACGCGCGCAGCTTGTCGCCGAGGCTTTCGATCGACTTCGCGCTTTCCATCCGGCTAGCGCGCCCCTTCCGCCTGCACCGGCTGGCTCATCAGGCCGACCTTCGGCACGCCGGCCGACTGCAGCAGCACCATCGCCTGGTAGACCTTGCCGTAGTCGGCGCGCTGGTCGCCGGCGACCAGCACCGGAACGTTCGGGTTCTCGCGCACGAACGCGGCGACCTTCCTGACCAGCAGGTCGGCCTCGATCGGCTCGCGCTGGGTCGTGCCGAGCGTGAGGAACAGCTTGCCCTCCTGGTCGACGCTGACGACGACCGGCTCCTTGTCGTTCTGGATCGACTTCGCCGCCGACTGCGGCAGCTGGATGTCGACGCCGAGGTTGAGCAGCGGCGCGGTGACCATGAAGATGATCAGCAGCACGAGCATCACGTCGATGTACGGCACGACGTTGATCTCGGCCTTCAGCTTGCGTCGCTTGCGGCGGTTTCCGAGGTTTTGCATGGTGACGGCTCCAACGCGCTCCGGCGTGCCGCGGGGTTCAGGCCGCGTCTTCCAGGTGCGCCTGGCGCGCGAGGATCGAGGAGAACTCCTCGACGAAGGTGTCGTAGCGCAGGCTGATGCGCTCGAGCTTGGTCGAGTAGCGGTTGTATGCCCACACCGCCGGGATCGCCGCGAACAGGCCCATCGCGGTCGCGATCAGCGCCTCGGAGATGCCCGGTGCGACCATCGCGATGGTCGCCTCCTTGACGTTGGCCAGGCCCTGGAACGCGATCATGATGCCCCACACGGTGCCGAACAGGCCGACGTACGGGCTGATCGAGCCGACGTTGGCGAGGAATTCCAGGCTCTGCTCGAGGCGGTCGACCTCGCGCGTGGAGGCCACGCGCATCGCGCGCTGCGCGCCTTCCAGCAGCGCGCGCGAGTCGACGCCGCGGCGCTGGCGCAGGCGCGCGAACTCGCGGAAGCCCGCCTCGAAGATCGCGCCGCTGCCGCTGACGCGGTCGCCGCCGCTGGTGATCTCCTTGAACAGCCCGGCCAGGTCCGCGCCGGACCAGAAGCGCTCCTCGAACTCGTCCGCGCTCGCGTTGGCGCGGTCGAGCAGCGCCTTCTTGCGGAAGATGATGAACCAGGACGCGATCGAGAAGCCGACCAGGATGCCCAGCACGAGCTTCACCGGCAGGCTGGCTCCGAGGATCAGGGCAAGGATATTGAGTTCGTTATTCATCGACTGACGATCTCTTCAAACAGATGATCCGGAATCGGGCGCGGGCGGAATCGCTGCGCATCGATGCAGGCGATGCGCACGCGCGCTTCGACCAGCGGTTTGGGTTCGGGTTCACGGCGCAGTTCCTGATGCACGACGAAGCTCGCGCTGCGCCGCTCGACCGGCTCCACCGTGGCGACCAGCAGGTCGTCCAGGCGCGCCGGCGCATTGAAGTCGAGCTCCATGCGATGCACCACGAAGACGATGCCGAGCTCCTCGCGCAGCTTCTGCTGGCCGACGCCGGCCGCACGCAGCCATTCGCTGCGCGCGCGCTCGAGGAAGTGCAGGTAGCGCGCATGATAAACGACTCCGCCGGCGTCGGTGTCTTCCCAGTAGATCCTGACGGGAATGGAGAATGGGGAATCGGGAATCGAAACAGCGGGGGATTCGATCATTCCGGGCTTCCCGAATCCCGGCCCGCGAACAGATCGTCCGCGCCGGCGCGGCGCGGCGCGGGCAGGCCGAAATGGCGGTAGGCCTTGCCGGTGACCATGCGTCCGCGCGCGGTGCGCACGAGGAAGCCCTGCTGGATCAGGAACGGTTCGAGCACGTCCTCGATCGTGCCACGCTCCTCGCTGAGCGCCGCGGCGAGCGACTCGACGCCGACCGGGCCGCCGTCGAAGTTCTCGATGATCATGCCGAGCAGGCGCCGGTCGAGCGCGTCGAAGCCCTCGGCGTCGACCTTCAGCATGTCCAGCGCGGCCGCCGCGACCGCCGCGGTGATCGCGCCGCCGGCGCGCACTTCCGCGTAGTCGCGCACGCGCCGCAGCAGGCGGTTGGCGATGCGCGGCGTGCCGCGCGCGCGCTTGGCGATCTCGCCGGCGCCATCGGCGTCGCAGGCGATGCCGAGGATCTTCGCCGCGCGGCGCACGATCGCGGTCAGCTCCAGCGTGTTGTAGAACTCCAGCCGCTGCACGATGCCGAAGCGGTCGCGCAGCGGCGCGGTCAGCAGGCCCGCGCGCGTGGTCGCGCCGATCAGCGTGAACGGCGGCAGGTCGAGCTTGATCGAGCGCGCGGCCGGGCCCTCGCCGATCATGATGTCGATCTGGAAATCCTCCATCGCCGGATACAGCACTTCCTCGACGATCGGCGACAGCCGGTGGATCTCGTCGACGAACAGCACGTCGCGCGGCTGCAGGTTCGTCAGCAGCGCGGCGAGGTCGCCCGGGCGCTCCAGCACCGGCCCCGAGGTCGAGCGCACAGCCACGCCAAGCTCGTTGGCGATCACGTGCGACAGGGTCGTCTTGCCCAGGCCCGGCGGGCCGAAGATCAGCACGTGGTCGAGCGCGCCGCCGCGCCGCCGCGCCGCCTCGATGTAGATGCCCAGCTGCTCGCGCACGGTCGCCTGGCCCAGGTACTCGGCCAGCCGCTGAGGACGGATCGTCGCCTCGGCGAGGTCGTCTTCGCGCGTGGCGCTGGCGGACGTGAGGCGCGTGGAGCCGGGATTGGGGATTGGGGATTCGGAATTGGGCACGGCGAAGCCGGAATTCGGGATTCGCGGGATTATCGCCAGCTTGCGCGGGTCACGATAGTCGCGCGTGCCGGCAGGCGCAGGCGCCGTTCAGTATCCACGACGCGGCTCTCTGCGAATCCCCCATCCCCAATCCCAAATCCCGGCCCCTCAGATCTCCACCTGCGTGCCCAGCTCGACCAGGCGGTTGCCGGGGATCTGGAAGAACGCGGTCGCGGGGATCGCGTTGCGCTGCATGAACGTGAACAGCTTGTCGCGCCACAGCGCCATGCCCGGGCGGTCGGTCGCAACGATGCTTTCGCGGCTGAGGAAGAAGGTCGTGTCCATCAGGTCGAACGGCAGGCCGCACTGGTTGACCTTGGCCAGCGTCGCCGGCACGTCCGGGTCCTCGGCAAAACCGAAGCGCAGGACCAGCTTGTAGAAGCCGCCACCGAGCGGCACCACGCTGATCCGCTCGTGCGCGTCGGCGGTCGGCGTCTGCACGGTCTCGACCGTCAGGATCACGTTGCGGGCATGCAGTACCTTGTTGTGCTTGAGGTTGTGCAGCAGCGCATGCGGCACGCCGTCCTGGTTGGCGGTCATGAACACCGCGGTGCCGGGCACGCGCAGCGGCGGGTGCGCGATGATCGAGGCGATGAACGGTTCCAGCGCGAGGCCGCCCTGCTTGACCGCGCGCATGACCAGCTCGCGGCCGCGCCGCCAGGTCGACATCAAGGTGAACATGACGGTACCCAGCGCGAGCGGGAACCAGCCACCGTGCTCGACCTTGTCCGCATTGGCGGTCAGGAACGCCAGGTCGACGGTCAGGAACACCAGCCCGATCGCCCACACCTTGGTCCGCGTCCATTGCCAGATGCGGCGGAACACGATCATGACCAGCACCGCATCGATCGTCATCGTGCCGACCACGGCGATGCCGTAGGCCGCGGCGAGGTTGCTGGAGGACTGGAAGCCAAGCACGACCGCCAGCGTCAGCACCAGCAGCATGCGGTTGATCCATGGCAGGTAGATCTGGCCGATCGTCTCGCGCGAAGTGTGGCGCACGCGCATGCGCGGCAGGAAGCCGAGCTGGATCGCCTCGCGCGCGACCGAGTAGGCGCCGGAGATCACCGCCTGCGAGGCGATCACGGTCGCCACCGTCGCCAGCACGATGAACGGCAGCAGCAGCACGCCCGGCGCGAGCAGGTAGAACGGGTTCTCGACCGTCTTCGGATCGGCCAGCAGCAGCGCGCCCTGGCCGAAGTAGTTCAGCACCAGCGCCGGCATCACGAAGCTGAACCAGGCGGCGCGGATCGGCTTCTTGCCGAAGTGCCCCATGTCCGCGTACAGCGCCTCGGCACCGGTGATGCACAGCACGACCGCACCGAGCGCGAAGAACGCCGGCCAGCCGGCATGGGCGAAGAAGGCGATCGCGTGGTGCGGCGACAGCGCGCTGAGCACGCCGGGATTGTCGACGATATGCACCGCACCGAGCAGGCCGATGGCGAGGAACCACACGCACATGACCGGCCCGAACACCGCGCCGACGCGGCCGCTGCCGCGCTTCTGGATCCAGAACAGGCCGAGCAGGATGACCACCGTGATCGGCACCACGAAGTGCTCCAGGCCCGGCGCGGCCACCTCCAGGCCCTCGACCGCCGACAGCACCGAGATCGCCGGCGTGATCACGCCGTCGCCGAAGAACAGCGCCGCGCCGAACAGGCCGAGCATCGTGATGAACCAGCGCACGCGCCGGTTGTTGCCGACGCCACGCTGGGCCAGCGCGGTCAGCGCCATGATGCCGCCCTCGCCCTTGTTGTCGGCGCGCATGATGAAGCCGGCGTACTTGATCGACACCACCAGCATCAGCGTCCAGAACACCAGCGACAGCACGCCGAGCACGTTCTCCGGCGTCGGGGCCAGGCCCTTCGCGCCGAACGCCTCCTTCATCGTGTACAGCGGACTGGTGCCGAGGTCGCCGTAGACGACGCCGATCGCGCCGAGGGCAAGTGCGGACAGGCGTTCGCGCCGGCCGCCGTCGTGCGGGTTATCCATCGCTTGCGGGGTTCCGTTCGCGTTCAACGCAATGCTGCCTTGAGTGCCTTGCGGATGATGTCCTCGGCGCGATCGCCCGGCGCGCTGGCGTCGCGCACCAGCCGCGTGACCTCGGCCGGCTTGTAGCCCAGCGCCTGCAGCGCGATGCCGGCCTCGGTCGCCGGGTCGGCCGCGGTCGCGCCGCCAGCCGCCGCCGGCACACCGCCGCCGATGCCGTCGACGCGGTCGCGCAGTTCGACCACCATGCGCTCGGCGGTCTTCTTGCCGATGCCGGGGATGCGCGTCAGCGCGGCGATGTCGCCGGTCTGCACGAGGCGCGCGAACTCGTCCACGCTGACGCCCGACAGCACCGCCAGCGCCGTCTTCGCGCCGACCCCGGAGACCTTCTGCAGGTTGCGGAACAGGCTGCGCTCGGCCTCGCGCAGGAAGCCGTACAGGACGACCGTGTCGTCCTTGGCTGCGTAGTGCGTGCACAGGTGCACCTCGCGGCCGAGTTCGGGCAGGTCGAAGAACGTCGACATCGGCGCCTCCAGCTCGTAGCCGACGCCGCCGACGTCGACCAGCAGCCACGGCGGCTGCTTGGCCACCAGCGTACCGCGCAGGCGCCCAATCATCGCCGCCGCCTCCAGGCGCTGCGGGGGATGCCCACGCGCTGGATGCTGGCACGCGTGTGCGCGTGCGCCAGCGCGATCGCCAGCGCGTCGGCCGCATCGGCCTGCAGGCGACCGGGAATGTTCAGCAGGAGTCCCACCATGTGCTGCACCTGGGTCTTGTCGCCGGCACCGGTGCCGACGACGGCTTGTTTGACTTCACGCGCCGCGTATTCGGTAATGCCCACGCCGTGCTGCACGATCGCGCAGATCGCCGCGCCGCGCGCCTGGCCAAGCTTGAGCGCCGAATCGGGGTTCTTCGCCATGAACACGCGTTCGATGGCCGCCTCGTGCGGCGCGTACTCGGCCACGATCGCGCCAAGCTCGTCGAAGATCTGCTTCAGCCGCGCCGCAAAGTCGCCATTGTCGACCAGATTCAGGGCCGCATGGAACACATGCCGTGCCTGCCCGGCCGCGTCGACGTCGATGATGCCCACGCCGGTGCGCCGGCTGCCGGGGTCGATGCCGAGGATGCGGGTGGCGCCGGCGGCGGCGCCACCGGGAATGGAGAATGGGGAATCGGGAATGGGAAAAGACACGGCGCGCCCGTTCATGCGTGTGGCGCCCGCGGCGCCACCGGCAATCGGCCACCGGGAATGGAGAAAGACACGGCGCGCGCGCGCGCGACACCGCGTGCCCGATTCCCGATTCCCGATTCCCGATTCCCGGCCCTATTCATACGCTTCCGCCGGCAAATCCGCGTTCGAATGGACCGTCTGCACGTCGTCGAGGTCCTCCAGCCAGTCGAGCAGCTTCGCGACCGTTTTGGCGGCCTCGCCGGTCAGCGCGACCTCGGTGTCGGCGCGCAGCGTGACCTCGGCCGCGGCCGGCTTCAGCCCGCCCTGCTCCATCGCCTGGCGCACCGCCGCGAAAGCTTCCGGCGTGGTCAGCACCTCGATCGAGCCGTCCTCGGGAAACGTCACCACGTCGTCGACGCCGGCCTCGAGCGCGACCTCCAGCACGCGCGTCTCGTCCGTGCCGGGCGCGAACGCCAGCACGCCGCGGCGCTTGAACAGGTACGCGACCGAGCCGTCGGTGCCGAGATGGCCGCCGAACTTGGTGAACGCGTGGCGCACCTCGGCCACGGTGCGCTGGCGGTTGTCGGTGGCGCCCTCCACGATCACCGCGACGCCGCCGGGCGCGTAGCCCTCGAAGCGCACGTCCTCGTAGTGCACGCCCTCCAGCTCGCCGGTCGCCTTCTTGATCGCGCGCTCGATCACGTCCTTGGCCATGTTCGCATCGAGCGCGCGGTCGATCGCCAGGCGCAGGCGCGCATTGCCGGCCGGATCACCGCCGCCGCTGCGCGCGGCGATCGTGATCTCGCGGATCAGCTTGGTGAACACCTTGCCGCGCCTGGCGTCCTGCGCGTTCTTGCGGTGCTGGATGTTGGCCCATTTGGAATGACCGGCCATGCGACGTGCAACCTCCTGCGTGAAGCCTGTCCTGCAGCGTGAAGTCTAGCGCGCCGCCTGCGCGTCGCCCGGAAAGCGCCCCGCGCGCAGGAACGCAAGCGTGAGGTCGGCCGCCGCCGCCGACAGCAGCAAGCCAGTGTGCGAGGCGTGCACGGTGCGATGGTCGGCGATGCCCGGCAGGCACGTTTCCTCGACCGCGACGGTGCCATCGTGCGGCGGCGCGAGATGTGCGAATGCGAAGCCGAGGCCGAGCGGCAGCTGGCCGGCGATCACGCCGACCTGGCGCGGGCCGTGCCACGGCGCGATGCCGTCCTGCAACGCCTGCGCGCTCTGCCCGAGCAGCCAGTGGCCGCCGGGCCAGTGCGCCAGCCCGCGTGCGGCCGCGCTGCCGTTGAGCGGCGAGCCGAGGCAGACGATGCGGCCGTCGACGAGGTCGACCTGGTCGCGCACGGCTTCCAGCGCGACCAGGCCGCCGAGACTGTGGCCGACCAGATGCACGGGCGCGCCGCCGGCCGTGCGCAGCCGCTCGCGCAGGCGTGCGGCGGCGGCGGCGAGGCCGCCGGACACGCTGGCATAGTCGGGCGTCTCGACCGTGTAACCGGCCGCGTGCAGGCGCCGCGCCAGCGGCCACAGCGTCACGCCGCGCATCCAGATGCCGTGCAGCAGGATGACGTGCTCGGCCATTGAACGGGAATGGAGAATGGGGAATCGGGAATGGGAAAAGCGCCCGCTCACCGATTCCCTATTCCCTATTCCCGATTCCCGGCTTCTCGACCACCGCCACGTGCAGCTCGGCCAGCTGCGCCGGCGGCACCGGCGAGGGCGCGGCGGTCATCAGGCACTGCGCGCTGGTCGTCTTCGGGAACGCGATCACGTCGCGGATCGAGTCGGTGCCGGCCATCAGCGCGGCGATGCGGTCGATGCCGAACGCGATGCCGCCGTGCGGCGGCGCGCCGAACTTGAGCGCCTCGAGCAGGAAGCCGAACTTCGCCTGCGCCTCGTCCGCGCCGATGCCGAGCAGGTCGAACACCGCGCTCTGCATCTCCGGGCGGTGGATGCGGATCGAGCCGCCGCCGATCTCGTTGCCGTTGAGCACCATGTCGTAGCCACGCGAGACCGCGATCTTCGCGTTCGCGACCAGCTCGGCGACGTCGTCGACCTTCGGCGCGGTGAACGGGTGGTGCAGGGCGACGTAGCGCTGCGCCTCGGCGTCGTACTCGAACATCGGGAAGTCGACCACCCACAGCGGCTTCCACGCGTTCTCGACCAGGCCGCGGTCGCGGCCGAGCTTCAGGCGCAGCGCGCCCATGAAGTCGCACACGGTCTTGTACGCGCCGGCGCCGAAGAACACGATGTCGCCGGTCTGCGCGCCGACCTGATCGAGCAGCGCGGCGAGCGTGGCGTCGTCGAGGAACTTGGCGATCGGCGAGTTGAGGCCCTCGCGGCCCTTGGCGCGGTCGTCGACGCGGATCCACGCCAGGCCCTTGGCGCCGTACTTGGCCGCGTGCGCGCCGAGTTCGTCGATCTGCTTGCGCGTCAGGTCCGCGCCGCCGGGCAGGCGCAGCGCGGCGACGCGGCCGTCCGGATCGTTGGCGGCGTCGGCGAACACCTTGAAGCCGGCCGCCTTGACCGTCTCGGCGACGTCGACCAGTTCCAGCGCGATGCGCAGGTCCGGCTTGTCCGAACCGTAGCGGCGCATCGCCTCCTCCCAGGTCATGCGCGGGAACGGGCCGGGCAGCTCGACCTCGACGACCTCCTTGAAGATCGCGCGGATCATCGCCTCGACCGCGTCCTGCACGTCGCGCTCCTCAACGAACGCGAACTCCATGTCGAGCTGGGTGAATTCGGGCTGGCGGTCGGCGCGCAGGTCCTCGTCGCGGAAGCAGCGCGCGATCTGGTAGTAGCGGTCGAAGCCGGCCATCATCAAGAGCTGCTTGAACAACTGCGGCGACTGCGGCAGTGCGTAGAACTCGCCCGCATGCACGCGGCTCGGCACCAGGTAGTCGCGCGCGCCCTCGGGCGTGGCCTTGGTCAGGATCGGCGTCTCGATGTCCTGGAAGCCCTGCGCATCGAGGTGGCGGCGCAGCGCCGACACCAGCCGCGTGCGCATGCGCATCGCGCGCTGCATGTCCGGCCGGCGCAGGTCGAGGTAGCGGTACTTGAGCTTCAGGTCCTCGTTGGTCGTCTCGTGCAGCACGAACGGCAGGTCGCGCGCGGCGTTCAGCACGACGATCTCGTCGGCGAGCACCTCGACGCGGCCGGTCCTGACGCGGTCGTTGACGCTGACGCGGCGGCGCACGCGGCCGCGCACCTTCAGGCAGTACTCGTAGCCGGCTTCGCTGGCGAGCTTGAACGCATCGGCGTTGTCCGGGTCGACGACGATCTGCACCAGCCCCTCGTGGTCGCGCAGGTCGATGAAGATCACGCCGCCGTGGTCGCGGCGCGTGTCGACCCAGCCGCACAGGACGACGGAATGATCGATCAGGGCCTCGTCGACGAGCCCGCAATAGTGTGTGCGCATGATTCGCTCGGATCGCGCCATCGGCGCAGGAAGGCGCGAAATGCTACGGAGGAAGGTGCTGCACCGCAATGTCGGCGCCACGGGAACGTCGGCGCGCGAGCCGCCGGCGCGCACAGCACGCACCGGGCGGCCGAGCGGAACACGCGGACCGCAGATACGAAAACGCCCGCCGAAGCGGGCGTTTCCGAGCCTTCAGCGGGACCGGTCAGCGCCAGCGGCGCTCGACCACGAACTCGCCTGCGCAGCCCTGGTCGACCCAGATGCCGGCGCGGTTCCAACCCCAGTTGCGGCCTTCGACGCAGCGCGTGTCGGAGATCTGGCGACGCAGGTAGACGCGGCTGCCGCGGCCGGTGTCGACCTGGCACATGTTGTAGCGGTAGCCGCCGCTGCCGCAGCGCACGACGATGTCCTTGTCCCAGCCCGCACCCGGCTGCCAGCCACCCGGCCCCGGCCCTGGGCCCGGGCCCGGGCGCGGACCGTCGGTCCAGCGCCGCTCGACGCGGAACACGCCGCTGCAGCCACGGTCGACCCACACGCCGGCGCGGTTCCAGCCCCAGGTGCGGCCTTCGATGCACTGCGCATTGGACGTCTGGCGCAGCAGCACGACGCGACCACCCTGCCCGGTGTCGACCTGGCACTGGGCGTACGCGTGGCCGCGGCTCTCGCAGCGCAGTTCGATGTCGCGGTCCCAACCCGGCCGCCCAGGCTGCGCCAGCGCGCTGCCGGACGCACCGACCGCCAGACCCAGCGCCGCAAGCGCGTAAACGAATTTCCGCATCACCATCCTCCCCATCGTTGTTGGCGAACGTTTGCGCCGCGACCCACGCTCATGCCCGGGCCGGGCGTGTGGCGAAAGTACCTGTACTTCCGCGCCCCATGCTAGACCAGATGCATGAACAGGCCGCAACGGTGGGGCCGGATCATGAACGGATCGCCGGCTCAGGTCGAGGCTGCCGGCGTACTCGTGCTGCCGGCCTTGCTCTCGGCCTTGGGCGCTTCGCCCTTGTCGGCGAGGTTGCGCTTCTTGTCGCCATCCTTCTTGAAGTCGGTCTCGTACCAGCCGCTGCCGGCGAGCCGGAACGCGGGCGCCGACAGGCGCCGCCGCACGCGCGGCTGGCCGCATTCGGGGCAGTCCACCGGATCGGGATCGGACAGCTTCTGCAGGCGGTCGAACACCGCCTCGCAGGCGGCACATTCAAATTCGTAGATCGGCATACGTAGGTCCCTACAGCAAAGACACCGCGCCCGGCGCGGCAACCACGAAGTGGCTGCAGGATGCGGGCGCAGCGGGAAATTGCAAGCGCGGTCCGGCCCCGGCGCAACCGCCGGGGCCTGCGCGTCCCACGGACGGCCGGGCGATGATGGCCGGCGTGCGGCCGCCGGCGCGGACGGACGCCGCCGAAGCCACGCGGGCGTCGTCAGCCGCGCGTGAACACCAGCCGCCCGCCCTCCGCATCGACGTGCACCGTGTCGCCCGGCTGGAAGCGGCCCTCGAGGATTTCCCTCGCCAGCGGGTTCTCGAGCTGCTGCTGGATCGCGCGCTTGAGCGGGCGCGCGCCGTAGACCGGGTCGAAGCCGACGTTGCCGAGCAGGTCGATCGCCTGGTCGCTGATCGTGAGCTTCAACTGGCGCTCGGCCAGGCGCTTGTCGAGATAGGCGATCTGGATGCGCGCGATCTGGCGGATCTGCGCCTTGTCGAGCGGGCGGAACACGACCAGCTCGTCGAGGCGGTTGATGAACTCCGGGCGGAAGTGCGCCTGCACCACGCCCATCACCGCGGCCTTCATCTGCATGTACGCCTGCTCGTCGTCGCCATTGATCTCCTGGATCAGCTGCGAGCCGAGGTTGGAGGTCATCACGATGACCGTGTTGCGGAAGTCGACCGTGCGGCCCTGGCCGTCGGTCAGGCGGCCGTCGTCGAGCACCTGCAACAGAATATTGAATACGTCGTGGTGCGCCTTCTCGACCTCGTCGAGCAGGATCACGCTGTAGGGCCTGCGCCGCACGGCTTCAGTGAGATAACCACCCTCCTCGTAGCCGACGTAGCCCGGCGGCGCACCGATCAGGCGGCTGACCGAGTGCTTCTCCATGAACTCGCTCATGTCGATGCGCACCATCGCGTCGTCGCTGTCGAACAGGAAGCCGGCCAGCGCCTTGCACAGCTCCGTCTTGCCGACGCCGGTGGGGCCGAGGAACAGGAACGAGCCGTTCGGCCGGTTCGGATCGGACAGGCCAGCGCGCGAACGCCGGATCGCGTCGCTGACCGCGCGCACCGCCTCGTCCTGGCCGACCACGCGCTTGTGCAGCTCGTCCTCCATGCGCAAGAGCTTGTCGCGCTCGCCCTCGAGCATCTTGCTGACCGGGATGCCGGTCCAGCGGCTGACGACCTCGGCGATTTCTTCCGCGGTGACCTTGTCCTGCAGCAGCGTGAAGCCCTTGGTCTCGGCCTCCTGCGCGGCCTTGAGCTGCTTTTCCAGTTCCGGAATCCGGCCGTACTGGATCTCGCTCATCTTGGCGTAGTCCTGGCGGCGCTGCGCGGCCTCGAGGTCGAGGCGCGCCTGCTCGATCTGCTCCTTGATCTTCGTCGCGCCCTGCAGCGTCGCCTTCTCGGATTTCCAGACTTCCTCGAGGTCGGAATACTCGCGCTCGAGCTCGCCGATCTCCTTCTCGAGATCGGCCAGGCGCTGCTTCGATTCGGCATCCTTCTCCTTCTTCAGCGCCTCGCGCTGGATCTTGAGCTGGATCAGGCGGCGCTCCTTGCGGTCGAGCTCCTCCGGCTTGGAGTCGATCTCCATGCGGATGCGGCTGGCCGCCTCGTCCATCAGGTCGATCGCCTTGTCCGGCAACTGGCGGTCCGGAATGTAGCGGTGCGACAGCGTCGCCGCGGCGACGATCGCCGGGTCGGTGATCTCGACGCCGTGGTGCACGGCGTACTTCTCCTTCAGGCCGCGCAGGATCGCGATCGTGTCCTCCACGCTCGGCTCGCCGACGAACACCTTCTGGAAGCGCCGCTCGAGCGCGGCGTCCTTCTCGATGTACTTGCGGTACTCGTCGAGCGTGGTCGCACCGATGCAGTGCAGCTCGCCGCGCGCGAGCGCGGGCTTGAGCATGTTGCCGGCGTCCATCGCGCCCTCGGCCTTGCCGGCGCCGACCATCGTGTGCAGCTCGTCGATGAACAGGATGATCTGGCCTTCCTGCTTGGCGAGGTCGTTCAACACGCCCTTCAGGCGCTCCTCGAACTCGCCGCGGAACTTCGCGCCGGCGATCAGCGCGCCCATGTCGAGCGACAGCACGCGCTTGCCGCGCAGGCCCTCGGGCACCTCGTCGTTGACGATGCGCTGGGCCAGGCCTTCCACGATCGCGGTCTTGCCCACGCCCGGCTCGCCGATCAGCACCGGGTTGTTCTTGGTGCGCCGCTGCAGCACCTGGATCACGCGGCGGATCTCCTCGTCGCGGCCGATCACCGGGTCGAGCTTGCCCTTCTCCGAGCGCGCGGTCAGGTCGATCGTGTACTTCTCCAGCGCCTGGCGCTGATCCTCGGCATTTTCCGATTGCACCTTTTCGCCTCCACGCATTTTTTCGATCGCCGCCTCGAGGTTCGCCTTCGTCGCGCCGGCCGCCTGCAACGCAAGCCCGAGCTCGCCCTTGTCCTCGAGCGCGGCCAGCACGAACAGCTCCGAGGCGATGAACGCATCGCCGCGCTGCTGCGCGAGCTTGTCGGTCAGGTTGAGCAGGCGGTTGAGGTCGTTGGAGACGTTGAGATGGCCTTCCTGCCCGGCCACCTTCGGCAGGCGGTCGAGGATCTGGCCGACGCGCGTGCGCAGGCTCGGCACGTTGACGCCGGCCTGCGAGAGCAGCGGCACGGTCGAGCCACCCTGCTGGTCGAGCAGCGCGGCCAGCAGGTGCGCCGGCTCCATCATGTTGTGGTCGCGGCCGACCGCGAGCGATTGCGCGTCGGCGAGCGCCTGCTGGAACCGCGAAGTCAGTTTGTCCATGCGCATGGCGAATCAGGCCCCTCTGGATTCGACGCACCCGCACGGGCACGCCGTGGTGAAATGGATAAATGGACCGGGCAAGCCGGCCGGGATGTCCGCCAGATGGGTCGCCTGCGCGCCATCTTCAAGCAATTCGGCGGAGGTCTGGGGGCCGCGGCTGGACTGAAGCACATCGCGGCTGCCGCCGCTCCCACCGCTGAACGACCTGATGACGCGGGTCGCGCGAGCGCACCCACCAGTTCACCGACGCCGAGATCGACGCGCTGCACGCCTGCTTGGTCACCTTGCCACACGCCGCGACATAGTCCCGCCTCGCACTGCGCGGCCCCGGCGGCAGCCGCGATGCGCTTGGCCGCGAATGCATCGCGCCTTCCGGCGCTCCCGCAGGAGCAGCGAGGGCCGCCTTCGCGCCAGCTTGGCGTCACTGTAGCGGCGCACGACCTCGCTCAGGTTCGGCGCGACCAGGCGGCCGTACCAGCGATCGTTGTCGAATACCGCGCCGGCGATGCCGGGCTTGCCGTGGCAGCCGTTGGCGCAGCCGCGGATCATGGCAAGGCGGCGCCCCTCGGCGATCGCGGCCGCGTCGGTCGGCGCGCCGAACGCGGCCCGCGGCATGTCCCAGCTGCGCCGCAACGCACGCTCGGACAGCACGTAGACACTTGCCGCCGCCAGCAGGCCCAGCGCAGCCAAGCCCAGAAGGGCGCCGCCGAGCAGGCGCCGGTACGCTCGACATGGCAGATTCCTCCCCTGCAGGTTCCGGCCGGCCCGTCGCAGGCAGAACCTGCGTATCACACGCAACGGCGCCCGAACCAGCCACGTACAGACGGACCTTCCACGCGCCAATCAAACTTCGTCAAACGTCGCCGAACTGGACACATCGGCCCGCTTCGCTGACACTAGCGCCCCCGTTGGGTGCGCCCGACGGCCTTGCACTACGGCAACAAGGCGCTCCGGTGGCGAAAATCCTGGTCCTGCACGGCCCGAACCTGAACCTGCTCGGCACGCGCGAGCCGGCCGTGTACGGGCGCACGACGCTGGCCGAGATCGACGCCGCGCTCGCCCACCGCGCCCAAGCGGCCGGGCATGCGCTGCAGAGCGTGCAGGCCAACGCCGAGCACGTGCTGGTCGAGGCCGTGCACGCGGCCGCGTACGACGGCACCGCGTTCATCCTGCTCAACCCGGCCGCGTTCACGCACACCAGCGTCGCGCTGCGCGATGCGCTGGCCGCGGTGGCGATCCCGTTCGCCGAGGTGCACCTGTCCAACGTGCACGCGCGCGAGCCGTTCCGCCGCCATTCGTATTTCTCCGACCTCGCGACCGGCGTGATCGCCGGTTTCGGGGCGGACAGCTACCACCTCGCCCTCGAGGCGGCGCTGCGCCGGCTCGCCGGCTGACCCCTTCCACCGACCTGCCATCAGGAGTCCCGATGGACCTCCGCAAGATCAAGAAACTCATCGACCTGCTCGAGGAATCCAACCTCGCCGAGCTGGAAATCAAGGAAGGCGAGGAGATCGTGCGCCTGTCGCGCCTGCCCAAGGGCATGATCGGCACGCTGCCGGTCGCCGCGCCGATGGCACCGGCCGCGCCGGTGCGCGTCGAGACGCCCGCCCCGGCGGCCGCGGAAGCGGCCGCGCCGGCCGGCAAGGCGCTGCCCGAAGGCCACGTCGTCAAGGCGCCGATGGTCGGCACGTTCTACGCCTCGCCGAACCCGGAAGCGCCGGCCTTCGTCAAGGTCGGCCAGACCGTCAAGGCCGGCGACACGCTCGGCATCATCGAGGCGATGAAGATGTTCAACCAGATCGAGGCCGACGTCAGCGGCACCGTGCTGGCGATCCTCGTCAACAACGGCCAGCCGGTCGAGTTCGACGAGCCGATGTTCGTGATTGGGTGAGAGCCGGGAATCGGGAATGGAGAATCGGGAATCGCCAAAGCGGCCGCACCAGCGGCTGGAGGTTTGGCAGGATGCGATGACCCTCGTGGAAATGGTTTATACGTGCTCTTCGCGGTTTCCCGACAGCGAACGCTTTGGCCTCACTGCGCAAATCCGACGTGCGGCGATCAGCGTCCCGTCGAATATCGCGGAGGGAGCCGCGCGTCGCTCCACGCCCGAATACCAACGTTTCCTCTCGATCGCGTGCGGCTCATTGTCCGAACTCGATACGCAATTCCAGATCGCCACCCGCTTGGGTTTCGTGGACTCCACGTCGGCCATCGACGGCCACATCGACCAGGTCTTCGCGAAACTCACGGCCCTGATGCACGCCCTCGACAAGCGCGGAGTCGGCTAATGCCGCTCTTTCCCCATTCCCGATTCCCGATTCCCCATTCCCATGTTAGATAAAGTCCTCATCGCCAACCGCGGCGAGATCGCGCTGCGCGTGCTGCGCGCGTGCCATGCGCTCGGCATCAAGACCGTCGCCGTGCATTCCACGGTCGACCGCAACCTCAAGCACGTCGGCATGGCCGACGAGGCGGTCTGCATCGGCCCGGCGCCCGCCGGCGAGAGCTACCTGAACATCCCGCGCATCATCGCCGCGGCCGAGATCACCGACGCGCAGGCGATCCACCCCGGCTACGGCTTCCTCGCCGAGCGCCCGGATTTCGCCGAGCAGGTCGAGAAGTCCGGCTTCGTCTTCATCGGCCCGACCGCCGACGTGATCCGCCTGATGGGCGACAAGGTCGAGGCGATCAAGGCGATGAAGGCGGCCGGCGTGCCGTGCGTACCCGGCTCGGGCGGCCCGCTCGGCGACGATGCGGCGGCCAACATGAGGATCGCGCGCGAGATCGGCTACCCGGTCATCATCAAGGCGTCCGGCGGCGGCGGTGGCCGCGGCATGCGCGTGGTGCACACCGAGGCGCACCTGACCAACGCGATCGCGATGACGCGCTCGGAGGCCAAGGCCGCGTTCGGCAACGATCAGGTCTACATGGAGAAGTTCCTCGAGAACCCGCGCCATGTCGAGATCCAGGTGCTGGCCGACGGCCAGGGCAACGCGATCCACCTCGGCGAGCGCGACTGCTCGATGCAGCGCCGCCACCAGAAGGTGGTCGAGGAGGCGCCGGCGCCGGGCATCACGCCCGAGCAGCGCGCCGAGATCGGCAAGGTCTGCGTCGAGGCCTGCCTGCGCATCGGCTACCGCGGCGCCGGCACGTTCGAGTTCCTGTTCGAGGACGGTCGCTTCTACTTCATCGAGATGAACACGCGCATCCAGGTCGAGCACCCGGTGACCGAGCTGATCACCGGCGTCGACCTCGTGCGCGAGCAGCTGCTGATCGCCGCCGGCGAGAAGCTGTCGCTGCGCCAGGAGGACATCGTGTTCACCGGCCACGCGATCGAGTGCCGCGTCAACGCCGAGGATCCGGACACGTTCATGCCCAGCCCCGGCCTGGTCAAGCGCTTCGAGGCGCCCGGCGGTCCCGGCGTGCGCGTCGACACGCACGTCTACGACGGCTACAAGATCCCGCCGAACTACGACTCGATGATCGGAAAGCTGATCGTGCACGGCCGCGACCGCGCCACCGCGATCGCGCGCATGCGCATCGCGCTGTCGGAGATGGTCGTCGAGGGCATCAAGACCAACGTGCCGCTGCAGCAGCGCATCATGGCCGACGGCGGCTTCCAGGCCGGCGGACAGAACATCCACTACCTCGAAAAGCGCATGGCCGAGGCGCGCGACAAGGCGATGGGGATTGGGTGAGAAGCCGGGAATCGGGAATGGGGAATCGGGAATCGCAAAGCCCTCCCCGCCCGCACCGCCCCGCTCCTGACCATTCCCCATTCCCGATTCCCGTCCAATGCCCTTCCTCGAACTCTCCCTGACCATCCGCCAATCCGACCAGGAACGCGTCGAACTCGCGCTCGAGGACGCCGGCGCACTCGCCGTGACGCTGCTCGACGCGGATGCGGAGACGCCAAACGAGCGCGCGATCCTCGAGCCGGGGGTCGGCGAGACGCCGTTGTGGGGGGAGATCGCGCTGTCGGCGCTGTTCGATCCGGACGCCGACCGCGCCGGCCTCGTCGCCGTGCTGACCGAACTGGTGCCGGAGATCGCACCGGAGCATATCCGCTTCCGCGAGGTCGCCGACCAGGACTGGACGCGCGCGTGGATGGACCAGTTCCAGCCGATGCGATTCGGCCGCCGGCTGTGGATCTACCCGTCGACGATCGAGCCGCCGACCGACGACGCCGAGGCGGTGGTCGTGCGTCTCGATCCGGGCCTCGCGTTCGGCACCGGCACGCATCCGACTACCGCGCTGTGCCTGGAATGGCTCGACGGCGCCGACCTCGCCGGCAAGACGCTGATCGACTACGGCTGCGGCTCGGGCATCCTCGCCATCGCCGCGCTCAAGCTCGGCGCCGCGCACGTGGTCGGCATCGACAACGATCCGCAGGCGCTCGCCGCCAGCCGCGACAATGCCGAGCGCAACGGCGTCACCGAACACCTGACGCTGTGCCTGCCGGAGGACTTCGATGGCGCGCCGGCCGACCTGCTGGTCGCCAACATCCTCGCCGGACCGCTGGCCGAGCTGGCGCCGCGCTTCGCCGCCTGCTGCAAGCCCGGCGCGCCGTTCGCGCTGTCGGGCATCCTGATCGGCCAGGAAGCCGAACTGCTCGACCGCTACGGCGCCGACTTCACCGACCTCGACGTGGCCACGCGCGAGGACTGGGTGCGCATCAGCGGCCGGCGCCGCTGAGCGGCGCGATCGCGCCGCGCGCCGGCGCGACCGACAGGGCTAGAATGCGCCCATGTATGCGCAGTGCCCCGAATGCCTGACGATCTTCAAGCTGGCCGACGGCGATCTCGCCGCGGCGCACGGCAGCGTGCGCTGCGGCCACTGCGCGACGGTGTTCGACGCGCTGCGCACGCTGGTTGCACAATTGCCGCCCGAGCCGATCGGGCAACTCGCCGTGCATGGGGCACGGTCGACGCCTCCACAGCTCGACCAGCCGGTGTTCCGCCCCAATCCCGCGCAGGCCTCGCTGTTCGCCGAACTGGATGAACGCCAGCGTCCAGCGACGCGCCCGTCGCCACCGGCGTTCGCCGCCGGGCGCCGGCGCGCGCACGCCACGCGCAACTGGCCGTGGCTGCTCGGCAGCGCGCTGCTGCTGATGACGCTGGGTGGCGAGATCGCCTGGGCCGAGCGCGCGCGCTGGCTGAACGACGCGACGGCCCGCGACTGGCTCGACCCGCTGTGCGCACGGTTCGACTGCTCGCTGCCGCTGCGGCGCGACCCGGCCACGCTCGAACTGCTCTCGCGCGACATCCGCCCGCACCCGTCGGTGCCAGGCGCGCTGATCATCTCGGCGACGTTGCGCAACGGCGCGACGTTCGCGCAGGCCTACCCGGTGGTCGAGGTCACGCTGTCGGACTTCGACGAGAAGAAGGTCGCGATGCGGCGCTTCCAGCCGCGCGACTACCTCAGCGACAGCCATGCGGAGGAAAGCGGCCTGGCCGCTGGCGCCAGCACCGCGCTGGTGTTCGAGGTGGCCGACCCGGGCCGCGACGCGGTCGCGTTCGAGTTCCGTTTCGAGTGAACGCCGCGTCCTGGCCGCTGCGAGCGCCGCACTCGCGGCGGCGCAACACGTCGAATCGGCGCGCGGCACTTATCAAGCCGTGCCCACGGCGCTAAGATCCCCTCCCGGGGTGCATCGTGCATGCACATAGGCCCGGTCAAGGAAGCAACTCCAAAGGGGCCCTACTGCTGTGAACGCCGCCATCTTGGCGCGCGCCGACGACGGCGCGCACGAACCTGCCTTGCAACCCGCGCTGCGCGAATGCGTCGTGCGCGCGGTGCGCCGCTATCTCGCCGACGTCGAGTCGCAGCCGGGCGAGAGCCTGCATGCGCTGGTGATGGGCGAGGTCGAGGCACCGCTGCTGCGCGAGGTGATGGCGTGGTACGACGGCAACCAGAGCCGCGCCGCCGCGGCGCTCGGCATCAACCGCGCGACCCTGCGCAAGAAGCTGCAGCAGTACGGCCTGGCCAATTGAGCCCGACCGCGCTCGCCGGCTGGCCTGGCCGCGCGAGTCCGCCAGCACCGGCGCAACCGCCGGCACGCGGCAAGCCGGCTATAATCGGCGACTTCCCGTCGCACGTGCACGCCGATGTTTGATGCCACCCTGATCCCGGTTCGCCGGGCGCTGCTCAGCGTTTCCGACAAGACCGGCCTGGTCGATCTCGCGCGCGGCCTCGACGCGCTCGGCATCGCGCTGGTGTCGACCGGCGGCACTGCCAAGGCGCTGCGCGAGGCCGGCCTGCCGGTGACCGAAGTCAGCGCACTGACCGGTTTTCCGGAAATCATGGACGGCCGCGTCAAGACGCTGCACCCGCTCGTGCACGGCGGCCTGCTCGGCCGGCGCGGCGTCGACGATGCGGTGATGGAGCGCCACGGCATCGCCCCGATCGACCTGCTGGTGGTCAACCTGTATCCGTTCGAGCAGACCGTCGCCGCGCCGGACTGCACGCTGGCCGAAGCGATCGAGAACATCGACATCGGCGGCCCGGCGATGCTGCGCGCAGCGGCGAAGAACCACGAGCACGTCGTCGTCACGGTTGACCCGGCCGACTACGCCGAGGTACTCGAGGCGCTCGCGCACGGCGGCACCGGGCTGGCGCTGCGCCGGCGCCTGGCCGCCAAGGCCTATGCACACACCGCCCGCTACGACGGCCTGGTCGCGACGTGGCTCGGCTCGCGCGCCGATACGGAAAAGCCCGAGGCGTTCGCGCCCAGCCTGCGCCTTGCGTTCGAGCGCCGCCAGGTGCTGCGCTACGGCGAGAATCCGCACCAGGGCGCGGCGCTGTACGTCGAACCGGGCGCGCCACGCGGGGTCGTGGCGACCGCGCGCGTGCTGGCCGGCAAGGAGCTCTCGTACAACAACCTCGCCGACGCCGATGCCGCGCTCGAATGCGTCAAGGCATTCCAGAAGACGCCCGCCTGCGTGATCGTCAAGCACGCCAATCCGTGCGGCGTGGCGCTCGGCGCCGATCTCGGCGAAGCCTACGAGCGCGCCTACGCCTGCGATCCGGTGTCCGCGTTCGGCGGCATCATCGCGTTCAACCAGCGCCTCGACGCGGCGACCGCGCGGCGCATCCTCGAACGCCAGTTCGTCGAGGTCATCGTCGCGCCGGAGTTCGACGCCGACGCGATCGACGTGATCACGGCCAAGCCGAACGTACGCGTGCTCGCCACCGGCGAGTGGGACGAACTGGCACCGCACGCATGGGACTACAAGCGCATCGCCGGTGGCCTGCTGGTGCAGGACGCCGACCGCGACACGCTGCTGCTGACCGACCTCAAGGTCGTCACGCGGCGCGTGCCCGACGCGACCGAGCTGCACGACCTGCTGTTCGCCTGGCACGTGGCGATGTACGTGAAATCGAACGCGATCGTCTACGCGCGCGGTGGCCGCACGATCGGCATCGGCGCCGGCCAGATGAGCCGCGTAATCAGCGCGAAGATCGCGGCGATGAAGGCAGTCGAGGCGAACCTCGAGGTGCCCGGCAGCGTGATGGCCTCGGATGCGTTCTTCCCGTTCCGCGACGGCATCGACACCGCCGCCGCGGCCGGCATCCGCGCGGTGATCCAGCCCGGCGGCTCGATGCGCGACAAGGAAGTGATCGCCGCCGCCGACGAGCACGACATCGCGATGGTGTTTACGGGCGTCAGGCATTTCCGGCATTGAAGCCGGGAATCGGGAATGGAGAATCGGGAATGGGTAAGGCGCCATGCGCCTTACCGGTTCCGGAGTGCTCTCGCCCGGCCGTGGCGGATCATTGCTTTTTCCGATTCCCTATTCCCCATTCCCCATTCCCGTCCCCATGAAAGTCCTCGTCATCGGTTCCGGCGGCCGCGAGCATGCGCTCGCGTGGAAGCTCAAGCAGTCCCCGCGCGTGAGCGAAGTCATCGTCGCGCCGGGCAATGCCGGTACCGCGCGCGAGCCGGGCGTGCGAAATGCCGACGTCGGCGTGACCGACGTCGACGGGCTGCTCGCGCTGGCGCTCGACGAGGACATCGCCCTGACCGTGGTCGGGCCCGAGGCGGCGCTGGCCGCCGGCGTGGTGGACCGCTTCCGCGCAGCCGGCCTGCGCTGCTTCGGGGCCAGTCGCACGGCTGCGCAGCTGGAAAGCTCCAAGGCCTTCGCCAAGGATTTCCTTGCCCGCCACAACATCCCGACCGCGCGCTACGCCGTGTTCACCGAGCTGGCGCCGGCGCTCGCCCACGTGCGCGAGCACGGGGCGCCGATCGTGATCAAGGCCGACGGCCTGGCCGCCGGCAAGGGCGTGATCGTCGCGCTGACGCTGTGCGACGCCGAGCAGGCGCTGCACGACATGCTCGGTGCGCACGCCTTCGGCGATGCCTCCGCGCGCGTCGTGATCGAGGAGTTCCTCGAGGGCGAGGAAGCCAGCTACATCGTCATGAGCGACGGCCACGACGTGCTGCCGCTGGCGACCAGCCAGGACCACAAGCGCCGCGACGAGGGCGACCTCGGCCCCAACACCGGCGGCATGGGCGCCTACTCGCCGGCACCGGTGGTCACGCCGGCGGTCGAGCGGCGCATCCTCGACGAGGTGATCCGCCCGACCATCGCCGGCATGGCCGCCGAGGGCGCGCCGTTCATCGGCTTCCTGTACGCCGGCCTGATGATCGGCGCCGACGGCGCGCCGAAGGTGATCGAGTTCAATGCCCGCCTGGGTGACCCGGAGACGCAGCCGATCATGCTGCGCCTGAAGTCGGACCTGGCCGACCTGGTCGAGGACGCGCTGGATGGCCGTCTGGCCGGCAAGACGGCCAGATGGGACGCGCGCCCGGCGCTCGGCGTGGTGGTCGCGGCGGCCGGCTATCCCGGCAAGGTGCGCAGCGGCGACGTCATCGAAGGCCTCGACGCGCCGACCGGCGCCGACGCGAAGGTGTTCCACGCCGGCACGCGCCTGGACGAGGCCGGCCGCGTCGTCACCGCCGGCGGCCGCGTGCTCGCCGTCTGCGCGCTCGGCGAGGACATCGCCGCCGCGCGCGAGCGTGCCTACGCGGTCGTGCGCGGCATCCGCTTCGACGGCGCGTTCCACCGCCGCGACATCGGCCACCGCGCGTTGCACCCGCGCTGACTCGCGGAATCCGCAGCCCGCGAACGCTCAAGACGGGAGCGCCACCAACAAGGCCATCAGTACCGCGCCGTTGTGAACGCCGTGCGCCAACGCGCACGCAAGCCACGAGCGTGTCCACAACCATGTCAGGCCGAGCAACAAGCCGCCGCTGGCGAGTTCCAGCGCCGGTACCACGCCTTGCGGAACATGCATGGCGGCAAATGCCAGTGCAGTCCAGACGAGCGCCAGCCAGGCCGGCATGACCCGGCGGAAACGCTCCAACATCCAGGCGCGAAAGACATACTCCTCGAAAATGGGCGCGCCGACGACGAACAAGGGCGCCAACCAAAGCAGTTCACTGCGCGTCTTGTCTGCCAACTGCATCGATTCCGAGCCACCGGCAAAATCGGCAAGCTGACCCAACCATTCGATGGTGAAGCCACAGACGATGGCCACGCCGCCAAGCGTGATGCCCCAACGAAGGGCACCCCGCCGGTCCACCCGTGGCGTCCAGTCCGCCCAGTTGATCAGCCAAGGGCGCCCGCGCCGTGAGCACCACACGAGGAACAGCAGCAAGGGGGCAACGACGCTGGTCCCCGTGACCATTACAGCCTGCCAGGTGAAAACCGGGCGCATCCTGATCTGTGCACCATCGCACGGCGTACCCAAGCCGATCTGGTTGGCAGCCCGTTCAATCTCGGCGAGCAGGGTTCCACTGCTCCACCGGCCGCCACGCACCGTGGTTTCAAGTTCAAGCGTGTGCGGACCGCATGCCCCTCCAACGGCGCCGCCCGTGCTGGACATGGGACGAACCGTAGCCGTGCCCGGTCCGGGCCAATCCGCTCTGATGCGTGCCTCCATCGCACTAACAATCAACGGACTTTCCGTGACGTGGTAGTGCGTCACGACGGCGAACTTCAAGGGTGCAAAAACGGACCCGATTACAGACGCGAGGGTAATGACACAGCCCAGAACCAGTTCGACTGCCAAGGTCACGCCGACGTATCGCATGCGACGCCACGAACTCCAGCGTTGCCCGTCAACCTGCGCCCCTGCCGCATCCGTTGTTGCTGCCATGCACCGCGCTCCACGGGCATACAAATTCCGGCGCGGCCTCCCGCAGGCCGCGCCGAACACAAGCGCCCACTTATTGAATCAATTTACCGACTCTCACAGTTCCGGTGACGGTGCTGAACCCGAAGTCGACGAACGACAGACCTCTGGGTCCACTGTTGCCACCGCCGCCACCGCCTCCGCCGTCTGCTGGCGGCGTCGGCGGTGGCGGTGGCGCGTTACAGGTCACCGACATATCTACGCCACACGCAAGACTAGTCAACGACGCAACCCCTTGGGCGTAGGAGCGGGCCGTGCCCGCGACCGGTCAGGCATCTCCAGGTCGCGGGCATGGCCCGCTCCTACAACGGCACGCATTTCCTACTTCTTCGGCGCCGGCGTGGCGGCGACCGGCTTCGGATCCGGCGCCGGCCGCTGCGGCTGGTAGAGCGGGCTGCTCGCCGGCCATGGGCGGTCCGGCAGCTTGTGCGCCTTGAACTGGTCGAGGAACTCGCGGTAGGCCGGCAGCTCGTCGCCGCGGCCGTTGCGCACGAGCAGGAACATCGCGCCTTCCTGCGTCTTCACCGCGTCGTCCCACTTGCCGCTCGCCGCCAGCGCGAGCGCGTAGGCCTCGCCGATCGGCGCGACCTCGTGGGCGCGGTAGATCTTGCCGGCATAGTCGAACGCCATGCGCTTCTCCTCCGCACGCACGGCCGGGCAGGTCGAGGCGACGCGCACGAACAGCTCCAGCAGGAACGGGCTGTTCGCATCCTTGGCGAGCGCCGCGTTGACGTCCTTGAGCGCGTCGGCGCAGCGACCGGCGGCGGCCTGTGCCGCGACCAGGCGCATCAGGTAGGCGCCGGTGCCCGGCTCCAGCGTCAGCAGCGCGCGGTACTGCTCGGCGGCCGCCTGCGGCCGCGCCGTGCGCATGAGCAGGTCGGCCAGGCGCAGGCGCGGCTCGACCAGCCGCGTATCGCGGCCGATCGCCTTGCCGTAGCCAGCCTCGGCGCCCTGGTCGTCGCCGGCCATCTCGGCCACGACCGCCTGCGCCAGCAGCGCCAGCGCGTCGTTCGGGCCGGCCGCGACCGCCGCAGCGGCGTGCGTCTTCGCCGCGGCGAGGTCGCCAGCGGCGGCATCGATGCGCGCCAGGGTCGCCAGCAGGTAAGGATCGTTCGGCTTCTGCTTCAGCGCCGCGTCCAGGCGCTGGCGCGCGGCGTCGTACTGGCGCTGCGCGACCAGCGAAGTCGCCTCGGCGATCGCGCGTGCGAGCGGGTCGCTGGGTAGGTCGGCGGCCGGCGCGGACGCACCGATCAAGCTGCTGCCGACCGGATCGTCCAGCTTCGGCGCGGCCTCGCCGGCCTTCGCGCGCGCCTCGGCCGCCGCCTTGGCGTTGCCGGCACCGGTGTACGCCTCGGCCAGCCGGGCCTGCAGGCGCGTGGCCTGCGGATCGAGCGCGAGCGCGCGCTGGTAGCGCTCGACCGCCTCGGCATAGCGGCGCTGGCGCAGCGCGATGTCGCCGAGCATCGCGAACGGCACGGCGGCCTCGGCGTCCGGCTTGGCGACGACTTCGAGCAGCGTGCGCGCGCCGTCCAAGTCGCCGGCCTCGATCTTCGCGCTGGCGAGCGCGACGCGGATCGGCAGGTAGCTCGCGTTCTGCGCGAACGCACGCTCGAGGAAGCCGCGGGCCGCGGCTGGCTGGCGCTGCGCGTTGGCCAGCAGCGCGCGCAGGTACAGCCAGCGCGCCGCGCGCGGCGCCAGCGCGATCGCGTCGTCGAACGCGACCGCCGCGGCATCGTGGAACCCCTGGCGCGCATAGGCGGTGCCGAGGAGGCCATAGCTCTCGGCCAGCACCTCGCCGGTCTGGTGCTCGCGCACCTTGTCGAAGCTGGTGCGCGCGGCGCGCAGGTCTTCGGCCTGTTTCGCCGGCAGTTTCGACAGGTCCGGCGCCGGCACCGGCTTGAGCGGGGCGTCGGCGGCGCCGGCGGGCGAGATCGATGCAAGGGCGAGCGCGAGGGCGAGCGCAGGGAGCAGGCGTGGGGTCATGGAAGTCAGCGGCGTGGCCGGACGGAAAACGCGCAGTGTAACGGCTCGCCGGCGGCGCTGCCGATCCGCGACGACCGGCTGCGCGACGTGCCGCATCGTCCTGCTACATTGCGCGATCTCTCGGGGAGACGCCATGTCCGGTCACAGCCAGTTCGCGCTGCTGCGCAGCCGCCGCTTCGCGCCGTTCTTCGCCACCCAGGCGCTCGGCGCGTTCAACGACAATGCGTTCCGCCAGGCGCTGGTCGTGCTGGTCGCGTTCCACCTGGGCCTGAGCGACGCGCAGGTCGGCTTCTACTCCAACCTCGCGCCGGCGCTGTTCATCCTGCCGTTCTTCCTGTTCTCGGCCAGCGCCGGCCAGCTCGCCGAGAAGTTCGAAAAGACGCGCCTGATCCGCTACGTCAAGCTGTTCGAGATCGGCGCGATGGCGCTCGCCGCGTGGGGCTTCCACAGCGGCAACGTCGCGCTGCTGCTCGGCGTGCTGTTCCTGATGGGCCTGCACTCGACCGTGTTCGGGCCGATCAAGTACGCGATCCTGCCGCAGATGCTCAAGTCCGAGGAGCTGGTCGGCGGCAACGGCCTGGTCGAGATGGGCACCTCGCTGGCGATCCTGACCGGCATGATCGCCGGCGGCGCGCTGATGGCGCTGGCCGGCGTCGGCCCCGGCGCCGCCTCGGCGCTGGTGATCGGCGTCGCGATCGCCGGCTATCTGGTCAGCCGCGCGATCCCGCCGGCGCCGCCGACCGCGCCGGAGCTGCGCTTCGAGTGGAACCCGCTGGTCGAGACCGTGCGCGTGCTCGGCTTCGTGCGGCGCGACCGCACCGTGTTCAACGCGGTGCTCGGCATCTCCTGGTTCTGGTTCTTCGGCGGCGTGTTCACCGCGCAACTGCCCAACTACACCAAGCTCTACCTCGGCGGCACCGACACGGTCGCGATCCTCGTGCTGGCGCTGTTCTCGATCGGCGTCGGCGCGGGCTCGCTGCTGTGCGAACGCCTGTCTGGGCGCAAGGTCGAGATCGGCCTGGTGCCGTTCGGCTCGATCGGCCTCAGCCTGTTCGGTATCGACCTGTACTTCGCGCGGCCGGAGCTGGCGACCACGCAGGGCCTGGGCGCGTTCGCGTTCCTCGCCGCGCCGGGCAGCTGGCGCATCGCACTCGACCTGACCCTGCTCGGCGTGTTCGCCGGCTTCTACATCGTGCCGCTGTTCGCGCTGGTGCAGAGCCGCGCGCGGCGCGAGGAACTGTCGCGCGTGATCGCCGGCAACAACATCCTGAACGCGCTGTTCATGGTCGCCGCAGCGGCGCTCGGCATCGGCCTGACCGCGCTCGGCCTGTCGATCCCGCAGATCTTCCTCGTCGTCGCGCTGCTCAACGTCGCGGTCGCCGCGTACATCTACACGCTGGTGCCCGAGTTCCTGATGCGCTTCCTGAGCTGGCTCCTGGTCAGCCTGCTCTACCGCATCCGCAGCGAGGACCTCGAACGCGTGCCGGAGGACGGCCCGGCGCTACTGGTGTGCAACCACGTCAGCTACATGGACGCGCTGATCGTCGCCGGCGTCGTGCGCCGGCCGCTGCGCTTCGTCATGTACTACAGGATCTTCGACATCCCGCTGCTGCGCTTCATCTTCCGCACCGCCAAGGCGATCCCGATCGCCGGCCGCCACGAGGACCCAGCGCTGCTAGAGCGCGCGTTCGACGCGATCGACCAGGCGCTCGCCGACGGCGAGCTGGTGTGCATCTTCCCGGAAGGCGGCCTGACCCGCGACGGCGCGATCGCGCCATTCCGCAGCGGCGTCGAGCGCATCCTCGCGCGCCATCCGGTACCGGTGGTGCCGCTGGCGCTGCGCGGCCTGTGGGGCTCGGTGTTCAGCCGGCGCGACAGCGCGCTCGGCCGCGCACGCCTGCCGCGGCGCTTCCGCGCACACATCGCGCTGGTGGTCGGCACGCCGGTCGCGCCGGACGAGGCCAGCGCGGCGCTGCTGGAGCAGCGCGTGAAGGCGCTGCGCGGTTCATGGGCGTGAGCGAGTCCCGGCCATGGCCCGCATAGGAGCGGCTTCAGCCGCGATGCCGTTGCGGGAAAAGCATCGGCACTGAAGTCCCTCCCACGACCTCACGACGACCGACGGCTTGTGCGAGCGGCGGAAGCCGCGATGCTCTTGCCTCGCTGCGCAGAACGCATCGCGCCTGCCGGCGCTCGCACCGACGCGGCACCGCGCTGCGCCGCCCTTGCGAATCCCGAATCCCCAATCCCGGCTTCTCAGCCCCCCACGCCGGCGAGCGCGACCAGCGCGACCAGCACCAGCCAGACGACCAGGATGCGGCGCAGCACCGTGCGCGCGTCGGCCAGCTCCACCAGCGGATCGTCGACGTCGGCCGCATAGCCGTCGCCGGCGACCACGTCGGCGTCGATGCCGGCGCGCGCGAGCGCGCCGAGGAAACCGAGGTCGAGCGTGAAGTAACCCTGGCCGTGCGCGGCGTGGTAGTCGCGCCAGGTCCTGATGACCGCATCGAAGTCCGACACCAGCGCGAGCGTCAGCGCGACCAGGTGAGACGGCGCCCAGTCGAGCACGAGCGCGATGCGTTCGAGCCGGCTGCGCTGCTCGGCGGCGACCTCGGCCGTGAAGGCCGGATGGCGCGCGATCAGCTGCACTGCGCGGTAGCCGAGCGCACCGGCCGGTCCCAGCAGCACGAACCAGAACAGCACGCCGAACCAGCGCGACAACGCCGAGGCGAACGTCGCCTCGACCAGCGGCGCCGACTCGAGCGGCAACGGCGCCAGCGCCGGATCCGGCCGCAGCGCCTGCGCAGCGGCATGGCGCCGCTCGCTGTCGGGCGCCTTCAGCACCGCGTCGACGTCGGCATCCAGGTCGCGCGGACCCCAGCAGTAGTACAGCACGATCACCGCGAACGCGAACGCCGGCAGACCGAACAGCACATGCTGCAGCGCCAGCCCGATCAGGCCGCACAGCACCACCAGCAGCAGCGGCAGCAGGATCGCGGCCGGACGCGCGCCGGTGCCCTCGCGCGACCAGCGCGCCAGCCACACCTGCAGCCAGGAGAAATCACGCCAGCGCGCGAGGTCCGGCAACGCGTGCGCGGCGGCGACGGCAAGCAGGATGGCAAGCAGGGTCTGCGACATGAGCGGCGTTGGTTGCGGCGATGCGCGTCATTCTAGCCGACGCGATCGCGCCGCAAGCGCGTCGCCGCGCCGCAGCGCGCGTGTCGCTTTTTGGCCCTCCCCTTCAAGGGGGTGAGCCGGGCGTTCGATCGCGGCCGTCGGGCCGCGATCGCCGGCGAACGGCCGCACAGGGATGTGCGGACCGGGCTTGCGAGCACAGGATGCGCGGGGGGTTGGGTGGGGATGGTATTCGGCTCTCGCGTAACTGTTTCCACGAAAGCCGATCCGCGTCCCTGCGTTTTCCACTCGCATCCCTGCGAGCGGGTTACTTTCTCTTGCTTGTCCAAGAGAAAGTAACCAAAGAGAAGGACACCCCAACAGCGGCGCCCTCCGGGCATCCTGCCCTGCGGGTGCGTGGTCGCCGGCCGGGGTTCGCCGACGGCACCTCCGTGTGCCGACGGCGAACGCGCGCGCATCGTGCGCGCGCCCCTGCGGGCTGATCCGTCCGGCGCCCACCGCCGCTGACGGGGACCCGGAAAAGCGGCGCGCTCCTGCGCGCAGAAGCACAAGCAAAGCCACGACAACAGCGATAGCAATAGCGTGCAACTGCAACGAAGGCCGAGCTGATTGTCTTTGTCGACACCCGCTCAGCGCGCGAGCAGTTCGGCCAGATCGAGCCCGGCGCTCTGGCGCAGCCAGTGCGCGATCAGCGCGTGCGACACGCTCAGTCGCGGCGGCAGCGACAGGCGGCCGCTGCCGAGGCCGTCGACCAGTTCGTCGACGCCGAACCAGCGCGCGTCACTGAGTTCGCGCCCGACGCGGATCGTCGGATCCTCCGCCTCGGCGGTGAAGCCGAGCATCAGCGAGGACGGGAACGGCCACGGCTGCGAGGAGTGGTAGCTGCACGGGCCGACACGCACGCCGGCTTCCTCCAGCACCTCGCGGCGCACCGCGTCCTCGAGCGACTCGCCCGGCTCGATGAAACCGGCCAGCGTCGAGTAGCGGTTCGGCGCCCAGCTCGGCTGGCGGCCGAGCAGGCAGCGGTCCTGCCAGGTCACGATCACGATCATGGCCGGGTCGACGCGCGGGAAGTGTTCGAGCGCGCAGGCCGGGTTCGTGCACTGCAGGCGGTGGCCGAGCGCGCCGCGCGCGAGCGGCGCACCGCAGGCGCCGCAGAAGCGCGTGCGCCCCTGCCAGTGCGCCAGCGCACGCGCGTAGGCGAACAGGCCGGACTGGAACGCCGGCAGGCGCGCGCCGGCGCTGCGCAGGTCGAGCCAGTGGCCGCCGAGCGCGGCGCGCAGCCGCTCGGCCCGCTCGCCGTCGGCCGACAGCGCGAACAGTGCGCCGAAGCCGTCGTCGCCGAGGTAGGTCGGCACCAGGTCCGGCGCGAGCGCGCGCCGCTCGTCCTGGCTCAGCCAGCGCAGCGCATCGGCCGCCGCCTGCACGAGCGCGCTGCGGCCGTGGCCGTCGTCGGCGCCGAGCAGCAGGAAGCGCGCGCCCGGATCGGCCAGCCGCGCAGCGGCCCATTCGGCGTCGTCGCGCTGCTCGGCGTTGCGCTCGAGCGCGAGGCCGGCGAAGACGTTGGGACGGTCGTTCATGGGAATGTCACCTGCCGCGACGCAGGCCCCGGCGCACAGCGGCGCCGGGTGGACGTGCAAGACCGCTCAGACGGCGAACGAGGAACCGCAGCCACAAGTCGTCTTCGCGTTCGGGTTGCGGATGACGAACTGCGCGCCGGTCAGCGACTCGGAGTAGTCGATCTCGGCGCCGGCGAGGTACTGCAGGCTGAGCGGATCGACCAGCAGCGTCACGCCGTCGCGGTCGAGCGCGAGATCGTCCTCGGCGCGCTCCTCGTCGAAGGTGAAGCCGTACTGGAAGCCGGAGCAGCCGCCGCCGCTGATGTAAACACGCAGCTTGAGGGCCGGATTGCCCTCCTCGGCGATCAGTTCGCGCACCTTGCCGGCCGCGGCGGCGGTGAACAGCAGCGGCGCGCCGGCGGCGTCGAGGTAGGTCGGGGTGGCGGTATCGGTCATGGCGGCAGGATCACGGGAGCCCTGCGAAGATCGGCCCGGCGCGGCGGCTTTTCAAGCGCCGGCACCGGCCGGCTCGAGCGCGCCGAGTGCTTCGGGCGGCGCCAGCCGGCGCGGCGCCTCGGCCTGGTAGACCATCTTGCCGTTGATCTGCGCCCCGGCGGCCATCTCCAGCACCTTGTAGTAGACGTTGCCTTCGATGCGCGCGTTGCCGGCCAGTTCCAGCCGTTCGGCCACGCGCAGGTCGCCGTTGATCGTGCCGTTGACGACCGCGTTGGAGACGTGCACCTCGCCGTTGACGCGCCCCTTCTCGCTCAGCGTCAGCACCGAATCGGCGCCCTCCGCGGCGACCGCGCCGTCGATCGTGCCTTCCAGGTGCAGGCCGCCGCGGAAATGCACGTCGCCGCGAATGGTGGTGCCTTCCGCGATCAGCGTGCTGATCGCCGCGACGGTCGACTTGGCCGCGCGCTTGTCATTGCCGAACATCTTCACTTTCCTCCCCCTTGATGGCGTCCTTCCAGGCGAATTCCTGCTCGACGCGGCCGCCGTCGCCGTCGGCGCGTACGATCACGCGATTGGGTGCGAAGCCTGCAGGAAGCATGATGGTACCGTCCACCTGCTGGAAATACTTGAAGCCGTACTCGACTCCGCCACCGTCCTTGCCTTGCGTCAGCGCGCTCCAGTCGAGCGTCTTCAGCTTGCCGTCGGCGATGCCCTCCACGCTCAGGCTCAGGCGCCCCTTCACGTCGCGGCCGCGCTTGAAGTTCTGCGTCAGCGTGGCGGTGAAGTTCCAGGCCGGCGAGGCTCCCTGGACCGGCTGCACGCGCAGCGCATGCACGGCCAACCCCTCGCGCCGGTTGCCGCCGACCAGGCGGCCGTAGAACGCCAGGTCCGCGCGCAGCCCCTCGATTTCCTCGTCGCGCTCGCGCAGCGTCTGCTGCACGTCGGCGAGTGCGTTCTTGGCGACCTGCTCGGAACGCACCAGCACGGCAATGCGCGTCTTCAGGTCGGCGTTGTCCTGTTCGACCGCGGCCAGCCGCGCGATGCGGCGCTGGTCCGGCGTGCGCGGCGCGAAATGCAGGGCCAGCGCGCCGACCAGCAGCAGCGACGCCAGCCACGCCAGCGCGAGCAGCCAGCGCCGGCGGCGCTGCTGCGCCGGATCGTGCGAGCGGATCACGAGGGACGGTGCGGGAGTCGACATGGAACGCGCGCGGCGCACAACAGGCAGGACCGCTGCTTATAGTCGCGCGCGGCATGCCGGTCAAGGCGACGCGCTCGCTATACTTCGCCCCTGCAAGGGGAGTCGCGCATGCTCTGGTTGAAGGCGTTCCACATCATCTTCGTCGTGACCTGGTTCGCCGGCCTGTTCTACCTGCCGCGCCTGTTCATCTACCACGCCGAGGCGAGCGAGGCGGTCGTCCGCGAGCGCCTGAAAGTGATGGAGCGGCGCCTGCTGATGATCACGCACATCGGCGGCGCACTGGCGGTGCTGTTCGGCCTCGCCACGCTCGGCGCGTTCGCGCACGCGAGCAGCGCGTACCTGGCGCAGGGCTGGCTGCACGCCAAGCTCGCGCTGGTCGTGCTGCTGATCGCCTACCACGCGCAGCTGGTGCGCATGACCGCGCAGTTCGCGCGCGATGCGAACACGCGCTCGAGCCGTTGGCTGCGCATCTTCAACGAGGTGCCGGCGCTGCTGCTGATCGCGATCGTCGTGCTGGTCGTGGTCAAGCCGTAGCGCATCGCTCCGCACAGGGGGATCCATGCCGACGCACGCCCCATCCCCGCACGCGCTGGACCGGCAGCGCCTGCTCGCGGCGCAACTGCCGCTGCGGCTCGAACGCCTGCAGCAGCGCGGCGCGCGCCTCGCGCACGCGTGGGACATCAACCTGCTGCAGCGACTGGCCGAGGACGCCGCGCTGCTCGCGGCGCTGTGCCGCGAGATCGACGCCGCCGCGCTCGCCGCCGCGCTCGATGCGCTGCATGCGACGGTCGCCGCGCTGCTGCAGCCGGCGCGCCTGCCCGATGCAGCCACCGCCGCGCGCATCGCGCACCAGCTTGCGATGGTGCAGGCGGCGCCGCTGCCGACGGCCGTCACCGATCGCGCGCAGGCCGCCGGCGTGGTCGTCGCCGGGCCGACGCACGAGGCCGGCACACCGCTGTTCATGACACCGCCGCCGGCGTACTGGCAGCGCCTGGCCGCGCAGCTCGCGGCACTGGCACGCCAGCCGCGCATCGCCACGGAACCGGCCGCGGAGCCGCCGCGCGCCGCCGAAGGCGATGCGCTGACCGACGCGGCATGGACCGAACGGCTGCGCGGCGCGCTCGACGGCCGCGGCTTCGAGCTGCTGTTCCAGCCGATCATGCCGCTGCACGGCGCGGAGGAAGCGCAGTTCCAGGCGCTGCTGCGCCTGCACGACGACGATGGACGCGTGTACGCCGCGGCCGAGGTGATCCCGGCCGCCGAGCGCACCGGCCTGATCGGCGCGGTCGACCGCTGGGTCCTGCTGCGCAGCATCGCGGTGATCGGCGAGCGCGCGCAGCGCGAGGCGTCGCCGCGCCTGTTCGTGCGCCAGTCGCTGGCGAGCCTGCGCGACGCCGGCCTGGCCGACTGGCTGCAGGCGCAGCTCGCGCACCATGGCGTGGCCGCCGCGGCACTGTCGCTGGAGCTCGGCGCGGACGAGATCGCGCCGGCGTTCGACGAGGTCGAGCGCCATGCCCGCGCGCTGCACGCGCTCGGCATCGGCTTCACGCTGGCCGGCTATACCGGCGATGCGAACTGCGAGCGCGCGCTGGAACGCCTGCCGCTCGATTTCGTCAAGCCCGCGCCGCACTGGCTGCGCCTCGACGACGAGGACGCGCGCGAGGCGCTGCGCGCGCTGGTCGAGCGCCTGCACGCCGGCGGCCGCCGCGTGATCGCGCCGCGCATCGAGGACGCGCGCGCCGCCGCTGCGCTGTGGAACACCGGCGTCGACTTCGTCCAGGGCAATTTCGTGCAGGCCGCCGACCGCGGCCTCGCGTTCGACTTCGGCGAAGCGGTGGTGTGAAGGACATGCGCGCGCAGGGTGGGTCGCAGCGCCAAAGGCGCGAGTCCCACCGTCGTTGCGTGTGGGTGGTGGGACTCGCCGCTGCGCGGCTGCGGCCCACCCTACATCGGACTCAACAGGACGACGAGCGTGCTCAGCTGCCGATCTTGGTTTGCAGGTACGGCCCTTCGCCGAGGCGCTCGATCAGGCCGAGCTGCGTCTCCAGCCAGTCGATGTGCTCTTCCTCCGACGCGAGGATGTCGGCGAACAGGTCGCGGCTGACGTAGTCGCCGAGCTTCTCGCAATCGGCGATCGCGGCCTTCAGGTCCGGCACCGCGATCATCTCGAGCTTGAGGTCGCAGGCCAGCGCTTCCTTCGGCGACTCGCCGATCAGCAGCTTGCCGAGTGCCTGCAGGTTCGGCAGGCCGTCGAGGAACAGGATGCGGTCGATCAGGCGATCGGCGTGCTTCATCTCGTCGATCGATTCCTTGTACTCGTGCTCGGCCAGTTCCGCGTAGCCCCAGTTCTTGTACATCCGGTAATGCAGGAAGTACTGGTTGATCGCGGTGAGCTCGTTGTACAGCGCCTTGTTCAGGTGCTCGATGATCTTCGGGTCGCCCTTCATCGCGGAAATCTCCTTGACATGCGGACGCGTCGCCGGCGGCGCGCGCCTCGTGATGCGGCACCAGGCCGGCGGGGGCATGACTATAGCGCGCACGGCGCGCCAGGGAGGGAACGCGAATCGCACGCATTGCTGCGTGCGTGGACGACGCGATGCGTCGCGCCGTCAGGCGGCGGCGAGCAGCGGCAGGTCGAGCGTGCGGGCGGCGCGTGCTTCTTCGAAGATCTCGCGCGCCATGTCCTCGCAACTGCCGCAGCAATCGCTGCAGCCGGTGCGGCGGCGGAGGTCCGCGAACGAATGACCGCTGGCGGCGGCTTCGCGGATCGTGCGGTCGGTGACCGCGTTGCAGATGCAGACGTACATGCGGGACTCATCCAAGGCTGGATGGCTGCGCATTTAAATGCAAATGCGAATGATTGTCAACTACAGCCACATGCGCGCCGCCTTCCTGGCGCATGTGCAGGAGCGGGCCATGCCCGCGACAAAGGCGCTACGGAGCCGCACCAAGCCAGTCGGTCACGCAACGCCGGTCGCGGGCATGGCCCGCTCCTGCCGTGCGCCGGCATCGGCCGATCAAATCAGGACGCCGCGATCCGCGCGATCCACTGCTGCTCGCGCAGCGAGACGCGGCAACTGCTCTCGGCCAGCGGCACCAGGTGGCGCAGCGCCTGCTCGTACACGCGCCGCTTGAAGTTCACCACGTGCGCGGCCGGATACCAGAAGTCGACCCAGCGCCACAGGTCGAACTCCGGCTTTTCGTTCGCATCCAGCCGCACCGCCGACTCGTCGCCAACCAGCCGCAGCAGGAACCACACCTGCTTCTGGCCGATGCACACCGGCCGGCAATGCCGGCGCACCAGCCGCGGCGGCAGCCGGTAGCGCAGCCAGCCCGGCGTCGCGCCGAGCACCTCGACATGGTGCGGGCACAGCCCGGTTTCCTCTTCCAGCTCGCGGTACATCGCCTCCAGCGGCGTCTCGTCGCTGCGCATGCCGCCCTGCGGAAACTGCCAGCCGTCGCGGCCGACGCGGCGCGCCCAGAACACGTGTCCATTCGCGTTGAGCAGGATGATGCCGACGTTGGGTCGGTAGCCATCGGGATCGATCACGGCGCAATTCCTCCGTTTGCGTCAGGATTCTTCCACAGCGTTCGCGCGTGCGGCAAGGCGACGCGGCCGCGCCCGGACGAACGTCGCTTGACACGGCCGCGATCCGCACTAGAATCGCCTGCCCTTGCGCATCCCCGCATGCGCACGTCTTGGCTATGTAGCTCAGCCGGTTAGAGCACAGCACTCATAATGCTGGGGTCGGTGGTTCGAGTCCACCCATAGCCACCATCTGCTCGATGTCCCGGACATCGCCGAAAACCCGCCACCGTGCGGGTTTTTTTGTGCCCGCGCGAAGTGCATCACATCGCTGGCCATGCGCGCCGGCGCGCCGCGCCCGCACGGTAAGCTTGCCCGATGCGCGCGCCCGTTCGGCGCCGCGCGCCAACAAGAACACCAGACGGATGCGGGGATGAACCAGGACCTCAAGAAGACCCTTTGGGCGGCGGCCGACAAGCTGCGCTCGAGCATGGACGCGGCCGAGTACAAGCACCTCGTGCTCGGCCTGATTTTCGTCAAATACGTTTCCGATGCGTTCGACGAGCGCCGCGCGCAGTTGCGCGCCGCGTTCGCCGATCCGGCGAGCGAGCTGTACCTGCCCGACGCGGCCGACCACGCCGACGCGCTGGAAGAGCGCGACTACTACACGATGGCCAACGTGTTCTGGGTGCCGGCGGCGGCGCGCTGGGAGGCGATCCGCGCGCAGGCCAAGCAGGCCGAGATCGGCGTGCGCATCGACGCCGCGCTGGAAGCGATCGAGGCCGACAACCCGCGCCTGAAGGGCATCCTCGACAAGCGTTTCGGCCGCACCCAGCTCGAACCGGGGCGCCTGGGCGAGCTGGTCGACCTCGTCTCCACCATCGGCTTCGGCGATGGCCACCGCGCCAAGGACCTGCTCGGCGAGGTCTACGAATACTTCCTCGGCCAGTTCGCCAGCGCCGAAGGCAAGAAGGGCGGCCAGTTCTACACGCCGGCCTCCGTCGTGAAAGTGCTGGTCGAAGTGCTGGCGCCGCACCACGGCCGCGTCTACGACCCCTGCTGCGGCTCGGGCGGCATGTTCGTGCAGAGCGAGAAGTTCATCGAGGCGCACGGCGGCCAGGCCGACGACATCAGCATCTACGGCCAAGAGGCCAACCCGACCACCTGGCGGCTGGTCGCGATGAACCTCGCCATCCGCGGCTTCGCCGCCGACCTCGGCAAGGAGCCGGCCGACACGTTCCACCGCGACCAGCACCCGGACCTGCGCGCCGACTACGTGCTGGCCAACCCGCCGTTCAACATCAGCGACTGGGGCGGCGAGCGCCTCGCCGACGACCGCCGCTGGGCCTACGGCACGCCGCCGCCCGGCAACGCGAACTACGCCTGGCTGCAGCACATCCTGCACCACCTTGGCCCGCGCGGGCAGGCCGGCGTGGTGCTCGCCAACGGCTCGATGTCGTCCAACCAGAACAACGAGGGCGCGATCCGCACGGCGATGATCGAGGCCGACGTGGTCGACGTGATGGTCGCGCTGCCGCCGCAACTGTTCTTCAACACGCAGATCCCGGCCTGCCTGTGGTTCCTCGCGCGCGACAAGTCCGGCGCCGCCGGCGGCGGCAGCGGCCGCGACCGCCGCGGCGAGGTGCTGTTCATCGACGCGCGCAAGCTCGGCCGCATGGACACGCGCGTCACGCGCGTGTTCGACGACGCGGACGTCGCGCGCATCGCCGCGACCGTGCACCGCTGGCGCGCCGACGGCGAGGAGGGCACCGACGAACCGTACGCCGACGTGCCCGGCTTCTGCCGCGCGGTGACGCTGGCCGAGATCGCCGCGCACGGCCACGTGCTGACGCCGGGCCGCTACGTCGGCGCCGAGGCGACCGAGGACGACGACGAGGCGTTCAGCGACAAGATGGAGCGGCTGACCGCGCAGCTCGCCGAGCAGATGGCGAAGGGGGCGGAGCTGGATGCGGTGATTAGGGACAAGCTTGGGGCGATGGGCTATGCAGTCTGATGCCGCTAAGGTGTCGCTTGGAGACTTGGTCACTCTTGTCCGGGGAAACACTTACAAAAGTGCGCTTCTGGGACAGCCTGGGCCCGTGCTCTTGGGCTTGGCATCCATACAGCGTGACGGCGGATTTCGAGGGGACTCGCTGAAGACATATGGCGGTGAGTCAGCCGAGAAGCTTCTGCTGCGCCCAGGTGATTTGTACGTTTCGCTGAAGGATGTGACGCAGTCAGGTGACCTGCTGGGTTCGGTGGCTAGGCTTCCGAGATCGGTGTCGCTTGGGCGTTTGACCCAAGACACGGTGAAGCTTCAGTTTGACCCCAAGCGCTACCCGCCAGACCTGCTCTATTGGGTGTTGCGCTGTCCCGAGTATCGGTCGTATTGCCGTGAACGGGCGATTGGAACGACGAACCTGTCGCTGTCACGAGATGATTTCCTAGCGTTCCCACTCCCCACGGCCACGGCTGAAAGACTCGGGCTCATTGCACTATTGGAGGCAGTCGAGCACCGCATCGACCTCCTGCGCCAGACCAACGCCACCCTCGAAGCCATCGCCCAGGCCCTGTTCAAGAGCTGGTTCATCGACTTCGACCCGGTGCGCGCCAAGGCCGAGGGCCGCGAGCCCGAAGCCATGGACGCCGCCACCGCCGCGCTGTTCCCCGCCGAGTTCGAGGAGTCGGCGCTGGGGTTGATTCCGAAGGACTGGGCTGTGCAATCGCTCGACTCGTTCGCGACCTATCTCAACGGCTTGGCACTGCAAAAATTCCCGCAGGAGAGCGACGAGGAGTACCTACCAGTCATCAAGATTGCCCAACTGCGTGCGGGGCACACCGTCGGGGCGGATCGCGCAAGCGCGCGCCTCAAGCCGGAGTATGTCGTGAAGGATGGCGACGTGCTCTTTTCATGGTCTGGATCGCTTGAAGTCGAGTTCTGGTGCGGAGGCGATGGGGCACTCAACCAGCACTTGTTCAAAGTTACTTCGGAAGCCGTGCCCAAGTGGTTCTACTACCTGGCTACACGCCACTTCTTGCCGGGTTTCCGGGAGATTGCGGCGCACAAGGCGACGACCATGGGCCATATCCAGCGCAAGCATCTGACCGAGTCCCGGCTTGCACTACCGCCTGCTGCAGTGATCAAGGGTTTGAGTGCGGTAGTCGGCCCGATATTGGAGCGTCGCATAACGAACTCCCTGCAGGCGCGCGCTCTCGCCACCCTCCGCGACACCCTCCTCCCCCGCCTGATCTCGGGCAAACTCCGCCTGCCCGAGGCCCGCGAACGAATGGAGGCTGCCCTCGCATGAAGTTCGAAGGCTTTCATCCCGGCGTCTGGCGCGCGCAGTACCAGTACCGGAGCTTCTCGCCTGTGCCGGTCAACCATGCCTGGAGCTGGGAGGATGCGCGCATCAATACGCTGCTGGAGCAGGCCACGCGCGCGCTCGGCGAGCTCAACGCGTTCTCGCTGATCGTGCCCGACGTGGACCTGTTCATCGAAATGCACATCGCGAAGGAGGCCAACCAGTCAAGCCGCATCGAGGGCACGCAGACGGCGATGGACGAGGCGCTGATGAGCGAAGAGCTGATCGCGCCCGAGAAGCGTGACGATTGGCACGAGGTGCGCAACTACGTCGACGCGATTAACTTCGCGATTGCCGAGCTCGAGCGGCTTCCGCTGTCGAACCGGCTGCTGTGCCAGACCCACGCGACGCTGATGCGCGGCGTGCGGGGCGACCACAAGATGCCTGGCGAGATCCGCAATTCGCAGAACTGGATCGGCGGCTCCGGCCCGCGCGATGCGGCGTTCGTGCCGCCGCACCCGACCGAAGTGCCGGAATTGATGAGCGACCTGGAGAAGTTCTGGCACAACGACGCCATCGAAGTGCCGGATCTGATCCGCATCGCGATCAGCCACTATCAGTTCGAAACGATCCACCCCTTCTGCGACGGCAACGGGCGCATCGGCCGCCTGCTGATCACCCTGTACCTGGTCAGCAAGGGCCTGCTGCACAAGCCGTCGCTGTACCTGTCCGACTTCTTCGAGCGGCACCGCGCAAGCTACTACGATGCCCTGATGGCGGTACGCACCTCCGGCGACATGAACCATTGGGTACGCTTTTTCCTCACCGGCGTGGCCGAAACCGCGACCAAGGGTCGCGACACCTTCCGCCAGGTGCTGGCCCTGCGTACCGAAGCCGAGGCGCGCATGCACGAACTGGGGCGCCGCGGCAAGTCGGGGCTGGCGTTGTTGCGCGTGCTGTATCGGCGGCCGGTGCTGACGGTGGCGCAAGTCGGCGCCGCGCTCGAGGTGAGCGCGCCGACGGCCAACGCGCTGGTGACCGACTTCGTGCGTCTGGGCTTGCTGAAGGAGCTGACCGGCTTCGCGCGGAACCGCGTGTTCGCCTTCGAATCTTACCTTCAGCTATTTCTTGTTTAAGAAACGTACGTAAATCTTAAATATAAATTCGACGTAAGAAAGGTTTGCACCGGTGAGCCACAACCGCAGGGGGAAGCACGGGTGGGCAAGGGGATCAGCGAAGACGACGTCGAACGAGCCATGCTGCAGTGGCTGGCCGGCCTCGGCTGGGCCACCGCGCACGGCGCGGACATCTCGCCGCCCGATGCGCGCACGCCGGGGCGCGAGCGCGCGAGCTACCGCGAGGTGGTACTGGCCGGGCGGCTGCGCGCGGCGATCGCGCGGCTGAATCCACAGGTTCCCGCGAGCGCGCGCGAGGATGCGCTGCGCCGTGTGCTGGACCCGAACGTGCCGGGGCTGGTCAACGCGAACCGCCAGCTGCACCGCTGGCTGGTCGACGGCGTGCCGGTGGAGTTCCAGAAGGACGGCGAGACGCGCGGCGCGCGCGTGCGGCTGCTCGACTTCGCCGACGTGGCCGGCAACGACTGGCTGGCGGTCAACCAGCTCAGCGTGCAGGGGCCGAAGCTGATGCGGCGGCCGGACGTGGTGCTGTTCGTCAACGGCCTGCCGCTGGGGGTGGTGGAACTGAAGAACCCGGGCGATGCGGACGCCGACATCTGGGCGGCGTGGAACCAGTTGCAGGCCTACCAGCAGGACATCCCGGACCTGTTCCACGCCAACGCGCTGCAGGTGATCAGCGACGGCCTCCAGGCGCGCATGGGTTCGCTGACCGCCGAGCGCGAGCGCTTCATGGCCTGGCGCACGATCGACGGCGTGGCGACCGATCCGCTCGGCGCGATGCGCGAGCTGGAGACGCTGGTGCTCGGCCTGTTCCGGCGCGACCTGCTGCTTGAGTACCTGCGCCACTTCGTCCTGTTCGAGGACGACGGGCGGCTGGTCAAGAAGGTCGCCGGCTACCACCAGTTCCACGCGGTGCGCGCGGTGGTGCAGAGCGTGCTCGCGGCCGCGGCGCCCGGCGGCACGCGCAAGGGCGGCGTGGTGTGGCACACGCAGGGCGCAGGCAAGAGCATCGAGATGACCTGCCTGGCCGGCGCGCTGATGGCGCATCCGGACATGGGCAACCCGACCGTGGTGGTCGTGACCGACCGCAACGACCTCGACAACCAGCTCTTTGGCGTGTTCGCCGGCGCCAGCGACGTGCTGCGCGAGACGCCGGTGCAGGCCGACACGCGGCCGGAGCTGCGGCGCCTGCTGGCCAACCGCCCGTCCGGCGGCATCGTCTTCACGACGATCCAGAAGTTCACGCCGGGCGAGGACGAGGACACGTTTCCGCTGCTGTCGGAGCGGCGCAACATCGTGGTGATCTGCGACGAGGCGCACCGCAGCCAGTACGGCTTCGAGGCGCGCCTGGTGCGGCTGGACAAGGACGCGCCGGCGGCGAACGATCCGCCGCTGGCCAGGGTGGCCGAGGCGTCACCGCGCTATGCCGCCTCCAGCGCAATGCGCTACGGCTATGCGCAGCACCTGCGCGATGCGCTGCCCGGCGCGACCTTCGTCGCGTTCACCGGCACGCCGGTGTCGCTGGACGACCGCGACACGCGCGCGGTGTTCGGCGACTACGTGCACGTCTACGACATCGAGCAGGCGGTGCGCGACGGCGCCACCGTGCCGATCTACTACGAAAGCCGCCTGGCCCGGCTGGAGCTGAAGGAGGCCGACGCCGGCCAGCTCGACAGCGAGGTCGATGCGCTGAGCGAGGACGAGGAAGGCGACGCGGCCAAGGTCGCGCGGCTGCGCCGCTGGGCCGCGCTGGAGCAACTGGTCGGTGCGCCGCCGCGCGTGCAGAAGGTGGCGGCCGACATCGTGGCGCACTTCGAGCAGCGGCTGGCGGCGCTGGACGGCAAGGCGATGATCGTGGCGATGAGCCGCGAGATCTGCGTGCACCTGTACGACGCGATCATCGCGCTGCGCCCTGACTGGCACAGCGACGATCCGACGCAGGGCGCGATCAAGGTGGTGATGACCGGCTCGGCCGCGGACAAGGCGCTGCTGAAGCCGCACATCCATCCGAAGGACGTGCGCAAGCGACTGGAGACGCGCTTCAAGAACCCGGCCGACCCGTTCAAGCTGGTGATCGTGCGCGACATGTGGCTGACCGGCTTCGACGCGCCGTGCCTGCACACGATGTACGTGGACAAGCCGATGCGCGGGCACAGCCTGATGCAGGCGATCGCGCGCGTGAACCGCGTGTTCAAGGACAAGCCGGGCGGCCTGGTGGTCGACTACATCGGCATCGCCAACGAACTGAAGGCGGCGCTGGCCGACTACACGCAGGCGCGCGGCCGCGGCCGGCCGACGATCGACGCGCACGAGGCGCTGGCGGTGCTGCGCGAGCAGATGGACGTGCTGCACGGCCTGCTGCACGGGCTCGACTACGCCGCGTTCCGCACGCAGGCCTGGCAGTTGCTGCCGGCGGTGGCGAACCACGTGCTCGGCCTTGCCGACGGCAAGCAGCGCTTCGCCGACGCGGTGCTGGCCGCGAGCAAGGCGTTCGCGCTGTGCTGCACGCTGGACGAGGCGCTGGCGCACCGCGACGAGCTCGCCTTCCTGCAGGCGGTGAAGGCGGCGCTGTCCAAGCACGGCGGCACCGACCGCAAGCTCACCGACGAGCAGAAGGAACACGCGTTGCGGCAGATCATCAGCCGCGCGGTGGTCAGCGACGAGGTCATCGACATCTTCGCCGCGGCCGGCCTCAAGCGGCCCGACATCGGCGTGCTGTCGGACGAGTTCCTCGAAGACGTACGGCACATGAAGGAGCGCAACCTCGCGGTCGAGCTGCTGGAGCGGCTGCTGAAGGGCGCGATCAGGTCGCGCTTCAAGACCAACGTGGTGCAGAGCGCGAAGTTCTCCGAGCTGCTGCAGCAGAGCCTGGCGCGCTACCGCAACCGCGCGGTCGAGACGGCGCAGGTGATCGAGGAACTGATCGCGATGGCGAAGAAGTTCCGCCAGGCCGCCGAGCGCGGCGAGGCGCTCGGCCTGAACCGCGACGAGCTGGCCTTCTACGACGCGCTGGCGACGAACGAGGCGGCGGTGCGCGAACTCGGCGATGCGACGCTGAAGCAGATCGCGGTCGAGCTGACGCTGAGCCTGCGCAGGTCGGTCACAGTGGACTGGGCGCGGCGCGAGACCGTGCGCGCGAAGCTGCGCGTGATGGTGAAGACGCTGCTCAAGCGCTACAAGTATCCGCCCGACCGGCAGGAGCAGGCGACCGAGACGGTGCTGCGGCAGGCAGAGGAACTGTCGGCGGAGTGGGCGGTGGCGTAGTCCGCCAGCCGGCCTGCTGCCTGTGGCAGCGCCGGCAGGCGCGATGCTTTGCTGTCGCAAAGGCATGGCAGCTTCCTGCAGACACCATCCCCAGCCGACCCTCCGCTTGAAGGGGAGGACTGAACAAGCATCGCCGCTGCCGCCGCTGCCACCGAAGCTCTCCTACCGAAGCGCCGCGGGGGCGCCGCCACCCGGAGCGGCTAGAATGGGCGGCTCGGCCCGCGTCGACGCGGCCGCCTTCATCCATTGCCGACCTCCGCCATGAATACCCAATACCGCAAGCCGCTGCCCGGCACCTCGCTCGACTGGTTCGATGCGCGCGCTGCCGTCGAGGACCTCAAGCCCGGTGCCTGGGCCACGCTGCCGTACACCGCGCGCGTGCATGCCGAGAACATCGTGCGGCGCGCCGAGCCGTCGCGCATCGCGGACTATCTCGGCCAGCTGGTCGAGCGCCGGCGCGACCTCGACTTCCCGTGGTTCCCGGCGCGCGTGGTCTGCCACGACATCCTCGGCCAGACCGCGCTGGTCGACCTCGCCGGCCTGCGCGATGCGATCGCCGAGCAGGGCGGCGATCCGGCCAAGGTGAATCCGGTGGTGCCGGTGCAGCTGATCGTCGACCACTCGCTGGCGGTCGAATGCGGCGGCTACGACCCGGATGCGTTCGCCAAGAACCGCGCGATCGAGGACCGCCGCAACGAGGACCGCTTCCACTTCATCGAGTGGACGAAGAAGGCGTTCCGCAACGTCGACGTGATCCCGCCCGGCAACGGCATCATGCACCAGATCAACCTGGAGAAGATGTCGCCGGTGATCTACGTGCAACATGCCGATAACGGCCGGGGCGTCGCGTTCCCCGACACCTGCGTCGGCACCGACAGCCACACGCCGCACGTCGATGCGCTCGGCGTGATCGCGGTCGGCGTCGGCGGGCTGGAAGCCGAGAACGTGATGCTCGGCCGCGCCTCGTGGATGCGCCTGCCCGACATCATCGGCGTCGAGCTGACCGGCAAGCCGCAGCCGGGCATCACGGCGACCGACATCGTGCTCGCGCTGACCGAGTTCCTGCGCCAGTCGAAGGTCGTCGGCGCCTATCTCGAGTTCCGCGGCGAAGGCGCGGCCGCGCTGACCGTCGGCGACCGCGCGACGATCTCGAACATGGCGCCCGAGTACGGCGCGACCGCGGCGATGTTCTTCATCGACGCCAACACGCTCGACTACCTGCGCCTGACCGGCCGCAGCGACGAGCAAGTCGCGCTGGTGGAGACCTACGCCAAGGCCGCCGGCCTGTGGGCCGACGCGCTCGCGAGCGCGCAGTACGAGCGCACGTTGCAGTTCGACCTGTCGAGCGTCGTGCGCAACATGGCCGGCCCGTCGAACCCGCACCGCCGCCTGCCGACCTCGGCACTGGCCGAGCGCGGCATTGCGGTCGACCTCGACAAGGCGCGCGCGCAGGAAGCGCAGGGCCTGCTGCCGGACGGCGCGGTCATCATCGCCGCGATCACCAGCTGCACGAACACCTCCAACCCGCGCAACGTGATCGCCGCGGCGCTGCTCGCGCGCAACGCGAATGCGCGCGGGCTCGTGCGCAAGCCGTGGGTCAAGAGCTCGCTCGCGCCCGGCTCGAAGGCGGTGCAGCTGTACCTCGAGGAAGCCGGCCTGTTGCCGGAACTGGAAAAGCTCGGCTTCGGCATCGTCGCGTTCGCGTGCACGACCTGCAACGGCATGAGCGGCGCACTCGATCCGGCGATCCAGCAGGAGATCATCGAGCGCGACCTGTACGCGACCGCGGTGCTGTCGGGCAACCGCAACTTCGACGGCCGCATCCATCCGTACGCGAAGCAGGCGTTCCTCGCCTCGCCGCCGCTGGTGATCGCCTACGCGATCGCCGGCACGATGCGCTTCGACATCGAAAAGGACGTGCTCGGCGTCGATGCCGACGGCAACGATGTGCGCCTGAAGGACATCTGGCCGTCCGATGCGGAGATCGACGCGATCGTGAAGCAGGCGGTGAAGCCGGAGCAGTTCCGCAAGGTGTACGAGCCGATGTTCAAGCTCGCCGTGGATGACGGCGAGCGCGTCGGCCCGCTGTACGACTGGCGCCCGATGTCGACCTACATCCGCCGCCCACCGTACTGGGAAGGCGCACTGGCCGGCGAGCGCACGCTGCGCGGCATGCGGCCGCTGGCGCTGCTTGGCGACAACATCACGACCGACCACCTGTCGCCGTCGAACGCGATCCTGCCGAGCAGCGCGGCCGGCGAATACCTGGCGAAGATGGGCCTGCCGGAAGAGGACTTCAATTCGTACGCGACGCACCGCGGCGACCACCTGACCGCGCAGCGCGCGACGTTCGCGAACCCGAAGCTGGTCAACGAGATGGCCGTCGTCGATGGGCAGGTCAAGCAGGGCTCGCTCGCGCGCGTCGAGCCGGACGGCACCGTCATGCGCATGTGGGAAGCCATCGAGACCTACATGGCGCGCAAGCAGCCCTTGATCATCGTCGCCGGCGCCGACTACGGCCAGGGCAGCTCGCGCGACTGGGCCGCCAAGGGCGTGCGCCTGGCCGGCGTCGAGGCGATCGTCGCCGAAGGCTTCGAGCGCATCCACCGAACCAACCTGATCGGCATGGGCGTATTGCCGCTGGAGTTCCAGCCCGGCGACACGCGCAAGACCTACGGCATCGACGGCACCGAAACATTCGACGTCGTCGGCGAGCGCACGCCGCGCGCGCGGCTGACGCTGGTGATCCACCGCAGGAACGGCGAGCGCGTCGAGGTGCCGGTCACCTGCCGCCTCGATTCGGACGAAGAAGTTTCGATCTACGAGGCCGGCGGCGTGCTGCAGCGCTTCGCGCAGGATTTCCTCGAATCGTCGAAGGTGGCCTGAGCCATGGCACACGTTGCGCAGATCAAGATCCCGGCCACCTACATGCGCGGCGGCACTTCGAAAGGCGTGTTCTTCCGCCTGGACGACCTGCCCGCGGCCGCGCAGGTGCCCGGTGCCGCACGCGACGCGCTGCTGCTGCGCGTGATCGGCAGTCCCGATCCGTACGGCAAGCAGATCGACGGCATGGGCGGGGCGACCTCGAGCACGAGCAAGAGCGTGATCGTGGCGAAGAGCACGAAGCCCGACCACGACGTCGACTACCTGTTCGGCCAGGTCTCGATCGACCAGCCGTTCGTCGACTGGTCCGGCAACTGCGGCAACCTGTCGGCCGCGGTCGGGCCATTCGCGATCGCCGCGGGCCTGGTCGATCCGGCGCGCGTGCCGCGCGACGGCGTCGCGGTGGTGCGCATCTGGCAGGCCAACATCGGCAAGACGATCATCGCGCACGTGCCGATGACGGCCGGCGAGGTGCAGGAGACCGGCGACTTCGAGCTCGACGGCGTGACGTTCCCGGCCGCCGAGGTGCAGCTCGAATTCCTCGATCCCGCCGACGAGGGCGAGGACGGCGGGGCGATGTTCCCGACCGGCAACCTCGTCGATGCGCTCGAGGTGCCCGGCGTCGGCACGCTGCAGGCGACGCTGATCAACGCCGGCATCCCGACCATCTTCCTCAATGCGACGGATATCGGCTACACCGGCACCGAGCTGCAGGATGCGATCAACGGCGACGCCAAGGCGCTGGCGATGTTCGAAACGATCCGCGCGCACGGCGCGCTGCGCATGGGCCTGATCAAGGACCTCGCCGAAGCCGCCACGCGCCAACACACGCCGAAGGTCGCGTTCGTCGCGCCGGCGCAATCCTACGTCGCCTCCAGCGGCAAGGCGATCGACGCGGCCGACATCGACCTCAACGTGCGCGCGCTGTCGATGGGCAAGCTGCACCACGCGATGATGGGCACCTGCGCCGTCGCGATCGGCACCGCCGCGGCGATCCCGGGCACGCTGGTCAACCTCGCCGCCGGCGGCGGCGAGCGCACCGCGGTGCGCTTCGGCCATCCGTCCGGCACGCTGCGCGTCGGCGCGCAGGCGCGCGAGGTCGACGGCCGCTGGAGCGTGACCAAGGCGATCATGAGCCGCAGCGCGCGCGTGCTGATGGAAGGCCAGGTGCGCGTGCCGGGCGACGTGCTCTGATACCGCCGGACGCCGCTGTGGGCGGCAGGCGCGATGCGGCCGGCGCGGCAGCGCGCCGGCTTGAAGAGCATCGCGGCTTCCGCCGCTCCCACGGAAGCTGGCTTGCCGAGGTTCTCGAAGCCTCGGATGTCGCGGAAGCCCTGTGACAGTGCCGGCAGGCGCGATGCGGCCAGCGTGGCAGCGCGCCGGCCTGAAGGCTGAAGGGCATCTCGGCTTGCGCCGCTCCCCCGGCAATCCGCGGCGGCGCTACACTGGCCGCAGCGGCGGTCCCGCCGCGACCAGACGCGGAGGCAGCAAGCCATGCTTCAGGTCAAGCATCTGCTGGCGGAAAAAGGCAATGCCATCTACACGATCGGCCCGGACGAACCGGTGCTCGCGGCGATCCACGCGATGGCCGACCGCTACATCGGCGCGCTGCTGGTGATGCGCGGCGACGAACTCGTCGGCATGGTGTCCGAGCGCGACTACGCGCGCAAAGTCATCCTCAAGGGCCGTTCCTCGCGCGAAACGCCGGTGCGCGACATCATGACCGCGCCGGTGCTGACCGTCGGCCCGGACGACACGGTCGACACCTGCATGCGCCTGTGCACCGACCGCCGCGTGCGCCACCTGCCGGTGGTCGCGCAGGGCAAGGTCGTCGGCGTCGTCTCGATCGGCGACCTGGTCAAGGCCGTGATCGACGAGCAGAGCGTGCAGATCGAGCAGTTGCAGCGGTATATCGCAGGCTGAGGCGCGATTTCGGTCTAACAGGCTGGCCGTGCGTGGCGCGAGCGGCGCACTAAGCCGGCCGGCCTGCGTCCATCCAGCCTGCGCAGCTGATTTCTTAGGCTGGGCGCGCGAAGCGACCGGCGCTTTGGGCCATCCGGCTATGCCGCGTCGGGCTGCTTCTCCGGCCGCGCCGCGTCGAACGCCGGCAGCGCCAGGCAGTGCTCGTTGATGCGGCGGATGATCGGATACGGCGTCATGTCCACGCCGAAGCGGTTCGCGTTGTAGACCTGCGGGATCAGGCAGGCGTCGGCGAGCGTGGGCAGGTCGCCGTGGCAGAACGGTCCGGTCGCGCTGTCGGCGGCGAGGATCGCCTCGAACGCGCGGAAGCCCTCCTGCATCCAGTGGCGCGTCCAGCGCTCGCGAGTGGCTTGTTCCATGCCGAGTTCGCGCTCGAGGTACTGCATCACGCGCAGGTTGTTGAGCGGATGGATGTCGCACGCGACCAGTAGCGCGAGCGAGCGCACGTGCGCGCGGTCGCGCGCGTTGGCCGGCAGCAGCGCCGGCGTGCCGAGGCGCGCTTCCTCGAGGTACTCGATGATCGCCAGCGACTGGCGGATCACGCGCTGGCCGTCGACCAGCGCCGGAATGACTTCCTGCGGGTTCAGCTCGCGATAGGCGGCGCCGTGCTGCTCGCCGCCGTCGCGCACCAGGTGCACCGGCTTTTGCGCGTAGGCCAGACCCTTCAGGTTCAGCGCGATGCGCACGCGGTAGCAGGCGCTGGAGCGCCAGTAGTCGTACAGCGTCAGCGGCGATTCGGTCGACATGAGCGTTCCTTGGTGGCTTCGGCCGGGCCGCCAGAGAGTAGCGCAACATCACCTGGTCGAAAGGCCATGGGTGCGCAACAACACCATCCCCACCCAACCCTCCCCTTGAAGGGGAGGGCCAAAACAGCGAACTCTCGCCGAGGCTGAATGCGCTGGGGTACTGCGCTAACCGCGAGGCGCCTGCTGCGTCACGACCTGCTCGATCGCGCCGAACAGGCTCGCGCCGGCCGCATCGGTGACCTCGATGCGCACCGTGTCGCCGAACTTCAGGAATGGCGTCGACGGCTTGCCGTCGCGCAGCGTCTCGACCGTGCGCTGCTCGGCCAGGCAGGAGGCGCCCTTGGCGGTGTCCTGGTTGGCGATCGTGCCGGAGCCGACGATCGTGCCGGCGGCCAGCGGCCGCGTCCTGGCCGCGTGCGCGACGAGTTCGGCGAAGCTGAACTGCATGTCGACGCCGCATTCGGCCTCGCCGAACCACTTCCCGTTGATCCAGGTGCGCATCGGCAGGTGCAGCTTTTCGCCCTGCCAGGCATCGCCGAGCTCGTCGGGCGTGACGAACACCGGCGACAGCGCCGAGCGCGGCTTGGACTGCAGGAAGCCGAAGCCCTTGGCGAGTTCGCCCGGGATCAGGCCGCGCAGCGACACGTCGTTGACCAGGCCGACCAGCTGGATGTGCTGCGCGGCGGTCGCCGGCGACACGCCCATCGGCACGTCGTCGGTGACGACGACGACCTCGGCCTCGAGGTCGATGCCCCACTCCTCGCTGGACGCTAGGATCGGGTCGCGCGGGCCGTAGAAGCCGGCGCTGGTCGCCTGGTACATCAACGGATCGGTGTAGAAGCTCTCCGGCACCTCGGCGCCGCGCGCGCGGCGCACGCGCTCGACGTGCGGCAGGTAGGCCGAACCGTCGACGAATTCGTAGGCGCGCGGCAGCGGCGCGGCGAGCGCGGCCATGTCGAGCTCGAACACGCCGTCGGCGTGGCCGGCGTTGAGTGCCTCGGACAGCGTGTTCAGGCGCGGCGCGGCCTGCGGCCAGTGGTCGAGCGCGTCCTGCAGCGTCGCGGCGATCGTCGTCGCGCGCACGGCGCGGGTGAGGTCGCGGCTGACGACGATCAGCGTGCCGTCGCGGCCGCCTTCCTTCAGAGATGCGAGTTTCATCGGCTGTCCTTCATGGCGTTGATCTTCATGACGCTGATTCTATGGAAACGATCTCGATCGGGCCGGGTTCGCGCGCAAACCCGCCCGACGGGTTCGTGTCGGACCCGACTCACCGGGGAGCACCGGCGAGCCGGTCGAGGTAGCCGTCCCAGAACATCGCGACGAGCCTGACGTAGCTCGAACACACGACGCACAGGCAGGCCAGCAGGACCGCCGCGAGCAGCGCGGCCGGCAAGCGCGCGCACCAGCCCGCGACGACCTCGGTGCGCCGCCGCACCGTCGCCCCAGGCAACGGCCAGCGGCCCGCGCGCAGGACGCGGACCGCGATCACGACGCCCGCGATGCCGGCGACGGTCGCAGCCAGCACCGGCACGAACAACAGCCAGGAACTGAACGCCGCAAGCTGACGCGCCCCCTCGACCGGGTCGATCGTCGCGAGTTCGGCGAGCGCGGCGTAGCGGCGCGGCACCCAGGCCGTGAAGACCCAATGCGCAGCAAGGATCGCCGGCACGCCGAGCACGACGCCGAGCAGCAGCGACCGCCAGCGACGCGCCGACGGCAGCGGCTCGACGACGTCGCCGGTCTTGCAGCCGCGCAGCAGGTCGCTGCGATGCCAAGGCGTTGTCACGATTGCCCGCGGCGCGCCCACCGGAGGCCGATCACTTTGCCCCGAAATGCTTGCGCAGCCCCGCCCAGCACGCCTGGTAGTCGCGCTGCCGGTGCGCGGCATCGAGCGCCTGTGCGGTCGGGCGGATCACCGCACGTGTCTCGAACATGAAGGCCATCGTGTCGGTGATGACATCGGGCTTGCTCAGGTCCGAGGCCGAAGCCTTCTCGAACGTCGCCGCATCGGGACCATGGCCGGTCATCGAGTTGTGCAGCGAGGCGCCGCCCGGCACGAAGCCTTCGGCCTTGGCGTCGTAGGCGCCGTGCACCAGGCCCATGAACTCGCTGGCGATGTTGCGGTGGAACCACGGCGGCCGGAACGTGTCCTGCGCGACCAGCCAGCGCGGCGGGAAGATCACGAAGTCCATGTTGCTGACGCCGGCGCTGTCGCTGGGCGAATGCAGCACGAGGAAGATCGACGGGTCGGGATGGTCGTAGCTGATCGAGCCGATCGTGTTGAAGCGGCGCAGGTCGTATTTGCACGGCGCGTAGTTGCCATGCCAGCCGACCACGTCGAGCGGCGAGTGGCCAATGTCGGCGCGCCACAGGTGGCCCTGGAACTTGGCGACCAGCTCGAACGCGCCGTCGACGTCCTCGAACGCGGCGTTGGGGACCAGGAAGTCGCGCGGATTGGCCAGGCCGTTGCTGCCGATCGGGCCGAGGTCGGGGAGCTTCAGCATCGCGCCGAAGTTCTCGCACACGTAGCCACGCGCAACGCCGTCCGGCAGCGCGACGCGGAAACGGAGGCCGCGCGGGATCAGCGCGATCTCCTGCGGTTCGACCTCGAGCACGCCGAGCTCGGTTTCGATGTGCAGCCTGCCCTGCTGCGGCACGATCAGCAGCTCGCCGTCGGCGTCGTAGAAATAACGGCCCTGCATGTCGCGGTTGGCCGCATAGACGTGGATACCGACGCCGCTTTGCGCGGCCGGCGAACCGTTGCCGGCCATCGTGAACAGGCCTTCGATGAAATCGGTCGGCGCGTCCGGCAGCGGCAGCGGGCTCCAGCGCAGCTGGTCCGGCGTGACCGACCCGGTGCCGAAGTCGTTGTGGAACGTCGGCTGCGCGAACGGCGTGAACGCGCCGTGCATCGCGGCGGGCCGGATCCGGTACAGCCAGCTGCGCCGGTTCGCATGGCGCGGCGCGGTGAACGCGGTGCCGGAAATCTGCTCGGCGTACAGGCCGTGCGCGACGCGCTGCGGCGAGTTGCGCCCGACCGGCAAGGTGCCGGCGATCGCCTCGGTCGCGAATTCGTTGCCGAAGCCGGATTGGTAACCGTTGCTTGCGATCGACATGGGGCCGCCTTGTCTCGATGAGCTTGGGAAAGGCCGTCATTCCCGCGCAAGCAGGAATCCACGGAGGCACTTGCAATGGATGCCCGCTTGCGCGGGCATGACGCCGGATGATTGTTGCAACGCCCTCCCCCAGCGGGGGAAGGCAGGCTTTACAGCACGCCGCGCTTCATCTGGTCGCGCTCGATGCTCTCGAACAGGGCCTGGAAGTTGCCCTCGCCGAAGCCTTCGTTGCCCTTGCGCTGGATGATCTCGAAGAAGATCGGGCCGATCGCGTTCTGCGTGAAGATCTGCAGCAGCTTGCGCGTCTTGGTTTCCGGGTCGGCGTCGATCAGGATCTTGTTCTTCTGCAGCCGCGGCACGTCCTCGCCGTGGTTCGGGATGCGCACGTCGACCACCTCGAAATAGGTGTCGGGCGTGTCGAGGAACTCGACGCCGGCCGCGCGCATCGCCTCGACCGTGTCGTAGATGTTGTCGGTGAAGCAGGCGATGTGCTGGATGCCCTCGCCCTTGTACGCGTCGAGGTATTCGTTGATCTGCGACTTCGGGTCGGAGGACTCGTTCAGCGGGATGCGCACGATGCCGTCAGGCGCGGTCATCGCCTTCGACACCAGGCCGGTCTTGGCGCCCTTGATGTCGAAGTAGCGGATCTCGCGGAAGTTGAACAGGCGCTCGTAGTAGTCCGACCACTTCTGCATGTTGCCGAAGTAGAGGTTGTGCGTGAGGTGGTCGATGAAGGTCAGGCCGAACCCGGCCGGGTTCTGCTCGGCGCCTTCGATCGCGACGTAGTCGGCCGCGTAGGCGTCGCCGTCTCGCGGCACCAGGTACAGCATGCAGTCGCCGATGCCCTTGACCACCGGCACGTCGATCGCGCGGCTGGCCGCCTTGTGCGTGACCGCCTCGCCGCCGTTGGCGAGCACCGTCTTCTCGACCTCGGCCACCGGCCGGGTGAAGCGCACCGCGAAGCCACAGGCGCACGGGCCGTGCTGGGCCGCGAAGTCGGCCGCGAACGAATCCGGATCCTCGTTGACGAGGAAGTTCACGCCGCCCTGGCGGTACACCGTGATCGCGCGCGTCTTGTGCTTGAGCACCGCGCTGAAGCCCATGCGCTTGAACAGCGCGTGCAGGTCGGCGCCCTGCCCGGCCGGCGCGGCGAATTCGACGAACTCGAAGCCGTCGATGCCCATCGGGTTGTCGAACGTGGTGACCTGCATGCCAAGGTTGGGTTGCGCGTTCATCGGGCCTCCGGGCTGTCTGCTGCGGCGCTAGTTGCGCCTGGAACCCCCATCTTATAGTTTCACATGTAACCATTTGCAAGGAGCACCGCAACAGTGCCCAAGCCCTCGCATCCCGACCGCCTGCCGCTCGAGCTGGAGAGCTTCCTGCCGTACCGGCTGTCGATCCTGTCCAACACGATCAGCCAGGCGATCGCCGACGACTACCAGCAGCGCCACGACCTGACCGTGACCGAGTGGCGCGTGATGGCGGTGCTGGCGCGTTTCGACGGCCTGTCCGCGCGCGAGGTGGCCGAGCGGACCGCGATGGACAAGGTGGCGGTGAGCCGCGCGCTGGCGCGGCTGGTCGCGGCCGGGCGGGTCAGCCGCGGCACCCACGACGGCGACAAGCGCCGCTCGGTGCTCGGCCTGACGCGCAGCGGCTGGAACGTGCACGACGAAGTCGCGCCGCTGGCGCGCCAGCGCGAGCGCGAGGTGCTGGCCAAGCTCGATGCGGACGAGCGCGCCTGGCTCGAGCGAATCCTCGACAAGTTGCTGGCGCCGGCACGCTGAAGGCCTGAAATGCAGACGGCGGCCATGCGGCCGCCGTCTGTCCATCGTCTTCGCGGGTCGCCGGAAGCCACTGGGTCCAGGCCTGCGCCGGGACGACGGGATGGGGAGCTTTCTCGAATCCCCAATCCCGAATGACTCGCCGCATCCAGCGGCTCGCCCTGCGGGCCGGCTTCGCCGTTCGCTCCGGCATCCTGCCTTCGCAGTCCCAATCCCGGCTTTCCTACTTCACCCCATGCATCAGCTTCTGGATCAGTGGCGCGACCAGGAACAGCAGCGCGCCGGCGCCGAGCAGCACCCAGAAGCCGAACGTGTAGCCCGACAGCGCCGACGCCGTGGTCATGCCGCCTTCGCCGCTGACGTGGCCGGCGAAGATGCCGGACAGGTTGTTGCCGATCGCGGTCGACAGGAACCAGCCGCCCATGCCGAAACCGACCAGGCGCACCGGCGCCAGCTTGGTCACCATCGACAGGCCGATCGGCGACAGGCACAGCTCGCCGACCGACTGGATCACGTAGACCATGAACAGCGTCCAGAACGGGATCTTGCCGGCGTCGCTGACCAGGCTCGACAGCGCGAACATCAAGAGCAGGAACGCGAAGCCGTTGAACATGATGCCGAGGCCGAACTTGCGCGGGATCGACGGGTTCGCGCGGCCCATCTTGACCCAGATCCACGCGATCACCGGCGCCAGCGTGATGATCGCCAGCGAGTTCACCGACTGGAACCAGCCGACCGGGAAGATCCAGCCGCCGAAGTCGCGGTTGACGATGTTCTGCGCGAGGAAGTTGAACGAGCTGCCGGCCTGCTCGAAGAACATCCAGAACAGCACGTTGAACACGAAGATGATCAGCATCGCGACGGCCTTGTCGCGCGGCACCGTGCCTTCGCGGAAGCCCTCGCGCAGGATCAGCACGCACAGCGCGACGAACAGCGCGCTCAGCAGCCACTGCAGCTGGTTCGCGTCGATCGCGAGCAGCAGGTAGATCAGCGGGATCGCCGCGAGCACGCCGAGCGCCACGTACAGCACCTTCTGCATCGACCCGCTGCCTTCCTGCGGACGGCCGATGCCCTGCAGCTGCGCGCGGCCGAACCAGAACCACACCAGGCTGACCAGCATGCCGATGCCGGACGCGATGAACACCGCCTTGTAAGCCGGCATCTGCGGCGAACCGCCGAACATGTGCTCGGCCAGCCAGCCGGTCAGCACCGGCGCGACCAGCGCGCCGGCGTTGATGCCCATGTAGAACAGCGTGAAGCCGGAATCGCGGCGGCCGTCACCCTGCGGATACAACTGCCCGACCATCGTCGAGATGTTCGGCTTGAACAGGCCGTTGCCGGCGACGATCGTGGCCAGGCCGATCTTCAGCATGTCCTGGCTCGGCAGCACGATCAGGAACAGTCCGGCTGCCATCACGACCGCACCGAGCAGGATCGAGCGCTGGTAGCCGATGATGCGGTCAGCCACGTAGCCGCCAAACAGCGCGGCGGCGTAGACGAGCGCGAGGTAGGCGCCGTAGAGCTTGCTGGCCGGCGCCTCGCCGGCGCTGTCGCCGCCGTAGAACTGCGCCACGATGTACAGCGCCAGCGCCCAGCGCATGCCGTAGAACGCGAAGCGTTCCCAGAACTCGGTCATGAACAGCATCCACAGCGGGCGTGGATGCCCCATCATCTGCGGGAAATTCGGCGGCGCGGTGGCGTCGGTGGCGGTCTTGGACATGGGTTTCCCTGGGGGTTCTGCGGTAAACAAACCCTGAACGTGTACCCGCTCGCGGCGGCGAGGTCAAACCGCAGCGCAATATCGGTGGCCAGAGCGAGGGGCGAGTGGTCAGGGGCGAGGGTCCGAAGACCGATGCTCGCGCGACAATCGGTTGTTGCGCCCTCGCCCCTAATCCCTCATCCCTCGCCCTGCCCGATCACGGTGCGAACGTCGAGCAGCTCGGGGAAGAACGTCAGCTCCAGCGCCTTCTTCAGGAACGCGACGCCCGACGAGCCGCCGGTGCCGCGGCGGTAGCCGATGATGCGCTCGACCGTCTTCATGTGGCGGAAGCGCCAGAGCTGGAAGTTCTCCTCGACGTCGACCAGCTGCTCGCACAGGTGGTATTCGGGCCAGAATTCGCGCGCGTTCTCGTAGATGCGCTGGAACACCGGCACCAGCGCCGGCGTGCGCACGTGTGGCTGGCTGACGTCGCGCGCGAGCAGCGCCGCCGGCACCGCGTGGCCGCGCCGCGCGAGGTAGCGCAGCACCTCGTCGTACAGGCTCGGCGCCTCCAGCGTGTGGCGCAGCTCCGCCTGCGCGGCGGGGTCGTGGTCGAACACCTTCAGCATCGCGGCATTCTTGTTGCCGAGCAGGAACTCGATCTGCCGGTACTGCAGCGACTGGAAGCCGGACGAGGGCCCGAGCACCGGGCGGAACTGCAGGTATTCCGAGGGGGTGAGCGTCTCCAGCACCGCCCACTGCTCGAACAGCTGGCGCTGCACCTGCTTGACGCGCGCGAGCACCTTCAGCGTCGTGTCGACCTCGTCCTCGCGCAGGCGCCCGAGCGCGAAGCGCAGCTCGTGGATCAGCAGCTTCATCCACAGCTCCGACACCTGGTGCTGGACGATGAACAGCATCTCGTCGTGCAGCGGCGGATCGCTCAGCGGCTTCTGCGCCGACAGCAGCGTGGCCAGCTGCAGGTAGCCACCGTAGGTCGTGCGGTCGCGCAGGTCGACCTCGATGCCCTGCTCGAGCGGGCGCAGGTTCTCCGGTTCGTTCATCACGGCTCCACGGGCGGGGAAGCGCGGCAGTTTAACCTTCCGCGAAGCACGGGGACGCCATGCTGCGCCAGCCCTTGCGGATGCCAGGCCTCTTGCTTAATGTTCCCGCGTTTCTCCACCACGATCCGCTTCAGGCCATGGGACGGCAGCGCGCTCGCGCTCCTCCCGTCCGGCCGGCACCCGACTTTTCAGCCGCCGGCGCCCCCTTGCGCCGCCACGGAGGACACCTTGTCCATCGCCGCAACTTTCGAAATCGAATTCCTGCAATTCCTCGACGCCGACGGCCGCCTGGTCCGCAACGACCTGCCGGCGATCGCGCGCGACATCCGCCAGCTCATCGAGCTGTACAAGCAGATGCTGTTCGTGCGCGTGTTCGACGCCAAGGCCGTCGCGCTGCAGCGCACCGGCAAGCTCGGCACCTACGCCTCCTGCCTCGGCCACGAGGCCGCACACGTCGCGATCGGCAGCGCGATGGCCGAGGACGACGTGTTCGCGCCGAGCTACCGCGAGTACGGCGCGCAGTTCTACCGCGGCGTGAAGCCGCGCGAGGTGCTGCTGTACTGGGGCGGCGACGAGCGCGGCAGCAACTTCTCCGGCCCGGCGCACGACTTCCCGTGGTGCGTGCCGATCGCCACGCAGTGCCTGCACGCGGCCGGCGCGGCGCTCGCGTTCAAGACGCGCAAGGAGCCACGCGTGGCGGTGTGCACGGTCGGCGACGGAGGCTCGTCGAAGGCCGACTTCAACAGCGCGCTCAACGTCGCCGGCGCGATGCAGCTGCCGCTGGTCGCGGTCATCGTCAACAACCAGTGGGCGATCTCGGTGCCGCGCAGCGCGCAGACCGGCGCCAAGACGCTGGCGCAGAAGGGCATCGCGGCCGGCCTCGAATGCCTGCAGGTCGACGGCAACGACCTGATCGCGATGCGCGCGGCGATGGACCACGCGATCAAGCGCGCGCGCCACGGCCACGGCGGCATGGTCATCGAGGCGGTCACCTACCGCCTGTCCGACCACACCACCGCCGACGACGCGCGCCGCTACCGCGCGGACGACGAGGTCAAGGCCGCCTGGAACCGCGAGCCGATGAAGCGCATGAAGGCCTACCTGATGTCGCTGAACGCGTGGACCGAGCAGGAAGAAGAGGCGTGGAAGGCCGAGTGCGCGACGCGCGTCGACGCCGAGGTCAACGCCTACCTCGAGACCAAGGCGCAGCCGGTCGAGGCGATGTTCGACTACACCTGGGCGGAACTGCCGGCCGACCTCGCCGCGCAGCGCGCGGAAGCGATCGCGGCCGACAAGGCCAGCCACTAAGACATTGTAGGAGCGCACCCTGTGCGCGACTGAACGTGGGTCGCGCACCGGGTGCGCTCCTACAGGAGACGAGACGGAATGGCACAAATCACCCTTATCGAAGCCGTCACCCAGGCGCTGGCTTGGGAGATGAAGCATGACCCGAGCGTGGTCGTGCTCGGCGAGGACGTCGGCGTCAACGGCGGCGTATTCCGCGCCACGCAGGGCCTGCAGCAGACCTTCGGCAGCACGCGCGTGATCGACACGCCGCTGTGCGAGACGACCATCGCCGGCCTCACCGTCGGCCTCGCCGCGCAGGGCATGAAGCCGGTCGCCGAGGCACAGTTCGAAGGCTTCATCTACCCGATGATGGAGCACATCGCCTGCCACGCCGCGCGCCTGCGCACGCGCACGCGCGGCCGCCTGACCTGCCCGGCCGTGTGGCGCGCGCCGTGGGGCGGCGGCATCCGCGCGCCGGAGCACCACTCCGAGGCGAACGAGCACCTGTTCACGAACATCCCCGGCCTGCGCGTCGTGCTGCCGTCCTCGCCGGCGCGCGCGTACGGCCTGCTGCTGGCCGCGATCCGCGATCCGGACCCGGTGATCTTCCTCGAACCCAAGCGCATCTACCGCCAGTACAAGGAAGAAGTGCCCGACGACGGCGAGGCGCTGCCGCTGGACGTCTGCTTCGTGCTGCGTGACGGCAGCGACGTGACGCTGGTCACCTGGGGCGCGCAGGTCAAGGAGACGCTGGAGGCCGCCGACGCGCTCGCCGCCGCGGGCATCAGCGCCGAGGTCATCGACGTCGCCACGCTGACGCCGCTCGACTTCGACACGATCCGCGAATCGGTGCAGAAGACCGGCCGCTGCGTGATCGTGCACGAGGCGCCGCGCACCGCCGGCTTCGGCGCCGAGATCGCCGCGCGCGTGAGCGAGGAATGCCTGTACGAACTGCTCGCGCCGGTCGAGCGCGTGACCGGCTACGACACGCACATCCCGCTGTACCGCCTCGAAATGAAGTACCTGCCGAGCGTCGACAAGATCGTCGCGGCGGCCAAGCGCACGCTGCAGGTTTCCTGACCCCTTTTTCGTCATCCCGGCGAACGCCGGGATCCAGCGTCTTTCCAAAGTCACTGGGTCCCGGCGTTCGCCGGGACGACGAGTCACTGAGCACTGGATCACGCCATGGCTGACATCAAACCCTTCCACCTCCCCGACCTCGGCGAAGGCCTGCCCGACGCGACCATCGTCGAATGGCTGGTCGCGGATGGGGCGACCGTACGCCTCGATGAACCGCTGGTCTCGATGGAGACCGCCAAGGCGGTGGTCGAAGTGCCCTCGCCGTATTCGGGCAAGCTCGTGAAGAAGCACGGCGGCGCCGGCGACGTGATCGTGACCGGCGCGGTGCTGGCCGAATTCGAGCTCGACCCGAACCTGCCGCAGCGCGCCGAGGCGGAAGCCACCGGCCACCACCACGGGCCGCCGAAGCCGGCCGCACCGGCCGCGATGGGCGGTGCGGGCACGCCGGCGCCGGATCACCAGGGCGTGGTCGCCTCCGACGAGGGCGGCGAGATCAGCGCGAACGGCGGCGCAGCGGCGCGCGCCGACGAAGGCACCGTGGTCGGCGCGATGCAGTCCAGCGACCGCGTGCACACCGAACAGCTCAGCAGCGTCGGCGGCGTCAAGGCCGTGCCGGCCGTGCGCGCGCTGGCGAAGAAGCTCGGCGTCGACCTCGCCCGCGTGCGCCCGAGCGGCGCCGGCGGCGTGGTCACACTGAAGGACGTCAAGGATGCGGCCGCGGCCGGTACGGCGAAGATCGGCGCCGCGCCGGCGGCGCCGGTGGCTCGCGTCGCCGCCGCCCCGCAGCCGGCTGCCGTCAGCCCGCAACCCGCGCCGGCCATGCCGGCCGCCGCGCAGCGCACCGCCGTCTCTGCCGCCGGCAAGCCGATGCGCACGACGCCGCCGACGGTGGCCGCGACCGGCCAGCCGGAACAGCTCAAGGGCGTGCGCCGCAACATGGCGCGCGTGATGGCCGACGCGCACGCGAACGTGGTGCCGACGACGCTGGTCGACGACGCCGACCTGCACGCGTGGATCGGCAAGCAGGACATCACCGCGCGCCTGATCCGCGCGATCGTCGCCGCGTGCAAGGCGGTGCCGGCGCTGAACGCGTGGTTCGACGGCGCCAACCTGACCCGCACGCTGCACCCGCACGTCGACATTGGCATCGCGGTCGACACCGACGACGGCCTGTTCGTGCCGGCGCTGCGCAATGCCGACATGCTCGACGGCGCCGGCGTGCGCACCGCGATCCAGCGCCTGCGTGCGCAGGTCGCCGACCGCTCGATCCCGCCGTCGGAACTGTCCGGCTACACGATCAGCCTGTCCAACTTCGGCATGTTCGCCGGCCGCTACGCGACGCCGGTGGTGGTGCCGCCGTGCGTGGCCATCGTCGGCGCCGGCAAGCTTTGCCACGACGTCGTCGCGGTGATGGGCGGCATCGAGGTGCACCGCCGCATCCCGATCTCGCTGACCTTCGACCACCGCGCCGCGACCGGCGGCGAGGCGGCGCGCTTCCTGAAGGCGCTGCTCGACGACCTCGGCTTGCCGCAGTAAGGCCGGGATTGGTGATTCGGGATTAGGGATTCGCAGGAAAGCCAAAAGCTCGTCGTCCCGGCGTAGGCCGGGTCGTAGGCTGGACGCCCGCAGGCCGGCCGGCTGAAGCGCCGGTCGCGCTGCGCGCGCCCAGCCTACGGAGGTGATCCCATGCACCACAGCCGCCTGTGCACCCTCGTCCTCGACTGCCCGGTCGAGGACCTCGCGCCGGCCGCGGCGTTCTGGAGCGGCGCGCTCGGCAAGCCGATCGTCACCGTCGATCAGGATGGCGACGGCCGCTACGCCGAACTCGAAACGGCCGACGACGAGCCGATCATCCTTTTGCAGAAGGTCGAGCACGCCGCGCGCGTGCATCTCGACATCGAAACCGACGACCTCGAAGCCGAAGTGCAGCGCCTCGAAGCGCTCGGCGCCACGCGCATCGCGTTCCGCCACGGCCGCTGGTGAGTGATGGAAGCACCGACCGGCCACCGCTTCTGCATCGTGCGCCGCCAGCGCGCGGCGTTCGGGCCGCACCTCAACACCTGGCCCGACCTGTCGTAGGAGCGGGCCATGCCCGCGACCCACGAACACCGGCGCCTGACCTGTCGCGGGCGTGGCCCGCCCCTACATGCAGATCCACCACTGCACGCGTGTGCCGTGCATTCATGCAAGCCGGCCCGGGCGCGTGTATGATGCGCGGCTTTCGTCCATCCATTCATCCGCATTGAAGGATATATCGCCGCGATGAGCAGCTATCTCTTCACCTCCGAATCGGTCTCCGAAGGCCATCCGGACAAGGTCGCCGACCAGATTTCCGATGCCGTCCTCGACGCGATCCTGACCCAGGACAAGCGCGCGCGCGTGGCGTGTGAAACCATGGTCAAGACCGGCGTGGCGATCGTCGCCGGCGAGATCACCACCAGCGCGTGGATCGACCTCGAGGCGCTGACGCGCAAGGTCATCACCGACATCGGCTACGACTCCTCCGACGTCGGCTTCGACGGCGCCACCTGCGGCGTGCTGAACCTGATCGGCAAGCAGTCGCCCGACATCAACCAGGGCGTCGACCGCAAGAACCCGGAAGACCAGGGCGCCGGCGACCAGGGCCTGATGTTCGGCTACGCCACCAACGAGACCGACAGCTACATGCCGGCCGCGATCCACCTGTCGCATCGTCTGGTCGAGCAGCAGGCCAAGGTGCGCAAGAAGAAGAACTCGCCGCTGCCGTGGCTGCGCCCGGACGCGAAGAGCCAGGTCACGCTGCGCTACGAGGACGGCAAGGCGGTCGCGATCGACGCGGTCGTGCTGTCGACGCAGCACGATCCGGGCGTCAAGCAGAAGGACCTGGTCGAAGCCGTGCGCGCGCACATCATCGATCCGGTGCTGCCGAAGAAGTGGGTGCACAAGGGCACCAAGTTCCACATCAACCCGACCGGCAAGTTCGTCATCGGCGGCCCGGTCGGCGATTGCGGCCTGACCGGCCGCAAGATCATCGTCGACACCTACGGCGGCTGGGCACGCCACGGCGGCGGCGCGTTCTCGGGCAAGGACCCGTCCAAGGTCGACCGCTCGGCCGCATATGCGGCGCGCTACGTCGCCAAGAACATCGTCGCGGCCGGCATCGCCGACCGCTGCGAGGTGCAGGTGTCCTACGCGATCGGCGTCGCGCACCCGACCTCGATCTCGGTGACCACGTTCGGCACCGGCAAGATCGAGGACCACAAGATCGAGAAGCTGATCCGCGACCACTTCGACCTGCGCCCCTACGGCATCATCCAGATGCTCGACCTGGTGCACCCGATGTACCAGGCGACCGCGAGCTACGGCCACTTCGGCCGCAACCCGCTCGAGGTGAAGCTGGCCAACGGCGAGACGTTCACCGCGTTCTCGTGGGAGAAGACCGACAAGGCGGCCGAACTGCGCAAGGCGGCCGGCATCAGGAAGTAATCCCGGTCCGGCACCGCCGGATCCGCGCGATCGGGGCACGATCGCCATGCAACGGGCCGCCTCGCGCGGCCCGTTGCTTTTTCAGCTGCCCGCACGCTTCCGCCCCACCGCGCACTCCGGTAGCCTGCGAAGTGGTCCAGCCGCGACAGCGCCGGACCGCCCTTCCGCAACCGATCCGGTGCCGCATGTCCTTCAATCGCGCCGCCACGCGCGTCTTCTCGATCCTTCTCCTCGCATTCGGCGCGCGCCTGGCCACGGGGGCGCCGATCCAGCCGCCGCTCGAACTGCTGCATGCGCCGGGCAACCTCCTCGTCGCCGGATCGGTGCTCGAGGTCAATCCGGCCGGGCGCATCGTGTTCGCGCGCGGCGAGGTGCTGGCCGGCAAGCCGCGCCCGTCGGCGCAGATCGACGTCAGCGTGCCGGCGTCGGTGCTGGCCACGGCGAAGGTCGGCGAGCGCTACGTCTTCGGCTATTCGATGTACCGGCCGGACCGCCGACTCGGCGGCATGGTGGCGAACCCGGAGGGGCCGGTGCTGCTGGTCAGCCTCGGCATGGAGCCGGCGCTGTTCCGCGACATCCCGGCCGTGCGGGCCCTGCTCAAGGCCGGTCGCAGCGAGCATGCGCGCGAGTCGCGCCGCTTCTACGAGCTGGTCATGCAGGCGCTGGCCGGCGACGATCCGCAATTGCAGTATCTGGCCGCCGGCGAGATCGCACTGGACCCGGAGCTGCGCGAACGCGTGCAGGACAAGGGGCGCGCGCAGGTCGAGCGGGCCGCGCGCGATCCGAAGACCGCATTGCCGGCGCGCGCACTGCTCCTGCAGACCGCGGCGAACCAGCCCCGGTACCTGGGCGACTGGTGGCAGGCCGAGGCCGTGCGCGTAGTGACAACTACGCCCGTGGACGGATATTCTGACGCGGCTTCGGACCCATCCGGACTCGTCCTGGTGTCGTTCGACGTGCTCGGCCAAGGGGCAATCAGGGTTCCGCCGGATGGGTTGCAGCGATGGCTGCACGGTGCGAACCCGGCGTTGGCCGAGCGGGCCAGTCTGCTGCTGCGCCGGGACTTCCCGGCAGCCGAGCGGCCAGCGATCATGAACGCGCTGGCCGATCCGCAGTTGCCGACGCAGACCCGCAAGTTCCTCGACGATCATCTGCGTCGCCTCGACCGGCTGGACGCCGCTGCGAGGGCGCGGAAGGACGGATCCGACTGATCGTGCTTCCGATCGCGGCGAGACGGCCGTGCGCCGATCGGGCTGAAGTCTGCCGCCATTTCCTAGCTGGGGAGTTTTCCGATATGGCTTTGTCGCGTTTCCTGCCGGCCGCCCTGTGCGTCGCCGGCCCATTGGCGGTGCTCGCCTCCGTGGCGGCGCATGCCGCCGATAACCGGCCGACGGTGATCCAGGCCACCCGCCACGACGTGTCCGCCCCGCTGCGCGACATCCTCAGGAACCTGCCCCCCGACTCGGCGACGGCAGGCGAGGAGACCGAAGGCGTGCCGGTGCCGAACATCCTGCTCAAGCCGGTCAACCGGCCCAGCCCGCTGCTGCCGGACTACGACGCGGTGCAGCGCAGCGCGATGAACGTGCCGGCGCCGGTGGTCGATCTCGCCTTCGACGCGATCACCTCGACGACCTCCGGCTGCGGCTGCCTGCCGCCGGACACCAACGGCGACGTCAGCGACCAGCACTACATCCAGTGGGTCAACTCGTCCTACCAGATCTTCGACAAGACCACCGGCGCGGTGAACCCGGCCACGGCAACGCCGAAGAAGGGCAACACGTTCTTCACCGGCTTCGGCGGCAAGTGCGAGACCACCAACGCCGGCGACCCGATCGCGCTGTGGGATGCGCGCGCGCAGCGCTGGGTGATGAGCCAGTTCGTGACCAGCGCGCCGTACGCGCAGTGCGTGGCGGTTTCGACGACCTCCGATCCGCTGGGCACCTACTACCGCTACGAGTTCAACTGGCCGAACTTCGGCGACTACCCGAAGATGGGCGTGTGGACCGACGAGAGCGGCAGCCAGGACGCGTACCTGCTGATCACGCATGAATTCGACACCGCGAGCGCGTTCCAGGGTGCGGCACTGATCGCGCTGGAGCGCGACAAGATGCTCGCCGGCCAGCCGGCCGCGATGCTGCGCTACGCCGGCGTCGACGCCTACGGCGTGCAGCCGATCAACCTGTCCGGCCAGCTCGCGGCGCCGGCCAACGCGTGCCCGTCGTACGTGCACTTCGACTCGGACACCAGCGAATACCTGTTCTGGGACCTGTGCCTGAACTGGGCCAACCCGACCAGCAGCACGATCACGCCGATCAACGACCCGATCCGCGTCGCCGGCCAGCCGTTCACGCCGTTCTACGACAACGTGCCGCAGCAGGGCACCGCCAACGGCCTGAACTCGTTCGGCTCGAACCTGATGTACCGCGCCACCGGCCGCGCGTTCCCGGCCGATGCGCCGACGCGCCTGTCGCTGGTGGTCAACCACGTCGTGCAGGGCGCGACCCAGCAGGCCGGCATCCGCTGGGTGCATTTCAACCTCGATGACCACGGTGCGCCGGCAGCGCAGCCGGGCGGTCTCGACAAGCACATCGTCGACCAGGGCATCTACGCGCCGGACGCGACCCATCGCTGGATGGGCGGCATCGCGATCGACAAGAGCGGCAACATCGGCGTCGGCTACTCGCACTCCAGCTCGTCCATGCGCCCGCAGATCGAGATCAACGGCCGCAAGCTCGAAGACCCGGCCGGCATGCTGCGCGACGAGCAGAGCTGCACCGCGGGCGTCGCCAACGGCTCGCAGACCAGCTCGAGCAACCGCTGGGGCGACTACACCTCGATGAGCGTGGATCCGGTCGACCAGTGCACGTTCTACTTCACCACCGAGTACTACGCGACGACCGCATCGTCGTCGTGGCGCACGCGCGTGTGCTCGTTCAAGTTCGACGGCTGCGGCGATGCGAACTTCGCGGTCGTGGCCGACTCCGACAAGCGCGTGGAGATGTGCGGCGCGACCGCCAGCGGCGATCCGGCCTACGCGCTGCGTGCGGGCGTGCTCAACGGCTTCACCGGCCCGGTTTCGCTGGTCGCCAACGGCTTGCCGACCGGCGTCAGCGCGGCGTTCTCCGCCAACCCGGTCAATGCGCCGGGCAGCTCGACCCTGACCCTGACCGGCGGTGCCGCGCTCGCCTCGGGCGAGTACGCCTTCAGCATCGACGGCACTAGCGGCGCGATGACGCGCTCGCTGACCGGACTGAGCCTGGGCGTGTCCGCCACCGGACCGGGTGCGCCACACCTGGTCGCGCCGGCCGACGGCGCCGCCGGCGCGAAGGTGCGCCCGACGCTGCGCTGGGAAGAAATGCCCATGGATGACCGCCTGTTCGGCGACGGCTTCGATGGCGTCGCGCTGCCCTCGCTGGCGACCTCGCCGGCCAACACCTACCTGGTCGAAGTCGCGAGCGACGCCGCGTTCACGAACATCGTGGCCAGCGCCACGGTGAACGGCACCTCGTGGGCCACGGACATCTCGCTCGCCAACGAGACGCAGTACTTCTGGCGCGTCACGCCGAAGAACTACTGCGGCAACGGCCCGACCTCGGCGACCTACGCGTTCACGACCGGCGTGCCCGGCCAGTGCCCGGCCGGCACGACCTCGACCGTCGTGTTCCAGGATGACGTCACCGGCTGGACCACCAACGGCAGCGGTGGCACCAACTGGTCGCGCATGACCCCGCCGAGCGGCACCGGCCTGACCGGCACCGCCTGGGGCATCCCGAACAACTCGGTGACGAGCGACCGCGGCCTGATCTCGCCGACGATCACGATCCCGGGCGGCGTGGCGGCGACGATCCTGTCGTTCGACACGTTCCACAAGTTCGAGGACAACGGCCCCGGCTCGTGCTGGGACAACGGTTCGATGGAGATCAAGGCCGGCACCGGTGCGTTCAGCTACCTCGACGGCAGCCGCCTGTTCACCGACGCCTACGACGGCATCGTCGCGCCGGGCGAGGTGAATGCCGGCACGCTGGCCTGGTGCCAAGCGCCGAGCACGACGCCGACCCACTCGATCGTCGACCTCGACGGCTTCGAGGGGCAGGACGTGCAGCTGCGCTGGCGTGCGGTCTCCGACTCGAACACGACCGCGCCGGCACCGAACGGCATGTACGTGCAGAACGTGAAGGTCGAGGTCTGCCAGTAAGCCTCCTTCTTCACCGGTAACAGCAAAACGGGCCGCCAATGCGGCCCGTTTTGTTTTTGCGCCTCCGGAAGCATCGGCCCTGCCGCACCAACGGCAGGGCGGAACGCAACCGTGCGGCGGCCCGCAGGCGCGCAGGGTGGGACGCAGCCGCGTAGCGGCGAGTCCCACCGAGTACCTGGTGGGACCCGCCGCCACGCGCGTGCGCTCCGCCCGGCCCTGCCACGCGGCTGCGCCCCACCCTGCGCCTTCGGAGCGGCACCGCACCCTCCGGCGCGCGTGGCCCACGCCTTGGCGCAAGTGCGCGCCGAGGCGATGGGCTCGCGCCCCAGACTCCGTACAGGACTGCAATTCCCGCAGCCCAAGGAGCAACGATGGTCCGTCCCACCCACGCCGCGCGCGCCTTCCTGTTCGCCGCGATGGCCGCGCTGGCAAGCCTGAGCGCCCCGACCCACGCCCAGCTCGCCGATGCCGATCCCGACCTCGGCCTGCTGCGCAACAACGGCGGCGCGCAACTCGTCAACGGCAACGTGCGCGCGTTCGCCGCGCAAGGCACGCGCAAGATCCTCGTCGGCGGCGACTTCGAGCGCACCGCGAGCGGCATCGAGCGGTTCAGCCTGCTGCGCCTGAACGCCGACGGCACGCTGGATCCGGACTTCCGCGTGCTGATCGCGTCCGCCGGTGCGGTGCAGGTCAACGCGATCGTGGTCCACGGCGGCTTCATCTACATCGGCGGCCGCTTCCAGATGGTCAACGGCGCGACGCGCCCGAACATCGCCAAGCTGACCGCCGACGGCGAACTCGTCGAAGCCTGGCGCGCCAACCTCGACGGCCCGACCGACACCGTGCACGCGATCGCGGTCGGCGCCGACGCGGTCTACGCCGGCGGCGACTTCACCGCGCAGGACCTGTGGGGCGTGGCCCGCCTCGACAGCCAGACCGGCGCGATCGACCCGGCCTGGCGCGCGCAGACGCAGGCGTTCGTCACGCCGACGCCGAGCGCGAGCGGCCGCGGCAACGTGCGCAGCCTGCTGCACACCGGCACCGACCTGATCGTCGGCGGCTACTTCCGCCAGATCGCCGGCCAGGCGCGCGCCAGCGTCGCGCGCATCTCGCTGACCGCGCCGGCCACGCCGAGCGCGTTCGACACGCCGGTCAACGGCGGCGAGCGCTACGCCTACGCGCTCGCGCTGAGCCCGGACCGCAGCACGCTGTACATTGGCGGCGACTTCTTCGCCGCCAACTCGCAGCAGCACCTGCTGCGCGTGAATGCGCAGACCGGTGCGCCCGACACGACCTGGAAGCCGCAGCCGAACGCGCAGGTGCGCGCGCTGGTGCTGCTCGGGCCGTGGCTGTACGCCGGCGGCAGCTTCAGCGGCACCACGCCGCAGCCGTACGCGAACCTGATGCGCTTGGCCACGAGCGGCGCCGGCGCGCGCGACACCGGCTGGCTGCCGAATCCGGACGCGCGCGTGCTCGCGCTGCACGAAGACGGCGTGCGCAAGCGCCTCTACTTCGGCGGCGAGTTCGCCAAGGTCGGCGCCAGCTCGCGCAACGGCCTCGCGCGCCTCGGCCAGGTCATCGATCCGGACGTGATCTTCTACGACGCCTACGACATCGAATGACGCCGCACCGGCCGCCGGCGCTGCCGGCGGTCGGGCTGCCGCTCGCCCGCTGCCGGGCTTGCCGTCTCAACGCTCGAAGCCGTTGGCGAAGATCACCTCGCTGAGCATCGTCTCGTCGACGAGGATGAACACGTCCGATGCGTCGTTCGTGTCGTCGGGGTCGATGTCGCTGGCCCGTGACTCGAATACCATCGACAGGCCCGATCCATTGACGGCCAGCGAGGCACCCGACGCCTCGTTGCCCGGCTGGCTGCCCGCATTCGTGCTGAGAAGAGAGGGCGCGCCCGCACCGGGAACATGCAGGAACACCTGCGAGTACGAGACCGGGCCTGCCGCCAGCGGGCATGCGAGCAGCACGGTGGCGAGGCTGGACACCGCCGAGGTGGTGCAACTGTCGTAGCCATTGGCGGCGATCGCGGCCGGGCGCGGGATCGCGAGCGTGGCTTGCGCAAGGCGATCGCGCAGGTAGAGGCCGCTGTTGGACGTGCAGTCGGCACCGGCGTAGCCAAGCCCGCCGTAGCAGCGGCTCTGGAAGGTCACGTAGCGTCCGTCGGGCGAGATCGCGGGGCGATACGAGAACGATGTGGCGGGCGCCCCGCTGCTGCCCGCGCGGCTGACGAGCTCGGTGCCGTTCTGGAAGAGATCGCGCACGTAGACCTGCCCCGAACCGGCACCGGGCAACACCGCGCTGCCGCAAACGAACGCGAGGTAGCGCCCGTCGTCGGAGAGTGCGTGCGGCGCCAGCGTGCACTGGCCGCCCGTACCGCCATCGGACTTGACCGACGCCATCTTGACCTGGCCCGTGACCATGTCCTTGACGAAGATCTCGTTGCTGCTTCCACTGGGCAGGCCGAAGTTGGTGGCCGCGGTGTCGAACGCGACGTAGCGTCCGTCGGCGGAGATCGACACGGTGTCGTCGCCGGTCCCCGAGACCGCGGCCTGGCCGGCTGCGTTCGCGCTGGCCAGGACCAGCTCGCCGGTGCGACGGTCCTTGCGGGCGACCTGCCAGTTCGGCCCCAGCGGGCTGCCGTAAGTGAGGAAGGCGACGTAACGCCCGTCCGCCGACACGGCCGGGGCTTCTCCGCGCATGATCACGCCCTGCGCCGTCGCCGAGACGACTTCAACCGTGCCGGTATCCAGATCGACGGCGACAACGCGGTCGCCGTTGTAGGTGTCGCCGTCCACCCAGTTGTTCGCGCTGGTGGAAAACACCACGGTGCGGCCGCTGGAGGACACGGCCACGTCAGTGGACGCCCCGTTTGGCTGCATGCCGGTACCCGGCACCAGTCGCGCGTAGACGAAATCGGCGTGCACCCGGGCGGAGAATACGACCAGCCCCGACAGCACCAGAGCGGAAGACCACGAGCGGAAAACGCGTGCAGGTTGCATGGCAAGCTCCTGGGATGGGTTTGCAGTACCTGATACGCACTTCCGCGCCGACTCCACCCAGGGCCTTTGCGGCACCGCCAGCCCCGACGGCCGGCGCACCCGGCGACAATGCATCGCTGTATCGCCATGAAGGGATATACTTGCCTTCTCCCTGCCGAGGGGCGCTGCACGTTGGCCCGCATCATCCGCGGTCAAACCCAGGCTCGGCAGGCGACCGTGCAGCAACGGCGCCCGGACCACCCGACCGGACCTGCCCGGGCGCATCAGCGCGCCGGCCAGTGCCGGTCTCGAACCGGAACAATTCGATGAACGCACAACCCAAGACCTTCTCGACCCAGGGCGACTACAAGATCGCCGACATCCAGCTTGCCGACTGGGGCCGCAAGGAAATCGACATCGCCGAGCAGGAGATGCCGGGCCTGATGTCGATCCGCAAGAAGTACGCGCCGCAGGCGCCGCTCAAGGGCGTGCGCGTGACCGGCTCGCTGCACATGACGATCCAGACCGCCGTGCTGATCGAGACGCTCAAGGACATCGGTGCCGACGTGCGCTGGGCCTCGTGCAACATTTTCTCGACCCAGGACCACGCCGCCGCCGCGATCGCCGCGTCCGGCACGCCGGTGTTCGCGTGGAAGGGCGAGACGCTGGAGGAATACTGGGACTGCACGCTCGATGCGCTGTCGTTCCCGGACGGCAAGGGCGGCTTCCTCGGTCCGCAGCTCGTCGTCGACGACGGCGGCGACGTGACGCTCCTGATCCACAAGGGCTACGAGCTCGAGAAGGGCGACGAGAGCTGGGTCAACAGCCCGTCCGGCAGCCACGAGGAGCAGGTCATCAAGAACCTGCTCAAGCGCGTCGCGAAGGAGCGCCCGGGCTACTGGACGAAGGTCGTCGCCGACTGGAAGGGCGTGTCCGAGGAAACCACCACCGGCGTGCACCGCCTGTACCAGCTCGCCGAAGCCGGCAAGCTGCTGGTGCCGGCGATCAACGTCAACGACTCGGTCACCAAGAGCAAGTTCGACAACCTGTACGGTTGCCGCGAATCGCTGGCCGACGGCCTGAAGCGCGCGATGGACGTGATGCTGGCCGGCAAGGTCGCGGTCGTGTGCGGCTACGGCGACGTCGGCAAAGGCTCGGCGCACAGCCTGCGCGCGTACGGCGCGCGCGTGGTCGTCACCGAGATCGACCCGATCAACGCGCTGCAGGCGGCGATGGAAGGCTTCGAGGTCAACACGGTTGAGTCCACCCTCGGCCGCGGCGACATCTACGTCACCACCACCGGCAACAAGGACGTCCTCACGCTCGCGCACATGCAGGCGATGAAGGACCAGGCGATCGTCTGCAACATCGGCCACTTCGACAACGAGATCCAGGTCGATGCGCTGAATGCGTCCGGCGCGGTCAAGACCAACATCAAGCCGCAGGTCGACAAGTACACGTTCGCCAACGGCAACTCGATCTTCCTGCTCGCCGAGGGCCGCCTGGTGAACCTGGGCTGCGCCACCGGCCACCCGAGCTTCGTGATGTCGAACTCGTTCTCGAACCAGACGCTCGCGCAGATCGACCTGTGGGCGAACAAGGATGCGTACGAGGCCAAGGTCTACATCCTGCCGAAGAAGCTCGACGAGGAAGTCGCGCGCCTGCACCTGGAGAAGATCGGCGTTAAGCTGACCACGCTGACCGCCGAACAGGCGGCGTATTTGGGCGTGCCGGTGGAAGGGCCGTACAAGCCGGACCATTACCGCTACTGATCGCTTGATCGGCAATGCGTCAAACAAGACGGGCGCCGAGAGGCGCCCGTTTTGCATGGCCGGATCGAGGGCGGATTCAGCCCTGGTCCCCTGACGGGCGCTCGGGCGAGGCCGTGGGCATGCTGCCGTGCCCGGACGGCTTGGGGTTTCGGCTACGCTTTCGCGTAAGGGGTAGAACCATCCGTGAGGGTCCTGACCATGCGCAAGAGTCCGTTCGCCGCTTGCCTCCTGTCGATGCTGTGCCTGAGCGCCCCGCTCACGCGCGCCGAGATCATCGTCGGCAACGCCACTCCAAGCGACAACCCCTCCGGCATCATCAACGTGTTCGCCAACGGCGCCAACGGCAACGTCGCGCCACTGCGCTCGATCAACCCGGGAACCTTCAACCCGATCGTCACGGCCAGTTCCATCGAATACGAGCCCGGCGAGAACGTCATCTACGTGGCCGACTTCTGGGGCCAGGCAATCCACGTCTACGAAGCACTCGCCAACGGCTACCCCGGGCCGCTGCGCACGATGAACTCGCCGCCCCTCGGACAGGTGCGTGCGGTGCGGGTCGACCGCGCGCACGACGAGATGGTCGCCATTGCCAGCCTCCACAGCATCTGCACATGGCCGCGTCTCGCCGCCGGCTCCGGCATCAGCCCGATCCGCCAGATTCCCTGGGGCGGCAACAACGTGTCGACGAGCCAGCTCAACAATCCCGCCAGCCTTGCGCTCAATCGCCGGCGAGGTGAAATCGTCGTCGGCGACTACAAGGACGATTCCGCCGCCGGCTACCCGAATCGCATCCTCGTCTTCTCGCGCCTGGCCGATGGCGCGGCCGCGACGCCGCTGCGCGTGATCGAAGGACCCGACACGCAGCTGGGCGGCCGCAGCAACGTGCGCGTGGCCGTCGACGAGGAAACCCAGACGCTGTTCGCACTGGTCGGTCCGGCCGACGGGGACGCGACCCATTCCGCGAGCGTCATCGCCTTTGCCGCCGATGCCAACGGCAACGCCTCGCCATTGCGCGTCATCTCCGGCCTGTTCGCCTCGCTCGTGATGGCGACGGGCGAATATCCGAGCGGCCTCGGCATCGACCAGGACAGCGGACGCCTGGTCATCTCCATCGCCAACAACAATCCGGACGCCCGCGGCCGCGTCGTCGTGCACTCGAGATACGCGTTCGGCAACGCTTTTCCGCTGGCCGTCCTGACGGGCGAAGGCACCGGCATCACCAGTGCGCCGGGAACCGCGACCGTCACGTTCGACCGCATCTTCAGGTACGGATTCGACGGTTACTGAAACGGCGATCCGCCGGGCAGGCTTCGAGCGGTTGGCCGATCATGCGGAAGGACCGCACACGCCGGAACACTGCCGCTACTGGTGCCCGGATCGGTCAGGGCCAGACGCAGAACGGGCGCCGCGAGGCGCCCGTTTGCGTGGTGTATCGACAGCGGGCAGGATCCCGCCGGGCGACGGCTGCAGGCCGTCAACCTTCCTCTTGGCCGTCAGCGCATGCAGCGGTTCGGCGTGGTGTGCAGTTCGAAGTCGCCGTAGAAGATCGTGTCGCCGCGGTGCTCCCACGCACCGATATCCGGCGGGCCCCATGCCCGCGAGAAGCCAGCGCCGCGCTGGTCGGTCGTCAGCCCGGTCACCGGCTCGGCGGCGTCGCAGGCGGGACTGCCGGGCAGCAACGCCACCGTGTGCGTGGGGCCACCGTGGTTGGCGAATGCACCGAGCAGGGCCTGCACGCCGACCTGATTGCCGACGTCCACACCGTTGATCGTGCCCGGCGCCGGTATCGTGTCGATCAGGTTGTAGCGCGCGTCGACGAGATTCGGAGCGGACGGATTGATCGAGCGGGCCAGGCCGCTGGGCGAGCCAGCAGCCTGCACGTTGCCGGCGACGATCGAGTTCTGCAACTCGAGACGGGCCTCGAAGTCGGCCCCCAGCGTGATCGCGCCGCCGTCCTCCCCGCTATCGGAATTGTCGCCGATCTTGTTGCCGGTGACGGTGATGTGGCGTGCGCGCAGCCGTCCGCTGTTGAGCAGGATCGCCGAGCCCTGCGCGCCCGCGTACAGCGCCTGGTTGCCGATGAACGTGCTGTTGTCGATCTCCATCGGTCCGACGCCGTCCTCGCCGATGTGCAGTGCGCCGCCGCCGGCCCAGTACTCGGCCGAATTGGCGTCGAACGTGCTGCCGCTGATGCGCAGCTCGGCGACGTGCGCATGGATCGCGCCGCCATCGAACGCAGCGCTGTTGTCGCTGTAGGTGCTGTCCAGCACGACCACGCTCGAATCCTGCGACCAGTTCGCCCAGACCGCGCCACCGCGGACCTCGGAACGGTTGCCGGCGAAGGTCGAGCGCGAGATGCGCAGCACGCCGGTGTTCGACGCGATGGCGCCGCCGTTGCCGCCGGCCAGGTTGTCGATGAAGCGCGACCCGACGACGTCGACCTCGCAGGCGTCGGCGTAGAGCGCGCCGCCCCACCCCTCGGCGTTGCCATCGCGGACCTCGACGTTGTCGAGCGCCAGCCGCGCGTACTCGGCGCGGATCACGCCGCCGTCGCCGGCACTGGCAGCGGCCGACAGGCGCAGGTTGCGCAGGGCCACGACCTTCGCCTGCGGCTCGTTCGGATCGCCGGCGATCGTGAACACGCGAGTGCCGCCCTGCGCCTGCACCGCACAGCCTGCGCAGCCGATGATCTCGACCGAGTCGGAGATCGGCACGGTGCCGCTGGTCAGAACGATGGTACCCGGCGTCTGGATCAGGACCCGGTCGGCCCCGGGTGTGGCGTTGGCGCCGGCGATGGCCTGGCGCAAGCTGCCTGCCCCGCTGTCGGCGAGCGTGGTCACGACGAAATCGGCTGCGGCGGCGTCATGCGCCACCAGCGCGAAGAACGCACTGAAAAGGGATGGCAGGGCGTATCGGATCATGCAAGTCCTCCTGGTTGTCCTTGTTTCCTGGTTGGCCGGCGACGCAACCGCTTCGCGGCTCGGCACTGGACGGCAAGCGAGCGTCACGCCGCCCATCCGGCACGGCCGGTACACCGATTCCCGGCACACGCAGCGGCCGCGGCACGATAGCGCGTGCCCCTAGCGGCGGTCCGGCCACGCCGTCGCGGTCACCGCGTGAGCCGCGTCACCACAGGACCGCGAAGCCGAGCACACTTTGGGTGAAACGCGTCGACCGGCCCGCGCCCACGAGACCTGGTCATGACCAGATCAAGCGGCAGGTCGACAGAAACGCGGGCGAACAAGGACGCGCACGAGGCGAAGGTCTACATCCTGCCGAAGAAGCTCGACGAGGACGTCGCCCGCCTGCACCTGGACAAGATCGGCGTGAAGCTGACCACGCTGACCGCCGAACAGGCCGCGTACCTCGGCGTGCCGGTGGAAGGGCCGTACAAGCCGGATCACTGCCGCTACTGATCGGCGGGTTGGTCAATGCTGGACACGGAGCGGGCGCCGAAAGGCGCCCGTTTTGTTTGGTGTCGCTACAGCCCCCCCGCTCACGAAGATCTCGAAGGTGGCGACCAGAGACGCCCCTGCAACCATAGTGCCCCGCGCACATCGTCCCCGACAGCCGGCCCCACCAGTTGGGACCATACTCGCCGAGTAACAAGAATGTTCAAGTGGAGTTCGCGGTCATTATCGTCGAGGCAACGCATGACGCAAACAGTCAACAGCCACGCCTCCACGTCAAGCATCACGTAGGGTCTCACTTCGAGGATTGTGCCCCGGAACTGGTAGTCGTCCCGATCCCACTCGTCGATCGGCAGCAGAATGGCCGCGCCCTTGTAGCTGATCGTTCGAGGTGCCTCGCCGGGATTCTCGCCACGCTCGATCGCGCTTTGGCGCAAAAACTGCGTCACCGGCCAATGGTCGTCCACGACGATGTCCGGCTCGTTGGCCGGCTCGCACTGATAAGCCAGACCAGCGAGAATGAACTCCGCTTTCGCTCCGGCACGATACCAGCCGGCATTGATGACGAAATCGGTATCAAAGAATCGGATCGAAGCGGCGCCAATCGACGCCTCGATTTGCGCCTCAACACCGCTTTCCCAGACATGGACCTTGCGGATCTCCAGTGACTCCTGCGTACCGCGAGCGATCACCGGGAACCAGGTCGTCAGCATGTTTGCCGAGTCGCCTTGCTTGAGCACGAAATGGATCGAATCCTCCGTTTCTGGCCAACGCAGCTTGAACCCTTTCGCCCAATCGCCGGGCAAGGGCGGCGCACGATACGTTTCGAAGCTGGACAGCCCCAACGCGACGCCGGCGCCTTGCAACCATTCCGGCAAGCGCTTGACTACTTCCTCCTTCGGGTCTTCGTAGAACGGCGACCAATGCGAACCCGGCGAATGATTGTCTTCGGTTTCGAACGAAAATGTCTCCTTCAGACTGGCCGCCTGGGACTGAACGATCTCCAGCTCTTCGTCCACGTCCACCTTGCGCAGATGGGCATATTTGAGCGCCAGCAACTTCTTGTTTCCGCCCTCATCGAAGACGACCTCAACCATTCCCTTGGCCTCGTCACTCACGACACTGCCCAGCCCAAATGCCGGATGCACGATCCGATCAGCTGTCTTCAAAGCATCCATCGCCCGCCCCCCGCATCAGATCGGTTGCAATGATCTGCACCCGCGTCTCACGGTTCGAGACTCATGACCCAACCGCCTCGCGCAACTGCACCGACACCGGCCTACCTGCCGTCTTCGCATCGGTCGCCATCAGGAACAGGCAGCGCCGGCCGCTGGCCGCTGCCCAGACCTTGCCGATCGTGTCCTTTTCGCGCGAATCGTCGTTGCTCACGCGGTCGCTGCCCTTGTACTCGACGACGAACAACCGGCCATCGGTCAATTCCGCGACGAAATCCGGGTAGAAGCGATCGCTCGACGTCGGCAGCCAGAACGCCGCATCCGGCTGCCGCTCCAGGTTGCGCACCCAGCGCCGCACCTGCGGCAGGCCGTCGATCGCGATCGCGCAGGCGGTTTCCTCGGCATCGATGTCCGGCTTCAACTCGCCCGGCAGCGGGTAGTAGTGCTTGCCGAAGCGCCAGCGGCCCGCGTACAGCCAGCGCGCCGGATAGCGCTGCGGGTCGAAATGGAAACCGGTGACGCCATCCAGCCGGATGCCGCGGTCGCCGGGCAGCAGCGACTGCTGGAACGCCTTGTCGCGCTGCGCAGCCAGCAATTCACGCAGGCGCGCCGCAGCAGCCTCGGCCAGGTCGTTGAGATGGCGCAGCAGATACGCCGGCTCGAACCCTTCGCGCTGCAGACCGTCGAGCAGACGCCCCAGCCACGCGATCATGTCCGGCTGCAACACCGCCGCGCTGCGCAGGCGCGCATCGAGCGCGCGGATCACGTCTTCGCGACGAACCACGCCGCCGCCGTCGAGCCCGAGGTCGTATTGCGCGCTGTCCTCGCGCACGCCGAGCCGGCCGCGTTCGATGTCGATCAAGTAAGGGCGCAGCGATTCGGCGCGCTTGAATCCGGGCAAGTCCGCCGGCAGTCCCGCCAGCGAATAGTCGGCCAGCTCCGCCAGCAGCTCAGGCTCGTACAGGCGTAGCTCGCCCTGCACCGGCAGCACAAGTTGCGGGATCGGCGCGAACACTTCGCCGCGCTCGCTCGGCGCGGCCGCGGCGAGCACGCGCGCCTCGTGCCGCTGCAACTGCTCCCGCAGCGCCTCGCGCTCGCGCTTCGGACTGGCGGCGACGATCGCGTCGACGGTCGCCGCATCCACTGCGCCGGTCACTGTCACGCGCGCCGCGCCGCCTTCGACCGGCTCCACGCGCACCTGCGCGGGCGCGACCGCGGCCAGCGCGCGTGCAAGCTCCGGAGCCGCCTCGAACTCGGTTTCCACCTTCGCCGGCTCGACCGGACGCAGCGCAAACAGGTCGTCGCCCAGCGTCGGCTGCACCGCCTGCGCCGCCTCCAGGCGCTCGAAGCCCATGCTGATGAGCCGGTCGGCGAGTTGGTTGGCGACCTCGGCGGTACGTGCGCCGCACACCTGCGCGTAGGCGCGATTAAGCTTGTCCGATGCCCGCCGCTTTGCATACGGCATGCGCAGCACGCGGCCGAGCAACTGCTCCATGTCCTTCGCCGAGCGGATGTTCTGCACGGTGCAGAACACGTAGGCGAACGAACAATCCCAGCCTTCCTTCAGCGCCTCGACCGTGATCACGAAGTCGATCGGGCAGTCGCGCCGGAACAGGTCCACGCCGTCGAGTTCGCGCTGGGCACCGGTGGCGACCGCGATGCGATTCGCGTCGACGTGCAATTGATCGACCAGATACGCCTTCACAACGTCGACCGTCGCCGCGCCGCTTTTCTGGTCGGCCTGCAGCAGCACGATCGGGCGCAGGTATTCCGACTCGGACGCCGCTTCCGCCGCGAGTTTCTCGCGCGTCAGCACCGCGTCGCGCACCGCTTCCTGCCAGTTCGGATGCGGCGCCAGCACGATCGGCAGCTTGATCATGTCCGCCGCCTTCAACTCCTGCGCGGACACCGCATACAACACGTTCTGGTCCGGCAGCGGCGTCGCCGTCCACTCGACCACGCAGGCCGGACGGATGCGCTCCAGCACGGCCAGCGACAGCTTCGACTGCGCGTTGTGCGCCTCGTCCATGATGACGATCGGCCGATGCCAGGCCAAGAGGTTCGCAAAGCTCGCCTTGATCCGGCCGAGATCGCCGCGCGACAGGTACGGCTGCGCCTCGAGATCGCGCTCGCTCACGCGCTCGAAGAACGGCGCGTCCGGCGCGGTCGCAAAATGCGGCGCGAAGTCCTCGTGATACGCGTACACCTCGCGCGCGGCGGTGTTCTCCACGCGCAACGTCTGCACCGTGCCGACGACGACGATCGCGCGCCGGCCGATGTCGTGCGCGCGGATCTGCCGGCAGTCGGCGATGTCGAGCACCGTCAGCGCGTCATCCGGCCAGTGCGCCAGCAGCGCCTGCCGATACGGATGGCCCGGCGTCTTCAGCGCCTCCAGCGTCTGCATGCGGATCGTGTTGCTCGGCACCAGCCACAGCGCGATCGGCGCGCGCGTGCCGACGTAGTCGCGCGCGGCGATGTCGATCGCGTGCGCGGCCATCAGGGTCTTGCCGCCGCCGGTGGGAATGCGGATGCAGGCGACCGGAATCGCGGGCTGCTCGGCGGTGAACGGACGGTACGCGGCGAGCGGCGCGTTCTCGCCCATCGCCTGCCTCCGCGCCGCCTCGAACGCGGCCTGCATCCGCGCCTGCGTGTCGCAACCGCGCGCGCCGGCGAGGAACGCGGCCAGCGCATCGAGCGCGTCCTGCTGGTATCGCTTGAGCTGCAATGCCATCAGCGCGCTCCGATGTCGTAGGGAATCTGGCGGAACACGATGCCGTGCTTCTTCAACGTCGCCGGCTGCAGCCGGCTCGCCTCGCCGTAGACCAGCCACGGTCCCGCGTGGTCCGGCGCCAGTGCGCGCACCTCGTCCCACACCGCATGCGTCAGCACGTTGCCGCCCTGCGGGCGCTTGTCGCCGAGGATGCCGTTGTAGAGCAGCACGATCGCGGTGTCGCCGTGGATGCCGAGCAACGGCGACAGCTTTTCTCCCTCCCCCGCCGATGTCGGCTTTTCCCCCTCTCCCCGCCGGGGAGAGGGCCGGGGTGAGGGGCCGTGATGAGACGTACCCGCCCACGGCACATGCGTTTCGAGAAACCACAAGTACGCCGCCAGCGGCGCGAAGCGCACCGACGGCGCGATACGACCGTCGTCGAGGAACACCGGATCACCGAGGCGCATGAAGCGGAAACCGCCGCCGCCCTGCCAGCCGACCGCCTGCGAGATGCCGCCCTGCTCGCCTTCGACGACCTTGGTCAGGCGCGGCAGGCAGTGCGTCGCCGCATGCTCGCCCATCTCGATGCCGATCCAGCGCCGGCCCATCTTGTGCGCGACCGCGGCGGTGGTGCCGGAGCCGAGGAAGCTGTCGAGGACGAGGTCGCCGGGGTTGGTGGCGACCTCAAGAACACGATTGAGCAAAGCTTCTGGCTTAGGTGTTCCAAACGGCTCCGTGTCTGGAAACAAGGCAAGAATCTCTTTCTTGGCATCCTGGTTGGAACCAGCGTCATCGTGGGACCACCAAGTATCCGGAACGATACCGTCCTGGACCTCGCTCAGGAACACTTTAAGTCGTGGGGGACTGTCGCCATCTTTTCCGAACCACAGTCGACGGTCAGCACTCAAGAGCGCTGTTCGATCCTCCAACCCGTTCCAATGTCGGCCTTGCGGTGGCATGACCTCTCGACCGGAAGGGAGTCGGATCGCATACCGGTAGGCTTGACGGCGATCGCTATCCTCGGATTGAACAGAGTAGGAAACGCTTTGCCAGTTTCCGCGAGGATCGTTATCCGGGTTCTTGAAGGCTCTCGCAGCAGCACCGGAACGCGGCAATAGATTGCGTTTCCACTTTTGAATATTTTTGGCAGCTACCAGCAGATGATCGTGGCTTCCTGAAATGAGCGCCTTATTCTTCTTTGCGAACACCTTTTGCCACGCAATGTCAGCTACAAAATTCGATCGCTCAAACACCTCATCCATGATGACCTTGAGGTAATGCGCCTCGTTGTCGTCGATGGTCACCCAGATGCTGCCGTCCTCGGCCAGCAGGTCGCGCAGCAGCACCAGGCGCGGGTACATCATCGACAGCCACTGGCTGTGCTCGAGGTTGTCGTCGTAGTGCTCGAACGCGCTCCTGGTGTTGTACGGCGGGTCGATGAAGACGCACTTCACGCGGCCGGCGTAGAGCGGCAGCAGGCTCTTCAGCGCAGCGAGGTTGTCGCCCTGGATGAGCAGGTTGTCGGCTGCCGCATCGCCGACTTCGCTCACCGCTTCGAGCAGCCGGTACGGCACCTGCCGCGCAGCCAGCCGCGCCTTGCGCTCGCCGAGCCAGGTCAATTCAGGCATGCGCTGCCCTCGTCAGGATGTTTCATCGCGGTCCCTTTCCGGGTAGGTCCAGCATTGAAAAAATGTGTGCGGAGTCTTTCAAAGCCCGGCTCGACATGAAAGCCGGCTTTCGAAGCCGGCCGGTCGGCGGCTGCGCAACGCTGCGAGCCTGGGCCGTCTTGCGGCGTCATCCGGCCCTTGCGGGCCAAAGCTGTATTCCGGCCTTCGCCCGAATGACGAGCTTTGGGAAACCCGGGACCTCATCAGACCTCGCTGTCATCGGCAGCAGCCAGCCAGTTCTCGACCTTCAGGCCTGGCACGCGCGCGAACTCGCGGACATTGGCGGTCACCAGCACGACGCCGAGCGCTCGGGCGTGGGCGGCGATGAAAAGATCGTTCTGGCCGATCGGTTGTCCAATCCGTGCCAGCGCGTTGCGGATTTCGCCGTAGTGGTGGTCCACCGGCTCTTCCAGCGGAACGATGTCGATGCCTCCGAGCACCGCCTCCAACTGTCGCGCGAGCGTGGTCGAGCCCTTGCGCAGCACGCCGTAGCGCAACTCGGCGGCCACCACGAGGCTGATGCCGAAGGCCTCGCGCGGCAGCTCGGCCAGACGCCGCGCGAGCGGGCCATCGGGCGCCTTGACCACCGCGGAGACGATGTTGGTGTCCAGCAGGTAGCGCAGGTCCGGCATCAGAAGATGTCCTCGTCGGACACCGGCGGATCGTCGATCTCCGGAAACTCCTCCTCGATCGGCTCCAGCGTGGCGAGGATTTCCAGCAGATTGCGCTTGGGCTTGAGCGGCTCGATGACGAGTCGCTCGCCTTCCTGGCGCATGATGGCCTCGTCGCCCGGCAACTCGAACTCGCGCGGAATCCGCACGGCCTGGTTGCGACCGTTGCGGAACAGGCGGACATGGCGCTCGGGCAGCATGGGCGTCTCTGATGGTCTTGGCATATGCCTGAGCCTATGCTTGAAAACCTCGCGGGTCAAACTCAAGGCCGCAGTTCGCGTTGCGCTCCCGGAACTCGACGCTGCGCCGGTACGCCTCGCGGTCGAGCGGTACACCCGAGCCGCCCTCTTCCACACCGAGCGCGTTGCGCATCATCGAGATCGGCACCATCGGTGCGCGCTCCCGATTGCAGGATCACTCCGCGCCGTCGCCGTCAGGCACGTCGAAGCCCGTGCGCAGCAGAACCAGGATGCTGGTGTCGCTCGCACTTGCACCGCCCGCGCCCGTGGCATCGACCGTGTAGTCGAGCGTTTGGCCCGCCGCATCCTGCCGCAGCGGCGCCGTCACCAGCCAGGTGAGGCTGCGCCCGGGCGGCAACGCGATGCCGCTGTCGACCAATCGACCGCTGCCTTCCGCCGTACACGTCGCGCCGGCACCCGCGCCGACGCAACTCCACGTCATCTGCTGCTCGTCGAGCTGCGACGATGCGGCAGCCGCCAAGCTGACGCCGCCGGCATCGCCGGGACCGTCGTTGTTCAACGTGACGACGTAGCCCACGATCATGCCGTAGCGCGCGTAGGCGTGATTGTCGCTGACGGCGAGGCGCAGATGCGGCTGCAACGTGGTGCAGGCCAGGGCCAGCTCGACGTCCGCATCGGGAACCGTGCCGCTCGGCGGCACGTCCGGCGAGAACGTGCAGACCTGCGCCGGCGCCGCCGGCTGGGACGCAACGACGACACCGTACGGATCACCGGCGTGCACGACACGTGCGAACGCGAACGTGCCATTGCCGGGGATGGAGAGATTTTCGCTGTCGTCCAGATGCAGCACGAGACCGCTGCCGACCAGCCCGCTGACACTGACACGGATCGCGCGCGGTGCGGCGATGAAGGTCGCGCCGCACGTTTTCGGCGCGTCGAGCGTCAGGGCAAGACTCGGCGTCGTTCCGGCATCGGCGCAGTCGCCGCTCCACGTGTCCAATACATAGCCATCGTCGGCGTCCGCGCTCAAGTTCACGGTCGTACCCGTCGCGATCGGCGTGCTGCACGTGCCGGCGCCGCAGGCGAATCCGATGTCGCTGGAGATCGAGCCATGCGCCGGCGATGGCGGCAGTGTCACGCTGAGGCAATCGACATCGACCGGCAGGATCGTCGGCTGCTGGCCGGCCGTCGCAGGATCGCCGTCGGTGGGGATGTCGATGCTGACCTGGCTGAGCTGGCCGGTGCCGTGGACCATCGCCTGGCTGGCGATCGCCGAATGCAAGGTGCAGGCACTGTCGAGGGTGGCCTGGAAGCGGATCGTGGTGTTTTGCCCCAGGCCGAGAGCGCCGCCCTGTGTGCCGTTGGCGCCCGTACCGAGCCGCGCGACGATCTTGCGCTCGGCGAAGAGGTATTCCGCCTGGTCGTCGCCGGGGGCATCGGTCTTTGCGCCGGCATTCGCGCCGCTGGCAACCATGAGCGATCCGGGCACATAGGTGATGCCTGCCGGCAGCACGGTCTCCAGATAGGTGCCGATGGAGCTCTCGTTGCCGTCATTGGACACCTGGATCGTGTATTCCAGCGTGTCGCCCGGCATCGGCACGCCGCCGTTCAGGTCCGATACCGTCATCGTGCTGTTGCCGAAGCTCGGACGAAACGTCGTGATCGAGACGACCATGCTGGCCAGGTAGTAGACGTCGCCGGTGCTCGAGGCCTGCACGGTCGCGCTGGTCTGTCCGCCGGCGATCCGGCTGGTGATGTCGACCACGTCGATGTCGATGCCGGACATGCTGCCGGCCGTCCCCTCGAGCTGCGGCAGGTCGCCCGGCGTGGAGACCGCCGCTCCCAGATAGCCGCGCGTGCCGTTGAAGAAGTTGCTGGCCGGGTTCAGCGCGTCGCTGAGCGCGGCACCGCCGTTGAAGAAGAGCTGGTCACCCGTGATCGTGGCATCGCCTTCGAGCGCGACGACGCCCAGCTTGGCCGCGTAGCCGGCTGTCAGCACCAGGAAACCGGACAGCGTGATCGACGCGGGCGCCCCGTTGGCGACGGTGTCGAGACCGTCATAGACGCTGAGGCTGCGCAACGGGTCCGCCGCACGCTCGTACAACACGACCATCCACCAGGCGGCGAAAGGGTTGTTGCCGTTGAGATTCGCAAGCTCGACGCTGGACACGTCGGAGACGCGATAGGCACCGTTGCCGTTCGCCGACACCAAGGCGGTGATGTCGGCCATGCTGGCGTACGCATCATTCGCGCCCGTCCATGACTGTTGCGCGGTCACCGCGGTGGTGAAGCCGACCGGCCCCGGCCGATCCAGGACGACACCCGTGTCGGCGCCGGAGACGTTGGTGGCCGCCCAGTAGAGAAACGCATGCGTGACCACCGCTCCCGGCGGCAGATTGAGCACGGCGGTCGATCGGGCCTGCGCGGCCGTGATCGACGTATTGGCCTCTGCCTGGCCCGCTGCCGGCGAATCGGCGCGCCAGAACACGTCCGGTGCCGAGTCGGCCGTGTTGGTGCCGCAGGCGCCCAGCGTGCCCACGACAGGCGCCGGCACGCCCGCCTCGCAGGCCTGCGCCAGCGTATTGCCGATGATGGCGAAGTCACCGTGCTGGATCACCTGCACGCGCTGCCCCGGGTTGGCGTGTGCAGGCACGGCGATCGCCAAGGCCAGCGCAAGCAGGCCACCGCGACCGGACGACAGACACGAAACAATGGCCGCTCCCAAGCGGCGACACGCATCGAAACACGACATGCTGGTTCCCCTTGCCCGTTGGAGCCGTGGCGCCGCTCGCCGGCACGCCTGAAGCGGCGGCGGAATTGACCGGCGGCGCCTGGCACACGCAACCACGGGGCGGACAGGCGCGCCCCGCAACCACGGCCTACCGCCAGTTCGCGTGATTCTCCCAGAACTCGACGCTGCGCCGATATGCCTCACGATCGAGCGGCACACCCGAGCCGCCCTCTTCCACGCCGAGCGCGTTGCGCATCATCGTGATCGGCGCCATCGGCACTTCCTCCGGCTCGGCGGTGTAGATGCAGCCGACCACGCCCCAGTCGGCGTCGATCGGCGCGCCCTCCTTCGCCAGTTGCTCGCGGCTGTACAGGATCACCACGAAGTACCCGGCGACCGGCGGTTCGACGCCCTCGAACCAGCGCACCAGCACCGGCAATTCCTCCTTCGTGCGCGCCTCGTAGGCCGAGCGCAGCAGATGGCGATTGGCGTCGGTAATCGGCACGGTCAGGCAGCGCGTCGAGGTCCAGTTGCGGTGCACGTGCAGCTTGCAGAACGGCGCGTAGCCGTCGAGCACCTTCAGCGGCGCCTCGTCGTTGAGGCGGCACTCGAACTGCTCGGGCGTGCAGTCCTGGATCGTGTTGCGGCGGGGGTCTTTGGGAAACAGGCGGGTGCGGGCGAACGCGGTCAGGACGATGGACATGGGGCGGATGGGCAGGACGCAAAGCGCTCAGGTTACCGTGTCGTGCGCAGGAGCAGCGGCCGTGCCATCCGGCACTACGCCACCGGCGCGCGATCGCCGACAGTGCGCGCCCCGTTCCGGACCTGCCGCATGTCGATCGACCTCGTCCTCATCGTCGCCGCCTCCTTCCTGGCCGGCCTGGTCGACGCGATCGTCGGCGGTGGCGGGCTGGTGCTGCTGCCGGCGATGTTCGCGAGCTTTCCGTCCGCCGCGCCGGCGACGCTGCTCGGCACCAACAAGTTCGCCGCGGTGTGGGGCACGCTGTTCGCCGCGCGGCGCTTCGCGCGGCGCGTGTCGTTGCGCTGGGCCTTGTTGCTGCCGGCGGCGGCGACCGCGCTGGCCGGTTCGTTCGCCGGCGCGTGGAGCGTGACCCAGGTCGACCCGGGCTGGCTGCGCCGCGCGCTGCCGTTCGTGCTGCTGGTGGTGTTCGTCTACACGCTGGCGAACAAGCACCTCGGCCGCGCGCACGCACCGCGCCTGTACGGTCGCGCCGAGGTCGTCGCGGCCTGCCTGATCGGCCTCGCCATCGGCTGGTACGACGGCTTCTTCGGCCCCGGCACCGGCAGCTTCTTCATCTTCCTGTTCGTGCGCGTGCTCGGCTTCGACTTCCTGCACGCCTCAGCCTCGGCCAAGGTGATGAACGTCGCGACCAACATCGCAGCGCTGGTCCTGTTCGGCGCCAAGGGCTACATCTGGTGGCAGGTCGGGCTGATGCTCGCGTTCGCCAACGTCGCCGGCAGCATGACCGGCACCGCGCTGGCGCTGCGCCACGGCGCCGGCTTCGTGCGCTGGGTGTTCATCGCGGTGGTCGGCGCGCTGATCCTGAAGACCGGTTACGACGCGCTGTGAGGGACCGGGCATAGCCGGCGTCGATTTCCCATGCTGCCCCGCATCATCGAAAATAGGCGGTTATCGCCCTGCTCCCGCACTCGCCCATGACCACGATCAAGCAAGAAGACCTCATCCAGTCCGTCGCCGACGCGCTGCAGTACATCAGCTACTACCACCCGGTCGACTACATCAAGGGCCTCGCCGCCGCCTACGAGCGCGAGGAATCGCCGGCCGCGAAGGAGGCGATGGCGCAGATCCTGATCAACTCGCGCATGTGTGCCGAGGGCCATCGGCCGATCTGCCAGGACACCGGCATCGTCACCGTGTTCCTCGAGATCGGCATGGACGTGCGCTGGGCCGATGCGACGATGAGCCTCGAGGACATGGTCAACGAGGGCGTGCGGCGCGCCTACAACCATCCGGACAACAAGCTGCGCGCGAGCGTGCTGGCCGATCCGGCCGGCAAGCGCCAGAACACGAAGGACAACACGCCGGCGGTGGTCAACATGAAGGTCGTGCCGGGCAACACGGTCGACGTGATCGTCGCGGCCAAGGGCGGCGGCTCGGAGGCGAAAAGCAAGTTCGCGATGCTGAATCCGTCCGATTCGATCGTCGACTGGGTGCTGAAGACCGTGCCGACGATGGGCGCCGGCTGGTGCCCGCCGGGCATGCTCGGCATCGGCATTGGCGGCACCGCCGAGAAGGCGATGCTGCTGGCCAAGGAGGCGCTGATGGAGCCGATCGACATCAACGAGCTGAAGGCGCGCGGCGCGTCGAACCGCGCCGAGGAACTGCGCCTGGAGCTGTACGAGAAGGTCAACGCGCTCGGCATCGGCGCGCAGGGCCTGGGTGGCCTGACCACGGTGCTCGACGTCAAGGTCAAGGACTACCCGACCCACGCGGCGAACCTGCCGGTCGCGCTGATCCCGAACTGCGCGGCGACGCGCCATGCGCACTTCACGCTCGACGGCTCCGGCCCGGTCGCGCTCGAGCCGCCCTCGCTGGAGGACTGGCCGCAGCTGACCTACGACGCCTCCAAGGGCACGCGCGTCGACCTCGACACGGTCACGCCGGAAGACGTGGCGAGCTGGAAGCCGGGCCAGACCCTGCTGCTCAACGGCAAGCTCCTGACCGGCCGCGACGCCGCGCACAAGCGCATGGTCGACATGCTGAACAAGGGCGAGCCGCTGCCGGTCGACCTCAAGGGCCGCTTCATCTACTACGTCGGCCCGGTCGATCCGGTGCGCGACGAAGTGGTCGGCCCGGCCGGCCCGACCACCGCCACGCGCATGGACAAGTTCACCGAACAGGTGCTCAGCGAAACCGGCCTGCTCGGCATGGTCGGCAAGGCCGAGCGCGGCCCGGCCGCGATCGAGGCGATCCGCAAGCACAAGTCGGCCTACCTGATGGCGGTCGGCGGCGCGGCGTATCTCGTCTCGAAGGCGATCAAGGCCGCGCGCGTGGTCGGCTTCGCCGACCTCGGCATGGAGGCGATCTACGAATTCGAGGTCAAGGACATGCCGGTCACCGTCGCGGTCGATTCGAGCGGCGAGTCGGTGCACCAGACCGGCCCGCGCCAGTGGCAGGCGAAGATCGGCAAGATTCCGGTGGTGGTGGCCTGAGCGGGCCGAGTCAGCGATCTGCTTTTGCGCTTGCGCTTTAAGCCCTCCCCTTCAAGGGGGTGAGCCGGGCTTTCGATCGCTGCCGTCGGGCAGCGATCGCCGGC
>JAACZU010000005.1 GCA_009996615.1 Rhodanobacteraceae bacterium | reverse complement strand
CTTCGCGATCCGCGAAGGTGGCCGTACCGTCGGCGCCGGCGTGGTGGCGAAGATCATCCAGTAAGAAGTCTGGACTGATCAGGGAGTCGGGATCCGCAAAGGATCCCGGTTCTCCGACTCCGGAAAGACTTCACATTGGTGAAGCACCCGGTTATACTAGACGACTCACCGCTGCCTTGGTTAAATCATCGGGCGGCGAACGAAAGCGAAATGAGGCACAGGATGTGCTTCGAGTTCGCGGGCAGGGAGGCCGGTTGCAACAGTCGCGGGGCTTGGCCCGCGTGGCGCGTTGCTTGATTGATTCAAGCTTGGGCGAGCCGGTTCCGGCCCGCCCAAGTTTTCGTAGTTGCGAAAATGGAAGCAAGGGCCGCGCCCACCTGGGTTGTGGCGGGCGGGGCCAGTGAGTCCCGTCGTCGATGAATGGCGTTCTTTCAGATTAGGACACGGTAATGGCGGACCAGAAGATTCGTATCCGGCTCAAGGCGTTCGATCATCGCTTGATCGATCGTTCGGCGAGCGAAATCGTCGAGACGGCGAAGCGTACCGGCGCTCAGGTGCTCGGTCCCATCCCGCTGCCGACCAAGATCGAGCGCTACACCATTCTGGTGTCGCCGCATGCCGACAAGGATGCGCGCGACCAATACGAGACGCGCGTGCACAAGCGCGTGCTGGACATCGTCGATCCGAATGACAAGACCGTGGACGCGCTGATGAAGCTCGACCTCGCGGCCGGTGTCGACGTCCAGATCAAGCTGCATTGATGCACGTAGTTAGGTAACGGGATACGACGATGAGTATCGGGTTGGTAGGTCGTAAATGCGGCATGAGCCGCGTCTTTACCGAAGATGGTCGTTCGGTGCCGGTGACGCTGATCGAGGCGACGCCGAACCGCGTGACGCAGGTGAAGACTGTCGAAGTCGACGGCTATAGCGCTATCCAGGTCACCGCGGGCGCGAAGCGCGCTGCGCTGATCAACAAGCCGCTGGCTGGTCACTACGCGAAGGCGAAGGTCGAAGGCGGGCGTGGCCTGTGGGAGTTCCGCGTCGAAGCGGGCGAGCTGGGCAAGTTCGCGGTCGGCGGCGAGCTGAAGGCGGACGAAGTGTTCACGGTCGGCCAGAAGGTCGACGTGTCCGGCGTCAGTAAGGGCAAGGGCTTCCAGGGCACGATCAAGCGCCATCACTTCACGATGGGCGATGCGACGCACGGCAACTCGCTGTCGCACCGTTCGCCGGGCTCGATCGGCCAGCGTCAGACGCCGGGCCGCGTGTTCCCGGGCAAGAAGATGGCCGGCCACATGGGCAATGTGAACCGTTCGTCGATGAACCTCGAGGTCGTCAAGATCGACACCGAGCGTCATCTGATCGCGGTCAAGGGCGCGGTGCCGGGTGCGCCGGGCGGCAACGTCATCATCCGTCCGGCTGTCAAGGCCAAGTAAGGAGGACGCCATGGAACTCAACGTCATTGGCGCCAAGCCCGTCGCCATCTCCGAGGCGGTCTTCGGCAAGGAATTCCGCGAAGACCTCGTGCATCAGGTCGTCGTCGCGTACCGCAACGCCGCGCGCGCCGGTACGAAGGCGCAGAAGACCCGCTCCGAAGTCAGCGGCACGACCAAGAAGTCCAAGAAGCAGAAGGGCGGCGGTGCGCGTCACGGCGCGTTGAAGGCGCCGATCTTCACGGGCGGTGGCGTGACGTTCGCGGCCAAGCCGCGCAGCTTCGAGCAGAAGATCAACCGCAAGATGTACCGCGGCGCGATGGTTTCGATCCTGTCCGAGCTGAACCGCCAGGGCCGCATCTCGCTGGTCGAGTCGTTCGGCATCGAGCAGCCGAAGACCAAGCAGCTGGTCGGCAAGCTCGGCGAGCTGGAAGCCGGCGGTCGCGTCGTCCTGGTCGCGGAGAATGCGCCCGAGGCGCTCTTCCTGGCCGCGCGCAACGTGCCGTATGTGCATGTCGTCGACGTCGCGGGCCTGGATCCGGTCAGCCTGGTCGGCGCGGACAAGGTCGTGATGACCGTCGAATCGCTCAAGCGCATCGAGGAGTGGCTGGCATGAACGAGCGTCTTCTGGGCGTGCTGCGCGCGCCGCACATTTCCGAAAAGAGCGCGCGCCTGCAGGAAATCAATCAATACGTGTTCGAGGTTGCGCCGACCGCGACGCGCGCCGACGTGAAGGCGGCCGTCGAAGGCCTGTTCAACGTCCAGGTGCAGGCCGTCAACCTGGTCAACCTGAAGGGCAAGGCCCGGTCGTTCCGTAACCGCGCCGGCACCCGCAGCAACAAGCGCAAGGCTTATGTGCGCCTCGCCGATGGCCAGACCATCGACGTGACGGCCAAGGCCTAAAGGTGGCTATGGGCGCGCGAGCGTCCATGGAAATCAGGAAATCAAAACATGGCACTGATTACAGTTAAACCCACCTCCGCCGGACGTCGCGCCGTCGTGCGCGTGTCGACGCCGGGCCTGCACAAGGGCGCGCCGTACGCGCCGCTGGTCGAGTCGCAGTCCAAGACCGGTGGCCGCAACCACTACGGCCGCATCACCACCCGTCACAAGGGCGGCGGCTCCAAGCAGCATTACCGCGTCATCGACTTCAAGCGCGACAAGGAAGGCATTGCCTGCCGCATCGAGCGCATCGAGTACGATCCGAACCGCACCGCGCACATCGCGCTGCTGTGCTTCGTCGACGGCGAGCGTCGCTACATCATCGCGCCGAAGGGCGCCAAGGTCGGCGACCAGCTGATGAGCGGCCACGACGCGCCGATCAAGGTCGGCAACTCGCTGCCGTTGCGCAACATCCCGATCGGCTCGACCGTGCATTGCATCGAGATGAAACCGGGCAAGGGCGCGCAGATCGCGCGTTCGGCCGGTGCCTCGGCGCAGCTGGTCGCCCGCGAACAGGGTTACGCGACGCTGCGCCTGCGTTCGGGCGAGATGCGCAAGGTCCCGGCCGAGTGCCGTGCGACCATCGGCGAAGTCGGCAACTCCGAGCACAACCTGGAGAAGCTCGGCAAGGCCGGCGCCAGCCGCTGGCGTGGTGTCCGCCCGACCGTTCGCGGCGCGGCGATGAACCCGGTCGACCATCCGCACGGCGGTGGCGAGGCCAAGGCTGGCCAGGGCAACCCGCACCCGGTGTCGCCGTGGGGCATGCCGACCAAGGGTTACAAGACACGCAAGAACAAGCGCACGACGCAGTTCATCGTCCGCGATCGCAGGGGTTAAGCCATGGCTCGTTCACTGAAGAAAGGTCCGTTCGTCGACCACCACCTGATGAAGAAGGTGGAGACCGCGGGCACCACGAAGAAGCCGATCAAGACTTGGTCGCGTCGTTCGATGATCGTGCCGGAGATGGTGGGCTACACGCTCGCGATCCACAACGGCCGCCAGCACGTCCCCGTGCTGGTCAACGAAAACATGGTCGGCCACAAGCTCGGCGAGTTCGCGATCACGCGCACTTTCAAGGGCCATGGTGGCGACAAGAAGGCCTCTGAAGGCAAGAAGTGACGGTGAGCACGATGGAAGCCAAAGCTATCCTGCGCAGCGCGCGCATTTCCCCGCAGAAGGCCCGCCTGGTCGCCGATCAGGTGCGCGGTCTCGCGGTCGGCCGGGCCACCAACCTGCTCGCCTTCAGCGACAAGAAGGCGGCTCACCTGATCAAGAAGGTGCTGCTGTCGGCGGTCGCCAATGCCGAGAACAACCTCGGTGCGGACGTCGACGAGCTGAAGGTCAGCCGGATCTTCGTCGACGAGGGTGCGATCATCAAGCGCATGCATGCACGCGCCAAGGGTCGCGGGTCCCGCATCTCCAAGCGCACCAGCCACATCACCGTGGTTGTCGGCGAATAAGGCACAGGACGACAACGATGGGTCACAAAGTTCATCCCACCGGCATTCGCCTTGGCATCGCCAAGGACTGGAATTCGAAGTGGTTCGCGAACAAGCGCGAATACGCCGAGTATCTGGGTGCCGATCTCAAGGTGCGCGAGCTGCTGAAGAAGAAGCTCGCTCAGGCCGGCATCTCCAAGATCCTGATCGAGCGTCCGGCGAAGACCGCGCGCGTGACGATCCACACCGCCCGCCCGGGCGTGGTGATCGGCAAGAAGGGTGAGGACATCGAGAAGCTGCGCAAGGAAGTCAGCGCGGTGATGGGTGTTCCGGCACACATCAACGTGTCCGAGGTGCGCAAGCCCGAGCTCGATGCACAGCTGGTTGCCGAGTCGATCGCACAGCAGCTCGAGCGCCGCATCATGTTCCGCCGTGCGATGAAGCGCGCGGTGCAGAATGCGATGCGCCTGGGCGCGCTCGGCATCAAGGTCAACGTCGGCGGCCGCCTCAACGGCGCCGAGATCGCGCGTTCGGAGTGGTACCGCGAGGGCCGCGTGCCGCTGCATACGCTGCGTGCGGACATCGACTACGGCTTCGCCGAAGCGAAGACCACGTACGGCATCATCGGCGTGAAGGTGTGGGTCTACAAGGGTGAGATCTTCGACCTGCACGCGTCTCAGCAGGAAGCCAAGGCCGAGGCGGCGGAAGAGCGTCCGCAGCGCCGCGCGCCGAAGGCGGGAGCATAAGTCATGCTGCAACCCAAGCGCACCAAATACCGCAAGGTACAGAAAGCCCGCAATCGTGGCCTGTCCTATGTCGCGACCAAGGTCAGCTTCGGCGAATTCGGCCTGAAGGCGACCACCCACGGTCACCTGACCGCGCGCCAGATCGAGGCTGCTCGCCGCTGCATCACGCGCTACGTCAAGCGCGGCGGCAAGCTCTGGATCCGCGTGTTCCCGGACAAGCCGATCTCGAAGAAGCCGATCGAAGTCCGAATGGGTAACGGCAAGGGCAACGTCGAGTACTGGGTGGCCCCGATCCAGCCGGGCCGCATGCTGTACGAGATCGAAGGCATCGCCGAGAACGAGGCGCGCGAGGCGTTCCGCCTGGCCGCGGCCAAGCTGTCGGTGCAGACTCAATTCGTGGCCCGGACGGTGCTGTGATGGAACTGAAAGAACTCCGCCAGAAGAACGCGCAGCAGCTCGCCGAGCACCTCGTCGAACTGCGTCGCGAGCAGTTCAACCTGCGCATGCAGAAAGGCTCCGGCCAGCTGACGCAGACCCATCAGTTCGGCCGCGTCCGCCGCGAGATCGCGCAGGTCAAGCACCTGCTCGGCACGCAGAAGCAGGGACAGTGACATGAGCGACAACGAAAAGACCCAGCGCACCCTCGAGGGGCGCGTCGTCAGCAACAAGATGGCCAAGACCGTGACCGTCCTGCTCGAGCGCCAGGTGCCGCATCCGCTGTACGGCAAGATCGTGCGCCGGTCGACCAAGGTCCACGCGCACGACGAAGCCGGCGAGTGCAAGGAAGGCGACGTCGTCCGCATTGCGGAATGCCGTCCGCTGTCGAAGACCAAGAACTGGCGCGTCGTGAAGATCGTCACGCGCGCAGAAGCCTGAGCGTGGGGCTGAAGGAGAGAGCGACATGATCCAGATGCAGACCACGCTTGCCGCGGCGGACAACAGCGGCGCACGTGAACTGATGTGCATCAAGGTGCTGGGTGGTTCCAAGCGCCGTTATGCGCAGATCGGCGACGTGATCAAGGTTTCCGTGCGCGACGCGATCCCGCGCGGCAAGGTGAAGAAGGGCGAGGTCTATGACGCCGTCGTGGTGCGCACCCGCAAGGGCGTGCGTCGCGCTGACGGTTCGCTGATCCGCTTCGACGGCAATGCCGCCGTCCTGTTGAACAACAAGCTCGAGCCGATCGGCACCCGCATCTTCGGACCGGTCACGCGCGAGCTGCGCGGCGAACGTTTCATGAAGATCGTGTCGCTCGCGCCGGAAGTACTGTAACGAGGTCGATGCCATGAACCGTATCCGCAAGGGCGACCAGGTCCTGGTGATCGCCGGCAAGAACAAGGGTCAGAGGGGCGAGGTGACGCGCGTCACGGGTGATTCCGTGTTCGTGCAGAACGTCAACCTGGTCAAGCGCCATACCAAGCCGAATCCGCAGGCCAACCAGCCTGGCGGAATCGTCGAGCGCGAGGCCGCGATCCACATCTCCAACGTAATGCTGTTCAACACCGCCACCGGCAAGGGTGAGCGCGTGGGCTTCAAGACGCTCGAGGATGGGCGCAAGGTCCGCGTGTTCCGTCCGACCGGCGAAGTGGTTGACGCTTGAGGTCCGCTGCGATGACGACGCGCCTTGAAAAGTTCTACAAAGAGCAGGTCACGCAGAAGCTGACCGATCGCTTCAAGTACACCAACCCGATGCAGGTCCCGCGCCTGTCCAAGATCACGCTGAACATGGGCGTGGGCGAGGCGGTCGGCAACAAGAAGATTCTGGAGAACGCGGTCGCCGACATGGCGAAGATCGCGGGCCAGAAGCCGATCGTGACGATGACGCGTAAAGCGCACGCCACGTTCAAGATCCGCGAGAACTGGCCGATCGGCTGCAAGGTGACGCTGCGCCGCGCGCAGATGTACGAGTTCCTTGATCGCCTGATCAACATCTCGCTGCCGCGCGTGCGTGACTTCCGCGGCATCTCGGGGCGTTCGTTCGACGGCCGTGGCAACTTCAACATGGGCGTCAAGGAACAGATCATCTTCCCGGAGATCGATTTCGACCAGATCGACGCGCTGCGCGGCATGGACATCTCGATCACCACCACCGCGCGCACCGACGAGGAAGCCAGGGCGTTGCTCGAAGCCTTCAGCTTCCCGTTCCGCAACTGATCCGCGAGGAAAGAGCATGGCCAAGAAATCGATGGTGAATCGCGAGACCAAGCGCGCCAAGCTGGTCAAGCGTCATGCCGCCAAGCGGGCGGAGCTGAAGGCGCTCGTCTCCAGCACGACCGCCTCGTACGACGAGAAGATGGCGGCGGTGGTCAAGCTGCAGAAGATGCCGCGCGACTCGAGCCCCGCGCGCCAGCGCAATCGGTGCGAGCTGACCGGCCGCTCGCGTGGCGTCTACAGCAAGTTCGGTCTGGCGCGCCACAAGCTGCGCGAGGCGACCATGCGTGGCGACGTGCCTGGCCTGCGCAAGGCAAGCTGGTAACATAACCCCCTTTTCGGGTTCCGCGGCGCTGCCGCGGGCCCGGGATATCGATGCTGGAAGGAAGTAATCATGAGCATGACTGATCCCATCGCCGACATGTTCACGCGCATCCGCAATGCGCAGGCCATGGGCAAGCGGACCGTTTCGATGCCGTCGTCGCGCGTGAAGCAGGCGATCGCCGGCCTGTTGAAGGATGAAGGCTACATCGCCGACGTCCAGACCACGTCCAACGAGGGCAAGCCGGTCCTCGAGATCGCCCTCAAGTACCACGAAGGCAAGCCGGTCATCGAGCGCATCCAGCGCGTGAGCCGCTCGGGCCTGCGCGTGTACCGCGGCAAGGCCGAGCTGCCCAAGGTCCTGAATGGCCTGGGCATCTCCATCGTGTCCACCTCGTCCGGGATCATGACCGACGCGCAAGCCCGCAAGAAGGGCCTGGGCGGCGAAGTCATCGGTCTGGTCGCCTGATCAGGGAGACGAACTCCATGTCACGCGTTGCCAAGAAACCCATTTCGCTGCCCAAGGGCGTCGAGTGCCAGGTCAAGTCCGATGCGATCACCGTGAAGGGCCCGAAGGGCACCCTCGCGCTGGCCGCGCCGGCCGGTGTCGACGTCGCCGTCGACGGCGGTGAAATCAAGCTGCATGCCCGCAGCGCCGACGCCACCAAGATGGCCGGCACCGCGCGCGCCCTGATCAACAACATGGTCACGGGCGTCAGCGAGGGCTACGTGCGCAAGCTCGAACTCGTCGGCGTCGGTTATCGCGCCGCGATGGCGGGCAAGGACCTGAACCTGACGCTCGGCTTCTCGCACCCGGTCGTGTTCAAGGCGCCGGAAGGCATCACCATCGAAGTGCCGGCGCAGACCGAGATCTTGATCAAGGGCGCCGACAAGCAGGCCGTCGGCGAGGTTGCTGCCAAGATCCGCGCGTTCCGTCCGCCGGAACCCTACAAGGGCAAGGGCGTGCGTTACTCGGGCGAACAGATCACGTTGAAGGAAGCCAAGAAGGCTTGATGCGGGTACCCCGCAGGAGCCCGGCCTTCGATGGCCGGACTTTTCGACAGAGCTTTCAGCTTCACGGAGAACGACAGTGGAAAAGAACATCGCAAGACTGCGCCGCGCCAAGAGCACGCGCGCCCATATCCGCACCCTCGGCGTGCCGCGCCTGAGCGTGCATCGCAGCTCGCAGCACATCTACGCGCAGGTGCTGACGGCGGACGGCGCCAAGGTCATCGCCGCGGCCTCGACCGTGCAGAAGGGCCTCGCCGAGGGGTTGTCCGGCACGAAGAACAAGGTGGCGGCGGCGGCGGTGGGCAAGGCCGTGGCCGAGCTCGCGCTGAAGGCCGGCATCGACAAGGTCGCGTTCGACCGTTCGGGCTACCGCTACCACGGCCGCATCCAGGCCTTGGCGGATGCCGCGCGCGAGGCGGGATTGAAGTTCTAAGCGCTGGGATTCGGGATTCGTCGGGAGCTAGCCGGCCTTGCCGGACCCCCAATCCCGAATCCCGCATCACGGCAACAACACAACTCCAAGCGGCCACGCCGCAAGCAAAAGTCCGCACCGGGCCAACGGGCGGCATCACAGGTGAAACATGGCGAACACCAACGAACGTGAGAACAGCGACGGCTTCCTCGAGAAGCTGATCGCCGTGAACCGCGTGGCGAAGACCGTCAAGGGCGGCCGCCAGATGAGCTTTACGGCGCTGACCGTGGTCGGCGACGGCGCTGGCCGTGTCGGCTTCGGTTATGGCAAGGCGCGCGAAGTGCCGGTCGCGATCTCCAAGGCAATGGAGCGCGCACGCAAGGGCATGGTCCACATCCAGCTCGACAACGGCACGCTGTACCACGCGGTCAAGGCCAACCACGGCGCGGCCAAGGTCTTCATGCAGCCGGCGTCGGAAGGTACCGGCGTGATCGCGGGCGGTGCCATGCGCGCCGTGCTTGAGGTGGTCGGCGTCAAGAATGTCCTGGCGAAGGCCGTCGGTTCGCGCAACCCGATCAATCTGGTGCGTGCGACGATCAATGGCTTGAAGGCGATGGTCTCCCCGGAGCGCATCGCGTCCAAGCGTGGCAAGACGGTCGATGAGGTGCTCGGCAATGGCTAAGACCCAGGCAACGGAAAGCAAGACGATCCGCGTGCGGCTGTTCAAGAGTCCCAACAGCTGCCAGGAGCGCCATCGCGTGAGCGTCCGCGCGCTCGGTCTGCGCAAGCTCAACGACGTGCGCGAGTTGAAGGATTCGCCGTCGGTGCGCGGCCTGATCAATCAGGTCAGCTACCTCGTCCGCATCGAAGAAGGCGCGTAAGGCGCACCACTACGGGAGTAGATCCACATGCGTCTCAACACTCTCAAGCCCGCTGCCGGCGCCCGCAAGGAGCGCGTTCGTGTCGGTCGCGGCATCGGCTCCGGTCTCGGCAAGACCGCGGGTCGCGGCCACAAGGGCCAGTACGCGCGTTCCGGCAAGGGCAAGGTCAAGGCCGGTTTCGAAGGCGGCCAGATGCCGCTGCAGCGCCGCCTGCCGAAGGTCGGCTTCCGCTCGCGCAAGGCCCACGAGGCCTGCGAGGTCCTGCTGTACCAGCTCGATGCGCTGAAGGCCGACATCGTCGACTTCGACACGCTCAAGGCGGCGGGACTGGTCGAAACACGCGCCGCGCGCGCCAAGATCGTCCTCAAGGGCGAGATCAAGCGCGCGGTCAAGCTGAAGGGCGTCGCCGTCACCGCGGGCGCGAAGGCGGCAATCGAAGCTGCCGGCGGCAGCGTGGAGTAAGCGAGTGGCCTCGCAGACCAATCCGCTGGCGTCGCTCGGCAAGCTGACCGAGCTCAAGCAGCGTTTGCTGTTCGTGATCGGCGCGCTGGTCGTCTACCGGCTTGGTTCGTTCATTCCGCTGCCGGGCGTCGACCCGGCGCGGATGGCCGAGCTGGTTGGCAAGGCGGGTGGCCTGCTCGACATGTTCAACATGTTCTCCGGCGGCGCGCTGAGCCGCATGTCGGTGTTCGCGCTCGGCGTGATCCCGTACATCTCGGCGTCGATCATCGTGCAGATGTTCGCCTCGGTGATTCCGAGCTGGCAGGCGCTGCGCAAGGAAGGCGAGTCGGGTCGGCGCAAGCTGACGACCTATACACGCTTCGGCACGCTGGGCCTGGCGATCTTCCAGTCGTTCGGCGTCGCCACCATGCTGCAGTTGCAGCAGGGCGTGGTGTACGCGCCGGGTCCGAGCTTCGTGCTCACCACGGTGGTCGGCCTGACGGCGGGAACGATGTTCCTGATGTGGCTTGGCGAGCAGATCACCGAGCGCGGCATCGGCAACGGCATCTCGCTGCTGATCTTCGCCGGCATCGTCGCCGGCCTGCCGGCGGCGGTCGTGCATACGCTGGGCATGGCGCAGACCGGCGAGCTGCCGATCCTGCGCGTGCTGATCGTGTTCGCGATCGTCGTGGCAGTGACCATGTTCGTCGTGTTCATGGAGCGCGGCCAGCGCCGCATCACCGTGAACTATGCGCGGCGCCAGGGCGGCGCCGGCAAGGCGTACATGAACCAGAGCTCGCACCTGCCGCTCAAGATCAACATGGCCGGCGTGATCCCGCCGATCTTCGCCTCGTCGCTGCTGATGTTCCCGGCGACGGCCGCGACCTGGTTCAGCGGCTCCAGCGACGTGGTCTGGCTGCAGCGCCTGACCGCCGCGCTGGGCCCGGGCGAGCCGCTGCACATGCTGATCTACGCGTTGCTGATCATCGTGTTCGCGTATTTCTACACGGCGCTGACGTTCAATTCGCAGGAGACCGCGGACAACCTCAAGCGCTCCGGCGCGCTGATCCCCGGCCTGCGTCCGGGCAAGGCGACCGCCGACTACATCGACGGCGTGCTGACTCGCCTGACCGGTGCCGGCGCCCTGTACCTGGTTGCGGTCTGCCTGGTGCCGGACGTTCTGCGCAACGCCTGGCACGTGCCGTTCTACTTCGGCGGCACGTCCCTCCTCATCGTGGTCGTGGTCGTGATGGATTTCACCGCGCAGGTCCAGGCACACCTGGTCTCGCATCAGTACGAAAGCTTGCTCAAGAAGGCGAATCTGCGCGGCCGTTGAGCGTACCAGCTGCATCGGGCGCGGCCTTGCACCGGGGGTTTTCCGGAGGGGCCGCTCCCGCTATAATGTCAAGTTCCCTGCGCATTTAAGAAGTTTTTTCGGAGATCAACAAGCATGGCACGCATTGCGGGTGTCAATCTGCCGGTTCAGAAGCATGTCGTGATCGGCCTGCAGAGCATTTTCGGCGTCGGCCGTTCGCGCGCGAAGAAGGTCTGCGCCGATGCCGGCGTGAACCCGGCCACCAAGATCAAGGACCTGGCCGAGGCCGAGGTCGACAAGCTGCGCCACGAGATCGCCAAGTTCATCGTCGAGGGCGACCTGCGTCGCGAGGTCGGCATGTCGATCAAGCGCCTGATCGACCTGGGCAGCTACCGTGGCCTGCGCCATCGCCGCGGCCTGCCGCTGCGCGGCCAGCGCACCCGTACCAACGCTCGCACCCGCAAGGGCCCGCGTCGCGCCATCAAGAAGTAAGAGGACACTCCGGACCCATGAACAAGCCGGCTGCAGTCAAGACCAAGAAGAAAGCCAAGCGCGTGGTGACGGACGCCGTCGCCCACGTGCAGGCCTCATTCAACAACACCGTGGTCACGATCACGGACCGTCAGGGCAATGCGCTGTCGTGGGCGACCGCCGGCGGCGCGGGCTTCCGTGGCTCGCGCAAGTCGACGCCGTTCGCGGCGCAGGTCGCCGCCGACAAGGCCGCGCGCGCCGCTGCCGACTACGGCATCAAGACCGTCGAAGTGCGCATCAAGGGCCCGGGCCCGGGCCGTGAATCCGCCGTCCGCGCGCTCAACAACGCGGGCTACAAGGTCACCAACATCATCGACGTGACGCCGATCCCGCACAACGGTTGCCGTCCGCCGAAGAAGCGTCGCGTCTAAGGGAACACTCACATGGCTCGTTATATCGGACCCACCTGCAAGCTCGCGCGCCGTGAAGGCGCCGACCTCAGCCTCAAGAGCCCCGCGCGCGCGATCGACTCGAAGTGCAAGCTGGAGCAGAAGCCCGGCCAGCACGGCGCCGCCGGCGCCAAGCGCGGCCGCCTGTCGGACTACGGCGTCCAGCTGCGCGAGAAGCAGAAGGTCAAGCGCATCTACGGCGTGCTCGAGCGCCAGTTCAGCTCGTACTACAAGAAGGCCTCCAGCCAGAAGGGCAATGCCGGCGAGAACCTGCTGCGCCTGCTCGAAGGGCGTCTGGACAACGTCGTTTTCCGCATGGGCTTCGCGGTCACGCGCGCCCAGGCTCGCCAGCTCGTCTCGCACGCGGCGGTCCGTGTCAACGGCAAGAAGGTCAACCTGCCGTCCTACCAGGTGCGTCCGGGCGACGAGATCGCGCTGACCGAAGGCGCCAAGAGCCAGTTGCGCGTGCAGGAGGCCCTGACCGTCGCGCAGCAGATGGACCTGGTGCCGTCGTGGATCGAGGTCGATGCTAAGAAGGCGACCGGCCTGTTCAAGGCGCTGCCCGAGCGCGCCGACCTGCCGTCGGACATCAACGAAAGCCTGATCATCGAGCTGTACTCGAAGTAAGAGAGCCGGTACTGGTTTTCCGCGGCAAATACACCACTTAGGAATCCTCTCGGATTCTTGGAGTTACCTCATATGACGGGATCGTCTACCAACGTGCTGCGTCCGCGCGGCATCCACGTCGAGCGCGTGGGCGCGAACCGGGCCAAGGTCGTCGTCGAGCCGCTCGAGCGCGGCTTCGGCCACACGCTCGGCAATGCGCTGCGCCGTGTGCTGCTGTCGTCCATTCCCGGCAGCGCGATCATCGAGGTCGAAATCGACGGCGTGCTGCACGAGTACACGACGCTGGAAGGCCTGCAGGAGGACGTCATCGAGGTCCTGCTGAACCTCAAGGACGTCGCCATCCGCCTGCACGGCACCGACGAGACCACGCTCACGCTCAGCAAGAAGGGCAAGGGCGTGGTGACCGCCGGCGACATCAAGGTCGATCACACGGTCGAGATCGTCAACCCCGAGCACGTGATCTGCCACCTGACCAAGGACATCGCGCTGAACATGCGCCTGAAGGTCGCGCGCGGCGTCGGCTACCAGCCGGCCACTGCCCGCCGCCTGCCGGACGATGAAGCGCGTCCGATCGGTCGCCTGCAGCTCGATGCCTCGTTCTGCCCGGTCCGCCGCGTCGCCTACAACGTCGACAGCGCGCGTCTGGAGCAGCGTACCGACCTCGACAAGCTCGTGCTCGACATCGAGACCAATGGTGCGATCGATGCCGAGGAGGCTGTGCGCAAGGCCGCCGAGATCCTGCAGGACCAGATCAGCGTGTTCGGCGACTTCAGCCGCCGCGAGAGCGCCGATGCGAAGGCCGACAAGGGCGGCGTCGACCCGGTGCTGCTGCGTCCGATCGACGACCTCGAGCTGACCGTGCGTTCGGCCAACTGCCTCAAGGCCGAGAGCATCTACTACATCGGCGACCTGGTGCAGAAGACCGAAGTCGAACTGCTCAAGACGCCGAACCTCGGCAAGAAGTCGCTGACCGAGATCAAGGACGTGCTGTTCCAGCGCGGTCTGCAGCTCGGCATGAAGCTGGAAAGCTGGCCGCCGCCGGGCCTGGCCCACGGCATGCAGTTGGGTTGATGTGTTTCTCCGCGGCCGTGCACGACCTTTGGCGTCCATGGCCGCGGTTTACTTGTGCGATCATCCCTGATCGCCGCTGCGGCTAGGTTGGCCGCGTGAGGATGCGTCAGCGTCTTCGTTGAAGTCCCGAAGCGGCCATCCATGGCCGCACTTCCAAAGAACAGCCCGTTCCAAACAAGGCTGACTATCAGCGGGTATCCGCGGGAAACCGGACACAGGCGCCGGTCTCTCATAACAATCGAGATAGAGGAATCCACCCATGCGCCACATGAAGTCCGGTCGCAAGCTCAACCGCACGAGCAGCCACCGCGAGGCGATGTTCAAGAACATGGCCGCGTCGCTGTTCAAGCACGAGCTGATCCGCACGACCCTGCCGAAGGCGAAGGAACTGCGCCGCGTCGCCGAGCCGCTGATCACGCTGGCCAAGACCGACAGCGTCGCCAACCGCCGCCTCGCGTTCGCGCGCCTGCGCGACAAGGAAGCGGTCGGCAAGCTGTTCGTCGAGCTCGGCCCGCGCTACCGCGAGCGCAAGGGCGGCTACCTGCGCCTGCTCAAGTGCGGCTTCCGCGTCGGCGACAATGCGCCGATGGCCTACGTCGAGCTGGTCGATCGCCCGCGCGTCGAGGCGACCGAGGAAGCGGCGGACTGAAGTCCTCGCGCCACCGGTTTGAAGAAGAAGCCCCGGTTCGCCGGGGCTTTTTTGTTTCCGGCGTCCGCAGCCGCCCCGCTGACGCGAGACGCGCGGCTCACCATCGCGGCGCCTCGGCGCCGCGCGCCGCCCCGCCCGATGTTTCGCGGGTGGCGGCGCGGTCATCGTGGCATTGCGTCGCGCCGGCCGTCGCGCCACGGCACTTTGGCGCGACGCCGCGGTCTGCCTTTCGTCCCGGGCCAGCGCGCGCACTTCACGCCGCTGCGCGGCGCCGGGGTATCCTTTCTCCTTTCCTTCAGCGGTGAATGCAATGACCTGGAATCCGTTCGCGTGGCCGTTCCGTGCGCAGTTTGCGTTGGGTGCCCTGGCGTGCCTCGGGCTGCTCGCCTATGCCCTGTTCGAGCAGTTCCAGATGGGCGTCGAGCCATGCCCGAAGTGCATCTTCCAGCGCGTGGCGTTCATCGCGATGGGGCTTGTGTTCATCGCGGGCGCCGTGCACGCTCCGCGCGCAGTCGGCCGCCGCGTCTACGCGCTGCTGGTCGCGCTGGCCGCTGTGATTGGCTCGGTGGTCGCGGTGCGGCACCTGATCGTGCAGTTCTCCCCGAAGGACCCGCTGATGGCCGGCTGTGGCCCGGGCCTCAACTACCTGCTCGACGCGTTCCCGGTCGCCGAGGCGATCAAGAAGGCGTTCATGGCGACCGGCGACTGCGGCGAGATCAGCTGGACCTTCCTCGGCCTGACCATGCCGGCGTGGTCGCTGATCTGGTTCGTGCTGCTCGGCGGCGGCGCGCTGTGGGCCGGTTTCCGCGCGCGCACGCAGGCCTGACGTCGCATGCGTGCGATGTGCCGATAGGCGCGTCGCCGCGCGTGTGGCATGATGTTTTTCCGCAATGCAGCATACGTGGTCCCCATGAGGTCGTTCGAGCGCAGCGTCACCCCGGTCCTGGACACCGCCGAGTGGACGCCGTCGTCGTGGCGTTCGCGGCCGCATACGCAGCAGCCGGTCTACCCCGACGCCGACGAACTCGAGCGCACGCTGGCGCAGTTGCGCGCGCTGCCGCCGCTGGTCACCTCGTGGGAGATCCTCGCGTTGAAGCGCCTGCTCGCCGACGCCGCCGAAGGCCGGCGCTTCCTGCTGCAGGGCGGCGACTGCGCCGAGAGCTTCGACGACTGCACCTCGCCGCTGATCTCCAACCGCCTCAAGGTGATGCTGCAGATGAGCCTGGTGCTCGTGCACGGCCTCAAGCTGCCGGTCGTGCGCGTCGGCCGCTTCGCCGGGCAGTACGCCAAGCCGCGCTCGGCCGACACCGAGACGCGCGATGGCGTCGCGCTGCCGAGTTACCGCGGCGATCTCGTCAATGGCGCCGCGTTCACCGCGGACGCGCGCCGCGCCGATCCGCAACGGCTGATCCGCGGCCACGCGCGCTCGGCGATGACGATGAACTTCGTGCGTGCGCTGGTCGATGGCGGCTTCGCCGACCTGCACCACCCCGAGTACTGGGACCTCGGCTGGGTCGAGTATTCCCCGCTGCAGGCGGAATACCGCCAGATGGTCGAGGCGATCGGCAATTCGCTGCGCTTCATGGAGACGCTGGCCGGTTCGCCGCTCGGCGGCTTCCAGCGCGTGGACTTCTATACCTCGCACGAGGCGCTGGTGCTGCACTACGAGCAGGCGCTGACGCGCCGCGTGCCGCGCCAGCCCGGCTGGTTCAACCTGTCCACGCACTATCCGTGGATCGGCATGCGCACGGCTGCGCTCGACGGCGCGCACGTGGAGTACTTCCGCGGCATCCGCAACCCGATCGCGGTCAAGATCGGCCCGTCGGTGACGCCGGACCAGCTGCTGCGCCTGGCCGACGTGCTCGATCCGGAGCGCGAACCGGGCCGCCTCACGCTGATCCACCGCATGGGCGCGGACAAGATCGAGGCCGCGTTGCCGCCGCTGCTGGCCGCGATCAAGGCCGTCGGGCGCACGCCGCTGTGGGTGTGCGACCCGATGCACGGCAACACCGAGACGCTCGGCACCGGCGTCAAGACGCGCCGCTTCGGCAACATCCGCGACGAGCTCGACCGCGCGTTCGACGTGCACGTGGCCGCCGGCACGCGCCTGGGCGGCGTGCACCTGGAACTGACCGGCGAGAACGTCACCGAATGCCTCGGCGGCGCGCGCGACCTGACCGAAACCGACCTCGCGCGCGCGTACAAGTCGCAGGTCGACCCGCGCCTGAACTACGAGCAGTCGCTCGAGATCGCGATGCAGATCGTGCGCAAGCACGGCGCCGCCGCGTCCCCGCGCGTGGCCTGAGCGCCGGGCGCGGCAGGGCGGATGTGGGAGCGGCTTCAGCCGCGATGCTTTTCGGCCCGGCGAGCAGGAATGCCATTTCCACCCAAGCCCTCGCGCGTCCCTGCGCTCGCTAGTCCGGTCCGCACATCCCTGTGCGGCCGTTCGCCGGCGATCGCTGCCGGAGGGCAGCGATCGAAATCCCGGCTCACCCCCTTGAAGGGGAGGGCTCAAGAGCAATCGCGGCTGCAGCCGTTCCTGCGGCACCTGCCCGCGCCGTGACTTTCGCCACGCGGGGGGCGCTCGTGCGCGGGCTATGCTTGGAGGTCGCTCCCGGGGAAACCGCCGATGAGAACCTTCCAGCGCATGCGCGCCGCGTCCGCGCGCGTCCTGTCCATCACCGTCCTGACCGTAATGGCGTCGGCCGGCCACGCGCAGGTGTCGACCACGCCGCCGGCCGGCATCCGCGACCGCACGCCGCGCGTCGTCGCGATCACGCATGCGCGCCTGGTCATCAAGCCCGGCGTCGTCGTCGACGACGGCACGCTGCTCGTGCGGGACGGCCTCGTCGCCGCGGCTGGTGCGCGCGTGAGCGTGCCGGCCGGCGCGCAGGTCGTCGACGCCGGCGGGCGTACCGTCTATCCCGGCTTCATCGACGCGCAGAGCCGCTACGCGCAGCCCGCCGAGGCGAGCGAGGCGGCGGCCGCGGCGCCCGCGCGCCGCGCCGCCGCGGTCACGCCGGCGCCGACCGGCGCGCGCCACTGGAACCGCCTCGTGCATCCGGAAACCGATCTCGCCGAGCAGCTCAAGCCCGACGCCAAGAGCGCCGGCGAGCTGCGCCGGCTCGGCTTCACCAGCGTGCTGTCGACGCCGCAGAGCGGCATCTTCCGCGGCCAGGGCGCGCTCGTCAGCACCGCCGACGCCGAGCGCCTGAACGAGGTGCTGCTGGCGCCGCGCGCGGCGCAGCAGCTCGCGTTCGAGCAGGGCGCGTGGCCGTCCGACGAGTACCCCGGCTCGCTGATGGGCGCGATCGCGCTGATCCGCCAGACCCTGCTCGACGCGCGCTGGCAGCAGGAGCACGCGGCCTGGGCCGCGCGGCACGCCGGCGCCGAGCGTGGCGAGGCGAACCTTGCGCTGGCCGCGCTTGCGCCGGTCGTCGGCAACCAGCAGCCGGTGATCTTCGCGACCAGCGACGAGCTCGACTATGCGCGTGCGCTGGCGATCGCGCGCGAGTTCAAGCTGCGCCTGGCGCTGGCCGGCAACGGCCACGAATACCGCCGCGTGGCCGAACTGAAGGCGGCCGGTGTGCCGGTGATCGTGCCGCTGGCGACCAACGAGGCGCCCGCGGTCGAGGACCCGGACCGCGCGCTCGACGTCTCGCTGGCCGAGCTCGAGCACTGGGAATGGGCGCCGTACAACGCGCGCGTGCTGGCCGAGGCCGGCGTGCCGTTCGCGCTGACCGCGGCGGGCCTGAAGAAGCTCGAGGAGCAGTTCTGGCCGGCGCTGCGCAAGGCGATCGCCGCGGGCCTCGACGAAACTGCCGCGCTCGCTGCGCTGACCGTGCAGCCGGCCGCGCTGCTCGGCGTGTCCGATCGTCTCGGCACGCTTGAACCGGGCCGCCAGGCGCAGTTCCTGATCGCCGATGCGGACCTGTTCCGTTCGGACACCGCGCGCATCCACGAGACCTGGGTCGACGGCAAGCGTTACGTGATCGGCAACGCCGCCACGCCCGATCCGCGCGGCCACTGGACGCTGAGCTGGAGCGGCCTGAACGGGCCTGCCGCGCTCGACATTTCCGGCGAGCTCGCCAGCCTCAACGCGAAGGCCGGCAACGCCACGTTCCCGGTCACGCTCGGCGAGCAGCAGATGCTGCTGTATCCGCCCGGCGAACTGGTCGGCGGCAAGGACCGCGTCGCGATCGTCGCCACGCTCGAAGCGGACCGCTTCAGCGGCCGCGTCGCGCTGCCCGGCGGCGCCGAGGCGCGCGTGGTCGGCACGCGCGAGCGCGCCGCTACGCGCACCGCTGCGGCCGCGGCGCCGAAGCCGGCGTTGCCCGGCACGCTGCGCTATCCGGCCGGCGAGTACGGCCGCGCCGAACCGCCGGCGTCGCCGCGTGCGCTGGTCGTGCGCCACGCGACGGTGTGGACGCAGGGCGCGCAGGGCCGCCTCGACGACGCGGACATGCTCGTCGTCGACGGCCGCGTGCGCGCCGTCGGCCGCGACCTCAAGGCGCCGACCGGTGCGCTCGAGATCGACGGCCGCGGCAAGCACGTGACGCCCGGCCTGATCGACGCGCACTCGCACATCGCGATCGCGCGCGGCGTCAACGAAGGCTCGCACGCGGTGACCAGCGAAGTGCGCATCGGCGACGTGCTCGATCCGACCGACATCTCGATCTACCGCCAGCTCGCCGGCGGCACCACCGCGGCGCAGCTGCTGCACGGCTCGGCCAACCCGATCGGCGGCCAGTCGCAGATCATCAAGCTGCGCTGGGGCGCCGACGCCGACGGCCTGCGCCTGGCCGGCGCCACGCCGACGATCAAGTTCGCGCTCGGCGAGAACGTCAAGCAGGCGAACTGGGGCGAGTCGTTCACCACGCGCTATCCGCAGACACGCATGGGCGTGCCGGAGCTCATCACCGACAGCTTTCTCGCCGCGCAGGACTACGCCGAGCGCGCCAAGGCCAAGGGCGGCGAACCGCAGCGCCGCGACCTGCGCCTCGAAGCGCTCGCCGAAATCCTCGCCGGCCAGCGCCTGGTGCAGATCCACAGCTACCGCCAGGACGAGATCCTCGCGTTCGCGCGCGTCGCCGAGCGCTTCCACATCGTGCCGACGTTCCAGCACGTGCTCGAGGGCTACAAGGTCGCCGACGTGCTCGCCAAGCTCGGCGCCGGCGCGTCGACCTTCAGCGACTGGTGGGCGTACAAGATGGAAGTCGTCGACGCGATCCCGTACAACGGCGCGCTGATGGCGCGGCAGGGCGTGGTCGTCTCGTTCAACTCCGACTCCGACGAACTCGGCCGCCGCCTCAACGTCGAGGCCGCCAAGGCGGTCAAGTACGGCGGCCTGTCCGAGACCGAGGCGCTCGACTTCGTCACGCGCAACCCGGCGCGCCAGCTGCACCTCGACCAGCGCATCGGTTCGCTCGAAGCCGGCCATGACGCCGACTTCGTGATCTGGAACGCGCACCCGCTGTCGACGCTGGCGTATCCGGAACAGACCTGGATCGACGGCCGCAAGTATTTCGACCGCGCCGACGATGCGCGCGAGCAGGCGCGCATCGAGGCCGAGCGCGCGCGCCTGATCGCCAAGATGCTGCCCGAGCGCGTCAAGGCGCTGGCCAAGGCCGACAAGGGCACGAAGGACAAGCCGACGCCGGCCGAGCAGGCCGCCGCCGAGCTGTTCGAGCACGGCTGGCACAGCCGCCTGGCCAGCTGGCGCACGCCCTACCACAACAGCGAACCGGTCGACGTCTGCACCGACGAGGAGATCCATTGATGAAGCGCTCGATCCTCGCTCTCGCCCTCGCCGCGCTGGCCGCCAGCGCGACGGCCGCGACGCCGGCCGCGCCCGTGCTGCTGCACGGCGCCGACCTCCACACGGTCAGCCACGGCGTGATCGCCGGCGGCGAACTGCTGATCGCCGACGGCCGCATCGCCGCGCTCGGCGCCAAGGTCGACGCGCCCGCCGACGCGCAGCGCATCGACGTGTCCGGCAAGCGCATCTACCCCGGCCTGATCGCGGCCAACAGCGTGCTCGGCCTGACCGAAGTCTCGGCCGTGCGTGCGACCAACGACATGGCCGAGGCCGGCGCGGTCACGCCCGAAGTGCGCGCCGAAGTCGCGGTCAATCCCGACACCGAGCTGTGGCCGGTCGCGCGCGCGAACGGCGTCACCGGCGCGCTGATCCTGCCGCGCGCCGGCCGCGACGGCGTGATCGCCGGCCGCGCCGCACTGATGCAGCCGGACGGCTGGACGGCCGAACAGATGACGGTGAAATCGGCCGCCGGCCTAGTCGTCGCGTGGCCGAGCGACCGCGTGCCCGAATGGCTGCCGCAGGCCGCGCGCGACCGCGCCAAGGAAGCGCAGCAGAAGAAGCGCGACGCGCTCGCCAAGGCGTTCGCCGACGCGCGCGCCTACGCCGTGGCCAAGGCCGCCGGCACGGTGCGCGTGCCGGACCTGCGCTGGGAAGCGATGCTGCCGGCGCTCGAGCGCCGCGAACCGGTGCTGCTGCTCGCCGACAGCGCGGTCGAGATCCGGGACGCGCTCGCGTTCGCCGAGCGCGAGAAGCTGCGCCCGGTCATCGTCGGCGGCGGCGACGCCTGGCGCCTCGCCGCCACGCTGAAGGCGCAGGACGTGCCGGTCATCCTCGGCTCCTCGCACAACCTGCCCAAGCGCCGCTGGGAGGCCTACGACAGCGTGTTCGCCGCGGCCGGCAAGCTCGCCGCCGCCGGCGTGCGCATCGCAATCGCCAACGACGGCGACGGCATGGCCGCCTCGTTCGAACGCAACCTGCCGTACCAGGCCGCCAGCTACGCCGCGTTCGGCCTCGGCGAGGAAGGCGCGCTGCGCGCGATCACGCTCGCCCCGGCCGAAATCCTCGGCGTCGCCGACCGCCTCGGCTCGCTCGACGTCGGCAAGCAGGCCACCCTGTTCGTCGCCAGCGGCGACGTGCTCGACGCGCGCAACGCGGTCGAGCGCGTCTGGATCGACGGCCGCGAAGTCGACCTGACCACCAAGCACACGCGCCTGTACGACAAATACCAGAGCAAGTACCGCGGCGAGCCCAAGCCCTGACTGCTGGGTGCTTCGCAGGACGTAGAGCGGCTTCAGCCGCGATGCCCTCAAGCCCCTCTCCCTCCGGGAGAGGGGTTGGGGAGAGGGTTCGGACGAAGCACGGCGTGCCATTCTCGAGTCGCACGCGGCACGTCGCGCGCCCCGAATTCCCAGTAATCGCGCATGCGGCCGCGCACCGCTCTTGAGCCCTCCCCTTCAAGGGGAGGGTTGGGTGGGGATGGTGTTGCTGGCGCGCATCCCTTATCGCGATACACGACGTGCATCCGTGCCCGCATCCCAGCGAGCGCGCGTCAGCGTGCCCGAACCATCCGGATGATCTGAACAAATCGTCGTCCCGGCGAACGCCGGGACCCAGCGCCTTTGCTACCCGCAGGAAGCCGCTGGGTTCCGGCTTTCGCCGGAACGACGAGAGGCGTCTTTTCCAGACCTTCCCCCGTAGGTAAGGTCCGACCAATCAGTCCGACGTCATGCCCGCGAACGCGGGCATCCATACTGTTCTGATGGCCACCGGACAATGGATTCCCGCTCCTTCGCGGACGTCTTCTCAGGTCCGGTGCGCTGCGCCGCTACAGCGCAAGACTCTCCTGCGCAGGCGCATTCGCCGCGCGCACGCGAGCGAACGCGAGCAGTTCGGCCAGCCGTGCGCCCTTGTCACGCCAGTCGAAGAACACCGATTCGCCGACCAGCGCGTAGCGCCACTCGCGCCCGTCGCGCAACTCGGACGGCAAGTCGTTGATCCGCGCGCACCAGGTCGCCGCGGCGCGCAGCTTGCGCTGCACGTTCGGATGGATCACCTGCTGCTCGGCCTTGGTCTCGACCAGATAAACCGCATCGGCCGTGCGCACGAGAAAGTCGGGGAAATAGAACGCCGGCATGCCGTCATCCTTCACGTAGCGCAGGCGCACGAAATCATGGCGCGTCTCGCTGAGTTTGCAGAACGCCTCGATGCCCGCATCGTCGTCGGCCCACTCGATGAACGCGCGCTCCAATCCGCCGTTTCGCGCCGGCCAGCCGAGCCGCTGATAGATGCACTTGGAGACCTCCATCGAGGCGCTTTCACGCACCGTCAGCGTCGGCACTTCGGACAGATGGCGGTGCCGCACTTCGGTCGTGCCGGTGGGCGCGCGCTGCGCGGCATTCGCGAACGCGAGCGCGAAAACCTTCACGACATGGTCGACGACCGGCTGCAACAGCAGCAGTCGCCACTGCTCGTCCTCGAACGGCTCGAAGGGTTCGCGGAACAGCCGTTCGCGCACGTAGTCGTCGAGCGCGCCGGCGAGTGCGGCGGTGTCGATCTGCTGGTACGGCATGGTCATCCGGTCGGACACGCGATTGCCGCGCGGCAGCGGTTGCGACAGCGCTTGCGCGATCCGTCGCGTCAGCCGCGACAGGTATTCGTTGTAGCCGCCGACGTTCATGACCAGGCCATCGACTCGGTAGTCGCCGAACAGCGTGCTGCTCTGCAGATCCTGCGAGGCGAACGTGTCACCCTTGCCCAACAGCGCCACAAGCTCCGCGCGGCCCAGGCCCGAAAATGGCGCCAGCGCGGCCACGTCGATCGGCAGGTGCTCGATGGTCTCGTCGGCCTCGCTCAGGATGAACGGGATGGCGAAGTCGTAGCACCTGTAATCCTCGCGCAGCTCCGAGGCGATCGCGTCGCCGATACCGCTGGTCGTGTCGTCGTCGCTGGTCGTGCCGACGAGGCCGTCCCGCATCAGGTCGTCGTAGAAGCTCTGGAAGGCCGGATGCTCGACGATCGACAGGATGTCGATCAGCGAACCCGGTTCCTCGCCGCGATTGATGCGTTCGCGATTCTCGCGCTTGATGTCCTGGATCGGGCCGGCATCGCGCCACATCAGGCGCAGGCCGCGACCGATCGTCTGCTCCAATAGGATCGACGCCTGCGACGAGCGCAGCGGCACGATCACGCAGATGTTGTTGACGTCGAATCCCTCGCGCAGCATCAGAACGCTGACGATCACGCGCGGCTGCGCATGGCGGTCGACGTCGAACAGGCGCTGGCGCAGCGGCGCCCATTCCTTCTCGCCGAGTTCGGCCTTCTTGCCGGAGTCGACCGTCAGCACGTCGTCCTCGTGCAGTCCCTCGCCCTGCAGGAACTCGGCGACGAGCGGCGTGATCTTCGTGTCCTCGCACACGACCAGCATTTTCGGATGGCGCTCGGGATCGAGCCGCGCGAAATCCGCTTCCAGCTTTCGCAGCTTTTGCAGGCCGGCGCGCAGCATCACGCGCTGGCCGGTGGAAAGCTCGGCGTTGCCGTCGTCGTCGCGGTCCGCCTTGAACTCCAGTGGCAGCGCGCCGAGTTCCTTGCGCTTGTCGAGTACGAGCGACTTCACCAATCCCAGTCGCATCGCCTCGCGCAGGTCGAAGTCCACCGCGATGTGCGGGAAATACGCCTTGCGCTGCTTCCTGCCGCTGCCGATCTGGTTGTACGGCGTCGCCGAGAAGTCCACCTGCACGAAGCGCCGTCCCTTGCCGGCGGCGATGCGCGTCAGGCTCTTCTGCCATTCGACCTCGGTCGTTTCGCCTTCGCGCTTGAAGTCGTGGATATGGTGCGCTTCGTCGTTGAAGACGAGCAAATCCGGCAGGTCGGCGAGGTACGACAGCACGTTGCCGCGCGCCCAGCGGCGGTCAAGCACGTCGAGGCTGTTGCCCGTCGCGCGGCCCGGCGTCAGCGGCAGCACCTGGTACGCGATCGTCGCCGGCTCGGCCACCATGGCCGGTGCGTCGAGCAGTTCGACCTCGTCGACCGCTTCCTCCTCGTCGCCTGCCTCAGCGAGCAGATGCCAGTTCGTGATCGCGATCAGGCCGTTGCCGGTCGCCTTCAGGCCAATCTCGGCCTTGGTGCAGACATTGCTGCGCACGAACTGCTCGACGCGCTCACGCCACGCTGGCGGCATGAACAGTTCGGCCTGCGTGGCGATGTCCGAGGTTGCGAAATCGCGCAGGCCGTCCGCGCGTTCCTTGCCGAGAAACGCATCAAGCAGGCGTTCGTAGACGATCAGGCCCGGCGCCACGATCAGGAATCGGCGCGTGAAGCGTGCGTCGTCGATGCCTTCTTCCAGCGCGACGGTCTTGTTCAGCAGTTGCCACACCAGCAGTGCCTGCAGCACCCAGGTCTTGCCGGTGCCGGTCGCCATCTTCAGACAGTACTTCGGATGCGCGTGCTTGTCCTGCGTCACCTCCGCCAGCAGGCCACCTTCCAGCAGCGCATCGGCGCAAGCCTTGCGATACAGGTCGGCCAGATCGGTGCCGCCGAGCACTTCGTGCGCAACGATCACGTTGAGGATCGCCTGGCGCTGCCCCGGATGGAAGTTCGCGCGGCGCGACGCGCAGGCGTCCTCGCCAAACCACCAGTGCAGCAGGTCCGCCGTCATCGGCGTGACGAGGTCGTACAGCGTCGCGGTGCCTTGTTCCAGGCCGATGCAAAGGTCACGCGTGCGCTTCGTCAGCGCAGTCGCCAACGGCAGTGGATCGGAACCTGCAAGCGTGCTCATGCCGCCGGCTCCGCGACGACTTGCACGACTTCCGCCTCGAAACCGAATACGTCCACGGCGCGCACGCAGACGCTGCGCTCGCCGGCGCGATGCGGCACCGAGAATTCGGCGCGCGTGACCACGCGCAGCGGATCGTCGTCGTTGGCGGTGTTGCCGCGGTAGTCCTGCCAGACCGAGCGGAACACCTCGCCGTCGTAGTCCGGATCGATCGCCCAGTACTCGATCAGCGCCAGCGGCTCGGCGTTCATGACCTTGTGCAGCTTGGCGCGGTTGTCCTCGTCGAGGCTGATCGCTTCCGGCGACAGCAGCACGTAGTTCTTCAGGTCGACCGCGATGCGCTCCTCGTCGCCGCTGCGCGTGCGCTCGACTGGATTGATGCTGAGGTATTGCAGGCTGGCGAAGCGCACGTCCTTGCGCAGCTTGTCGATGCCGCCCTTCTTCTTCAGGCGGTCGAGCAGGTCGGGCGGAATCACCAGCACCTCGAGCCGCGCGTCGTTCAGCGTCGCGATGGCCTCGCCGATGCCGGGCTCGAAGTTCCAGCCGAGCACGACGACCTTGTCCCAGCCGCCGAGCAGGTTGTCGCGCTGCGCGACTGCGCGCCGCAGCGTGGCCGCGCCGGTCAGCTTGGCCGGCGAATCGACCACGACCAGCGTCTTCGTGCCGCCGCCGACAATCGAGCCGAGGTTGCGCTGCGGGTTGTCGTCCGCCGGCAGCGGCAACGCGCCGTACAAGGACAGCACGATCTGCGACAGGTCGCCGACGCGGAAGCTGCGTCCGAGGGTCGAACGCGCCGCCTCGACCTGGTAGTCGCCGATCGCCTGATACAGGAACGGTTTTGCGCCTTGGTCGATCAGGCGCTTGCGCATGATCATGCAGGCGGGTTTGCCGAGGTCGCAGGCGATCCAGCGGCGACCGAGCTTTTCCGCGACGGCGGCGGTGGTGCCGGAACCGCCGTTGAAGTCGGCGACGAGTCCTCCTTCCGAACTCGAAACGTCTATGATGCGTTCAAGCAGCTTGTCTGGCTTCTGGGTAGCATAGCCGACACTCTGACTGGAGCCTCCCGCGATGTAGGAAATGTCATTCCAAATGTCGCTCAGAGGTACGCCGGGAAGTTCATCAAGAAAGATGATTCGGCATCGTTTGATTGGGCGCCCATTTTTTCCAAGTTTTATGCGTCCATGGCTGTTGGGGACCTCTGTTTGTTCGGCATTCCACAGTGCGTCCATTTTCTCGCGGCTAGTTCGCCAGCGTGCCTCAGTGCCGTGGAAGTTGTAGGACTCCATCTTTCCCTGCGGGTCCAGCATGTTCTCTGATTTCCAAAATCGGCCGCTCGCCGTCCGATTCCATTCCGCGTCGATGTATTCCTGGGAGTACGGCAAGTACTTCTTGGAAAATTTGTAATCGCTGGCTTTCGTGTAGAAAAGAATCGAATCTTTTGTTATCCCATACTTACCGGTCGTGTCATTGTGGGAAGCTGAGCGTATCCACGAGATATCGTTGCGGAAGTTCTGTTTTCCGAACACCTCATCCATAACGATTTTGACGTAATGTCCGACGTGCCAATCAAGATGCACGTAGATAGATCCCGTGTCGGCCAGCAACTCGCGCATCAGCACCAACCGCGGCGTGATCATCGCGAGGTATGACGCGGTCCCGTCGGACCACGTATCCGAATACGCGAATTGCTCGATCACGGTCGGCCGCTGCTCCAGTTCGACGCCGGGCAGCGCGACCTTGGTGCGGTAGTCGGCCTTCGAGTCGAACGGCGGGTCGATGTAGATCAGGTCGATCTTGCCGCGCAGGCTCGGCGTGTGCTCGTCCCCGGCTAGCAGCGCGGCCATCGCGAGCAGGTTGTCGCCGTAGATCAGTCGGTTCGTCCACGCGGACGCGTCGTCGTCGCGCAGATGCGCCAGGCGCGCCGCGTCGGCGATCCAGTCTTTCGCCGCGACGTCGCGCGAGGGCAACACCCACTCGCGCGTCTGCAGGCCGACGCGGCGGCGGCCTTCCAGCCCCTCGAGGATGCGCTCCGCCTGCTGTTTTCCTTCGGCGACGATCTTCGGCAGTTGTTCCAGCAGCGACTTCCCCATGAACCTGTTGCTTCCATCGATATGAACCTTTCAAGTGAATCACACTGAACGTGAAAGGTGAACTGTCGCCGGAGCGGTTCCGTACCGTGCCGCGGCATGAAAGAGGAAAGGGAAGCGTTCTCCAAACGGCTGGCCGAGGCGATGCGCGCGGCCGGCTACGAGCCGCGCCCTTCGGTCCTCTCGCGCGAGTTCAACCTGCGCTATCGCGGCGAGCCGATCACTTTCCAGTCCGCATCGCGTTGGCTAAACGGCCGCTCGCTCCCCGGGCAGGACAAGCTGCAGGTGCTGGCCCGCCTGCTTGGCGTCGAGCCTCACGCGTTGCGCTACGGCGGTTCAACGTCTCGCATCGGCGAACCCCGACTGCCTTGGGATGCGGCTCTCAAGCCGCACGACCGCGAAGCCGTCGAAGGCTACCTCGCGCTGCCGGCGCAGCATCGCAAGCTCGTACGGGAGTTGATCGCCGCTCTGGCCTCGTGAGCGAGCACTGACGGATTTGCTTGGCCCCCCCCCGGGGCGACATGGATGCCCGCGTTCGCGGGCATGACATCGGACTTTTCACGACTTTCCGCCTATGCCCGCCGCACTCGTGCAGGAGTATCGTCGCGATTCGTTGCACGGCGACCCGGCGGCGGAGTGCCGCGGTCGCGCCTTCCTTCATCCATCCGGGGAGTTCCCATGATCGCCCGTCGCCTGCTCGTGTTCGCCGCCGTCCTCGTCGCCGCGAGCGCGGCGGCCGACTCCACGCCATCCGATGCGCAGTTCGGCGGCCTGCAATGGCGCCAGCTCGGCCCGTTCCGCGGCGGCTGGGCGACGATGGCGACCGGCATCGCCGAGCAGCCGGACACGTTCTACTTCGGCGCGGCCGGCGGTGGCGTATGGAAGAGCGACGATGCCGGCGCGACCTGGCAGCCGATGTCCGAAGGCCTCGGCGCCGCGTCGATCGGCGCGATCGCGGTCGCGCCGTCGAATCCGCAGGTGCTCTACGCCGGCACCGGCCAGCCGGAGCCGCGCTATGACATCGCCGCTGGCAACGGCGTGTACCGCTCAGACGACGGCGGCGCGCACTGGCGTCCGCTCGGGCTCGAGGCGACGCGGCACATCGGCGCGTTGCTGGTCGATCCGAAAAATCCCGACACCGTGCTGGTCGGCGCGCTCGGCCACATCTTCGGGCCGAACCGCGAGCGCGGCGTGTTCCGTACCACCGACGGCGGCAAGCACTGGACGCAGACGCTGTTCGTCGACGAGCAGACCGGCGTGGTCGACCTGGCCGCCGATCCGGCGCAGCCGAACCTCGTGTTCGCGGCCGCGTGGACCGCGCGCAACTGGCCGTGGCTGAGCTATTTCACGCCGATCAGCGGCGCGGGCAGCGCGATCCATGCCTCGCGCGACGGCGGCGTGACCTGGCAACGCCTCGGCGGCGAGGGTTGGCCGACCGGTGCGCTCGGCCGCATCGGTCTCGCGGTCACGCACCTCAAGAACGGTGCGACGCGGATCTACGCCAGCATCGACGCCGGCGCGCAGGGCGGCCTGTACCGCTCCGACGACGGCGGCATGCACTGGGAGCGCGTCAACGACGCGAAGGCGGTCGCGAGCTGGTACATGAGCCGGCTGACCGTCGCGCCGGACGATCCGGACACCGTCTACACGGTCGGCCAGTCGATCCACAAGTCGACGGACGCCGGCCAGACCTTCACGATCCTCAAGGGCGCGCCGGGCGGCGACGACTACCACCACCTGTGGATCAACCCGAAGCAGCCTGCGCGCATGGTCACCGCCAGCGACCAGGGCACCGTGGTCAGCGTCGACGGCGGCGCGCACTGGAGCGACTGGTACAACCAGCCGACCGGGCAGTTCTACCACCTCGCCACCGACGATCGCTTCCCGTACTGGATCTACTCCGGCCAGCAGGACTCGGGCACCGTGCGCATCGCCAGCCGCAGCGACTACGGCGCGCTGTCGTACCGCGACTGGCATCCGGTCGGCGGCGACGAGCGCGACTACGACCTGCCGGATCCGGCCGATCCGGACATCGTCTACGGCTCCGGTCTCGGCGGCCGCATCTCGCGCTGGGACGCACGCACCGGCACCGTGCAGAACGTGTCGCCGTGGCCGGTGTCGAGCTACGGCGCGCGCCCGACCGACGTGAAGTACCGATCCACCTGGATCTCGCCGATCGCGTTCGCGCGCCAGGCGCCGCACGCGCTGTACGCCGGCGCGCAGGTGCTGTTCCGCTCGACCGACCAGGGCCGCAGCTGGGACACGATCAGCCCGGATCTGACCGGCCAGCGCGACGTCGCCGAGCACTGCGACGGCGACGTCGCGATCGAGCACGCGACCGCCTGCGGCTACGGCGTGATCTTCTCGATCGCGCCGTCGCCGCACGGCAACGACGAAATCTGGATCGGCACCGACAACGGCCGCGTGCAGCTGACCCGCGACGGCGGCAAGAGCTGGCGCGACGTCACGCCGAAGCAGGTGCCGGACTGGGCCAAGATCGCCACGCTCGACGTGTCCGCGCTCGAACCGGGCACCGCCTACATCGCGGTCGACAACCATCGCCAGGACGATTTCCGCCCGCGCATCCTGCGCACGCGCGACTACGGCGCGAGCTGGTCCGAGATCGCGAATGGACTTCCAGACGGCCATTTCGTCGGCGTCGTGCGCGCCGACCCCGTCCGCCGCGGCCTGCTCTACGCCGGCACCGACGCCGGCGTGTTCGTCTCGCTCGACGACGGCGCGCACTGGCAGAGCCTGCAGCGCAACCTGCCGGTCGCCTGGGTGCGCGACCTGCTCGTGCACGGCAACGACCTGATCGCGGCGACCCAGGGCCGCGCGATCTGGGTGCTCGACGACGTCAGCCCGCTGCGCCAGCTCGATGCGAGCGTGGCGAAGGCGCGCGCGCACCTGTTCGCGCCGGCGCCGGCGTACCGCGTGCGCGCGAACCAGAACAAGGACACGCCGCTGCCGGCCGATACCGCGCTCGGCACCAACCCGCCGGCTGGCGCGATCATCGACTACACGCTGGCGCAGCCGGCCCGGCGCGTGACGCTCGACATCCGCGACGGTGAAGGGCGCCTCGTGCGCCGCTTCGACAGCGCCGCGCCGACCCAGGAGCCGGCCGCCGCGCGCTACTTCGCCGCCGGCTGGCTGCGCCCGGCGGGGCCGCTCGCGACCGCCGCTGGCGCGCACCGCTTCGTCTGGGACCTGCGCCTGCCGCGGCCGAAGGCGGTCGCGTACAACTGGTCGATCGCCGCGACCTGGGGCCGCGACACGCCGCTGACGCCGGAAGGCCCGCTCGCGCTGCCGGGCGACTACCAGCTCGTGCTCGCCGTCGACGGTCGCGAACTGCGCCAGCCGCTGCGCGTGCTGGCCGACCCGCGCGTATCGACGCCGCCCGCCGAGCTCGCGCAGGCGCTGGCGTTCTCGCAGGCGATCGACGTCGAGCTGGCGCGTGTCTGGCAGGGCCACGGCGAAGTCGCCGCCGTGCAGCAGCAGCTCGATGCGCTGACCAGGCGCGGCGGCGCCGCCGCGCAGGTGCCGCTCAAGGACGCGCTCACCGCGTTCGCCGCGAAGCTCGAACCGCTGCACGCCGGCGAGGGCGAGACGGCGCCGAACCTCGGCGCGATCGGCGAGGTGCTCGCTTCGCTCGCGACCGACATCGACGGCGCCGACCGCGCACCGACCGCGCCGCAGCAGCAGGTGCTGGCCGACTACCGTGCGCGCCTCGATCGCGCGATCGCAACGTGGCAAACGCTGCGCGAGCAGGATCTGGCCGCGCTCGATGCGCAACTGCAGCAGGCCGGCCTCACGCCGATCCGCGTGCCGACGCCCGATGAGATCGGCCTCGGCGGCGGCGAGGAGTCGCGCGACGTGCCGTAGGAGCCTCGTCGAGGCGCCGCCCGCGTGGCGACAGCAACCGGAAAGCGCCGGCCGCGCTGCGCGCGTCCAGCCTACGGTGGAATGCCTGCACCCACGTTGGCACTCGTAGGCTGGACGGCCGCAGGCCGGCCGGCATGCCCCGTCAGGGCCAGACACCGCACCGGGAAAGCGCCGGCCGCGCTGCGCGCGTCCAGCCTACGGCGGCTGCCGGCACCCACGCGGGCATTCGTAGGTTGGACGGCCGCAGGCCGGCCGGCATGCGCCCAGGGCCACGCACCGCACCGGGAAAGTGCCGGCCGCGCTGCGCGCGTCCAGCCTACGGTGGCACTCGCAGTGCGCCCGCCAGGGCCACACGCCGCACAGGTGCAGCCGATCTCGAAGCAGGCGTGCTCAGAACTCCAGGTGCGCGCGCACCTCGGCGAAGCGCACGGGGCCGCGGTCGCGGTTGTAGCCCGGGTTGCGGATCCACTGCAGGTCCGGGCTGATCTGCAGGTGCGGCAGCACTTGCACGCGGTAGTAGGCTTCGATGATGCGTTCGCGGCCGTCGCCGAGCACGAAGCCTTCGCCGCCGGCCGCGAGGTAGGCGCGGTGGTCGGCGGACAGCGCGTTGATCGCGTAGCCGATGCCGAGGCGGTCGTCGGCACGGCCCCAGTGCGCGCCGGAAAGCTGCACGCCGAACGTGAGCGTGCGGTCGACCTCGGTGAACACGAACGATTCGGTGCGGCCGTCGTTCCAGCCCGCGCGCGCGAACAGGCCGGTTTCACCGTCGTCGGCGAGCGGCAGTTCGAAGTTCGCCGCGTAGCCGTGCTTGCGCCGGCCGTCGCGGTCGTCGGCGTGGATGTCGGGCGGCTGGCCGCCGCCGGCGGCCGCGGCGAGCGCGTCGCGGTAGACGCCCATGCGCGCGATGTTGCGGAACGCGAGCAGGCGCAGCGCCCAGCCGTCCGGCGCCGGCTGCACGGTCAGCTCGACCTGCTCGCCGCGCGCGCGGCCAAGCGGCCACTCCAGCGTCTGCCCGTTCGCCTCGGTCGGCATCTGGTAGAGGCCGTAGCGCAGCGCCCAGCCGCGCTCGACCCAGGCCAGCATCAGGCCGTTGCTGTAGCCGCGCGTGTCGGCCGCGAAGTCCCAGGGGGTGTCGTTCCACAGGCTCCAGTTAATGAACTGCGTGCGCGTCGCGTTCGCGTAGCGGTTCCTGTCGAAGTCGTCGTTGGCGGCCAGCTTGCCGAGCTTGGCCTCGACGCGCCGCACCGCCTCCGGTCCCGGCAACTGGCCCTGCGCGCGCTCCCGCTCGGCCGTCCCGCCGCCGAGCGGCCAGACATAGCGCAGGTAGCGCCGCGCGACGTACGGGCGCTTGCCGAGCACGACCGTGCCGGAGCGGATCACGTCGCCGTTGGTCAGGCCGCCGAGCCCGCTCGCGTTGCTGACGCCTTCGCCCTTGAACATCTCCAAGTCGAAGTAGAACTGTAGGTGCGCCGGCAGTTGCACGCCGAGGTACGCGCCGAACGTGTGCGAGCGCGCGGTGTCGCCCGACGGCTCCAGGCTCGGCGGTCCCGCGTACGGCGAGCGCAGCGCGCCCTAGTGCTGGTCGACGAAGGTGTATTGCGCGCCGAGCAGTTGCGGCACGAACGGCGCCGGCGCGTCGTCGGCGCGTGCGGCCAGCGGCGCGAGCAGGCCGGCGATGGCGAGCAGGCGGGGCAGGGGACTGCGCGACATGGAGCGTTGGATCCGTGGCCTGCGACTGCGTCCATGATGAGGCATCTCGGTCCGCGATGCGCGGCGAGCGGTGTCTGCGCGCAGCGAGTGGCGCGCGCGGCATGGGCCGTTGCGGCGATGGCATCGGTGGCCGCTCGGCATGCGCCGGCCGGCTGATGACGAGGCCATCCGGCACTCGCCGGCGGCGTGGAGGCGTGGCGAGTGCGCGCCGGCCCGCACCCTCGCCGCGACCGCCGGCGAAAACGACCGCCTACTCGGACGGCTTGGTGCGCTCGAACCGGTAAGGTCCCTTTTCGGCGCCCCAGACCTGGTGGCCTTGCGCATCGAAGCCGCGGTCCCAGCTGGCCAGCCCGTCGGCGGCAAGCGTGACGTCGGATGTCGCATAGGCCGCGCCATGCAGCTCGCTCGGGCAGCCGTGCCCGTGCGTGCTGCCGGCATAGCCGCCTTGCGCGTCCTTGCGCAGCAGGATGTCGCAGCCGCGCCGTTCGCTCAGGTCGTCCGGCTGCCAGCGCTGCATCACCGTCGTCACCGCGTCCGTCCCGGCCACGGCACGCGCTGCCTCGGCGGGCAGCGTATAGACGATGCTGCGGACACCATCCCGCCAGACCAGGCGATAGACGCGCTGGCGGTAGGGCTGGTCCGGATGCGTCGCCAGCGCCTGCTCGACGTAGAGCCAGTGCTCGCCGCGCCGCTCCGGCCAGATCGGCGTCATGCGCAGGCTGACGGCATGGAAGTCGGGATCGCCGGCGGCCTGCCGGGCACTGGAGAATTCGCCGGCGAGATAGGTGGCGACGGTCTGCAGTTCCGCTTCGTGCGCATGGGCCGCGGCCGCGTCGGCGCAGTGCATCAGCGCGAGCGCGAGGGTGCCGGCCAGCAGCTGCAGCCGACGCGTCGGCAGGGGCAGGGGAGACCTCACGGCTCGGCTCCGTCTGCGAAGATGCGATCGCTGCGCTCAAGCACGTAGACCGTGCCGTTGCCGGTGCCGTCGGATGCCGCGCCGAGCAGCAGGCGCGCGCCCGGCGGGCAGGTCGCGCGGCAGGCGCCGGCCAGCTCGCCGAAATCCACGGTGCCGCTGCCCGGCGTGTAGAGCTCGCCGTAGCCGCGGCCGCCGAGCCAGGGCGCCATGTCGCGCGCGGCGATTTCGGTGCTGCGGCCGAAGTGCACGAATACCCTTCCGGTGCCGAGCGAGGTGCTGTTGACGCGCTGCACGGCGGCAATGGCAAGGTCGTCGATACCGTCGCCGTTCACATCGGCATGGGCCAGCGCGCTGCCGAACTTGTCACCGCCGGCCGCGCCGAAGAGCTGGTAGCCGCGTTGCCCGTCGAGGTCGGCGAAGGTCAGGCTGGCCGGCAGGGTGCTGGATCCATACACGACACCGACCGCACCTGCCAGGCCCCGGCCCAGCGGGCTGGCATCCGGATCGGCGACGACGATCTCGTCGATGTGGTCGCCGTTCTGGTCGCGCAGGATCGCCACCGCGCTGCCGGCCGAGTCCGCGCCGCTGGCGGCGTAGTAGCTGCCGAGGATCCGCGTGCCCTGGCCGGCCGCGAGTGCCTGCAGGTCGACGGCGCCCGCGCCCCAGCCGCCGGCACGGCCGAACACGACGTAGGCGCCGCCGACGTAATTGCTGGCTGCATCGTTGGGGCCGAGCGCGCCGATCACGAGGTCGTCGATGCCGTCCCCATTGACGTCGCCGCCGAGTGCCAGCGAGATGCCGGAGAGGTCGAAATCGCCGGAGTCGCTGAACGTCACGCCGGCAGCACCGTCAAGTGCCGCCGCGCCGATGCTGGCGGGCGGCGTGCTCGATCCGTACAGCACGTAGGTGCTGCCGTTGAATCCATTGGCGTAGACGGCGCCGATGGCGAGGTCGGGGCGACCGTCGCCATTGAGGTCGCCCCCTCCGGCCAGCACGAGGCCGAAGCCATCGGATGCGGCCTCCCCGGTCAGGGTCGTGGTCCGCGTGTCGGCGTCGACGTCGATGGTTGCCTCGCGCGTTGGCCGCCCGCGCACGATCCACACCTTGCCGGGCGTCGATCCGCCGAACTCGCCCAGCGCGCTGCCGATCGCGAGGTCGTCGCGACCATCGCCATCGATGTCACCGGTCGCGGCAAGGCTGACGCCGAGCGCGGTGCCGGAGCCCGCGCTGGCGCTTTCGATGCGGCTGACCCACGGGCTTTGCGGGTCATCGAAGTCCGGAGACGGAATGCCGATCGAAGTGCCATAGACCACGTAGACGGCGCCGGCGCCCTGCGCGCCGCCGCGAGCCTGCGACGGCGCGCCGATGGCGATGTCGAGGTAGCCGTCGCCGTCGAAGTCGCCGACGGCGGCCAGGCTCGCCCCGAAGTGGCTGGCGGATGCCGGGCCGGCCAGCCGCCTGGCCAGCTCGGGCGGCAGATCATCGAGCGGCAACGCGGCGGCGCCGGCGCCGTGGAGCAGCGCCGCAAGGAGCAGCCTGCGGCCAAGGCGGGGGGTGATGGAGCGGGTCATGGATTGGGTTCCTGTGCGATCACGGGCTGCCATCGAAACCGTCGGCAAAGACCCGATCGACTTCGACGGTCACCGGAGCCGAGGCGCTGCTGCGATTGCCCGCCACGTCGGTCGCGAACGCGCTCAGGACGTGTTGCCCGGACGCCAGGATCGCATTGCACGTCCAGTGGCCAGCGCCGTCGGCCACGGACGAGCACGCGACCGTGTTGCCGTCGAATACCTCGACGTCGGCATCGCCTTCGGCGCTGCCGGCAATCGCCAGCCGCGGCGCCACCGTGCTCTGCGGAAGCGGCGACGCCAGGACCGGGGCTGCCGGGGACGTGCGGTCGATGACGACGATGGTGGCGGTGCTGGGCGCGCTTTCGATGTTGCCGGCCGTGACGGTCGCGGCGACCTCATGCGTTCCCTCGCCCACTGCCTGCGCGCTGCTGTAGGTGCCGTCGATGCAGGCGGTCGTCACTGCGGTTGGAGCGCCATCGACATAAAAACGCACGGTCGATCCGGCCAGGCAGGTACCGTCGAACACCGGGGCCAGCGCATTCGTGATGCCGTCGCTCGGCGAGCGCCCGGTGTCGCTGCCGGACTGCAGGAGCGGCCGGGACGGCGCATTCGGGGCGACGACCGTCCACGAGCGGCTCGCTTCGCCGCTGTTGCCGGCAAGATCGGTCCCGCGCAGCCGGAACGCGTGTGGCCCGACCGCCAGGCCGCCGTAGGCCACGGGGCTGCTGCAGGCCACGAATGCGCCGGCGTCGATCGAGCACTCGACCGTGATCGCATCGTCCGTGCCGAACGCGAAGCTGGCGTCGGCCTGCATGACGTCGCCCGCGGGGCCGCTGGTGATGGTCATCAGCGGCGCCGTGCGGTCGAGCACGACCAATACGCTGGCCGACGGCTCGGAGGTCGCGCCGCCCCGCGTCGCGGTCGCCGCGATCGCGTGCGGGCCTTCCGGCGGCAGGCTGCCGAGCACGATGTCGTAGGCGCCCGCGATGCAGCTGTCCGTCGGCGAGGCCGGCGTGCCGTCGACCAGCAGGGTGATGACGTCGCTGCCATCGCACACGCCCATGAAGCGCAGGCTGGTGGCCGCGGTGACGTTGTCGCTCGAGGACGCGCCGGTATCGGACGCCGGATCCAGGTGCGGCGTTCCGGGCGCGTCGGGTCGCGTCGAACTGGCCTCGTACGCACCGATGTCGCAGCGGCCGTTGACGCTGCGCGGATAGCCCGTACCGCGCTGGTCGAATTCCAGCGGCGCCGCGCCCGCGCCGGTGCAGCCGAGCGGATCGGCGGCATCGATCGCGGGACTGGTGCTGGCCAGGGCGAGGGTGCGCGTCGGTCCGCCGTGGTCGCCGATGCTGCCGTCGAACGCCGCATCGACACCGAGGATGTTGTTGCCGCCGTTGAACGTGCATCCCGACGCCGCCGTGAGCAGCGAGTAGTTCGCGGTCAGCGTGCCGGCGGCCGCCGTGCAATCGTCCGCCGTGCCGGCGGCGCCGCCGCGCGTGTTGCCCGACAGGATCGTGTTGGCCACGATCAGCGTCCCGTTGTCGAGCCGGATGCCGCCGCCGTTGGACGTGCCGCCACCGCTGGCGGCCACGTTCCTGGCGACCGTGCTGCTGCGCAGCTCGAGCGTGCCGGTGCCGGTGGAGTAGACGCCGCCGCCGTGGTAGCCGCTGGTGTTGTTGGCGATCGTCGAGTTCGTGACGCGCAGGCGCGCCGTGCTCTTGATGCCGCCGCCGCCGCTGAAGCTGCTCGGCGACTGGTTGCCCTCCACCGTGCTGTCGATCAGATCGATGATGGTGTCGCCGCCCGCGAAGGACGGCCCGAGTGTCAGCGCGCCGCCGGTGCTGTTGGCGTAGTTGCTGGAAAACTCGCAGCCGATGAATTGCCCGCGCGCCGACAACGCCACGGCGCCGCCGTTCAGCTGCGAGCGGCTGGCGCGGATGCGGACATGGTCGAGGACCACGAAGTCGTTGTTGACCAGCGCGCTCGAGCTGCCGCTGTAGGCACGGATCGCGCCACCGTCGCCGTAGAACGACGAGCCGCCGCCGTTGACCAGCGCAAGGTCGGCGATCAGCGCGGTGACGCGGCCGGTGGCGGGGGCGCCGAAGCCGTCGGGGTCGATGTCGAAGATGCGGTCCTTCTGGTTCGCATCGATGATCGTCTGGTCCGCGCCGGCGCCGTAGATCGACATGCCGGAGCGGATGTCGAAGTCGCCGCCGGCGTTCGCGTCCTCGCCGCTCGCGCCCAGGGCGATCGTGTACGTGCCGGCCGGCACGATGACGGCGCCGGGCACGGCGTTGCTCGCCGATATCGCCGAGCGCAGCGTGCAGGCCGCCGCGGTGCAGCCCGAGACCGCCGGACTGGGATCGTCCTGGCGGTTGACGACATAGAGCGGGGCGGGCGTCACGGCGAAGGCCAGCGATCCGCCGGCCGTCACGGTGCCATGCGAGGCGACTTCGATGCTGTAGGACGTGCGCGGCGCCAGGCGCAGGCCGGCGATGCGCGACTGCGTGGTACCGACACCGTCGTCGTTGCAGCCGCCGGCGACGAGGCGGAACGCGCCCGGGGCGCCCGTGTAGACGGCCACGATCGTGTCATAGCCGCTGCCCTGGGTGGAGATGTTGACGTACTCGGTGCTGTCGCCCGTCGTGTACTGGTACCACACCGTGGCCCGTCCACTGCTGCCGGCGGCACCGACGAAGCAGTTGAGGACAGGGTCGGTACCCTCCTCGCTCGCCGTGCTCGCGTCCAGGCTTTCGCTGAACGGCAGCGTGCCGATCACGGTCCGGTCGCGCCACAGGTCGCCTGCGGCATGGGCCCAGCCAGCGGCCGTCATTGCCATCGCGGCAACCAGCCAGCGCACGGCCGGCCTTGCAGTCCACACGTTCATCACGCCCCCTTCGATGTGCGGCCCTCGCCGCGTCCACGGAAGGGTGTGCGAACGCCGCCGCACGGGCGTCACCGATCCATCACGAAACGATGATGGAAGCCGGTTGGCGGCTTGCGAAACGGCTACCGATCGCTCACGATGACCCGCTTGGCAGGCGATCGTCGACGTGAGCTATCTGTTTGATTCCTTCCGCCTGAGCGTGCCGGAACGCGAGCTCTGGCGGGGCGATGTCCTGGTACCGGTCGAGCCGAAGGTGTTCGACCTGCTGGCCTACCTGGTCGCGCATCGGGACCGCGCGGTCGGCCGCGACGAGCTGATCGCCGCCGTCTGGGGGCGCGCCGAACTGGCCGACGGTGCCCTCGCGCAAGCCGTGCTGCGCCTGCGGCGCGTGCTCGAGGACAACGGCAATGCCCCGCGCTATGTCCGCACGCTGCCTCGCCACGGCTATCGCTGGATCGCGCCGACCGAGGAACGCGAGGTGGCGCCTCCCGATGCCGTTGCCGGCGAGGACGCCCCGGCGGCCCCTGCCCCTCGCAGGGCCGCGGCGGTGGAGGCCCCGACCCGTCGCATCGGCGCGATCGTCCTGCTCCTCGCGGTATTCATCGGTGCCCTGGTCGTCGCGTATGCGGTGCGGCGGCAAGCGGGCGTGGCCGTCTCGCCCGCCGAGCTGATCCGCTCCGGCCGTGTCGCGCAGGCGCGGCTCGCGCTCGAGCAGGCGCAGCGGAAAACGCCCGGTTCGTCCGAGGTGGCGGTGCAACTGGCCGAAGCGCGCTGCGCCCTGGATGAGGCTTGCCTCGGCGCGTTGGACGAGCTGCTGTCGGGCGACCTTACCGCCGCCCTGCGCACGCGCTGCCTGCAGGCGCGTGCGGCCGTCGGCATCGACACGCTCGAGTTCGCCGCGGCCCGGCGCGACCTCGACGCGGCCGAAGCGCAGGGCGTGGACGTCCAAGCGCAGGCGCGCACGGCCGTCTTGCGGGCGACGCTGGCCCTGGCCGAGCGGCAGAACGATGATGCACGCCGGTTTGCGCAACGCGCCAAGACCCTGGCCGAGCGCGCGGGCGACACCAACGCGGCCGGAGACAGCGCCTACGTGCTCGGTATCGCGGCCGGCCGGGAGGGGCGCGGGAACGAGGCGCTCACGCACCTGGACGTGGCCATCGCGGCGTTCGAGCGGACGGGGGACTTCGCGCGGCTGGCCCGGGCGCATGCGATCCGCTCCCATACGCTGGGGCACCTCGGGCGCTTCGAGGAGTCGTTGGCCGCGGCCGAGGTCGCGGTGCGCGCGGCGGCGCAGCAGCAGGTGCCGGGGGCGGCGCGTGATGCGCTCGACAGCCTTGCCTGGGCGCAGTTGCAGCTCGGACGCATCGCTAATGCGCGCGAGACCGTGCATCGGGCCCTGGACGAAGGAACGGTGGCCCGCCATCCGCAGCAGCAAGTCCAGCTGATGAGCCTGTTCGGCTTCATCGAGGCGGCGGGCGGCCGCTTCCGCGAGGCCATCGAAGCGTGGGACACGGCATTGCGCCTCGATCTGGCCAGCCCCCTCGGGGCACCCCCGGTCAGCCTGCACCTGGCCCTCGTCTATGCGGCGCTCAATGCGGGCGACCTGGCGCGTGCGCGAGGCGAGGAGGAGCAAATCCGCGCGCTCGCGCGGACTACCCCGGCCCTGGAGCAATACGCCGATCACGCCCAGGCCCTGCTGGCCGGCGCGGACGGCGACTGGAAACGTGCGGCGACGCTGTTCCGCAGCGTGTGGGAACTGGCCCGGCGATCAGGTACCCAGAACCAGCAGATGCTGGCCGACTACGCGGACGCGCTGTTCCACACCGGCGACCTGGCCAGCGTGGAGTCATTGCTGGGCGAGGCGTCGCTGCCGGCCAAGGACGGCTATCTGTATCTGCTGCTCCAGGCGCGATACCTCGCGCGCCAGGGCAACCTGACGCAGGCCGAGCAGGCCTTCGAGCGCGGGCGGGCCCTGATGGGCGAGCGCTATTCGGTGCAGCTGGAAGCGGCGCGGGCCGATATCGTCGCCGCAGGAGGCCAGCGGAGCGCGCCGGCGGCCGGCGCCACCGCTGCCGCCCCGCGCGGGCCCTCCGGTTCCGGCTGAGGCCCAACCTCGTCGCATCGCCATGACGGGCCCGGCAGGCTCCGTCATGGCGACCATGCGCTCGCCTCGGCCCGATGGCGGCGATCCCGACTCGGGCCGGGGAGCGCGCCGCACGCCCGGACCAGGGGCGCGCGGCGCGGAGCTCACGCTGCGCGGCTGGCGCGCTTGCGCTCGTTCTCGGTCAGGTGCTTCTTGCGCAGGCGGATCGCCTTCGGCGTGACCTCGACCAGCTCGTCATCCTCGATGAACTCGAGCGCCTGCTCCAGCGACATGCGGATCGGCGGCGTCAGCTGCGTGTTGTCGTCCTTGCCGGCGGCGCGGATGTTGGTCAGCTGCTTGGCGCGCAGCGCGTTGACGGTGAGGTCGTTGTCCTTGGCGTGGATGCCGACGAGCTGGCCTTCGTAGATCTCGTCGCCTTCGCCGACCAAGAGGCGGCCGCGCTCCTGCAGGCCGACCAGCGCGTAGGCCGGGGCCTGGCCTTGGCCGTTGGAGATCATCACGCCGTTCGGGCGCTTGGCGATCGCGCCTTCGGACTTCGGACCGTAGTGGTCGAACAGGTGGAACAGCAGGCCCGAGCCCGAGGTCAGCGTCTTGAACTCGTTCTGGAAGCCGATCAGGCCGCGCGCCGGGATCGTGTAATCGAGGCGCACGCGGCCCTTGCCGTCCGGCTCCATGCCGGTCAGCTGGCCCTTGCGCATGCCCAGACGCTCCATCACGCCGCCCTGGTGCGGTTCCTCGATGTCGACGACGAGCGTCTCGATCGGCTCGCTGAGCACGCCGTCGATCTCCTTGATGATGACCTCGGGGCGCGACACGGCCAGCTCGTAGCCTTCGCGGCGCATCGTCTCGATCAGCACCGACAGGTGCAGCTCGCCGCGGCCGGATACCTTGAACTTGTCCGGATCGTCGGTTTCCTCCACGCGCAGCGCGACGTTGTGCAGCGTTTCGCGCATCAGGCGCTCGCGCAGCTGGCGGCTGGTCAGGAACTTGCCGCCGCTGTGTTCCTTCTGGCCGGCGAACGGCGAGTTGTTGACCTGGAAAGTCATGCTGATGGTCGGCTCGTCGACGGTCAGCACCGGCAACTGCTCGGGTGCTTCCGGCGCGCAGACCGTGTCGGAGATGCCGAGGCCCTCGACGCCGTTGATCGCGACGATGTCGCCGGCCTCGGCCTCGGCCACCTCGCGGCGCTCCAGGCCCATGAAGCCGAGCACCTGCAGCACCTTGGCGTTGCGCTTCTTGCCTTCGCGGTCGATCACCGTGACCGGCATGTTCGTGCGCACCTTGCCGCGCTGGATGCGGCCGATGCCGATCAGGCCGACGTAGCTGGAGTAGTCGAGCTGGCTGATGCGCATCTGGAACGGGCCGTCGGCGTCGACCGGCGGCTTGGGCACGTGCTGCATGATCGCCTCGTACAGCGGCGTCATGTCGCCCGAGCGCACGTCCGCGTCGTGGCCGGCGTAGCCGTTCAGGCCGGAGGCGTAGATGACCGGGAAGTCGAGCTGCTCGTTGGTCGCGCCGAGGCGGTCGAACAGGTCGAAAGTCTGGTCGAGCACCCAGTCCGGGCGTGCGCCGGGGCGGTCGACCTTGTTGATCACGACGATCGGGCGGAAGCCCATCTGGAACGCCTTCTGCGTCACGAAGCGCGTCTGCGGCATCGGGCCGTCCATCGCGTCGACCAGCAGCAGCACCGAGTCGACCATCGACAGCACGCGCTCGACCTCGCCGCCGAAGTCGGCGTGGCCGGGGGTGTCGACGATGTTGATGCGGTTGCCGCGCCAGGTGATGGCGGTGTTCTTGGCCAGGATCGTGATGCCGCGTTCCTTTTCCTGGTCGTTGCTGTCCATCACGCGCTCGGCCAGCACGGTGCGCTCGTTCAGCGTGCCGGACTGCTTGAGCAACTGGTCGACCAGCGTGGTCTTGCCGTGGTCGACGTGGGCCACGATCGCGATATTGCGGAGGTTTTCGATGGACATGCGAATGGGCGGCGGCCGGGCGGACGTCGCGGAATGGGCTGGGAAAGAGGCGGAATTATACGCAGGTTCCGGCCGCTGCGCTGCAACATTCTTGCGGCGGCGGGGGGGGCGCTGTCCGACAGGCTCCCGGGCTTGGCGTAAACTGCGCGGCCCGTCGCGCCGCTCCCCGGCGCGCATTCCACGAAGGAACGATCGCATGTCCCTGACTGCCACCATCACGACCTCGCGCGGCCCGATCCACCTGCGCCTGCACGACGACAAGACGCCGCTGACCGTGGCCAGCTTCGTCAACCTGGCCCGCCGCGGCTTCTACGACGGCCTGAGCTTCCACCGCGTGATCCCGGACTTCATGATCCAGGGCGGCTGCCCGCACGGCAGCGGCACCGGCGGCCCGGGCTACCGCTTCGAGGACGAGATCGTGGCGGGCCTCAAGCACGACCGCCCGGGCATCCTGTCGATGGCCAACGCCGGCCCCGGCACCAACGGCAGCCAGTTCTTCATCACGCACGTGCCGACGCCGTGGCTGGACGGCAAGCACACCGTGTTCGGCGAGGTCGTCGGCGCCGAGGACCAGAAGGTCGTCGATAGCATCCGTGGCGGCGACACGATCGAGTCGATCCGCATCGAGGGCGACGTGGCGCCGCTGTTCGCAAAGCAGCAGACGCGCATCGACCAGTGGAACGCGGTGCTCGACAGCGCGCGCTGAGATGTCCCGCCCGCCTCCGGCACTGGCCGGGGGCGGCTCTCAGGATCCGCCGCGCCGGATCGCGTGCCACGCCGCGAGCACGACGATCGCGCCGATGACCGAGCCGATCCAGCCGGCGGTCTGCCCCGCCTGGTACCAGCCGACCGTCTGGCCCAGCCAGGTCGCGACCAGCGAGCCGACGATGCCGAGCAGCGCGGTCACGATGACGCCGCCGGGCTGGCGGCCGGGCATCAGGAAGCGTGCGATGACGCCGACGACCAGGCCGATCAGGAAGACCATCGCCAGGTTGTGTGTGCTGCCGAATATCTCCATGCCGATCTCCGTCGCGGGGCAGGACGCGCGTTGCCGCGCCGGGCCATTGTGCCGCGGTGAGCCGTCATGGCACGCGGCGTCGCACAAGCCGCATCGCGCCTGCGGCGCGCCGGATGGACGGCCGTACGCGGCCGGCCGCCGGCCCCCCCCTGTGCTAGACTTCGCAGTCCCCGCAACTGCTTTACCGCACGAGGATTTCCATGCCGACACTCGCCGCGCGCATGAGCCGCGCCAAACCCAGCGCGATCATGGCCGTTGCCGAAAAGGCCAAGCAGCTCAAGGCCGCCGGTCGCGACATCGTCAGCTTCTCGATCGGCGTGCCGAACTTCCTGCCGGGGGAGCACGTCTACGCAGCGGTGCGCGAGGCGCTGGCCAGGGACAGCGGCCAGTACGGCTCGAATCGCGGCGCCGACGCGCTGCTCGATGCGTTCCTCAAGCACCTCGAGCAGGGCGGCCTGACCGGCTACACGCGCAAGAACGTCGCCACCGGCATCGGCGCCAAGCACGTGCTGTACAACCTCGCCGAGGCGCTGCTCGATCCGGGCGACACGATCGCGTTCGCGGTGCCGTACTGGACCACCTACGTCGACATCGCCGAGATCGTCGACGCGAAGATGCGCCTGCTGCCGTGCCCGGCCAGCCAGAACTACAAGCTGACCCCGGCCCAGCTCGACGCGGCGCTGCCGGGCGTCAAGGTGTTCCTGTTCAACAATCCGAACAACCCGACCGGCATGGTCTACACCCGGGACGAGATCGCCGCGCTGGCGGACGTGCTGGTGAAGCATCCGGACGTGTGGGTGATCTGCGACGACATCTACAACCGCATGGTGTTCGACGGCGTCGGCTACCACAACTTCGTCAACGCGCGTCCGGAACTGCGCGACCGCGTGATCCACGTCGACTCGATCTCCAAGACCTACGGCATGCCGGGCTGGCGCGTCGGCTTCATCGCCGGTCCGGAGATGGTCGCGCAGGCGTTCACGACGCTGAACTCGAACCACATCACCAACGTGCCGGAGATCGTCACCGCCGCCGCGGTCGCCGCGCTGTCCGGCCCGCAGGACGTGCCGGCGCAGAAGTGCGCCGAGTTCCAGGCGCGCCGCGACCAGGTGCTGGCGGCGATGAACGCGATCCCGGGCGTGGTGTGCCCGCGTCCGGAAGGCGCGTTCTACGTGTTCCCGGACATCTCCTGCGCGTTCGGCAAGAGCCACAACGGCGTCAAGATCGCCAACGACGTCGACTTCTGCAACGCGCTGCTCGAGGCCAAGGGCGTCGCCTGCGTGCCGGGCTCGGCGTTCGGCGAACCGCACGCGCTGCGCATCTCCTACACCTGCCCGGCCGAGCAGTTGCCGAAGGGCCTCGAGCGCTTCCGCGAGTTCTTCGCCGAGCTGGCGTGACGATGGTGTCGCGCCTGTTGCGCCCGCTGCTGCTGGCGTGCCTGCTCGGTGCGCTGGCGGCGTGCACGCGCGGTGTGCCGGTCGACCAGACCGAGCTGCGCGCGGCGGTCGGCAGCGAGCCGGTAGTGCTGTTGTCGGCGAGCTGGTGCGGCTATTGCCGCAAGCTGCGCACCGACCTCAAGCGCTGGGGCGTGCACTTCGCCGAGTACGATGTCGAGCAGAGCGAAGCCGGTGCCCGCGCGTTCGCGCTGCTGCACGGCCGCGGCGTGCCGATCCTGCTGGTCGGCGACACGCGCAGCCACGGCTACGTGCCCAACCAGGTCCGCAAGACGCTGCTCGCGGCGGGCCTGCTGCCGGCGAACGCGCCGGACTGACGCGCCCGTTTTTCGAACATTTTTTCGAACACCCCAAGAGGTTGAGACGATGAAAGCTCCCGTTCGTGTTGCCGTGACCGGCGCCGCCGGCCAGATCGGCTACGCCCTGCTGTTCCGCATTGCCGCCGGCGACATGCTCGGCCCCGACCAGCCGGTGATCCTGCACCTGCTCGAGATCACGCCGGCGCTGCCCGCGCTGCAGGGCGTGGTGATGGAGCTCAACGACTGCGCGTTCCCGACGCTGGCCGGCGTGGTCACGACCGACGACGTCAACGTCGCGTTCAAGGACGTCGACTACGCGCTGCTGGTCGGTGCGCGCCCGCGCGGCCCCGGCATGGAGCGCAAGGACCTGCTCGAGGCGAACGGCGCGATCTTCGCCCCGCAGGGCAAGGCGCTGAACGACCACGCCAAGCGCGACGTCAAGGTGCTGGTGGTCGGCAACCCGGCCAACACGAATGCGCTGATCGCGCAGCAGAACGCGCCGGACCTCGACCCGAACTGCTTCACTGCGATGGTGCGCCTGGACCACAACCGCGCGCTGTCGCAGCTCGCCGAGAAGACCGGCGCGCACACGACCCAGATCCGCAAGATGACGATCTGGGGCAACCACAGCTCGACCCAGTACCCGGACATCCACCACGCCACCGTCGACGGCAAGGCCGCGACCGCGCTGGTCGACCAGGCGTGGTATCAGGACACGTTCATCCCGACCGTGCAGCAGCGCGGCGCGGCGATCATCAAGGCGCGTGGCGCCTCGTCGGCCGCGTCGGCCGCGTCGGCCGCGATCGACCACATGCGCACCTGGGCGCTCGGCACCGCCGACGGCGACTGGGTCTCGATGGGCATCCCGTCCGACGGTTCCTACGGCATCGCGCCGGGCGTGATCTACGGCTACCCGGTGACCTGCAAGGACGGCAAGTACACGATCGTGCAGGGCCTGGACATCAACGAGTTCTCGCGCGCGCGCATGGACGCGACCGACAAGGAACTGCGCGAGGAGCGCGCCGGCGTCGAGCACCTGTTCGCCAAGCGCTGACGGCGTTGTCGAAGCGGGTGGGGTGGGACGCGGCGAGTCCCACCGCCTGCCCGCTGACGGTGGGACTCGCGCCTTTGGCGCTGCGTCCCACCCTGCGCGCCAAGGGCGGGGAGTGAATGGTGTCCACGCACCTTCCATCGAACACCATCCCCACCCAACCCTCCCCTTGAAGGGGAGGGCTTGAAGGCGAGGCGCCTTCGCTGCTCCCACCCCATCCCCACCCAACCCTTCCCTTGCAGGGGAGGGCTTGAAGCTGCATGGAGACATCGATGAACAAGCTCGTGGTTTCCCTCGCGCTCGCGCTGACCAGCGCCGGCGCGTTCGCCGACGAAGGCATGTGGACACCGGACAACCTGCCCAAGGCGCAGGTGCAGGCCAATCACGGCTTCACGCCGGATGCGAAGTGGGCCGAGCACGTGCAGAAGGCCGCGCTGCGCCTGGCCGGCGGCTGCTCCGGTTCGTTCGTGTCGCCGAACGGCCTGGTGCTGACCAACCACCACTGCATCAACGCCTGCGTGCAGCAGCTGTCGAGCGCCGAGCACGACTACATCAAGCACGGCTTCTTCGCCAAGGAACAGAAGGACGAGCTGCGCTGCCCGGAGATCGAGCTGAACCGGCTCGACAAGATCACCGACGTCACCGCGCGCGTGAAGGCGGCGACCGAGGGCAAGTCCGGCGAGGCCTACAGCAAGGCCGAGAAGGCGATCAAGTCGGCGATCGAGAAGGAATGCGCCGGCAAGGACAGCGCGACCACGCGCTGCGACGTGGTCGACCTGTACCACGGCGGCGTCTTCAGCCTGTACCAGTACCACCGCATCCAGGACGTGCGCCTCGCGTTCGCGCCGGAACTCGAAGCCGCGTTCTTCGGCGGCGACCCGGACAACTTCAACTTCCCGCGCTACGACCTCGACATGGGCCTGCTGCGCGCGTACGAGAACGGCAAGCCGGTCAAGCCGAAGGATTACTTCCCGTTCTCGAAGGACGGCGCCGCGGAAGGCGAGATGACGGTCATCGTCGGCAACCCCGGCGGCACCGACCGCCAGCTCACCGTCGCGCAGCTCGAGCTCGCGCGTGACGACCAGCTCGTCTCGTACCTGCTGTTCCTGGCCGAGCGCCGCGGCCTGCTGACGCAGTTCCGCAACGAGAACGCGGAAAACTGGCGCATCGCGCAGAGCGACCTGTTCGGCACCGAAAACTCCTACAAGGTGCTGCGCGGCCGCCTGTCCGCGCTGCAGGATCCGGCCGTGTTCGACCTCAAGCGCGCGCAGGAAACCGAACTGCGCGACTTCGTCGCCGCCGATCCGGCGCGCCAGCAGAAGTACGGCGCGGCCTGGGACGAGATCGCCAAGGCGGTCGCGGTCGAGCGCAACATCATGGACCGCTACAGCTACGTCGAGGGCGGCCGCGGCTTCTACACGCGCTACTACGACTACGCCCGCATGCTCGTGCGCGGCGCCGCCGAGCGCGGCAAGCCCGACGCCGAGCGCCTGCGCGAGTACACCGACTCGAAGCTGCCGGCGCTGACCCAGCGCCTGTTCTCGACCGCGCCGGTCTACGCCGACTACGAGAAGGTCAAGCTCGGCTGGTCGCTGACCAAGCTGCGCGAGGTCCTCGGCACCGGCGATGCGTTCGTGAAGAAGGTGCTCGGCAACGAGTCGCCCGAAGCGCTGGCCAAGCGCCTGGTCGAGGGCAGCAAGCTCGGCGATCCGGCCGTGCGCAAGGCGCTGTGGGAAGGCGGCGCGGACGCGATCGCGAAGTCCGACGATCCGTTCATCGTGCTCGCCCGCGCGGTCGACGGCGACGCGCGCGCGATCCGCGCACGCTACGAGAACGACGTCGAGTCGGTCATCGTCAAGAACTCGGCGCTGATCGCCGCCGCGCGCTTCGACAAGTACGGCACCAGCGTCTACCCGGACGCCACCTTCACGCAGCGCTTCTCGTTCGGCGCGGTCAAGGGCTGGGACGAGAAGGGCGTGCCGGTGGTGCCGTTCACGACGATCGGCGGCGCGTTCGAGCACGCGACCGGCGCCTATCCGTTCGCGCTGCCGCAGAGCTGGCATGACGCCAAGGCGAACGGCACGCTGAACCTCGGCCAGCGCTACAACTTCGTCAGCACCAACGACATCATCGGCGGCAATTCCGGCAGCCCGGTCATCAACGGCAAGGCGGAAGTCGTCGGCCTCGTGTTCGACGGCAACATCCACTCGCTCGGCGGCAACTACTGGTACGACGAGCGCCTGAACCGCGCGGTGTCGGTGCACAGCGGCGCGATCATCGAGACGCTGCGCAACGTCTACCACGCCGACCGCCTGGTCGACGAGATCGAGGCGGCGCGCAAGCGCTGATTGCCTGCGGCACCTTCCCCCGCAAGCGGGGGAGGGTGCTTGTGCGAAGGGATGCCGCGCCGGGAATGTTGCCCGGCCTGATCCCGATCGTCGCCGTCTTGCGTTCTTGCAGGCTCCCATGACCCGGAGCCTGCCATGCACACTCTTTCCTTGCGCGTGTCCGCGCGCGTCCTCGCCGCCGCCGTGGCGCTGCTGCCAGTGGTGGCACGCGCGGCCGATGCCGACCTCGATCAGCGCTTCAACGTCGGTACCGTGCCGGCGCTGAACGGCGGCATCGGGCAGGGCTCGGCCACGGTCGACTTCGACAACCTGGGCGGCGGCTTCGACGTCGCGCGCGGCATCGCCCGCCTGCCCTCGGGCAAATACCTGGTCGCCGCGCTGGTCAACCCCGGAGCGGGCGGCCGCGTCGGCCTGGTGCGGTTGAACGCCGACGGCACGCGCGACACCTCGTTCGGCGCGCCGGGCGACCTCGGCCGCGTCCTGCGCCACAACGGCGTGCTGCAGGTGGCCGGTCCCGTGCTCTACGGCACCGCCAAGCTGTACTACGCGTTCAGCGTGCAGGCCAGCGCAGGCGACAGCGTGGTCGTGGTCTGCCGCATCGGCGTGGACGGCACGCCGGATGCGACGTTCAAGACCTGGGGCTACGGCGGCAGCTCGCCGCAGGGCGTGGGTTGCAGCATCGCCGACCACGCCAGCGCCCCGACCTGGGGCGCGGAAGTGTCCGACATCGACGTGCAGCCCGGCACCGGCTGGGTCGTGACCGCGCTGACCTACCGGCAGGGTAGTGCGGCGGCGGCGCCGACCAATGGCGCGTTCACGCTGATGGACGACGCCGGCAAGGACGTGTTCGCCGGCACGCCCTTCGATGCGCCGGTGTTCCACGACGTGACCTCGGATGGCGACTACGAGGCGGCGCGCAAGGTGCACTTCTCGCGCTCGTCAGGCGCGGGCGCCTATGACTTTTTCCTCGCCTGGGACTACCAGCCCGCAGGCGCGCCGCGGCGTGCCCTGCTGCGCCGCTACGATGCGCTGACGCCGATGGAGGAGATCGTCGTGCCGGCGCTGTCCGACGCCAACCACGCCAGCGTCGGTGGCCTCGCGTTCGAGACCGGCCCGGGCTCGCTCGGCTTCGACGCCGCCGCACTCGTGCTGCTGAACGAGAGTGACGGCGACGACGGCAGCGGCGCGCTGTTCCGTCCGTCGCTAGAGCGCATCCCGATCGACCCGGCGAGCGGCGCGCTGATGGCGCAGGGTGCGCTGTTCCAGTCGATCGACCGCTTCTGCGCGTCCCTGGCGGCGTTGCAGGTGCGCGAATCGTGCCTGGTCACCAGTGCGGTCTACGACCGCGCCAGTCGCCAGCTGTGGATGGCCGGGAGCTGGCGCAGCCAGGGCAGTGCGATCTACAGCGACGTGCTGCTCGGGCGCCTGCAGCGCACCGATCAAGGCGGTGTCCCATACGTGCCGAGCCCGCTGTCGTTTGGCGATGCCTTCAAGCGCTACGCCTTCAACAGCAGCGTGGGCGAATCGCGGCGGCACTGGGGCGCGGCGTTGATGCTCGACGACACGCGCCCGGTGATCGCCGGCGACCGCCAGCTGGACGCCAACGACCCGGGCAACATTAACCACGACGTGCTGCTGCTGCGCGTGCGCGGCGCCGATCGCCTGTTCGACGACGGCTTCGAGCGCGCCTACTGAAGCGTCCCGTCGCCTCGGCTAGGATCGGCGCATGAACGAGGTACAACGCCAGCGCCGCGCAATGGAGCAATTCGACCGCCTGGGCGATCTGGACGGCGACGCGCAGGCTGCCGCGCTGGCGATCCTGCGCGACGAGGATCCGGCTTTGGCCGCGCTGGTCGAGGCGATGCTGCGGGTCGACGCGCAGGCGCCGGTCGAGCCGGCGGACGGCATCCTGCACGAAGCCTTGCTGCGCCGAATCGACGACGACGCCCTGCGCGCGGGCCAGCCGATCGGCCCGTTCGTGCTGGTGCGAGCGCTCGGCCGCGGCGGCATGGGCGAGGTGTGGGAAGCGGTGCGCGCGGAGGCTGGCTTCGCGCAGCGCGTGGCGCTCAAGCGCCTGCATGCGCCGGCGTCGTCGCCGGTGGCGCGCCGGCGCTTCCTGCGCGAACGCAGCATCCTTGCACGGCTGGAGCATCCGGCGATCGCGCGCCTGATCGACGGCGGCATCGAGCCGGACGGGGAGGCTTGGCTCGCGATCGAATACGTCGAGGGCGAGCCGATTACCGAGTGGGTACGCCGCGCCCGTCCGCCGCGCGCCGCGCGCGTCACGCTGGTCGAGGATGTCTGCGCGGCCGTCGCCTATGCGCACGGGCGCCTCGTGCTGCATCGGGACATCAAGCCGGCCAACGTGCTGGTCGACGACGGCGGGCGCGTGCGCCTGCTCGATTTCGGCATCGCGCGCCTGCTCGACGATGCGGACGGCGAGGACACCAGCGCGGGCTGGGTGCCGCGGACGCCGGGCTATGCCGCGCCCGAGCAGCTGCGCGGCGAGCCGGTCGGCGCGGCCGCCGACGTCTACCAGCTCGGCGTGCTGCTCGGCGAGGTGCTGTTCGACGCGCGCCTGCGCGAGGTGCCGCGTACGCGTTGGCGCCAGCGCCTCGGCACCGACCTGGCGGCGATCCTCGAACAGGCGACCGCCGAGCGCGTCGAGGACCGCTATGCAGGCGCCGCCGCGCTGGCCGCCGATCTCGCGCGCTGGCGCGCGCGCCGCCCGGTCGCCGCACGGCCGGCGCGCTGGAGTTATCGCGCCTGGCGTTTCGTGGCGCGCCATCGCCTTGCACTGGCGCTCGGCGCGTTCGCGCTGGCCGCCGCTGCCACCGGCATCCACGGCACCTGGCGCAACGCCCGGCGTGCCGAACTGGCGCAGCGCCAGGCCGAGACGCAGGCGGCGCGCGCGGCCGGGGAGGCAGCCACGGCGCAGGCGGTCGGCGACGTGCTCGGTGCGCTGTTCACTGCCGCCGACCCGTACGCCTCGAACCGTCGCGACCTCACGGCGCGCGAGGTGCTGCTCGATGCCGTGCAGCAGTTGCAGGCGCGCTCGGGCCTGGCCCCGGCCGTGCGGCTGCGCCTGGCCAACCGTATCGCCGCTGCGCTCGACCAGATCGGCGAACTGGGCGCCGCGCGCCCGCTGCTCGAAGCGTGCGCTGGCGCGGACGGCGACGCGGCCGAGCGCGCGCTGGTACTGAGTTACCTTGCGGAACTGCAGCGCGCCGACGGACACTTCGATGCCGCGCGCGAGCATTCGCGCATGGCGGTCGCGCTGGCGCGCGCGGCGGGCTCGGAAGGTCGGCTGGCGCTGGTGACTGCCCTGCGCGTGCAGGCGAGCACCGAGGCTTGGGACCATCGCTACGAGCCGGCCGTCGAAGGGCTACGCGAGGCGCTGCCGATCGCCCTCGGACTCGGACCGGAGCAGGGCTCGCTCGGCGTGCAGGTCCAGGCCGACCTCGGCCACTTCCTGATCTACCTGGAGCAGTTCGACGAGGCGGACCGCCACCTCGCCGAGGCGGCTGCCCAAGCCGCCAGCCAGCCCGCGCGCTGGCGTGCGCTCGCCCACCACGTCGCGCTGTCGCAGCTCTACCTGCTGACGCGCCAGCGCCGGTACGCCGATGCGCTCGCACTGTCCGAGCGGCTGCTGCCGGAGGGCGACCGCCTGCACGGCGCGGATTCGTCCAACGGCGTGCAGTTGCGCCAGTTGCGCGCGCGGGCGCTGGTCGGACTCGGCCGTCATGCGGACGCGGTCGCCGCCTACCGCGCGGTCGAGGCGATCCTGCAACGGCAGCAGGCGCCGATCGCACGCCGGCTCGAGAACGGCTGGTTCATCGCCCTGACCGAGCTCGACGGACGGCGCTACGCGCCGGCGCTGGCGGCCGCCGAGCGCTTGCTCGCACTGGCGGCGCAGGTGCCGGAGGCGGCGCAGGCGCGCGAGGATTTCGTCTTCACCGCGGCCGAGGCCGAGCTGGGACTTGGTCGCGACGCGGCCGCGATGCGGCGGCTCGCGCCGTGGCCTGCGGACGCGCGCGTGGAGCGCGCCGCGCGCCTGCCGTTGCCGCTGCTGCAGACGGCGCTCGCCCGCCAACGCTGAGCCGCCGGCCTGCTACGCTGGCCGGATGCGCGAAGCCCCTTCCGACGTCCTGTTCGTCGAGCTGTACCAGCAGCTCAAGCGCCGCGCGCGGCAGTTGCGCCGCGGCGAGGGCAATACGCTGGACACGACGGCGCTGGTCCACGAGGCCTGGCTGAAGCTGCACGGATCACACACGTATTCGGACCGTGCCCACCTGTTCCGCACCGCCGCGCGCGCGATGCGCCAGGTCCTGATCGACCATGCGCGCAGCCGCAATGCGCTCAAGCGTGGCGGCGTGGCGGACCTGCTGCGCAGCGACGCCGAGCCCGCGGCCACGTCGCTCGGCCCCGAAGCGTTCGACCTGCTGGCGCTGCTCGACCGTCTGCGCGAGGTCGATGCGCGCAAGGCGGACGTGATCGAATGGCATCTCCTCGGCGGCATTCCGCTGGGCGAGATCGCGGCCGCGCTCGACATCGCGCCGGTGACGGCCAAGCGCGACCTGCGCGCGGCGCGCTCGCTGCTGATGCTGTGGGCGGCCGGCGCGCAGCCGGCCGCTGGCTGACCGTCCCCGCCAGCGACGGCGCACGCTAAAATGCCCTCTTTGTCTTCGGAGTCGCCATGAGCCCCCACGCATCCGCCGGCGCGCCGGTTTCACAAGGAGCGCGCTTCCGTGCCGCCGTCGCCGAGGAAAGCCCGCTGCAGGTGATGGGCGCGATCACCGCCTACGCCGGCCTGATGGCCAAGCGCGTCGGCTACAAGGCGCTGTACCTGTCCGGCGGCGGCGTCGCGGCGAACTCGCTCGGCGTGCCGGACCTCGGCATCTCGACGATGGAAGACGTGCTGACCGACGCGCGTCGCATCGTCGACGCGACGCAGATGCCGCTCCTGGTCGACATCGATACCGGCTGGGGTGGCGCGTTCAACATCGGCCGCACCATCCGCTCGTTCATCAACGTCGGCGTCGCCGCCGTGCACATGGAAGACCAGGTCGGCCAGAAGCGCTGTGGCCACCGCCCGGGCAAGGAAGTCGTGTCGAAGGATGAGATGGTCGACCGTGTCAAGTCCGCGGTCGACGCCCGCACCGACGCCTCGTTCGTGATCATGGCGCGCACCGACGCGGCCGCGGTCGAGGGCATCGACAGCGCGATCGAGCGTGCGGTCGCCTACGTCGAGGCCGGCGCCGACATGATCTTCCCCGAGGCGATGAAGACGCTCGACGACTACCGCAAGTTCAAGGCGGCGGTGAAGGTGCCGATCCTGGCCAACCTGACCGAGTTCGGCTCGACGCCGTTCTTCACCACCGACGAGCTGCGCGACGCCGGCGTCGACATCGCGCTGTACTGCTGCGGCGCGTATCGCGCGATGAACAAGGCCGCGCTGAACTTCTACGAGACCGTGCGCCGCGAAGGCACGCAGAAGAACATCATCGACACGCTGCAGACGCGCGAGGAGCTGTACGACTTCCTCGGCTACCACGGCTACGAGCAGAAGCTCGACGCACTGTTCGCGAGCGGCAAGCGCGGCGAATGAGCGGAAGTTGAAGCACCGCGCGTTTCGGGGAAATACCGGAACGAGAGCGGGTTGCCTCGCCTCGATGACGATTGAAGCGTCTGCCGCGCTGCGGCGGACCGAACCGGAGAACACCAATGACTGAAGCCACGCCCACATTCAAGCCGAAGAAGTCGGTTGCGCTGTCCGGCGTCGCCGCCGGCAACACCGCGCTGTGCACGGTCGGCCGCAGCGGCAACGACCTGCACTACCGCGGCTACGACATCCTCGACGTCGCCACCACCTGCGAGTTCGAGGAGATCGCGCACCTGCTCGTGCACGGCAAGCTGCCCAACCGCGCGGAACTGGCCGGCTACAAGGCCAAGCTGAAGGCGCTGCGTGGCATTCCGGCTTCGGTCAAGGCCGTGCTCGAACAGCTGCCGGCGTCGGCGCATCCGATGGACGTGATGCGCACCGGCGTGTCCGCGCTCGGATGCGCGCTGCCGGAGAAGGACGACCACAACCATCCGGGCGCGCGCGACATCGCCGACCGCCTGATGGCCTCGCTCGGCTCGATCCTGCTGTACTGGTACCACTTCGCGGTCAATGGCAAGCGCATCGAGGTCGAGACCGACGACGACTCGATCGGCGGCCACTTCCTGCATCTGCTGCACGGCGAGAAGCCGAGCGAGCTGTGGGTGCGCGCGATGCACACGTCGCTGATCCTGTACGCCGAGCACGAGTTCAATGCTTCCACGTTCACCGCACGCGTGATCGCCGGCACCGGCAGCGACATGTACTCGGCGATCGCCGGCGCGATCGGCGCGCTGCGAGGGCCGAAGCACGGCGGTGCGAACGAGGTCGCATTCGAGATCCAGAAGCGCTACGACACGCCGGACGAGGCCGAGGCCGACATCCGTGCGCGCGTCGAGCGCAAGGAAGTCGTGATCGGCTTCGGCCATCCGGTCTACACGGTCAGCGATCCGCGCAACAAGGTGATCAAGGAAGTCGCGCGTGAGCTGTCGGCGGCGCAGCACAACATGAAGATGTTCGACATCGCCGAGCGCCTCGAATCGACGATGTGGGAGATCAAGAAGATGTTCCCGAACCTCGACTGGTTCAGCGCGGTCAGCTACCACATGATGGGCGTGCCGACCGCGATGTTCACGCCGCTGTTCGTGATTTCGCGCACCTCCGGCTGGAGCGCGCACGTGATCGAGCAGCGCATCGATGGCAAGATCATCCGCCCGAGCGCGAACTACGTCGGTCCGGAGGACCTGAAGTTCGTGCCGATCGACCAGCGCTGAGCGCACGCCGAAGCCGAGACGAAAAAGCCGCGCAATGCGCGGCTTTTTCATGGGCGACCGGTAGCCCGGGCAAGGGCCGCCGGCCCGCCTACGGGGCTGCCGCAGGAGCGGCTCAGGCGAGCCCTTCGTCCTTCAGCACCTTCTGCACGGCCGCATCCGCTTCCATGCGTGCGACGAACGCCGCGAGGTGGTCCAGCCCCGACAGGTCGATGTCGAGCGCCTTCGCCCAGCGCAGCGTGACGTAGAGGTAGGCGTCGGCGACCGAACGCGAGCCGGCAATCCAATCCTTGTCGGCGAGCTGCGCATCGGCGCGCGTGTACAGCGCACGCAGCGCGGCCTTGGCGTTGGCCTTGGTCTTCTCGATGACGGCTTCGTCTTCCAGATAGGCCGTCGCGCCGAACAGCGGCTTGAACGTCGGGTGCACGTCGGAGTTGACGAACGCGAGCCAGCGCATGACTTCGGCGCGGCCCTTTGGTGTGCCGTCGCCGCCGAGCTTCGCTTCGGGGTGCGTGTCGATCAGGTAGCCGAGGATCGCCGCGTTCTGCGTCAGCACCCAGCCGTCGTGCTCGAGCACCGGCACCGCGCCGGCCGGGTTGAGCGCGCGGAACTCCGGCGTGGCGCGGTCCTCGCGCGTGATCTTCACCGCCTCGTACGGCTGGCCGATCCATTCCAGCACGATGTGGTCGGCGAGCGAGCAGGCGCCGGGGGAGTAGTACAGCTTCATCGCGGTCTCCATGGTGGGCAAAGGCCCACCGTACTGGCGATGCCGGCGGCGCGATTCAATGCGCGGATTGTGCGCTTGGCGTGAACACGCCGTTTCGCTGGAGCGTCCAGCAGTGGCTGGTGGCGTGCCACGGGTACAATGCGGGCGACGCCCGTCCACGTTTCCCGATGTATCCGATGCCTTCATCCGGAATTCCGCTCCGCGCGAGCCTGTCGGCCGCGATGTCGCTCGCGCTCGCCGCCTGCGCGTCGACGCCGGCCACGGCCACGCAGGAACGCCTGCTGCGCACGCAGGCGCTGGCCCTGCTGCAGGGCTTGAATGCGGACCTGCTCAGCCACGACAGCGCGACCTTGACGCTCGAGCGCTGGTGCGCGGCGCATCGCCTGGCCGAACCGGCGCGCATCGTCGCGCGGCGCGTGCCCGGCGCGCACAAGCCGATTCCGCTGGAATTGCGCACGCGGCTCGCGGTCGCCGACGACGAACCGCTCGGCTACCGTCGCGTGCAGCTGATGTGTGGCGAGCGCGTGCTGTCGGAAGCCGACAACTGGTACGTGCCGGGGCGACTGACCGCGGACATGAACCGGCGCCTGGACGGCACCGACGAGCCGTTCGGCAAGGTCGTGCGCGCGCTCGACTTCCAGCGCCGCACGCTGGCCGCGCAGCTGCTGTGGTCGCCGCTGCCGGCCGGCTGGGAGATGGCGCCGGCCAGCGTCGACACCGTGCCGCTGCGGATTCCGCCGGCACTGCTGCGCCATGAGGCGGTGCTCTACACGGGCTCGCAGCAGCCGTTCAGCGTGGTCGTCGAGACCTATACGAACCGGGTGCTCGACTTCGGGCCGTGGCGGGCGTACCTCGCCGCCGACCCGTTGCCGTGACGGCGCCTGAAGCAGCGCTTTCGTAGGCTGGATCAAGCCGCGAAGCGGCGGATCCGGCTTTGCCTTGATCCGCCCTCCTGGGGATGCTTCGTGTCCTTTGTGTTCTTCGTATTTCCATGTTCGGCTGCTGCGTGCTTGCGCAAGCGCCGGTCGCGCTGCGCGCGCCCAGCCTGCGGCGTGTAGGCTGGACGGCCGCAGGCCGGCCGGCGCAAATGCGCAAGGGCGCCGTTCACAGCGACGCCGCCAGTCGCGTGCCTTGCGCGATCGCGCGCTTGGCGTCGAGTTCGGCGGCGACGTCGGCGCCACCGATCAGGTGCGTGGCGAGGCCGGCGGCGGCGAGTTCGTCGGCCAGCGCGCGGTTCGGCTCCTGCCCGGCGCAGATCACGACCGTGTCGACCGGCAGCACCTGCGCCGCGTCGCCGACGCGGATGTGCAGGCCGGCCTCGTCGATGCGCTCGTAGCTGACGCCGCCGAGCATCGTCACGCGCTTGGCCGCGAGCGTGGCGCGGTGCACCCAGCCGGTGGTCTTGTTGAGGCGCTTGCCCGGTTTGCCGGGCGTGCGCTGCAGCAGCCAGACCCGGCGCCGCGGTGCTTCCGGCGCGGGCTTGACCAGTCCTGCGCGCGCACCGAGCGTGGTGTCCACGCCCCATTCGCGCGTCCAGCGCGCGACGTCGGTGCTCGGCGAGGGCGCGTCCTCGACCAGGAACTCGGCCACGTCGAAGCCGATGCCGCCGGCGCCGATGATCGCGACGCGTGCGCCGACGTTCGCGTTGCCGGCCAGCACGTCGACATAGCTCAGCACGTTCACGCGCTCGCTGCCGGGGATGCGCGCGGCGCGCGGCGTCACGCCGGTCGCGAGCACGACTTCGTCGAAGCCGGCGTCGCGGAGCTCGGAGGCGGTCGCGCGCGTGCCGAGGCGCTGCTCGACGCCAAGCTGTTCGAGCCGGCGCGCGTAGTAGCGCAGCGTCTCGTGGAATTCCTCCTTGCCCGGGATGCGCTTGGCCATGTTGAACTGGCCGCCGATCGTCGCCGACTGCTCGAACAGCGTGACCGCGTGGCCGCGTTCGGCCAGCGTGGTGGCGCAGGCAAGGCCCGCCGGCCCGGCGCCGACCACCGCGATGCGCTTCTTCACGCTCGCCGGCGCGATCACCAGCTCGGTCTCGTGGCAGGCGCGCGGATTGACCAGGCAGCTCGCGCGCTTGTTCTCGAACACATGGTCGAGGCAGGCCTGGTTGCAGGCGATGCAGGTGTTGATGTCGGCGGCGCGGTCCGCGCGCGCCTTGCGCACCCAGTCCGGATCGGCCAGCAGCGGGCGCGCCATCGACACCATGTCGGCGTCGCCGGCGGCAAGGATGCGCTCGGCGACGTCCGGCATGTTGATGCGGTTGGTCGTGACCAGCGGGATCGACACTTCCGCCTTCATGCGCCGCGTGACCCAGGCGAAGCCGGCGCGCGGCACGCTGGTGACGATCGTCGGCACGCGCGCCTCGTGCCAGCCGATGCCGGTGTTGAGCAGCGTCGCGCCGGCCGCCTCGATCTTCTTCGCCAGCGTGACGATCTCGTCCCAGCTCTGGCCGCCGTCGACGAGGTCGAGCATCGACAGGCGGTAGATGATGATGAAGTCGCGCCCGGCCGCCGCGCGCATGCGCTTGACGATCTCGACCGGAAAGCGCTGGCGCTTGTCCAGCGTGCCGCCCCAATCGTCCTCGCGCCGGTTCGTGCGCTCGGCCAGGAACTGGTTGATCAGGTAACCTTCCGAGCCCATCACCTCGACGCCGTCGTAGCCGGCGTCCTGCGCCTTGCGCGCGCAGTTGACGAAGGCGGCGATCGTGCGCTCGACGCCGCGCGCGGACAGCGCGCGCGGCGTGAACGGCGTGATCGGCGACTTCAGCTTCGACGGCGCGACCGCCAGCGGGTGGTAGCCGTAGCGGCCGGCATGCAGGATCTGCAGGCAGATGCGCCCGCCCTCGGCGTGCACCGCGCGGGTGACCTTGCGATGCGGCGCGACCTGCCACGGCATCGACAGGCGGCTCGCGAACGGGGCGAGCCAGCCCTCGAGGTTCGGCGCGAAGCCGCCGGTCACCATCAGCCCGACGCCGCCGCGCGCGCGCTCGGCGAAGTACGCGGCGAGCTTGTCGAAGTCGCGCGCGCGGTCCTCGAGCCCAGTGTGCATCGAGCCCATCAGCACGCGGTTCGGCAGCGTGGCGAAGCCGAGGTCGAGCGGGGCGAACAGGTTCGGGTAGCGCACGGCGTCTCCGCGGCATTCAAACGGGCGTATGAAGATGCCCGGACGTGACGCGTTCGGCAACTGCAGGCAGCGGCCGGCGCGCGGATCTGGCACAGTGGGCGCCGTCGCGCGCCGCGTGGCGGGCGCGCTGCTCATGGAGGCCCCATGCCAGAGCGTGCCACCCGTTCGGCGGTTCGGCCAGCGCCCGATGCGCCGCTGCTCGAGATCGCCGACTACGTCGTCGACTATGTGATCGACTCGGCGGAAGCGTACGACACCGCGCGCTACATGCTGCTCGATTCGCTCGCCTGCGCGATGCTGGCGATGAAGTTTCCCGAATGCGTCAAGCACCTGGGCCCGCTGGTGCCGGGCGCGGTGCTGCCGGGCGGGGCGCGCGTGCCGGGCACCGCGTGGCAGCTCGATCCGGCGCAGGCCGCCTACAACATCGGCGTGCAGGTGCGCTGGCTCGACTTCAACGACACCTGGCTGGCGGCCGAGTGGGGCCATCCATCCGACAACCTCGGCGCGATCCTCGCAGTCGCCGACTACCTGTCGCGCAAGGCGGTGCGCGAAGGCGGCGCGGCGCTGACCGTGCGCGACGTGCTCGGCTACGCGATCAAGGCGCACGAGATCCAGGGCTGCTACGCGTTGAGGAACGCGTTCAACCGCGTCGGTCTCGACCACGTGATCCTGGTGCGACTGGCCTCGACCGCGGTCGCCACGCGCATGCTCGGCGGCGACAAGGACGACATCGTCAATGCGGTCTCGCAAAGCTGGATCGACAACGGCGCGCTGCGCACCTACCGCCACGCGCCGAACACCGGTCCGCGCAAGAGCTGGGCCGCCGGCGACGCCTGCCGCCGCGCGGTGATCCATGCGCTGAACGCGCTGAAGGGCTGCACCGGCTATCCGTCCGCGCTGAGCGCGCCGACCTGGGGCTTCTACGACGTCGCGTTCGGCGGCCGGCCGTTCGAGTTCGAGCGGCCGTTCGGCAGTTACGTGATCGAGAACGTGCTGTTCAAGCTCAGCTACCCGGCCGAATTCCATGCGCAGACCGCGGTCGAGTGCGCGATGGCGCTGCATCCGCAGGTGGCCGGGCGGCTCGATGCGATCGAGCGCATCGAGATCGAGACGCAGGAAGCGGGGCGACGGATCATCGACAAGACCGGGCCGCTGGCGAACTACGCCGACCGCGACCACTGCCTGCAGTACATGGTCGCGGTGCCGCTGGTCTTCGGCCGCCTGACCGCGGAGGACTACACCGACGCGGTCGCCGCCGACCCGCGCATCGACGCGCTGCGCGCGAAGACCGAGGTCAGGGAAAACCCGCGCTTCACGCGCGACTATTTCGATCCGGACAAGCGTTACATCGGCAATTCGGTGCAGGTGTTCTTCGCCGACGGCGGCGTGACCGAAAAGATCACGATCGACGTGCCGATCGGCCATCGCCGCCGCCGCACGGAAGGCATCCCGGTGTTGCTGGACAAGTTCGAGGCCGCGTTGGCCGGGCATTTGCCGGCACGCCGGGTCGGGTGTATCGTCGCGGCCAGTCGCGACAAGGAAGCCTTCGACGCGCTGCCGGTTCCGCGGCTGATGGATTGGTTCGCGCCAGACTGACTCGACCCTTAACAACCTCTTTACAATAAGCTGGTCGAAAATTTTCGTTATGGCTACACTCCACGCCACAGCCCAGAGCCCGTGGTAGAGTGTTAAGTACACGTTTCCTCGTCGTCGAGTCGGACCGGAAACCGTGTGAGCGTCCTTCAGGGTTGGGCGGACGCGTGCGAATACCAAAAACGAGAGAGGAGACTCTGAATGAAACGTAATGCCCTAAGTGCGCTCATCGCCCTGGCGCTCGTCGGTGGCGGTGCCGTCGCGCACGCACAGGATTTCGGCAACTGGTACGTCGCACCGCGCATCGGTGCTGACTTCCCCGACAGCAACCGCAAGACCGACACCTCCGTCTGGGCCGGCATCGGCGTCGGCGTGTGGGTCAACCCGCACCTGGCGATCGACTTCGAATACGGCATCAACAACGCCAGCTTCAAGGACGACTCCTGGCGTCCGGGCCGCGAGTGGGAGAGCGTGACCCTGGGCGTGTCGGGTCGCTGGTTCTTCGGTGACGAGGGCGCGCAGTGGCGTCCGTACGTGATGGGCGGCGTCGGCGCGCAGCGTCATGCGGCCTATTCGGGCATCCTCCTGAAGCCGGCCGGCTTCGGCACCGGCGGCAGCTGGGATCCGATGGCCACGATCGGCGGCGGCGTCCAGTACAACCTGAATGACCGCGTCGCGCTGCGTGGCGAAATCGCCGCCCGCTACGACCACGACAACAACACCCGCGGCAACGTCTCCGACGCGCTCGGTTACCAGATCTCGCACAAGAGCGGCTACGTCGACGGCATCGTGAGCGTCGGCCTAGTCTACAACTTCGGCGAGCGCGCCGCGCCGCCGCCGCCGCCGCCGGCTGCTCCGCCGCCGCCGCCGCCGCCGCCGCCGGCCGAGGAAGTGCCGCCGCAGAAGGTCGTCATCGACCTGCGTGGCGTGAACTTCAAGTTCGACCGTCCGAAGACCGGCGAGCACAACATCGAGCCGACGCTGCAGGTCCCGAGCGCCGATTCGATCGCGATCCTCGACCAGGCCGTGGACGTGCTCAAGCGCAACCCGGAAGTCAAGGTCGAGCTGGACGGCCATACCGACTCGGTCGGCACGAACGAGTACAACCAGAAGCTGTCCGAGCGTCGTGCGCAGATCGTGTACGACTACCTGACCGCCCATGGCATCCCGGCCAGCCAGATCACCGGCGTCAAGGGCTTCGGCGAGGATCGTCCGATCGACACCAATGCGACCAAGGAAGGCCGTGCGCGCAACCGCCGCACCGAGATGGTCGTCGAGAACCCGCAGTAAAACGCGGTTCGACATGCCGTAACGAAAAAGCCCGGCGCAAGCCGGGCTTTTTCTTGGTTCTTCACGCTTTCCCGGGGAAGGCGGCCTTGATTTTGAGGAAGAAGTAGGCTGAGTCGCGGAAGCCATAGGCCATCCGCTTGATGACCTTGATGCGGTTGTTGACGCCTTCGAGCACGCTCGTGTGCAAACGGTAGCGGGCGCTGGCGAGGATGCCGCGCAGGTAGGGCTTGAGGCGTTTGGCGAAGCGGATCACCGCGACGATGCCGCTTTCTAGGGCGAGCCGGTACCAGGCGCGCCAGCGTCGCCAGCCCTCGCGTACATCGGGGGCGTACCAGATCTCCTTCAGGCTGGTTTTCAGCAGGTACACCGTGGCCAGCGGCTGGTTCGCCGCCAGCAATTCATCCAACCCGATCGCCTGTTCCGGCTTGAGGTTGGCGCGGTTGCGCAGCAACAGCCAGCGGCTGCGCTTGATCACCGCGCGTGCCGGCTTGTCCTGACGCAGCGCATTGGCCTGATCCACCCGCACCCGGTCGATCACCTCGCGGCCGAAGCGCGCCACGACGTGGAACAGGTCGTAGACCACTTCGGCCTGCGGGCAGTGCTGGCGCACCTCGCGATCGAAGGCGGTGTTCATGTCCATCGCGACCGCCTCGATGGCTTGGCAGCCTTCCTCACCCAGCAGCGCGAAGAACGGCGCGATGGCCTTGCGGCTGTTGCCCTCGCCGACCCACAGCACCCGCAGGGTCTGCGCGTCCATGATCACCGTCGCGTAGCGATGGCCCTTGTGCAGCGCGAACTCGTCCATGACCAGGCGACGCACGCCGTGGCCGTCGAACTCGCCATGCGCCGCTTCCAGACGTCGCCGGTCGATGTCCTTGATCGTCGTCCAGTGCAGGCCCAGCAGTGCGCTGACGTGCTGGATCGGCAGCATCCGGACCAAGGCCTCGACCCACGCCTGCAGTCGTCGTGTGAAGCGCGCCCGCGGCGCCAGCCAGCTCACCCGCTCACGCCGGCGGCCGCTATGCAGGCAGTCCACTCGGCGCAAGGGGATCCGCAGCCAGAGCCGCCGGTCGAGCAGGTCCCGGTCGCGGACGCGGCGCCATTGCCAGTCATGGATCAGCGGACTGGGACGGCCACAGCCGCCGCACGAGGGCGTCCGGGCCGGGTCGGCCTTCAGCGTGATCTGCAGCGTTCCTTCGGCCGGCTCCTCGCAGGCCTCCACACAAAATCCTTCCCAGAAGGAAGGCAGCTCCATAGCATTCATCGGGACGGCGAGGCTTGGTGAGGTTGGTCGGTTTGGCGACTGCCAATCTAACCAATCCTCGTCCGTCAACCTTCACGTTCCCGCGATTCCGCGAAGAACCTTTTTCTTGGTCAGCACCGCGGAGCACCTGTACCTGCAGCCGCGCAGGTCCGCCGCTCGGCGGCGTGTGCAGTGTCGCCGCATCGCGATTCTCGAACACCGGCCGACGGCTTGAACGAGAGCATGCGAGCCTCCATCTGCGCCGCATTCCATTCATGAGGGAATGCCGCATGAGTTCCGTTGCCGAAACCCGCGCGTTCGAGGCCGAGGTCTCGCAGGTCCTGCACCTGGTCACGCACTCGCTGTACTCGCACAAGGAGATCTTCCTGCGCGAGCTGATCTCGAATGCGTCCGACGCCTGCGACAAGCTGCGCTTCGCCGCACTGTCGGATGCTTCGCTGACCGCCGACGATGCCGAGCTGCGCATCGAGATAACGGTCGACCGCGACGCGCGCACGCTGACGATCCGCGACAACGGCATCGGCATGGGCCGCGACGAGGTGGTCGAGAACATCGGCACGATCGCGCGCTCTGGCACGCGCAAGTTCCTCGAGTCGCTGTCGGGCGACGCGCGCAAGGACACCCAGCTGATCGGCCAGTTCGGCGTCGGCTTCTATTCCGCCTTCATCGTCGCCGACAAGGTCACGCTGGTCACGCGCAAGGCCGGCGCGCCGGCGGGCGAGGGCGTGCGCTGGGAGTCGGCCGGCAGCGGGCAGTACACGCTGGAAACGGTCGAGGCGCCGCAGCGCGGCACCACGGTCACGCTGCACCTGAAGGCCGACGAGGGCGAGTTCCTCGACAACTGGAAACTGCGCGAGCTGATCAAGCGCTACTCCGACCACGTCGCGTTCCCGATCCGCCTGCCGGTGCAGAAGGACGGCAAGCCGACCGACGAGTTCGAGACCGTCAACCACGCCGCCGCGCTGTGGACGCGGCCGAAGAGCGAGCTGAAGGACGAGGACTACCAGGCGTTCTACAAGTCGCTCTCGCACGACTTCAACGACGCGCTGGCGTGGACGCACAACCGCGTCGAGGGCTCGCAGAGCTACACGCTGCTGCTGTACGTGCCGGAGAAGCCGCCGTTCGACGCGGTGTTCAGTGGCCGCGACGAGCGCCACGGCCTCAAGCTCTACATCCGCCGCGTGTTCATCATGGACGCGAGCGAGCAGCTGTTGCCGAACTACCTGCGCTTCGTGCGCGGCGTGGTCGACTCGGACGACCTGCCGCTCAACGTCAGCCGCGAGATCCTGCAGGACAACCGCCTCGTCGCGCAGATCCGTTCCGCCTGCGTCAAGCGCACGCTCGACCTGCTCGAGAAGCTGGCCAAGGACGCGCCGGAGAAGTTCCAGCAGTTCACCAACGCGTTCGGCAACGTGCTCAAGGAAGGCATCGCCGAGGACGGCGCCAACCGCGAGCGCATCGCCAAGCTGCTGCGCTTCGCCTCGACGCATGGCGAGGGCGCGGACAAGAACGTCTCGCTCGACGACTACATCGGCCGCATGCAGGCCGGCCAGGACGCGATCTGGTACATCACCGCCGACTCGCACGCGGCCGCCAAGGGCAGCCCGCAGATCGAGGCACTGCGCGCGAAGGGCATCGAGGTGCTGCTGCTGAGCGACCGCATCGACGAGTGGATGATCGGCTACCTCGGCGAGTACGCCGGCAAGAAGCTGCGCAACGCGGCCAAGGGCGACCTCGACCTCGGTCAGGCCGACGAGGAGGCGCGCAAGAAAGTCGAAGCGGCCGCGCAGCCGCTGCTGAAGAAGCTGGCCGACCTGCTCGGCGCGCGCGTCGGCGAGGTCCGCGTCAGCCATCGCCTCGTCGATTCGCCCTCGTGCCTGGTGCTTGGCGAACACGACATGGCGCTGCACATGCAGCGCCTGCTGCGCGAGGCCGGCCACGACATGCCGGGCGGCGAGCCGATCCTCGAGATCAACCCGGCGCATCCACTGGTCAGGCAGCTCGAGGCCGAGTCCGACGAAACGCGCGCCGCCGACCTCGGCCAGCTCTTGTTCGAGGAGGCGCAGCTCGCCGCCGGCGACCAGCTCGACGATCCGGCCGCGTTCATCGCGCGCGTGAACCGCTTGCTGCACGCGTAAGCACCCGCCGAAAGAAAACGGCGGCCGGGTTTGCACCGGCCGCCGTTCTGCTTTTCTGCGCCGCGTCAGCGGCGCTCCACCCGGGCTATGGCGTGTAGCTCGGCGTCAGCGTGACGCCGGAGAACGTCGAGTACGCGCGCAGGCTGACGTGGTAGGTGCCGGCGGTCGGCGCGGTCCACGAACAGGTCTCGTTGTTGCCGCTGAGGTACGGCCGGCACAGGTAGCTGGTCGTGGTCGGTGCGGCGTTGAGCTGCACGTACAGGTCCGCATCACCGGTACCGCCGCTGATGACGAACTTCAGGTTGGTCGCGCCGGCCGGCACCACCAGCGTGTAGTCAGCGGTCCAGTTGCCGGTGCTCGCCGCCAGTCCGGTCACCGGGACGCCGTTGGTCAGCGTCGTACCACCGCCGGTCGTGTAGCTGCCGGTCAGGCTGACGCCGCTGAAGCTCGCGTAGGCATAGACCATCACGTAGTACGTGCCGGCCTGCGCGGTCGTGATGCTGCACGTTTCGCTGTTGCCGCTGGCCCACGAGCGGCAGTCGTAGCTCGAGGTCGTCGGCGCCGAGCCGAACTTCACGTACAGGTCGGCGTCGCCGCTGCCGCCGGAGGTGACGAACTTCAGGTTGGTCGCGCCGGCCGGCACGCTCAGCGTGTAGATCACCGAATTGCCGGTGGTCGCGGCGAGGCCGGTCGCGGCGACGCCGTTCTGCAGCACGTTGCCGCCGCCGGAGGTGACCGTGACGGCCTGCGTCTTCGTGTCGGTGGCGCCGCCGTTGTCGGTCACGGTCAGCGAGACGGTGTAGGTGCCGGCCGCGGCATAGGTGCGGCTCGGGTTCGTCGCGGTCGAGGTGCCGCCGTCGCCGAAGGTCCACGAGCGCGACACGATGGTGCCGTCGCTGTCGCTGGAGTTGTCGATGAAGTTCGCGGTCAGGCCGCTCGTCGTGAAGCTGAAGTTGGCGACCGGTGGCACGTTCGCCGCCGTGCCGGTGAAGTTCTTGCCGCTGACGTTCGCGCCGCTGATCGTCACGCTGCTGCTCGCCGGCGAGAACGTGTAGCCGGTCAGGCTCGGCGTCAGCGTGTAGGTGCCGTTGGCGAGGCCGCCGAGCGTGTAGGCGCCGCTCGAGTTCGTCGTCGTGCTCGAGCTGCCGGTACTGACCGTGACACCGGCGATGCCGACGCCGGTGCCGGTCGTGACCGTGCCGGATACCGACCACGTGCTCGGCGCGGCGCCGCAGTCGTTGAACTTGAAGTCCTGGATGCGCGTGTTCCAGCTCGAGGCCGGGCGGTACATGCCGACCATCCAGAACGTGCAGTCGTCGGTCGGGTCGACCGCCATCTGGTAGTAGTCGCCCCAGCGGCCCGAGGTTTCCGCGGCACTGCCGGCGGCGACCGTGTTCTCGCCCAGCGTCATCACGCCGGAGGGATCGGATACCTTGCGGCCGGTGTAGCCGAGCGTCGCGTAGATCGTCGGCGAGCTGGTCTTGGTGACGTTGTAGCCCAGGCCGATGTTGCCCTTGTTGTCGGTCGCGATCGAGCCGACGAAGTGGTTCGTGCTGGTGTCGCCCGGGCCGAACGTGCCTTCCTGCTGCAGCGTCCAGTTGCCGCCGCCGGTGCGGCGCAGCTCGAACCAGCGCACGCCGGCGTTGACCGTGCTGCCGCTGCGCGCGGCGTTCATGTTGGTCGAGAACTGGCCGACGATCGATTCGTAGCTGCCGAGGTTGCGGTAGACCAGCGAGTTGAGGATGACCTCGCGGATCGGGTCGAGCTTGGAGGTCGAACCCGGCTGCGGCACGGTCGCGAAGGTCGAGTAGTTCGTGAACCAGCTGTTGAACTCGGTGATCGCGATGCGCGGCAGCGTGGTGATACCGCTGTTGGCCGGCGTGGTCCAGTCGATGTTGAGCGCGTAGAGGTCGATGAAGTCGCGCGAGGGATCGGCCGAGGTGCCCGCATGCGCCTCGTCGTCGTTGTGGCGGGCGAGGATCTGTGCCGATCCGGCCGGCGGCGCGTGCGCACTGTCGCCCATGAACGTGGCCGGAGTCAGCGCCTGGAAGCCGTAGCCGGCCAGCTTGGGCACGCTGGCGAAGCGCTGCTGCGGCCGCGCGGTCGCGCCGTTGAGCATGTTGGCGCGGTCGTAGGCGTAGGCGGTCACGTTCGCCTGGCCTTCGTTGTCCGTGCAGACGTAGGCGTTCGGCCACACGCCGCAGTGCGGGTAGTCGTTCTGCGTCGGCGTCGAGAAGCCGTAGAACCACCAGCCGCCGGAGACCGGGTTCTCGGTCTTGGAAATGTAGATGCACATCTTCGGCGCCGACGAGGTGCCGCCCATCTCGAGCAGGAACCAGCGGTTGGCGAGCCGGTCGAACAGCACGATCGGGTCGCTGACCGAGGTGCGGCAGCCGTCGCCGGACGGCGCCAGCGACGAGAACGTGGTCGGGCCGGCCAGCTTGGTGCCGCTCTTGTCGTAGACGGTGAAGTTCGTGCCGGTGCTGCCGTTGACGCCGTAGACGATGTAGTTCGCGCTGACGTCGACGACCGGATCGCCCGGCGACACGCCAGTGGAGCCGTTGTTGATGCTGACGCGGTTGCGCGGCGCGCCCCGGGAAGGCGTCGGCAGCGCATTCTCGTCCCACATCTTCTGCAATTCGGGCAGGTTGTCGGGCGCCGCCTGCAACCACTCCGGCGCCGCCGTGTCGAGCCGCTCGGGCGGGAAGAACTGGCGTTTGTGCGCTTCCTTGATCGGCATGCCGGCCTGCCATTGCGGCACGACCGGCAACGTGCGCAGGTCGACGTCGATGCTGATCGGCGTGACCGGCTCGCCAAGTTCGACCGGCGTGGGTGGCAGCGTGATCGGAGCGGCTGCAAATGCTCCGCCGCAAAGCAGCATCGACATCGCTGCGCCGGCGAAGACGTTCCTCAAACGGTTCATTCGGGATCCTCCAGCAGTAAGGTTGGCTGTCTGGCCAAGGGACTTTTTTGCCGACGTCCTTTCGACGCCGCGCCCGCGGGCGCCGCGTCAGTCGCTGTCGTTGTCCTCGTACTCCTGCTCCGCCGGCTTGCCGCCCAGCGGGATGAATGCACTGCGGCGCAGCAGGCGGATCTCGCCGCGCCGGCTCTCCAGCGTGATGCGCGCGCGGTCCTCGCCGACGACGGCGCGCGCGCGCTTGTTCGGCTCCTGCCCGGCGAGGCGTTCCACCTCGAGCGAAAACTCGGTGGCGAACACGCCGGAGGTGGCCAGGTCGAGCGTGGCGTCTAGGTGGTCGTCGATGGCCAGCACGATGTTGCCGGTGCTGGTCGCCAGGCGCTGCTGTGAGCCCTGCGGCGCCGTGGCGAACGACGCCTCGATCGCACCGGCGCCGGTCTGCGCCTGCACGCGGCCTTGCGTGCCGCGGATCGCGATGGCGCCGGAGACGCTGCGCAGGTCGATGTCGCCGCGCACGCCATGGCTCTCGATCAGGCCCTGCTCGGTGCGCACGCTGACCGCATGGCCGACCGGAATGAACGCGACCACGTCGACGCGCTGCCCCGCGGCGACGGTCGCGCCGGCCGGAAGGCGCGGGGCGAACCGGAAGTGGGCCGCGTCGTGGACGGGCGCCAGCGTGATCGGGGCCGCCGTTACCGGCTGTTGCAGAACGACGTGGAGCTCGACCGCGTGCGCGTAGCCGCCGAAGCGCAGGCGCACGTCGCCGTACGGATTGTCGATCGCCACCGGCTGGCCCTCGGCCAGCGTGGCGCTGAAGTCGTGCCGCTCCGGCGTGGGCGCAGCGGGCAGCGCGGCGACCGCGTGCACCGGGGACGCTCCGCCGGCAGCGACGTGCGCACAACCAGGCAGCGCCGTCAGCGCTGCGGCGAGTACCAGCGTCCTCATCCTCTCCCTCCCCGGAGTCGTCGAAGACAGGCCAGACCGTCCACGGCGCTCGCCGGCCCTCTCCGGCTACGTCCACGGGCGGATCATGCATGGGTCTTGCGGCGGGCACGATACGCCGGCGTCGGCGGGCGAAGCGTGCGCTGGTTCTCGGTCCGCGTCGTCGCCGGCGCCGTACGCCACCGGTGCCGGGCCGGCAGGGCGCGCGTCGCGCGCGTGCTACCATTGGCCGTTCAGGGCCATTTGGCCGTCCAAACGAGCGAGCCACATGCGCATCGACAGCAAGCTGCCGAAGGTCGGCACCACGATCTTTTCCGTGATGAGCCAGCTCGCGGCGGAGCACCGGGCGATCAACCTCGGCCAGGGCTTCCCGGACTTCGATGGCCCGCCGGAGCTGCGCAACGCGCTCGTGCGCGCGATGGCCGAAGGCCAGAACCAGTACGCGCCGATGCCCGGCGTGCCGGCGCTGCGCGAGCAGATCGCGCGCAAGACCGAGCGGCTGTACGGACGCAAGGTCGATCCGGGCACCGAGATCACGGTGACCTCCGGCGCGACCGAGGCGCTGTTCGCGGCGATCGCCGCGGTCGTGCGCAGCGGCGACGAGGTCATCGTGCTCGATCCATGCTACGACAGCTACGATCCGGCGATCGAGCTCAACGGCGGCCGCGCGGTGCACGTGCCGCTCGATCCGGTCGGCTTCACGCCGGACTGGCAGCGCATCCGCGACGCGGTGACGCCGAAGACGCGCATGATCCTGGTCAACACGCCGCACAACCCGTGCGGCTCGGTGTTCAGCGCGGCCGACCTCGACGAGCTGGCCGAACTGGCGCGCGCGCACGACCTGATCGTGCTGTCCGACGAGGTCTACGAGCACATCGTGTTCGACGGCGCCGCACACCAGAGCGTGCTGCGCCATGCCGAACTGGCCACGCGCAGCTTCGTGGTCAGCTCGTTCGGCAAGACCTACCACTGCACCGGCTGGAAGGTCGGTTACTGCATCGCGCCGCGCGCGCTGTCGGACGAGTTCCGCAAGGTGCACCAGTACCTGACCTTCTGCACGTTCACGCCGGCGCAGTGGGCGCTGGCCGACGTGCTCGAGCACGATCCGCAGCATTACCTCGACCTGCCCGCGTTCTACCAGGCCAAGCGCGACCATTTCCGCACGCTGCTCGAAGGTTCGAAATTCAAGCTGCTGCCGGTCGGCGGCGCGTACTTCCAGGTCGCCGACTATTCCGCGCTCAGCGACGTCGACGACCTCGCGTTCTGCGAGTGGCTGGCGCGCGAGGGCGGCGTCGCGGCGATCCCGCTGTCGGCGTTCTACGAGTCGCCGCCGCCGGGGCAGCGCCTGATCCGCTTCTGCTTCGCCAAGTCCGACGCGACGCTGCAGCACGCGGCCTCGCGCCTGAAGGTGCTCTGAGATGGCCGCGACGATGCAGCCGCTGCGCATCTCGCTGGTGCAGGGCGCCACGCGCTGGCACGACGCGGCTGCCAACCGCGCCTACTACGGCGAGTTCGTGCGCGGCGTCGCCGCGCGCAGCGACCTGGTGGTGCTGCCGGAGACGTTCCTGTCCGGCTTCACCAACGACACGCTCGGCAATGCCGAGCCGATGGACGGCGAGGGCCTGCGCTGGCTGCGCGCGCTCGCGCAGGAAACCGGCACGACCGTCACCGGCAGCCTCGTCGTGCGCGACGGCGAGTGCTGCGTGAACCGCCTGCTCTGGATGCGCCCGGACGGCAGCCACGCGCAGTACGACAAGCGCCACCTGTTCCGCATGGCGAAGGAGCACGAGCGCTACGCCGCCGGCAGCGAGCGGCTGATCGTCGAGCTGAACGGCTGGCGCATCCGCGCCGAGGTCTGCTACGACCTGCGCTTCCCGGTCTGGCTGCGCAACCGCTACGACCGCGACGCGAACCGCTTCGACTACGACCTGCTCGTTGTCGTCGCGAACTGGCCGGCCGCGCGCCGGCACGCCTGGCGCACGCTGCTGCGTGCGCGCGCGATCGAGAACCTCAGCTACGTGGTCGGCGTCAACCGCGTCGGCGTCGACGGCAACGAACTGCACTACGCCGGCGACAGCGGCGCGCTCGACTTCCTCGGCCAGCCGCTGGTCGACCTCGGCGCGCAGGAGCAGGTCGTCACGGTCACACTCGATCCGGCCGCGCTCGCCGCGCACCGCGAGCGTTTCCCGGCGTGGATGGACGCGGACGACTTCACGCTCGCGTAGAGCGGCGCAGCCGTTGCAGGAGCGGCGTAGCCGCGACCCCTGTCGCGCAACGATGCGTGCAATCCCGGCCGCGCCTGCGGCGCTCCTACAAAATCGCCAGCACGTTCTCCGGTGGCCGCCCGAGCGCGGCCTTGCCGTTGGCGAGCACGATCGGGCGCTGGATCAGGCGCGGATGCGCGTGCATCGCCGCGATCAGTTCGTCGCGGCTCCTGGCCGGATCGGCGACGCCGAGTTCGGCGTATTCGGGTTCGTCGCGGCGCATCAGCGCGCGCGGTTCGAGGCCGAGGCGGTCAAGGATGCGTCCGAGCTCCTCGACCGATGGCGGCGTGGCGAGGTACTCGACGACGCGCGGCGCGATGCCGCGCGCCTCGAGCAGGGCCAGGGTTTCGCGCGACTTCGAGCAGCGCGGGTTGTGCAGGATCACGACGTCATCCATCGGCTCGGTCCGGGGCGAGAAGGGACGTCGATTGTTGGTGAAGCCAGGCGCGGTCGCAATCAATAGGCCGCGCCGGCGCGCGGCAGCGCGGCGAGTTCGCGCGCGATGATCTCGCGCTCGGCCTCGGCACGCTGGGCGAAGCTGCCCAGCAGGTGGTCGGATTCGGGCCCCATGACTTCGTACCACTGCGCAGCGATGTAGCCGTGCTGGTCGAACCTGCGCACGCGCTCGATGCGGTAGCCGAGCACGTTCACTTCGCAATGACGTTGTGCCTGCATGTCGCTCTCTCCTCAGGGAAGGGGTGAACCTCTGGCGTCATGTCCACCGTCCCGCGAGCCAGGACGGTGGACCGGGCCGCGGCCATCCGATGACAGGGTGGATGGCCAGGGCCCGGGCAGGTTAGCCGGCGCCAGTGAGCGTGCAGTTAACGCGGTGTTGCAGGCAGGTTAATGGCGGAATCCGGGCCGGCGGAGGCCGGCCGCGGGCGGCCTGCCGATTCGTCGGGGCCGCGGCTACAGCACGTCCGAGGCGTAGTCGGCCAGCCGCGAGCGCTCGCCGCGGCGCAGCGTCAGATGCGCGGCGTGCTGCCAGTCCTTGAAGCGGTCGACCGCGTAGGTCAGGCCCGAGGTCGTCTCGGTCAGGTATGGCGTGTCGATCTGCTCGACGTTGCCCAGGCACACCATCTTGCTGCCGGGGCCGGCGCGCGTGAGCAGCGTCTTCATCTGCTTGGGCGTCAGGTTCTGCGCCTCGTCGATGATGACGTAGCGGTTGAGGAAGGTGCGCCCGCGCATGAAGTTCATCGCGCGGATCTTGATGCGCGAGGCGAGCAGGTCGTTGGTCGCGGCGCGGCCCCAGGCGCCGCCTTCCTGCGGGTTGGTCAGCACCTCGAGGTTGTCGGTCAGCGCACCCATCCACGGCGTCATCTTCTCCTCCTCGGTGCCGGGCAGGAAGCCGATGTCCTCGCCGACCGAGACGGTCGCGCGCGTCATGATGATCTCGCGGTAGCGCTGCTGGTCCATCACCTGCGCCAGGCCCGCGGCGAGCGCGAGCAGGGTCTTGCCGGTGCCGGCCGTGCCCATCAGCGTCACGAAGTCGACTTCCGGGTCCATCAGCACGTTCAGCGCGAAGTTCTGCTCGCGGTTGCGCGCGGCGATGCCCCATACCGTGTGCGAGCCGCTGCGGTAGTCGTCGACGATCTGCAGCACGGCCTTGTTGCCGTCCAGGCGCGCCACGCGCAGGTCGAGCTCGTCGTCACCGGGCAGGTACAGGTTCTGGTTCGGGTGCCAGTCCTCGCCCTTGCGCCGCTTGACCTCGTAGTAGGTGCGGCCGCGCTCGGACCACGAGCGCAGCTCGCCGTGGCGGTCCCAGAAGTCCGCCGGCAGCTCGGCCAGGCCGGTGTAGAGCAGGTTGAAATCGTCCAGCGCGCGGTCGTTCTCGTAGTCCTCGGCGGTGATGCCGTGGATCTTGGCCTTGATGCGCAGGTTGATGTCCTTGGACACCAGCACCACCGCCTCCTTCGGGCGGCGCTCGCGCAGGCTGACGACCGCGGCGAGGATCAGGTTGTCCGGCAACGTGCGCGCGGCGCCCTTGGCCGGCGCCGGCTGCAGGCTGGTCTGGAAGTACAGGCGGCCGGCGCGGCGCAGGCGGCGGTCGAGCTGCAGGCCCTGCGGCAGGCGCAGGTCGACGCCGTCCTCGATGGCGCGACCGTTCGCGGCGACGACCAGCTCGTTGAGGAAACGGCTGACCTGGCGCGCGTTGCGCGAGGTCTCCGAGGTGCCCTTCTTGGCCGCGTCCAGTTCCTCCAGCACGGTCATCGGGATGAACACGTCGTGTTCCTCGAAGCGGAACAACGCGGTCGGGTCGTGCATCAGCACGTTCGTGTCGAGCACGTAGATGCGCTTGCCTCGGGTCATGGGGACTCTCGAAGAAGGAGGGGAGGGGCGCCGCGCGGAGGTCCGGCGCGGCCGGACGGAAGGAGCAGGGAAGGGGCCGCCGTCACGCCGGCGGGAGCCGTTCCAGCACCGCGGCGGCGTGGCCGGGTACCTTGACGCCGCGCCAGGCGGCGACCAGCACGCCGTCGGCGTCGAGCAGGAACGTGCTGCGGATGACGCCTACGAAGCGGCGCCCGTACAGCGTCTTCTCGCCGAGCACGCCGAACGCGTTGCACCAGGTCTCGTCCGTGTCGGCGACGAGCGGGAACGGCAGCGCATGCTTGTCGCGGAACTTGCCGTGCGAGGCGGCCGAATCGCGCGAGACGCCGACGATCTCGCAGCCGCGCTGGCGGAACTGCGGGTACAGGTCGCGGAAGTCCTGCGCCTCGCGCGTGCAGCCGGGCGTGTGGTCCTTCGGATAGAAGTAGACGACGACCGGATGGCCGCGCAGGTCCGCCAGCGCGAGCGAGCCGCCGTCCTGCAGGACGCCGGTGAGCGGGGGAACCGTCTGGCCGATCTCGAGCATCGTCGTCAGAACTTCATCGGATCCATGATCGCGTCGAGGTTGAGCCCGTCGCAGAACTCGAGGAAGTCGTCGCGCAGCGCGGCGATGTGGGTCGTGTTCGGGATGCCGATCGTGATCTGCGCGGAGAACATGTCCGCGCCGGTCTGCATCGCGCGGTAGCGCGTCGAGTGCAGCTGCTCGATCGTGATGCCCTGTTCGGCGAAGAACTCGGCGAGCTGGAACAGCACGCCGGGCTTGTCCGCCGCGATCACCTCGACCACGTACGGCAGCAGGTTCGATTGCGGCTGGCGCGCGCCGGTGCGGAAATGCGTCAGGCGCAGCTCTCCGTCGCGGTCCAGCCGGCCGAGCGCGTTCTCGAGCTTGGCGATCGCGTCCCATGCGCCCTGCGCCAGCGCCAGCACGCTGAGCTCGTTGCCGAGCGTGGCCACGCGCGCCTCGGCCAGGTTGCAGCCGCATTCGGAGATGCGCTTGCTGATCGCCACCAAGGGCGAATTCGCCGGCGCGCCGAAGGCGCTGATCAGCAGATAGTTCTCGTTCGACGCGGGACGCGGCGCGGTGTCGGCCGAACCCTGCTTTCCTGCCTGCTTCACGATGCGTCGCATTCCTGCGGAGGCGGGCACCGGGAGTCGGTGCGTATGGCTTCGAGAATACTGGCGCGCTTCGGGGGTCGCAAGGTTCATGAACGGCCGCCAACGGCCGATGGACGCGCGCGGAGCTTCCTCGCTACCATCCAGCGCCTTCTTTCGCACGAGCCGACGCCTTGGCCCTTTCCGGCAGCATCTGTGCCCTCGCCACGCCGTTGCGCGCGGTCGACGACGCGCTCGACCTCGACGCCTGCGGCCGCCTGATCGACTACCAGCTGGCCGGCGGCACGCACGCGCTGGCGATCGCCGGCTCGACCGGCGAGGCGGCCGCGCTCGACGAGGCCGAATACATGGCGTTGCTTGAGTTCGCGGTCGCACGCGTCGGCGGCCGCGTGCCGCTGCTGGCCGGCACGGGCCAGTCCGGCACGCGCCGGACGATCGCGCAGACGCGCCGCGCGCGCGATGCCGGCGTCGGTTACGCGCTGGTCGTCGCGCCGCCGTACGTGCGGCCGACCCAGGAAGGCATGTACCGGCACTACTGCGAGGTCGCCGAGCACGGCGGCCTGCCGGTCGTGCTGTACAACGTGCCCACGCGCACCGCCTGCGACCTGCTGCCGGAGACGGTCGCGCGGCTGGCGCGGCACGGCAACATTGTCGGCATCAAGGAAGCGGTGGCCGACGCCGAGCGCATGCTCGCGCTGCTCGCGCTGGAGACGGCGGAGTTCCGCATCTACTCCGGCGACGACCCGACCGCGCTGCGCGCGCTGCGCGCCGGCGCCGACGGCGTGATCTCGGTCGCCGCCAACGTCGCGCCGCGCCTGTTCGCGCGCCTGTGCGCGGCGCCGGCCAGCGTCGATGCCGAGGCGATCGACCAGCGCCTGCGCGCGCTGTACGACCTGCTCGGCGCCGAGCCGAACCCGATCCCGCTCAAGTGGTGCCTGGCGCAACTCGGCTTCGGCGAGGCGCACCTGCGCCTGCCGCTGCTGCCGCTGAGTGCGGCGCACCACGCGGCGGGGATCGAGGTGTTGAGTCGGCTCGAGCTGGTCGAGACGCTGCCTGCGGTCGGTTAGACTAGTTCATTCATTGAAGAACGGGATGGATCTGTGAAACGCACTATCTTCGCGTTGCTGGCCGTGACCGCTTCGTTGCTGGCCGGCTGCGGTTCGCTGTTGCACAAGCGCCAGGACACCGGATACCTCAAGTCGGTCCAGGAGCGCCCGCTCGAGGTACCGCCGGACCTGACCATGCCGAACAGCAGCGCCGCGCTGACGATCCCGGCGGTTGGTGCGACGACCGCCCCGGCCGCGACGGCCGGCACGGCGCCAGCCGACGCCACCCCGTCCGCGCTGCCGCCGCCGGCACCGGGCGTCGCGCTCGCCGGCGCGGGCTTGCAGGTCGCCGATACCGTCGACAGCACCTGGACGCGCGTCGGCCTTGCGCTCGAGCGCTCCGGCGCGGCGACAATCTTGGGGCGCGACGAGGCGGCGCACGCCTACACCGTCGAGACCACCGGTCAGGCGGCGAGCGAAGCGGGCTGGTTCAAGCGCGCGATCACGCTCGGCCGCGCCGGCGGCAAGACCACGGCCAAGGTGCAGCTGACCGTGCGCGTCAGCGCGGACGGCGCCGACAAGAGCACGGTCAACGTCGAGGGCGGTTCCGACGCCGCCTCGCAGGACGCCGCGCGTACGCTGCTGGCGGCGCTGCGCGAGCGCTTGTCCTGACGATTCTTGCGTGGCACGCCTAAAGCCCTCCCCTTCAATGGGAGGGTTGGGTGGGGATGGTGTTCGGCTTTCGCGTCACCGCTTCCGCGAAAACCGACCCGCGTCCCTGCGTTTTCCGCTCGCATCCCTGCGAGCGGGTTACTTTCTCTTGCTTGTCCAGCGCACAGTCGATTGGTCGGCACAAGTATCCATCCCTGGGGCGCCTGCCGCTCGACATCCATGTCTCGCCCTCAGCCGCCCGAGGGCGGCTTCGACCCCAACAGCGGCGCCCTCCGGGCATCCTGCCCTGCGGGTGCGTGGTCGCCGGCCGGGGTTCGCCGACGGCACATCCGTGTGCCGACGGCGAACGCGCGCGCATCCTGCGCGCGCCCCTGCGGGCTGATCCGTCCGGCGCCCACCGCCGCTGAACGGGGGCCCGGAAAAGCGGCGCGCTCCTGCGCGCAGAAGCTGAAGCGAAGCGTAGCGTAGCGGCGCCTCGCCTGAGCCACTGCTGTTGTCGCTTTCGCGAAGAGTAGATAGTTGGATGAAGAGCGCGCGGATGCGCGGCTCTACGTGCTCAGCGTTCGAGCAGCTTGAGCTTGTCCGGCTTGCCGTCCCATTCCTTGGCGTCGGCCGGGGCGTCCTTGCGTTCGGTCAGCACCGGCCACGCCTTGGCGAGTTCGGCGTTGAGCGCGATGAAGGCTTCCTGGCCAGCCGGCACGTCGTCTTCCGGGAAGATCGCGCTGGCCGGGCACTCCGGCTCGCACAGCGTGCAGTCGATGCACTCTTCCGGATCGATGACGAGGAAGTTCGGGCCTTCGTGGAAGCAGTCGACCGGACAGACCTCGACGCAGTCCGTGTACTTGCACTTGATGCAGTTCTCGGTGACGACGAAGGGCATGGCAGGACTGGAGTGCTTCTGTCGAGGAGTGCGGCCATGGATGGCCGCTTCTGGATCCTGTCCGGAGCAAAGGGCAGAGGTCTTGTTCAGACTCTCGGCCCGCAGCGATCACGGACGATCGCAAAAACAAATGGCGCTCCCTACGAGGTTCGAACTCGTGTTCCCGCCTTGAGAGGGCGGTGTCCTGGACCACTAGACGAAGGGAGCGTCTTTTTTGGAACTGCGGAGCCGCGTAGTATAACAAACGAATAAGGGGCGGCAACTACCTGGAGCGTTTTCTGCGGATGAATCCGGAACACAGCGCACGGAACACGTCGGACACCGGCGCCTTCCGCATCATCCCGCGTGCAGAGCATGCGATCTCGCGCAAGAGCATTTCCAACGGTGCGCTGCGCGTGCTGTACCGGCTGCACGAGGCCGGCTACCAGGCCTTCCTGGTCGGCGGCGCCGTGCGCGACCTGCTGCTCGGCGGCCATCCGAAGGACTTCGACGTCGCCACCGACGCGACGCCGGAGGAGGTGCGCGCGCTGTTCCGCAACTGCCGCCTGATCGGTCGCCGCTTCCGCCTCGCCCATGTCGTGTTCGGGCGCGAGATCGTCGAGGTCGCCACGTTCCGCGGCAGCAGCGACGACGGCAGCGGCGACCGCCACCTGGTCGACGGCCGCCTCGTGCGCGACAACGTCTACGGCACGATCGAGGAGGATGCGGTGCGCCGCGACTTCACGGTCAACGCGCTGTACTACAACATCGCCGACTTCAGCGTGCGCGACGCGGTCGGCGGCATGGCCGACCTCGAACACCGCGTGCTGCGCCTGATCGGCGATCCCGACCAGCGCTACCACGAAGATCCGGTACGCATGCTGCGCGCCGCGCGCCTGGCCGCCAAGCTCGGCTTCGAGATCGCGCCCGACACCGCCGCGCCGTTCGCCACGCTCGGCCCGCTGCTCGCCGAGGCGGCGCCGGCGCGGCTGTTCGACGAGGCGCTCAAGCTGTTCCTGAGTGGCTATGGCCTGGCCAGCTTCCGTGCGCTCGAGCGCTACGGCCTGCTCGAGCACGTTTTCCCGGCGACCGCGCGCGTGCTGCAGGCCGGCGCGGCGACGCACGTGCGCGAACTGATCGAGCGCACGCTGGCGAACACCGATGCGCGCGTGCGCGAAGACAAGCCGGTCACGCCGGCGTTCCTGTTCGCCGCGCTGTTGTGGGAGCCGGCGCGGCGCCTCGCGCAGGCGCTGATCGACGAGGGCACCGAGCCGACGCTGGCGTGGTCGCATGCCGGCGAGCGCGTGCTGCGCGAACAGACGCACCGCGTCGCGGTGCCGCGCCGCTTCACGATCGCGATCGAGGAAATCTGGGGCATGCAGCCGCGCTTCGCGCAGCGCTCGAAGAAGCGTGCGCTGCGCCTGCTCGAGCATCCGCGCTTCCGCGCCGCCTACGACTTCCTTGTGCTGCGCGCCAGCGAAAGCGCGGCGCTGGCCGAACTGGCGACGTGGTGGACCGAGGCGCAGGAGCTCGAACGCGAGGCGCTGGCCGAACGGCTGGCGAGCGCGCCGCCGCCGTCCACGCCGGAAGAGGGGGAGGCGCCGGCCAAGCGCAAGCGGCCACGCCGCCGTCGGCGCAAGCGCGGCGCGGGAGCGCCGGCGGCCGGCCATGGCGGCGACTGACGCACCGCCCGTGCGTGCGTTCGTCGGCCTGGGCAGCAACCTCGACGATCCGGCCGCGCAAGTGCAGCGCGCGCTGGCCACACTGGCGGCGCTCCCGCACACGCGCCTGCTGCGCCATTCGCGCCGCTACCGCACCGCGCCGTGGGGGCTGGAAGCGCAGCCGGCCTTCGTCAACGCGGTCGCCGAAGTCGAGACCACGCTCGAAGCGCGTGCGCTGCTCGACGCGCTGCTCGCGATCGAGCGTGCGCACGGGCGCCGCCGCGACGGCGAACGCTGGGGGCCGCGCACGCTCGACCTCGACCTGCTGACCTGGGACGACCTGCGCCTGCACGCGCCCGGCCTGGAACTGCCGCATCCGCGCATCGCCGAGCGCGCGTTCGTGCTGGTGCCGCTGGCCGAGCTCGCGCCCGATCTCGACATCGCCGGCGCCGGCAGCGTGCGCGAGCTGCTCGCGCGCATCGATGCGCGCGGCTGCGTGCCGATCGACTGAAGGTGGTGGCGTCCGGCGTGGACGCAGGATGGGACGCAGCGCCGAAGGCGCGAGTCCCGCCAGGCATCCATTCCTGGAGCGATATTCCGGTCGGCATCTGTGCAATGGCTATCCGGAAATCCATCCATGGAACGCGCTCCGGTCGGCATCCGTGCCTCCCCTCTCAGCCGCTCGTGGCGGCTTCGACCTCAGCGGCCGGAGGGCCGTTTCGACCGCTGTGCGGCGGCGTCCCGCCCTACGAAGATCTGCCGTCTCCCGCCTCATGCAGTTGAGCTTGCCCGGCCGCGCGGGGAATAATGCGCCGATGTACGCAAATCCTGCGGCCGGCACTCCGGTCACCGTGCCCGGCCTGCTCGACCGCAAGCGCCGCGGCGAGAAGATCGTCTCGATCACCGCCTACGAGGCGAGCATCGCGGCGCGCGCCGACGAGGCCGGCGTCGACCTCGTGCTGGTCGGCGATTCGCTCGGCATGGTCGTGCAGGGCCATGCGAGCACGCTGCCGGTCACGATGGACGCGATGGTCTACCACACCGCCTGCGTCGCGCGCGGCCTCAGGCGCGCGCTGCTGGTTGCCGACCTGCCGTTCATGAGCTTCCGCGAGCCGTCGCTGGCGCTGGCCAACGCCGCGCGCCTGATGGGCGAGGGCGGCGCGGCGATGGTCAAGCTCGAGGGGGCCGACTGGGTCTGCGCGGCCATCGAGACGCTGCGGCGACACGACGTGCCGGTCTGCGCGCACCTGGGCCTGACGCCGCAGTCGGTGCATGCGCTCGGCGGCTACCGCGTGCAAGGCAAGGGCGATGCGGCCGCGCAGCGCCTGAAGGCCGACGCGCGCGCGGTGCAGGACGCCGGCGCCGACCTGCTCGTGCTCGAATGCGTGCCGGCGGCACTGGCGGCCGAGATCACGCGGGAGTTGCACATCCCGACCATCGGCATCGGTGCCGGCGCGGCCTGCGACGGCCAGGTGCTGGTCGTGCACGACCTGCTCGGCATTACGCCGGGCAAGCGGCCGCGCTTCAGCAAGGACTTCCTCGCGGGCACCAATTCGGTTCTCGGCGCGATCGCCGCCTACGCCGATGCGGTGCGCAGCGGCGCGTTCCCCGGCCCCGAACACAGCTACTGAAGAACCATGCAGACCATCCAGCAGACCGCCGAGCTGCAGGCGCGCGTCGCCGCGGCCGCGCGCGCCGGCCAGCGCATCGCGCTGGTGCCGACCATGGGCAACCTGCACCGCGGCCATTACTCGCTGGTCGAGGCCGCGCGCGCGCGTGCCGACCTCGTCGTCGCCAGCGTGTTCGTCAACCCGACCCAGTTTGGCCCGAACGAGGACTTCGCGCGCTACCCGCGCACGCCCGAGGCGGACGCGGCGGGGCTGGCCGAGCACGGCTGCGACGTGATGTTCCTGCCCACGGTGGATGTGCTCTACCCATACGGCGCCGAGCGCTCGGTGCGGGTCAGCGTGCCGGAGCTGCCGGACCTGCTCGAAGGCGCGATCCGCCCCGGCCATTTCGACGGCGTCGCGACGGTGGTGAGCAAGCTGTTCAACCTCGTGCGCCCGGATCTCGCCGTGTTCGGCCAGAAGGATTACCAGCAGCTGCTGGTGATCCGGCGCCTGGTGCGCGACCTCGGCTACCCGATCGAGATCGTCGGCGCGCCGATCGTGCGCGAGGCGAACGGCCTGGCGATGAGTTCGCGCAACCAGTACCTCGATCCGGCGCAGCGCGCGCAGGCCGGCGCGATCCACGCCACGCTCGAGTGGATGCGCGACCGCGTCGCCGCCGTGGCGCCGCTGGCCATGGTCGAGGCCGAAGCCGTCGCGCGCCTGCAACAGGCCGGGCTGGTGCCGGACTACGCGGTGATCCGTCGCGCCGAGGACCTCGGTTCGCCGGGGCGGACCGACGAGCCGCTGGTCGCGCTGATCGCGGCGCGCCTGGGCACCACGCGGCTGATCGACAACATTTTGCTGACTCCGTAGCACTTTTGCCGAAAGGTGTGGTATTCTCCCCACCGTCTTGGGGGTTTTCGCAACACTCGTTGCCTCCCCGAAGATACGCAGGGCGCGTTTAGGTAGTCGTCACTTCAGATTGAAACCCTCGCAGCGATCACCGCGCGAGGGTTTTTTTTGTCCGCATGCTTCGTGTGAGTGCATCGCGCCGATGTGCTGGCGCTGGCGGGCAGCGCCATGCTGCAAGCGCACATCGGCTGGTATAATGCGGATGTGCCGCGCCTGTTGCGCGGATACGACAGAGGCCCTCCATGCAGCTCAACCTTCTCAAGGCAAAGATCCACCGTGCGACCGTGACGCACGCCGAACTGCACTACGAAGGCTCCTGCGCCATCGACGGCGACCTGCTCGACATCTCCGGCATCCGCGAGTACGAGCAGATCCACATCTACAACGTCAACAACGGCGAGCGCTTCTCGACCTACGCGATCCGCGCCGACGAAGGCTCGGGCATCATCTCGATCAACGGCGCCGCCGCGCACCGCGCCACGCCGGGCGACCTCATCATCATTTGCGCCTACGGCGGCTACAGCGAGGCCGAGGCCGAGCAGCACCAGCCGCAGCTCGTCTACGTTGACCGCCACAACAAGATGACGCACACGAACCGCTCGATCCCGAAGCAGGCGGCGTAAGGCACGAGTCCCGCGCGACCGAGTCCAGCCGTCGCGTCTCCAGGGTGATGTTTCAGGAGCGCGGCACGCGCAGCAGCTGCACGCGCGTGCCGGCGCTGCTGCGGCCGCTGAGGCGGTCGAGCCCGACTTGGTCGAAGTCGGCCAGCACGCTGCCGGCGGCCGACAGCGTGCACAGGTCCGGATGGCGCGTGCCGGTGGCCAGCCGGCAATCCAGTTGCGCGCCCTGCAGCGTGTCGGCGAGGTGGAAGGTTTCGGCGTCGCGGCTGCCCGGCGCGGCGAAATCGAACGTGCGCGGCGTCCCGCCGTCCTCCGGCACCAGTACCCAGGTGCCGCTCCAGGCGGTGGCGGCCTGGCCGTCGGTGAAGCGCGAGCGCGCCAGCGTCAGCGCGCGCACCTCGACGTCGCGGCCGTCCTCGCTGTGCACGAGCCAGGCGCGTGCGCGCGTCGGCGACACGAATTCGAGCGCCAGGCGCGGGCCGGCCGTGGCTTGCGGCTGGGTGCCGGCCGGCGCGAACGGCGGATCGCCGTTCGCCAGCTGCACCAGCGGCACGTCGGCGATGCGCCCCTTGCGCTGCGCGCTGCCGAACGCCCACGTCGCCGTGCCGGAGTTGGCGAAGCCGAACAGGCTGATCGCGAGCTGGCTGCCCTGCGCCTCGAGGGCGATGCCGGTGCCGGGGGAGGCCTGGTTGCCGGCGCTCGCCTCGGACCACCAGAAGCCGTTTTCCGGTGTCGGTGCGTTGCCGGGGCTGCTCGTGTAGAGCAGGTCGAATGCGACCAGCGAGGCACGGCCACCGGGGTTGGCGGCGTACACGCGCACGCGGTAGACCTGACCGGGCAGCAGCGGCAAGCCGGTGCCCAATGCCGGATCGACGAACAGGTTGAATGTGGTCTTGCGTTCGCTGGTGCAGCCGCTGGCCGGTGTGGTCAGGGTAAGGCTGAGATCGACGCCATCGAGCGTCGCCGGACCCAACAGGGGCAGGCAGCGTTCGGGCGCGGCACCGTCCAGGCGCAGGCGCGGCGGCGTCCAGCCCGCGCCGTCGGCAGACGTCGCCAGCAGGCTCACGCGCAGATCGCTCGGGGCATTGTCGACCGCGTGGACGGTGCCCGCGAACAGCAGCGTGCCGAGGCTGGCGGCCAGCGTCCACCGCGCGCGATTGACGCGTTTTGTTGTACGACAGCGTGACATTCGCCGATAATGCGCGCCCTCGCCGGTCCGGGCAAGCCGGGCGCCGAGGCGCCTGCCGCACGTGCGCCGCTCCCGCCTCCCGCTCCTCCGCCCCGGTCCGGGCGCAGCCACCACCTCGCGCTGGCGCGGCCCCAGCCACCCTTGAAGCGGTCCTTTTCGAGCGCGGAAGTCCGCCCGCGCAGCATGGAGTTCCCCCTGATGAGCACAACGATTGCGGTGATCCGCGGCGACGGCATCGGCCCGGAGATCATGGACGCGACCCTGCGCGTCCTCGAAGCGCTGAACCTCGACCTCAACTACGAGTTCGTCGAGGCCGGCCTCGCCGCGTACGAGAAGTGCGGCGAACTGCTGCCGCAGGCCACGCTGGATGCGATCGCCAGGCACCGCATCGCGCTGAAGAGCCCGCTGACGACGCCGGTCGGCGAGGGCTTCAGCTCGATCAACGTCGAGCTGCGCCGGCGCTTCGACCTGTACGCCAACGTGCGTCCGGCGATCAGCTTCCCGAACACGCGCTCGCGCTACCAGGACATCGACCTGATCACCGTGCGCGAGAACACCGAGGGCGCCTACAGCGCCGAAGGCCAGGCGCTGTCGGAAGACGGCGAGACCGCCACCTCGGTCACGCGCACGACGCGCCGCGGCTCCGAGCGCATCGTGCGCTATGCGTTCGACCTGGCCCGCCGCACCGGCCGCAAGAAGGTCACGATCGTGCACAAGGCGAACATCCTGAAGTCGACCTCGGGCCTGTTCCTCAAGACCGCGCGCGGCGTCGCCGCCGAATACCCCGACATCGAGTGCAACGAGATGATCGTGGACAACACCTGCATGCAGCTGGTGATGAAGCCCGAGCAGTTCGACGTGATCGTAACCACGAACCTGTTCGGCGACATCATTTCCGACCTGTGCGCCGGACTGGTCGGCGGCCTCGGCCTCGCGCCGGGCGCGAACATCGGTGCCGACGCGGCGATCTTCGAGGCCGTGCACGGCTCGGCGCCGGACATCGCCGGCAGGGGCGTGGCCAATCCGTGCGCGCTGCTGCTCGGCGCGGCGCAGATGCTCGACCACCTCGGCCGCGTCGACGAGGCCAACCGCCTGCGCGGCGCGATCCGCGCCACGCTGGCGGCCGGCGACCGCGTCACGCCGGACCTCGGCGGCAGCGGCACCACGCAGTCGTTCGCCGATGCGTTGATCGCGCGGTTGTAGGAGCGGCGTAGCCGCGACGAGGCGCTTGCAGGGGCGACACTTGGTCGCGGCCTGCGGCGCTCGTGCAAGAGCGGGTGGGACTCGCGCCTTCGGCGCTGTGTCCCACCCTACGTGCCGCGGTATGCCGCCGCACCAATCCCCAATCCCGAATCCCCAATCCCGGCTCTTCTAGCGCATCGCCGCCAGGTGATCGAGCACGCGCAGGTCGCCCTTGCCGGGTCGGTAGCCGGCCTTGAGCGCTCGGTGGACAAACCCGATCGCATCCTCGACGGCCTGCTCCAGCGGTCGGCCGCGCGCCATCCCGGCCGCGATCGCGGCCGCCAGCGAGCAACCGGTGCCGTGGCTCTCGCCGCGCAGGCGGCGCTGGCGGAACCAGTGCTCGCCGTGCGCCGTCAGCAGCAGGTCGGCGATCGCGTTGCCGGGCAGGTGGCCGCCCTTGAGCAGCACCGCCGGCGCGCCCTGCGCGCGCAGGGTCGTGGCCGCGGCGCGCATGTCGTCCTCGTTGCGGATCGCAAGGCCGGTCAGGCGCTCGGCTTCGGGGATGTTCGGCGTCAGCAGGGTGGTCTTCGCGAACAGGTGCGTGCGCAGCGCGCCGACCAGGCTTTCGGTCGCCAGGTGCGCACCGGTGGTGGCGATCAGCACCGGGTCGAGGATCAGCGGAATGCGCCGATGGCGTTCCAGCGCCGCGGCGACCGCGCGCGCGATCGCCGGCGTCGCCAGCATGCCGAGCTTGATCGCGCCGACGTGGAAATCGTCGAGCACGGCCGCGACCTGCGCCTGCAGCACCGTGCCGGGCACGGTGTGGATCGCGCTGACGCCGCGCGTGTTCTGAGCGGTCACCGCGGTGATCGCGCTCAGGCCGTGCACGCCGAATGCGGCGAACGTGCGCAGGTCGGCCTGGATGCCGGCGCCGCCACCGGAGTCGGAACCGGCGATGGTCAGGGCGATGGGAGGGATCTTCGATGTCATATGTTGTTTTTCAGCAACGTGGCAAAGGGCCGGTTTTGCGCCGGAATGCCACGTTTCACAAGGACTTTCGGTCAGGTCGCGCGCGCCGCGCTTGACTTCTGTTGCATTTTCGCCAAAATCGCCGCCGATTAGATCACAGCCGATCCACTACCGCAGCAGAAGGGGCGATGCAGCGGGCAACAGCAAACACAGGGCGTTGGATGGGGGCGCTAAGCGCAGGGCTGGCGCTCCCATTCACTTTGCTCGCGCAGGCGGCGCCGTTGGACCGCGTGCCGGAGGTTCCGGCCGCGACCGTCGCGGCGGCCGAAGATGCGGCAGGCGGCGCTCGCGCGCTCGCGCGCTGGCGCGATTACGCGCTTGCCAGCATCACCCCGCAATTCTCGTGGGCGCTGCAGCCGCAGGCGCTGACTGCGCCGCGCGTTCTCGACAACTATTCCGGTGTCGTCGAAGGTGCGCCGCTGTTCGGTGCGCAGCCGGCGCCGGCCACTTCCTTCGCAGTCTCGGTCGCGACCGGTACGGTCGCCGACACGCCGGCCGTGCTGCCGCGCCAGGGCATGCAACTGGCGGGCCTGCCATCGGTCGGCCTGCAGCGCACCGTCGTCGCGCCTTCGCTGTCGCGTGACTGGGGCGAGCACGGCAGCGTCCGCCTGACCGGCGTGCTGGCCTACCAGCGTTTCGCCAGCATTGGCCTCGGCACCACCGGCGACGCCGCGCATGCGCCGCTGCCGACCTGGTACGGTGACAGTTCGTACGGCGCCGGTGCGCGCATCGACGTCGGCGACTCGCTCGGCGAGAGCCTGCGCTGGAACCTCGGCTACCAGTCGCGCGTCGGCATGGGCGCGTTCGTGAACTACCGCGGCGTGTTCGCTGATCCAGGCGACTTCGACATCCCGGCCAGCGCGACCGCGCAGCTCAGCTACGCCGTGACGCCGCAGCTCGGCGTCGAGCTCGGCCTGCAGCGCGTGATGTACAGCGCGATCACGCCGTTCACCAGTTCGAACCTGCCGACCCGTTTCCTTGCCCTGCTCGGCGACGGCTCCAGCCCGGTCTTCGCCTGGCGCGACCTGAACGTCTACAGCATCGGCGGAACCTGGCACGACGACACGCTCGGCAACCTGCAGTTGCGCTACACCACGCGCCAGCAGCCGGTGCCGACCTCCAGGCTGCTCGCCGACGCGCTCGCCGAGGTGGCGGCGAACGACACGATCTCGCTCGGCTGGTCGCGCGGCTTCAGCAACGGCGCCAACCTGAGCTTCCTGGCCAGCTACGCCACATCGCCGTACTACCTGCTGATGCCAGGCTACCTGCCGCGCGCGAACGCGACCGCCAGCCAGTTCGAGTTCGAGGCGCTCTGGTCGGTGCGGTTCTGATGCGCCGCGCCGGCAGGCGCGATGTCGTGTTCCCGCCCGCCCAGCAGAGCATCGCGGCTTCCGCCGCTCCGCACGCGTCGCGCTTCTGTGGGAGCGCCGGCAGGCGCGATGCTTGTGCTTTGTGCCGGGACCTGTACTTTCTGCCGGGAAAAGCATCGCGGCTTCCGCCGTGCCTGCCCAGCAGGGTCGCGTTGCCTTGCGGCAGCGTGTTCGAGGGCCGGATCAAGCGGCGCCGGCGTTCCCGTCCATGATCCCGGCGCGATAGGCCGCGCGCAGCAGTTCGTGGAAGTGGTGTACGCCGCTCTCGCGCAGCGGGTTCAGGCGCCCGGCGACGTAGGAGCCCGAGGCGAGGCCGCGCTGCACGTGCTCGCAGATCACGACGTCCTCGTGCTGCACGACGTCGCTGAACGCGTGGTCGCGCTCGCGCCGCGTGGCGTCGCCGCCGGCCGGATAGTAGAAGTCGAACTCGACGCGGCAGCGGCCGCTGCCGAGCGGCAACACGCGGTTGGTCTGCAGCCGGTCGGGCAGGATGTTCAGCATCGTGTTCGGCCAGATCCAGTAGTACAGCGCCTCGCCGTTGCCGTACAGCTCGCCGGCGCTCTCGAGCGGACTCCATTGCAGCGAGTGCCAGCGCGCCGGCTCGGTCAGGTAGCTGCGGTAGTCGAGCATCCGGTTCAGCTCCGGATGGATGTGCGGGACGTGGTAGCCCTCGAGGTAGTTGTCGACATAGACCTTCCAGTCGCAGTCGATGTCGTAGCCGACGCGGCGGTCGAACACGTAGCCGGCGAGCGCGTCGGTGCCGAGGCGTGCATCGATGCCGTCGAGTATCTCGGCCAGCGGCGGCGCCGCGTCGAGCGCGACGAACACCAGCCCGCGCCACTCGGCGACGCGCGCCTGCGGCAGCCGCACCGCAGCCGTGTCGAAGCCGGCCGCGCAGGCCATCTCCGGCGCGCTCGTCAGCTGGCCGTCCAGCGCATAGGTCCAGCCGTGGTAGTGGCAGCGCAGGCGCTTCGCGCCGCGGCCGTCGCAGGTCGCCAGCGGCCCGGCGCGATGGCGACAGACATTGTGCAGCGCGCGCAGCGTGCCGTCGGCGTCGCGCACGATCAGCAGCGGCACGCCGGCGACCGTTGCGACGACATGATCCCCCGCACCGTCCACCTGAGACGCATGCGCGACGAGTTGCCAGCTGCGCGCGAACACCGTGTCGCGATCGCGCCGCGCGGCCTCCTCGCCGAGGTAGTAGCGGGCCGGCAGCGCGGTCGCGTGGGCGAGCGGCTGGCTGGCGAGGTCGGCGTGCAGGGGCATCGTCTTGTGGCCGTAGTGCGACGCATGCAGTATCGATAGCGGGTCCGCCGCGGACAAGCGGTGGGCCCTCAACCAAGGAGAATGTCCCATGAGCCGATCCCTCGTCGCCGCACTGCTGCTGGCCCTCGCCGGTTGCATGCAGACCGTGAACGGCCCGGCCGGCGCGCAGGCGTCCGGGGCGTCCGCGACGCGCGGCGCCGCCAAGCCGAAGCTGGACTACCGCGAGTACACGACCGGCGTCGCGCTGTCGGCCGATTTCAGCCGCCTCGACGACTGGGATTCGCCCGACCCCGAGCACGTGGTGCTGTGGAGTACGCCGAACCGGGCCTACCTGCTGACCCTGTTCGGCCCGTGCTACGAGTTGAACGGCGCGCCGACGATCGCGCTGACCGGGCGCACGTTCGTGCGCGCCGACGCCGACGCGGTGCTGGTGCGCGGCGAACGCTGCCGCATCCAGCGCATCGAGCAGCTCGATGCGCGCCGGCTCAAGGCCGCGCAGGAGCAGGCGAAGTAGCGGTGGGAGGGACTTCACAGTCCCGATGCCTTGGGTGAAAAAGCATCGCGGCTGAAGCGCTCCCACAGTTCGTAGGGTGGGCCGCAGCGCCGGAAGGCGCGAGTCCCACCGAAGCGCCCGGTGGGACCCGCCGCTACGCGGCTGCGGCCCACCCTACGGTCTTCGGCGCCGCGCCCCATGCGCCAGATCGGCTCTGACGACACCGCGCTGCTAGGATAGGTGCGGTCCCCGCCGCCCGATTCCACGATGACCGTTTCCGTGTCCGACGCCGCGCGCGAGCGCCGCGACTTCTGGCTGTTCATGCTGTTCGCGTTCGTGCTGCTCGCCGCCGGCATCGGCCTGCGCGATCCGTGGCCGTCCGACGAGCCGCGCTTCGTGCTCGCCGCCAAGCAGATGGTCGAGTCGGGCGACTGGCTGTTCCCGCATCGCGGCCGTGAGCTGTACTCGGACAAGCCGCCGATGCTGTTCTGGCTGCAGGCGGCCGCGTTCGAGCTGGTGCGCAACTGGCGCATCGCGTTTTTGCTGCCCTCGCTGCTGGCTGGCCTGCTGACGCTGGGCCTGACGTATGACCTCGGCCGGCGCCTGTGGAACGCGCGTGCCGGTCTGTATGCGGCGATCGCGCTGCTCTTCACCACGCAGTTCCTGTTCCAGGTCAAGCGTGCGCAGATCGATCCGCTGGTCATGGCCTGGATCACGCTGGCGAACTGGGGCCTGCTGCTGCATTTCCTGCGCGGACCGGACTGGCGCAAATACTGGCTCGGCTGCTTCGCGGCGGGCCTGGGCGTGATCACCAAGGGCGTCGGCGTGCTCGCGCTGCTGCTGTTCGTGCCGTACCTGTTCGCGCGCTGGCGCGGCTGGGCCGGCGTGACGCGCACCACTGGCGACGCGTGGCGCTGGCTCGGCGGTGCGCTCGCGTTCGCCGCGCCGGTGCTGGGGTGGGGCGGGGCGGTGCTGCTGGCGGCGCAGGCGTACGGTACGCCCGAGTACGCGGCCTACGTCGACGACCTGTTCTTCCGCCAGACCGCCACGCGCTACGCGCATTCCTGGCACCACGCGCAGCCGTTCTGGTACTTCGTGCCGGTGGTGCTGTTCGGCTGGCTGCCGCTGTCGCTCGGCTACCTCGGCGCGGCGCCGCGCTGGTGGCGCGACCTGCGCGCCGGCGAGGCGCGCGTGCTGCTGCCGCTGGCGTGGGCGCTGCTCGTGGCCGTGTTCTTCAGCATCCCGTCGGGCAAGCGCGAGGTCTACCTGATGCCGGCGATGCCGATGGTCGCGCTGGCGATGGCGCCGTACCTGGCCGAGCTCGAGCAGGCACGCTGGCTGCGCCTGACCGCGTTCGTGCTCGCGCTCGGCGGCGGCCTGATGATCGCTGCGGCCGGCGTCTGGGCCTGGTTCGGCCACTCGGCCGCGGTGCAGCGCTTCGTCGAGCAGCGCGAGCTCGGCGACGCCGGTTCGCTGCTGTGGGCGCTGGTGCTCGCGATCGGCCTCGCGTTCGTCGCCAGCGCGCTGGTGTTCCGGCCGCGCCGCGGCGTGCATGCGCTGCTCGGCGGCTTCGCCGCGACCTGGCTGATCGTCAGCCTGGGCCTGTATCCGCTGCTCAACGACTCCAGCTCGGCGCGCGGTCTCATGCGCAAGGCGCGCGAACTGGCCGGCGCCAATACCGAACTCGGCCTGGTCGCGTGGAAGGAGCAGAACCTGCTGATGGCGAGCGGGCCGGTGCGCGAGTTCGGATTCAACCTCGCCTGGGACCGGCAATACGCCGAGGCGACAGTCTGGCTGGCGGCCGATCCGGCGGCGCGGCGCCTGTTCATCCTGCAGGATGCGATGGGCGACTGCGTCGACCGGGCCAAGGCGGTCCATGTCGGCCATGCCAACCGCCGCGAGTGGTGGCTGGCCGGCGCCGACGCGATCGTGCCCGGCTGCGTGCCGGCGCCGGGCGGCGAGGACGACACCAGCGGCGATCCCTGACGCGCGTCGATGCGGGAGCGGCCTCGGCCGCGATGCTTCTTGACCGGCAAGGCATCGGGACTGAAGTCCCTCCCACAGCCCTCCAGGCGCTGCCGGGTGTGCGCGATGCCGTTGTCGGTGCGTGCCTCAGCACCGCCCGCCGACCTCGTCGATGTGCCACAGCAGGTCGGCCGGGTCGTCGAATACGCGGTAGGCACCGGCGCGTTCGAGCTCGTCCCGCGCATAGCCGCCCGACAGCAGGCCGATGCCGAGCGCGTGGGCGCGGCGCGCGGCAAGCATGTCCCACACCGCATCGCCGACTACGGTGACGTTCTCGATTCGGGCACCGAGCCGTTCGGCGGCGGCGAGGAACAGGTCCGGGTCGGGCTTGGCGTAGCGCACCTGGTCGCGCGTGACGACCGGCACGCCGGCGAGGTCGACGCCGAGCGACTCGATCACGGGGCCGGCGGTTTCCATGCGGCCGCTGGTCGCGATCGCCCACGGAATGCCCGCCTCGGACAAGTAGGCGACCAGCTCGCGTGCACCGGGCAGCGGGCGAATCGTCGCCGCGCGACGGGTGTAGGCCTCGGCATGGCGCTGGCGCATGCGCTCGGCGCGCGCATCGTCGATCGCCACGCCGCTTTCGCGCAGCAGGATGTTCATCATCAGGCTGCCGCTCATGCCGATGCGCCGATGGATGCGCCACACCGACAGCACGATGCCCTCCGATTCGAGCGCCTCCTGCCAGGCCAGCACGTGCTGGTAGACGCTGTCGACCAGCGTGCCGTCGAGGTCGAACACGAAGGCGGTTTGCGGCGGAGTCTTCATCGGCGGCGGCGGCGGCGGCGGGCAGGGGCAGGGCGTGCAGTCTAGGCCAGTCGTGCGACATGGGCAGCGCATCGTCGCGCCGCGCGTGCGGCGCTACACTCGCCGGCCCCTCCGATAGCCGGCCAGTGCATGCACGACGAAACCCCATCGCCCGCGACCGCCACCGTCGCGCCGCAGCTCGACGCGATCGAGGCGCGCATCCTCGGCTGCCTGGTCGAGAAGGCGGCGTTGACGCCGGAGGTCTATCCGCTGACCGAGAACGCGCTGGTCGCCGCGTGCAACCAGAAGACGAGCCGCGAGCCGCTCATGCAGCTCGAACCCGGCAAGGTCGCGCATGCGCTGCGCGCGATGGAAGGTCGCGGCCTGGTCAAGGTCGCACCTTCCTCGCAGCGCGCGCTGCGCTACGAGCATCGCTTCGATGCGGTCTACGGCACCACCGCGCGCCAGCGTGCGGTGCTGTGCGTGATGCTGCTGCGCGGCCCGCAGACGGTCGGCGAACTGATGACGCGCACCGAGCGCCTCGGCGCGTTCCCGGGCCTCGACGACGTGCGCGACACGCTCGAGCGCCTGGTCCAGCGCGAGCCGGCGCTGGTGACCTGCCTCGGCCGCGCGCCGGGCCAGCGCGAGGACCGCTACATGCATTTGCTGAGCGGCCCGGTCGATGCCGAGGCGTATGCCGCCGCCGCGGCCAGCGCGACCGCCGCGGTTCCGCGCGCGGAACTGGCGGAGCGCGTCGAGCGGCTCGAAGCCGAGCTGGCGGAGCTGCGCGGCGAGCTGGCCGAGCTGCGGGCGCGGCTGGACGGTTGATCGCACCGTGCGGCAACGTCCCGCGAAACGGGGGGACGTGCGCCGGCGGCGCGTGACCGGGGCAAGTCGTTCGTAGGGTGGGACGCAGCCGCGTGACGGCGCCGGGTGGCGCGCTGGACTGCCACGGCGAGTCCCACCATCCGCGCGGTGCCGCACGGATGGAGCCGCCCCGGCGAGTCCCGCCGCCGCGCGCAACCGACCGCCGCGCCGCTCTCGGCACCGGGTTACAATGCGCGGATGGACGTCCTGCTCGCCAACCCCCGCGGATTCTGCGCCGGCGTCGACCGCGCGATCGAAATCGTCGAACGTGCGCTCGAAACCTTCGGCGCGCCGATCTACGTGCGCCACGAAGTCGTGCACAACCGCTTCGTCGTCGACAAGCTGCGCGCGCAAGGCGCGGTGTTCGTCGACGAACTGCACGAGGTGCCCGACGGCGCCACCGTGATCTTCAGCGCGCACGGCGTCTCGCAGTCCGTGCGCAGCGAGGCGGCCGAGCGCGGGCTGACCGTGTTCGACGCGACCTGTCCGCTGGTCACCAAGGTGCACATGGAAGTCATGCGGCACGGCAAGGCCGGCCGCGACGTCGTGCTGATCGGCCATGCCGGCCATCCGGAAGTCGAGGGCACGATGGGGCAGTGGGATCCGGCCTTTGCCGGCGCGATCCACCTTGTCGAGACGCCTGAGTGCGTCGCGCGCCTGGCGCCGCGCAATCCGGAACACATCGCGTTCGCGACCCAGACCACGCTGTCGATCGACGACACGCGCGCAGTCATCACTGCGTTGCAGCAGCGTTTCCCGGCCATCGCCGGCCCGCGCCACGACGACATCTGCTACGCCACGCAGAACCGCCAGGACGCGGTGCGCAAGCTCGGCCAGCAGTGCGACCTCGTGCTCGTGGTCGGCTCGCCGAACAGTTCCAACTCCAACCGCCTGCGCGAACTGGCCGAGAAGCAGGGCGTACCGGCCTACCTGATCGACGGCGCCGCCGACATCCAGCCGCAATGGCTCGAAGGCCGCAGCCGCGTCGGCGTCACCGCCGGCGCCTCGGCCCCGGAAAGCCTGGTCCAGGACGTCATCGCCGCGCTGCGCACCGCCGGTGCGGCTGGCGTGCGCGAGCTGGAAGGGGAGCCGGAGGACGTGACGTTTGCGCTGCCGAAGGGGCTCAGGTTGCGCGTGGTGGGCTGACCACGAGCCTTACTGCTCCAGACGCATGTGGATGAACGGGCATCCGGAAGCGACCGCTCGTCCGCCGTTTGCTACCTACCACGCCGATAGGGTCTTGCTGGAAATCCGCGGGGGCACTAGCGTCCCCTAAGGCGGTTCTAACCTGGGGAGACGAGCATGTCGGTCGCGCGGCGTCGGTCCAAAGAGGCAGCGCTTACGCGCAATGCCGGCTTTGGCCTCATTGAACTCGTCGTGACGATATCGATCGTTGCGATTCTCGCCGCCATCGCTTTTCCGAGTTTCGCTTACGTGTTGCGCAGCAATCGAGTAAGCGCAGCGGCCAACGATCTTCTCAGCGCATTCAATCTTGCGCGCAATGAAGCCATCACGCGCAGTCGCGGTGTCACCATCTGCGCCGCGGATACGCGTTCCGGCGTGCCTGATGCTTGTGGCACCGCCGGCGACTGGAAGCACGGCTGGATCGTGTTCGTCGACGACAAGGTGAGCGGCGATCCGGACAGCCCGATTCCATCGGCCAATATCTTGCGAAGCTGGGTCGGCAACGAGCGCAACAGCCTTGCGCCTGCCTCGGACGTGGCCTTCATCCGTTTCAAGGCACGTGGCGAAGCGCAGCTGACCGGGGACATGACGTTGACCTTGAAGCCGAGCGATGCCTGTACCAACAAGCAGCAACGAACGATTCTCGTGACGCCCTTGGGGCGTTCCAGTTCCACGGCGGTCGATTGCGAGTGAGCAAGGGACGATGATCATGAAAACGGTCGCATTCCGTCGCGGCTTTACGTTGCTCGAAGTCCTGATCGCGCTTCTCATCTTCAGCGTCGGCATGCTGGGCCTTGCGGCCTTGCAGGCCTATTCGGTCAAGACAAATCAGAGCGCTCATCTCCGCTCGCAGGCGACCGCCTTGGCCAACATGATGATGGACAGCATTCGGGCCAACCGGCAGAACGTGGGCCATTATTACGCGAACCAGTACGTCGAGTTCGATTGCGGAACAGCGCCTGCCGCGTCTCCGCCCGCGCAGCATGATCTGGAGTTTTGGAAGCAGCAGGTCAACTGCGCACTCCCGCAGGGGCGCGGTGCGGTCGCGCCGATCAGTGCGAACGAGCTTGCAGTCTGCATCCGTTGGAGCGATGCGCGCTGGGAAAGCGCCGACGGAAGCGCTGAGACTAGCTGTGCAGAGGACGCGGCGACATTCGGTGCGGGGCTGGAAGCAGACGGTCCCGGCGCAGGCACGGATGGTCAGTTCAGCGTGTTCGTCGTATCCAGCCGCTTTTAGGATGAAGCCGTGATCGCCCACACTCCATTTCGCGTCGCTAACAAACAGGCCGGTCTTTCCCTGATCGAATTGATGGTCGGACTGGCGATCGGCGCATTGCTGACGCTGGGACTCCTGCAGATTTTCTCCGCTTCACGGGTGACGTTGCAGATGCAGGAGGGGCTCTCGCGGGTGCAGGAGAACGGACGCTTTGCGACCCAGTTCCTGCAGCGACAACTGCGCATGGTCGGCTACATGGGCTGCGGTGCGGATACGGGGCGGATTGCGCAGACGAGCTTCGTCAACCATCTCGCGCTCTTCGACGGCAGTGTCCCCGGCGGATCGCGGTACCGGTTTCAACGGCCGATCGAGGCGTTTACAGCAGGAGCCGCGACGCCACCCGCCGAACTGGCTGCGGTTCCCTTCGTCGCCAACAGTGATGTGTTGATCCTGCGGGTTTTCGGCGATGAGAGCGTGCCAGTCATCAGCATCGCGCGCGATGCGATGAATCTCGACATTGACATCGCCAGCTCCGCGCCATCGTTTCTTCCTCCTTCAGGCAGCACCACGCTGTTCGCGCTGCAAAATTGTCGGTCGGCCGACGTGTTCGCGGGCACGCTGACGGGCACGACGCTGAACGTGCGCGGCAACGTGTCGCCGAACGTCTATCTGGACCCGACCGTCACCGCATGCGGCAGCAGCGCCTGCCCCTGGGATTTCCGCATCTCCAACGCAACGCTCAATTCCAAGCCGCTGATCGGCGGTCCGAGCCTGCTCAACGCGGAAGTGCATCGCGCCGAATACCTCGCGCTGTATGTTCGCAATCGTCCCGGGACATCGATTCCAGGCCTGTACCTGACGCGTTTCAAGCGCGATGGGACCGCGTTGGCTGATGCGGAGGAACTCGTCGAGGGTGTCGAGAACATGCAGCTGCGCTTCGGTTACGACACCAGCGCCGGAGCGAATGGCGACGGCACGATCGACGAGTACCGTACTGCGGCGGCTGTCGCCGCCGGCGCGGCGAACCCCTCGGCCCTGGATGCGAACTGGCGGCGCGTGCTCAGTGTGCGTGTGGCGCTGCTGATCCGCAGCCCGGATCGCGCTGCGGTAGGAACGGAGACGCGCCAGTTCTCGTTGCTGGGCGTCACCGTGACGCCGCCGACCGATGGCTCGATACGTCAGGTCTACGAGACGACGATCGCGTTGCGCAACCGACTGTTCAACACCTGAGGGGCATCATGCGTTACAGCCGACCAGGATTTCCGCGCAGCCGCGGCGCCGTGCTTTTCATCGCGCTGATCATGCTGCTTCTTCTGACCATTCTCGGCGTCACTGCCATGCAGGTGACCTTGCTGCAGGAGCGCATGTCCGGCAACTTCCGCGCGCAACAACAGGCCTTCGAGCGTTCCGAAGGGCGCATGGCCGAAGGACGCAGCAAGGTCAGTGATCCGTTGTGGGCCTACGACCACATTCCCGATACACCCGTTGCGCTGAGTAACTCGAATGCGACGCCGTGGGATGCATGGCTGACCACATTTCCCCCTGACCAGCAGTTCGCACAGAGCGTGCGCGCATGCGGCGGTTCCTGCCCCGAGCGCCGCGGTGGAATCATCGGCGACGATCCCAACAAGAAGCCGAGGTTCTATGTGATCTCGGCACAGGAAAAGGATCCGTCGAGCGAATCTGCCAATGCCGCATGGGCGACCGTGCAGACCATCTATGTTTTCTGATCTCCGCGGACGGGAGGATCCCATGAGGCTTTTGGACATGAAATTGGCAACGCTGCTGGGAGCGCTTTGTTTCGTCGCGGGAGTGGGGCATGTGAGCCCGGCGCAGGCGCAAGCCGCCGCGGGTGGCATCGACGTCTCGCAGCAGCCGCTGTTCACTGCGACAGGGCAGCCGCCGCTCAACATGCTCGTGATGGGGCGCGACCACAAGCTTTACTACGAAGCGTACAACGACGCGTCCGATCTTGATGGCGACGGCGTCGTCGACACCACGTACAAGCCCGACAAGATCGACTATTACGGTTACTTCGACTCGCATCGCTGCTATACGTATTCGAGTGGCGACAAGGAGTTCACGCCGGCCGCGGTCACCGCGAACAAGAAGTGCTCGGGCGCCTGGAGCGGCGACTTCCTGAATTACCTGACCACGTCGCGCATGGATGCGCTGCGCAAGGTGCTGTACGGCGGCTATCGTGCGGTTGACGACAGCTCCAAGACCGTGCTTGAGCGCTCGCATGTCCCGCAGGATGCGCACAGCTGGGGCAAGGAATATACGAGTGCTGCGGTCAACGGCTACGACATCACGCAATACGCGCCATTGGCCGCACCCGCTTCGGGCAAGCGCATCCTATTCGCCAACACCAGTGTTCGCTCCGACGAAGCTTGGGGGCCGCGGTTGCGCGTGCTCCAGAATTCGCCCTATCGCATCTGGGAGTGGGTCTCGATCGAACGGCCCGTCGCCGGCGACAAGTGCCAACACGGCGCAAACGGGCCGTTGTGCGTGGGTAACGGGGCGAGCTTGCCCCATCCCGGACATCCCGCGAATCGCGCGGCCTTCGATACGCTGGAAACGACGTATGCGATTGCGGCCAATCAATACGGTGGAACCTTCACTAAGGACAGGATCGACTGCAATTCGTCCAGTTGCAATCTCGGCAGCGCGAACCAGGACAACTACCTGACCATCATCACCGGCAGCATCAAAATCAAGAATGCGGGCAACTACCAATTTCGAATCAATGGTGACGACGCGGTGGATTTTGCGCTTTACAACGCGGCGGGGACGCTGGTCGCCTCGTCGGGTTGCTATGGCTCACGCGGATTCGGCGCGTGTAGCGGTGCGGAGATTGCCACCGCCAATAACCTGGCAGCCGGCACCTACACATTCAAGCTGCGGCAGGAGGACGGCACCGGCGGTGATGGATACAAGCTGGACTGGCGGCGCACAAAGAATGCGGATGGAGGTGGTGGCACCGCGAATCCCAACTTCGATTGGCGTGTCCTACTCAAGGACGGCTCTGACCCGGGAGCAAACAGCAATGGCGGCTATGCCGGCGATGTGTCGCTGCGCTTCTACAATCTGACGCCGCCGGACCCGAATGCATCAACGATGACGGATTTCCGGGTGCGTACGGAGGTCTGCAAGGCGCCGACCTACGAGGCGAACTGCAAGGAGTACCCGAACGGCAAGTACAAGCCCACCGGTATCTTGCATGACTACGGTGAAACCGACCGCATGTTCTTCGGCCTGCTGACCGGCAGCTATGCCAAGAACACGCAGGGCGGTACCTTGCGTAGCAATATTGCGAGCTTCGCGCGTGAGATCGACGCGGCTACCGGAATTTACAAGCCGACGGTAACCGACGGCATCGTCTACACGATCAATCACCTGCGCACGATCGAGTTTGGAACTGATTACACATACTCGTGCGGCTGGATCGGCGATCGACCGGTCAATGATGGCGAGTGCAGCATGTGGGGCAATCCGATCTCGGAGATGATGTACGAGACGTTGCGCTACTTTGCCGGCGCGACGGCGCCGCGCCCGGAGTTCGATATCGGAACTGGGGCGAAGGATGCGAACGCCCCACTCAGCTTGGCGAAGCCGGCCTGGAAGCCGCCATTCAAGTCCGTGGCCAACGGGGGCGGCGGCCATCTGGCCTGCTCGGTGCCGGTGATGACGGTCGTCAGCGACATCAATCCCTCCTACGATTTCTCGGTGCCGGGCACCAAGTGGGGAAGTTTCAGCGGCAGCAGCGATCCAGCGCCGCTCACGGCACTGAACGTGTCCACCGAGGTCGACGCGATATGGAATGCGGAGGGCGGAGGCTCGCGCACGGTCTTTGTCGGCGAATCGAACGGCGTCGCGGACAGCGCGCCCACCGCAAAGACCGTCAGCAATCTGTCCACGGTGCGGGGACTCGCGCCGGAGGAGCCGAGCAAGCAAGGCACCTATTATTCGGCGGGTGTGGCGCGCTTCGGTGCCACGCACAAGATCGGCGGTGACAAGGAGGCACAGACCTATTCGGTCGCGCTGGCTTCGCCGCTGCCGCGCATCGATTTCCCGGTCGGAAACGGTCGTGTCACGCTCGTGCCGTTCGCCAAGTCGGTGGGCGGGGCCTTCAACATTTCTCCGACGGCCAACTTCCAGCCGACCAACCAGATCGTCGACTTCTACGTCCAGAAGATCGCCAATACCGGCGCCGGCAACACGGACGTGACCGTCAACGGTGGCCGGCCGTATGCGGAGTTTCGCATCAACTACGAGGACGTGGAGCAGGGCGCCGACCACGACATGGATGCGATCGCCTTGTACACACTCAGTGTCGATATTGCCGGCAAGCTCAATGTCGAGATCAAGTCCGAGTATGCGGCGGGCAGTATCGAGCAGCATATGGGCTACGTCGTTTCCGGCACGACCCAGGACGGCATCTATCTCGAGGTCTGCGATCTCGGGGATAACAAGACCAACGACGGCACGCGCAGCAGCTGCCAGGCGCAGACGGCCTACAAGCTCAATACGCCGCCTGGCCGTCCTTCCGGCTGGTGCGTCACCAATCTCGCCAACAGCGAGTGCAAGGGTCTTCCACCCACGGCCAATCGTGCCTTCACCGCCGGCGCCACCGCTGGCGCGGGACTGCTGAAGGATCCGCTCTGGTACGCAGCCAAATACGGTGTTCCGGCCGGTATCCCGAGCACGGACGCGCAGGGCAATCCGCTCAACTACTTCCTGGTGACGAATGCGAACAACCTGAAGTCGCAGCTCGACAACGCGTTCGCGAACATCATTGCGAACTCGCAGCCGACTGCCAGCGTGGCGACCAGTACACCCCGCTATGTGGATGGTGCAACGCTGGCCTATGAGGCGTCATACACGTCGGAGGACTGGTCCGGCGATCTGAAGGCCTACTCACTGCGCACGGATGCCACCTACACGGGGGCGCCGCCGGTCTGGAGCGCGAGCAGCAAAATTCCCGCCTCGACCGTTCGCAAGGTGTTCACGGGCAAGCCGCAGGGTAGCGGCTTCACTGGCGTCGCCTTCACGACCACCGATCTCGACAGCAGCCTCAAGACCCGCGTGCAGGGGGGGCTGGATTCGAGCGTTTACGCCAACGACGACCTCATCGCTTATCTCCGGGGCGATCAAAGCAAGGAGCAGGGCGCGAGCGGCTGCATCACCACGACCGACTGCCCGTTCCGCAAACGCGGCTCGAAGATGGGCGATGTGCTCAACTCCACGCCGGCCGTCGTGGGCGTGAGCAGCTTTGGTTATGGCAGCATCCTCGCCACGGTCGCGCCGACGGCGGCCGCAAGCTATGCGGATTTCGTGCAATCGAAGAAGTCGGTGTACGGCAATACCTCGCAGAATCCGGTGATTTTCGTCGGCGCGAACGATGGCATGCTCCACGCGATCGATGGCAGCGACGGCAACACCGGTGGAAAGGAGCTGTTCGCGTACATTCCGAATGCCGTGCTCGACAACCTGCACGAACTCGCGACTCCCGGTTATACCCATCGCTACTTCGTCGACGGCTCGCCGGGCGTGGGGGATGCGTACCTGGGCGCCTGGAAAACCGTGCTGGTGGGCTCGGTCGGTGCCGGTGGGCGAGGTATCTATGCGCTCGATATCACTGATCCGTACAACTTCGGCACAAGCAAGGTGCTGTGGGAATTCAGCAGCAGCGATGACGCCGACATGGGCCAGTTCGTTGGACGTCCGTATATGGGGCTGACCGAGGACGGCAATTGGGTCGCAGCATTCGGCAATGGCTACAACAGCGACCGTCACAGTGCCGTCCTGTTCATCCGCAATCTGGCGACCGGAGCCGAAATTGCAAAACTCGACACCGGCGTCGGATGCCCGAGTACCGAGCGCGGCTGCACGACGGGTCCGAATGGGCTTGCAACAGCCGTCATCGTCGACAACGACGGCAACGGCGCCGGCGACACGATCTACGCGGGCGACTATCTGGGCAACGTGTGGCGATTCGAGTACGTCGCAGGCTCCTGGAGTATTGGCAACAGCGGTGTGCCGATCTTCAAGGCCACGGATCCAGGCGGCAAGCCGCAGGCGATCACGAGCGGTGTCTATACGGTTGCCAATCCGCTGGGCGGAACGATGGTCGTTTTCGGCACCGGCCGTTATCTCAATGCCGATGACGCCGACGAGACACGTATCGGTCAAGGCACGCGCGCGTCCGTGGACAGCGTCTACGGCATCTGGGACAGCCGCATGTGGGACAACGAGAACAATGTCTGGCTCGATGCAATGCCGATCGCCGCGCGCAGCGGTGCCAACTACGTGGACCTGGAGAAGCAATCGATCACCGGCTACACGCCGTTGGCGAGCGATGGCACGGGTGGCTATTGGCAGGCAACGCGCAATCCGGTGGATTTCAGGACAACATCCGGCGGACCAGGAAAGATGGGTTGGTATATCGACTTGGCGTGTACCGGTTGCAGCGGCGCCGATCCACTGGCGGGGGCGCGTGTCACCGCTACGCCACAGGGTGTGCTGAGCGATGTGCTGTTCAACACCCTGCGTCCAGAGGGCGATAGTTGCGAACCTGGAAGCCGCAACGCGACACTGGTGTTTGACGCACTGACAGGTGCGGCCAGCTATGTCCCGATCGCGCCTCCGGCCGGTTGGCCGTCTGGCCAGGAACCGCCCCCAGGTGTGGTGGGTACCGACACCGGCAAGGGGCCGCCACCCGGTGAACCACCGATCGTGATTATCACGCCGAAGCAGGTGTCCCTGCCGCCACTCTGCAATCCCGACGACCCGGGCAGTTGCGAGCCGGTACCGCCCTGCGATCCCGAAGATCCTTCCTGCGAGGCGCCGGTGAAGACGTGCAGCTGGCGTTCGCCGAACGCCGCGGGGCGTCCGGCCGGAAAGCTCATTCCGTGCGGAAGGATTTCCTGGAAGCAGCTGCGCTGACCGGCAATGGGGCTCTCGGGCTGCCCGATGAAGGCACCCTGCCGGCGTGCGCGATCACGCCGGCGGGGCAATTTTTCCAACTGGGGTGAAAACGTGAAGACAACCAGAGGATTCACGCTGATCGAGCTCATGATCGTCGTGGCGATCGTCGCGATCCTCGCGACCATTGCGTACCCGAGCTATCAGGAGCACGTGCGCAAGACGCGCCGTGCACAAGGAAAAGCCGACATGCTCGAACTCACCCAGCGCCTCGAGCGGACCTACACGACAGACCGGAAGTACACCGCGGCGACATCGATTTGTGGCGTGGACCTGAATTCTCCGGCGACGGGCACCGCGTACTACACGCTCACGACCGCGTGTGCGGCCACGACCTACACGATCACAGCGGCACCACAGGGCACACAGACGAGTGACACACGCTGCGGAACGCTCACCATCGACCAGCTCGGACAGAAGACTGCGAGCGGATCGCAGGGAGCCGCTGGCTGCTGGTGAACGTGGCGGCTCGCGGGCTTACGCGGGGTTCAGTCGAGCAACGTCTTATCTTCGATGCTTCATGCTTGTCGACGGAGCCAGCTCCATCTATACTTCGCGCCCCCGCCGGAGTAGCTCAGTTGGTAGAGCGGCGCATTCGTAATGCGTAGGTCGGGGGTTCGACTCCCTTCTCCGGCACCATCTTCCAAACCCTTCGGGGTGCGGACCAGGCGGGCGGTTAGCTCAGCGGTAGAGCACTGCTTTCACACGGCAGGGGTCACAGGTTCAAGCCCTGTACCGCCCACCACCTCGAACAAGGATCAAGGCCGGCTCGTCCGGCCTTTTTCTTGCGCGCGTTCCGGCGGCCGGTGCCGCGGCATCGCAACGCGGCTCCGGCCGCAGCCTTTGGCCGCCGCCCTGCCACAGGCGTTCCTACACGCGGGGCACGGACGATGGCATGATCGAACGCAGCGCGTGGGGTCCGCCATGTCCGAATACGCCAGTTTTCGCGAGTTCTACCCGTTCTACCTGTCCGAGCATGCGAACCGGCATTGCCGGCGGCTGCACTTCGTCGGCAGTTCGCTGGTGCTGGCGACGGTCGTGGTCGCGCTGATCACCGCGCAGGTGCGCTGGCTGTGGCTGGCGCCGGTATTCGGCTACGGCTTCGCCTGGATCGGCCATTTCCTGTTCGAGAAGAACCGCCCGGCCACGTTCCGTCACCCGTTCTACAGCTTCGCCGGCGACTGGGTGATGTACGTCGACATCCTGCGCGGGCGCGTGCGGCTGTGAGCGCGTGAGCGTGCCCTCCGAGCTCCCGCCGTCGACGATGCCCACGGCGCCCGCGCAGCGCCTGCGCCACATCGACGCGTTGCGCGGAATCGCGGCGCTGCTGGTGTTGTGGATGCATGTCGCCGAACGCTACGTGACGCTCGGGGGCGGGCACGCCATCGGCGGCCGCTGGCTGTTCGAGTCGGCGCAGGCGGTCGACGTCGGCCGCATCGGCGTGGTCGCGTTCTTCCTGATCAGCGGCTTCGTGATTCCGTACAGCATCCGTCCCGACCGCCCCGCGGCGATCGGCACGTTCCTGGTCAAGCGCCTGTTCCGCATCTATCCGGCCTACTGGTTGTCGGTGCCGCTCGGCGCCCTGACGACCTACTGGATCTGGGGCCGGCCGTTCGGCGCCGTCGACTTCGCGCTGAACCTTACCCTGCTGCAGGACCTGTTCGGCGCCCGGCCGGCCGAAGGCCTGTACTGGACCTTGCTGGTCGAATTGGTGTTCTACGGCCTGTGCGTCGGCTTGCTGCTGGCGCGCAGCCTGGACCGACCGCGCCGGTTGTGCGTGCTGGCGATCGTGCTCGGCTTCGTTCATTCGCTGGCGATGTTGATGCGCTGGCTGGATGCACCCGTGCTGGATTCGTCGCTGGCGTTCTGGTGCCTGAACCTGTCGTTCATGCTGTGCGGTGCGCTGTACCGCGGATGCGTGGTCGAGGGCGCTGCCCGGCACGACCGGGTGCTGCGCCTGGGCATGTACGGGCTGCTGGCCTACTACCTCATCGTGTTTCCGGTCGCCACTGCGAGTGCGATCGGCCTTGAGCGCAACGCCGCGATTTCCTACGCGCTCGGCCTGCTGCTGTTCATCGGCGGCGTCAGCGGCGTGCGCGTGGCGACGCGCCTCGGCGATTTCCTCGGCCGCATCAGCTACTCGCTGTACCTGTTCCATCCGGTCGTGTTCCAGGCGCTGCTGTGGTGGCTGCTGCGCCAGCCGGAGGGCGCATGGTGGCGCAGCCAGCATCTGGGCGCCTACCTGCTCGTCAATGCAGTGCTGACGATCGCGCTGGCTGCGCTGATCCACCGTTGGATCGAGGCGCCGGGCATCCGCCTCGGCCAGCAGTGCGCCGCGCGCTGGGCGCGCTGGCGCGCGCGCTCGTCCGGCATGGATGCAGCGCAGGTCCACCGGAGGGACGAGCCTGCTCCGTCCGCGGCATTACTTGTGTCCCATCCATGGGGGCGGAGTGATTGGCTACTCTCCCCCGGAATCCTGGGCGGCATGCGCCGCCGGGTTTGCAGTAAACCCCCTGTCGCACAGGTCGCCGTGGGGCGCGGCGTGGCGGGGACCAGCCGGGAGATATCGCATGCGTGTTCGACCGAAGTGGGCCGCCGTCGTCCTCGTGCTGTCATGCGCGGGCGCACAGGCGATGACGGTGGATGAGCTGGTCGCCAGGAACGCCGAGGCGCGCGGTGGCCTGGCGAAGGTCGAGGCGATCAGGACGCTGAAAGCCGAGGGCAAGCTGCGCTTCGGCGGCCAGTTCGAGCTGGGCCTGACGCAGTACCAGAGGGCGCCCGACTCGCTGCGCATGGAGGCGAGCCTGCAGGGCCTGACGCTGGTGCAGGCGTGGGACGGCCACGAGGCCTGGCAGATCTCGCCGTTCGAAGGGCGCAAGGATCCCGAGCGGATGAGCGCCGACGACGCGCGCGAGCTCGCCGATGCCGCGCCGATCGCCGGCTCGCTGATCGGCGCGCGCGAGCGCGGCGCCACGCTCGAGTACCTCGGCACCGAAGACGTCGACGGCACCGACGCGTACAAGCTCAAGGTGACGCTGAAGAACGGCGACATCGAGTACGTCTACCTCGACCCGGACCACTTCCTCGAAATCCGAATGGTTGCGCAGCGCCTCGTGCGCGGCACGCGGGTCGAGAGCACGACCGACTACGGCGACTACGAGCAGGTCGCCGGCGTGTACTTCCCGTTCTCGATCGCCACCCAGAGCCGGGCGGGCGGCCAGCAATCGCAGACCACGATCGAACGCGCCGAGGCCAACGTGCCGATCGACGACAGCCTGTTCGCGTTCCCGGCAGCGCATGCCGGCGCCGGCAAGTAAGGGGGACGACATGACCGCATCCGTACGCAACACCTCGCTGCTGGCGCTGGCCACACTCTCGCTGGCCGGCCTCGCCAACGCGGCCGGCACGCCGACGCCGCGCTTCGACGCCGGCGCGATCTCCGGCCTCGGCGCGCGCAACATCGGCTCGGCCGCGATGAGCGGCCGCATCGCCGCGCTCGCCGCGGTGCCGGGCAAGGACGGCAAGACCACGCTGTTCGTCGGCGCCGCCTCCGGCGGCGTGTGGAAGTCGACCGACGGCGGCACCACGTTCAAACCGGTGTTCGACAAGCAAAGCGCGCAGTCGATCGGCGCGATCGCGATCGACCCGTCGCAGCACGAGACGATCTGGGTCGGCACCGGCGAGTCGTGGACGCGCAACTCGGTGTCGGTCGGCGACGGCATCTACAAGTCGACCGACGGCGGCGAGACCTGGACGAACATGGGCCTGCCGAACTCCGAGCGCATCGCGAAGATCCTCGTCGACCCGCGCGACGGCAACACGGTCTACGCCTGCGTGCCGGGCAAGCTGTGGAGCGACTCGGCCGACCGTGGCCTGTACAAGACGAGCGACGGCGGCAAGAGCTGGAACCTGGTGCTGAAGGGCGCCAACCTCTCCACCGGCTGCGCCTCGATCAGCCTCGATCCGCAGAACCCCGGCGTGCTGTTCGCCGGCCTGTGGGACTTCCGCCGCAAGGGCTGGACGTTCCGCTCCGGCGGCGAGGGGCCGGACAAGCCATCCGGCAGCGGCCTGTTCCGCTCGGCCGACGGCGGCCGCTCGTGGAGCGAGATCACCGAAGCGGCCAACCAGGGCTTTCCGAAGAAGCCGTTCGGCCGCATCGCGGTCGCGGTCGCGCCGTCGGCGCCGAACATCGTCTACGCGTTCGTCGAGTCGACCGCATCGGCGCTGTACCGCTCCGACGACGGCGGCAAGACCTGGAGCCCGCGCGACAAGAGCCAGATGATGGTCTGGCGGCCGTTCTACTTCGCCAACCTCGTGGTCGACCCGAAGAATCCGGACCGCGTGTTCAAGCCGGACCTCTCGCTGATCCAGAGCCTGGACGGCGGCAAGAGCTTCGCCAACGTCAGCGGCGGCACGCACGGCGACCACCACGACATCTGGATCGATCCGACCGACACCCAGCACGTGATCACCGGCGACGACGGCGGCCTGTGGCAGTCCTACGACGGCGGCAACAAGTGGTGGAAGCAGAACAACCTGCCGGTGTCGCAGTTCTACCACGTGAGCCTGGACAACTCCGATCCGTTCCACGTCTACGGCGGCCTGCAGGACAACAGCTCCTGGGTCGGCGACAGCGCCTATCCTGGCGGCGTCACGAACCAGCGCTGGGAGAACATGTACGGCGGCGACGGTTTCTGGATGTTCGAAGACCCGGCCGATCCGGACTACATCTACGCCGAATACCAGGGCGGCACGATCGGCCGCATCAACCGCCACACGCACGAGATCCGCAGCATCCAGCCGACCGCCGGCTACAACGAGAAGCTGCGCTTCAACTGGAACACGCCGATCGCGCTGAGCCCGCATGAGAAGGGCACGCTCTACATCGGTTCGCAGTTCCTGTTCCGTTCGCGCGACCACGGCCAGAGCTGGGACCGCATCTCGCCCGACCTGACCACGAACGATCCGGCCAAGCAGAAGCAGGAGGAGTCCGGCGGCATCACGGTCGACAACTCCGCCGCCGAGATGCACACGACGATCTACTCGATCAGCGAATCGCCCAAGGCGGCCGGCACGATCTGGGTCGGCACCGACGACGGCAACCTGCAGCTCACGCGCGACGGCGGCGGCAGCTGGACCAACGTCATCAGGAACGTGCGCGGCGTGCCCGAGCATGCCTGGGTGTCGTGGGTGCAGGCCGGCAGTTTCGATGCCGGCACCGCGTTCGTCGCGTTCGACCGTCACACCTTCGGCGACATGGCGCCGTACCTCTACGTCACGCGCGACTACGGCAAGAGCTGGACCGCGCTGGTCACGCCGAAGGACAGCAAGGGCCTGCGCGGCTACGTGCACGTGATCCGCGAGGATCCGCTCAAGGCCGGCCTGCTCTACGCCGGCACCGAGTTCGGCCTGTGGATCTCGCCCGACGGCGGCCGCACCTGGGCGTCGTTCAAGGGCGGTGACCTGCCGGCGGTGGCGGTGCGCGACATAGCGTTCCAGCACCGTGACGCCTCGCTCGCGCTGGCCACCCATGGCCGCGGCATCTGGATCGTCGACGACCTGACGCCGCTGCGCGCGCTCGACGCGAACACGCTGGAAAGCGAGGCCGCATTCCTGTCGACGCGGCCGGTGCAGCAGCGCATCAACGCGTTCGGTGGCTGGTCCGAGGGCGATGCGAGCTTCAGCGGCCCGAATCCGCCCAACGGCGCCGAGATCACCTACTACCAGAAGAGCCGCCACCTGTTCGGCAAGCTCAAGATCGAGGTGCTCGACGACAAGGGCGCGCTGATCGACACGATCCCGGCCAGCGTGCGCCGCGGCATCAACCGCGTGACGTGGTCGATGCGCATGAAGCCGCCGCGCGTGCCGCCGGCCGCGCAGGTCGCGTTCAACTCGACCCAGGGCCCGCGCGTGCCGCCCGGCACCTACACCGTCCGCCTGACCAAGGGCAAGGACGTGTACGAGACGAAGGTCGACGTCGGCCTCGACCGCCGCGTGACCTACACGGTGGCCGACCGCAAGGCGCAGTTCGACGCCGCGATGCACGTGCGCGAGCTGTTCGGCGAGATGAGCGACCTCGTGCACAAGATCAACGCCGTGCGCAGCCAGGCCGATGCCACGGCCGCCAAGCTGCCGGCGAAGGACGCGCTGCGCGCGCAGCTCGCCGCGCTGTCGGGCAAGGCCGACGACATCCGCAAGCAGATCGTCGCAACCAAGGAGGGCGGCGCGATCACCGGCGAGGAGCGCCTGCGCGAGCACATGGACACGCTGTACGGCTCGATCATGTTCTACGAGGGCCGCCCGACCGACTACCAGCTCGCGCGCATCGATACGCTCCAGCGCGAGCTCGGCGACGTCGACAAGCAGTTCGCCGACCTGCAGGCCGGCGACTTGGCCAAGGCCAACGCCAGCCTCGGCGCGCGCCAGCTGCCTGCGATCGTGGTGCCGGCCGGCGCCCCGGCCGATGCCGGTGGTGGCGCGGGCGGGCAGGGCGAGGCCATGCGCGCGCCGTGGGAGCGTGACTGACGAGGTCGTGTAAGTGCATCGGGCAGGGTGGGACGCAGCCGCGCCGCGGCGCGTCCTACCCGGCCTGCGAAGGCGGGACGCACGGGTCTTGCCGCGACGCCGGCCGTGTCACGGCGTTGTCGCATCGGCCCGGCATGCTGGAGGCTGGTGCGTTGCAGCAGTGCGGCGGCGGGTCGACTCCGTTGTAGACTGCGCGCGCTGCGCCAATTCCGTCGCCAGCATCCCAGGGGAAAACTCGTGATTTCGTTCCATTTCGTGGGCTCGCCGTTCGTGCGGGCCGCTCGTCGTGGCAGCGCCGTGCTCGGCCGCGCCGCCCTCGTCGCGTTGCTCGCATCCGCCGCGATGCCGGCGATGGCGCAGGTCTCGCTGACCGCGCTCGATGTGTCGTATACGCAGAACTTCGACACGCTGCCGTCGAGCGGTTCGGCGACGTGGAGCGACAACAGCACGATCGCGGGCTGGTATGCGGTGCGCACCGGCAGCGGCACCACGATCGTGGCCGATACCGGCGCCGGTACGGGCGGCAACCTGTACAGCTACGGCGCAAGCGGCAACAGCGACCGCGCGATCGGTTCGCTCGGCTCCGGCAACGCGGCCGCCGGCAGCTTCTTCTGGGGCGTGCGCCTGCAGAACAACACCGGCTCGCCGATCAACTCTCTCGACGTCGCCTACACCGGCGAGCAGTGGCGCAACGGCGCCGCGGCCGCGCAGACCATCGCGTTCTCGTACCTCGTCGGCACCCCTGCCGTTACCGGCGCGCTGGCCGAGTTCCAGGCCAGCGGCGTGTCGGTCACGGCGCTGGACTTCACCAGCCCGATTACCGGCGGCACCGCGGGTCCGTTGAACGGCAACCTGGCTGCGAATCGCACGGTCAAGACATTCACCATTACCGGGCTCGACATTCCAGTCGGCGCCGAAGTGATGCTGCGCTGGTCGGACCCCGACCACCCGGGCACGGACCACGGCCTGTCGATCGACGACTTCTCGGTCACCCCGCACACCGATGCCGCGCTGCCGGGTCTCAGCATCGACGACGTGTCGCACGAGGAAGGCAACAGCGGCACGACGGCGTTCACGTTCACGGTCAATCTGGATGCGCCGGCGCCGGCTGGCGGCGTGCAGTTCGACATCGCTACCGCCGACGGCAGCGCGACCGCGCCATCCGACTACGCGGCCAAGTCGCTGACCGGGCAGACGATTCCTGCCGGCAGCAGCAGCTACACGTTCACCGTGCTGGTCAACGGCGACACGCTGCCGGAGCCGGACGAGACGTTCCTCGTCAACGTCGCCAACGTCAACGGTGCGCGCGTGGTCCGGGCGCAGGGCACCGGGACGATCGTCAACGACGACGCCGCGCCGAAGCTGTCGATCGCCGACGTCGCGCAGAGCGAAGGCAACAGCGGCACCACCGCGTTCACGTTCACCGTCAGCCTCGACGTGCCGGCGCCGCCGGGTGGCGTCAGCTTCGACATCGCCACGGCCGACAGCAGCGCGACCGCGCCGTCGGACTACGCGGCGAAGTCGCTGACCGGCCAGGTCATTCCGGCCGGCACCAGCAGCTACACCTTCGACGTGCTCGTGAACGGCGACACCACGGTGGAGCCGGACGAGACGTTCTTCGTCAACGTCACCAACGTCGACGGCGCGATCGTCGTGAAGGGGCAGGGCACCGGCATGATCCTCAACGACGACATGCTGAAGATCCACGACGTGCAGGGCAGCGGCGCCACGACGCCGATCGCGGCCGGCGCGCTGGTCGCCGTCGAGGGCGTGGTCACCGCCAGCTACCAGGGCTCCGGCAAGCTGTCCGGCTTCTTCCTGCAGGAAGAGGACACCGACGCCGACGCCGACCCGGCCACCTCCGAGGGCATCTTCGTGTTCTGTTCGGCCTGCCCGGTCGCGGTCACCGAGGGCCAGCGCGTGCGCGTGACCGGCACCGTGACCGAATACTTCGGCATGACGCAGATCAACGCGACCACCGCCGCGGCGGTGGTCGTAACCGATACCGGCAACCACCTCAATGAGGTCACGCCGACGCCGGTCGCGCTGCCGATCGCCGGCGACGTCGACGCGTTCTACGAGGCGCGCGAAGGCATGCTGGTGACCTACTCCGACACGCTGACCGTGTCGGAGTACTTCGAGCTGGCCCGCTACGGCCAGATCCTGCTGGTGCAGGGCGAGCGCCCGCGCCAGTACACCGCCGACAACACACCGAGCGCGAGCGGCTACGCCGCGCACCTGGATGCGATCGCGCGCCGGCAGGTGATCCTCGACGACGAGAACAACACGCAGAACTGGCCGCTGACGCTGACCGACGGCAGCCAGTACGCCTACCACCCGCATGCGAACGGCGGTTTCGGGGTCGGCACGCAGGGCGTGGACTTCTTCCGCGGCGGCGACCAGGTGCACGACCTGACCGGCGTGCTGCACTGGTCGTTTGCCGGCCTGTCGGGCACCGACGCCTGGCGCATCCGCCCGACCACGACGCGGCCGGTCACGTTCACCGTCGCGAACCCGCGCCCGACGCAGGTGCCGCAGGTCGGTGGCGCGATCAAGGCGGTCAGCATGAACCTGCTGAACTACTTCACCACGATCGACACGACCTCCAGCTCGAGCTCGGGGCCGTGCGGGCCGACCGGTGGCCAGGACTGCCGCGGTGCCGACAATCCGGCCGAACTCGCGCGCCAGCGCGAGCGCGCCTCGCTCGTGCTGTGCAGCCTGAACCCGGACGTGGCCGGCCTGATGGAGCTGGAGAACACCACGCCGACCGACACGATCAACGACCTGCTCGGCGCGGTCAACGCGCGCTGCGGCGGCACGCATCCGTACACGTTCGTTAACACCGGCGGCACGCTCGGCAGCGACGCGATCCGCGTCATGCTGATCTACCGCACCGGCGTGCTCGGCACGGTCGGCACGGCGAAGGTCGACATGGATTCCGTGCACAGCCGTCCGCCGACCGCGCAGACGTTCGAGGTCGTCGACGCGACGAATGTCGCGTTCGGCAAGCGCTTCACCGTCGTCGCCAACCACTTCAAGTCGAAGGGCTGCGGCAGCGCGACCGGCGCGGACCTCGACCAGAACGACGGCCAGGGCTGCTATTCGTCCAAGCGCACCGCGCAGGCGAACCGCCTGCTGACCTGGCTCAACGGCACCGTGATCCCGGCCGCCGGCAATGCCGACGTGCTGCTGCTGGGCGACTTCAACGCCTACGCGAAGGAACCGCCGGTCGTCGCGCTGACCGGCGGCGGCTACGTCGACCTCGAGACCAGCCTGCTCGGCCCGGCCGCGTATTCCTACCTGTTCGACGGCCAGCTCGGCCATCTCGACTACGCGTTCGCCAGCGCCAGCCTGGCCGGCAAGGTCACCGGCATCGGCGCCTGGCACATCAACGCCGACGAGGTGCCGCTGTTCGACTACAACGACGAGATCCGTGATGTCGGCGAAGCCGCGCAGGAAGAGAAGCCGGACGGCTCCAACCTGATGCCGCCGCGCGTGGTGTACGAATCGGGCACGCCGTACCGCGCGTCCGACCACGATCCGGTGCTGGTCGGCCTGTTCGACAGCACCGACCTGGCCGTGACCGTCACCGCCTCGCCCGATCCGGTCACCGCCGGCACCAACCTGACCTACACGATCACCGCGTCGAACAACGGCCCGGTCGCCGCCAGTGCGGCGAGCTGGACCGACACGCTGCCGCCCGGCATGAGCTTCGTGTCGCTGAGCAACGCGGCCGGCTGGACCTGCACGACGCCGGCGGTCGGCGCCGGTGGCACCATCACCTGCGACGCCGCCACGTTCGCGGTCGGCAATGCCGCGTTCACGCTGACCGTCGCAGTCGCTCCGTCGGTCGCCGCCGGCACCGTGCTGGGCAATGTCGTCAAGGTGTCGTCCGCCCTGAGCGACCCGACCCCGGCCAACAACAGCGCGATCGCGATGACCACGGTCGCGGCCTCGGCCGACCTGTCGCTGACGCTGGGCGGCACGCCGAACCCGGTCACGGCCGGCACCAACCTGACCTATGCGCTGACCGTCGCCAATGCCGGCCCCAGCAACGCCGCCTCGGCGACGCTGACCGACACGCTGCCGAGCGGCACGACGTTCGTCTCGCTGGCCAGCGCGGCCGGCTGGAGCTGCAACACGCCGGCCGTCGGCGCGACCGGCACGGTCACCTGCACCCACGCCGAGGCGCCGACCGGCAACGCGGCGTTCACACTGGTGGTCAAGGTCGACAGCGGCGTCGCCGGCGGCAGCGTGCTGACCAACAGCGCCAGCGTGTCGGCGACGACCACCGATCCGGTGCCGGCCAACAACAGCGCGAACGTGACGACCAACGTGCTGGCCGCGCCACAGGGCAACCTGACGATCACGCCGACCAGCCTCGCGTTCGGCAACCAGGTGCTCGGCACGACCAGCGCGCCGGCCTCGGTGACGCTCGCCAACAGCGGCACCGCCGCGCTCGACGTCACCGCGCTGACCGTGGCCAATGCGCCGTTCGCGCGCGTCGGCGGCACCTGCACGACGACGCTGCCGATCACGCTTGCGGCCGGCGCGAACTGCACGCTGAGCTACGCGTTCACGCCGAGCGCGACCGGTCCGGCCAGCCAGACCCTCACCGTCACCGCGAACACGCCGGGCAGTGGCACGATCGCGCTATCGGGCATGGGCACCGTGCCGCAGGCCGACGTCGCCGTCACGATCACCGACGGCCGCGAGTTCGTGCAGGTCGGCGAGACGCTGAACTATGTCATCACCGTCAGCAACGCCGGCCCGGACGCCGCGACCGCGACGGTCGGCGACGCGCTGCCGGCCGAGCTCGGCGACGGCGCCTGGACCTGCGTGCCGACCGGCGCGGCGACCTGCGCCAACGGCAGCGGCAACGTGCTCAGCGACGTCGCCGTGCTGCCGGCCGGCACGCAGGCGACCTACGTCTACTCGGCGACCGTGCAGGCCGGCCACGCCAACGAGCGCATCGTCAACGCGGCCAGCGCGAGCGTGGCCGCGCCGGTGGTCGATCTGAACCCCGCCAACAACAGCGCCAGCGACACGCCGGCCACCGTCGTCGTGGTGTTCCGCGACGGCTTCGAGAGCGCAGGCGTGACGCGCGCGCTCGACGGGTTCGCCGACCAGGCCGGCTTCGTCAGCGCGCAGCTCGTGGTCGACCGCGCGCTGCTCGGCACGCTCGGCAGCATGCCGGTCGGCGTCGCCCGCGGCGAAACCGCCGACGGCCGCACCGCGTTCACGCTCGAGCTGGCGCGCTTCAACAGCCAGTACGTCATGCGTCTGACCACGCGTGATGTGCAGGGCGGCAGCGCGCGCAGCGAGTGGCGTGCGGTCGAGCTCGCCGCCGGCCCGCTCGACTTCGCCTGGCAGTCGGCCGCCGCCGGCCAGCAGGACGGCTACCTGCGCCTCGCGCTCGGCAGCGCCGTGCTGCAGTCCAGCGCGCGCGCCGACAGTGCCCGCCTGGTGCGCCTGCACATCGCCGTGCGCGACGAGCTGCCGTGGCTGACGCTGGCACCGAACTGAGCCGGCGCTGGGCAGCAGTCGGGGAGCGGCCTTGACGGTCTGCGCTCCGCCAATCGAACCCCGGGGGCAATCCCGGGGTTTTCTTGCTTCTTCTTCTTCTTCGTCTTCTTGGCTGGTGCAGGGCCGCCGAACGCGCCTGGCGCGTGGAGGGTCGTCAGCCGCCCGCCACGCGTACGCAGGCCGCGGCGGCATCCGCGCCCGGTTTGCCGCTGCGGACGCGACCAGCCTGGTTGACGACCAGCGTGGTCGCGGCCGCGACGCCGGCCATGCGGTCGCAGATCGTCAGCGTCAGGTTGGTGCCGGACGCGTAACCGTCCGGCTTGTAGTCCACGCGCAGGCGGCCGGTCGTGCCGACGATCGCGACGCCGGCCGGTTGTGCCTGGGTAACGGCAATGACCGGCTCGGTGGCAGAGCGCGCACCGTCGTGGTCGAGGTCGGCGAACACCAGCCAGCCGTGATGCCACTGCGTGGTGCGGTCGCAGCGCTCACCGTCCGCGCTTGGGCAGGCGATCACGTGTGCTGCGCGCGCGACGGCGGCGAGGCGTGCCTGGTTCAACGCCGTGCCGAGCTGCTGCTGCGCGGCTTGGGCCTTGGTGCGGCCGGTCAACCTGCCATAGGCGGGCGCGGCCAGCGTGAGCAGCACGGCGAGGATCGCCACGCTCATCAGCAGTTCGATCAGGGTGAAACCGCGGGTGCGGCGGGCATCGGCAGGCATGGCGGACACTCCGGTGGACGACGACGCCATGCTAGGAACCGCGCCGCGCACGCACGATGGCCGCGTGGCGGCGCGTGACGTAGGAAATCCGCCCGCGGCGGCGCGCGAAGCGTGCAAGTCACGCGTCGGCGGCCTGCCCTGGTGACGCGCCTATAATGGCCGGTTCGAGGAGTCCGCCATGACCGACCGCTTCCAGCTCGTTGCCCCGTTCGGCCCGTCCGGCGACCAGCCGAACGCGATCGTGCGCCTGACCGACGGCTTCGAGGCCGGGTTGGCGCAGCAGACGCTGCTCGGCGTGACCGGTTCGGGCAAGACCTTCACGATCGCCAACCTGGTCGAGCGGATCCAGAAGCCGACCCTGGTGATGGCGCCGAACAAGACGCTGGCCGCGCAGCTGTACGGCGAGTTCAAGGAGTTCTTCCCGCACAACGCGGTCGAGTACTTCGTCAGCTACTACGACTACTACCAGCCGGAAGCCTACGTCCCGTCCAGCGACACCTACATCGAGAAGGATTCCTCGATCAACGAGCACATCGAGCAGATGCGCCTGTCGGCGACCAAGGCGCTGTTGTCGCGGCCGGATGCGCTGATCGTCGCGACGGTGTCGGCGATCTACGGCCTCGGCGATCCCGAGGACTACCTGCAGATGCGCCTGATCCTGTCGCGCGGCGAGCACACCGATCAGCGCAAGCTGATCCGCCACCTGACCGAGCTGCAGTACACGCGCGGCGACATGGAACTGCGCCGCGGCAGCTACCGCGTGCGCGGCGAGGTGATCGACGTGTTCCCGGCCGAGTCGGAAACCGAGGCGCTGCGCATCGAGCTGTTCGACGGCGACATCGAGAACCTGACCCTGTTCGATCCGTTGACCGGTGCGACGCTGCGCAAGGTGCCGCGCTACACCGTCTATCCGAAGACGCACTACGCGACCACGCGGCAAAGCGTGTTGAACGCGATCGAGACGATCAAGGCCGAGCTGAAGGAGCGTCTGGACTATCTCTACAAGGCGAACAAGCTGGTCGAGGCGCAGCGGCTGCAGCAACGCACGCAGTTCGACCTCGAGATGATGGCCGAGGTCGGCTACTGCAACGGCATCGAGAACTACTCGCGCCACCTGACCCGGCGCCAGCCCGGCGAGCCGCCGCCGACCCTGTTCGACTACCTGCCGCCGGACGCGCTGCTGGTCGTGGACGAATCGCACGTGACCGTGCCGCAGATCGGCGCGATGTACAAAGGCGACCGCTCGCGCAAGGAAACCCTGGTCGAGTTCGGCTTCCGCCTGCCGTCCGCGCTCGACAACCGCCCGCTGCGCTTCGGCGAGTGGGAGGAGCGCGCGCCGCGCACGGTGTTCGTGTCGGCCACGCCCGGGCCGTATGAACTGGAAAAGTCGCAGGGCAGCGTGGTGGAGCTGGTCGTGCGCCCGACCGGCTTGATCGACCCGCGCGTCGAGGTGCGCCCGGCGCGCACGCAGGTCGACGATCTGCTGTCCGAGGCGAACGCGCGCATTGCGCAGGGCGACCGCGTGCTGGTCACGACGCTCACCAAGCGCATGGCCGAGAACCTGACCGAGTACCTGGAAGAGCACGGCATCCGCGTGCGCTACCTGCACTCGGACATCGAGACGGTCGAGCGCGTCGAGATCCTGCGCGACCTGCGCCTGGGCAAGTTCGACGTGCTGGTCGGCATCAACCTGCTGCGCGAGGGCCTGGACATGCCGGAGGTATCGCTGGTGGCGATCCTCGACGCCGACAAGGAAGGCTTCCTGCGCTCGACCGGCTCGCTGATCCAGACTATCGGCCGCGCCGCGCGCAACCTGCGCGGCACTGCGATCCTGTACGCCGACACCGTCACGCGCTCGATGCGGGCGGCGATCGACGAGACCGACCGCCGCCGCGCCAAGCAGATCGAATACAACGAGCTGCACGGCATCACGCCGAAATCGGTCGCGCGCAAGATCACCGACATCATGGAGGGTGCGCGCGAGGCGGAGGGTGCGCGCGGCCGTGGTCGCGGCGCGGCGCGCAAGGTCGCCGAACCGGCGCCGGACTACCACCTGCTCACGCCGGACCAGATCGCCGCGAAGATCCGCCAGCTCGAGGCGCAGATGTACAAGCACGCGCAGGACCTCGAGTTCGAGGACGCCGCGCGCGTGCGCGACGAGATCCACCGCATCCGCGAGCAGGGCCTGATCGGCTGACACGCGTGTGCGTTCAAGCCCTCCCCTTCAAGGGGAGGGTTGGGTGGGCATGGTGTTGCTGCCGCATGTCCCTCGGAAGAACCGACACGCGTCCCTGTGTTCCGCTCGCATGGTGACGCGATTTCCGGCCGGAGCGCACTCCAGGGACGGCAGCTCGCGCGACGACCGGGAAGCGCATTCGCGCCACCGTGACCGCCGTCACGGGATTGTCGCCATCGACCATTAGCCTGCGCGTCGCCGGGAGCTGCGCGCGCATCCGCGCCCGCGCGATCCTGCCGACGAACTCCCGTACCGATGAACCGACCAGAAGCAGCGCCCGCACTCGCGTCGAGCGCTCCGGCCACGGCGCCGGCCGACCTCGTCCGGCTGCGGCTGGCCACCGAGCCGCTGACGCCCGACACCACCGTCCTCGACGTCGCGCAGCGCTTCCTCGAAGCGCGCCACGCCGGCCTGCTGAGCCTGCCGGTGGTCGACGCCGATGCACGACCGCTCGGCGTGATCAGCCGCTACGAATTGATGAGCGTGTTCCTGCAGCCGTTCGGGCGCGAGCTGTTCGGGCGCCGCCCGATCAGCGCGTTGATGAATCCCGATCCGCTGGTGCTGTCCCTGACGACGCCGATCGACGAGGCCGCGCGCGCGATCGCGGCGAAGATCGCCAGCCCGATCACCGACGACTTCGTGCTGGTCGACGAGCGCGGCTACGCTGGCACCGGCCTCGTGCTCGACGTGCTGCGCGCGGTCGAGGACCGCCTCGGCGAACGTGGCCGCGAACTCGAGCGCGCCTATGCGCACTTGAAGTCTTCGCAGCTGCAGCTGGTGCAGTCGGAGAAGATGGCCTCGCTCGGCCAGATGGTCGCGGGCCTGGTGCACGAGATCAACACGCCGCTCGGCTACGTGCGCAACAACGTCGAGATGACGCGCGCCGCACTCGGCGACGCCGCCCGACTGCTCGCCGCGCAGGAAGCGCTGATCGGCGCGCTGACCGGCACGGCCGAGCCCGGCGACGACGTCGAGCAACTGCTCGCGCAGGTCGACGAGCGGCGCACGAGCATCGACGCGGCCGCGCTCGATGACCTTGGCGCGCTGCTCGACGACACGCTGCACGGTGTCGGCCAGATCGGCGACCTCGTGGCGAACCTGAAGGACTTCAGCCGGCTCGACCAGGCCGGCCTGCAGAAGGCCGACGTCAACCGGCTGGTCGAGAGCGCGCTGAAGATCACGCAGCACATCGTGCGCAAGCGCGGCATCACGGTCGTGCACGAGGCCGGCGACGTGCCGCCGATCGATTGCGCACCGGCGCAGATCAACCAGGTGCTGCTGAATCTGATCGGCAATGCGGCGCAGGCGATCGAGCACGAGCGCGGCCGCATCGTCGTGCGCACGCAGGCGCTGGACCAGCGCGTGCTGATCGTGGTCGAGGACAACGGCAAGGGCATCGCCGCCGACGTGCTGCCGCGCATCTTCGATCCGTTCTTCACGACCAAGCCGGTCGGGCAGGGCACCGGCATGGGCCTGGCGATCTCGCACCAGATCGTCGGCGCGCACGGCGGTGCGATCCGCGTCGCCTCCAGGCCCGGCGCCGGCACGCGCTTCCTGGTCGCATTGCCGATTGAAGCGCGCGGAGGCACGGCATGAGCGCACCGCTGCCGTGCGTGCTGTTCGTCGACGACGAGGAGCGCATCCTGCGCTCGCTGCGCATGCTGTTCCGCGGCCGCTGCGAGATCCTGACCACGACCTCGGGCCGCGAGGCGATCGAGTGGGTGCGCCAGCGGCCGGTGCACGTGGTGGTCAGCGACCAGCGCATGCCGGAGATCGGCGGCGTCGAGGTGCTGCGCGCGGTCGCGGAGCATTCGCCGGCGACGATGCGCATCCTGCTGACCGGCTACGCCGACCTCGACGCGGTCACCGCCTCGGTCAATGACGGCGAGATCTACCGCTTCATCGAGAAACCGTGGGATGCAACGTATCTGATCGAGGCGGTCGAGCAGGCCGCGCAGGTGGCCCAGCGCGAATTCGCGCTGGCCGCCGAGCGTGCCGCCACGCCCGCCTCGCCGGACACGCCGCGGCCAGCGGCGGTCGCCGCGCGCGTCGTCGTGCTCGACGAGGACGGCGACCTCGCCGAGCAGGTCCGCGAGCTGCTGCCGCCGGCGGTGCAGGTCGATCCGGCGCGCACGCTCGAGGACGCGCTCGAGCATTTCGCCGAGCACGACGTTGCGGTCGTGATCGCGCAGCTCGCCAGCAGCGGCGGCGACATCGCCGACGCGATCAAGCAATTGAAACAGTTGCGTCCGGCGACGCTGGCGGTCGTCGTATCGCCGCTGCGCGACAGCCGGCTGGTGATCGGGCTGATCAACGAGGGGCAGATCTTCCGCTTCCTGCTGCAGCCGCCGCCGCGCGAGCTGCTGCGCCGCGCACTGGTCGCGGCGCTCGAGCGCCATGCCGAGCTGCGCGCGTCCGCGAGCCTGCTGCGCCGTCATGCCGTCGATGCGCCGCGCGCGCAGATCCCGAGCGTCTCCGGCCGCCTGCTGCAGGCCTGGCGCCGCCTCCGCGAGGCCGCCGTCGCGCGCATCGCCTGAGGTCGAAAATTTGTCGAGAAAAAGGTTGTCGACCCCGGGAACGCGTGCTATCTTTCGCGCCCCTCGCAGCTGGCAGCAGCGACGAGACGGGCGGTTAGCTCAGCGGTAGAGCACTACCTTGACATGGTAGGGGTCACAAGTTCGATCCTTGTACCGCCCACCAATACCGACAAGACGGCGCGACCTTCACCGGTCGCGCCGTTTTCGTTTGCGCGTCCGGCGCGACCGCCGTACGGCTCGTGCCGGGCCGTCCTCCCGGCCCTCCCGTAGGTGGTCATTCGCCAGCCGCTCCGCCGCGCGCTATCGTGTCGGCCGCGATGTCGATGCATGGCTGCTCGGGAGAGCGATGTCATGAAGATCCTCGTGACTGGCGGCGCTGGCTACATCGGCAGCCATACCTGCGTGGCGCTGCTCGAGCGCGGCCATGACGTGGTCGTGCTCGACAACTTCGCCAACAGCTCGCGCGTGGCGGTGGAGCGGATCGCCGAACTGGCCGGGCGGCCGGTCGCGCTGGTCGAGGGCGACGTACGTGACCGCGTGCTGCTCGAGCGGGTGCTCGCGCACGACATCGAGGCAGTGATCCATTTCGCCGCGCTGAAGGCGGTTGGTGAGAGCTGCGCGCAGCCGTTGCGCTATTTCGACAACAACATCGGCGGCACGATCACGCTGCTGCAGGCGATGGCCGCGACCGGCGTGGCGCACCTCGTGTTCAGCTCGTCGGCGACCGTGTACGGCGCGCAGCGGCGCGTGCCGGTCGCGGAGGACGCGCCGCTGTCGGTGACCAATCCTTACGGTCGCACCAAGCTGGTCATGGAGCAGCTGATCGGCGATGCGTGCGCGGCCGATCCGTCGTTCGCCGCGGTGCTGCTGCGCTACTTCAATCCGGTCGGCGCGCATTCGAGCGGGCGCATTGGCGAGGATCCGCGCGGCGAGCCGAACAACCTGATGCCGTACGTCGCCCAGGTCGCGGTCGGCCGGCGCGAATTCCTGAGCGTGTTCGGCGGCGACTATCCGACCCGCGACGGCACCGGCGTGCGCGACTACATCCACGTCACCGACCTCGCCGAGGCCCACGTGAAGGCCGTCGAGCTGCCGCATTCCGGCGGCTGCCTCGCGCTGAACCTCGGCACCGGCCGAGGCTGCAGCGTGCTGGAACTGGTCGCTGCGTTCGAGCAGGCGTCGGGCCGGCCGGTGCCGTACCGGATCGTGGCGCGCCGGCCCGGCGACATAGCCGAGCTGTGGGCCGATCCGACGCGCGCGCAGGCGGTCCTCGGCTGGCGCGCGCGCCACGACCTGCAGCGCATGTGCACCGACGCCTGGCGCTGGCAAAGCACGCATCCGGACGGCTTCGGACCCTGAGTCCACGGGCCTTTCGACGTGCGTCGACCAGGTCGATGCCGCCGCGCTTCGGCGCAGCTGGATCGTGCACGACAGCGCGATTCCGCCTGCAGACGGAAGGCGGCTCCTGCGCGTGAACGCATACTCCGGCCCTTGTCGATACGGGGAAGGGGAGCGCGATGCGTCGTACGTTGGTGGCCTGCCTGCTGGCAGCCGTGGCCGCACCGGCCGGGGCCGAGGACATCATACTCGGCGAGGCGACGGCGGCCGAAAGCACGGGATCGGACGAGCGCCGTAGCGAAGGCGGTGGCACAGTGTCGCTCGGCGCGGTCCAGGTCACCGCGACGCGGCGGGCCGAGGACAGCTTCGACGTCGCGACCGCGGTGAGCGTGGTCGGCGCGGACGAGGTCGCCGAGCGCGCGCCGCAGACGATCGCCGACTACCTGCGCGGCCAGCCCGGCGCGTTCGTGCAGTCGACTACGCCGGGCCAGGCCATCCCGATCGTGCGCGGCCTGAAGGGCTCGGAGGTGCTGCACCTGGTCGACGGCTTCCGTCTCAACACGGCGTTCTTCCGCAACGCGCCGAACCAGTATTTCGCGCTGGTCGATGCGCAGAACGTCGAGCGCGTCGAGGTCGTGCGCGGGCCGTCGTCGACCTTGTACGGCTCCGACGCGATGGGCGGCGTCGTGCACGTGCTGACGCCGGAAGAGCATTTCGACGGCGCGCAGTGGGGCACGCGCGGACATTTCCGTACGCAGCTCGCCAGTGGCGACCTGTCGAACGTGACGCGCCTGGGCGGCGCGGCCGGGCGCGAGGGTGTCTCGCTCGCCGGCGGCGTGACGTACCAGGACGTCGGCGAACGCCGGCCAGGCGGCGGGCCGCGCCTGCCGTACACCGATTTCCGCGCCTGGGCGGCCGACGCCAAGCTGCTGTGGACGCCGGCGCCCGAACACGAACTGATGCTCAGCGCGCAGTACTTGAAACAGCCGAAGACGCCGCGCTTCGACGAGCTGGTGGCCGGCTATGGCCAGACGCGCGCGAACTCGGCCGAATTCTTCTTCGAGCCGAACGACCGCGCGTTCGCGCAGGCGCGCTGGCATTGGAATGCGGTCAATGTGGCGTTCGACACCGCCGAGCTGCACCTGGGCTGGCAGGCGATCAACGACGACCGCCGCAGTCGCGACAACGGCAGCACGAACCGCGACCTCGAGCAGAACCGCGACACCCTGCGTGGGTTCACCGGCAGCTTCAGCAAGCAGCTCGGCGCGCATGCGCTGGTGTACGGCTTCGAGGCCTACCAGGACCGCGTCGACAGCCGGCGCACCCGCGTCAACGTCAACAGCGGCGCCGTGTCGCCGCGCGCGCCGCGCTTCCCCGACGGCTCGACGATGGACAGCTACGCGCTGTACCTCGACGACAGCATCGAACTCGCACCGCGCTGGCAACTCGACCTCGGTGCGCGCTACAGCCGCTTCGACATCGCGCTGCCGGCCGGCGCGACCGGCATCGGCGTGAAGCTGACGCCGGACGACATCACCGGCAACGCCGGCCTGACCTTCAAGGCCAGCGACAGCGTGCATCTGGTGACCAACCTCGGCCGCGGTTTCCGCGCGCCGAACATCTTCGATCTCGGCGTGTTCGGCGACCGCCCCGGCGGCCGCTTCGCGATCCCGAATCCGGACCTGAAACCCGAAACCGTCGTGACCTGGGATGTCGGCGTCAAGCTCGACCAGCCCGGCTGGCAGGCCGAGGCGTTCCTGTGGCGCTCGCGCTACCGCGACAAGATCACCGCGGTCGACATCGGCCATGACGAGGCGAACCGCATCCTGGTACAGAACCGCAACGTGACCGAACTGGAGTTGTGGGGCGCCGAACTCGGCGCGCGCTGGACGCTCGACCCCGCGCTGACGTTGCACGGCACGCTTAACCTGACGCGCGGACGCGAGCAGTACGCCGGCGCCGACTACGACGCCGACCGCATTCCGCCGCTGAACGGTCGTCTCGGTCTCGAGTGGGGCTTCGCGCCGGATTGGCGCCTCGATGCGTGGGCTTCCTACGCGGCGCGGCAGGACCGGCTCAGCCCGCGCGACCGCATCGACCCGCGCGTGAACCCGGCCGGCACCGCCGGCTGGAACACCTGGAACCTGCGCCTGGGCTGGGACTTCCGCCCCGATGCGTCGCTCGCGCTGCGGCTGGAGAATCTCGGTGACCGCCGCTACCGCGAGCACGGCTCGGGCGTCGACGAGGTCGGCCGCAATGCGGTGCTGACGCTGGATTGGCGCTTCTAGAGCCAGGCCAGCGAGGCGTCGGCGGTGTGGGAGCGGCGGAAGCCGCGATGCTCCTGCGGGAAACGGCATCGCGCCTGCCGGCGCTTCCACAGGCGCCTTCGTTGCTTGCGCCGCCCTGCGGCGGTCGTGGCGTTGACACGCCCGGCACGCTGTTCTAGGTTTGCCGACCGTGCCAGACGACGACAAGGTGGCCCGCGGGTAACCGCCGGTCGAGTGTGCGACATGGACACCCGAACGCCCAACCGCTGACAGTCCCGCGCAGACGCCGCGAGAGAGGGCGCTTGCGCCCTTTTTTGTTGTCTGCGCCTTGGCCGTCCCGCCGACGGCGCACGCTCATCCAGGAAGACATCCATGCTTACGATCACGCTCCCTGACGGCAGCCAGCGGCCGTTCGATCATCCGGTCACCGCGCACGACGTCGCCGCCTCGATCGGCGCCGGCCTGGCCAAGGCCACGCTGGCGGCGAAGGTCGACGGCCAGCTGGTCGACGCGAGCCGCGTCATCGACCGCGACGCCAGGCTCGAGATCGTCACCGAGAAGAGCCCCGAGGCGCTCGAGATCATCCGCCACTCGACCGCGCACCTGCTCGCGCAGGCCGTGCAGCGGCTGTTCCCGAAGGCGCAGGTCACGATCGGCCCGGTGATCGACAACGGCTTCTATTACGACTTCGCGTTCGAGCGCCAGTTCACGCCCGAGGACCTCGCCGCGATCGAGGCCGAGATGAAGAAGATCGCGGCCGAGGCGCTGCCGGTGTCGCGCTCGGTGATGCCGCGTGACGAGGCGGTCGCCTACTTCCGCGCCAAGGGCGAGGAATACAAGGCGCAGATCATCGAGTCGATCCCGGCCAACGAGGAACTGTCGCTGTACACGCAGGGCGAGTTCACCGACCTGTGCCGCGGCCCACACGTGCCGAACACGAGCCGCCTGAAGAGCTTCAAGCTGATGAAGGTCGCCGGCGCTTACTGGCGCGGCGATTCGAACAACGAGATGCTGTCGCGCATCTACGGCACGGCCTGGCTCAACGACAAGGATCTGGCCGCCTACCTGCACCAGCTGGAGGAAGCCGAGAAGCGCGACCACCGCAAGATCGCGCGCCAGCAGGACCTGTTCCACATGCAGGAGGAGGCGCCGGGCCTGGTGTTCTGGCACCCGAAGGGCTGGGCCATCTGGCAGGCGGTCGAGCAGTACATGCGCAAGGTCTATCGCGCCTCCGGCTACCAGGAAGTGCGCGGCCCGCAGATCCTCGACGTGTCGCTGTGGAAGAAGTCCGGCCACTGGGACAACTACAAGGACAACATGTTCTTCACCGAGTCCGAGAAGCGGACCTATGCGGTGAAGCCGATGAACTGTCCCGGCCACGTGCAGATCTACAACCACGGCCTGCACAGCTACCGCGACCTGCCGATCCGCTATGGCGAGTTCGGCGGCTGCCATCGCAACGAACCGTCCGGCGCGCTGCACGGCATCCTGCGCGTGCGCGGCTTCACGCAGGACGATGGCCACATCTTCTGCACCGAGGACCAGATCGAGGCCGAGGTGACCGCGTTCCACCGCCAGGCGATGCAGGTCTACGCCGATTTCGGCTTCACCGACGTGCAGCTGAAGATCGCGCTGCGGCCGGAACCGCGCCTCGGCGACGACGCGACCTGGGACAAGGCCGAGGGCGCGTTGCGTTCGGCGCTGACCGCAGCCGGCGTGGCGTGGGAGGAATTGCCGGGCGAGGGCGCGTTCTACGGCCCGAAGATCGAATACCACCTGCGCGATGCGATCGGCCGCACCTGGCAGCTCGGCACGATGCAGGTCGATTTCATGATGCCGGGACGCCTCGGCGCCGAGTACGTCGACGAGCACAGCCAGCGCCGCCATCCGGTCATGTTGCATCGCGCGATCGTCGGTTCGATGGAGCGCTTCATCGGCATCCTGATCGAGCACCACGCCGGCGCGTTCCCGGCCTGGCTGGCGCCGGTGCAGGCGATGGTCATGAACATCACCGATGCGCAGGCCGACTACGTTGCCGACGTGGCGCAAGCCCTTGTAGCCCAAGGCTTCCGTGTCGAGGCGGATTTGCGCAACGAGAAAATCGGCTATAAAATCCGCGAGCATACGCTGGCCAAGGTTCCCTATCTCCTCGTCGTGGGCGACCGCGAGAAGGAATCAGGAGCCGTCGCCGTGCGTACCCGTTCGGGCGAGGACCTGGGATCGATGCCGGTCGCCAGCTTCGCCGAACGGCTCGGCTCCGAGAGCGTGAAGTCCTGACGGACCGCGCCCGGAAACATTTTCCCTTGGAGGATTGACGTATCGCCACCGACAGCAAAGCGAACCGCAGGAACCTGGAAATCCGCGTTCCGCGCGTACGTGTGATTGGCGCCGAAGGGGAGCAGGTCGGTATCCTGTCCCGCGACGAAGCGCTGGCCATGGCCCAGGATGCGGGCCTTGATCTGGTCGAGATCCAGCCGAACGGCGACCCGCCGGTCTGCCGGATCATGGATTACGGCAAGTTCAAGTTCGAGAACCAGAAAAAGGCGCACGCGGCCAAGAAGAAGCAGAAGCAGGTCGAGATCAAGGAACTGAAGTTCCGTCCGGTCACCGATATCGGCGACTACACGATCAAGCTGCGCAACCTGCGCCGCTTCCTCGAGGAGGGCGACAAGGTCAAGATCACGATCCGCTTCCGCGGCCGCGAGATGACCCATCAGGAGCTCGGTCGCGCGATGGTCGACAAGATCTCCGCCGACATCGCCGAAGAGGCGGTGATCGAGCAGTACCCGCGGATGGAAGGGCGCCTGATGGTCATGATGGTCGCCCCGAAGAAGAAGGCCTGATCCGAAGCTGGCAGCAACGGATCGCGGCGACCTCCAGGCGGAGGAAACCCGCACGGCGCGGCATGTTTCCCTCTCCCTGACGGCGGGAGGGGGCGCGGCAGTTCTTGCTGTCGTTGAAGGTGCGGCCAGGACGGCCGCTTGTTGATTTTCGCGTTCGGGATGAACGGACAAGTAAGACCAGGAGCAGGCCCGGGATTCGGGCCAACAAACCGGAACGAGCAGGACGGAAAGCGTGGGCCCTGCCCACCGCTCGCGCTAGTAACGAAAACCACCGAAAGGAGTTGGGTCATGCCCAAGATGAAGACCAACCGGGCCGCCGCGAAGCGGTTCCGCAAGACCGCGTCCGGCAAGTTCAAGTGCGGCCACGCGTTCAAGAGCCACATCCTCACGAAGAAGGCCACCAAGCGCAAGCGCGGCCTGCGTGCCACCAATCACGTGCGCAAGGAAGACGCTGGCCGCGTCGCGCGCATGCTGCCGTACATCTAAGGAGGACGAGACATGGCACGAGTCAAGCGTGGCGTCATCGCCCACCGTCGTCACAAGAAGATCCTCGGCAAGGCCAAGGGTTACTACAACGCGCGCCGCAAGGTTTTCCGCGTCGCCAAGCAGGCGGTCACCAAGGCGCACCAGTATGCGTACATCGGCCGCAAGCAGAAGAAGCGCAATTTCCGTGCGCTGTGGATCGTCCGCATCAACGCCGGTGCGCGCCAGTTCGGCCTGTCCTACAGCCGCCTGATGAACGGCCTGAAGAAGGCCGGCATCACGCTCGATCGCAAGGTGCTGGCGGACATCGCCGTGCACGACATCAAGGCGTTCGGCGCGTTGGCGGAAAAGGCCAAGGCCAGCCTGTAAGGTGTTGTTGCGATCATCCGTGATCGCAAGGATTCCTGTGCCGCGTCGTGGCAGGAATCGGGACACGCGGGGAGGAGGCCTGGCCTCCTCCCCGTTTTCGTTTTTGGAACCCGCGCAGGTCACGATCCAGCTGTTTCAACGGTAGAAGAGCTGGATCCCGGCCTGCGCCGGGATGACGACCAGGTTGCCACTCCGGCGCTCGCCGGAATGATGACCGTGTGGCCGCGCGCTCTTGGAATCCGCGATGGACGCTATCGAACACATCAACCACTCGCTCGAGGACATCGCCGGCGCCGACACGCTCGAGGCGCTCGACGCGCTGCGCGTCGCGCTGCTCGGCAAGAGCGGTGCCGTCACCGCCGCGCTGAAGGCGCTCGGTGCGCTGCCGGCCGAGGAGCGCAAGGCGCGCGGCGCCGAGGTCAACCGCGCCAAGGATCGCCTCGCCGAGGCGATCGCCGCGCGCAAGGCCGCGCTCGAGCAGCTCGCGCTGGAGCGTCGCCTCGCCTCCGAGCGCGTCGACGTCACGCTGCCGGGCCGGCGTGGCGAGCGCGGCGGCCTGCACCCGATCACGCGCACGCTCGACCGCATCGTCGAGATCTTCGCGCGGCTCGGCTACGAACTCGCCGACGGTCCGGAGATCGAGACCGACTGGTACAACTTCGAGGCGCTGAATTTCCCGCCGGACCATCCGGCGCGCACGATGCACGACACGTTCTGGTTCCCGGACGGTCGCCTGCTGCGCACGCACACCTCGCCGGTGCAGATCCGCGCCGCGACCGGCCGCACGCCGCCGATCCGGCTGATCTCGGTCGGCAAGGTCTACCGCAGCGACTCGGACCAGACCCACTCGCCGATGTTCCACCAGATCGAGGGCCTGCTGGTCGGCGAGGACGTGAGCTTCGCCGACCTCAAGGGCACGCTGGCCGAGTTCGTGCGCGCGTTCTTCGAGCGCGACTTCGAGATGCGCTTCCGCCCGAGCTATTTCCCGTTCGTCGAGCCGGGCGCCGAGGTCGACATCCGCTGGGACCGCGAGGACGGCACGCATTCGTGGCTGGAGGTGCTCGGCTGCGGCATGGTGCACCCGAACGTGCTGCGCAACTGCGGCATCGACCCGGAACGCTACACCGGCTTCGCGTTCGGCCTCGGCGGCGAACGCTTCGCGATGCTGCGCTACGGCGTCAACGACCTGCGCCAGTTCTTCGAGAACGACCTGAGGTTCCTCAGGCAGTTCGCCTGAGGAACGGGAATGGGGAATCGGGAATAGGGAATCGTTGAAAACCTTTCAGCGAATCCTGCGCTCCCGGCCCTCGTTGCCTGCTCTGACCATTCCCGATTCTCCAATCCCGATTCCCGGCTCTTCCCATGAAATTCTCCGAAAACTGGCTGCGCGAACTCGTCGACATCCCGGTCGGCCGCGACGAACTCATGCACCGGCTGACCATGGCCGGCCTGGAGGTCGAGGGCGTCGAGGCGCTCGGCGCCGCGCTCGACGGCGTCGTCGTCGGCGAGATCGTCGGCTGCGAGCCGCATCCGAACGCCGACAAGCTGCGCGTGTGCCAGGTCGCCATCGGCGCCGGCGAGGCACTGACGATCGTCTGCGGCGCGCCGAACGCGCGCCTCGGCCTGAAGGCGCCGCTGGCGACGATCGGCACGACGATGCCGAACGGCCTGCAGATCAAGAAGGCCGCGCTGCGCGGCGTCGAGTCGAACGGCATGCTGTGCTCGGCCAGGGAGCTCGGCATCGATGCCGACGCGTCCGGCCTGATGGAGCTGCCGCCCGATGCGCCGGTCGGCCAGGCGCTGGCGACCTACCTCGGCCTGCCCGACGCGAGCATCGAGATCAAGCTGACGCCGAACCGGCCGGACTGCCTCAGCGTGCACGGCCTGGCGCGCGACACCGCGGCGCTGTTCGGCGGCGCGTTCGAGGCGCCGGCGCAGCCGGCAGTGGACGTCACCGGCAGCGCCGCGCGCGACGTGCGCCTGGACGCCGGCGCCGACTGCCCGCGCTACCTCGGCCGCGTCATTGAAGGCATCGACGCGAGCGCGCCGACGCCGCTGTGGCTGGCCGAGCGCCTGCGCCGCAGTGGCTTGCGCCCGATCAGCGCGGTCGTCGACGTGACCAACTACGTCATGCTCGAGCTCGGCCAGCCGCTGCACGCGTTCGACCACGACACGCTCGACGGCGGAATGGTCGTGCGCCGCGGCCGCGACGGCGAGACGCTGAAGCTGCTCGACGGCAGCGAGGCGACGCTCGGCCCGGATTTCCTGATGATCGCCGACGCGGCGCGCCCGCTCGCGATCGCCGGCGTGATGGGCGGCTTCGACTCGCGCGTGACCGACACCACGCGCAACGTGTTCCTCGAAAGCGCGCATTTCGCGCCGGCCGCGATCACCGGCCGCGCGCGCAAGCTCGGCCTGCACACCGACGCCTCGCACCGCTTCGAGCGCGGCGTCGATCCGGACCTGCCACGCCGCGCGCTCGAGCGCGCCAGCGCGCTGCTGGTCGAGATCGCCGGCGGCCAGGCCGGCCCGGTCACCGAAGCCGTGCGCGCGGACGACCTGCCCGTGCGCGCGCCCATCGTGCTGCGCCGCGCGCGCCTGGCGCGCCTGCTCGCGCTCGACGTCGCCGATGCCGAGGTCGAGCGCATCCTGGCTGGCCTCGGCCTCGTGGTCGAGCGCACCGCCGACGGCTGGCGCGCGACGCCGCCGAGCTGGCGCTTCGACCTCGCGATCGAGGAGGACCTGATCGAGGAGGTCGTGCGCGTGTACGGCTACGAGCGCGTGCCGACGCGTGCGCCGCGCGGCGACCTGCGCGCGCCGGCGCTGCCTGAGGCGCTGCTCGAAACCGGCCGCCTGCGCACGCAGCTGGCCGCACGCGACTACACCGAGGCGCTCTGCTATGCGTTCGTCGGGGCCGAGCTGCTGGCGAAGTGGTCGCAGGCCGATGGTGCGATCGCGCTGGCCAATCCGCTGTCGGCCGAGCTCGGCGTGATGCGCACCGCGCTGCTGCCCGGTCTCGTCGACGCGCTGGCGACGAACCGTCGACGGCAGCAGGCGCGCGTGCGCCTGTTCGAGGTCGGCAACGTCTTCCGCGCCGGGCCGGACGGCCCGGTCGAGACGCTGCGCATCGCCGGCGTCGCCTGCGGCGCGGCGGTGGCCGAGCAGTGGGGCGAGGCGGCGCGCGCGGTCGACTTCTTCGACGTCAAGGGCGACATCGAATCGCTGTTCGCACTGACCAACGCCGGCCACGAGTTCGCCTGCGTGCCGGCCGCGCCGGCCTGGCTGCATCCGGGCCACGCGGCGCAGGTGCGCCGCGGCGACCGCGTCGTCGGCCACGTCGGCGCGCTGCATCCGGACCTGCTCGCGGCACTGGGCCTCGACGAGGACGTGTTCGCGTTCGAACTGGAGGTCGCGGCGATCGCGCCGCGGCCGCTGCCGAAGGCCGCGCCGCTGTCGCGCTTCCCGTCGGTGCGCCGCGACCTGTCGTTCGAGCTGCCCGAGGACGTGCCGTACGCGCAGGTCGAGGCGGCGGTCCGCGCCGCGGTCGGCGAGACGCTCACGGACGTGGTGCTGTTCGACCGCTACGCCGGTGCCAATCTCGGGGCGGGCGTCAAAAGTCTCGCTATGGGCTTGATTTTGCAGGACCGTTACCGCACGCTAACGGATCAGGACGCGGATCGCTGCATGGCCCTCGCGGTCGCTGCCCTGGAGTCTGGATGCAAGGCAAAGTTGCGAGGATAGGATGGCGTTGACCAAGGCGGAAATGGCCGAGCGTCTGTTCCTGGATGTCGGCCTGAACAAGCGGGAAGCCAAGGAATTCGTCGACGCGTTCTTCGAAGTCGTGCGCGATGCGCTCGAGAAAGGGGAGCAGGTGAAGCTGTCGGGTTTCGGCAATTTCGACCTGCGATTCAAGAACCAGCGACCCGGACGCAATCCCAAGACCGGCGTGGAGATTCCGATCTCCGCGCGACGGGTCGTGACGTTCCGTCCGGGCCAGAAACTTAAGGTCCGGGTCGAAGCCTATGCTGGATCAGGGCAGCAATAACGAACTGCCGGTCATCCCGGCCAAGCGTTATTTCACGATCGGCGAGGTCAGCGAGCTGTGCGGCGTGAAGCCGCATGTGCTGCGCTACTGGGAGCAGGAGTTCCCGAACCTCAAGCCGGTCAAGCGCCGCGGCAACCGTCGTTATTACCAGCGCCACGACGTGCTGATGATCCGGCAGATCCGCTCGCTGCTGTACGACCAGGGCTTCACGATCACCGGCGCGCGCCAGCGCCTGGAAGGCGCGCAGGCGCGCGTCGAGTCGAGCATCTCCAGCCAGATCGTGCGCCAGGTGCGCATGGAGCTGGAGGAAGTGCTGCAGATCCTGCGGCGCTGAGCGCGTCGGCGCGGCGCCTGTGGGAGCGCCGGGAGGCGCGATGCATTTCGCGAATCACCGCACCAATCTGCTACACTTCGCGGCCCTTTCGAGGGGACCGCAACACGTCGGGGCGTAGCGCAGCCTGGTAGCGCACCTGCCTGGGGGGCAGGGGGTCGTGGGTTCGAATCCCGCCGCCCCGACCAATGTTTTTGCTCGCATCCGTGCGAGCTGTTTCGAGTGGCTCCTTTGCAGCGGACGCCCTCGATTCTTCGTGATAGTCCAACGCGCACATCCCTGTGCGCACTCTTCAATTGAAGCACTCTTCGACCGAAGCGCTCTTCAACTGAAGCAATCTCCGTGCGAAGCTTTCAGGCCTTGCTTCTGAATGGGCCACTCGCATGAGCGACCGCCGCACGCTGTATCCCGAGATCGAGCCGTTCGACAGCGGCTTCCTGCAGGTCTCGCCGTTGCATCGCATGTACTACGAGCAGTGCGGCAATCCGCACGGCAAGCCGGTCGTGTTCCTGCATGGCGGGCCGGGCGCCGGCTGCAACCCGAAATCGCGCCGCTTCTTCGACCCGAAGCACTACCGCATCGTGCTGTTCGACCAGCGCGGCTGCGGCCGCTCGACGCCGCATGCGGAGCTGGCCGACAACACGACCTGGCACCTGGTCGCCGACATCGAGCGCCTGCGCGAGCATCTGCGCATCGAGCGCTGGCAGGTGTTCGGCGGCTCGTGGGGTTCGACGCTGGCGCTGGCCTACGCGCAGACGCATCCCGAGCGCGTCACCGAACTGGTGCTGCGCGGCATCTTCATGCTGCGCCGCTGGGAGCTGGAGTGGTTCTACCAGCAGGGGTGCGATGCGATCTTCCCCGACGCCTGGGAGGAGTACCTCAAGCCGATCCCGCCGGTCGAGCGCGGCGACCTGATGGGCGCCTACCACCGGCGCCTGAACAGCGCCGATCCGGCCGTGCGCCTCGCCGCCGCGCGCGCGTGGTCGGTGTGGGAGGGCGCGACCAGCTTCCTGTTCCAGGATCCGGCGCACATCGCCGCCAGCGGCGAGGACGAGTTCGCGCTCGCGTTCGCGCGCATCGAGAACCACTACTTCGTCAACGGCGGCTTCTTCGAGTGCGACGGCCAGCTGCTGCGCGACGCACATCGCTTGAAGCGCATCCCGGCCGTGATCGTGCAGGGCCGCTACGACATCGTCTGCCCGCCGCGCAGTGCCTGGGACCTGCACCGTGCCTGGCCGGAGGCGGACCTGCGCATCGTCGCCGACGCCGGCCATTCCGCGTTCGAGCCCGGCATCACGCACGAGCTGATCGAGGCGACCGACCGCTTCCGCTAGCGTCGTGCGGCATCGCGGCGCCGCAAACGAAACGGGCCCGCAGATGCGGGCCCGTTGCGTTTCATGCGGTGCGCGTCGCTCAGTGCGCCGGCGCGCCCTCGCCCTTGAGGCAGGTGCTCATGAACGTCTTGCGTGCGTCGCCCTTCAGCGACTTCGCCGTGGCGTCGGCGTTGCAGGCCTTCATCTTCTCCTGCTGCGTCATCTTCGCCGGCGCCGCGTGCTCGCCCTTGAGGCAGGCGCTCATGAACGTCTTGCGCTCCTCGCCGGTCTTGCCGGTCGCTTCCTTGTTGCACTCGACCATGCGCTGCTGCTGCGCGGTCATCGGCTTGCCGGCCTTGGGCGCCGCTTCCTGCGCGAACAGCGAGCCCGAACCGAGTGCCAGCGTGCAAGCCAGGGCCAGCGACGACATCGTCTTCAGCTGCATATGAAGTTCCTCTGCGGTGGATGACCCGGCCGCTCGGCACGGGCATGCGCAGTCTACGCCTGCGCGCGAACCGTGGAGGAGGAGCGATTTGGAAGTGTGGCCGGACGTGTTGCCGACGATTCAGTCGCTGCGCCGGCGTTGCGTGGCCGCCGGCGGGGAGGGCGGCCTCGCGGCCGCTCCTCCGGGCGAGTCGGCTCAGGCCGCCTCGTCGCAGCGCTTGCGCGGGCCTTCGACCAGCGCGCGGCGCACGCCGTCGACGAGCAGGTCGACCTCGTCGGCGCCGATGCCGAAGTGCGGCGTGAAGCGCAGCGAATTGGCGCCGCCGTGGATCACGCCATAGCCGTGCTCGCGCAGCCATTCCTCGGTGCTGCCGGCGCCGTAGCAGAGGAACTCGCCCGACAGCTCGCACGAGAACAGCAGGCCGGTGCCCTGCACCTTGGTGATGTAGCCGGGCAGTTCCGCCTTCAGCTTGCCGAGCTTGGCGACGAACTCCTCGCCGCGCTGGCGCACGTTCGCGCGCAGCTCCGGCGTCAGCGCCTCGAGCACCGTGCAGGCGACGTCGAGCGCGCGCGGATTGGCGGTCATCGTGTTGCCGTAGGTGCCCTTGCGGTACAGCTGCGCGGCGCGCTCGTTCACCGCCAGCACCGACAGCGGGTACTGGCCGGCGTTGAGCGCCTTCGAGAATGTTTCCAGGTCCGGTGCGTCGACGTTCTCGAAGCCCGGGTAGTCGACGAACGACAGCACGCCGTGCGCGCGCAGGCCGGCCTGGATCGAGTCGATCAGCAGCAGGCTGCCGTGCGCCTGGGTCAGCTCGCGCGCGGTGCGGTAGAACTCCGCCGTGACCGAGCGGCCCGGGTCGCCTTCGCCCATGACCGGCTCGATGAACACCGCCTCGATGAACCAGCCGTTCCTGTCGGCGTCGGCGAACACCTGCTTGAGCTGCTCGACGCTGTACGGCTCGACCGTCAGCAGCGTGTGCTCGTTGCGGTAGCTGGCGAGGTTCTGCACGTACGCCTTGCGCGAGGAATCCGAATACAGCGCCGGCGCCTCGGTGCGGCCGTGGAACGCGCCCCTGACCGCGACGCGCTTGATCGCGCGACCGGCATGGCGAGCGCCCGGATCGGTCATCAGCTTGGCGTTGGTGTCGATGATGCGCGCCGCCAGCGAGACCGACTCGGAGCCGGAGTTCAGGCACATGAACTTCGCGTACGGGCAGCCACCGCGGTTCTGGCCGATCTCCTTCTTCAGCGCCTGGCCGAACTTGAGCTGCGACAGGTTCGGCGTCATCACGTTCGCCATCACCTGCGGACGCGCCATCGTCGCCAGCACCGCCTTCGGCGCGTGGCCGAGGCCGAGCATGCCGTAGCCGCCGGCGTCGTAGATCACCGCGCCCTTCAGCGTGACGATCCACGGGCCGTGCGCGGCCAGCGCGACGTACGGATTGACGCCGTCATCGGGGTAGAAGTTGACGAAGTCGGCCTGCACGCGGCGGATCTGCTCGACCTCGTCCAGGCGCAGGAAATCGGCCATGCACGAACGCAGCGCCAGGTGCGCGGCGTAGGCCTCGTCGATCGTCTCGGCCAGCGCGGGATGGCTGTCCAGGAAACGCACGACCACCTCGTCGGGCAGGCCGGTGCAGCGCACGGCGCCTTCGCAATCGCGCATTTCCTTGAGTTTGGCCAGCATCGGATTCATCGCATGTCTCCCGAAAACGGCCGTGCCCGCATCGACGAAAGATGCGGGCACGCGCACTTTACCCGTTGATTGGAATGAAAAAATCGCCGTATCCAATGTACCACAGCGGCCGTGGCGGCGGTACCCCGCAGCGGTTGCCCGCAGGCGGATGACAAGCGTCATCCGCGTTGCCTGACGAGCGTTTCTGGGGCGCGCGGGGCGCTTTGCCTAGAGTGGCTCCGACAAATCCACAATGGAGTGGCCCCATGCCTCGTCAGCCTCAACCGGCCGCCGCCGAACTGCGCGGCGTGCACAAGCGTTACGGCACGCTCGCCGCGCTGGACGGCCTCGACCTGCACGTCGCGCCGGGCGAACTGCTCGCCGTGCTCGGCCCGAACGGCGCCGGCAAGAGCACCGCGATCGCGACCTGCCTCGGCCTGGTCGAGCCCGATCGCGGCAGCGCGCGTCTGTTCGACGAGTCGCCGCTGCGCCTGGCGGTGCGGCGCCGCGTCGGCGTGATGCTGCAGAGCGCGCTGCTGCCGGACACGCTGACGGTCGCCGAGCTGCTGGCGCAGACGCGCAGTTACTACCCGCAGCCGCTCGGCACTGACGAGTGCGTGCGCCTCGCCGGTCTCGAGGACCTGCGCGATCGTCGCTACGGGCGCCTGTCGGGCGGGCAGCAGCGCCGCGTGCAGTTCGCGCTGGCAGTCTGCGGCCGGCCGCAGCTGCTGTTCCTCGACGAGCCGACCGTCGGCCTCGACCTCGACGCACGCACCGCGCTGTGGGCGACGATCCGTACGCTCGTCGCCGATGGCTGCGCGGTCGTGCTGACCACGCATTACCTGGAGGAGGCCGAGGCGCTGGCCGACCGCGTCGCGGTGCTCGCGCATGGCCGCGTGGTCGCCGCCGGCAGCGTCGCGCAGATTCGTGCGCGCGTCGCGCAGCGGCGCATCCGCTGCCTCAGCACGCTGGACGTCGCCACGGTCGCCGCATGGCCGGAGGTGCGCAGCGCCTGCCGCGACGGCGAGCGCCTGGAGATCGTCACCGACACCGCCGAGATCGTCGTGCGCCAACTGCTGTTCGAAGACTCCGCGCTGAGCGAGCTCGAAGTGCAGCGCGCCGGCCTCGCCGAGGCCTTCACCGAAATCACCCGCGAGGCCGCCTGATGAACACGATTGCCACCCGGATGCCGCGCGCCGCCCTGGTGCGTTGCTACGCGCTGGAGAGCCGCAACGAGTTCCTGCGCCTGCTGCGCACGCCCTCGTTCGCAGTGCCGACGCTGCTGTTTCCGCCGCTGTTCTACACGCTGTTCGCGCTGCTGCTCGGCAGCCGCAGCGGCAACTTCCACGCCCAGATCTACCTGCTTGCGACGTATGGCGTGTTCGGCGTGATGGGGCCGGGCCTGTTCGGCTTCGGTGTCACCGTGGCGCTGGACCGCGAGCGTGGCCTGCTGACGCTCAAGCGCGCGCAGCCGATGCCGCCCGGCGCATACCTCGCCGCCAAGCTCGTGATGGCGATGCTGTTCGCGACGCTGATCTTCACGATCCTCGCGTTGCTGGCGAGCGCGTTCGGCGGCGTGCGCCTGCCGGCCGGCGCATGGCTGCAACTGCTCGTCGTCGACGTGCTCGGCGTGCTGCCGTTCTGCGCGATCGGCCTGTTCGTCGGCAGCCTGGTCGGCGGGCAGGGCGCGCCGGCACTGATCAACCTGATCTACCTGCCGATGGCGTTCCTGTCCGGACTGTGGATGCCGCTGGCGATGCTGCCCGGCTTCATTGCCACGATCGCGCCGTTGTGGCCCGCCTGGCACCTGGGCCGGCTCGCGCTCGGCGTCGTCGGCGAGGCGCCGGGCGAGGCCGTGCTGCCGCATGTGCTGGTGCTGGCGGGCTGCACGCTGGTGTTCCTCGCACTGGCGCGGCGCCGCCTCGCGCGCGGATGAGTCCGGGCGGCCCGCGGCGGGCGACGCGTCGTCCGCGCACCGCGCGCCCCATCGCGCGCACTATGATGGCCGCGCTGCGGCGGCCTGCCGGAAACATACCCCATGCCCTCGATCCTGGCCCATCTTCGCAACCTGCGTGCGACATTGCCCGACGAACGAGGGTGGGCGCCGCTGTGGAGCCTGCTCTACCTCGGCTTCCTGTTCATGAACTGGAACGGGGCGCCACTACACGTCTGGCTGCCACCGACGTTGCTGAGCATTGCGGTGTTCCTGCCGTTGTATCTGCGCGCCGTGGCCTGCAGCAGCGGTCGCACGCGCGTGCTTGCGCATGTGGCCGCGATCGCCTTGCTCGGCTTCGCGCTGATCCCGGTCAACACGAGCGCGAATACCTACCTGATCTATGCCGCCGCGCTGCTGCCGTTGAGCGGAATCCGCCTGTCGAACACGATGGCATTGATCGCCGCCGGCATCGCCCTGATCGGCCTGGAAGCCGTGCTGCTGGGCTGGCCGCTACGCTACGTGGTGGTGGTGGTGGGTGTGACCGGCATCGTCGCGACCGCGATCGGTGCGGCCAACCATTTCCATCGCGAGAAGCGCCTGCGCCAGGCCGAGCTCAAGCTCAGCCACGACGAGGTGCGCCGGCTCGCCGCGCTGGCCGAGCGCGAGCGGATCGGCCGCGACCTGCATGACCTGCTCGGCCACACGCTGTCGCTGATCACGCTGAAGTCGGAGCTGGCGATGCGCCTGTTCGACCGCGACCCGCTCGCCGCGCGGCGCGAGATCGCCGACGTCGAGCGCGTCGCGCGTGACGCGCTCGGCCAGGTGCGCCGCGCGGTCACCGGCATCCGCAGCGCCGGGCTCGCCGCCGAACTCGCCTCGGCGCGCCTGTTGCTCGAGTCGAGCGACGTCCGCCTCGACTACACGCTGACCGCGGATGCGCTGCCGCCGGAGATCGAGACCGTGTTCGCGCTGACCGTGCGCGAGGCGGTGACCAACATCCAGCGCCATGCGCATGCCACGCACGCGCACGTCGACGTCTGGGCCGGGAATGGCGCCGTGCGGCTCCGCGTCGCCGATGACGGTCGCGGCGCGAGCATCGTGCCCGGCAACGGCCTCAACGGCATGCGCGAGCGCCTGCAGGCGCTCGGCGGCCAGTTGCGCATCGAGTCGGAGCGCGGCAGGGGCACGCGCCTGATCGCCGAACTGCCGCTGCCGCCGGACGCCGCCGCCGGCGTGCTCGGCTGGAATCCGCCGCACGCCTAGGCTCTGGCTGCGCACCCTGTGCGCGACCGGGGCGCCACCCCGTCCGGCCTTTGGATCGCCCACAGGGTGGACTCCCGCAAAAGGCGCTCGCACGGTCCGTCGGGACGTGCCGTCCCCAATCCCCAATCCCGGCCTCACCCACACAACGCCAGGTTCGCCGCGATGCGCGCGCGTTCGCCGGCGGGCAGGGCCGGATCGTCGAGCAGGCGCCGGCACAGTGCGGCGCATTCGTCGCGGCGGCCGACGTAGAACGCCGCCACGGCCTGCTCGTCGAGCGCGCGCCAGCGGTAGGTCGACAGGTCGACGAACAGCAGGTCGGCCGGCAGCGGCAGCAGGGCGGCGGCGCGCGCGTGCACGTACGCGCTCGCGTGGCGGCCGCGCTGGCGCAGGAAGCGCGCGAGCTCGCACAGCGGTTCGGCACGCGTGGGGCGCGCGTCCCATGCGGCGAGGTAGGCGTCGATCACCTGCGCGTCCGGCATGCCGAGCCGCTCGCCGAGCACCGCGACCTGGAAGCGCGCATACCAGACCTCCTCGGCCCAGCCGCCGAGCGCGACGCGGCGCTCATAAGCCGCGAGCGCAGCCGCGGTTTCGCCGGCGTCGCGCAGGCTCTGCGCGAGGTAGAACGCGTAGCGCGCATGGCCCGGTTCGCGCGCCAGCGCGGCTTCGAGCACGCGCGCATCGTCGAGGTACTTGTCGCGCTGCGGCCGCCGGCTGCGCGCACCGTCCGGAAAGCTGCGGATGCGCAGGCCGTCGAGGTGCGCCAGCGGCGGCGTCGGCTCAGCGGCGGGGTATTCGTGCAACACGCCTTCCCAGCGCCAGCCGGCGTCGTGTCGCAGCAGCTTGGCGTTGGCGTAGTCGAGCTCGCTGCCGTGGATGGTCTGGCGCAGGTAGTAGCCGGGCGCGTCCAGGCGCGTTGGGAACGGCGTGGCCGCATCGTGTTCGAGGATCTCGTCGGCGTCGATGATCAGCGCGTAGTCGCCGTGCGCGCGGGCCAGCTCCAGCGCCTGGTTGCGGTTGGTCGCGAAGTCGACCCACGGCCGCTCAATCAAAGTGCCGGGCAGGTCCGCCAGCAGCGCGCGGACCAGGTCCTGCGTGTCGTCGGTCGAGCCGGTGTCGACGATCGCCCAGGCGCCGATGCAGGGGCGCACCGATTCGAGGCAGCGGCCGATCACTGCCGCCTCGTTCTTCACGATCATGCTCAGGCAGAGCTGGTGCGCGAACGGCAGCGCCATCACGCGCCCGCCGCCGTCGCGGCACCATGGAGTGAACCGTCCATCGAAGCCCCCTTGCTCGGCGCAGCGCCGCGCCGGGCGATCGTAGCGATGCGCGGATGCGCCACGCAATCCCGGCCCCGCCGCGCAATACGCTACAGTTTCGCGGTCGCAATGCCGCGACCTTGGGGGTGTTCGCCTCGTGATCCGTGTCCTGCTGGCCGAAGACCAGGCGATGGTGCGCGGCGCCCTGTCGGCGCTGCTCAAGCTCGAGCCCGACATCGACGTGGTCGGCAGCGCGGCCGACGGCGAGGAAGCCTGGCGCCTGCTGCAGGCGACGAGGCCCGACCTGCTCGTCACCGACATCGAGATGCCGGGCCTGACCGGCCTGGAGCTGGCGCAGCGCGTGCAGCGTCACGAGCTCCCGTGCAAGGTTGTGATCGTGACCACGTTCGCGCGCCCCGGCTTCCTGCGCCGCGCGCTGGAGGCCGGCGTCGGCGGCTACCTGCTCAAGGACGCGCCGGCCGAACAGCTCGCCGAAGCGCTGCGCAAGGTGCACCGCGGCGGCCGCGCGATCGACCCGCAACTCGCGGTCGAAGCCTGGTCCGACGCCGACCCGCTCAACGACCGCGAGCGCCAGGCGCTGCGCCTGGCCGGCGAGGGCCTGTCGGCCGGCGAGATCGCCGAGCGCCTGAACCTGTCGCAGGGCACCGTGCGCAACTACCTGTCCGAGGCGATCGGCAAGCTCGGCGTCGGCAACCGCATCGAGGCGTACCGGCTGGCGCGGCAGAAGGGGTGGTTGTGAAGGGCCGGGATTCGGGATTGGGGAATCGGGAATAGGTACAGCCGGCGCCGCGGCACCGGCCGTCCGGTGGCGAACCGCGCCGTGCGTGACGCCCGCTTAGCTCTTACCATTCCCGACTCCCCAATCCCGATTCCCGGCCTTTGAAAAAATCCGACTTCCACTTCGACCTGCCGCCCGAACTGATCGCCCAGGCGCCGCTGGCCGAGCGCTCGGCCAGCCGCCTGCTGGTCGTCGATGCGCCGCACCGGCGCTTCGAGGATCGGCAGTTTCGTGACCTGCCCGAGTTCCTCAAAGCCGGCGACCTGCTCGTGTTCAACGACACGCGCGTGCTGCCGGCGCGCCTGTTCGGGCACAAGGAGAGCGGCGGCGCGGTCGAGATCCTGATCGAGCGCGTGACCGGCCCGCACGAGGCGCGCGCGCAGCTCGGCGTCAGCAAGAAGCCCAAGCCTGGCGGGCGAATCGTGCTGGCGGACGGCAGCATCGTCAGCGTGCTCGGCCGCGAGGGTGAGTTCTTCCTGCTGCGCTTCGAGACCGACGAGCCGCTGGAGAAGCTGCTGCTGCGCCTCGGTCGCATGCCGCTGCCGCCGTACATCGAGCGCGACGCCGGCGCGGCCGATGCGGAGCGCTACCAGACCGTGTTCGCGCGCGAGGCCGGCGCGGTCGCGGCGCCGACCGCCGGCCTGCATTTCGACGAAGCGCTGCTGGCGGCGCTGCGCGAGCGCGGCGTCGAATTCGGCTACGTGACGCTGCACGTTGGCGCCGGCACGTTCCAGCCGGTGCGCGCCGAACGCCTCGAAGACCACGTCATGCACCGCGAATGGCTCAACGTCGGCGCCGGGCTGGTCGAGCAGATCCGCCGCACGCGCGAGCGCGGCGGGCGCGTCGTCGCGGTCGGCACCACCGTCGTGCGCGCGCTCGAATCGAGCCTGCGCGACGGCGAGGTCGCGCCGTTCGCCGGCGAGACGCAGATCTTCATCTTCCCCGGCTACCGCATCACCAGCATCGACGCGCTGGTGACGAACTTCCACCTGCCCGAATCGACGCTGCTGATGCTGGTGTCCGCGCTCGCCGGGCGCGAGCTGATGCTCGACGCGTACCGCCACGCGGTGGAGCAGCGCTATCGCTTCTTCTCGTATGGCGATGCGATGCTGATCTGGCCCGGCGGCCGGGAATCGGGAATGGAGAATCGGGAATCGTAAAAAGCCGGCGGGTCTGCGATGCTTTCTCCATTCCCGATTCCCGATTCCCGATTCCCGTGAAGTTTGACCTCCTCACCACCGACGGCGCCGCGCGCCGCGGCCGCCTGACGTTCCCGCGCGGCACGATCGAGACGCCGGCGTTCATGCCGGTCGGCACCTACGGCTCGGTCAAGGCGATGACGCCGCGCGACCTCGTCGACATCGGCGCCGAGATCATCCTCGGCAACACGTTCCACCTGTTCCTGCGTCCCGGCCTCGACGTGATCGGCGAGTTCGGCGGCCTGCACCGCTTCATCGGCTGGCAGCGGCCGATCCTGACCGACTCGGGCGGTTTCCAGGTGTTCAGTCTCGCGCACAAGCGCAAGATCACCGAGGAGGGCGTGACGTTCGCCTCGCCGGTCGACGGCTCGCGCGTCTTCCTGTCGCCGGAGGAGTCGATGCGCATCCAGCGCGTGCTCGATTCCGACATCGCGATGATCTTCGACGAGTGCACGCCGTATCCGGCGACCGAGCACGTCGCGCGCGAGTCGATGGAACTGTCCCTGCGCTGGGCCGAGCGCTCGCGCCGCGCGTTCGACGATCTCGGCAATCCGAACGCGCTGTTCGGCATCGTGCAGGGCGGCGTTTATCCGGCGCTGCGCCGGCACTCGGCCGAGGCGCTGATCGGCATCGGCTTCGACGGCTACGCGATCGGCGGCCTCGCGGTCGGCGAGCCGGAGGCCGAGCGCAACGCGACGCTGGAAGGCGTCGAGCCGCTGCTGCCGAAGGACAGGCCGCGTTACCTGATGGGCGTGGGCCGGCCGGAGGACATCGTTGAGGCGGTGCGCCGCGGCGTGGACATGTTCGACTGCGTGATGCCGACGCGCAACGCGCGCAACGCGCACCTGTTCACGCGCCACGGCACGCTGCGCATCCGCAACGCCAAGTACGAGCGCGACACGCGCCCGCTCGACGAGGCCTGCGCGTGCTACACCTGCCGCTCCGGCTTCAGCCGCGCCTACCTGCGCCACCTCGACCGCTGCGGCGAGATGCTCGGGCCGCAGCTGGCGACGATCCACAACCTGCACTACTACCAGGAGCTGATGGCCGGCCTGCGCGCGGCGATCGCGGCCGGCACGCTCGATGCGTTCGTGGCGGAGTTCTATGCGCTGCGCGCGGCGGCGGACGGCGCGCTCGCGTAGGCAGGACGCGCCCCGCGCGGCCGGCATGGCGGTCCCAGCCGGTGGCTGGCCGGCCTGCGCTCGTCGGGCCCGCAGCGTCAGCGTGGGTTCAGATTCGCCGGCAATACACCACTGGACAGCGCATGGCATAATCCGCGACCTTTTGGGGCCGGCGCGAGCCTCGCGCCTTCCTTGATCCGACTGGAGCCCACATGGATTTCTTCATCTCCAACGCCTACGCCCAGGCCGCCGGCGCCCCGCCGGCAGCCAACCCGCTGGTGCAGTTCCTGCCGTTGATCGTCCTGTTCGGCGTGTTCTATTTCATGCTGATCCGCCCGCAGATGAAGCGCGCGAAGGAACAGCGTGCGATGATCGGGGCCTTGAGCAAGGGCGACGAGGTGCTGACCAACGGTGGTCTGCTCGGTCGCGTCGAGGACATCGCCGACCAGTTCGTCACGCTCGAGATCGCCGCCGGTGTCTCCGTCAAGCTGCAGAAGCAGGCGATCACCGCGGTGCTGCCGAAGGGCACGCTGAAAGCCTCGTAAGGCCTGCTCCCGGGAATGGTTCCCGGCCGCCCTCGGCCGGCATGACGATGTGACGCACTGGATCTGAAGATGAACGATTTTCCTCGCTGGAAATACGCGATTGTCGTGGTAGCCCTGTTGCTCGGCGTGCTCTATGGCGTGCCGAACCTGTTCGTGCAGCAGCCGGCGGTGCAGATCAGCGCCAATCGCGGCGCGGCTGTCGACGAGGCGCTCAAGGAGAAGGTCCAGGGCGTGCTGGAAAAGGACAAGATTCCCTTCCAGAGCATCGATCTCGGCCCCAGCAACGTGCTGGTGCGCCTGCCTGTCGGCGAGGCCGAGCAGCAGGCCAAGGCACAGGAAGTCCTGAAGGACAGCCTCGGCGAGCAGTACATCGTCGCGCTGAACCTCGCCTCGACCGTGCCGGGCTGGATGCGCGCGATCGGCGCGCGCGAGATGCCCAAGGGCCTGGACCTGCAGGGCGGCGTGCACTTCCTGATGGAGGTGGACGACAAGGACGTGATGGAGAAGCAGCTGCAGCGCTATGCCGACGACATCCGCGGCGTGCTGCGCGACAAGAACATCCGCTACCAGTCGGTCGGCCGCGGCCCGCAGGGCATCGTCGTGCAGCTGCGCAGCGCCGAGGATCGCGCCGCCGCGCTGGCCGCGATCCAGGTCAAGGTGCCCGACCTCACCGTCGCCAACGGCGCGCAGGTCGGCGAGGCGTACACGCTCAACGCCAGCGTCAAGCCGGAGAAGATCACCGAGATCGCGCAGAACACGATCCGCCAGAACGTCGCCACGCTCGGCAACCGCATCAACGCGCTCGGCGTGGCCGAGCCCTTGATCCAGCAGCAGGGCAACTCGCGCATCGCGGTCGAGCTGCCGGGCGTGCAGGACACGGCCGAGGCGAAGAAGATCCTCGGCGCCACGGCGACGCTCGAGTACCACGCGGTCGACGAGAACGCGAACCCATACGAGGTCGCGCGCAGCGGCCAGGTGCCGCCGGACGACAAGCTCTACTACCGCCGCGAAGTCGGCCCGGACGGCAAGCCGGTGCCGATCCTGCTGAAGAAGAAGGTCATCGTCAGCGGCGACGAGATGGTCGACGCGTCGAGCGCGCCGGACCCGCAGAGCGGCACGCCGGCCGTGTCGGTCACGCTGAACGCGACCGGCGGCCGCAAGATGCTCGACTTCACGACGCAGAGCGTCGGCAAGCCGATGGCGGTCGTCTACATCGAGCGCACGCCGGAAGTGAAGATCGTCGACGGCAAGGAAGTGCGCACCGCCAAGATCACCGAGGAGGTGATCTCGGTCGCCAACATCCGCGGCGTGTTCTCCAACAAGTTCCAGACCACCGGCCTGGGCAGCAACAAGGAAGCCTCCGACCTCGCGCTGATGCTGCGCTCCGGTTCGCTCGCCGCGCCGGTCGACATCGTCGAGGAGCGCGTGATCGGCCCGAGCATGGGCAAGGACAACATCGAGAAGGGCATCAAGGCGGTCCTGCTCGGCCTCGCCGCGGTGCTCGTGTTCATGGCGTTCTACTACTGGCTGTTCGGCCTGATCGCCGACGTCGCGCTGTTCTTCAACCTCGTGCTGCTGCTCGCGATCATGTCCGCGATCGGCGTCACGCTGACCATGCCCGGCATCGCCGGCATCGTGCTGACGCTCGGCATGGCGATCGACGCGAACGTGCTGATCTGCGAGCGCATCCGCGAGGAGCTGCGCAACGGCTCGACCCCGCTGGCCTCGATCCGCGCCGGCTACGACAAGGCGTGGGCGACGATCCTCGACGCGAACGTGACGCACCTGCTGGCCGCGCTCGCGCTGATGACGCTCGGCTCCGGCGCGATCCGCGGCTTCGGCGTCACCCTGTTCATCGGCATCCTGACCTCGATGTTCACCTCGGTCACGGTGACCCATGCCATCACCAACCTCGTGCACGGCCGCGGCAAGAAGCTCAAGGGCTTGTCGATCGGCAGCGGTTACACGCGCAGCGCCACGGCCTGACGGAAGCGACTCATGGAACTCTTCAAATCCACCAGCAACATCGACTTCCTCGGCGGCCGCAAGGTCAGCATCGCGATCTCGGTCGCGCTGATGCTGATCTCGATCGTGCTGGTCGCCACGCGCGGCCTCAACTACGCGCTGGACTTCACCGGCGGCGTGCTGGTCGAGGTGCAGTACGCCGAGTCGGTCGAGATCGACCAGGTGCGCGAAGCGCTCGACGCCGGCGGCCTCCACAACGCGCAGGTGCAGAGCCTGGGCGGCACGCGCGACGTGTCGATCCGCCTGCAGGCGCAGGAAGACCAGAAGAACGCCGACAAGGTCGCCTCCGACGTGCTCTCCGCGTTGAAGGCCAAGCGCGCCGACGTGGTGCTCAAGCGCCATGACTTCGTCGGCTCCTCGGTCGGCGCCGAGCTGCGCAGCGACGGCATCGTCGCGGCGATCTTCGTCATGCTCGGCATCATGGTCTACATCGGCATCCGCTTCGAGAAGCGCTTCGCGATCGCCGCGATCGCCAGCGAGATCCACGACACGATCCTGACCGTCGGCTTCTTCGCCCTCACGCACATGGAGTTCGACCTGACCGTGCTGGCCTCGCTGCTGGCGGTCATTGGCTACTCGATCAACGACAAGGTCGTCGTGTTCGACCGCGTGCGCGAGCTGTTCCGCCTCAGCCGCAAGGCCGAGCCGTACGAGATCCTCAACAAGTCGATCAACCAGACCCTGTCGCGCACGATCATGACCTCGCTGACAACCGCGCTGGCCATGTTCGCGCTGTACTTCTGGGGCGGCCCGGCCGTGCACGGCTTCGCGCTGACGATGCTGGTCGGCATCGTGATCGGCACCCTGTCGTCGATCTTCTTCGCCAACCCGATCCTGTACTGGCTGGGCGTGTCCAAGACCGACCTGATGCCGGTTTCCAAGGAAAGCCCGGAGCTGGCGCGCCGTCCGTGAACCGTGGCGCCGGCGTGATGCCGGCGCTGCCCATGGCTGGACTAGGCAAGGCCTGAAACACGCAGGGCACGAAGGAAAGCGTCAATCGCTTCTTCTTCGTGTCCTTCGTGGTTCAGGCTTTTCTGTTTTTTGCCGCGCCGGGCGGCACGCTCAAAACCGCTCGTCGATCCACAGCGCCTGGTCGGCCAGCTTTTCGCGCCCCGGCTTGTCCTTCAGCGGCGGCAACTGCAGCGGCTTGTCCGGCGGCACGCGTTCGGGCAGGCGCTCGAGCAGGTGCGCGATCACGTTCAGGCGACCGCGCTTCTGGTCGTTGAAGTTCGCCACGAACCACGGCGCCCACTTCGTGTGCGTGGCGCGCAGCATCGCGTCGCGCGCCTTGCCATAGGCGGCGTACTGGTCGCGCGCGGCGAGATCGACCGGCGAGATCTTGAAGCGCTTGAGCGGATTGGTCGCGCGTTCGGTGAAGCGCTGTTCCTGCTCGGCCTGGTCGACTGCGAGCCAGTACTTGAGGAGGATGATGCCGTCGTCGGTGATCAGCTTCTCGAACACCGGGCAGTCGGCGAGGAAGCGCCGGTACTGCGCGTCGCTGCAGAAGCCCATCACGTGCTCGACGCCGGCGCGGTTGTACCAGCTGCGGTCGAACAGCACGAGCTCGCCGGCGGCGGGCAGGTGCTCGATGTAGCGCTGGAAGTACCACTGCGTCGCTTCGCGCTCGTCCGGCCTGGGCAGCGCGACGATGCGCGTGTAGCGCGAGTTCAGCGGCTCGCTGATCGCCTTGATCACGCCGCCCTTGCCGGCCGCGTCGCGGCCCTCGAACACGATCACCACGCGCTTGCCATGCGCGATGATCCAGCGCTGCAGGTCGAGCAGGTCGTCGTACAGGTGCTGCAGGTCGTGGTTGTACGGCTTCTTCTTCAGGTCCTTCATGCGTTGACCGAGGGCTGGGGCGGATCGTGGGCTGGGCGCGAGCGCGAGCGCGACCGGCGGCGCGGCGTGCCTACGCCTCGCGCAGCCGCGGCATCAGGCCGACCAGGTTGCATGGCCGCGTCGTCGCGTCGAGCTGCGCGCGGATCAGCTTCTCCCACGCCGTGCGGCAGGCCGACGTCGAGCCGGGCAGGCAGAACACGAACGTGTTGTTCGACAGCCCGGCGAACGCGCGCGACTGCAGCGTCGAGGTGCCGATCTCGTCGAAGCTGAGCACGCGGAACATCTCGCCGAAGCCGGGCATCTCCTTGTCCAGCAGCGGACCGATCGCCTCCGGCGTCGAGTCGCGCCCGGTGAAGCCGGTGCCGCCGGTGACGAGCACGCCGTGCACGGCCTCGTCGGCGATCCACTGCGCCACCAGCGCGCGCACCGCGTAGCGGTTGTCCTTGAGGATGCGCCGGTCATGCAGGCGGTGCCCGGCCTGGCCGAGCGCGAGCACGAGGTAGTCGCCGGAGGTGTCGTCGGCGGCGCTGCGCGTGTCCGACACGGTCAGCACGCAGAGGTTGAGCGGAACGAAGTCGGCTTGTGCGGTCATGCCGCCAGCGTAGCGCGCGGCGGCGACGGCGCAAAGCGTGGGCCGCTCCCATCCCGGCGGGCAGCACCTGTGGGAGCGCCGGCAGGCGCGATGCTATGGCGCGCGCGTCGAAACACCATCCCCACCCAACCCTCCCCTTGAAGGGGAGGGCTACAGGGCCTCGCGGCTTCCGCCACTTCCACTAACCTGCATCCAGGCCGCTCCTCTATCGCTCACCCCAGCGCCCCCGGCGCCAGCCCGGCGCGCTGGCGTTGGGCCATCGCCAGCAGCAGCGCGGCGAAGTCGGCGGCGAAGCCGTGCATGTCGAACAGGCCGCTGCGCTGGTGCCGTTCGGCCAGCTCGGCGCGCAGTGCCGCCCGCGCGGCCGGGTCGCGGCCGAGCCGCACGGCGGTGTCGACGAACGCGGCATCGTCCGCCACGTTCATCTGCGGCAGGCCGAGGTGGTGGTTGAGGCTGGCCGCGACGCGCGCGGCAAACGGCTCGCCGGGCACGGTCAACACCGGGCAGCCGGCCCAGATCGCGTCCGAGGCGGTGGTGTGCGCGTTGTACGGCGCGCAGTCGAGGAACAGGTCGGCGTGCCGGTAGCGCGCCAGGTAATCCAGGTGCGGCTGCTTGGGCATGAACACCAGCCGCTGCGCCGCGACGCCGCGGCGCTCGGCCTCCGCGGCCAGGCGCTGGTCGGCGTCCTCGGGGCCGGACAGCAGCCACAGCACCGACTGCGGCAGCGCGCGCAGCACCGCGAGCAGGCGCTCGAACGTGGCCGGATTGAGCTTGTAGCTGTTGTTGAAGCAGGCGAACACGATGCCTTCGTCCGGCAGGCCGCAGGCTGCGCGCGAGGGCGGTTCGCCGATCGTGCGGGTCGGGTCGGACGGCTGGAAGCAGCGTGGCAGCCACGCCACCTGCTCGGAGAACTGCGCGCGCAGCGCGTCCGGCAGCACGACGCGGTCGGCGATGTAGTAGTCCAGCCACGGCGCGCCGGAGGTGCCCGGATAGGCCAGCCAGCCGACCTGCAGCGGCGCTGGCCGCAGCGCCAGCGCCTCGGCCACGCTGCCGCCGCCGTAGCCGCGCAGGTCGACCAGGATCTCGACGTCGGCCGCGTGGATCCGTGCCGCGAGCGCGGCCGGCGCGAGGCCGGCGACTTCGTGCCAGCCGTGCGCGGCGGCGCGCAGGCGCGTGCGGATCGCGCTGCCATCGTCGGCGCTGGTGGCGAACAGGTGCAGCTCGACCTGCGCGCGCAGCGCCTCGAACAGCGCGACCGTGAGCAGGCCGGTCGGATGGTTGCCGAAGCCGTTCGAGACGAAGCCGACGCGCAGCGGCGCGTTGGCGGCGCGCGGCGTGTGCGCGAACGGCTGCCGTGCGCGCGTGATTGCCGCCTGCGCCTCGATGCCGGCGGCGAACGTGCGCGCGCAGGCCAGTTGCTCGGCGGCGCTGGCTGGCTCGGCGAGGAAACCGAACGGGGTGATGCCCCGCCCGCCGGCGGCGACGCGCGCGCGCAGGCGCGTGGACAGCGCATCGAGTTCGCGCCAGTCGCACAGTTGGCGGCGCGCGAACACGAGCTGGGCCAGTGCGGCGTCGAGCTGCGGATCGAGTGCCAGCGCCTGCGCGTGCGCCGCGGCCGCGTCGCCGATGCGCTTCTGCTCTTCTGCCATCAGGCCGATCTGATACGGAAAACGTACATCGCGTGGCGCCGCGCGCGCGCCGGCGCGGTAGGCCGCCTCGGCCTCGGCGTGGCGCTGCTGCGCGGCGAGCAGGTGGCCGAGCAGCAGAAGGCCTTCCGGATGGCCCGGCGCGAGCGCCAGCGCGTGGCGCAGGGTGCGGTCGGCGGCAGCCTGCTCGCCCAGCGCGAGTTCGGCGGCAGCCAGGTTCAACCAGGCGCCGACGTAGCCGGGAGCGGAGCGCGTCGCAGCGCGATACGCATCGCGTGCCGCACCGACATCACCGTGCGCGCGGTATGCATTGCCGAGGCTGCTCAGCGCAGCCGGGTGCGTCGGCGCCAGCTTCACTGCATGCTCGAGCACTGCGAGCGCGGCCGTCGGGTCACCCTCGGCGAGCCGCACGCTGCCAAGGTTGCACAGCACCTCGACCGACTGCGGCGCCAGCGCATGCGCGGCCTCGAGCGCGGCGCGCGCATCGCCGAGGCGGCCAAGCTGGAACAGCGCGATACCGTGCAGGCGCGCCGGTTCTGGCTCGCGCGGGTGGCGCGCGCGCAGCGCGGCGGCTTCGGCCGCGGCGAGGTCGGGACGGCCTCCGTCGAACAGCTGGAGCAGGCGCTCGATCGCGGCGTGCAGATGCGGGTCGGTCATCCGCACACGCTAGCGCGGAAGCCGCCGGCAGTGCCAGCGCTGCCCGCTCGCCCTGCCCGCGCATGGCACACTGCGCCGCTTGAATGGGCGGGAACGAATCGATGATCGGCAGATCGGCCAGGGCGCTGACTGGTGTCTTTGCAATGGCGCTGTGCCTTGCCGCGGCGGGTCTGGCGGCGGGGCAGGGCACGCCGACGCTGCCCGCCAGCGTGCCGGTGGCCGGCGGCACGTCCGACATCAGCTTCAATCCGGACGCGCTGGCCGCGCTCGGCTTGCGCCTCGAAGCGGTCGAGCAGGCCGTCGTGCAGACGCCGGGCGCGCCGGGTGTGCGCCATGCGACGACGACGTTCGCCGCGCGCGCGGACAACACGCTGGCGATCCTGCGCCGCGACGGCGAAGTGGTCGGCATCGGCGACGGCGCGCTGCGCTACCTTGGCGGCTTCGCGCTGGCGTGGCCGGGCGGTCGCGTCGACCTGCACGAGTTCGCGCTGCGCGCTGGTGCCGGCACGTCGTTCGGCATCGACCTGGTCGATGCGCGCGGCGTGGTCTGGCTGAGCGCCGAGCGTGCGCACTACAGCTTTTCCGACGCTGCGCCGGCGACGTTCTCGATGCGCCACATGAACCTGCGCCTGTCGTCGCGCTTCGCGCAGGCGCTCGGGCGGCCGCAACTGACCGGCACGGCGGTCGGCGGCCTCGCGTTCGAAGCGTTCGTGCGCGGCGATGCGCCGGACGCCGCGCGTGGCGACGGCGCCTGCCGCGCGCCGTGGCCGGGGCCGGGCCTGCGCACCGACATCCAGCTGATGGTGTCGGACCTGAGCGGCTTCCAGGATTCGATCTACGCGCCGCGTTGCGGCCTGCCGCCGCTGCCGCACGGCGGCGCCTGCACCGCGACCAGCACCAACGGCCGGCTCGTGCTGAGCGGCGATGCCAGCATGCGCAACATCGGCCAGACCGCGGTGCCGTGGTACGCCCCGTTCAGCGGCGCGCATCCGCCGCATGGCAGCGACCAGCATCCGTACCTGGTCTGGAACCTGTACCGCATCGACCGCGACGGGCGCATCCGCCAGATCGGCGTGTCGGCGGCCAAGCACGCGTTCTATTCGATCAACAAGAACTGCGGCTGCGTCGGCAGCAACACGTTCTGGCCCGGCTGCGAGGACATCTACTCGGGCAGCAACAACGACAACGGCGGCAGCGTCGACGAACAGCACCTGGCGCCGCGCGCCGAGATCATCCCGTTCACCGGCCAGTGGGCGCGCTGCGGCTCGGTGTGGGACGCCGACTGCGACGGCCGCATGGATCCGGGCAGCGGCGCGCGCGACCTGTACCAGTACCGCCTGCTGGCCGCCGAGCGCGACCTGCTGCCGCCGCTGGCCGATGGCGCCGAGTACTTCTTCGAATACGGGTACGTCGTGCGCGACGACGCCGACATCTACAACACGATGGGCTACCGGCCGATCCGCCTGCGCAAGCACGGCGCGAACTGGCGCGTCGAGATCGTCGGCGCGAACACGCCGCAGCGCGGCTTCTTCCTCGGCCCGGTGATCAACCGCTGGGTCGATCCGGCCGCGCCGCCGGCGCACGCGGCCAACCGCGAGCTGGCCACGCCGCTCGGCCGCGCGCGCGTCGCGGTGCGCGCGACCGACCTCGGCGACGGCCGCTGGCGCTACACATATGCGGTGATGAACCTCGACTATGCGCACGTGCAGGTCGATCCGGCGCATCCGCGCGAGCCGGACCTGAGGCTGCTGGCGAGCCGCGGCTTCCACCGCTTCGGCGTGCGCCTGCCGCGCGGCGTGCGCGTGGGCGATCTGCGCTTTGCCGGCGCCGGCAGCGATCCCGGCGTCGACTGGTCGGCGCGGGTCGGCGCGGATGCGGTCACCTGGTCGGCGCCGGCGGCGGGCCCGACGCTCGACTGGGGCACGCTGTTCCAGTTCGAGTTCACCGTGAACGCGCCGCCGCGGCCGGCGGCGCAGGTCACGCTGACCGGCGCGCCGACGCCGGCCGAGGCGGAGTTGCCCTACACGTTGGCGCTGCCCGGCCCGGGATGAGGAGCTGCACGCGGCGTGGACGGTCGCCGGCATGGGCAATACACTCGGGTCAGCGGGGTCCAGAACGCCGGCATCGCCTGCAGGGGGCGGACCTTCGATGCTGCCGTGCGTCGCCAACGCCGACCTCGCTTCCGCTGCTGGCCTCGCCCGGGAGGGGCGGGGCATGTCTTGCCCACGGATTCCGACGAGCGATTTGCCCATGCGTCCGATGTGCCTGCTGGTTCGTGTCGTTGTTGCCTTTTCCATGTTCGCCGCCGCCGGCTCCGCGTTCGCGGCAGACGGCTGGCTCGGCGTCGCGCAGGAGCTTGCGCGCACGAGCGGCGCCGCGATCGACTTCACGCCGCATGGCAGCCAGCCGGGATTGCTGTATTCATTCCTGCCCTCCGACGGCGACTGCATCAGTTGCCACGGTGCCGGTGGCGCCGGCAATACGCAGGCGTTCCGGCCGCACCCGACCTGGGCCGGCTCGATGATGGCCAACAGCACGCGCGATCCGCTGTTCTGGGCCGCGCTGGACGTCGCCAACCACGACGTGCCCGGCGTCGGCGACTTCTGCCTGCGTTGCCATACCTCGGATGGTTGGTACGGCGGCCGCGTGGTCAAGCAGGGCTTTGGCCTGCCCGACAACGACGTGGGAAAGGGCGCGGCCGGCTGCCTGCTGCAAGGCAGTCCCGACGCGCCCGACAACTACAATGATTACAGCGGTCTGGGTTGCCATTTCTGCCATCGCAACATGCCGCAGGGACCCGGCGGCGAGCCGTTGCCGCGCAACGGGGCGGTGTGGCTCGACGATACCGACTGCAACGGCCGCGGCGAGCCGTGCCGGCGCGGACCCTACACCTACAGCGGAGGCCAGCCGCCGCACGCATGGGCCAAGTCGCCGTTCCACGAGGACAGCGCGATGTGCGGCCAATGCCATGACGTCAGCACGCCCGACACCTCCGCCGGCCCGCTGAAGACGCTCAAGCTCGCCGATGGCAGCGACACCGGCCTGCCGTTCCCGATCGAGCGAACCTTCACCGAGTGGACGCGCAGCTCGTTCTCGGCCTCGCCCGGCGGCAAGAGCTGCCAGGCATGTCACATGCCGACCAGCACTGACCCGCAGGCGACCGCCTGCTCGCTCGGCGGCTATCCGAACCGCAGCGGCAACCTGCCCACGCACGCGTTCGCCGGCGGCAACACGTGGATGCCCGGCGTCATCAAGGGCGAGTTCAGCGATACCAGTGCGATTCCCGGCTCGGCATGGGGTGTCGGCCGGCAGGATTCGTACGACCAGACCGTCGAGTGGGCGCGCCAGATGCTGCAGTCGGCCGCCACGGTCGCGACCACGGTCACCGCGTACACCGCGCCGACCGCCGGCAGCGCCGGTTCGCTCGCGCTCAACGTCAAGGTCACCAACGTCAGCGGCCACAAGCTGCCGACCGGCTACGGCGAGGGCCGGCGCATGTGGCTGAACGTGCAGGTCAAGGATGCCAGCGGCGCGCTGGTCGCCGAGAGCGCCGCCTACGATGCCGGCAGCGGCGTGCTGGCCGCCGATCCGCAGGCGCGCGTCTACGAGGTGCTGCAGGGAATCTGGAACCACAATGGCAGCAACACCTGCGACATCGTCGACGGCGCCGGCAAGCCGATGTTCCACTTCGCGCTGAACGACTGCGTGGCCAAGGACAACCGCATCCCGCCGCTGGGCTTCAAGCCGGCCACGGCCGACGATCCGCAGGGCTACGAGGTGCGCCCGGTGCCACAGGGCCTGTATCCGGAAACCACGCCGGGCTCGGGCGTGCTGGTCAATTACGACCAGGCCGCCTACAGCTTCACGATTCCGGCCGGCAAGGTCGGACCGTTCACAGCGACGGCGCGCCTTTACTATCAGACCGCGAGCAGGGACTACGTCGAGTTCCTGCGCAACGAGGCCGTGGCGAACAGTTTCCAGGGCGAGAACCAGATGTGCAGTGGCGAATCGAACCGGCCGTTCGTGGTCGGGCCGAAGGAGCGCACGCGCGGGCAGTACCTGTTCGAGCTGTGGAACGACCCGACGCCGGCCGAGCGCGTCTTCGCCGACGCGTTCGATGGCGTGCGTGCGCCGACCGGCTACGGCAAGTCGCCGCCGGAACTGATGCAGTTCGGCAGCGCGACGACGGCGCCGTAGGTCCTGGCCCGCGGGAGGCGCGGCAGGTGCGATGCCTTTGGTGCGGCATCGCGCGCCTGTTGCGAGGGGCCTGCCGCTCCCTGCCGGATGCGGCGAGCGGAGAGCGTGTAATTGGTGCGCTGCGGAAACGGGGCGCGCGGGGACATGTTAGTTTCCACAATTGCCCGCGCGTCCAGACGCAGGGGAGGGCATGCATCACTCGCTGGAGAGCGATACCGCAAGCCGTGCCCGGCCGCGGTGACACCTTGCGTCTGGTCGGAGTCGCCGGACGGGGAGCTTCCCCAAGGATGGGTTGGTCGTAACTCATCGTTGATTCTTGGGGTAGGCATCAATGAAATCTCGTGTACTCGTCCTGGCGCTCGCACTCGGCCTCGCGCCGGCGGCGGGGTTTTCCGAATCATTCTCCGCCACGCCGTCGGCGCCCGCGCAGACCTCCGCGCCCGGCCTGTGGGCGGCCTGGGGCGGCACCGTCGAGGTGCGCTGGAACCGTGACCTTGCCGGCGACCTGGGCATGCGCATCTCGGCCGCGCGCCAGGCACTGCCCGGCCTGAGCATGCGCGATCGCGACCGCTTCGAGCTGCGTCGCAGCGGCAGCCTCGAGTTCCATGTGGAAGGCGGCTATTTCCGCGGCTTCGACGGCGGCTCGCTGCAGGCCAATGGCGGCTACACGATCGACCTCGCCAACGGCGAGCGCATCGACCTGTCCGAATTCCGCCTGCGCCGCAGCCCGCAGGACACGCTGATCCTCGACTTCGTCGGCAGCGACGGCGTGGCCTGGTTCTACATCGACCGCCTGATGTACGAGCTGGTCGACGACAACCGCACGCTGGCGGTCGGCGCGATGGACATGCGCATCAGCACGGCGCTGGCCGAACGCATCGGCCATCCGGAAGCCGCCGGCTGGCCGATCGCGGACCTTGCCCTGACCACCGAGGTGCAGGTGACCGGCAACGGCATGATCCCGCTGGCGTCCAATCCGCACTGGCACGGTTCGGCGGCACCGGACGGCGGCATCTACGAAGCCGACCTGTTCATGAAGACGTTCACGATGTCGTACACGCGCTGCCAGGGCTGCACCGGCCCGTCCGGCACCGGCAGCATCGTGTTCACGCCGAGTTCGACCCTGCAGAACAACGTCAACGCCGGCAGCCTGGCCGTGACGATCTCGGGCCAGGGAGCGCTCGGCACCAGCAACGCGAAGTGGGCTGCGAGCATTCCGTGGAACCAGAAGTTCACCGGCAACTTCGCACCGTACGGCAACGACCAGCATCCGTACCTGATCTGGAACCTCTACCGCACCAATGCCGATGGCCGCCTTGAACAGATCGGCCGCTCAGGCGTGAAGCATGCCTGGCTGACCACCAACGGCAGTTGCCTGGATCCGGCCGACCATGATTCGCACATCCTCGGCCGCGGCTGCACCGACACCTACGGCACCGGCAACAACGACACCAGTTCGGACCTCGGGCCGCGCTCGGAGATCGTGCCCGCGACCGGCATCTGGGGCCGCTGCGGCTCGATCTACGATCCCAACTGCGTCGGCTCGCAGACGGCCAGTCCGAACGGCAGCTACGACCAGCGCCTGGTCGTGCGCGAGCAGCAGGTCAGCGCGACGGTCAATCCGGGCGCGACCTACCTGTTCGAGTCGTGGTACCTCGCGCGCGAGGACGTCAACATCTACAACTCGATGGCGACCGTGACTGGTGCGCCGAACTGGTCGGGCAGCGCCTGGGCACCGGGTGGTGGTACCAACTACAAGCTGGGTCCGGCGATCGACCGCTGGGTCGATCCGGCCAACCCGGGCGCGCTGGCGCGCAACCAGGAGCTCGCCACGCGCGATGGCAACACCAAGCTCGCAGTGAAGGTCAAGGATCTGGGCGACGGGACCTGGCGCTACGACTACGCGGTGATGAACCTCGACTATGCGCGTGCCGTCACCGAAGGCAATGCGCCGAACATCCGCGTGCGCAGCAACAAGGGCTTCGACCGCTTCAGCGTGCCGCTGCCCGAGGGCGCGGTCGTCAGCGCGACCTGGTTCAGCGACGGCGACGTGAACGCCGCCAACGACTGGACCGTCGATACCAGCGGCGGCCAGGTCAGCTGGACCGCGCCGGCCAGCGGCAACACGCTGGACTGGGGCACGCTGTTCTCGTTCTCGTTCACCGTCAACAAGGCGCCGCTCGACTCGCTCGGCGAGTTGCGCGTGGCGGAGGCCGGCTCGCCGTCCGGGTACACGGTGGCGACGCTGGCGCCTTCCGGCGCGGTCGTGCCCGATCCGGTGGGATCGGTGTCACCGATCTCGCTCAGCCTCGCGGTCAACCAGGGCAGCAGCGTCAACGGCACGCTGTCGATCGGCAACGCCGGCGGCCTCGGCAGCTCGCTGGCCTACACGATCAGCGAGGCCCCCACGAGCTGCGCCAGTCCGTCCGACGTGGCCTGGCTGAGCGCGGCGCCGACCAGCGGCAGCGTCTCCAGCGGTGGCGCGGCGCCGATCACCGTCACGGCCAACAGCGTCGGCCTGGCAGCCGGCAATCATTCGGCCGTGCTTTGCATCGGCACCAACGATCCGGCGCATCCGAGCTTCGAGGTGCCGGTGTCGCTCACCGTCAACGCGGTCACCACGCAGACCGTCGGCGGCACGGTCAGCGGACTGGCCGGCAGCGGCCTCAAGCTCAGGCTGAACGGCGGCAATGACCTGGCGATCGCTGCGAACGGCGCGTTCACGTTCCCGGGCGGCCTCGCCACCGGCACGGCCTACATGGTCACGGTCGCCACGCAGCCGTCGAGCCCGACGCAGACCTGCACGGTCGCCAACGCCAGCGGCACGATCGGCGGCAGCGACGTCACCAACGTGCTGGTGACCTGCGCCGGCGATCCGCCGCCGACCTACACGGTCGGCGGCCGCGTCAGCGGCCTTGCCGGCAGCGGCCTGACGCTGCAGCTCAACGGCGCGGCGACTCTGTCGATGAGCGCGAACGGCCTGTTCGTGTTCACCGCCGGCTTGCCGAGCGGTGCGAGCTACGACGTGACGGTCGCCACGCAGCCGGCCAACCCGGCGCAGACCTGCACCGTCAGCAACGGCAGCGGCACGATCGGCAGCGCGAACGTGAGCGACGTGCGCGTGGCATGCGTGAACGCGCCGATCGACATCATCTTCCAGGACGGCTTCGACGGCGCGCCGTAGCCACTCGGCAGATGCCACCGGTTTCGGGCCGGCCCTTCGGGGCCGGCTTTTTTTGGTTCGAACTGGCCGCGCGTTCCGGACCGTCGCGCCCACGGCGAGGCCTGGCCGGACGGCGAGGCGGTCGGCCAGGTCCATTCGCCGAAGGCTCGTTGTGGGGCCGCCGTCGCGTAACCCACGCGTGCCCGCCGGCGCGGCGCGGGGGCGCCTGGCTCGCCCTCGTGCGACGCGGCGCCGCCGATCGCCTGGGTTTGATCAGTCTTTCAGCAGTGACTGGAAGCCGGGATCGTCACGAATCCGGTCCCAGCTGGGATCGGTCTTCAGCAGGGCGACCGAAAGGAATTGGCCGCCCGGCATGTCGAGCAGCGCGCGCAGCAGCTTGACGGCCATGTCGGCGTCGCCGAGGCGCGCATACACTCGCGCCAGCACGGTCGTGTAGATCACGCCGTCGATCAGGTCCAGCGAAATCGGGACGATCTCCGTCGCGCGCCGTCCTGCCTCCACCGCGGCGTCGTGCACGCCGAGCCCTGCATACACCAGCGCCAGCGCGCTCCACGTATCCGGGTTGTGCGGTTCGGCGGCCAACTGCGCCTTCAGCAACTGCTCGGCGTTCCGCAATGCGGCCTGCGCACGCACCGAGTCGCCGCGCATGGTCCATGCCTCCGCCTCCATCATGCTGCGCGGGGTATTGCCGCCCATGTCGGGCGCCTGGACCCAATCGAGCTGCGTGACCAGACTGGCGAACGCCTGGTCCGGATCGCGCGCTTGTCGCGCGATCTCGAAGCGGAGTGCGGAGATCTGGCCAAGCGGATCCGCGACCGACCCGACCTCGTCGAGGACGGCCACGGCACGCTGCGCTTCGCCCGCCAGCAGCAGTGCGTACACGCGGTTGGTGATGCACGCGAAGTTGTGCGGTTCGAGGGCAAGCGCGCGCACGAACTGATGATCGGCCTCGGCATAGTTGCGCTGGGCCATCAGGCTGAGCGCCATTTCGTAGGGCCAGCGCGGATTGCGCGGGTCCATCACGCTGGCCTGGCGCATGCCCTCGATGGCCTCGGCGAGCTTGCCCTGGCGTCGCTGGACGTAGGCGATGGCGACCTTGGCGTTGACGTCGTTGGGAACCTGGTCGGCAGCGTGCTCGAACGCGGCCAGCGCGGCCGCGTAGTCGCGCTCGCCGTAGTAATGGACATAACCCTTCGCCAGCCATGCCTCGGGCAGCGACGGGTCCAGTTCGACCGCGCGATTGGCGGCACTGCGCGCCGACGGGATGGACTGGGCGGTGCGGGTGATGCTCGACCAGTACGCGTAGCTTTCCAGCATCGAGAGCCGGGCGTAGGCGAGGGCGAACCCCGGATCGCGCTCGATCGCTTTCCGGTAGAGCGCGGCGGCCTGCTCGACCGCCGCGTCCGGAGACACCGCGTTGTTGCGGTTGGTGACCTGGTCCTCGAAGTAGCTTGCCTTGAGGAAGGCGACATAGGCTTCGGAATCGCCGGTCGGCGTGCGCGCGATCCGCATCGTGTCGGCCGGCAGCAGCCGCGTCTCGAGGGCGGTCGCGACGTGCGCGGCGACATCGTTCTCCACTTCGATCATGTCGCTGAGCGTTCGCGTATAGCTTCCCGCCCACAGGTGCCGGCCGGAGCGCGCGTCGATCAGCCGCAGGTTGATCAGCACCTGCTGGCCCGCGATCTGCACGTTGCCTTCGAGCACGTTCGACACGCTGAGCTCCTCGGCGACCGCGCCAAGGTCCTCGGGGTGGCTCGGATAGTCGTCGCTCGACGAGCGCGACATCACGCGCAGGCCGCCGATCCGGGCGAGCCTGGCCAGGATGGTCTGCCGCATGCCCTTGGCGAAGAACGTGTTGCCGTGGTCCTCGCCGATGAACTCGAACGGCAGCACTGCGATCGAGGGCGCCGCCGGCGCGACGACGTCGTCGCGCGTCGGCGCCGTCTCGGCGTGCCTGCCCTCGCGGAGGTAGAGGCCGCCGGCGACGACGCACGCGACCAGCACGCCGAGCATCGCCGGCAAGCCGCGCGGGCGTGACCGCGAGGTCGCCGGAGCCGGCGGTGGCTGCGCGGGCGGCGCAGGGGGCTGCTCCGGCTGCGCGGGCTGGAAGGTGACCGGGGCGACGAAGGCGTACCCGTATCCGCGCACCGTCTTGATGAAGCGGGGCGGGTTGTCCTCGTCGCCGAGCGCCTTGCGCAGGGCGCTCATGCCGACCGTGAGGCCGTGCTCCTCGACGACGGTGTCGGGCCAGATCGCCTCGATGAGCTCGTCGCGGGTGCGCAGCGTACCGGCGGACTCCACCAGGTTCAGCAGCAGATCGAACGCCTTCGCGCGCAGCCGCACGGGCTCGCCATCGCGCAGGAGGCTCCGTTCGCAGGGGTCGAGCGTGAATGGCGGGAAAAGGTACAAGCCTTTGTTTCTGTTTTGTTTCTGCTGGCTCATGTACCCGTTTGATCGAAATTTGAGCTGAAATTTAGGTTCTTCGTCCCGGCCACGAGCAGTGTAGCGCGCGGCATCCTTGCCGATGGGGCGCGCTGCCGGCCGGTTTCTGATGGCCGGGGCCCGCGATGGATTGCCCTGCAGTCGAGCGTTGCACCTGTAGCCTGACGATGTCCAGTCGAAATCAAATTCGGGGGTAGTGTTCCATGTCACCAAATCATCTGGCCCGGCGTCGGCGGTATGGACGTCCGGAAGCCATCGTCCTTGCGGCCGCGCTGGTCGCGGCCATCGGGTGCGGCGCGTCTGCCGGACCCGCCTGGAGCGCGACCGGGCAGCGCGGGGCGGCCCGGCCGGTCGGTGCTGCCAGCGCGATCACCGATCGTGCGGTGCTCGACGCGCTTGCGCGCAAGGAGAATCCTTCCGTAATCGTGCGCTTCCGCGGCAAGGCCGATCTTTCCGCCGCCGCCGGCATCGCCGACCGCGATGCACAGGGTGCGTATGTCTATGAAACGCTGAACCGTTTCGCCGAGGGCGCGCAGCGGCGGACGCTGCAGGCGCTGCGCAGCGCGCATTCGTTGACCGAAGCCAATGGTTTGCGCCGGCTGTGGATCGTCAATGCCATCGCGATCGAGTCACTCACCGAGGCGATGCTGGCGGACCTCGAGTCCTCGCCCGACGTCGAGCGGATCCAGCTCCAGGACAGGATCCCGCAGCCCGAGGAGGAGCACGAGATCAGCTTCGCCCCCGGGATCGATGCCGTCATCGGCAGCCTTGGCAGGATCAAGGTGCCCGATGTCTGGGCGCTAGGCTACAAGGGTTCCGGCATCGTCGTCGCCAACATCGACACCGGTGTGCTCCATACCCATGAGGCGCTGGTCGGGAAGTACCGCGGCACGGTCTCCGCCGGCGTCTACAACCACGACTACAACTGGTTCGACCCCTACGCCCTCAATGCCACGCCGCGTTTCACCGGCTGGCATGGAAGCCACACGATGGGAACCATGGTCGGAGACAACGGCGGCGCCGAGCAGATCGGCGTCGCTCCCGACGCGAAGTGGGTCAACTGCATCGGCTTCGGCCTGGCTGACGGCTATGCCACCACCGCGGGGATCCTCGCCTGCGGGCAATGGATGATCGCGCCGACGCTTCCGAGCGGCAATCCCGCGACGGCGGATCCGTCCAAGCGGCCGCATGTCGTCAGCAATTCCTGGACCGCCTGCACGACGCGCCACAGCGACATCTACGACGCCATGATCGAGGCGTGGACCGCCGCCGGAATCGCCTCGGCGTTCGCCAACGGCAACAACGTCAATTGCGGCTACGACATCAATCCGCCACTGGGTACCGTCGGTACGCCCGCCAGTTCCGGCAAGGCACTCGGCGTCGGTTCGACGGGCACGACCAACGGCGCGTACGCCAGCCACTCCAACAAGGGGCCGACGACCGATCCCGCGCCGGGGTTGCCGCAGTACGCGGAAACCTTCGGCTATCCCGACCTGAAACCGAACCTGGTCGCCCCGGGCGTGGCGATTCGTTCGGCGATGTCGACCGGCGACGCCGTCTACGGGAATGCCACCGGCACGTCGATGTCGACGCCGATGGTCGCGGGCGTCATCGGGCTCATGTGGCAGGCGGCGCCGTGCCTGAGAGGCAATGTCGCGCGCACCAACACGCTGCTGATGCAGTCGGCCACGCGGATCGCGCGTTACACGGGCAGTCCTTCCGATGGCCCGGGCAACATCCCCAACCAGGCGACCGGATGGGGCGAGGTCAACGCGCTCGCGGCCGTCCAGGCCGCCCAGAACTATTGCCTCAATGGCGCACCGCCGAGCATCACGGTCGCTTTCGCGCCCGCCAAGGTCATGCTCGACGTGCCCTCCACGCTGACGATCACCTTCGCCAGCTATGCGGCCGTTCCCGCCCAGTTGTCGGCGGAGTTCTCGCAGGCCCTGCCGGCCGGCCTGAAGATCGCGGCGACGCCGAATGCAGCGACCACCTGCCCCGGAGGCGTCGTCACCGCGGTGCCCGGCGCCGGCTCGTTCAGCCTGTCGCGCACGGCAAAGATCCCGACCCAGGGCAGTACCTGCAAGCTTTCCGTGGACGTGACGTCGTCGCAGCACGCGATCCACTCGCTCGTCGTCGCACCGAACACGCTGCAAACGACGTTCGGCAACAATGCCTACATGGCGCGCGCCAAGCTGCAGACCGGCTACATCTTCCCGGAGCCCTACTGCCGGGCCGATTTCCCGGAGGGCACGAGTCCCATCTCGCGCGTTCGCTTCGGCAGCATCGACAACATCACGAGCGCCGAGATGTACACGCCGGACAACCACGAGGACTTCACCGGCACCGTGGTGACCGTGGTGCCCGGCAACACGATGCGGCTGCGTGTCCAGGGAAACACGGACGGCCCGTGGCTGGAAGGCGTGACCGCCTACTTCGACTGGAACCAGAACAACGTGTTCGACGCCGACGAGCGCGTGTTCGTCGGTGACCTGTTCGACTCGACGGGGGTGGACGGCCAGGAGGTCGAGGCGCAGGTCAGGATCCCGGACGACGCGCTGCCCGGACCGACGCGCATGCGCGTGGTCAAGCGCTACGGCGGCGCGCCGATCGCGTGCCAGGATTCCGGCTGGGGCCAGGCCGAGGACTACACCGTGCTCGTCGGCCCGTCGGACACGACGCCGACGTTGTCGAAGAAGTTCACCCCAAGCCTGCTGGAACCCAATGCCAGGAGCGTCCTGTCGATCAGCCTGGCCAATCGTCATCCGACCGACGCGGCGGTCCTGAGCAGCGCACTGGTCGACGAGCTGCCGTCCGGTGTCGTCATCGCGACGCCGGCGAACGCCTCGACGACGTGCGCCAATGCAAGCCTCCAGGCGACGCCTGGCGGCACGACCATCGGCCTGTCCGGTGCGGTGTCGATCGCGCCGAACGCGACGTGCGCGATTTCCGTGGATGTCGTCTCCGCGACGGCGGGCCGCTACTACAACACGATCCCGGCCGGTGCGTTGAAGACGTCGCTCGGCGAAAACTCGGTGGCGGCGACGGCGACGCTGAAGGTCGGCCTCGACTTTCCCGAGCCCTACTGCTACCCGAAGTACTACACGGGCGTCCAGCCGATCACGCGCGTCAAGTTCGACACGATCGACAATCGCACGAGCGCGTCGTATTCCGAGCCGCCGCTGGAGAATTTCACCGCGATGAGCGCGACGGTCGTGACCGGCGACTACCTGCCGATGCGCGTCGAGACCGTGATGGAAGGCCCGTTCCCGGCCATCATCACCGCGTTCTTCGACTGGAACCACGACAACGTGTTCGACGCGGACGAGAGCGTGCAGATCGGTGGCGTCGCCGACTCGACCGGCAACGACGGCAAGCACGCGACCGCCGCCATCCCGGTTCCGCTTAACGCCAAGCTCGGGCCGACGCGCATGCGCGTGATGAGGAACCCGATCACGCCCATCGACGCGTGCGATTCGAACGGGGACGGCCTGGGGCAGGGCGAGGACTACACGGTGATCGTGATACCAGGCACCGCCCCTCCGCGTGTCGAGCTGAGCCTGACGCCCGCGATGAGCCTCGTGAACGGCACGACGACCGCGCGCATCACGCTGCGCAACGTGAATCCGGTGCCTGCCACGTTCACCGCGGCGAACGTGCTGACGCTCCCGGCCGGGCTCCAGGCGGTTTCGGCCGCAACGACGTGTCCCGGATCGGTCACCTTCGCCGGAGGCACCATCACGCTGGCCGCCGGCTCCTCGATCCCGGCCGCGGGCGCGTGCGAGATCGTCGCCAGCCTGAGCTCGCCGACCGCCGGCGACTACACGGTGCTGATCGACGCGGGTGACCTGAAGACCGACATGGGCGAGAACCGCATGCCGGCGTCGGCCGTCTTCCGCGTGAGCAGCAGCTACACGTTCCCCGCGCCCTACTGCGCCGCGTTCTTCCAGTACGAGGTCGATCCGATCACGAGCGTGCGGTTCGCCGGCCTCTTCAACGAGAGCGATGTGGCCTCGACCGTGCCGCACGAGGACTTCCTGTCCGTCCCGGGCGCGAACGTCTCGGCCGGAGGCAAGTACGAGCTGACCGTGACGGCAAGGACGCTGGTCTCGAGCAATCCGCTGGCGACGCATCGCGTCGGTGCGTACTTCGACTGGAACCAGGACGGCGTCTTCTCCGAGGACGAGGGATACCTGATCGGCCACCTGAACAATTCGACGGGCCTGGACGGCCAGTTCGCGCGCCGCGAAATCCAGGTGCCGGTCGGCACGCCGCCTGGACCGACGCGCATGCGCGTGATCAGCAATTTCAACATCATGGCAGCCGCGTGCACGCAGACGGGTGCGGGACAGGCCGAGGACTACACGATCCAGGTCGACAACGTGTCGCCGTACCCGCAGGCGTCCATCACGCCCACGATCCTGAATCTGCAGGCGGTCGAAGGCGGCAGTGCAAGCGGTGGCCTGGTGATCAACAACCAGGCGGTCGGTGCCCTGCAGTTCGACATCGACACCGCACTGGCGGCGCACGCGCAGCATCTGCTGGTGACCAAGCAGGCGGCCGAGCGTCGTGCGTCCTTCGCGTCCGCGGCGGATGGGCGCGGCAAGATCACGCGCCTGACCGATGCCGCGTCGGGCACCGAGGCTCCCGCGTTCGTGCTGGGCGATTCGCAGATCTCGCAGATGGCCGACAACACGCCGCGCGCCGGCTATGGAGTGGCATGCACGATCGGCGACCAGGCGACGGCGGACAACAGCTGGTGGCGTCGGTTCTACTTCAATGAGCACCCGTCGGTGGGCGCCCATGCGCAGATCAACGCGGTCACGGTGGCGTCGGAGCAGGGTGAGCCGATCCCGGTCACGATCAACGTGTACACCGTTCCGCACGGCGTCCAGCCGGAGACGATTCCGACCTCGCAGCTGACGCTGATCGGGACCGGCAGCGGCATGGTCGGCGGCAACCTGGCGACATCGACGATCCGGCTGTACAACACGGTCGTCGTCGACACGGCGGCGAACGATGTCGTCGTCGAGTACCACATCGATGGCTCGCCGTTCAACCTGTTCCTGCCGGGCGCAAACGGTTCGCCGCAGACGCATCAATCGTTCCTTTCGTCGGCCGCCTGCGGCCTGACGCAGCCGGTCAGCACGGAAACGCTCGGACTCGCCGGCTCGCACCTGATCTTCGTGCTCGATGTGAGCGAGATCGGGGACCCGGCGCTGGGTTGCGATGCGGCCAGCATCCTGCCGTGGCTCAGCATCAGCCCTGCCTCGGGGCGCATCGAGGGGGTCGGAAGCGCCGCCATCGCGGTGAATGCCAATGCGGCGGACCTGTCGGCCGGCGCGCATCGTGGTCTGATCTGCCTGAACACCAACGACCCGCTGCATCCGCGCTTCGAGATCCCGCTGACATTCACGGTGGTCCCGGCTGACCGCCTCTTTGCCAGTGGATTCGAGCTCGGGGAAGGCCAGAGCCTGTTGCTCGATCCGAACTTCGCCAGGACGACCGGCAACGGCGGCGCGAACCCGTACTGGTCCGGCAGCGACACCAATGCAGCGAACGGCGGCACGCCGTTCTACCTGGCGTCCGCGTTCGACAGCAGTGTTCGCGTACGCGAAGGGGCCGCATGGCTCGGTGGTTGGGGCGCGTCCTCGGGTCGGCAGGCCTTTTCGCAGCAGGTGGTGTTGCCCAAGGGGCGTGCGCAGCAGCTCCAGTACCGGCGCAATGTGCTGGTTGCCCCGACTGGAACGGCCACGCTGAACGTGTATGTCGACGCCCATCTCGTCGCCAGTACCGACCTCGTCGCACAGGGGGCGGATGCGGGCTGGACCCTGCAGTCACTCGACATTGACGGTTACGCGGATGACCAGGTGCACACGATTCACTTCGAGTACGTCTCCTTCGGTGGTCACGACGGCAGCGTTCTCATCGATGGCGTGACGCTTGGCAGCAGGTCAGGGAAGAATCTTTCGCAGTAGCCTGTCCCCAGCGCTGCGAGGGATCGGAAGGCCCCCCATGTGGGGGCCTTCTTTTTTTTGTCATGGCGGCCGGGATGTCGCCCGCGGCATGGCTTGGCCCATCGTGCTGCCCCGCGGCGCGGCCCCTATAATTCCCGCATGACCACTCCCTACCGTCGCCTCTGCGAGGGCGTGCCGGCGCGCCGCGCGGCGCCGGCCGGCGGACTCGCCTGCGAGCCGCGCGCGTTGCGCGCCTGGGTCGCGGCGCTGCCGATGGCGAACTTCGCGGCGGCGGTGCGGCGCCTTCTGGATGCGCTGGACGAGTTCAATGCACGTCAGCTCGAGGGCATGCAGCGGCTGGAGGTGCTGGAGATCCTGCGCGGCGCGGCCGCGCCGTTGATCGCGGCAACCGATCGGCAGATCGTCGGAGCGAGCTTCCCGCTGCCGCCGGCCAAGGCCGATCTCGGCGAGCTGGCACTGGCGTTCCAGCACGCGTTCGCGACCGGCTACCGCGCCGCGCTGGCCGAACTGTGCGCGCCGGCCGGCAGCGTGCCGTTCCTGCGCAGCAAGCAGGTTGCGCTGGCCGCGGTGCGCGCGCTGCAGCATGGCGGCGAGCATCTGGCGCGTGCGTACCTGCTCTACCGCATGCCGCCCGCCGGCAGCTGGCAGGCGCTGCACGCGACGCATGCGTTCGCCGCATCGCTGCGCCTGGACACGCGCGAGGTCGACGACCCGCTGCAGCCGGATGCCACGTTCGATGCGCGCACGGTTTACGTGCAGGCCCTGCTGTTCGCGCTCGCCAACCCGTACCGTTACACGCAGCGCGAACAGGGCGAGGTCGCCGCGCTGGTAGCGGCGCTGGCGCCGCACGTACCGCTGCGCGAGCGCAATGGCGGCCCGCACGACGTGCGCATCGACACCGCGGCCGACCGCGGTCCTGGCTACCTGCCCGAGGAGCGCGTCGACGGCCAGCGCGACCTGACCTGCCTGCACCTGGACGGCCTGCTGGCGCTCCTCGACGAGCAACTGGCGGCGGCTCCGCCCGGCGCGCGCGCGCTGCCGATCCGCCGGCGCGGCGCGCCGGCCCTGCACGTCGACCTCGACCTCCTGCGCCGCCTCGCCGGCGCGTGGGGCGCCCGCACCGAGCGCGGCCATGCGCGCTTGGGCGGCGGCTACCTGCTCGACAGCGTATTCGGCCTGCAGGACCTGCATTTCGTGCTTGCCGGCGAGGAGGATTTCGCCACGTTCCTCGGCCGCGTGCGCGGCGAGGCGATCAGCCTCAGCGAAGCGGACCGGCGCGCGAACTGGCGCACCGGTATGGCCGATCCGGGCCGTGCCGTGCGCCTGCCGGCGCGCGTGCTCGACCAGGGACTGGGCGGCTACCGCGTGCTGTGGGAACAGGGCGCCGGCGTGCGGGCGCGCGTGTCCGAGCTGGTCGGCCTGGGCTTGCCGGATGGCGATGCGGGGGCAGACTGGCTGGTCGGCGTGATCCGCTGGCTGCGCATCGACGAGCACGGCCGCGTCGACGCCGGCATCGAACTGCTGGCACGCCGGGCGTTGCCGGCCGGCGCGCGTGCGCCGGAGGGCGCTCGCGACCGCATGGCGCTGCGCGCGCTGCTGCTGGCGCCGCTCGATGGCGACCCCGGCGCTGCCCATGACGCCGTGCTGACGCCGACCGAGATCGCGCGCGAGACGCCGGCGCTGGAGCTGTCCGTGCCGGCCGACCTGCATGGCATGCCGCAGCCGGCGCGCACGTTGCACGCCGCACCGTTGCGCCTGCTTGAAGCAAACGGCCTGTACCAGCATTTTTCCTGCTCGCCGCGCGCCAGCGCGGCGGCGACCGCTACTTCCGGAGCCTGATCCCCTTTATGTCCCGCGAGTTTCCGTCCGACGCCAGCGCGCGTCGCCCCAGCGTGCCGGTCGTGGTCGGCACGGTCGCGATCGGCGGCGCCGCGCCCAACCAGGCGCCCGTGGTCGTGCAGTCGATGACCAACACCGATACCGCCGATGTCGCCGGCACCACCAGGCAGGTCGCCGAACTCGCGCGCGCCGGTTCCGAGCTGGTGCGCATCACGGTCAACACGCCCGAGGCTGCCGCCGCGGTGCCGCGCATCCGCGAGCGGCTCGACATGATGGGCGTGTCGGTGCCGCTGATCGGCGACTTCCACTACAACGGCCACCAGCTGCTCGAACGCGAGCCGGCTTGTGCCGAGGCGCTGGCCAAGTACCGCATCAATCCCGGCAACGTCGGCTTCGGCAAGAAGAAGGACACGCAGTTCGCCGCGATCATCGAGTTCGCGCTGAAGTACGCCAAGCCCGTGCGCATCGGCGCGAACTGGGGCTCGCTCGACCAGAGCATGGTCGCCGCGCTGATGGACGAGAACCACGCGCGCGCCGAACCGTGGGACGCCGCGCGCGTCGGCCGCGAGGCGTTGATCCGCTCGGCGCTCGATTCGGCCGCGCGCGCCGAGGAACTGGGTCTGCCGCGCGAACGCATCGTGCTGTCGTGCAAGGTCTCCGGCGTGCAGGAACTGATCGCGGTCTACCGCGACCTCGCCGCGCGCGGCGACTACGCGCTGCACCTGGGCCTGACCGAGGCCGGCATGGGTTCGAAGGGCATCGTCGCCTCGACCGCGGCGCTGGCGGTGCTGCTGCAGGAAGGCATCGGCGACACCATCCGCATCTCGCTGACGCCGGAGCCCGGCGAGTCGCGCTCGCGCGAGGTGATCGTCGCGCAGGAGCTGCTGCAGACGATGGGCCTGCGCGCGTTCACGCCGCTGGTCACCGCCTGCCCCGGCTGCGGCCGCACCACCAGCACGCTGTTCCAGGAACTGGCCAAGACCGTGCAGGATCACGTGCGCGCGAAGATGCCCGAGTGGCGCCTGCAGTACGACGGCGTCGAGAACCTGACCCTCGCGGTGATGGGCTGCGTGGTCAACGGCCCGGGCGAATCCAAGCACGCCGACATCGGCATCTCGCTGCCCGGCACCGGCGAGGCGCCGGCCGCGCCGGTGTTCATCGACGGGCAGAAGGCGATGACGCTGCGCGGCGACAACATCGCGAGCGAGTTCGTCGGCATCGTCGAGGACTACGTCGCGCGCCGTTACGCCGCGCGCGGCTGATTCCTCGTAGGCTGGGCGCGCTTGCGCGACCGGCATCAATCGGCGAGCAGGAGCGCCGGCCGGCTCCGCCGTCCAGCCTACACCTGCGGCTCGGCCTTGCCGACGAGCGCTTCGCGCCGCGCCTGGCGCGCCAGCAACGCCTCGCGCCGCGCGATGTACAGGCTGGCGCCGATCACGATCGCGGCGCCGAGCGCGGTGTAGCGATCGGGCGTCTCGCCGAACGCGAACCACGCCAGCACCGCCACGATCACCAGCTGCAGGTAGCTGAACGGCGCCAGCGACGAGGCCTCGGCCAGGCGCAGCGCATGCGTCCAGGTGTACTGGCCGCCGGTGCCGAGCGCGCCGATCAGCACCAGCCACGGCCACAGCGAGGCGTCCGGCGTCTTCCAGACCAGCAGCGCGGCCGGCAGCGACAGCGGCACCCACAGCAGCGTCGTCAGCAGCACGATCGTGTTGGCCGGGTCGCTGCGCGAGAGGAACTTGATGCTGATCGTGACCGTGCCGGTCAGCGCGGCGGCGAGCAGTGCGACCAGGCTCGCCGCGGTGAAGCCGTCGGTGCCTGGGCGCACGATCACCAGCACGCCGATGAAGCCGGCGATGACCGCGCTCCAGCGGCGCAGGCGCACGACTTCGCCGAGGAACAGCACCGCGCCGATCGTCACGAACAGCGGCGACGCGTACGACAGCGCGATCGCCTGCGCCAGCGGCAGGTGCGCGATCGACCAGAACCCGGCCAGCATCGACAGCGCGCCGATCGCGCAGCGCAGCACGTAGAAGCCCAGCCGGTCGGTGTGCAGCAGGCGTGGCCCGCCGTACAGCAGCAGCGGCAGCGCGGCCAGCGCGCCGAAGAAGCTGCGGAAGAACGCGATCTGGAACGGATGCATCTGCTGCGAGGCATGGCGGATCAGGATCGCCATCAGGCCGAACAGGCAGGCACTGGCGGTCATCATCAGCACCGCGCGCAGCGGCAGCGACGCGGAGCGGGCCGCGGTCGCGGCAGCAGGAGGGCTCACGGGAGGTCGGGGCAGGACAAGGCGGAGCGCATCCTACCACCGCCGCGCGCGTGGCTCCGCGCGCGCGGTCACGGGACGGCGCGCAGGGTGGCCGCGTTGGCGCGGCGTCGACACCTCCGGTACGCTCGATCGATCCCGTCCGAGTCCCTCCCGCATGACCGCAGCGCCTCCCTTCATCGTCGCCATTCCCGCGCGCCATGGCTCGACCCGGTTGCCCGGCAAGCCGCTGCGGCCGATCGCCGGCGTGCCGATGGTCGTGCACGTGGCGCGGCGTGCGCTCGCCGCCGGCGCGGGCACGGTCGTCGTCGCGACCGACGATGCGCGCATCGCCGACGCGCTGGCCGGCAGCGGCGTGCAGGTTGCGCTGACGCGCGCCGACCACGCCTCCGGCAGCGACCGCCTGGCCGAGTGCGTCGAGCAGTTCGGCTGGCCGGACGATGCGATCGTGGTGAACCTGCAGGGTGACGAGCCGCTCGCGCCGGCCAGCGGCATCCGCGCGGTCGCGGCCGCGCTGGCCGAGGACGATGCGCCGATGGCGACGCTGGCGACGCCGCTGGCGACGGTCGAGGAGTTGTTCGACCCGGCCTGCGTCAAGCTCGTGCGCGCCGCCGACGGCCGCGCGCTGTACTTCAGCCGCGCGCCGCTGCCGTGGCCGCGCGACGCGTTCGCGCACGACCGCAGCCGCCTGCCGGCCGGCGTTCCGTTCCTGCGCCACATCGGCATCTACGCCTACCGCGCCGGTTTCCTGCGCCGCTTCACCGCGCTGCCGCCGACGCCGCTGGAGCAGGCCGAGTCGCTCGAGCAGCTGCGCGCGCTCGAGCACGGCCATGCGATCGCGGTGCGCCTCGCGCCGGAGCCGTTCCCGGCCGGCGTCGACACCGCCGAGGACCTGGCGCGCGTGGAGCGGCTACTGCGCGGCGACTAGCTGCCGCGCGGCGACTAGCTGCCGCGCGTTTCCATCGTGCGCTCGATCGTCTTGAGGAAGCGGTTCAGGCCGGCGCTCGCCGTGAGCGCCTGCGGGTACTGCCGGCGCAGCGTCGCCTCGTTGGCGCGATCGAGCACCGGAATCAGCGCCGGCCCGCGCGTGGCCTGTGCCAGTGCGGCCTGGACCGCCGACAGGTCGTCCGCGCTGGCGATGACGATGTCGTACGCGTGGGCCGCGAGGGCCTGTTCGAGCGCGGCCGGATCCTCGGCGACGGTGATCTTGTGGCCCGCCTTTTCCAGACTGCGACGGAAGCCGTCGCGGTCCAGGCCCCTGGCCTGCGCCACGGCGCTGTCGCCGTAGAGCAGGATCTGCGCCGGATGGCGCGAGACGAACGCCTGGTAGCGCAGCGCGCCGCCCATGCGGTACATGACCTCGCCGCAGGCCTGCGCGGGGTCGGTGCCGACTGCGCCGGCGAGCAGCAGGGCGCCGAGCATGAGTCTGGACGGTATGTGCATGGTGTCCTCCTGCAATCGGATTCCCCGGTCCATGGCGCCGGGACTCGGATGAGGCTTCCACGTCGGGCGCGGCCGATTACGGCGGCGCCCCCATGGTACGCCCGGAGCGCCGGCGCTAGAAATCCCGCGTCAGCCGCATCTCGAACGCATGGCGGAAGTTGATCACCGACTGGCCCCAGATCATCTTGTGGTACGCGGCGGAGACCGTGTACGGACCGGCCAGGTGGTAGTCCGCGCCGACGCCGATCTCGGCGAAGTTGTGCTTGGCGAGCTGGTCGTGGTGGTACCAGTAGTCGTTGGTCCGGCCGGCGGTCAGCGGGCCGAGTTCCTGCAGCGTGTAGCCCTGGCCCTTCTTGCCGATCGTGAAGCCGCGCAGCGTGAAGCGCTCGTTGAAGAAATACCCCAGCTCCAGCTCCAGCCGGTGGTGGTTGAGGCGCGTGTCGAGCACCTTTTCGGTGTAGACGTAGCTGTAGCGGGCGCGGTAGTACAGGTTGGTGAAATCGAACTGATGCGCCAGCTCGATCGACGGCTCCACCTTCCAGATGCGCTGCCCGGCGGCAGCGTTGGAGAAGAACACGTAGTCGTGGCTCGGGATCCACAACGTCAGCGACGGCGTCAGAAGGTAGTTGCCGTGCACCGTCGCGTGCCAGGCTGCGCCGATGTTCCAGTCCTGCCAGGTGCCGTGGTAGTGCCCGTCGTCCTGGAAGCGCGACTCCGGATGCGGCGGATTCAGCGCCGGCGCGCCCCGGCACTGCGGCGGCTCGCTGGTCGGGCAGTGCGGCGAGCCGTGGAACACCTTGGACACGTACGGGATGCCCACCTGCACCGACCACGCGTCGGTGAAGAAATACTCCAGGTCGAAGTGCAGCGCGCGCATCGTGCCTTCGCCGACGTCGAGCACGGTGCTGTCGGTGGTGCGCAGGCCGTTGACGTAGGTGTTCTGGTAGCCGATCGAGATCCAGCCGTGGCCCTTGGCCGAAGGGTGTAGCGCCTGCTCGGCCGTCTCGGCGTCGCTGCGGACGCCTGCCTGCGCGATGCCGGCAGCGAGGCCGGCGGCAACCAGCAAGGCGGCTGCACAAAGCTTGCCGTGGCGTTTCGCGTTACTCGCTCTTCCCATGATCCCCCTCCGTTGAGTGACGTGACGCATCGATGCGCGGCGTTGCCGCGGCGGCGCTGGCCGCTTCGGCCGTGATGGCGAGGAACACCGGGTTGGACCAGCCATCCGGCGATGTCTCGAGGTCGAGCGAGGCGATGCGCCGCTCCGGATACGGATTGGCCAGGCGCGGGTTGTTGACCGCCTGCAGCCGGGTCAGGCCGATCAGACGCAGGAAATCGCCGCGCACCCAGCCGATCGGGACTATTCGGTCCTGCCCTGCCAGTCCGGCGACCTCCATCTGGGTGCGGATCGGCAGGCGCGCGCTGGAGCCGTCGGCGTAGCGCAGGCGCACGTAGGCGTAGTCGCGTACGCCCGGCGTCGGCGTCGCCAGCGGCGCGAACAGCAGTACATGGAACGCGGCGATCGGCAGGTCGGGCACGGCGATGTCATTCATGCGGTCGAAACCCCTGGCGCCGTGCCGGCGCAGCTCGATCGCGCCGCGCAGGTCGTAGTCCACGCCGTCGATGCGGGCGAGGCCGAAGCGCAGGCCGACGTAGCCGGGGATCGCGCTCGAGATGATGTCGGTACGCAGGTCCACCGGCCGGTTGTAGGCCGGCGTCAGGTCGAGCTGCAGCCGCGTGGCGGCGGCATCGCGCTGCGGAATCGGCAGGCCGCGCACCTGGCGCGCGGCGGCGAACGTCGGGCGCGCTTCCGCGGCGGCCGGCGCGCCCGGATCGTCGCGGCGCAAGGCCGCGCTCTGCGCCGCGTCGGTTGCCTCCAGCATGCGGCGGCTGCCGCTGGCCGGCAGCAGCAGGCGCGTGCGCGCGCGCAGTTCCGCCAGCGGGCGCGTGTCGGCCGCGATCGGCCACAGCAGCCACGGCCGCAGGCCGCCGAGCAGCAGGCGGTCGTCGGGCGAGAACGCGAGCTGGAACGGCAGCGCGTACGGGCCGGCGTTCGAGCGCAGCGGCGGCCCGACCGGCGCGAGCGTGGCGGTGTCGTAGAGCTGCACGTCGCGGCCGATGGCATGTGCGAGCAGGCGGCCGTCGTGGCTGTGCGCGAACACGGCTGAGGCCTCGACGTGCGTAAAGGGAGCGGAGGCGACCTCGCCGCTCGCGCCGGCATCGAGCAGGTCGCGGTCGCGCGCGGCGAGCAGCGGCTTGCCACCGAGCGCGGTCACGCCGACCGGGAACAGGCCGGCCACGTGGCGACGCTCGCCGATCCGGCCGCTGCGCGGATCCCAGGCGAGCAGGTCGGCATCGTCGGCGAGGCCGTCGTCGGCGTCGCGCGCGAGCAGCCAGAGCGAGTCCGAGCCCGGCACGAACGTGGCCCAGGTGACCGGCCGCGCGCGGTCGTGCGGGAACGCGCCCAGGCGCTGCAGGCTGGCGCTGGCGAACACCTCGGTGGCGCCGTCGGCCGGGCCGGTCGTGAGCAGGCGCGTGCCGTCCGGCGCCAGCTCGAACTGGCGCAACGGGCCGCGCACGCGCGTGCGGGCCAGCCGCGCGCCGAAGCGCAGGTCGATCGCCTCGACGTCGATCTCGAATCCGGCCAGGCCGTTGCGGCCGTAGCCGAGCACGGCCAGCGCGCCGTCGGCGGTCACGCTCAGGTGCTGCGGGTTCGCCTGCAGCGGCAGCGGCTCGATGCGGTCGTCGAGCGTGGCGGCGTCCAGCACGTGCAGCGCCGGTCCCGAGGTCGCGACCAGCAGCCGGCCGGCATCGGCGAGTTCGGCGAACATCGGCGGCTGCGGCAGCGTCCGCCACGGCGTCAGCGGCGCGCCGTCGATGCCGACCACGCGCACGTGGTTCCAGGCCACGTCCGGCAGGTGCGCGCCGTCGAAGTGCAGGTTGCCGGCCATCTGGCCGTCGGCGCCGGCCTGCGCGGCCATCTGCGCCGGCGGCGCGATGCGCCACAGCCGCACCTCGCCGCTCATGTCGGCGCTGGCGAGCAGGCGCGCGCGCAGTGCGATGCCGAGCGCGTTCGTGCCGGCGCGCTCGGCGCGCGTGGGCGAGGCGATCAGGCGCGTCGCCTCCAGCGCGTTCGGGCTCTCCTCCGGCAGGCGCCACAGCGCCGTCTGGCCGAGGCCGCTCACGACCAGCAGGCGCTCGGCACGGTCGATCGCGACCTCGTGCGGTTCGAAGTCGACCTGCATCTGGCCGGCATTGAGCGGATCGCCGCTGGCGACGTTGAACGCGAACACCGCGCCGTCCCAGCGCACGGCGGCCAGCCAGGCGTCGTCCTCGCTGAACGCGACCCACGTCACCTCGCGGCCGGCCGGCGTCGGCAACTGGCGCAGCGCGCGCGTGGCCGTATCGACGAGGTAGACGTGGCCGCGCGAATCGCCGACCGCGAGCCGCGCGCCGTCGCCGCTCTCGGCCCAGGCGGTCGGCGCGGCGTGGATGCCGACCGCCTGCGGCGGCGCGTCGCCGCGCGGATCGCGCAGGGTCAGGAAGCCGTTGGTCTCCTCCTCCTTTTCCGCCACGAAGCGACCGGAACGGCCGAGCAGCGCCGCCCAGACGTTCGAACGCGGCTTGCGCAGTGGCCTGGACAGCGGCCGCCATGGCTCGACCTGCCACAACTGCACCTCGTCACGGCGGTTGCGCAGCAGCGCGTGACGGCCGTCGTCGCTGAACACGGCCTCGGCCGGGTCGGCGAAGGCGGGCGGGAACGCGAGCACGCGCGCGCGATCCAGGTCGACCAGGTACGTGTCGTTGTACGACGGACTGGCGAGGTAGTCGAACCAGTCCAGCGTCACCGCCAGCCGGTGGCCGTCGATGAAGCGCAGCCGGCGCGGCAGGCGCACGTCGCCATCGGACGTCGGCAGCCCGGAGACGTCGACGCGGCCGCGCTCGGCGAGCGTGGCGGTGTCGTACCAGCGCACGCTGAAGTCGCTCAGCGCGACTGCAAGCAGGGTCCCGTCGGCGCTCAGCGCGCTCGCCAGCGGCGTCGCGTCGGGCACGATCATGCGGTCGACCAGGGTCACGCCCTGCGTCAGGATCATGCCGATCTCGCGTCGTTCGATGGCGTGCGGATCGATGCGGCCGTCGCGCTCCTGCTCGCCGAGGTTGTCGAGCAGCGGCACGAGCGCGGCGAAGCCCTGGCCGTCCTGCATCAGGCGCAGCGCGGCCTCGCGCCGGCCGGTCCACAGGCGCTCGTTGGCCTGCGCCGCGCTTTCCTTCGCCCGGCTCGCGTTCGCTTCGGCCCGCGCGGCGTTGGCGTCGGCGCGCCGCCATTGCTGGGTGGTGGCGACCAGGCCGATGACCAGTGCGCCGAGCGCGAGCAGGACCGCGCCGGCGAGCCTGGGCTCGCGCAGCGCCCAGCGGCCGACGCGTTGCGCCGGGTTCAACGGCCGCGCCTGCACCGGGCGTCCTTCGACGAAGCGCGCGAGGTCGTCGGCGAGGGCGCGCGCACTGCCGTAGCGCTGCCGCGGATCGCGCGCCAGGCAGCGCAGGATGATCGCCTCGAGGTCGAGCGGCAGCTGCGGCCGCCGGCGGCGTGGCCGGCGCACTTCGCCCAAGCGCAGCAGGTCCAGCGTCGACTTGGCGGTATCGGCGCGGAACGGCGGCTCGCCGGTGACGAGGTCGTACAGGATCGCGCCGAGGCCCCAGATGTCGGTGGCCGGCGTCAGCGGCTGTGCGCCGACTTCGGCCTGCTCCGGCGCCATGTAGCTCGGCGTGCCGGATATCTCGGTGTTGTCCAGCGCGCGCAGCGGGTCGAACTTGCGCGCCAGGCCGAAGTCGGCCACGTGCGGCACGCCCTCCTCGTCGAGCAGCACGTTGGCGGGCTTGAGGTCCAGGTGCAGCACGTTGAGGCTGTGCGCATACGCCACCGCCTCGGCGACGGTGCGCAGCAGGGCGGCGGCGCGGCGCGGCTCGAACGGGCCGTCGGCGTGCAGCGCGTCGGCGAGGCTGCGGCCGCGCACGAGGCGCATGCTGAAGAAATGCAGGTCCTCGGCGGTGCCGACCTCGTACACGGTGACGATGTTCGGATGCTGCATGCGCGCCGTGTGGCGCGCCTCGTCGAGGAAGCGCGCGACGAACGCGCGCGACGCCCACGGCCCTGCGGCGAGCAGCTTGATCGCCACCTCGCGGTCCAGGTCGAGTTGGCGCGCGCGGTAGACCACGCCCATGCCGCCTTCGCCGATGCGCTCGAGCAGTTCGTAGGCGCCGAACTGGCGCTGCAGCGGATCGGACAGGTCCAGTTCCAGCGCGTCGCTCGGCAGCAGCGCGAGCGGCGCGACCGCGCCCGCCGCCGGCGCCGAACCGGACAGGCCGCCGAACGCGAGCTCGGCCAGCGCGGCGCGCGCAGCCGGTGCCGCGCCCGCTGGCAGGGGCCCGGCAGCGGGCGGCACGTCAGGCCTTGGCGCTGAGGATGCCATGCAGCGTCCTTTGTTCCTCGATCAGGTCGGCGGGCGAATCGACGGTGTCGGACAGCTCGCGCCCGACCAGCTCGCGAAAGCGCTGGCGCAGGCGCTTGAGCGCGACGATCAGCGCCAGCGGCCGCTGGCCCAGCCGCCGGGCAATCGCCTCGTAGTCGCCCGGCGCCGGCTGCGCGGTCAGGTACGGCAGCAACGCGTCGAGCATGTCCAGATGGTCGCTTTGGCGCGCCTCGTCGTGCAGTCGCGCCAGTGCGCGCGCAATGATCTCGGCGGCGAAGCTGCGCTGGTACGCATCCACCGGCGCGGTGCCTTGGGCATGGTCGAGCCGGTTGCGCGCCTCGAGCTCGGCGACGGCCGGCTCCGGCAGCGTGGCGTCCGCCACGGGCAGGTCGCGCCAGTCGGCGGCGAGGAAGCCACGCAGGCGTTCGAGCAGGAAGTCGCGGAAGCGCGGGCGTGGCAGCTGGGATGTGGCGGCGGGCGGCTCGCGCAGCAGGTCGGCGAGGAAGGCGCGCGTGATGTCCTGCGCGATCTCCGGCGCGTGGCCGCTGTGGCGCAGGTAGGCATAGACCGGATACCAGTAGCGCTGGCACAGCTCGCCGAGCGCGGCGGCGCGTGTGTCGTGGGACGGATCGCAGTGCACGACCAGCGACCAGCAGGTGGTCGGCAATCCCGGCGACGACTGGCTCGACACGGACATCATCATGGGTTACCCCTCGTTGCCGGCCGCTGGCGCGTCCCCTGGCTTCATTCGGGCAAGGCCGCGCCGAGCGCGCTGCGCAGCCCGCGCAATTCCTGCTGCAGCGCGTCGCGGTCGCCGGTGGTCTCGCCGATCTCCGCCCGCACCAGCTCGCGCAGGCGATGGCGCAGGCGATGCACCGCCACCGCCAGCGTGTTGCGGCGCAGATTCAATGCGGCCGCGGCGCGCGCGTAGTCGGCGTCGGCGGGGCGTTCGGTCAGGAACTCGCGCAGCCGTTCGAACAGCGCCAGCTTGCCGGCCGCGTCGGCTTCGGCGCGCAGCCGGGCGAGGGCGGCGTCGAGTGCCGCCAGCGCCCAGTCGCGTTCGAACGCGGCCTCCGGGTCGTCGCCGCCGGCGACGTCGATGCCGTCGTCCGTGGCGATCGGCTCGAACACGATGCCGCCGCCGCGCTTGAGGCGCTGCGCCAGCACGTGCTGGTCGATCAGGAAGCGCTTCACCGCGGTCAGCAGGTAGGCGCGGAAGCGCCCGCGCGCCGGATCGGCGCCGGCGTGCCAGGCGTGTTCGAGGAATTCGAGGAAGAACGCCTGGGTCAGGTCCTCGGCGCCGTCGCCGTGGCGGACGTGGCGGCGGATATAGGCAAGGACCGGCGCCCGGTAGGTGCGGCACAGGGCTTCCAGCGCCGCACGCGCTTCCTGCGCTCCACCCGAGGCGGTCAGCACGAGGCTCCAGCGCGTGGTCTCGAATCGGCTCATCACCATTCCCCGAGGGTGGAGCTGCCGGCGCCCATTATGGCCCGTACGGGCCTCAGCAGATGCGGAACATGCGCTCGACGGCACCGCCGCCGTAGCTGCCGCCGCGCGCGCGGCGCAATTGCTGCTCTAGGCGCAACTCGTCGGCGCGCACCTGCTCCCACGCGGCGCGGTCGATGCCGGCGTCGCCGCCGCGCGCCGCCTCGGCGCTGCGATGGCGGCAGAACTCGGCATAGTCGTCCAGCTCGTCGCGCAGGCCGTCCATCGCGATGTCGACCAGCAGCGCGTCGTCGAGGCGGCCGACCACCGGCACGTCGTCGCGGATCAGGTCGTTGGGATCGTCGAGGTAGGCGAGCAGCGCGCCGATGCGCGTCGCATGGTCGGCCGCGAGTGGCCAGGCCGGGTCGGCAGCCATCGCGCGCATCTCCGTCGCGCGGCGCAGGCGCGAGGCGATGAACGGCGACTGGCCGCCGGCGGCCGCGGTGCGCAGGACGCGGCGGGCGACGCCGGCGATCTGCTCGCCGGACAACGGCGGCATCGCCGGGTCGAGCAGCTGCGCCAGCGCGTTGAAGCGGGCGAGCTGGTCGTCGGCCAGCACGATGGCCTCCAGGCCCGGCGTGAAGATGCCCGACTGCGCGGGCGACAGGTCCAGCGCGACGACGGAGCGTTGCGGCTCGATCTTGAAGGTGGTCGGCATGGCGAAGACTCCCGGGGCAGGGCGCGCGATCGGCGCACGACCCTGGGTTTCCACGGAACGCCCGCGCGATTACACGAAGGCCGGGACGCCGGCGCCGCGCGGGCGCCGGCACGATCGCCTATCCTTGCGCCACGTCGTTCGAGGTCCCGGTTCGAGGTCCCATGCGCATCCTGTTCGTCTGCCTCGGCAACATCTGCCGCTCGCCGACCGTCGAGGCGGTCGCGCGCAGCGAGTTCGCGCGCGCCGGCCTGCGCGTGGAGGTCGCCTCGGCCGGCACCGCCGACTACCACGTCGGCCGCGGCGCCGATCCGCGCTCGATCCGCATCGCCGCGGCGCACGGCTACGATCTCGCCGCGCATCGCGCGCGCCAGTTCCACGCGGCCGATTTCGCCGCGTTCGACCACGTGCTGGCGATGGACCGCGCCAACCTGCGCGACCTGCGGCGCATCGCGCCGGCGGGCGCGATGCCGGCGCTGTTCCTCGACGAGGCCGAGGTGCCCGATCCGTACTACGGCGGCGACGCCGACTTCGAGGACGTGATCGCGCTTGCACGCGGCGGCGTGGAGGCGTGGATCGCGCGCCTGCGCCGTTCCGCCGAGGCCGGGCGATGAGCGCCGTGCGCACCGCGGCGGCGGAGTTCCCGGCCGATCTGGATTGGGTCAATGTCGATGCGCCGCCGCGCCTTGCCGAGCTGCGCGGCCGCGTCGTGCTGCTGTGGTTCTGGAGCTACGACGCGGTCAACTGCTGGAACCTGATGCCGGCGCTGCGCCAGCTCGAGGACAAGTACCACGACGGCCTCAGCGTGTTCGGCGTGCACTGCCCGAAGTACCCGGCGCAGTGCGAACCCGGTGCGCTGCTGCGCGCGGTGAACCGCCATGGCCTGCGCCATCCGGTTGCCAGCGACCCGGCCTTCCGCACGTGGCAGGACTACCGCATCGAGGCCTGGCCGAGCGTCGCCTTGATCGATGCCGAGGGTGGCCTCGCCGCCGTGTTCGCGGGCGAAGGTCGTCAGGCCGAGATCGATGCCTGCATCGCGCAACTACTCGACGAGGCGGCCGCGCGCGACCTGCGCGTGTTCGCGCCGGCGCCGCAAGTGGCACGCCCGGAGCCGCCGCAGGCTCTGGCGTTCCCGGCCGGCCTGCTCGTCGATGCGCAGACGCTGTACGTGGCCGACAGCGGCCACCATTGCGTGCTCGAATGCGACCTCGACGGCCGCGTGCGGCGCCGCTTTGGCAGCGGCAGCGCGGCGTTCGTCGACGGCGAGGCCGGCGTGGCCTGCTTCCATGATCCGCGTGGCCTGGCGCGGCGCGGCGACGCGCTGTACGTGGCCGACCGCGGCAACCATGCGGTGCGCCGCATCGATTTGCGCCGCGGCCGGGTCGACACCGTGCTCGGCACCGGCCGCGCCGGCCGCTCGCGCCCGCAGGCGGCCGATCCGCGCGCGACAGCGCTGAACACGCCGCTCGCCCTCGCCGTGGCCGGCGACGACCTGTTCGTCGCGGTCGCCGGCCAGCACCAGCTGTGGCGCCTCGACCTCGCTGCCGGCACCGTGTCGGTGTTCGCCGGCGGCGGCGAGCCCGCTCTCGCCGACGGCGCGCTGGCGGTGGCGCGCCTGGCGCAGCCGAGCGGCCTTGCCGTCCTTGGCCGCCACCTGCTGGTTGCCGATGCGGCCAGCTCGGCGTTGCGCCTGCTCGACCTCGACCATCGCCAGATGCGCACCGTGGTCGGCCGCGGCCTGTACGAGTTCGGCGACGTGAGCGGCGCGCGCGATGGCGTGCGCCTGCAGAACCCGCTCGCCGTCGCGGTCGACCCGCATGGCGTTGCCTGGGTGGCCGACAGCTACAACCATGCGATCAAGCGCGTCGACTGCCGCAGTGGCGCGACGCAGGCGCTGCGCCTCGCATACCCGCTGCACGAACCGGCCGCGCTGGCGCTGGCTGGCGAGCGGCTGTGGATCGCGAACACGAACCGCCACGAGATCGTCCGCGTCGAACTCGCAGACGGCGCGGTGACGCGCGTGCCGGTGGGCGAGGACTGAGTGCGGCGGAAGCAAGGGGAGATGCAGCCCGGGTGAGGCCGCAGGCCGCACCCGGGGATTCGCGTGCACACGGACCCCGGGGGGCGCTTCGCTTGCCCGGGCTGCAGCCTACGGGCCCCCCCTCGCAGGGTGGGACGCAGCGCCGAGGAGGCGTCGGATGAAGCGCAGCGCCATGAGCGCGAGTCCCACCGAGGCGCCTCGACAATGGTGGAACTCGCCGCCGAAGGTTTGCCCTTCGACGTGCGTTGACGCGCGGCTGTGGCCCACCCTGCAGGGTTCGGCTCGTAGGGTGAGACGCAGCCGCGTAGCGGCGAGTCCCACCGTTCGCGCGATGGTGGGACGCGCGCCTTCGGCGCTGTTGTCCCACCCTGCGTGCTTGCGACGTTCCGGACGGCCTTACGTCAGCTGGATGCCGTTGGCCGCGCACCATTCGCGCAGGCGGGCTTCCTTTTCCGATTCCTCGAAGTCGAACCAGGCCTGCAATTTGCCCTTGCGGTCGAGCAGGTCCTTGAAGCGGCCGTACGCGCCGCGCCGGCTGAAGATCGCCGACACGGCATGCCATTCATCGGGCAGCTGCTGCCTGACGAAGTCCATCACGAGTTCCCGTCCCAGTCCCAGTTCGATCCTGTCGGGCAGGGCGAGGTAGGGCCCGGACTCGATGTCTTCGGGCACATCTTCGTCCAGCTCCAGATCCTCGGAGACGACGTGCACCGTGCCGCGTTCGAGGCTGATGAACACTTTCGTACCCAACAAGCCACCAGCGCTGCACAGCTCGTCGCTGAAGTTGGCGCTCGTCATGCTGGGTTCCGCGTCATGCGTCCGCGGCGACTCGACAGCCGCCGCGCCGCGCTCAGGGTCGATCGCTGGACCTGGCGTCCGTCGTGGTGGCGCCACCGTACACGATCGCGTCGCCGCCATACAGCGCTGTTCTTAGAGGAGCATCGCGCCTTCCGGCGCTCCCACAAGACAATCTGGACACTCCGATCAGGCGAGTGGGAGCGGCGGCAGCCGCGATGCGTTTTCCGCCTTCGGCCCTCGGCAATGCCGCGCGGCATTCACGCACGCCTCGCGTACCATGCACGCATGCCGGAATCCCTCTCCCCGCCGCCGTTCGACGGCAAGGCCTTCGTCCGCACGCTGACCGGCGCGCCGGGCGTCTACCGCATGTTCGGTGCCGACGACGAGCTTCTCTACGTCGGCAAGGCCGGCAGCCTGAAGAAGCGCGTCGGCAGCTATTTCCTCAAGCCCACGCTGCAGCCGCGCATCGCCTCGATGATCGCGCAGGTTGCTCGCATCGAGACCACCGTCACGCGCACCGAGGGCGAGGCGCTGCTGCTCGAGGCGCAGCTGATCAAGTCGCTCAAGCCGCGCTACAACATCGTCCTGCGCGACGACAAGAGTTATCCGTACATCCACCTGACCGCCGGCGACTTTCCAAGACTGGCGTTCCACCGCGGCGCGCGCAACGAGGCGGGGCGCTACTTCGGGCCGTTCCCGAGCGCCGGCGCGGTGCGCGAGACGCTCGACCTGATCCAGAAGCTGTTCAAGATCCGCAACTGCGAGGACAGCTACTTCAGGAACCGCTCGCGGCCGTGCCTGCAGTACCAGATCCGGCGCTGCACGGCGCCGTGCGTCGGCCTGGTCGCGCCCGCCGACTATGCCGGGAACGTGCGCCACGCGGAGATGTTCCTCGACGGCCGCGCCGGCGCGGTGATGGACGAGCTGGTAGCGACGATGGAGCGCGCCGCCGCCGACCTCGCGTTCGAGCGTGCCGCGCAGATCCGCGACCAGATCGCCGCGGTCAAGCGCGTGCAGGCGCACCACTACGTGCACGGCGCCAGCGCCGACATGGACGTGATCGCCTGCGCGATCCGCGGCGGCGTCGCCTGCGTCAGCGTGCTGTTCTTCCGCAACGGCGTCAGCCTCGGTTCGCGCGACTTCTTCCCGCGCCTGCCGATCGACGCCGACGAGGCGGCGATCCTCGGCTCGTTCGTCGCGCAGTACTACCTCGAACGGCCGGTGCCGGCCGAGTTGATCGTCAGCCACGCGGTCGAGGATGCCGTGCCGCTGGCCGAGGCACTCGCCGAACGCGCCGGCCACGGCGTCGAGATCAAGGCCAACGTGCGTGCCGACCGCGCGCGCTTCCGCGACCTCGCGCAGCGCAACGCCGAGGCCGCGCTGGCCTCGCGCCTGGCCAGTCGGCAGACGCTGCTGGCGCGCTTCGAGGCGCTGCGCGACCTGCTCGGCATGGAGGAGACGCCGCAGCGCATCGAGTGCTTCGACATCAGCCACACGATGGGCGAGGCGACGGTCGCCTCGTGCGTCGTGTTCGGACCGGAAGGCCCGGAAAAGGCGCAGTACCGGCGCTTCAACATCACCGGCATCACGCCCGGCGACGACTACGCGGCGATGCGCCAGGCGCTGGAGCGGCGCTACCGGCGCATCCAGGGCGGCGAGGGACGCCTGCCGGACATCCTGCTGATCGATGGCGGCCCGGGCCAGGTACGGCAGGCGGTCGACGTGCTGCACGAGCTCGGCGTCGAGGGCGTGCCGATCGTCGGCGTGGCCAAGGGCGAGGCGCGCCGCGCCGGCGACGAGACCTTGATCCTGGGCGATTCCGGCCGCACCCTGTGGCCGGGACCGGAATCGCCGGCGTCGCACCTGATCCAGGCCGTGCGCGACGAGGCGCACCGGTTCGCGATCACCGGCCATCGCGGGCGCCGCGAGAAGGCGCGCGAGACGAGTACGCTGGAGCAGATCGCCGGCGTCGGCGCGCGCCGGCGCGCGGCGTTGCTGCGGCACTTCGGCGGCCTCGGTGGGCTTTCCAAGGCGGGCGTCGAGGAACTCATGCAGGTCAAAGGCATCAGTCGTGAACTTGCCGAACGAATCTACGCGACATTCCACGGATGATGCATCGATGCACCTGACGATCCCGACTGCACTGACCCTGTTCCGCATCCTGCTGCTGCCGGTCATGGTGGTCGTTTTCTACGCGCCGTTCCGCGGGGCGAACGTCGCCGCCGCGGCGATCTTCATTGCGGCCGCGGTGACCGACTGGCTCGACGGCTGGGTCGCGCGCCGCTACGACATGGGCTCGGCGTTCGGTGCGTTCCTCGACCCGGTCGCCGACAAGCTGATGGTCGCGGTGACGCTGTTCCTGCTCGTGCAGGAAAACCCGACGCCGCTGCTGGCGGTGACCAGCGCGGTCATCGTCGGCCGCGAGATCAGCATCTCCGCGCTGCGCGAATGGATGGCCGAGATCGGCCAGCGCGCGACCGTGCGCGTGGCGATGATCGGCAAGATCAAGACCGTGATGCAGATCGTCGCGATCGTGGTGCTGCTGTACCAGCACGACCTGGTCAGCCTGCGCGCGTTCTACGTCGGTGAGACGCTGCTGGTGATCGCCGCGGTGCTGACGATCTGGTCCGGCCTGCAGTACGTGCGCGCGGCGTGGCCGGTGTTGCGGCAGCAGCGGTGAGCGCAGCGTGCCGTGCATGCACGCGCACTGAAAAAAACGACGCAAACAACGCTTGACACCTGTCCGTCATGACGTATGATTCGCGTCCCACGCGGGAATAGCTCAGTTGGTAGAGCACGACCTTGCCAAGGTCGGGGTCGCGAGTTCGAGTCTCGTTTCCCGCTCCAGTTTGCCGACGAAACCCCGGTTCGCCGGGGTTTCGTTTTTAAGCCCGCCATCGTGATGGCCGGGTGAAGGTGTGAGAAGCAAGCGTCACCGGGCCTGGTGGCAGAGTGGTCATGCAGCGGACTGCAAATCCGCGTACGCCGGTTCGATTCCGACCCAGGCCTCCATCGCCGCTCACGGCCGCGCGCAGCGCGTCCGGATCGACGACGGGTCCGCTCCTCGCGCCACGTGATACCTACAATGCGGGAATAGCTCAGTTGGTAGAGCACGACCTTGCCAAGGTCGGGGTCGCGAGTTCGAGTCTCGTTTCCCGCTCCAAGTTATGATCTACAGACTTCCACTGACGTCTGTAAGTCGTTGAAAAGAGGGGCTTCGGCCCCTTTTTTCATTCCAGCGAGTGCCACGGAAATCCACCTACAGCCAGCGTTTTTGAGGCGCCAAATGAGGCACAAGAATGCGGGCGGGTCGGCTACCGGATAATTGCTGGGGCTGAGCGGGGACCATGACGAGCATAGGGCCTAAGTCATCACTTAGGAGCCTCGAAATGGCACTCTCTGATCTGACCGTCCGGCAGGCAAGGACCACCGGAAAGCGCTACACCATCTCTGACAACGACTGCCTGGGTCTGCTGGTATCTGCCGCAGGCGGCAAGTCGTGGCTATTCCGCTACTACTGGCTGGGCAAGCAGAAGCGCATGTCCCTGGGCGGCTATCCCGCCCTCAGCCTGCGCGAGGCCCGCGCCGAGCGGGACAAGGCCCAAGCCCTGCTTGCCAGGGGGATCGATCCCCAGGTCGAGCGCGACCGGAAGCGGCACGCGGCCAAGCTGGCAGGTGAACATACCTTCAAGAACGTCTTCGATGCCTGGGTCGAGCATCGCCGCAAGGAACTCAAGGAAGGCCGTCAGAGCACGCTTTCGCAGATCCTGCGCGTCTTCAACAAGGACGTGCTGCCGACCCTGGGAAAGATGTCGATCTACGACATTCGCCGCCCCCAGCTCCTGGGTGTCCTGGCAGCGATCGAGAAACGCAAGGCGTTCACCACTGCCGAGAAGGTCCGCACTTGGTTCAACCAGATGTTCCGCTATGCCCTGGTCATCGCCGAGGGGATGGAAGTCAACCCGGCCGCGGACCTGGACGTGGTGGCCGAGCCCAAGCCACCCGTGGCCCACAACCCCTACCTGCACCTGCCCGAGCTGCCCGAGTTCCTCCAGAAGCTCCGGCTCTACAACCCCCGTGGCTGGCAGACACAGCTTGGCATCCGGCTGCTGTTCCTGACGGGGGTGCGCACGGGCGAACTGCGGTTGGCCGAACCTGAACAGTTCGACCTCGACCGGGGCTTGTGGATCATTCCGCCACAGGTCGTCAAGCAGCTTCAGGACGAGATGCGCAAGGCCGGCAAGCGGCCGCAAGACGTGCCGCCCTACATCGTGCCGCTGTCCTTGCAGGCCATCGAGGTCGTGCGCTATCTCTTGGGTGTGATGCGGCCGGCGCAGAAGTACCTGCTGTCGCACCGTAGCGAACTCAAGAAGCGCATCAGCGAGAACACCCTCAACAAGGCCGTACAGCTCATGGGCTATGAGAGGCGCCTGACCGGCCACGGCATCCGCGGTACCATCTCGACGGCGCTCAACGAGATCGGCTATCCGAAGATTTGGGTGGATGCGCAGCTTTCGCACTCCGACCCCAACAAGGTGAGTTCGGCCTACAATCACGCCAAGTACGTGGAGCCGCGCCGCCGCATGATGCAGGATTGGGCCGATCGCCTCGACTTGCTCGAACAGGGCGAAGTGGAAGCCGCGAGCGCGCACCTGACCATCCGCATCGACGGCGTGCCGGCGATGGCGGAATTGGGGAATGCGGTGGATGCTGCCCCCACGGTGGCCCAGCCCGCTCCCCCCGGCGTCCCGCCTGTCGTGGCCACGCCCATTGTCGTAACGCCGAGCAGCGGTGGGATCACGTTCCAGCGGCTGTCGCAGGTGCCGCCGCCTCCGACGCACGCGCCGGAGGCGGAAGTCTTCGCCATCCAGCGCGAGCGCGAAGAAATGCTGGCCATGTACGAGTCGCCGAACAACCTGCCGGTCCCGCTGTTCGGCAAGCTGGCCGGGAAGTCCAAGGACCAGATCAACCGCGAGTTGAAAGCGGGCAAGCTGCTGTCCATCAGCCTGGGCAATCGGGGGCAGCGCGTTCCCGACTGGCAACTGGTGCCGCTCAAGCACAAGCTGGCCCAGGTGCTCATGAACCAGTGCCCGCACGCGGATTCGTGGGATTTGTACCGCATGCTGACCCAGCCGCACCCGGACCTGGGCGATCGCGCGGCGATTGATGCGGTCACGCCGACCAATGTGCCTGCCATCATCCGGGTCATCATGGGCGACTACCAGCACCATGCGGGTGTGCCCGAGGCAGTTGCCCTGCGGCCTATCCCCGAGGAAGTGCGGCAGAGCGTCCGTCGGCTGGTGGATAGCGCAGCGGCACTTGAGGGGGGCTAGTCCCCATGCTGCAACCTATGGCCGGGGTGAGATGGCCCTGGCCATTGAGGGCGGGCGCCCACTACGCGGCGTCTGCCCTCGCAATTTGCAGCGCTCTGCGCTCGAACCGCTCTGCAGCGGAATCGGCTTGCGCGTGGGGCCGCTGCAGGTACGTCACGACGTCGTAGGGGCCGTCGGCGAGCGGTCGCATGCTGAGCCCCCACTCAGGGACAGGCCTGATGCGCGATTGCGCGGATAGCCCAACCCCGTAGCCGGCCGCAATCCATAGCGCCATCATCTCGAATGAAGTCACCCGCTGGATGTTTTCTTGGCCCACCGGCGTAAGGGACGCCAGCCTTTCATCTAGCAGGCTGCAAGCCTCCACCTGCCAACGATAGACGGGGTAGTTCCGAAGGTCGGCGATGGTGAGCATCGCCTGGTCAAGCAGGGGAAACCGCACGGGCATGACAACGGCCATGCTTTCGGTCCAGAGCGCTTGGCTTTTCAGGGACACATGGGTCGGGTTGTCAAGCGATAGACCTGCGTCGTAGCGACCTTCGTGCAGCAGCCCGGCAACCAGAGCCTCGCTCGTGACCTCATGGAATGTGATGGTGGTTTCCGGCTCTTCTGCACGGTGCAGCGCGAGCAATGCCGAAAGATGCGGTGACGGCACGCCGGGCGCTATGGCAAGCCTGAAAACGGGGAAGTGGCTGGTGGCGTCGTGCATGAGAGCCCCCAAGAAACGATCGGGTCGAAAAGGCGAGCCCAAATGATAGTCGAATGAGTTAAATTTAACGTGGTTAAGTTTGATTGACTGCTTGACGCTTCTGGGGATGCAGAAGCGTAGCGTTCAACGGGGTCGTCCCCATGGCACAACCAGATATGCGGCCAAGCCAGCAATGGCGTTCGGGCAGGCGGTGCGTGCCGTTCGCACGGAGCAAGGAATTGCACAAGAAGAGCTTGCCTCTCTGGCCGAGGTTGAGCGCTCGCACATGGGCAAGATCGAGCGCGGAGAGCACATGCCAACGCTTGCCCTGATACTGAAGATCTCCAGCGCGCTCGGAATAAGTGCGGCAGAGCTGATGGGGGCCACTGAACGCAATCTCCGTACCGACACCGAGACTTCAGGCGGCGTCTGAGGGCCGTGTTAGTCGCACAAAGGGCCACGTAGGCGATCGATAAATCGCTCCAACGAAGCCGCCGGGTTGTCGCTCTCGGGACGAAGCAGGTAAGTAGTCATCACCGCTGAATCCAAGTCCAAAGGACGGACTACCACGTCCGGTCGTTGGCTCACCGGAATCTTTGTCGCCGTCATGAAGCCGATGCCGTAGCCTGCTCCAACCAGGGTGAGCATCATGTCCAGCGAGGACACTTCCTCAACGACGTTCAACTTGTGCTCCAGCACCTGTAGGAGCCGGGTCAGCTCACGGCAATAACCCTCGCACACCTGCGGATCGCACAAGACAAGCGGGTGGCCCCGGAGTTCGTGAAGTGGAACCTTCTTGTGGGCAAGCAGTGCGTGCCGGGCTGGTACTGCGATTACCAGGGGGTCTCGCCAGACGGGTTCGGCAACAATGCCATCACCAACATCGGCCGTGTGTGCGAACCCGATCATGAAGTCGCCCGACCGCAAGCCGCGAACTTGCTCGGCTAACGGTACTTCGGACAGGCGTATTTCGATCTCCGGCTCTTCTGCGCGACAACGCGCCAAGAATGCCGATAGCCGAGGATCAATCGCGCCATCGGACACCGCGATCCGCAGGCTGCCTCGCAAGCCCGATGCGACGGCTTTGGCGTTCTCCCTGGCCTGCTCCAGGACGGTGAACAGTCGACGGGTATCCTGCAAGAAGGCAGTACCGGCAGCGGTTAGCCGGGTGCCCCTGCGATCTCGATCGAAGAGCACAACCCCCAGTTCGTCTTCCAACTCTTTGATCGCGCGTGATAGAGGTGGTTGTTCAATATGCAGGCGCTCGGCAGCTCGCGTGAAATGCAGTTCCTCGGCCAGAACCACAAAGCAGCGAAGGTGTCGCAGTTCCATCGGTTATTTTCCCCAGTGAAGCTGGAAGTGCGAGCCGGCAATATCGATGGCTTGCTCGATGGCGTTGACCTCCGATGAGGATGCGCGGATGGATGCGGCATGCGCACTGCCCCGCGTGGTCTCGGAAGAACGTTTCATCCACTGGTGCAAGTAGTGCGGTGGTGTAGGAAGCAGAGTGCGCATGCGGTGCTCAGGCCTCGATATGGACGATTGGGCCGGCGTCGACCGCGTACTGCAGGGCGTAGGCCATCTCGCCCGGCGTCTGGGCATGCAGTTCCATCAAGGTCTGTCCCTGAGAGACGACATCTCCCAGGCGCAGTTGCAGGTGGACACCCGCCGCTTTTCGCTCAGGGGCGCCGGCGAGTTTGGCCAGCCTGGATAACTTGCGGTTGTCGATATGCACGATACGCCCGGAGCACTCGGCTGCCAGCGGACGGACATGAGCAGCGCGGGGCGGTTCGCGCAGGCCCCCCTGGGCGGTGCAGATTCGCTCGAAGCGGTGCCAGGCACGGCCATCTCGGAGGGTTTCCAGAGCCAGTCGCATTCCATCGCCATCAGTCGCGACCCCGCCTAGCTCCAGCACTGCGCCTGCAACCATCGCCGCACGTTCGCGCAGGTCTTCCGGCGCGTCAGGGGTGTTGCGTAGTACTGCCAGCACGTCGCGCGCCTCCAGTGCTGGGCCTATGCCGTGTCCAATCGGCTGACTGCCATCGGTGATAAGACAGCGTAGGGTCAGACCGAAGTGCTCGGCGGTGGCTGTGAGACGTGCCGCGAGGTGCTGGGCCACTTCCGGGCTACGCACCTTGGCCGTGGGGCCGACGGGGATGTCGATGACGACATGGGTGGCACCGGCGGCGATCTTCTTGGACAACACCGAGGCAATGAGTTGCCCCTCAGTGTCGATGTCAAGTTCGCGCTCGATACGCACGAAGATGTCGTCGGCCGGCGAGAGGTGCATTGCACCACCCCAGGCCAGACAGCCACCCTCTGCCTCGACCACGCGGCGAAGACTACCGAGATCCAGTTCCACGGGGGCTAGAGTCTCCATCGTGTCGGCAGTGCCGGCTGGAGAAGTGATCGCGCGTGAGGAGGTTTTGGGCATCACCAAGCCATTGGCAGCGGCGATGGCTACCACGATGGGTGTGGTGCGGTTGCCAGGCAGGCCGCCGACGCAGTGCTTGTCCACCACTACCGGAGACGGCCAGGACAGTCGCTCGCCCACCTCGACCATGGCGCGGGTGAGGTGTGTTGTCTCCTGCTCATCCAGCGGCAGCGTGGCGGTGGCTGTAAGGAAGGCGGACAACTGCACGTCGGTGAATCTGCCGTGGACAACGTCGTGGACGATCGCGGCCAGTCCCGGACCGTCCAGGCGCTGGCCATGGATACGGCGGCGCACGCCGGCCAGTGAATGCAGCACGGGCGCGTGGCGTACCAGCACGGTGTCCCCGTCCTCAATGCCCAGAGCTTGCCAGGCAGCTTCAGAAAGCACCACGCGATCCAGTGCGAAGAGCGGGCTATTGGTCTGATAAAGCAGCGCCTGAACTTCGCGGTTGCCCCCGGTCACCAGCACCTGCGATCGTGACGCCAGCCCCTCCGAATGACAGACATGGCAATCGACATGCATGAGCACGATAGCCTGGTTTTGCGTGTGCAACTGCATGCGCATCGCGCGCAGAGCTGGCGAAGCTGTGGGGGTAGGTACACCGCTCATAGCTCGAATACCTGCCCTTGCAGCGGAACCGAGGCCGACCAGTTCAGCTCGCGCTTCACCCGCTCGCGCAGGGCCTCTGATGCCTCGGGCTCTCCATGTACGATGAATACCCGCTTGGGCGGCTGCTGAAAACCCGATAGCCAGTGCAGCAATTCGTCGCTGTCCGCATGGGCCGACAGCATGGGTAGTTCCGTGACCTCGGCGTTGACCGGTATCCATTGCCCGTAGGCCTTGACCTCGCGCGCGCCCTCCAGCAGCTTTCGCCCCCGTGTGCCTGCGGCCTGGAAACCCGAGAAGAGCAGCGTATTGCGATGATCGGGCGCGAAAGCGGCAATGTGGTGCAGCACCCGGCCGCCCGTGGCCATGCCGCTGGCCGAGATGATCACCTTCGGGTAGCGGTTGGCCGACAGGGCCTTGGACTCCTCGACTTCGCGCACGTAGGTGACGTCAGCGAATGCCGACTCGAAATCGTGCGAAGCGAGCCTGTGGTCCTGGTGATGCTTGTGCAGGAGTGCGGTCGCATTGGTCGCCATCGGGCTGTCGAGGTAGACCGGCACGTTGCGCAGGCCGCCGCTTTGGCGCAATAGCCAGAGATCATGGATTAGGGACTGTGCCCGCCCCACTGCGAAGGCGGGGATCACTACGGTACCGCCGCGCAGGACGGTTCTGTTGATGATCTTGCCGAGCGCCTCGACGGCATCTCCACGATCATGGCGCCGGTTGCCATAGGTCGATTCGGTCACGACGTAGTCCGCCTCGGGTACCGGCTCCGGGTCGTACATCACCGGATCGTCATAACGCCCGAGGTCGCCAGAGAAAACGATGCGCACGCCGCCGATGTCGATCTGCGCGGTGGACGCACCGAGGATGTGCCCGGCGCGGCGCAACAGCAGCCGCGCACCGCCCGGCAGTTCGACGTCGCGGTGCAAGGGCACCGGGTGGAACTGCCGCAAAACACGCTCCGCGTCGCGCACCCTGTACAGCGGCATGGCGGGCTTGTGCTTGGAGAAGCCTTTGCGGTTAGCGAACTCGGCGTCCTTTTCCTGTAGCCAGGCGCTGTCGAGCAGGATCAACTCGGCCACGTCGCGCGTCGCATGGGTGCAGAACACCTTGCCCTTGAAGCCATCGAGCATCAGGCGTGGGAGATAGCCGCAATGGTCCAGGTGGGCGTGGGTGAGCACCACGGCGTCGATCTGCGCGGGATCGACCTCCAGACGCTGCCAGTTGAGTTCGCGCAGGTTCTTGAACCCTTGAAACAGTCCGCAGTCGACGAGAATCCGGGTGTTGCCGTGGGTGAGAAGGTGTTTGGAGCCGGTGACGGTGCCTGCACCGCCAAGGCTGGTCAATGAAGCCATTGGGTCGCTGTCCTTGTGTTGTTTGTGTTCTTGATCGTTCGAGGCACAGCGTGACCTCACGTGCTCTGGCGCCGTCGCACCTTGGATGAGGGGCTGCTCGTATCGCTCCAGCCGGTGACGTCGGCGGCGGCATTGATCGCATCCCGCCAGAAACAGCGGTTGGCGCGCAGCATGCCGGTCACGTCGAGCGTGCCGCCGCGGTTGATGTAGCCCAGCGCCCGCATCTTGGCGTGGCCTCCATCGATGCGCCGCAAGACACCGAGCATCGGCTCCGGTCGGGTGTGGCAGAGCAGCACACGGGGCAGTTCCGGCGGGAAAAGCGCCCTCAGTGCTTCGTCACCGAGCACGAAGGCGGCCTCCAAGTCGTCGCGCGGGACACGCAGGCGGCCCGGCTCGATCACGGCCGTCACGCAGGTCGCAAAACCATGCCGTTCAAGAAAGGCATGGGCCTGGAGCGCCTGTTCCAACTGATACGCACCGACGGCGACGAATTGCATGCCGGCTGTCGAGACATCTCCCGCGATGTGCGCCGCACCGTCGCGCACCAACGCCTGGGCACGATCTGCGTCGAAGCGGATGGGCATGTCGCGCTTGGAGACCACGATGCAGGCCAGTTGCCCGCGCCCGGCGTATGCCTCGCGCAAGGCGGCCACCGCTGTATTGCCATCCACCGGAAACAGCACGCGCGCGGTGTCGGACATCTCGCCCAGCAAGGCCTCTGCGATGGTCGGATCCTGGTGCGATTGCTCGTTCTTGCTGTTTTCCCAGGTGTGGGAGGTGACGATCAAGGGCACCGGCAGCCAGCCCGGCGTTTGTCCGAGCTCCTTTTGCCGGCGCGCGAAGATGATCTCCTGGCGGAGCAGGCCCAGCATCTTCACGGCGAAGGCTTCGTAGCTCACGATCAGGTTCAGCCCCGCCTTGTTGCCCAACGCTGCTGCCGCCACGGCTTCCTCGTTGAGCGCAGTGATCACTGCGCCGTGCAGGTCTTCCGGGACACCGGGCTCAGGCGCGTTGACGCGGTGCTTGAGCAGCGCCAGCGTGCCCCCCATCTTGTTGCTTGCCAGTTCATCCGGGTTGCCGACCCGCACGCGCAGATCCGGGTTGGCCCGGACCAGATCGACGAACCAGCGGTCGAGCGCCGCCATCGCGCTGCCGCTCTCGCCCTCGGCTTGCCAGACCGGCTCGGGCAGCACAGGGGCGTTGGGACGGCGATGCGCCATCGGGTGGCCACTTTCCAGCGGGCGTTGCTGGCCGGCATGCGTGGCCAAGGCGGCCAGCGCCGCGTCGAGTTCGGATGGCGGCACATGCAAGGCGGCGGCGCTGGCGTTGAATGCCTCGCGCGCGGCAGCATCGTTGTGCGGATTGCCCGACAGGGGCAAGTTGTGCGCGGCATTGGTGCCCGCGCCGGCAAAGCCGAAGCCCTTTTCGGTCTCCGCGATCACGTAGGGCAGGCGCATCGGATAGCGGCGATCCGGGTCCGCCGCGAACCGTTGCAGGGCCTGTTCCGCCGAGATGATGCCCCAGGCGATGGCGGCCGGATCGCGGCCATCGACGGTCATGGGATCGAATCCGTTGTGGCGCAGGTCTTCGGCCAGCCATGGCGCGCCACCTTCCTGGACGATCTGGGTGCGCTGCTCGATGCGGCGGCCATTGAGGATCATCACGGGTATCGCGTAGCCGCAGTCCTCGGCACGCCACCAGCGGGGAGCCCAGTCCGAGCCACGCTGTTCCTCGAAGGCGCCATCGCTCAGGAAGGCCACCAGGCTTTCGCCGGGCAGGGGCATGTGCACGTATTGCAGGCCGGCGAAGCCGAGGTAGCCGCCTTCCGACACCGCGCCTGCGGTGTTTGGGCCGGCGTGGCTGCCCAGCGGCACGGCGGGGCGGCCCTGTGGATCGATGGCGTAGGAGTAGAAATCGGCGCACAGCCGCGACAGGCCGGCTTCGCTGCGGTCGTAGCGACCGCGCTGCGCCGGTGAGACGTCGCCCGTGAGCGCATTGATGGCTTCGATGGCGGCAACGCAATGCCCTTGCCCCATCAGCCATCCGCGCGTGTGCCCCGTCAGGGCGTTGGCGAGCAGGTAGCCCACGAAAGCCGGCACCATGTTCAGCGAGCCACCGGTATGGCCTTCGGGCGTGGCCTTGAAGTCGTCGGCGGCCAGGAAGGTACCGGACAGGTCGATGCGCTGGGCGTAGGTCATGTGCGCGACCACGTTCATCCCCACGCAAGTCAGGCGATCGGCCGCGGCCAGCAATTCGTAGGCCTTCGTGCGATCGACAAGACCCTGGCTCACCAGGTCGGAAATCGTCGCGTCGATGCGCTTGGCGGTCATGTCGCTGTGCTGGATGGGCCCCAGGCCGATGCGCCATTCGTAATATGTGTCTGCGTCGCTTGCGTTCATCACGATGTTGCTCCTGTCGTTCTTCTGCTCGGGCCGCCACGGTCGTCGTCGACTTGACGGCTCTTCAATGCGCTGGCGACCAAATGGGCTAGTGCAATGCGGTTGCTCGGGTGGGGAACCGCGTCGGTCGAGGTGATGCGCGAGAACAGCGGCGCCAGTTCAGTCCAGGCGTCATCGGCGAACAGCGCGTGCACCACCACGCACTCGGGCCGCGGTAATCCTTGAGCGGCGATGCCGCGTGCGGCCTGCATCAAGGTCCGGCCGGACGATGCGATGTCATCGACCAGCACGGGCGTGCGCTCGCGCCAGGCCGACAGATCGGGCACGGCGATCTCGACGCGGCGGTCGCCGTACCGGGTCTTGGTGAGCACGACGCACGGCGCACCGATGCGCGTCGCGATGTCGCCTGCCCATTGCTCGCTTTCTTCGTCAGGCCCCACGATCAACGGCCGCTCGGTGTTGGCCGCGATCCAGTCGGCCAACAAGGGGGCGGCCTGCAAGGTCGCGGTCGGCAGGGTGTAGATCGATGCCAGGGTCGGGTGGCGGTGCAGGTGGGGATCCACCGTGACCAGCTTGTCGAAGGTGGAGGAGATCAAGCGCGCAAAAGACAGCGAGGTGACGCTCTCTCCCTCGTGGAAGCGCTTGTCCTGCCGCATGTAGGCCAGGTAGGGGCTGACCAGGTTGACCTCGCTTGCGCCCAGGTCGCGGGCCGCGTCGGCCGCGAACACCAGGGGCAGGAACTGCGCGTCGGGCCGGGCCAGCGTGCAGACCAAATCCACGGCGCGTCCGGCCGGATCGCCATGCAGCCGCACGTAGCTTTCGCCGTCGGGGAAGTGGCGGGTTTCGAGCCGCCCGAGCTTACTGCTCAGCGCCTTCGAGAGCTGGGCGGCGAAGGCCTCGTTGCCGGGCAATGCCAAGGTCAGTCTTTGCAGGGTCATTCTTCTGTATCCTTTGTTCTCTTTTTTTCTTCACGGCTCACCTCGCCAGCCAGCCGATGACGATGGCGTTGACCAGGTCGATCGAGAAGCCGCACACCAGCGGCACGACGATGAACGCTTGGCGCGCCGCGCCGAACTCCCTGGTCACGGCGGTCATGTTGGCAACAGCCGTCGCGGTCGAACCCAGCGCAATGCCGCCGAACCCCGCGCACACGACGGTGGCCTCATAGTCGCGCCCCATGGCACGGAACACCACCAGCAGCACGTAGGCGACGGTCAGAGTGATCTGCACGAGCATGGCGACCGTGATGAACACCAGAACCGGCTCCAGCTCCCAGAGCCTCAGCCCCATCAGCGCCAGGGTCAAAAACAGTCCCAGGCAGATATCCGAGATCAGCGCCAGGCCCGGCTGCATGCTCGGGAAGTTCCAGAGCCGACCCCTGCCGTTGGTGGTCAACAGATCCGCAGCGGCCCGCAGCACGATGCCGGCCAGCAGGCATCCCACGAAGCTCGGCAGCTTCAAGGGCGACAAAGCCGCCAACTGCGTAATGCCGTGTCCCAGCATCAGGGTGCAGTTGAGCCAGAAAACCGCCAGCAAGGCGCCGTGGTAGTCCAGGTGCGCGCGCGCTTCATCGCGGTGCAGCACGCCTACTTCCAGTTCGGTTTCACCCGAAGGCCTGACGTGGTGGCGGCGCATCAGAAAGGCGGCAAGGGGGCCGCCGATCATGCACGCGGCGATGAGCCCGATCGTGTTCGCGGCCAGACCCAGCTCCTGGGCGTTGCCGATGCCCAGGTGCTCCGAGAAGTGGCCCGACCAGGCGACGGTGGTGCCCACGCCGCCGGTGAGCGAGATGGAGCCGACCATCAGCCCGGCGCGGGGGTCCATCCCGAAGGCACTGGCCAGCCCCATCCCGGTGGCGTTCTGCAGGAGGATGAAGACGACCGCCAGCGCCGTCAGGACCAGGAAGGAGCGCCCCCCCGCGGCCAGCGTGCGCAGGTCGCTGTTCAGCCCGATGGCGGCAAAGAAGTACAGCAGCAGGACATCGCGGGTGCTCTGATCGAAGGCAACGGTGATGTCGGCGCCGTAGTGGAGTGCGCACACGACCAGAGCCCCGAGCACGCCGCCAACCAGCGCTTCGGGAATGCTGTAGCGACGCAGCCAGCCCACGCGGGCGATCAGGCCCTTGCCGCCGAACAGCAGCAGGATCGCCAGCGTCACTCCAAGGAAGGCATCGACCTGCATCAGAAGTGCCTCCCGATGGTGACGGTGCCGTAGACCGGGATGTCGCGCTGGCCCCGGAACTCACGCGTGCGGTGGTAGCGCGCTAAGGCGAGCCGCCATTGACCGACGTACATGGCGACGCCATAGCCGATGTCGGCCACGAAGGGGCGCTTGTCGACACTGTGGCTTGATTTGAACGTGTTGCCATCCAGGGTGATGTCGTGCAGCACCCAGCGCGCATCGAGCGCAACGAACAAGTGCCCGTTCCAGGCTCCGTCGGGCCGCAGGCGCACCGGCGAGGTGTTCTCCCCGGCAGGTCGCAAAGGGGCCGTGCCGAAGTCATCGGGCAGGCGCAGGCCGAAGCGCCACTCGCCACCCACGTTGGCATAGGTCGCGAAGTTGCCCAGGCTGGCGCCCCAATGCCGCGTGAGGTCCCACCCCCAGCCATCGACATCCTCGCGCCGTGCGACACGCGTGCGCCGTTCATGGATCACCTGCAGCACGGGTTCATTGCGCAACTGGTGGTGCCAGCCATGGAATCGGTCGACATCGATGACGTCGTGCCACCAGCTTTGGGTCTGCTTCGCGTACGCGGCGGGGCCGACGATGCCGAAGCGGATCTGCGACGTGCGCAGTTGGTCACCCTTGCGTGCGTTGTAGCCCATGCTGAACATCAACGCCCCGGCATAGGGGCGGTCGTCGGTGATGAGGTCGGTGCGGAGATGGTCGGTGGGCGTGTACATCACCTGCCCCAATCCGATCGTCATGTTCTGCTCGTCGAAGCCGTCGGGACGCAGCCAGGCCAGATAGTGGTTCAGGTTGCGGGCCAGGCGCGGCAGGCAGGGATCGTCCACATAGTCCACCAGATTCGGAGACACCCAACTGAGCAGGAACCCGTTGGTGTAGCCCTGGTCCTGCTCCACACCGCCGAACATGTCGTTGTCGACACGCAGGTTCAAGGTGCCTGTCGAGCGCAGCGGATCGCTCCCGCTGCACCTGGCATCCTGTGCCACTGCGTGCGTCGCCGGTGCGAGCAGCATGACCCACCAGGCACAGGCCCATGCGGAGCGGCGCAAGCGCTCCCACGACGGAGAAGGTGCACGTCGGGGCGGCGTCGGCATCTCAGGTCGCCGCGGTCGCAGAGGACGGCGGGTTGGCCTGCTTCTGGCGCACCAGCATGACGGGCACCGGTGCGATGCGTGCCACCTGTTCGGCATCGCTGCCCAGCAGCAGCCGGTCCACGCCCCGGCGCCCATGGGTTCCCAGCACCACCAGATCGCATTGGCTGGCCTCGGCTTGTTTCGCAATGAGTTCCGACACGCGATCACCCTTGCTTTCCAGTAGAACGGTTTCGACCGGAACGCCCCGCTGACGCAGCTCCGCCGCGGCCTCGTCCAGCAGCGCCTGTCCGGCTGCCAGAAAGCGGGGCCGGACTTCCTGGATGTAGACCATGGGGCGCTCGAAGCCGTTGCTGTGCCTCATCTCCTCGATGATGTTGAGCAGCACGATGGTCGCTCCGCTCATACCGGACAGATGTGACGCATGGTCCAGCGCCAGACGTGCTGTGGCGCTGCCATCGAGTGGAACCAGAACGCGTGCGTACATACCGTATCTCCTCAAGTCATGAAATCGTGGAAGGGGCTGTGCTCAGCAGATGCCGCGCGTCCCGCGCGGCGATCCACTCCTCGTTGGTCGGCTCGACGCCCCCCAGCCGCGGCTTGGGGGCGTGGAGACGGCATAAGCGTTGGTGGCCCGCGCCAATTCGATATGGAAGCGGCGTGACACGCGCGGGCTGAAGCCGCGCACCTGGCCACGCCACACCGGTGCGTGTTGCAGGGACTCGGCACCCACGTCGGGCACCGCCGCTCTGATGCTCGAAAAGCGATAGTCAAGCAAGCCGAGAAGAGCTCCGGCACCATGGCTGAAGAAGATCCAGGCTCGACCATGACTTCACTGGCACCGGGCTCCAGGCTCAGTGACAGACTGACTGCCAGCGTCTGCTGGCAGCGGGGTGTCCGTGCACGTGCCCAAAGATGGGTTCTTCGTGGGAACGGCATCCTGTTCGGAGCCGCCCGGTTGCCTGACGTACGCCCCGGGCGCATCGCAGACCGGACGCAGCCCTTTTCTGGCGTTGCCCATCCTGGGCGCAGCAACCATCTTGGACGAGCGTGCCCGCAGCCACTCGAACCAAGCGGTCCACCAGGAGCCTTCCTGCCGGGGCGCCGAGGCCTGCCACTCGTCCGGACCCATGTAATTTTCACCCGTTGCGCGGGTGCGCAGTTGGTAGTGCCGCCGGGGATGCCCAGGTTCGCTGACGATCCCGGCGTTGTGTCCGCCGTTGGTCAGGACGAAGGTGATCTCGGCCGGCGAGAACAGGTGCAGTTTGAACACTGAGCGCCAGGGGGCGACGTGGTCCGTGGTGGTACCCACGCAGAAAATCGGCAGCGTGAGATCGCCCAGCGACGTCGGACGGCCGCCGACCGGGTAGAGGCCGGCGCTGAAGTCGTTGTTCAGGTACAGCCGCCGCAGGTACTGCGAATGCATCTTGGCGGGCATGTGCGTGCCATCCGCGTTCCAGGCCATCAGGTCGTTCATCGGCTTGCGTTCGCCAAGCAGATATTCGTTGACCAGACGCGACCACACCATGTCGTAGGGGCGCAGCATCTTGAAAGCGCCGCTCATTTGTTCGGCGGTGAGATAGCCGGTCTCGTCCATCAACGCTTCGAGCATCGACACCTGGCTTTCGTTGATGAACAAGCCAAGTTCGCCCGGTTCGCTGAAGTCCGTCTGCGCGGCCAGCAACGTCAGCGACGCCAGGCGCTGGTCGCCGTCGCGCGCCATCGCGCTGGCGCCAATCGCCAGCAGCGTGCCGCCCAGGCAGTATCCGGTTGCATGTTGCATGGATTTTGTGCCCGGGGACGATCGCATTGACGGCATCGAGCGCGGCATGCAGTCCGAATCGCAGGTACTCGTTCATGCCCAGGTCGCGGTCTTCTCTGCCTGGGTTCTTCCACGAGATGCAGAAGACCGTATGGCCCTGGTCGACCAGATGCCGGATGAGGGAATTCTGCGGCGACAGGTCGAGGATGTAGTACTTCATGATCCAGGCAGGCACGATCAGGATCGGTTCGGCATGAACTTTTTCTGTCGTGGGCGCGTACTGGATGAGTTCGATCAGATCGTTCCTGAGAACGACCTTCCCGGGCGTCGTGGCAAGATTGCGCCCGACCTCGAAACGTTCGGCACCCGCCGGCGGCCGGCCAGACCACTGGCGGAAAAGGTCATCCAGGAAGTACTCGAAACCCCGCGCGAGATTTGCGCCATTCTCTGCCTGGGTCTGCCGCAACACGACGGGATTGAGCGCGGCCACATTGGCCGGCGAAAGCATCTCCAGCCACTGCCTGGCGCAGAACTCCACCAGGCGCCGATGCTTCGGATCCACGCCCCAGACCCCTCGTGTAGCCTGTTCCCACCATTGGCTCTGCAACTGGTAGCCGCGGCGCCACAGGTTGTAGGGCCAGGCATCCCAAGAGGCATCGTTGAAGCGCCGGTCACCCGATGGCGGCAACACGGGCAGTTCCCGGCCTTCGGTCATCGCCTCGATCCCATCACGGAGGAGGTCCAGGCACTGCTCTAACTGCGCCCGGGCCAGATCGGACAAGGCTGCCCGCTTGCCCGGGCTGGTAGCCAGATGAGTGAGCCAGTCCATCCAGGCCAGCATCGGTGACTCGGGCGACAGCGAGGACCAGACTCTTGCCCAAGCCGCATGAACCTCGGTATCGAGCGCTTCGATCGACTCGGGAGATGGTTGACTTTCTTCGTTGCTCATCGGGATAAAGCGCCTCCTGACGCCAGCGCTGTTGTGTGTAGTGGTGGGTTGGCGGGGCACGCACGCCGCGACGCTCGGGCCAGTAGCCACCCGGGAGCGCGTTTCCCGCTCGGCTTCGCGCGTGTGCACAACCGGTTCAGATGCAAAGGCCGGCAGAGCTCATTCATGCCTCGACGCCAGTCCGGCACAGGGTCAGTGCGGCCCGCGCCGCGACCCATTCCTCGTTCGTCGGCTCGACGCCGACGATGACTTCGCTGTCGGCGGCGGATATGACGGGCGCGTTGGCCAGATTGGCGGGCGCGTCGAGCCGCAATGGCAGGAAGCCCAGGGACTCGCAGACGCGGCGGCGTATCTCGGGACTGTGTTCGCCAACGCCGGCGGTGAAGACCAGCAGGTCCAGTCCGCCCAGCACGGCGACCAACGCGCCGATTTCACGGACGATGCGGCGCACGTAAAGCGAGAGCGCGTCACGCGCGCGGGCGGCGTCTTCGTCGTTGCCGGTTTCCTTCTGCAGCAGCACACGCGGCTCGGCCGAGATGCCGGACACGCCGAGCAGCCCCGATTCGTGGTACAGGATGTGCGCCACTTGCTCCAGGCTCAGCTTCTCGATCTCCATCAGGTAGATCACGGCGCCCGGATCGAGCGCGCCGGTGCGGGTGCCCATCATCAGGCCGTCGAGGGCGGAGAAGCCCATGGTCGTCGCAACGCTGTGCAAGCCACGCATCGCGCACAGGCTGGCGCCGCTGCCGAGATGGGCGACGATGACCCGGCCGCTGGCCAGGTCTCCGTGGCGTTCGGGCAGCGCGGCCGCCATGTATTCGTAGGACAGCCCGTGGAATCCGTAGCGGCGCAATCCGCGCGCCCAGGCGGCGTGCGGCAGGGGCAGTAGCTGCTCCACCTTCGGCAACGTACGGTGGAAGGCGGTATCGAAGCAGGCAACCTGGACGATGTCCGGGTGTTCGCGCAACAGGATGTCCATGGCCTCCAGCGCAAACGGCTGATGCAGCGGGGCCAGCGGGACGTAGCTGCGCAGGTCGGCCAGCGTCTGCGCATCGACGCGGGTGGGCGCCGAGTACTTGGTGCCGCCGTGCACCACGCGGTGCGCTACCGCAACCACACGCCGCCCGTTCAAGCGCGTCCGGATGCGCTCGCGGATGACCTGGAGCGCCGCGGAATGTGGATGCCCTGCGTCCAGTTCGACGCGGTGCGGGGCAACGCCGGTTTCGCCGAAGTCCGGCGCCGGTCCGCCGATGCCCTGCACCTTGCCATTCCACAACGGCGTGCGCGCAAGCGGGTGTACATCGGCTGCGAACAGCGCGAACTTGATGCTTGACGAACCGCAGTTCAGCACCAGGATCAAGCTTTCGGTCGGCTCGGTCATGCTTTGCCCAACCTGCGCAAGCGGAAAGCGGCCACGACTTGCAACACACCGTAGATCAGCGCCGACGCGCCGATCCACAGCGTGGTGACCACCAGACCAGACAGCGGGTAGAGCGCGAACAGTACGCCCATCAGCACCGCAAGTAGGCCACTGAGAATCAGCAGCCATTCGTGTCGCGCGCGCTTACGCACGCGGATCGCGAACACGATGCGGTAGATACCGCTGATCGCCAGCCACACCGCGACGAGCAATAGCAAGGTGCCGGCCATGTTCAGCGGGTCGAGCGTGGCCATGATGCCGAATGCCAAGGACACCAGCGCATAGAACACCGCCCAGCCGCGCGAGACCGGCGCCGAGCCCCGGATGGCCCCGGCCAGAACCACGACCCCTTCAGCGATGGCCAGCACGCCCAACCACAACGTCAGCACGGCTGCTGCGCCAAGGGGTGACAACAGTGCCAGCAAGCCAAACATGATCGCCAATAGGCCCAGCAGAAGCAGCACCCACCAGTTGCGCGACAAAATGCCGGAAAGCGTGTCGGCGAGATCAGGTTTGTCGTTCATGGGCGTTCTCATTCGGTTGGCGGGAGGTCATTGGGCGGTGTAGCCGCCATCGGCGGTCAATGCCGCGCCGGTAATGAAGCTGGCGCCGTCGGACAGGAGAAAGGCCGTTGCGTGCGCGATTTCCTCGGCGTTGCCGAGACGGCCGATGGGGTGCAGCCCGACCAATTCGGTGCGCACCGAGGCGTCCAGGTTATCGAGGATGGGTGTGTCCACGTAACCTGGATGCAACGAATTCACGCGCACGCCCTTTGCCGAGTAGGCCAGCGCGGCGGAACGGGTCAGCCCGGTAACGGCATGTTTGGCGGCGTTGTAGGCCGGCGCGGTTGCGATACCTACCAAGCCGAGGATCGAGGACATGTTGACGACCGCCCCGCCGCCGGCGGCGAGGATGGCCGGGATCTGGTAGCGCAGGCCGTAGGCCACGCCGTTCAGGTTGACGTCGACCACTTGTTGCCACGCATCCAACGACATTTCGCCGACGGCCCCGGCCTGGCCGCCGATCCCGGCGTTGTTGACCGCGTAGTGCAGCCCGCCGAAACGTTGCACTGCCGTTTCGACGGCAGCCTGCACCTGATCGGCCTTGGACACGTCGCATAGATTGGCGATGGCCGTACCGCCGGCGGCGGTGATCGCGGCGACTACGCGCTGCACGCTTTCAGGATGGATGTCGGAGACGACCACTGACAGGCCGTTGGCAGCCAATAGCCGGGCGGTGGCTTCGCCGATGCCCGACGCGGCGCCGGTGACGAGGACGGATTGGCCGGAGAAAGTGTATTTCATGACAGTGGTTCCTCTGATTGGGTTGGGTGGGCGGCTCGCCTGCAACGTGGATGCGACCGCGTCACGGTGGAGCGGTCCGATAGCGGTGCGCCAGCATCAGTGCAATGGCGCAGGAGGCGATGCGCGATTGCCGCGAATCGGCACGACTGGTCAGAATGACCGGCACCTTGGCTCCCAGCACGATGCCGGCGCTGGCGGCCTCGCCCATGTACATGATCTGCTTGGCCAGCATGTTGCCGCTCTCCAGATCCGGTACCACGAGGATGTCGGCCTGCCCGGCCACTTTCGAGTTGATGCCCTTGGTGCGCGCAGCGGCGATCGACACAGCATTGTCAAAGGCCAGCGGTCCGTCGAGTACGCCGCCTGCGATCTGACCGCGATCGGCCATCTTGCACAGTGCTGCGGCATCCAGCGTGGCCGGCATCGTCGGATTGACCGTCTCCACCGCCGCCAGGATGGCCACCTTGGGCTCGGCCACGCCAATGGCATGGGCCAGGTCGATCGCGTTACGGATGATGTCGGCCTTCTGTTCCAAGCCGGGCGCAAGGTTGATGGCGGCATCGGTAACGATGAATGGACGCGGGTAATGCGGGGTTTGCAGCACGAAGCAATGGCTGATCCGGCGCTTGGTACGCAGGCCAGCGGCGCGATCCACCACCGCAGCCATCAGTTCATCGGTGTGCAGACTGCCCTTCATCAGCGCCTCCACCTCGCCGGACGCCGCCAGCTCAGCCGCCTGCCGTGCGGCATCATGGCTGTGGGCGGCATCGATGATGGCGATGTCCGCCAGATTCAGGCCCGCCTCAGCCGCGACCGCCTCCAGTCGACCCCGTGGTGCGATCAGAATCGGCTCGATCAGACCGGCCTGGCGCGCCTCCAAGGCGGCAGAAAGGCTCACGGCATCGCATGGATGGACCACCGCCACCCGGATCGCGCCAAGCGGCGCGACGTGCGCCAGCAGGCGCTGCAGGCCGGCGTCCCCCTGCACGCCCATGCGGATCTCCGGTAGCGCGGCGCGCTCGCATTCGATCCGCTCGGCCGGCGCGACGACCTCCGCCCGGCCTTCGATGACGTCCTCGCCCTGCTGGTTGACGCAACGGCAAGCGAACACGACGTGCTGCGTCTGCGCGTGCTTTTCCGTGACCTGCACCTGGACGGCCAGCGTATCGCCCACCTTGACCGGCCGCAGAAAACGCAGGTCCTGGCTGACATAGACGGTGCCTGGCCCCGGAAGCTGGCTGCTCAAAACCGCGGAAATCAGCGACCCGCCCCACATGCCGTGGGCGATTACGCCAAGCAATGGACTGGCGGCAGCAGACTGCGCGTCGACCTGCTGCGGCTTGAAGCCGACAGATTGCAGCATGAACAGCTGCATGTCCTGCGGGGTCAGCGTGCGCTGGATGCCCGCCGTGTCGCCGACGGCGATTTCGTCGAACGTGCGATTGCGCAGCACCGCCAGTGCGGCACTGGCGGGCGATACGGCAGAACCCGCATGTTGTGTCATCATTGGTGGTTCCTCGAAAGACTGCTCAGGCGCCAGAAATGCCCGTACAGGCGCACCGCCGTGCGCGATTGGCGTCGGTGCAGACTCATGGGCGCCGCCTGCCGCGCGGATTCGGCGTGGCCGAGGGCGCGCTCGGTACCTTGCGCGAGGAACTGGCCTTGGCCGGGTTCGGAGGAGCCGATTTCGGCGAAACCGTGTGCCGAGGGCTGCTCGCTGACGGCGCCGATGGCGGCTGCGCGGCCTGCGCCGCAGCCTCGGTCGAAGGCTGTGCCTGCCGCGCGGCCCGTTCGTACAGATCGAGCATCTGCTGCAGACGGGCCTGCTCGTCTTGCGACAGTGGATCGCCGGCGGTGACCACGTCGACGATCGCCTTGGCCGCCTGGCGTATCTCGTCGGCGGAGGCATCCCTGAGAAGGTAGGGGATGGCCGCCAGCGCCGCCTGGCTGTCGAGCCGCATCAGCAGCACTTGCTGGCGGCCAAGCTGGCGGAAGGCCTGGACGTCGATTTCGACGCGGCGCTCGGGCGGGACGAGTTCGGCGGCGTGGCGGAAATGCCGCTCGTCCGCCTCGCCGCGCGCGCTGAAGATGTGCGTGAGCGCGCGCATGGCCGCCTCCGGCGCGCCACCGACGAGAAAGCTTTCCTTCAGCTCCGCCAGCTTGTCGGCCATGAACTTTCGGTGTTCGGGCGTGTCGCCCGGGTGCTGGCGCGGCGAGCGCTCGTCGCGCATGTTCTGGCCGGTCAATGCTTGAACCCAAGGCAAGCTGTAGAGCGTGTCGAAGATCGTCGCGTAGATCTGGTCGCGGCTGTCGCGGTACTGATCGAGCATCGAGACCACCGCGTCCGACAGCGCCTGCTGCGCCTGGAGGAAAGGATTGTCGGCGGTGGCCGACTGGCGCTGCCCGCGGACCTGTGCCGCCGCCTCGCGGACAAAGCCGGCTAGCGGATGGTCATCCGACCACCACTCATAGGCCATGCGTGCCGGATGCAGCCGCTGCATCCACTGCGCGCAAAAAGGCGTGGAAAACGCGCGCACCCAGGGTTGCAGGTAGCTCTGGTACAGCGCCAGGTTGATCTCCGACACGTGCGCGGCCGCGGCAAAGCGCCGCTCGCTGCGCGGATCGGGCTTGACGATCGCGCGTACTTGCTCGACGCTGCTCAGGCTCAGCCTGAGCAAGAACGGGTCTTGGCTGGCGTCGGGCGGGCCGTCCTGCTGCGGCACGTCGCCGATCTCTGCCTTGAACACCCCGGCGGGCAACTGGTCGATGATGTCGATGTTGGCCGTGAACTTGCGGTGTTCCTTGCGGCCGACGCTACCGGAGACGAAGATGCCCAGGTGGCCAATGCTGTCGTGCGTGGCGTAGACGATGGTCTGGTCGTGGCCGAGGACGTCGTTGTCGTCGCGGTACAGGTCGGTGATCCAGCCCAGCGCCTGCGGCGGCGGGGTGATGTTGTCGCCGTAGGAGCAGAACACCACGATCGGCGAGCGGATGTTGCGCAGGTCGATGCGCACGCCGTCGGAGGTGACCAGTTTGGCGGTGGCCAGCTTGTTGCCGATGAACAGGTTGTCGACGATGTACTGCATCTCGACATCGTTGAGGAAGACGTGGCCGCCCCAGTATTTCTCGAACCCGAGATAGCGCGGCCCCTCGGTATCGACCTGGCTGTAGAGCTGGTACTGCTTCTTCCACAGCGTGTTGGCCGGATCGAGATTCTCGAAGTTCTTCACCAGCCAGGCGCCATCGAAGCGGCCGGCGCCGAGGTCGCTGGTCAGCGAGGTCAGCCAGCTTCCGCCGGTCAGACCACCGCCGTAGCGCATCGGGTTGTCGCCGGCCCAGTAGGACAGCGGCGCGCCGGCAACGATGATCGGGCCGAACAGATCGGGCCATACTGCCGCTGTCATCAGGATCTGCCAGCCCGCCTGGCAGTTGCCGATCACCGCCGGTTTGCCTACGCTTTGCGGATGCAGTTCGGCGACCTTGCGCATGAACGCTGCTTCGGCATGCATGACGTCCTCGATGGTCTGACCCGGAATGGGATCAGGAGAGAAGCCGACGAAATAGCAGGGATGCCCTGCGGCCAGTGCCGCGCCGATTTCGCTTTCAGGCTTGAAGCCGCCGATACCCGGCCCGTGGCCGGCACGGGGATCGACCACCACGAACGGGCGCTTAAGGGGGTCGACCGGTTGGTCGGCCAACGGCAGGATGCGCACCAGACCGTAGTTGACCGGGCGGGGAAGATCGGTGCCCTTCATCACCAGCTCGGCGGGGAAATCGAGGACGTTCGGTACTGCTTCCCGCAAGTGGGCCTGGTACTGGTTGCCGCGCTGGCGCTGTATGTCCGCATACAGCGCCAGACGCTGCCAGGTGTCGGTCGCATACTCGGTGGCCGCGCGGGCAAGGCCGATCGGGTCCTGCAGCAGCTGCCCCAGTGTCGGCCGATCTGAAGTTGCACTCTGGTTCATGGCTTCGGTCTCCCTTCGCGGCAATCTCGTTCAGCGCTCGATAGCCAGCGCAACGCCCTGACCGCCGCCGATGCACAGCGTTGCCAAGCCCTTCTTGCCATCCCGGCGAATCAGCTCATGGATCAGGCTGACCAGAATGCGCGCGCCGGAAGCGCCGATCGGGTGGCCGAGCGCGATCGCGCCGCCGTTGACGTTGACCTTGTCCATGTCCCAACCGAGGTCCTTCGATACCGCCAGCGACTGCGCCGCGAAGGCTTCGTTGGCCTCGATCAGGTCCAGCTCATCCAGGCTCCAGCCGGCCTTTTCCAGCGTCTTGCGCGTGGCCGGCACCGGGCCGATGCCCATGATCGCCGGATCGACGCCGGCGCTGGCCCAGGCCTTGATCCAGGCCAGCACCGGCAGGCCCAGGGCCTTAACCTTCTCGGCACTGGCCAGCAGCAGCACTGCGGCGCCATCGTTGATCGTGGAGGCGTTGCCGGCGGTGACCGTGCCGTCCTTCTTGAAGGCGGGCCTGAGCTTGGCGAGCGATTCGAGGGTGGTTCCGGCGCGCGGCTGTTCGTCGGTGTCGAACACGACCGGGTCGCCCTTGCGCTGCGGGATCGAGATCGGGGTGATCTCGTCGCGGAAGCGGCCGGCGGCGATGGCCTCGGCGGCCTTGCGCTGCGAGTCCGCGGCAAAGGCGTCCTGCTGCTCGCGGGTGATGCCGTAGCGCTCGGCAAGGTTCTCGGCGGTGATGCCCATGTGGTAGTCGTTGAAGGCATCCCACAGGCCGTCGCGGATCAGGCTGTCCTCCAGTTGCGCATGGCCCAGGCGCAGGCCGGTGCGTGCCTTGGGCAGCACGTAGGGGGCCAGACTCATGCTCTCCTGGCCACCGGCCAGGACCAGGTCGGCGTCGCCCAGGGCGATCGCCTGCGCGGCCAGGTGCACCGCCTTCAGGCCCGAGCCGCAGACCTTGTTGAGGCTCAGCGCGGGAACCGCGTGCGGCAGGCCCGCCGCGATCGCGGCCTGGCGCGCCGGGTTCTGGCCGCTGCCGGCGGTGAGGATCTGGCCCAGGACGACCTCGTCGATCTCCGCGGGCGCGATGCCGGTCTTCTCGAGGATGCCGCGGATCAGCGCCGCACCCAGGGCGTGGGCCGGCAGGCCGGACAGCGTGCCCTGGAAACTGCCGATGGCGGTGCGGGTGGCCGCCAGGATTGCAATGTCGTTGCTCATCTCATGTCCTTTTCTTCGCTGGAGGGCGCCTGACCGCCGGCGCGACCGGCGGCGGGGCGCGGCGTCAGTACATGTGCTGGCCGCCGTTGATGGACAGGTTGCTGCCGGTGAGGAAGCCGGCGGCATCGCCGGCGACGAAGCCGATCAGCGCGGCGATCTCATCGGGACGGCCCAGGCGCCCGACCGGGATGCCGGCGATGATCTGGTTGCGCACGTCCTCGGGCACGGCCATCACCATCTGCGTGGCCAGGTAGCCTGGCGAGATGGTGTTGACGGTGATGCCCTTGCGCGCCACCTCCTGCGCCAGCGCCTTGGTGAAGCCGTGGATGCCGGCCTTGGCCGCCGAGTAGTTGGTCTGGCCGAACTGGCCCTTGGAGCCGTTGATCGAGGAGATGTTGACGATGCGGCCCCAGCCGCGTTCGAGCATGCCGTCGATGAACAGCCGGGTGACGTTGTACATCGAGTCCAGGTTGACCCGGAGCACCGCGTCCCAGTTCTCCTTGCTCAGCTTGCGGAAGGTCGCGTCACGGGTGATGCCGGCGTTGTTGACCAGGATGTCCACCACATGCCCGTCGGCGGCGATGCGCTCGGCCATTGCCTGGGTCGAAGCCCAGTCGGCCACATCCACGTCGTAGCACTGGAAGGTGTAACCGGCATCGGCCTCTTTCCTCAGCCACAGGCTGGCGGCTTCGTCGCTGCGTGCGTGGGTGACCAGCACCGTATGCCCGGCATCATGCAGATGGCGGGCGATGGCCTCGCCCAGCCCTCCCATGCCGCCAGTGACCAGCGCAGTATGTGTTGTCGTGCCCATTCCGATCAGTCTCCCTTGGGCGCCTTGCGCTGGGTGGCCTCGGTCGTCTGCGACCACAAGGCATTCCACTGCTTGAAGACGTCGGCGAAGGGCGACGCGGAATTGTCGCTGCCGAGCGCGCTGCTCACGGCCTTGTGCCAGCTCTCGATGGCCTGCTGCAGTCCCGACGTGAAGGCCGCCTGGTTCTTGATCGCGACCTGTTGGAACGTCTGCACGTGCGCAACGCGGCCCTGGAACTGACGCCAGAAGGCTTCAGGCGGCAACGACGCCAGTGCCTGCCAGTTTGCCGAACGCAGCACGCCTTCGATCTCGGCCGAGGTTTCCGCGATTCCCTGCGAACTGGCCTCCTTCACCGAGTCCAGCCATTGATGGCTGCTTTCCTGCAGCAAGCGAGTCAGGCGCAACTGCAGTTCGGCGTTGGCCTTGAGGAGGTTCAGGGGAAGCGTTTCGGTGGTCATGGGTAGTGCCTCACTGAGTGGAAGTCCCGAGTCAGGGACGGATTCAGGCCATCTGGCTGATGGTCCTGCGGAAACGGGTGAGCGCGAGCGCGAACAGGGCCGAGCCGATCAGCGCCAGGGCCAGGAAGGGCTTCCAGACCACGCCGATGCCGGCGCCGCGGTAGAGGATGGCCTGCGACAGCTCGACAAAGTGGGTGGTCGGCGCGGCCAGCATGATGGTCTGCACCAGCTGCGGCATGCTTTCGCGCGGCGTCATGGCGCCCGACAGCAGCTGCAGCGGCAGCAGCACGAGCACCAGCAGCATGCCGAACTGTGGCATGTTGCGCGCCAGCGTGGCCAGGAAGATGCCCAGCGAGGTGGTCGCGAACAGGCACAGCGCCGCGCCGACCACGAACAGCGCCAGCGAACCTTCGATCGGCACGCCCAGCAGACCCCGCACCACCAGGTTGAGCGAGACGAAGGCGGTCACCAGCACCACCAGCCCCATCGACCAGACCTTGGAGAGCATGATCTCGGCCGGGGTGACCGGCATCACCAGCAGGTGTTCGATGGTGCCGTGCTCGCGCTCGCGGATCAGCGCCGCGCCGGTGAGGATGATCGAGAGCATGGTGACGTTGTTGATGATCCGCATCAGCCCGCCGAACCAGGTCTTGTCCAGCGACGGATTGAAGCGCGCGCGCAGCGCCAGTTCGACCGGCATCGCGGTGCTGCCGCGCTGGCGCCGCACGAACTCGTTGACCTCCAGGTTGATGATCTGCTGCACGTGGCTGTTGCCGGTGAAGGCCTGGCTCATGCGGGTGGCGTCGATGTTGAGCTGCAGCGCGGGTTGCCGGCCGGCCAGCACGTCGCGCTGGAAGTTGGGCGGGATGTTGAGCACGAAGGTGTAGGTGCCCGAGTCCATGCCCGGGTCCATCTGCGTGCGGTCGATCATGGCCGGCGGCGCGAACTGCGGCGGATAGAAGGCGCCCGCGATGCGCTGCGACAGCGGCGAGCCGTCCTCGTCCACGATGGCGATGGGCGCGTTGTGCAGGCTCTCGGGCATGGCCGTGGCCGCCGTGTAGATGGAGACCGTGAACACATAGGCGATGAGCACCAGCAGCACGGGGTCGCGCCACAGGCTCCACAGCTCCTTGACGCCCAGCCGGTAGATGTTGGAGAAAAGGCGGGTGCGCATGTCAGTTCTCCTGCTTTCTGGTCAGCGCAATGGCCAGGCCCAGGATCGCCGGCACGGACAGCAGCAGCGGCCCGAACGAGCCGGCCAGCTCCCGAAAGCCCAGCGCCTTGCTGAACACGCCGCGGCTGATGGCGATCATGTGGCTGGCCGGATAGACCTCGCCGATGGCGCGGCCCACGCCCTCCAGCGAGGACACGGGGTCGACCAGGCCTGCGAACTGCGTGGTGGGGATCAGCGTGCCGATCAGCACCAGGAACATCGAGGCGATCTGGCTGCGCGTCAGCGTGGAGGCCAGCAGGCCGAAGCCCGTGGAGGCGCCGCTGAAGATCAGCGCCGCCAGGGCCAGCGTGGCAAAGCTGCCCGTCACGGGCACGCCGAACAGGGTGACGGCCATCAGGCACATCAGCAGGAAGTTCAGCATGGCCAGCACCACATAGGGCAGTTGCTTGCCCAGCAGGAATTCGGTGCGCGTGACCGGCGTGACGTAGAGGTTGGTGATGGAGCCGCTTTCCTTCTCGCGCACCACGGCCAGCGCCGTCAGCATGGCGGGCAAAAGCAGCAGCATCAGGGGCATGACGGCCGGCACCATGGCCGGCAGGCTGCGCACGTCGGGGTTGTAGCGAAAGCGCGTCTGGATGTCGATGAGGCCGGCCGGCGCCACGCCCAGGCGCTCGCGCGCCTGCTCGGTCAGCCAGTGCTGGTGGATGCCCTGCAGGTAGCCGCGCACGGTCTCGGCGCGCGTGGGCATGGCGCCGTCGAACCAGGCGCCCACCTGCACGGAGCCGCCGCGCAGCACATCGCGCGCAAAGCCCGGGGGGATCTCGATGGCCAGGGTCAGCTCGCCGCTGCGCATGCGGCGGTCCAGTGCGTCGTAGTCGGTCAGCGGCGGCTGCTCGATGAAGTAGCGCGAGCCCGACAGGCTCATCGCATAGCTGCGGCTGATGGTGGTCTGGTCGCGGTCCAGCACGGCAAAGCGCAGGTCCTCCACGTCCAGGCTGATGCCGTAGCCCATCACGAACATCAGGATCAGCGAGCCCACCAGGGCCAGCGTGGCGCGCACCGGGTCGCGCTGCAGCTCCAGCGCTTCGCGCCAGACATAGCTGAGCATGCGCTGGGCGCTGAAATGGCGGCGGCGCGCAGTGTGCGTTTCCACGGCAGCGGGGGCGGCAGGCGCGGCCGGTTCCTCGGCGGCCGGGGCCTCGCCGCCACCGGCCTCGACCAGGTAGCCGATGAAGGCTTCCTCCAGCGTGGCCGCGCCGCGCTTGGCCACCAGGCGCGCGGGCGTGTCGCTGTCCAGCACCTTGCCCGCATGCATCATGGACATGCGGTCGCAGCGCTCGGCCTCGTTCATGAAGTGGGTGGAGATGAAGATGGTCACGCGGTCGCGCCGCGACAGCTCCACCAGCAGGCGCCAGAAGCCGTCGCGCGCCACGGGGTCCACGCCCGAGGTGGGCTCGTCCAGGATGAGCAGCTCGGGCTTGTGCACCATGGCCACGGCCAGCGACAGGCGCTGGCGCATGCCCAGCGGCAGGGCGGCCGGCAGGCTGTGCTGCGCGGCCTGCAGGTCAAAGCGCTGCAGCATCTCGGACACGCGCGCGGGAATGTCCGCCTCTGGCACGCCGAACAGGCGCGCATGCAGCACCAGGTTCTGGTGCACGGTCAGCTCGCCGTACAGCGAGAACGCCTGGGTCATGTAGCCCACGCGGCGGCGCGTGTCGATGTCGCGCGGGTCCACGGGCTGGCCGAACAGCCAGGCCTGGCCCTCGCTGGCCGGCAGCAGGCCGGTCAGCATCTTCATGGTGGTGCTCTTGCCGCAGCCGTTGGAGCCCAGGAAGCCGAAGATCTCGCCGCGGCGGATGCGGAAGGACACATGGTCCACGGCGACGAAGTCGCCAAATCGCATGGTCAGGTCCCTGGCCTCGATGGCGATGTCGTCCTCGCCACCCTCGGGCAGGGGTGCAATGGTGACGGGCGCATGGCCGCGCTTTTTCTCTTCGGGCAGCAGGGCGATGAAGGCCTCTTCCAGCGAGCGGCTGTCCGTGCGCTGCAGCAGCTCGGCCGGCGTGCCCGTGGCCAGCACGCGGCCCTCGTCCATGGCCACCAGCCAGTCGAAGCGCTGGGCCTCGTCCATGTAGGCCGTGGCCACCAGCACGCTCATGCCGGGGCGCTGGCGGCGGATGCGCGCGATCAGGTCCCAGAACTGGGCGCGCGCCAGCGGGTCCACGCCCGTGGTGGGCTCGTCAAGAATGAGCAGGTCGGGGTCGTGGATCAGCGCGCAGCACAGGCCCAGCTTCTGCTTCATGCCGCCCGACAGCTTGCCGGCCGGCCGCTCCAGGAATTTGCGCAGGCCCGTGGCCTGGGTGAGATCGTCGATGCGCCGGCGCCGCTCGGCCGCGTCATGGCCGAACAGGCGCGCGAAGAACTGCAGGTTCTCCTCCACCGACAGCGTGGGATAGAGGTTGCGCCCCAGGCCCTGCGGCATGTAGGCCACGCGCGGGCAGACGGCCTCGCGGTGCCGGCGCTGGGCCATGTCGCCGCCCAGCACCTCGACGCTGCCTTCCTGGATCTTGCGCGCCCCGGAGATCAGCGCCATGAGGCTGGACTTGCCCACGCCGTCCGGCCCGATCAGGCCGACCATGCGGCCTTCGGGAATGTCCAGATCTATGCCCGCCAGCGCCTCGACCTGGCCATAGCGCTGGTGCACGCCCTTCAGGCGCACGACCCAGCCGCTGGCGTGGGGCGTCGTGCTCTCGCTCATTGCGCGGGCTGGGCTGGCAGCTTGATGGCCAGGTTGGCGGGCCACTCATGGCTGGCATCGGTGCGCAGCCAGGCCACCCCGGGCACTCCGGTCTTGACCTGCTCCAGATGCCGACGCAGAAGATCCTCGGGAATCTGCGCACGCACGCGGAACATCAGCTTCTGGCGCTCGTTGGCGGTCTCCACCGTCTTGGGCGTGAACTGGGCCTGGCTGGCGACGAAGGAGATCGTGGCCGGGATCACGTATTGCGGCGCGGCGTCGAGCACGATCCGCACCTCGCTGCCGATGGCGATGCGGCCGGCGCTGGTCTCGGGCACGAAGAAGGTCATGTAGACGTCGGACAGGTCGAGCAGGTTGAGCACGCGCCCGCCGGCGCCGAGCACTTCGCCCGGCTGCGCCACGCGCACCTGCACCCGGCCGGCGCGCGGCGACTTGAGCGCGCTGTCGTCGATGTCGGCCTGGATCCGCGCCACCGCGGCCTCGGCCGCGCGGACCGTGGACTGCGCCCCGACCAGCTGTGCCTCGGCGGCGCGCACGGCCGCCTGAGCAGCGGCGGCCTGGGCCCGGGTCGCCGCGACCGCCGCTTGGCTGGCGCGTGCCCGCGCGCGGTCGTCGTCCAGTTCCTGGGCCGAGGAGGCGCCCTCCACCGAAAGCGTCTCCGAACGTGCCAGCCGGCGGCGCGCGGCATCGAGCTCGGCCTCGCGCTGGGCGACCAGCGCCTGCGCGGTGGCCACCTCGCTCTGCCGCAGCGCGATCTGCGCCTGGGCCGCGGCCACGCCGTGCTCGGCCTGTTGCCGCCCGGCCTCGGCCTGGTCGTACTGGGCGCGCAGGGTGTCGGTCTGCATCCGCGCCAGCGTCTGCCCGGCCTGCACGAAGTCGCCCTCGCGCACCAGGATCTCCTCCACCCGGCCGGGCAACTTGGTGGCCACGTCGATCTCGGTGGCCTCGATGCGCCCGTTGCCGCTGGCGAATCCCTCGCCCGGACCGTGGTCGGACCAGCGCTGCCAGCCCCACCAGGCCAGCACCGCGACGGCGACGACCAGCGTGGCGGGGACGATGCGTTTCTTGGAAAAAAGGGACGATGCTTTGCTCATGGTATGTCCGACGCCCGTTGCGAATGGGTGGAAAGGCCTGCTTCAGCGCCACCGGAGCGCTGGCCAGGCCCGCCTCCGAGCGCGCCGTACAGCGCGACCTGGCTGGACAGCAGCGCACGGCGCACCTGCACCAGTTGCTGCTCGGCGTCCAGCAGGTTGCGCTGCGCGTCGAGGACTTCGAGATAGGCGGCCGAGCCGTTGTCGTAGCGCAGTTGGGCCAGCCGGGAGCGTTCGGCCAGGGCCTGGCGCGCGACGGTCTGCACCTGCAACTGCTCGGCCAGCCAGTGGCGGGCCGCCAGCGCGTCGGCGACCTCGCGGAACGCGGTCTGGATGGATTTCTCGTACTGGGCCACCGCGATGTCGCGGCGCACTTCGCTGAGCTCCAGGTTGGCGCGGCGACGGCCCGCGTCGAAGATCGGCAGCGACAGCGTCGGCAGAAAGGTCCACGCGCGGCTGCCGGAATCGAACAGGCCATCGAGCTCGGCGCTGGCCGTGCCCCAACTGCCGGTCAGGGCGATGCGCGGGAAGAACGCCGCGCGCGCGGCGCCGATGTTGGCATGGGCGCCACGCAGCTGATGCTCGGCGGCGATGAGGTCTGGGCGACGGACCAGCAGGTCCGAAGGCAGCCCTGGCTGCAGCGCCGCCAGCACCGTGTCCTCGTCGAACGGCGCGCGGGCTGGGAGTGCGCCGGGATCGGCGCCGACCAACTGGGCCAGTGCGTGGTACTGGCTGGCGCGCGCGCGTTCGAGCTGGGCCAGCAGCGCCTGCGCCTGGGTCAACAGGGTCTGCACCTGGGTCAGGTCCAGCCGGGAGGTCGAGCCGACTTCCTGGCGGCGCTGGAAGATGCGGTAGGACTCCGCGCGCAAATCCACGGTGCGGCGCGCGATCGCCACGCGCTCGTCCAGTTCACGCAGCCCCAGGTAGCCATCGGCGACCTGGACGATCAGCGCCAGTTCGACCGCGCGGCGCCCGGCATCGGTGGCGAGCCACGCCTGCAGGGCCGATTCCTTCAGGCTGCGCACGCGTCCCCACAGATCCAGTTCCCAACTGCTCAGGCCGACTTCGGCGCGGTACTCGCCGCTGACCACCGATTGGCCGGTGAGGTTGAGGTCGCCCGGTACGCGCGCACGCGCGCCCTGGGCGCCGATCCCGATCCCGGGGAACTGGTCGGCGCGCTGGATGCGGAACGCCGCGCGCGCCTCCTCCGTGCGCAGCGCGGCGATGCGCAGGTCGCGGTTGTTGGCCAGCGCGGTCTCGATCAGGCGCTGCAGCGCCGGGTCGCGGAAATAGTCGCGCCAGGGCAGCGTGGTGGCGTCGACGCCCGGGGCATCGGCCGCGACGTAGCCGAGCCATGCGTCGGGCACGGGAAGCGGTGGCGTTTCGTAGCGCGGCGCCATTGAGGCGCAACCGGCCAGCGCCGCGGCGAGAAGACCCGCACAGGCCCGGGGCAGCAGGGGGGTCGTCCGGGGGGGGGAAGAGGTCATGGTCGGTATCGGCTCGGCACGTGCGAAAGGGGCTGGCTAGTTGAGGATGTGGTAGCCGCCATCCACGTACAGCGTGGAGCCGGTGATGGCGCGGGCGCCGTCGCTGGCGAGGAAGGCGCACAGCGGGCCGACGTCGTCGGTGGACAGGGTTGCGCGCATCGGCGCCCGTGCCGCGCTGTCGGCGACCAGGGCATCGAAGGCGCTCAACCCGGAGGCGGCCCGGGTCGGGATGGGGCCGGGCGAGATGGCGTTGACGCGAATGCCGGCGGGGCCGAGTTCGGCGGCGAGATAGCGCGTGGCCGATTCCAGCGCGGCCTTCACCGGCCCCATGATCCCGTAGTGCGGAATCACCTCGGCGCCGCCCAGGTAGCTCATCGTGATCAGGCTGCCGCCGTCGGGCATCAGCGGTTCGGCCAGGCGCGCCAGGCGAACGAAGGAATGGCAGGAGACGTCCATCGCCAAGCCGAACCCCTCGCGCGAGCTGTCGGTCACGCGGCCGTGCAGATCCGGCTTCGGCGCGAAGGCGATGGAATGGAGCACGAAGTCAAGCCCCCCCCCCCAGCGCTCGGCGACCTCTTCGAACAGGGCCTGCATTTGGCCGTCGTCCTGCACGTCGAGAGGGCGGCGGATCTCCGCGCCCAGCGCATCGAGCAGGGGCTCGACATGCGGCCGCGACTTGTCGGAGTGCCAGGTGCCGCCGAGCGTGGCGCCGGCCGCATCCATCGACTTGGCGCACGACCAGGCGATGCTGTGGTGGTTGGCGATGCCGATGATCAGGCCCTTCTTGCCGTCGAGGATGCCCACGTCACTTCTCCATGACGTAGCGACCGGGGGCGTCGTCCACGGCCTTGTAGCCTTTGGCCGGTGCGCCGGTGGCCGGTGGCTTGACGGGTTCACCCGAGCGCTTCCGCAGCCAGGCGACCCATTCCGGCCACCACGAGCCCTCCTGCACCTGGGTGGTCTGCACCCATTCCTCGGGAGACTGGTAATGGTTGCCGCCGGCCGGGCGGGTGCGCGCGCGGTAGCGGCGGTTCGGGCGGCCCGGCTCGCTGACGATGCCGGCGTTGTGCCCGCCGCTGGTCAGCACGAAGGTGATCTCCGCCGGCGACAGGTTGTGCAACTTGTAGACCGAGCGCCACGGCGCAACGTGGTCGGTCTCGGTGCCGACGCAGAACGTCGGCAGGGTGATGCCGCCCAGCGACACCGGCCGCCCGTCCACCGGGTAGCGGCCTTCGCTGAGGTCGTCATTGAGGAACAGCCGGCGCAGGTATTGCGAATGCATCTTGGCCGGCATCCGCGTGGCGTCGGCGTTCCAGGCCATCAGGTCGTTCATCGGCCGGCGCTCGCCAAGCAGGTAGACGTTGACCAGCTTCGACCACAGCAGGTCGTAGGAGCGCAGCATCTGGAACGCGCCGGCCATTTGCTCGGCGCGCAGGTAGCCTTTTTCCTGCATCTGCGCTTCAAGCAGGGTCACTTGGCTTTCGTCGATGAACAGCGCCAGTTCGCCGGGCTCGCTGAAGTCGGTCTGCGCGGTGAACAGGCTCAGTGAAGCCAGGCGCTCGTCGCCGTCGCGCGCCATCGCCGCCGCGGCGATCGACAGCAGCGTGCCGCCGAGGCAGTAGCCGGTGGCGTGGATCTTGCGTTTGGGCACGATCGCGTTGATCGCGTCCAGCGCGGCGCGGAAGCCCAGGTCGAGGTATTCGTCCATGCCCAGGTCGCGGTCGCCGGCGTCGGGGTTCTTCCACGAGATGCAGAACACCGTGTGGCCCTGGTCGACCAGGTACTTGATCAGCGAGTTGTGCGGCGACAGGTCGAGGATGTAGTACTTCATGATCCACGCCGGGACGATCAGGATCGGTTCCGGATGCACCTTTCCGGTGGTCGGCGCGTACTGGATCAGTTCGATCAGCCGGTTGCGCAGCACCACCTTGCCCGGGGTGATCGCGACATCGCGGCCGGGCACGAATGCCTCCGTGCCGGCGGGCGGTCGGCCGGCCAGCCGGCGCTCGATGTCGTCCGACAGATACGCCAAACCGCGCAGCAGGTTGGCCCCGCCTTCTTCCACGGTCCGCTTGAGCGCCACCGGGTTGCTGGCCAGTTGGTTGCCGGGCGAGAACATGTCCAGCCATTGCCGCGCGGCGAAGGCGGCCACGTTCTCGTGGTGGCGGTCCACGCCGGCGACGCCGCGGGTGGCGCCCTCCCACCAGCGCTGGTTGAGCAGGAACGCCTGATGCCACAGGTTGAACGGCCATTGCCGCCATTCCGGCGCGGCGAAGCGGCGGTCCCGCGCCGGCGGCTCGACGCAGGCGCGCGCCTCGCCGGGGCCGGCCATCAGGCATTCGCGCAGGTATCCGGCCAGGGCCGAGGCCTGTTCGAGCGCCAGCGCCGCCAGTTCGGACTGCTTGCCGGGCGAGGCGGCCAGATGCGAGGCCCAGTCCAGCCACGCCAGCAGCGCCGACTGCGGCGAGACCGAGGCGAAGGCGTTGGCCATCGCGGCGCGCGCCTTGATGTCCATTGCGCTGGGGTCCAACGGTGCAGGGGGCATGCTCGGTTCAGACCAGTTCATGTTGTGGTGCAGCAATCATGAGGGCTTCGGAGGGGAGGAGCATTGATCCAAATCAAAAAACAACCTGATGGTCGGATGTTTCAATGGCAGGCAGGCCTCGACGCGAAATTCCCCGGTATCCCCCGCGTGGCTTGGACGGCATGGAAGGAGCGCCGCAAGCATGAAACAACTATTTGGTCGTTTTGTGTAGTATAGCACTCCCTTCTCACGACCTGATGATCGATTTCATGTCGACTCGTCCCGTGGACGGCTGCGAGGAGTGGGGTTCCGTCTCCCGGCCGGCCAAGAAGCGCCGTCCCGACAGCGGATGCCTGGGCGGGCCTGTCCAATGCCACCAGCAACCCTCCCGTCGGCAGCCTGCCGTTAACATGCTGTGTTTTGGCGACGCGAAGGCGCGTCGCGTCATCGAGAGGAAGCGCCTTGACCACCGCAGTCCGCCGGAAAACCCCAACGAGCAAGCGCCGTCGTCGCTACCTGCCGTCCGCCGAGCGCAAGCCGGAGATCCTCGATGCGGCGTTCGTCGAGTTCTCGAACCGGGGTTACACGTCCACCACGGTCGAGGCCATCGCCGCCCGTGCCGGGCTGTCGAAGGCGGGGATCTATGCGCACTACAAGAGCAAGGAAGATATCTTCGAAGACCTGCTGATGACGGTGTTGGTTCCGTCCGAACGGGGCGAAATCTCCCTGGACAGGGACAACGCGCTGGAATCGATCGTCGAATCCTATCTCGATGGCGTTTATCTCGCGCTGGAACAGCCGAAGACTCTGGCGACCTTCCGGCTGCTCGTGCTCGAAAGCCGGCGCATCCCTGCCGCCCTGCTCCGGCGCTGGCACGGCAGGATCATGGCGTGCCAGTTGCTGAACGACCGGGCCCTCCTCGACGAGTGCATCCGGCGTGGCATCATCCGCCGCGGGGTGATGACGGACAGCCGGTTGCTGGTCGGTACCCCGGCCGTGAGCTGGATATGCCATCACCTGCTGTTCGGGGAAGACACGTTCATACCGCTGGCGGAGATGCGCCAGGATCACAAGCGCATGCTGATGGAGTTGCTGTCGCCGAGATAGTCGGCCACCGGCTCGCTGGCAATGGTGCCCGGGCGTCGCGCGGATGGATCCTGCGATCGGCCATGTTGGCGCTGGCGTCGCTGCTGCTGAGCGGTTGCGCGATCCTGCGCGAGCTCGGCCCGGCGGTCGAGATCGAACCGATGACGCCCGGCGAATACATCGCCCTCAAGCGCGGCGACATCCTCACCAGCGGCAAGTTCAGTGCCGCCACCCTGGAGACGATCCGCGTCGCGGGCCTGGATGGCGATGGCGAAGCCTGCACCAGGCCCGAAGCCGTGGCCTGCATCCAGACCCTAGCCGACGCGGCCGGCCTGTCCGACGAACGGCGACATTCGGCCCTGTCCGAACTGTGGTTGCGACAAGCCCAGTCTTTGCCCGCGGCCACGAAAGGCGTGGTGCCCGATGCCGGCGACGCGCGCATCGGCGCGTGGCTGGAGGTCGCCCGGCATGCCTACGCCTACCTGTTCTTCAGCGAACGCACACCCGGATCCCGCGCGTTCGAGGACCGCCAGACGCAGGTGCGGGACTACTACAACCTGGCGGTGCAGGAGGCGTCGTCGTTGTTGTTTGCCCGCCTGGAGCGAGGCGACAGAACCCCGGTCGACGGCGTACTGCGGCTGGGCGGATGGAACTTCCGCGCGGACCTGTCCGGCCTGCGCCTGCCGGGCCAGGGTGCGCAGTTGCAGGACCTGCTGCCGGCTTCGTCGCTGGGATTCGCCGGGTTGCGCAGCACCTACCGACGCGACGGTTTCGGTGCCGAACTGGTGGCGGTGATGGCCGACGACCCGGTCGCGTCCGTGTCGGGCGCCGATGCAGCGGGCGCCGGACGGCCTGCGCGGCCACCGGTCCCGCTATGGAGCGAAATACCGGAAACGGCGGTCACCGCGCTGCTGCGTTTCCCGGGCGAGAATCTCGCCCAGGTGTTGTCCACGCACGACGCCCAGCTCTCCGCCCACGATCCGTATCGCGAGGAAAAGATCGAACTGCACGGCCAGGATGTGCCCTTGGCGGCCAACTTCACTGCCGGTTATGGACTGTGGCTGGCGCGTTCCGGTTTTGCCCGCCAGTCGCTGCGGAGCCTGCTCGGCAAGGACCAGGGCATCGACCGCCCGCGCCTGTTCCTGATGCAGCCCTACGACCCCCAGCGTCGGGTGATCCTCATGGTCCACGGGCTGGCGAGCAGTCCGGAAGCCTGGGTCAACCTGGCCAACGAGTTGATGGGCGACAAACAGATCCGCCAGCACTTCCAGATCTGGCAGTTCTACTACCCGACCAACATGCCGATCCCGGTCAGCCATCATGCGATCCGCCAAACCCTGGCGGACGTGCTGAAGTATTTCGACCCGCAGGGCACGGCCCCGGCCTCGCGCGACATGGTGCTGGTCGGACACAGCATGGGCGGCGTCATCGCTCGGTTGATGGTGTCCTCGACCGTGGGGGATGGGTTGTGGAACCGGCTGTTCGACGGCCGCGCGCTCGATGACGGCAGGATGCAGCGTTTGCGTGAGCGAATCGGCCCGATGCTGCATTTCGAACCGGAGCCCGAGGTGGACCGGGCCATCTTCATCGCCAGCCCGCATCGCGGCACCGACGTTGCCGGCAGTCGCCTGGGCCGCTGGATCGGCGGTTTCGTGCGCCTGCCGCTCACCTTGCTGGAAGGCTTTGGCGACGTGATCCAGGATCTGGCGCATGCCGGCCAGGCGCAGGCCGCGCAGCCGCAGCCGAAGATCCCCAACAGCATCGACAATCTCGACAAATCCGATCCGTTCGTCCAGGCGGCTGCCGATTTGCCGATCTCCCCATGCGTGCATTACCACTCGATCATCGGTCACTACGACCCCGAGAAGCCGCTGGCCGAGTCCGACGATGGCGTGGTGCCCTACTGGAGTTCGCACCTGGACGGCGCCGAATCCGAAAAAGTCATCCGCTCCTTCCATAGCGTGCAGGAGACCGCGGCGGCGATTATCGAGATCCGCCGCATCCTGCACGAAGACGTCCTGGAGCACGGCAGCGCCCCGGCTGCGGCCGAAGCGGGGGTGGGATGCCGATGACGGTGAAGATCGATGCCTTCGTCGGCTTCACGCTGGCGATCCTGCTGCTGTACTTCTTCGCCGCTCTCGGCCTCAATACTGACATGCGCATGCTGGCACGCGGCGGGTGCCCGTTGCTGGGTGCCGTCGGCGCCGACGGGGAGGACGCTTCGGCGATCTAGCCCTCAATTCCGGCGAGCCGTAGAATTATCCAAAGACGGCCACTTCGCGTGGTCGTCTCCATCCCGGGTCAGTTTCAAATCGGCGCCGGCACGTGCAGCCCAGTTGCGGCCTCTGGGCCACATCAGCCCCTGCGCGCGCCACGGACCGTGATGGCGGGGACTTTTCGCAGGCCAAACGCCACATACTTAGGGCGACGTTCGCGGGAAAATATGTCGACAGAAAACCGATCATGGCAATGACCGCCCCTGGCACGACTTCGCCAGCAATTTCCTCCAGCCAAGACACCGACCTGGACCACTTGGACCACCTGCTGACGCCAAAGCAGCGCGCACGCCTGGAAAGCATTGCTTCGGCATTGAAGTACACATGCCGCGACCAGATCGTGTATCACCAGGGGCAGGTCGCCGACGCGCTCTATTTCCTTGATCTGGGCATGGTCGAACTCACCACCTACCAGAAGAGCGACGGCGACCGGCACATTGTCGCATTCTTGTATCCCGGCGACCTGTTCGGACTGTCCGAAGATGGACGCTACCTCAACACCGTGCGCACGCTGGCGCCAACCAAGTTGTACCGGCTGCCACTGGACGATCTGCAGCGCCTGCTGGTGCAGGACGCCCGGCTGCAACTGCTTTTCCTCGCCAAGGCCGCCCAGGAGCTACGCAAGGCACAACGCCAGAAGATCGTCCTCGGCCAGCGCGACCCATGCCGCCGCCTGGCTTCGTTTTTGCTCGAGTTCCTGCGCAGTAACCAGTACTACGATCCGGAAACCCGGATCGTTTCCCTGCCAATGAACCGCCGGGACATCGCCGACTACCTGGCGTTGACCCATGAAAGCGTGTCCCGGGCCCTGGCCAAGCTGGAAACCGAGGGTATGGTCCAGCGCCAGTCGCCCCGGCTAGTCCGCCTGAAGGATATGCGCGCGTTGAACGACCTTGCCACGTACTGAAACATCCAGGGGCGCCCGGCGGCCTTTCGCCGCTCGGTTCGGCAGCACCTCAGCCCCGTCAGGGCGCCATGATCCCGATGACCAGCGCCGCATTCTTGTCAGACTTGCCGGGCTTTGGTCTGCCTGGGCAATGAGGACTTGCCCCATCAATGCCTCCTTACCAGCCGCAACCCCCCCCCTTCGATGGTGAAGTTCGCGCGCGACTGACTGCTCCGCGCTCCTTTGACGGTGCAATAGATCGTCGCAACATCGAACTGGCGCCGCGGCGAATTGACGGCATCACCGGAAATCAACTATTTCCTGGCATCGGAATCTGCCTTGGTGGGGCGATGTGCATGTGATTGTTCTGTCCTTGTCGCGTGCAGCCTTTTCCATTGCAACGGAGATGTACCGTGGTATTCCCGAAAGGCCTTGGAGAACGCGGCCAAGTTTCGATACCCGAGCATGCCAGAAAGTCGCGTGATGTCGATGGACGAAGCCTGCAAATGCCAGCAGGCTGTCTGCATCTTCACCTCGTTGAGCAATTGCTTGAAATTCAGATGCTCGTCCTGCAGCCTGCGTTGCAGCGTGCGCGGGTGCATTTCCAGGAGTGCCGCGATATGTGGCAGTGAGTGCCGACGTGCGCCGATGGTTTGCAGGATGAGGCTGCGTACCTGCAGTTCGAGACTGTCCCGACAGCGTGCCAGGTGCTCGCGCAGGTAAGCGTCGATGCATTCGTCGTCTGCACGTGACACCGGTTGTACCGGGCACGCCAGCCACTTCTCGTCATAGACCAGGCAATCCTGTTCCTGGTCGAACAGCACCTCGCAGCCAAAATGCCGTTGGTACACCTTCAGTGGCGCAACGGGGCTGTGGCTGATCTCCACCCGCAGCGGCCACACACCTGGCCCGCCCAGTTCCTGTGCCAGCCGGGCGAAAGTCGCCAAGGCCATCTCCCGGTGCTGTTGCGCGCGCAGCGCTGGTGCGTGGAAGTGCTCGATCAGACGGATATGGGCCTGCTTGCCGTGGCACTGCATGCGCCAATGCTCGGCGGTGTGGTGCAAGGTGATGAAGTGCTGCGTGGTGACGAAGGCAGCGCCCAGGTTCGGCTCGCTCGCCAGCAGCTTGCCCAGCAGCCCGAGCATGACGATGCCTTGGTGCGAAGCGACGCGCATGCCGAAATCGGCACACTCCAGTTGCCGGGCAGCGTTGTCCAGCACGCGGATGACGCGACTCAGATCGACCAGGCAATCGCCCTCGTGCAGTGCAGCAAGTGACAGTCCGACTTCGTCCAGCAAGGTTGCCGGATCGCCGCCCAAAGTTGCGACTTCTTCCTCGAAGCCTGTCAGACAAGCTATCCGCACTTGGTACGAAATACCCATTTGTCACCCCTCCCTATCGTCCAAGTCGATCCTGTTGCTTTTGTCGTGAAATGACAAGTCTCTGATGCCGGTTGCGCGTAGCTTCCCCCGTCGGAGGAGGGAGACAATGAGAGACTTCAAGGGCAAGGTTGCCGTCGTTACCGGCGGCGGCGGGACGGGCATCGGCAATGCCCTGGTCGTGGAACTGGCGCGCGCCGGCGCGCAGGTCGCGTTCTGCGACATCGCCCATCTCGACAAGACCGAGCGCGACATCGCCGGCTTCGATGCACCGCATTTTGCCGCGACGGTGGACATGGCAGAGCGCAGCCAGATCGACGCCTTCATCGCCGAGGTGATCGCGCGTTTCGGCCATATCGACCTGCTCGTCAACAATGCCGGCATCGCCCTCGGCGACCGCGTGTTCGACGAACTCGGCGATGCCGATTTCGACAGGATCACCGACATCAATTACTGGGGCGTGGTGCATACCACCCGCCGTTGCTACCCGTCGCTGGTTCAGCGGCCCGAGGCGGCAATCGTTAATATCTCCAGTGCCCAGGGCATCCTCGCCTTGCCGTACCTCGTGCCCTATTGCACCACCAAGTTCGCGGTTCGCGGCTTCACCGATGCGCTGCGTGCAGAGCATCGCATCCGCGGCATCGGGAACGTGACCGTTCATACCGTACATCCGGGGCGCGTCGCCACCAACATCACGCTCAACGCCGACTATCAAGGTCCGTCATCGGGCAAGTTCCACGCCAATTTGCAGAAAGGTACACCGCCCGCGAAAGCCGCCAGGACGATCCTGCGCGGCGTCAGGCGCAACACGGCCCGCATCTTCATCAGCGACGGCATCGTCCATGACTGGCTCGCCCGCCTACTGCCCAATGCCTACATCCATCTGGTTCGCATGGAAATGCGACGTCAGGGCATCGCGCCGCGTTGATGCCGCCCCGTCGGCTCGGGACGGGAAAACAACCAATTTTGGGAGGGAAACGAGAATGATCGAATATGACGTCGTGATCGTCGGCGCCGGTTTGTCCGGCATCGGCATGGCGTGCCATCTGGCGCGCGAAGCGCCGGGCATCCGTTTCGGACTGCTCGAACGCCGGCAGCGCATCGGCGGTACCTGGGATCTATTCCGCTATCCGGGCATCCGCTCGGATTCGGACATGTTTACCTTCGGCTATGCCTTCCGCCTGTGGAAAAGCGACAAGACCCTGGCCGACGCCAACGCCATCCGCCAGTACGTCGAGGACACCGCCGCCGAATACGGGGTGCAGGACAAGATCCGCTTTGGCCTGCGCGTGACGAAGGCGAGCTGGTCGAGCGAACGCAATCAATGGACGCTGCATGCCCTGGAGGAGGCCTCCGGCCAAACGCACGAGATCTGCGCCCCTTTCGTCATCTTCTGCACCGGCTACTACAGCCATGACGCCGGCTACCAGCCTGAGTTTCCGGGCCGCGAGCGGTTCAGCGGCGAGTTCATTCATCCGCAGCATTGGCCGGAAGAACTCGACTACCGCGGCAAGCGCGCGATCATCGTCGGCAGTGGCGCCACCGCCGTGACCCTGGTGCCGTCGATGGTGCGCGACGGCGCCGGCCACGTGACCATGCTGCAACGTTCGCCCAGCTACATCATGACGATCCCGAGCGAAGACGCTCTGGTGCGGCTGATGCGTCGCTTCCTGCCGGAAGAGCGCGTGCTGGCACAGGCACGCACGCGCAGCCTCTGGATCCAGCGAATGATCTACAAAGTGTCGCGGCGCTGGCCAAAACTGATGCGCAAGTTCCTGCTGCGCAACGTACGCAAGCAGGTTGGGCCGAATGTGGACATGCGCCACTTCACACCGGACTACCAACCCTGGGACCAACGCCTGTGCCTAGTGCCGAACGGTGATTTGTTCCAGGTATTGCGCGAAGGCAAGGCCTCCATCGTCACCGACCGGATCGAAACCTTCACCGAACACGGCATCCGCCTGCAATCCGGCACGGAACTGGAAGCGGACATCATCATTTCCGCCACCGGCCTGCGCCTGGAAATCTTCGGCGGCACCGCGGTGGAAGTAGATGGAACGCCCGTCCAGATCCGTGATCGCGTTACCTACAAGGGTGTGCTGGCCGAAGGCGTGCCCAATGCCGGTTTCGTGTTCGGCTACACCAATTTGCCGTGGACGCTGCGCGCCGATCTGGTTTCCAGCTACCTGTGCCGGCTGTTGAACCACATGCGGGCGAACGGCTTTGCCCGCGTCACCCCGAATGCGCCGGCGCAGGTTCGGCTGGGGAGCAGCATCCTGGATTCGATGCAATCCGGCTATGTGCAGCGCGGCGATGCGGTGTTGCCACGCCAGGGCCGCGACGCGCCCTGGCGGGTGGTCATGGACTACAACTTCGACGGGGCCATGCTCGGCCAGCCGATCGAAGATGACGCACTGTCCTTCCAGGCGGAAGCCACCACGGAGACGACACGATGAACGCCTGGAACCACGCCATCGTCACCGGCGGCGGCAGCGGGCTTGGCCTGGGCTTCGCCCTGCGCCTGCTGCGTCGCGGTTGCAAGGTCAGCGTATTCGACCGCAACTTGTCGCAACCCGTGCGTGAACAACTGCTGCAAGCCGCGCAAAGCGGCAATGCCAAATTGCAGGATTTCAGTGTCGATGTCAGCGACTGGAACGGCGTCGAAACGGTGGTCAACGCCACCATCGAAACCTTCGGCAGCCCGGATTTGGTCATCCACTGCGCCGGCATCACCTTCAACCGAGATTTGAGCAAGACCGGCGCGGAGGATTTTCGCGAGGTGGTCGACATCAACCTGAAAGGAAGCTTCCACATTGCCAAGGCAGTGTTGCCGCACATGCAACCCGGCAGCCGGCTGGCATTGGTTGCCTCGATGGCGGGCCTGACCGGCAATTACGGCCTGAGCGCCTATGGTTCGTCCAAGTTCGGCGTGGTCGGACTGGCGGCGACGCTGCGCTACGAATACGAACCACGCGGCATCGGCATCAGCTGCATCTGCCCGCCGGAGGTGCGCACGCCGATGGTGGCGATGGAGCGCTCGCCTGGAAACCACGACGAAATCTCGTTGATTCTCAAGGATATGGCCGGATCGTTGGAGATCGATGAAGCCGTGGACGAGATGTTCGCGCGGCTTGGGCGCGGGCAGTGGATGATCATTCCCGGACGTAAAGCGAAGCTGGTTGCGCTGCTTTTCCGGTATTTCCCTGCATTGCACTTCGCTTCCGCCAAGTGGCTGGTGAAGCGGGCGATGTGCAGGCTTCAAGGCACATGACCCGGCCACGGAGTCACTGGCTAGGAGGATTTCGACCTGCAATGCGCGGGATAGATTCGCGCCGGCGCGACGGGAATTTCACGAGAGGAGGCGTCATCACAATCAGTTAGTTTGTTTCAATTTTCCATCCATACAAATGGAGGAGGGGCCATGAACATGTGGACGATAAAGAATGCGCTGGCCATGTCGGTTGGCGTGGCATGTGCGGCAGCGGGCGGTGTGGCTTATGGCTCGGCGCTCGATCGCTCGGGGCAGTCGCTGTTGGGATTCCTGGAACGGGGAAACTACTTCGAATTCGGCGGCTCGCTGCTCGACGCAAGCGTGAAAGGCGTGGACATGAGCGGCAATCCCACTGGCAATGTCGCCAACGCCTACAATTTTGTTGGGGCAACCATCAAGTTTCAGCCGTTCGACAAGGTATCGGTTGGGTTCATTTATGACGAGCCCTTCGGTGCCGCAGCCGAATACGAGGGGGAGAATGATTTCGTTACCAGTCCGACCGATGCGGTATTTGCGGGGCTGCCCGTGGTCACCGGCCCGAGCATCGTGTCGGACGGGCAGTTGGCGGCCTACGGACTGGACGCCGGGATTTCCGGAGGCACCAAGGTCGAGGTGGAAACCAGCACCCTTTCCGCAATCGTTGGGTATCAGCCGACGGAGAACTGGAACATTTACGGCGGCGCGGTGTACCAGAAAGTCGAAGGGAGCGTGAGATTGCGCGGATCGACGTATTCCATGTTCAACGGCTACGACATGAGCCTGCCTTCCACACACGAATGGGGCTGGCTGGCCGGTGTCGCCTACGAAATCCCCGACATTGCATTGAAAATTTCGTTGACCTATCGATCCGAGATCGACTACGACGCCAACATGCGGGAATCCTTGCCATTGGTCGCAGCGGTCGGCGCAAACAGCGCAGAACTTGGCGGACTGATCCAGCAATTGGTCCTGAACGGAAGCATCCCGGCGGAAACCGGGCAGGCCATCGGCGCTGCCCTCGGTAATTTGGCGGGGGGCTTTGCCGCTGGCACCACGAAGGTGGTCACGCCACAGTCGGTGAACCTCGATTTTCAGACTGGCATCATGGCCGACACGCTCCTGTTCGGCAACGTCCGCTGGGTGCAGTGGTCGAAATTTTCGATCCAGCCGGCGATGTTCGGTCAACTGGCGAAGGCGGTCGGCCCGGTGATCGGCAGGCCGGACGGCTTCAATCTCGACGATTATTCCAAGGATCAGTGGTCCGCCGACCTTGGCTTGGCACGCAGGTTCAATCAGGCCATTGTCGGTTCGGTGTCGGTCGGCTGGGATGGTGGTGCCGGCAATCCCGTTTCCTCGCTTGGCCCGGTCGAGGGGTATTGGAATGTCGGGCTGGGCGTTCGTTACAGCCTGACCCCGAAGGTCGAACTGTCCGGTGGCGTGAAGTACTTCTGGTTTGGCGACGCGGAGGCCCAAACCGGTGCGCACAGCTACGCGGGCGAGTTCAAGGACAACAACGCCGTGGCCGCGGGCGTGAAGCTGGGGGTACATTTCTAGGGGGCATCTTTGTTGCGGCCATTGGCGATCTTTGTACGCTGTTGTGCAGCCTTGGAGAAACTGGTGCAGTTCAAGCTCGAACTTGATTGGTCGAGAAAGTCAGTGGCGCCATTCCCGCGAAAGCGGGAATGGCGAGAAATCAGGGCTTCGTGGACGCGTCTGGAGCCTTGCTTGGCTGTTGCTACCTTCGGTGTCTAATTTTTGAGGGGAATAGGACTCAGAACGAGATACGGATTATTGGGAGGCATGTCTTGAAAAAGTACACCGGTATCGTCCAGAAGATAGCCATGCAGTCGCCGAGTCTTGCGTGGGCCGGTGACTTCACAGGTCCAGATGTTCAATCCGTTGGGTTGTTTGCGATGTAGCTGTAGCCGCTCGAAACGCTTCTGCACCCACTGCCAATCCTGCTGGCTCTCTTGCTTGGCCAGCGTCGCCACCTGCAGGTGTTCTTGTGCGTAGCGCTGGAACAGTCCTGGACTGACCAAGTATGCGGTATCGCTCACGGTATGCACGAGCGCCTTCGCATCGTTGATGATGAGCCGGCGCGAGGCGACTCCCTGTTTCAGCCACGCCATGAAATGCTCGCCGGATGGCTGCGCCGTCGAGGACGATGGTGCGGGTGCGAGTGCGGGCGACGGGGATGGAAATACCGCCATCGATGGCATGGGCGTTTCAGGGTGCGCGACAGGCACCACGTCCGCGGTGGCCAGCGCATCCTGCTGGGTGGCGGACGAATCGCCCATTCCCACCATCGCCAGCAGATCCTCCATGACGTCGGGCATGGCCTGGGCCAGGGGTGTAGGAATCGGGTCAGCAGTGCTGCCGCTTTCCCATGGCGGGGATTCCTGCTCTCCCGCGGTCGATTTCGCCACGACCTCCGGCGAGGATGCCGCAGCGGTATCCTTCTCGGCAGGTGATGTGTCGATCACTACCGTGCCCGCGAACGGCGTCGGCCGCTCGCCAGCCTCCCAGATCAGCGCGGGAGCGAGGCGCAGCAGCGTGAATAAGTGGGACCAGCCGGTGTTGCTGGTCACGGTCGCCCGCCAGACCGCCTTGCCGTCCAGTGTGGGCTGCAACATGCCGTGGTCCTGCAGCACGTTGAAGACGGCGGTGTTGTTCGCAGGAATGCCATCGATGCCCTGCGACAGCAGGTGGGCGCGCAGCTTGTCGGAGACCGTCTTGCTCACCAGCCACAGTGCGTCCTCGGTGAGCCAGCCATCGGAGGCCTCGGGCTGATTGAGTTTCAACTCTTCCTTGAGCAGATAGCGCAACCCGTCAAGCAGCTTGCGTTGCAGCGCGTGTTTCGGCGCAGCCATGGCGCGGGCCAGATCGCCGCCCAGTTCCTGGGCCACGGAAGCGCGGTCGGCCTGCACGACCAGTTCGCCCAGGACGCCGGCGTGCTCGTATTGCCCGGCCAGGACGTAGAGCAGCGGTGCCCACAGGGACGGATAGCCGCTGAGCCAGTCCAGGATGTGGCGATCGAGCAGTTGACGGTAGAGCAACCCCGTCGCGGCGCTGTGCAGCCGATACTCGCGGTCGTCGCGATAGCGGAATCGGTATGGCTGGAGCAGCGGGCCATGCCACGGATGCCACACAGAGCCGTCGGCCAGCTCGACGTGCAGATCGACGGCGATCTTGCCGATGTCATGGAGCAGCGCGGCATAGGCGACGGCGGCGGTCCAGGCCTCGGACTGCGCCGCCTGGTCTTCGGGACTGGCACCAATGGGCAGCAGATGGGACTGCCGCAGCTTCAGGCTGTAGGCGACGATTTCCAAGCCGTGGTCCAGCATGCCGCCGGGATAAGCGTGATGATGCGCCTCGGAAGCCGGGAAGGCCTGAACCAGCTCGGCGTAGCGTTCCAGCGGCGCCCCGTACAAGGTGGCGAACTGCTTGCGTGAGAGCGACGTACGCTGCCAGATGTGTTCCAGCAGCTTCTGTCGGCGCGGCGTAGCCAGCAGCGATGCGGCCGACTCGGGCCGCATCAACCCTTTCGGGAGGTCTGTGGCGGGTGTTGCCGACGGTGTGGAAGCGGCCGGGGGCCGTTTCCACTGAAACAGGGAGAGCATGTGGGCATCCTGGTGGCGGGCCGGCCGGGAGGCCTTTTTGCCTTTTCGAGGTAGGGCCTTTCCCCTTGCACCCCATTCCCTTGCCATTTCGGCCCTTTACAGCCTTTGGGTATAGGGCGACGGGTGCTGACCGTCCACCGCCAAAGCGGGTTGCGGCAGGGCCGGATTGATACAGGAAGGCGGGCTGTTCACGCCCTACGATGGCCCGATTCTTGGACTCGGGAGGACGCCATGGGAGCTTACCTTGACGAAGTAAGGGATTTTCCTTACGATACAGGCATCGCTTTCAGGAGAGCCACCATGTCTGTCATTCATGAAGTTGCCACACTGACTTCCAAGGGCCAAATCACGCTGCCCAAGTCCATCCGGCAGGCGCTGGGGGTGGATACCGGCGGCAAGGTCGCCTTCGACCTGCGTGACGGCGAAGTCGTCGTTACACGTGCCGATGCCGAGCACGAAGACCCCGCTATCGGGGCGTTCCTGAACCTGCTTGCCCGTGATATCGAAGCTGGCCGGAACATCCGTGGTCTGCCTGAGGAGCTGGCTCGCACGATGCTGGAACATGCGGGTCACAAGGTGGCCTTGGGCGATGACTTCGATGAGGACGTGGAAATCTGATGCAGCAGCATGGCTGGACACTGCTATTCCACGACAACCTGATTGAGCAGATGATGAAGCTGCGCGCAGCCGTGCTACGCGCGCAGGAGAACGACCCGGAGGGCTTTGAGTCCAACGCCAATGTCAAGTTCTTCCGGACCTTGATCCAGTTGATGCAAGACGTGGTGCCGGGCGATCCGGCGCGCGACGAATATCGTCAGGGCAACACGATGGGATCTGCCTACCGCCACTGGCGGCGGGCCAAGCTCGGAAGACGATACCGGCTGTTCTTCCGGTACGACTCGAAGGCGAAGGTCATCGTGTACGCCTGGGTCAACGATGAACAGACCCTGCGGTCTTCGGGTAGCAAATCGGACCCGTATGTCGTGTTCGAGAAAATGCTCGGGCGCGGAAATCCGCCAGACGATTGGAACGCGCTGGTGCAGGCAAGCAAGCAGGATTGGAACAAACTGGAGTAGGCAATTCCTCATGTAGCAGGAGACGACCATGAACACGGCGACTCGTATCAGCACCGCAGAACGCCTCGGCCGCAGCTTCGGTCGTGGATGGCGCGCCTACGCGCGGGGCGAACGGCGGGTGTCGAACTGGTTGGCATCCAAGGGGATGCCGGTGGCTGGGGCCACCGCGCTGCTGTGGGGGATCAAGCTGGCTGCGCTGGGACTACTGCTCTACGTTGCTTTTTGGATCGCACTCGTGTTGCTGGCCTTGGCGGCGGCGGGATGGGCTGCTGCTGCCAATACCTCGGATGAAGATGAGTGGCCTTTCACCGACCTCACCGAGCTGCGCAAGACGCCGGGCTACGATCCCAATCTGTACAACGACACGTCGCACGAGTTGTACAACGACGACTGATCGGCCTCGTGCTACTTCAGCTTGCCTCCGGTGAGCGCCCCGGCGCCCTTGCCGCCAGCTTGGCCGGCGCTCTTGCTGCCATCGGAAAGCCCCTGGATGACGTGCCCGGCACGAATCCCAACCCAGGTGAGGCTCGCCAGCCAGAATCCCGGCAGGACCAGGAACATCGTGCCCATGACGAACATCAGGAGCATGTCGCCGAAGGCATTGTTCAATCCCACCAGCGGGTCGAAGTTCGTGTGCGGCCGGTTCCAGCCGAACCCCCAGCCATAAAGCGCATCCAAGATCGTCGAATCGACCCAGCGTGCGAGCTGGAACCAGAAGTCCGTGAAGAACAGCGCGAACTGCACAACGCTGACGGTGATGACCGTCTTCAGGTCATAGGTGCCAACGACCAACACGAGCGGGATGCAGATGACCAGCGCCATCTTGAGCAAGGCAAGCACCATCGGCAGGGCCTGTCGAACGACGTCCATGGCGGGAAACGCGGCAATGGCGCCGACTGCCATCCCAACATCGCCCGTGGCCCGCGTCACGATGTTCGGCAGCGTCTTGTCGATCTGGCCGCCGTAGTCGGTATAGACGCTGCCCTGGTTTAATTTCTGCTGCCGTGGTGACGCGATGACGCGGATCACCGAGTCGTCCACCTCGGCCCGGGTCAAGAATCCGGCCCAGCCCGCCAGGCGATTCAACAGGCTGGGGTCCACCTGGCCCAGCAGCCGCGCCCGCAGGCCGTTGCTGCCATCGGCCCACCACTGCCTGCAGGTCGGATAGCCTCCACCGCTGGCCACCTGCGCCAGCCCCGCGTCGCGGTTACTGTCGTAGGGCCAGTCATCGCGCGGCGTGCTGGAACGGTACGTGTCGTAGTAGCCACCCGTGTCCGTGAAAAACCTCGATCCGATCCAAGTGACGTCGTGCATCTGCTGCTCATCGAGATCCGGGCGCTGCATGAACAGCTTGGCGCGCGCCGGTCCGTAGCAGTCGCGCGAGAAATCCGCCACCTCCTGCGCCAGCACCGGGTCGTCAATGCGGGTAGAGTCAATCTCCATGCGCATCTGCCGCAGGTCTGTTCCACACGGAATCGCGGCAACCGAGGCGCCCGTGACGGCGCGCGAAAGCGCGTGCATGAAACCCCACCATACCGGCACCTTCGCCGACTGGTTGTTGAGCGTGCTGAACGACTGCGACCAGCCGGTGTCCGTGGGCTGCGGCACGCTGACCTGGCACTGGGCCGAGCGCGAGCTGTCGTATTGGATGGTGCTGAGGTCCACGTCGATGAACGGAATTCCGGCGAACATCACCACCACGATGGCGACGAACACCCGGTTCTCGATGCGCGCCGCCGAAAGCACGCCCTTGTTGCCTTCGTCGGCGCCTTCCGCACGGGCCTTCAGCCACTCCTGCACGATGACGGCGACGAAAGGCAGCGCGAATACCCCGCTGGATACCAGCACGGCCCAGATGCCGTTATTGACGATCCAGGACACCAGCGTCAGGTAGTACTCCAGGTAGTCGGTCGTGAAAAGCGTCATGACCCGAATCTCCTATCAGCCCTGCAACAGCAGGCTGGCCTCCAGCGCCACGATGGCGACGGCACCGGCGATCTCGCTGCGCACCAGGCGGCGACGCGCCTGCGCGTCGGTCTCGCGCGCCAGCAGCCGGCGGCGCATCCACAACCATCCGTAGGCCGTCGCCCCGTACAGGCACAGCCGCCACAGCAGGAAGTAGCCAGCCGCGGCCGCCAGCCACCGTTCCCAGCCGGCAACACTGCCGACCAGGTAGATGCCGGCGACGTTGGCGCCCACGGCCGCGGCGGCGATTGCCACCGTCCACAGCAGTGCCTTCGCGGCGCGCCGGCTGAACAGCCAGCGCGGACGCAGCCAGGTCGCGCTCATGGCCGACTCCCCGGATTGCCCTTCTGCAACTGGTCGAGACGGTCGGGCACCGGATCGCCCTCGTAGATGCCGCGCGATCCAGCCGCGCGCGTGCTGTGACGCTGGATGATGGCCATGGGCGAGTTGTTGGCCAGCTCACGACGCAGTTCCAACTCGGTCTTGAGGTTGCGGATTTCCTGATCGAGGGTGTCGCTCTCGTGGTTCACTGCCTCGACCGCCAACTGGTTCGCCGCGACGTTGGGTTCCTTCTTGCCGGTCAGCAGGGTCCGCTGGAGAAGCAATGCCTTCTCCAGAACCGACGACAGCGCGACCTCGGACGCCAGGCGCCGCGCCAGCAGGTCCTGGTCCGGCTCGTCGCGCAGCGCCTCGATGACGCCGCGCGTGATGGGCAGTGAGGTGCTGCCGGCTGCACGCAGGTTCTCGAACGTCGTGTTGCGCGTTCCCGAGATCAGCTCCTGCAAGGCTTCCAGCTTCGTCTCGTATTCCTCCTGGATCAGCGGCGTCAGTCCGACGCCGGGCACCGTCTCGGTCTTGGTGCAGGAATCGCAGGTGCGCTGCTCCTGCTCGCCGAGAACCCGCGTCGCCCATTCGATCGCTTGCTGCGGCGAGGTCCAGGTCTGGCAGGACAGGCTCGCACAACTGGCGGGCGTGATGGAGGACGTATCCGTCACGCCGCGGCCGTTGACCAGGTTGTAGCCCGCGCGGGTGACATCGCCGACCACCCGGATCGCGGGCTGGCCAGCGCCGCCGGCATTGCTGCCGCCGACCCAGGGCACGCCGTCGTTGCCGCGGCGCGTCTCGGCCTGCTCGATCGCCGAAACGGCATCCGTGCTCGACACGGCATCGCGCAAGGCCATGCCTTCGGCCATCTGGCTCCAGCCCAACTGTCCGCCCGCCATGTCGGCCATCCTCTCGGCCATGGCGCGGCACGTCAGCTTGGAGCGGTCGAAGTCCATCCGCGCTTGCAGCACGCCGTTGGTGAGCAGGTTGTAGAGGCCCGGATCGGCGCGTTGAATGATCAGCGCAGGCAGGGACGCCACGGCACTCGTCGCGCTCTGGATCACGTTGCCCATGATCTGTTGGAAGCCGTTCGTGATGCCGTTGAGCTGATTGCGCAGCGTGGTCTGGATGCTCATGTCGCCGCAGATGAGGTTGCTGTTCCAGCCCACGCCGACGCCGATCGAGCGCATGCCGGCCGCACGTCCCATCGACACCGCACTGCCGCCACCGATGGAGTACATCACCTCATCACCGATGACGGGGCCGCTGGTCTGGAAGCCGGTCTGCGCCCACGCGAGCCCGCAGCCCAGAGCAAGCGCGCCGGCCAGTGTGGTCGGGCGCAGCAGGCGGCGCGCCTTGGTCGAAAGGTTCATCAGTTCAGGACGCTTCATCGCCGTACCCTCAATTGAAATCGACACTGCCGAGGAACACCTGGCCCCGGCGCTCGCAGCACGAATACGGCCGCCACAGCGCCCAGGCGTAGTCGCCCTGCTGGGCCTGGGTCAGGAAGCCGGTGCGCGGGAAAACCGAGCAGGACGAGGACAGGACTGGCGTGAGTTCCTGCCACTTGCCGGTCGAGGCATCGCCCTCCATCAGCGCGCCGGCCGGCCAGTAGCCGTCGCTGGAGTTGGCGAGTAGCGGTTGATAGACGTGGATCTGCCCGCGGCGCGTGACGACATCGCCCGCGCGCTGGGCCACCACGGCGCCGGCCTTGTGGTCGTCGGTCTGGTGCAGGAAACCGCCGCGGGGATACACATTGCCCCAGAGGTTCAGGGTGGTACGCCCGCCGACCTCGCGCATGCCCGGAATCAGCGCTTCCGGGTAGGCCATCTCGGGCACGTTGTAGCGCCAGGCCAGCGTATCCAGAGTGCTGAGCAGATACGGCATGAATGCCGTGCCCGCGCCTTCGCAGAAGTAGCCGGAAGACGAGACGAACTGGTTGAACACCTCCACGCCGGGGTGACCGATGACGTCCGCGTTCTTGAACTTCGCGAGATTGTTTTCGTGGTCTTCGTTCGTGGTTCCGTCCCCGCCGGCCTGGGCCGAAGGATTGGGCGTGCTCATGGCGCGCACCTCAACCCAGGGGTTCTCGCCGGTGTTCGAGTACGACGACACCACCGCATCGGGGATGTAGTGGCGCACCTTGACGGAGGTGCGCACCGTGCAGCCCGTCCACGTGCAGAAGAGCCAGTAGCAGATGCCTACCACGCGGTACTCAAGGCAGTCTGGCGACGCCACCGAACCTACGATGCTCGCGGTATTCACGGCGTAGCTGCTCGTGGCGCCGAGCAGCAGAACGGAGGCGACTACCCCGCGCAGACGGCGCAGAAGATCGAATGGGCGGATCACGGTTCGGTCCTCCGATGCTGTTCGATGCGCGCGACGGCGCGAGCCACGTCCGGCTCGCCATAGACCACGTAGCGCAGGTCAACCACGACGGCCGGGATGCTGGTGATGCCCAGGCTCCATGCGTCGGTGACGCCCTGGTAAGCGGAAGCGATGCGACGCTGGAGGTCGGCACCGCCGCTGCCGAGCCGGCGCTTGACGATGGCCGTCGCCTGTTTGGGGTCGGCAGGCAGTTCCGCAGAAAGCTCAGCTTCGATCCGGGGCGCTGCGTCCAACTCGATCAGCCGTTCGCCGCCCATGGTCTTGACTGGGTGATGGCTGTCGGTGACGACCAGCACGTCGGCGGCGAAGGCGGCCGGGCCGAGGATGGCAAGAGAAGCCGGCAGCGCAAAGGCCAGGACGAGGGTTCGCCAGCCCGATGCGAACCTGGAAATGGATGCTGGCATGTCGCGTGCCCCGGAAGTGGATCAGGGCCGTAGTCAAACGCGAACCCGGTGCTGTCCCAACAAACAATGCGCATCGCGGACTGCCCGCATACCTGCTTGTCTTGCGCCAATGAAGAAGCGGAGGCCGAGGCCTCCGCAGCAACCGATGAAGTGACGGAGCCGAAGCCCTACGGGCGACGGGCTACCTTGGCGCTTCGGAAGCGTCGGCTGGAGTCCCGGTGCTGGGTACGTCGGCCGTGTCGTCGGTCGCGAGCATGTCCATGGCCGACAGCAAGGCATCGCCCTCGATCGGCCCCTGCAGCAGAATCGCCTGGCCGGTCTGGCGATCGTGCAGGCGCAGCGACGGCGTGGCGGTCACGCCGCTCTTGGTGGCTTCCACGGCCTGGGCGCGGATGACCGTATCGGCCCGCTCGGTTGCCAAGCACTGTTCGATGGCCGGCGTCGATTCGGGATAGCGAAGGCCATCGGGCAGGCCCTGACCGTCGCTGCGCGTGTGGGCATAGACCCACTCGACGGCTTGCCAGAACGCGGCATGCCCGCCCGCTTCGGCGGCGCACTCGGTCAGGCGTGCCTCGGCCAACGCGGCCGGCTCGTGCGCGGCCAGCGGCAGGTGGTGCCATTGCAGGGCCACGTCGGCGTTGTTCCCGACCCACCGCTTGAGCTGCGGAAAGTACTCTTTGCAGAACGGGCATTCCAGGTCGGCATAGAACGTAAGCGTGAAACGGCTCTCCGAGCTTCCCATCAACCACGGCGGCCCGTCAGTTCCTGTGCTGGCGACCGTGGAGGCAGGCTGCGGCGAGGACTCACCTGGCGGCCGGAGCACGAGCCAGATCAGCAGCAGGGCGCCCAACCCAGCGGCGACGGCCCAAGGCCAGCGAGGCCGCGGGCGCCGACGACGGAACGCCTGCACCTGGATAGGAATGGAGGGACGATTCTGTTCCATGACGGTCTCCGGCTTACGCCAATTCCAGGGCCGGCGACTCGATGCCGCGTGCCTGGTCGATCTTCTCGGCCACCTTGAAAGCCGCTTCCAGTTCGGTGCAGCCGTACTGCTGCATGAGCTGGTAACGGTCGGCCTTCTCCTCGGGTTCGGTTTGCGCCAACGCCAAGAAGAGACTTGGAGGCACAGCCCGGAAAAGCACTTCCATGCTCTTGGAGAGGATGACGCCCTCGGTGAACTTGCCGGCCTCTTTGCGTGCCGACAGCATCAGCGCCTTCTGCGCTGGCGAAAGTTCGCGGAACCGCGCGATCTTCTCCACCTCGTCTGGCGGCATCGACAGGCAGATCCACCACTCGATCATGTTGAGCATGGGCTCCGCGGCGCGCGGCAGGTCGTCGATATTTTGTGTGGCGAGCCAGAACCAGGCCCCCAACTTGCGCCACATTTTCGTGATCTTCACGACGTAGGGCGCGAGCAGCGGATTTTTCGTGATGATGTGACCTTCATCGGTCACGTTGATGATTGGCCGCCCCAGGAACTGATCGCGTTCGGCAATGTTGTTGACCGTGCTGATGAGGCTGATGTACGCGATCGATAGCTGCGCGTTGTAGCCCTCGCGAGCATAGGTCGCCAGATCGACCAGCGTGATGTCGGCCTCGGGCCACGGTGTGCCGTCGCGGTCGAACATCTCGCCGTCCGTCCCTTGACAGAACATGTCCATTGCATCCGCCATTTCCAGCAGCCGCACGCGCCGCATCTCAGGCAACGTCGAATCCTGGCCGCGGGCACGCAGCGCATTGCGCACGTCGCGCGTCAGCACCGTGCGCTTCTCGGCAACGCAGCGTTCGGCCGCATCGAGGATGCACTGGCGGATCAGCGAGCGATCGGCTCGTGTCATCCGAGCCTCTTCCTTGTCTTCGCCACCAGTGATCATCAGGCGCGCCGTGATCTCCAGTTCGCCCAGCACGTCGCGCTGCTCGTCGGCCTCCATCGCCGAGGCGTCCGGCGGCAGGTCCTCGTCCAGCGCATCGGCGTCGAGGGTTTGCACGTCGCTCGGTGTTTCGATCAGCCGGCGCGCGTCTGCGAATGGCGCGAGGCTGATGCCCGACCCTGGAGCCAGCTTCACCCGATTCACGGTGAGGCCAAGGCGCCGGGCGAAGTCGCTGAACAGACCGAAGCTGTTGCCTGCTTCCACGATGAACAGCCGCGGCCGGTAGATGGCCGTGACCTGGTTCAGCAGGTTATTGAGCGTGGCGCTCTTGCCGGAGCCGGTGGGGCCGAACAGGAACAGATGAGCGTTCATCTGCCGGTCCAGGCGGTTGAGCGGGTCGAAAGTGATCGGGCCGCCGCCGCGATTGAAGAAGGTGTTGCCCGGATGGCCGGTGCCCTGGCTGCGGCCCCAGGTCGGGGAGAGATTTGCCACATGCTGGGCGAACATCAGTTGGGTGAACCAGTTCCGCCGATCCTGCGCTGGGTTGTAGCTGCACGGCAGCCAGCGCAGGTAGCTGTTCAATGGTGCAACTTCATCGTCCTCGCGCACGGGCTGCAGGCCCGCGTTGAGCATCACGTTGGCGAGATCCAGGCCGCGCCGGTCGAGTTCGGCTTCGTCGCGTCCGCGCAAGTAGAAGACCAAGGTGCCTCGATAGAGCTTGTGCGCACTGCCAATGAGCGAGCGGGCCTCCTGCACATCCTTCAGCGTCTGCTCCGATGCCAGCGTTTCCCCGACGGCCTTCTTCGCGAGGTGGTTGAGGTGCGATTCGAGGATGTCCTGGGGCGTCGCCACCATCGTCAGACACATGGTCGTGTCCTCGGGCATCTGGTCGAACAGCGTGTTGATTGCATCGCCCTTGCGGGTTTCGCCGGTCAGGTGCCCCGTACCGGGCGGCATGCGCAGCCGGTCGGTTACCAGCACGCGATGCGGCATGCCATCGAAGTACCAGGTGCCGTGCCCGGCATCGGATCGAGGCTGGCCGAAGAACAGCCGTTGGCTGAAATCCCGCCCGCTCGCCAGTTCGATCTCGCCTTCCTCCACCTCGTCGGGATAGCGGGCCAGCGCATAGAAGCGTTCCCGATCCTCAGCATCGGACCCGAGCATCGTGGGACGTGGGTTGAACCACCGCAGCAGCCAGTTGTGAACGTCGGCCGCGCCCATGCGCCGGGCCTGGATGCCGGCGTTCGCCAGCCCGCCGCACAGGCGGTCGCAGACGATGTTCAGCATCTGCTCGGGGGTCTGTCCGCGGCGGTTCGCCTGGCCGGTGGCCCGGCGATAGACCACCATGCGCACGCGCCGCGTCTGGCCGCGCCAGCGCAGCCGCGTGACCACCGTGTCCTCGAACAGGCCTCCGGGCTTGGCCACCGCGCGCAGGTGGTGGCCGAAGAAGCGAAGGTAGAACTCGGTGAAGGCCGTGCCACGGGCGCGCGGCTGCACGTAGTCGCGCAGGGTCTGCATGTACTGGTCGAAGCTGGGCTCGTCCTGCGCGTAGAGCTGTAGCACCCAGGGGTTCTCGTCCAGTTCGTCAAACGAGTCCTGGAGCGCGTTTTCGAGCGCATCGCGGGCATGCGCGAGCCAGCCGGGCTCCCGGCCCTCGGTTCCCAGCGGCACCAACTCGTAGAACGCCGCGACCGATTGCCCGTCCTCCAGTAGCATGGACTTCGACTGCGGCAGGAACTCCACCCACGGCAGCAGTTCCGCGAACGACGGCGCGACGTCGTACAGTGCTTGCTCGTCCGCCATGGTCGCCGGCCTGTGGCCCTGGACAGCCGTTCCAGGTTCGGGGATGCCGGCCTGGCGCAAGGCATCGACGTGTCGCTGCCAGCCGTCCGGCTGCTCGTCATCGCCACCACCGGATGCGGCCAGCTTCGGCCAGGGGAGTTTCCAGCGCATCAGTAGTCCTCCACGCGCTCGCCCGGCATGGCGTACTGCACGCGCTGGTACAGGGGGAAGACCGTCGTGTAGCCCGGAACCGGCACGGGGTCCGTACCCGCCAGGTGCGGGTACACATACATGACGAGATCGGGGTTGGGCAGGCGCTGGAACTGGCGATAGACCTCGTTGCGCGCGGTGCGCGTGTAGCGCATCTGCTCGGCGGGCGCGGCCTGCACATCGGCCTCGGTCAGCGGCCGGCGCAGGCCCTGGCGTGCGTCGAGCAGTTGCCTGCGCGCCACCTGGCCGGCGCCACCGCCGCCGTCACCGGCGTTCTGCTGCCAGATGTCCATCATCGTGCTGTCGCCGTGGGGCAGCAGCTTTTCCTTGCTGGTGGCGCAGCCGCCGAGCGCCGCGACGGCGAGGGCCAGCGCCAGGCCCTTAGTCAAGTTCGAGAGCATGGCTTTCTCCTGCGCGGTGATCGACCTTGCGGCCTTCGGGATCGAAGTCGATGGCGAGCGGCTTTTCGAGGTGGACGGCGACCTTGGCGCCCGGCTGCACATAGACGGCGGCGAACGCCTGGCCGTACAGCTTGTTCACCCAATCAGCCATGTCGCGCACGCCGCCGGCGAGGATGCGGCCCATCGCCTCGTTGCCCGAGATGCCGACGCTGCCGATGGAGCCATCGGCGCCCACGTAGGAGACCTGGCCGCTGTCGCTGTCGATGAGCGAGGCCACGCCGGCGCCCGCCGCGGTGATCAGCGCCTGCGAGCCGAGGTACTGCTGGGCATTGCTGCGACGCTCACCGCTGACGCAGGGGATGCCGTAGGGATCGCTGATCCAGCCCAGCCCATCGCGCTGCTGCTCGCTCTGCTGGTTGCCGTCGCGGTCCTCGGGAATGGTACGGATCGTGCCGTCGTGGAAAACGAAGGTGATGCTGCGCACCTGGCCGCGCACGCACGAGAGCGTCCAGTCGCCGGAGGCGGTGCCGGAGAACACGGCGCCGGCTACATCGGGGATGTCGATGCCATTGGCGGTCAGGTTGTCCGCGCCGACAAGAACTTTGAACGGATACGGATCGTTGACCGTTCCGTCGATCGGCACGCGGCCGATCAGCGCCGTCATCGCCACGGAGCCCATCAGCGTCGAGTTGGTCGGCACGGTATAGACCGGCTTGGCGCTCTTCACGCCTGCGGCGCGGGCGCCAGCGTTCACCACGGATTCCGCCGTTGCCTCCAGCGTGCTCTGCGCCGGACCGAAGCTCGTGGGAAAGCTCAGGCTGCCGCTGGACGAGCCGCGCCCTTCAGCCTTCTTCGCGTCGTCCGGTTCCACCCAGCGCGTGCCGCCTTCCATGCCCGCCTCGTCGCCGTCGCGCAGACCCAGGCCTACGGGCAGATCGGCATGGCCACCACCGCGTCCGCCGATGCTGTCCAGGCGTCGCTGCAGGTCGGCGAGCAGCCCCTCGGTCTGCTGGCGCTCGGCGGCCGACTGTTGCTGGTCGCGGCGCAGATTGGAGCGTTCGGCCTCCAGCGCGGAGGTGATGCGCTGGTCGATGGAGTTCTCGCGCTGGCGCAGCCGTTGGTTCTCTTCGCGCTGCGACTTGTTGTCCGAGAGCGCGGTCTGAAGCTCGGTGCGCAGTTGCTTCACCTGCGCAACGAGTGTCGCCACGGTGTCGCGGGGCGTATCGCCCTCGATGCCCAGTGCTTTCATCTCCTCGGGGGTGAGCTGGGCGCTCGCGTCGGTCCGCGTCGGCGCCGTCTCCCCGCCACCGGAGAAGAGCCGGATGCCGACGAACAGCACCAGGACGGCCACGGGGATCATCAGCCACTTGAGGAGGCCGTTACTGCGCATGGCGGACCTCCTTGCTGTCCGGTGCCTCGGCGTCCGGTTGCGGGAGGTGCGCGGTTGGATCGAAGCGATGGATGGCGGGAAGCAGAGACTGCGCGAGGCCGCGCCCGCGCGTCACCAGGTACAGAACCGTCGTGTCCTCGGGCGTCCCACGTGGGCCTAGCACATCGTGCTGGAAGGTCGCGGTGAGGAAATCGCCTTGCAGCACGCGCGGATCGAGACTGATCCAGCCGCTGCTGCTGTTGGTGAGACGCACGGCGGTGACCCACTGGTCTTCCAGACGCCACGAGGCGAGCGCAAGCGCGCGCACTGGCATCGTCGGCATCAGCGTGCCGAGGTTCAGGTCGCGGCGCAGGTTGACTCGCATGACGCCAGGCAGCGGTTCGACCGTGCGCAGCGGCGCATAGAGGTTCTGCGCGGCGAAGCGCGTCAGTACGACCGGCACCGGGGTTTCGCGTTGCGCCGACCGCGCTCCTGCCCGGGAACGCATCGCAGCCTCGTCGTCGCTGTCCGACAGGTCGCCATAGCGCGCCTGCGTGTTTGCGCCTTCGACGATGCGGACGGGCTCCAGCGCAGGTTCACCGTCCTTCGCGGGTTCGGCTGCGATGTCCAGCAGGATCAGGGCGCCGGTGTCCGCGTCTTGCAGTTGCAGCCGCGTGGGTTCGATCGGCTCGCTGGCACGGAGGTACACGGCACCGCCCGCACTCTGTACGCGCAGACGCTCGCCGACGCCCGCGGGTACGCCAACCCGGACGTTCCTGTCGATGAACACGATGCGCTCCTGTCCGACCTTCAGCGGCACGGCCAGCGGCATGCGTTCCCAGTGCAGAATCTCCACCGCCTGGGCAACGGGTGCCGCGACCACGATCAGCAGCCCCAGCAGAGCGAGTACAGGGTGCTTCATGGGGTTTCTCCTTGAGACGCTTGCGGAGCCAGGCCGCCCTGGGCGGGCGCGGGGCGCGCCGGCTCGGGCGTGCCGATGCGCTGAGGCGTCCCGTCGTAGCAGTCGAGCGCCAGCCCGAACGGATTGCGGGCGGGGTCGATGTCCACCTTGGTGACCTTGATGGGGTAGCGCACCAGGGCGCGCTTGACCTGCTCGGCGCCGTAGTACTCGTCGGCGCTGATGTCCAGCGTCACCACCCAGTCACGATCGGAGACGATGCGCACGCGCGCCGTGGGATCGTCGCCGTAGCCGCGGCCGGGGATTTCATAGATGCCGCGCACGCGCTGCCGCAACTCACCCGTGCTGCGGCGGTAGTCGTAATCGGCCTTGAGGAACGCCTGGCAGGATGGCGTGAGGTATGCCGAGAGTGCGTACAGGTTGCGCGGATAGTCTTCCTCGCCGTTCGTGGGCCAGCGGTTGAGCGTCTGGAATACGTAGAAAGTGAAGGCATAGACCGACTCGGGCGGAACCTCCCACCACTTCCTTGTGCTGCCGGAACGCAGATCGGGGGGCACATGGATGGTCAGGTCGCGCGGGGCGCTCCACCAGCCGCCGCCCATGACCAGGGCGACGATCACCAACGCACCGGCGCCAAGGCGCAGCGTCTTGATGTGCGCCTGCAGATGGGTGATCTCGTTCTTGAAACGGCTCATCGAGTGCTCCTGCGTGTGGTCCAGAAGCCCGAGCGCGAGATCAGCACATGGCCGCCCACCCAGCCGGCCATCAACGGATGGCGGGTGGCAATGCGCCACTGAAGCTGGCGATACAGCCAGGTATCGGGCCGGCCGCGTTTGAGCCGACGCAGGATGCCGCCGCCCACGAACACGCCGAGGGCCACGCCCAGGACGACGAACGTGGGTGCGATCGCGATCGTGCGGAATACCCATGACAGTGGCGCGCCGACCAGCAGGCCGGCGCCACCCGAAAGGCCGCAGCAAATCCACAGCTCGTCGGCGGTGAGGCCGCGCACCACCACCGGGTGGCGATTCAAGCGATGCGGAAGGAACGTCACCGTTCCGTCCGCACGGACGTGCTGGTGTTCGGACATGGCCTGTCCTCGCTCAGAGGATGCCGGTGGCTTCGGTGAGCAGCCAGATGCCGATCACGAGCAGGACGGCGCCGATCGCCACGGTCAAGCCGAACTGGCCCCAGGTCTTGCGGCCGGTATGGATCTCGGCATATGTCCCGTAGGCGTGGTAGCAGACGCCCACGAACATGGAGGCCACCACCAGCAAGGCCACGAGCATGACGATGTCGTAGCCGTAGTTGCGGATGGTCTCCATGATGCCGTTGCCCGTGCCACGGCTCGGGTTCTCGATCGTCGGCAGGCCCTGCGCGAACGAGAGCGCGGGAAGCGTGAAGGCGCCCAGGGCAATGGCAGCGCGCTGGGTAAAACGGGAAGAGAGGTTGCGGCTTTGCATGATCAGTCCTTTCAGGTGGTTCAGGAGAGGAGGAAGAAACTCAGGACGAGGTACATCGCGATGAAGCGGATGCAGACGCCCACGAACTGGCGCTGGTTGAGGCGGTTCTCCGCCCAGCCCACGTAGGCCGTTCGGATGGCCCACACGCCCCAGACGAGCAGGACCGCGAACACGACGCCGACCAGGACGGTCGCCATCGCGGAAGGCGCGATGCCGCTGTTGGCTTGAAACGCCGAGACCTGGGCGCCGTTCATGGCTTGCCCTCCGCAGTCGGCGGCGGCGATGGCTCGATGGCCCGCTCGGTGCGGTAGTCGCCGGCCAGTTCCGAGGGATCGCGCGGTTGGGCGCGCGACGGCGTGAGGTGCGCCTGGATACCGGCGCGCACGCGCGCCAGGTCAGCCAGAAGCCGTGGGTAGTCGAAGTGGTAGCGTTCGCCCGGCCTGACGGGGGCATGCACGGCGCTGTCCGCGACGGTGCGCTCCAGCGCGTCGAGCTGGCGCAGCGCGGAGGCCAGTTCCTGACGCTGTGCTGGGGATTCGGAGAGGGCCGTCGGCGACTGGCCCATCAGGAGGGCCGTCACGAGGAGAATGGGCACGCCGCGATGCGCAGCGCGCCAGGTTAAAGCCACCATCGCGCCATTCCTGTGTGATCAGCAATGGGTTGATCGTGGAGATCAGGGCGGCTTCAGGCCGCAAACAATAGGAACCCGCACCCGACCGGATTGATGGCCTAGAGGTACTTCTTGAAGCTGGCCGCCGTCAGGCTTACTGCCAGTCCCAGCAACGCGGCGCTCGGCAGCAGGATCAGCAGCGGATGCACCGAGATCGGCAGAGCCAGGTAGGTCACCCACGGCAGCACGGCGAGCGGCATCAGACTCGCCTTCGCCCGGTGGTAGATGAAGCCGGATTCCCGGCCCGCGCCGAAGCGGCGCACGTCCCTCCGCACGAGACCGTCGATCAAGCCGACGAAGGCTGCCGTGAAGATCAGCGGTAGCGTGAGCACCAGGACCAGCAGACGCACGAGGAAGGTCAGTGTCGTGAAGGCCGCTGCGATCAGATAGCTCTCGGTCCAGACATAGACCTGGCTGATGTAATAGCGGAAGTTGCGGGCCTGACCATGGCTGGGCGCGCGGGCTCGTTCGGCGGTCTGGCTCATGCGCTCCAGCAGTCCCGTGCGCACGAAGACCCACTCGTAGCCGGTATCCACCAGATCGTGCGCGGTGCGCCCTGGCTCCTGCACGACCACGCTGCGCGTGAAGTGGTTGGACAGGTTTCCCAACTCGTACTGCAGCATCTGCCGGGAGTGATGCCAGCCCTGGTCCTTCCAGAAAATGTGCATGCCGACACACTCCATCACGATCGAGAACAGCAGCGAGCCGATCAGCACACCAAGCAACCGAAACGGCAAGGTGATGGTGCCGACGATCAGGCCTTGCCGACGGTTCTGTTCCCGCTGCGTGGCGGTGGCGGCGTCGCTCATGGCGCTGCCTCGTCGCTGGCCGTGCCGTCCACGCTGGCGGCTGGCGCTTCGGTTGTCGCCTCGTCGAGCAGATCCTTGGGCAGGGCCACATCCTGCAAGACCGGGGAGCTGGTGAACTCCCACCACTGCGTGGCCTCGCTGTAGCTCTGGCGCATGTATCCGGCCAGTTGCTGCAGGTCTGCCGGCATCACTTCGTCCGGGTCTGGCGCCGGCAGTGGCATGCGAACCTTCCAAAGCTGGCCGCCCTGCAGCAGCGCGAAGCACTGTCCTTTGGGCAGGCCGACTACATGCGATGGATCGATCATCGGCACGCTGGACATGCTGATGCGGTCCTGCGTGTTCGAGGTGAAGTCGGTCGCGCCGCGGATGTCCGAGCTGTCCGTCGCACCGGAGACGATGGTGGTGGTATAGACCTCGACCTTCGGCAGTTGCTTGGTCAGCAATTCGGCGGTGGCCGTCTCCCGCACCCGAAGCATGAACAGATTGTTGAAGTTCCCGATGACCTGACCGGCCTTCGCACGGTTGCCGATGCGGGCCTCGATGTCAGAGAGGGTCTGCGTGTACGCGGTGACTTGCAGCCCGGCGCCACCGCCCTTGTTGATCAACGGCACGAATTCGTCGCCCATGAGTTCATTGAATTCATCCGCATGGACGTTGATCGGCACGCGCGCGCCAGCCGAAGCATCAGGCAGACCGTCGTCGATCCCGTGCTTATAGATATGGCCTGCGACCGATACCAGGTCGGAGAACATGGAGTTGCCGACCGCTGCGGCGACCTCGGCGTCGGATAGCGCGTCCAGGCCCACATAGACGACGGCGCGCTTCCTGATCACCTGCATCCAATCGAAAATCGGGCGCGGGTCCGCCAGGTCGGAGTAGTTCGGGGCCAGGAGCTGCGCGATCTTGCCGCTGGTCAGCTTCTCCAACAGGGGCAGGAGCGAAGCGACGATCTTGTCGAAGTAGGTCTTGTCGTAGCGGACCGCCGAGCGCAGTCCGTCGAGCACCGGGTCGTAGTTGCGAGCCTGGCTCAGGTACTGCTCCAAGGCCACGACGCGCTTCTCGCGCCCGATCATGTTCCTGGGAATGTTCTTCTCGTTGAGCTTCGCCTCTATCTGGACGATCACCTCCCAGGCCTTGGGCTCGGTCTTGGCGAAGTAGTGCTGGGCGTACTCGATGAACAGCGCGTCGATGTTGATGACGTGCCGCTGGATCAGCATGTAGTCCGGGCGCTGCCCCAGTTCCACCAGGGCGCGGGCGATGATGTTGACGAAGCGCCATGCGAACTCGCGGAACGCCGCGCTGTTGCCTTCTCCCGAGAGTTGCCCCGCAACGCGGGTCGCCACTTCGCTGATGCGCCCGAAGCGGCCGACGGCGTTGTAGCGCGCGGAAATGTCGGGCCAGCCCAAATGGAAGACATAGAACTCGCCTTCGCGGCCTGCGCGCTTCGCCTCGACGTACATCCGCTTCAGGAGATCGGCATCGCCCTTGGGGTCGATGACGATCACGACTTCGTGCTCGCCCGCATCGTTCTTGCGCCGGATGTCCTGGGTCACGAACAACTCGGCAAGGCGCGTCTTGCCCACGCGCGTGGTGCCCAGGACCAGGGAATGTCCGACGCGCTCGCCGAGCGGCAGGCTGACGTCCCCTTCGTCTGGTTCGATGCCGTGCAGGCGCGGTAGTCCTCCAACGGGCGGCAGAGGCCGTACCGGGTTGAATGGCACATCCCAACTCGTGAGCGCGGACAGGCGAGACAGCGGGAACGGCGCGAACTCCAGCCGTTCCTCCAGGCGCCGCGCCAGCCGGTAGGCTGGTGTCGGCTCCACGTAGCGGCGGAACTCCGGCCGATACGTCTGCATCAGCCTATGGGTGTGCTTCTGCTCCCACAGGAAGCCGCGGCCCACGAACAGGCGTTGCTGGCTGACGGGCACGTCCTTGTTCGTCATCACGTAGCGAGGCAGGCGGCGGATGTTGCGCCGGTAGCGCAGGATGGTGCGGGCGTCGCGGTAGCGGATCGCGCCGTAGGCGCCGAACGCCAGCGCGCTGCCGACGCCCATCGACGGGCTCAGCGCGAGCGACCACGGGGCCACCAGGCACAGAAACGCGGCGCCTGCACACGCCGCGACGGTGTATAGCTCCACCGCGGGGCGTAGCAGAACCTCGACCGGCTGTTTCCCCGACATGGCTTCATTGCTCGATGCCGGTGGCCGTGATCAGCGCCGGGTAGTGCCGCAGGCCCAGGCGATCGGCCAGGTCGTCGCCTGCCACGGGGGCGAGCGGGACGCCTGGCGCCAGTGCGCGCAGCCGCGCGAGGGCCTGCACGGTCTCGACATTGACGACCAGCCCGACCGCGCCACGCTCGCGCAGCGAGGCGACACGGCGCTGCAACCAGGCCCGGGAAACCTCGTCGTCGCCGACGACCACGAATGGCCGCAGGCCCGGTGCCTCAATCACCCGCCGCGCAACGGTGCCGGGCGAGAGCTTGGCGCTGCGCACCGGCAGCATCGCGGCTTCGTCCGCGGGCGTGGCGGGAACCTGGGGCGTCGGGATGGGCGGTCGGACCGGGGCATCGGTACGCGGTTGGAGATTGAGGGCTTCGTAGTACGGCAGCGCCGACGTGCCGCCGCGGTCCTCGACCACGATCAGCGGCTCGCCGGCATGCGAGGCCAGCGGCAAAGCGGTCAGCAGCACGAGCAGGCCCTTCAAGGTGCGGTTGGCCAGATGGAGTTTCGTCATGGGGAAGCCTCCTGACGCGCGGCGAGCGCCGTGGTGGTTGGCCGCGTGCCCTGCACGCGGGCGAGGTGGCGGGAAACGCTCCGCCGATAGCGGGCTGCGGGCTCGCCACCCGCGGGGCGGTGGTAGCGGCCGATCGCCAACAGCCAGTCCTCGCCCGGGCTGTGCTGTTCCTTCAGGATCTCGGACGCGATAGCGAGGTTGCGGTACGGATCGAGCAAGTCGCACGCGCTGGTGAAGCGGTGCTTGTGGTAGCCGAGGTTGATTTGACCCAGTCCTGCGTCGATGCGCGTGTGCGGCGTGGTACGCATCGCCTGCTGCAAGCCTGAGCAGGCCTCGGCGCGGGTGGCGAAGCGGCGCGACTGGCCGGCGACGTTGAGGGACCAGGGCCACGGGACGATGCGCCCGTTTCGCCGGATGCCGCTTTCTTGTAGGGCCACGGCGTAGAGCACGGTCGAGGGGATGCCCGCGCGCTTCGCGGCAAGCTGATAGGCCGGTGGCGGAACCTCCTGGGCAAGGGCCGCGCAGGCGTGGAGGCCAGCAGCGAGCACCAGTGCGCGCAGCGCCGCCGCTACGGCTGGCGCTGCCATTGGCCGTTCACCTCGCGCACGACTGCGGGCAGATCGCCGGGCAGGCCCAGCGACAGCCAGCGGCCGCCGTCATGGTTGAGCGTGATGGTGCCGCTGCGCACCCGTGCCGGATCGACGTTCGCGCGCTTGGCCCAGTCGCGGATGCGCGCGTCGTCCTGGCGACTGCCGACCATGTACAGGTCGAACTCGGCTCCCGAGGATTGCAGGCGCTGCACGAGCTGGCCGCAGGCGGCGCAGCCGTCCTTGACGAACACCGCCGTGCGACCACTGCCGCGCCCGGCGGCGCCCGGCTTGTCATCGGGCAGGTTCACGCGCTGCATACCGGGGTTCAGGCGCTGCCAGGCGTCGTCGTAGGCACGCTGGTAGGCCAGCAGCTTTTCCACGCGGCGCGCTTCGACCTGTACCTGCAGCTCCGCGTAGCGCCGCCGCTCTTCGTCGGAACGGGCCTCGATGCCCAGCACGGACAGCGGGTCCAGGTTCGGCGAATAGACGCCGATCGGCCCCTCCATCAGTTCGCGATAGCGGGCGAACTCGTCGTCGCGCAGGCCCCATTCCTTCGCCAGCCGTGTGTCCTGGCTGTGCGCGATCTGGCTCTGGCTCGTGCGAGCAGGCTGCACGTTGGAGGCTTGCTGGGGCGGCTGCTGTGCCGAAGCCGGCAGGTGCAGCGCAGACAGCAGCAGGAGGAGGATGGCGTGGCGTTTCATCGCGTGGCCCTCTGATTCAAGGAATCGCCACGCGGCGAGTCTGCTCACCGGCCTGGAACACCGCGGCGTTTCCGTCGATGGCCTGCAAGCGCCAGGAGCCGACGGCATCCCCCGGCAGCAGCACCTGCACCTGGTCGGCGGTGAAATCGCCGACGCTCGGCGCGACGGATACGCTGCGTTGGCCCGCGCGCAGCTCGGCACCCACGACGCGGAATGGCAATGGAGGTGGCACGAGGGTGGCCGCAACGGGTTTGGACGGGCGCGGCGGGTTCGGTTTGGTAGCACGCGCAGTTGCCTGGCGCGTCTTGATCTGCTCGACCTCTTCGCGCAGTGCTTGAAGGTCGGCGGCGGCCGCACGGTCACCCTGCGCCTGCTCGACCTTCGTGATGCGGGCTTCCAGGGCCTGGCGTGTCTCTTGCAGTCCCGCTGCCGTCGCGGGTGCAGGCCGCTGCTGCAGGGCCTGCGTGGTCTCCGCCAGGCCGGCAACCAGCGCTTCGAGGCGTTGCAGGCCGGAATCGACCCGCTCCCGGTCGGCAGGGTCGTTCATGGACTGGTAGCCCATGAGCACGAAAACGCTGAGGCAGATCAGCCAGAGCCACAGCAGGCTCTGCGCCACCACGGAGGCGGTCGGACGCCGGGGAGTCCGCGGGGCGTTCACTGCCGGTCTCCGGCGAGCGGGAACGTCTGCACTGCCTCGGCGGCAGGCGGTTCGGGGGCCGGCGCCGCTGCAACGTCGCTGCCGGGCTGCTCGAAGCAAACCTGTCGTGCCCGATCATCCGCGTGCAGTTCCCAGGCCGGTCCGGCCAGGGTCAGCAGCGCGTCGCGCAAGGTCATGGGGCCAAGATGTAGGTGCGCCACCGGCAACGGCAGTCCGTACAGATCGATCACCACATGTGCCGTTTGGCAAAGGCCGTAGCCGCTGCGCTTGAGCACATGCCGCAGCCCATCGCCGACAGTGGCGCGGGCATCCTCGGGCATGGACACGTCGATGGTCTGCAACAGCAAGTCGCGCTGTGCCGCTGTCGGTGCCAGCTCGACCAACGTGTAGCGGCCGTAGCGCACGACGGGAATGAACTCGGGTGCCTCGTGTTCGGTGGCCGCCGAGACTTCCTCGATGCCGTCGGATACGAGCGGCGCCGTGGTGGTCGCGCAGCCGCCAGCCAGCACCGACCAAAGCAGGCCAAGGAACCCGGTCATCAGGCGGCGTTCGGGGTGGTGAAACCAGGGTGGAGAGGGGCACATAGCTCGGCGTCCTGAAACATCGAGCCCTCACCATCGCCGCTAGGGTCGCGCGCGGCAGCAAACAATGCGAATCACGCCCCGTCCGGTTTTCCGGGGCGGCATTGGGGAGGCGGTCATTCCCAGCAATCTCTCGCGATGCCCATCGGGCCATTGGCCAGGATGGTGAGCAGCCCGAACTTTGGAGATCAATGGTCAAAAAAAACGGCCCCGAAGGGCCGTCATGGTGCAGGGAATGCGCGGATCAGTCGCGGGCCTTGATGAGGCCCGGATCGACGTCCGCGGTCCGGATGTGCGCCCAGCAGCGCACGAGTGCGCCGTTCTCGCCGACAGGGTGCTCGGTCACGACATCATCAGGTGCTTCGTCGAGGTTGCTTTCGTCGTAGCAGATCACCTTGATCTGTCCGGCGTCGCAGCACACCGAATGCACCTGGCCGTTGGTCATGTCGATCACGACGACCTGGGGAACCAGATCCAGTTCGTTGGCCGCCGACAGGATGGCGCTCTGTTCCGTCGCGTCGAAGAAGACAAATGGGCCTTCATAGCCGGCCTCATCGGCCAGCGCCTGTGCCCGGTCGTAGTGGGCGCCGATGTGATACTCGGCATCCGTCACGGTGACGTCGAAGATGGGCATGTCGGCCATGCCCGAAGCGTTGCGGCACGCGGCCGCGATACGTAGGGTTTTCATACGATGACTCCTTGGGATGAGAATAAGCGCAGCCATGCCCGCGCAGAGCACGGGCATGGCTGCAGGGCGGGAAGGAACGAGAAAGCCGGCGGCGCGAGGGCCGGCGTATGGCTTGGGAATCAGGCGGCGACCAGTTGCCGGGCCAGAGCGACCTCGACGGAATCGCCGTCCTGGTTGAGTACATCCAGCCCGGACTCGGGCACGTCGCCCGAGGTGGACTGCGAGACCATGATCTTCTTGGCCATCAGTTCCAGGCAGGTCATCTGAGAGGAGCCGGCGTAGCCGAGGTAGATCACGCGCACGGGCTGTTTCTGCCCGATACGCCAGGAGCGGCGTGCCGCCTGCTGGAGCGAGTACACGTTGTAGCCGCTTTGCATGAACACGATCGTCGGGAAGTCCAACAGGTCCAATCCCGTCTTCACAAGCTCGGGGTTGGTGATGAGCACGTCGATGCCACGGTCCAGTTGCTCGGCGATCCAGTCCTCGCGGCGGCTGGCATCCACGCTTGCGCGCAACACCGCCACCCGGAAGCCTTCCTGCTCCAGCAGCACCTTCAACCGGCTCGTCGTATCGCGCGTGCCGGTATAGACCGTGTAGGCCAGGACCTTGCGGCCCTGTGCCTTCTCTTCCTTGCAGATGTCGATCAGCTCGCGCTCTTTCGGCGTCACCTCGAACTCAGAGAACTGAGCCGGGACGAACGCCAAGGTGTTGCGCGTGCGCGGATGCACCACGGTCTCCGACCGGAAGCAGCAATCCGGCCAAGCCAGCAGCACGTTGAGGACCACGCCCAGCAAGGTCGTGTCGCGTCGCGCCAGAGCCTGTTTCAGCTCTGCGGTCAGCCGACTCGCCAGATCGCGGTAGGCCGCGGCTTGCGCCGTGTCCATCGCGACTTCACGGAACTCCTCGTCATACGGCGGCAGGACATTGCCACCGATGTCCTTGAGCTTGAGGAAGATCGTGAACGGCAGGATGCAACGCAACACGCCCTTGGGGCCGAAGCCCGGGGCCTTGACCGTTCTGACACTGACTTTCGTGCCTTTCGCGGTCTTGTGCGCCGTGCCGGTACTCTCGGAATAAATATCCCGAAGAATCCCGTGATCCCTCATGAACGCCATCGCGGCCGACGTCATGCTGCCGCTCGTGGTCGGGCGGTAGCCGTCTTCGATCATCCGCCCCGGGAGGGCTCGGAACAGCAGGTAGAACAGGTCGTCGCCGTAGCCGCCCATGAGCGTTCCGGTCAGCAGCAAGGTCTTGCGAGCCTTCGCCGCCAGTACGCCCATCGCCTGGCCCTGGGCACTACCACCGTTCTTGTACTCGTGGGCCTCATCGGCGATGAGCAGGTCGAACGTGCCTTGTGGCAGGTAGCGCTTGATGAACTCGGACGGCTGGTAGCCGCCTTCTCCAAAACCGAACTCCATGTTGGCCATGGCACGTTCCATGCGCGTGGCCTGACGGTCGGAAAACACCAGCTCGCCGTTGCCGTCCATCAAGTTGATGAACTCGTGGATGTTGTCGCCCAGCATCGACGCCAGGAACCCGTCGCCGAACTTCTGCATCAGCTTCTGCGCGGTGACTTCCCCAATGGTCGGGATGCGCTTCAGCGCTTTGAGAACGGCCGAGGACTGATCGCTGCCGGACAGGCTGCGCGGGCGGATCAGCGTCCACAGGGGGGCGGCGCAATGGCTGCACTTCCTGCGGTACTCCTCTGCTTCGAGTTCGATCGGATTGACCGGCTCGCCGTCGAGATCGGTGATGACCGTGCCGCAGTCCGGGCACGCTGCCACGTCGCCGTGGCGAGTACGCCGCGTGGTGAAGACAGGCTTCCAGTGGAACCCCATCCTCATCCTGACGCGGCCAAGGACAAAGAACTCCTGGCCCGAGGGCTGCACACCCAACTGCTCGCGCAGCTTGATGAGCTTGACCAAGGTGTCGGGGCCGTTGAGCACCCACACCTTTGCGCCCGCTACCGTCTCCTGGATCTCGCGCCGCCACTTGTAAACCAGATGCGGGGGCGAAAGAACCAGGGTGCGGCGGTAGCCTTCGGCGTTGAGTACGGCGGCCGTGGCGATGCCGACGGTCGTTTTGCCGCAGCCCATTTCGCCATTGACGATCGCAGCGCGTTCGTTGCGATCGATCAGCAGCTCGGCGACGGCATGGACGACTTCGGCCTGAGCCTGGAACAGCTTGCGCTTGAGGCTGGCGACGATGAGTTGCCGGTGCGCCTGCGGCTGGCCGGCATAGACCGGCGGGTTGGCGCTGTTGAGGGCGTCGAGCAGTTCGTCGCCGAACTCACCGACGAAATCCTGAAGGCTCAGGGTCAGAGGGGAAGAATCCGCGTCGAGCAGTTCGCCTTGGACGGACGTGGCATCGGCAGCGGTAGTTTCGAGATCGAGGGACATGGTGATGCTCCAAAGAAAATGGGGCATGCACCACCCCCAGCGGGGCGATGGCATGCCCCGTGGTGGGAAGAGAGACGGCGAACCGTCAGCGGTGGAGAAACAATCAGCGGATGGTCAACACCTCGCCTCGTGTCGCGGAGCCAGGCGTCATGTCCCACGCGCGGATGACGGGAACAAACTTGTCGGTGAGGATGCGGGTCTCGGCGATCGAGCCGTCTTCGCGTTCGGTGAATTCCCGCTGGAGCGTCTTGTCCTTGTGGGTGTCACCTTTGACGACGAGCACGCCCGCGCCGGTGGACGCAGCGACTGCTGCGCGGCCCCCAGGTGCGTGTCCAGCGACGGCCAGAGACCTTGCAGGCGGCCAACTTCGTCGGCGAACTGCTCGGGCTCCATCGTCACGCGGAAGAAATGCTCCGGCTCGGCCGGGCTGGCAGGGACGATGTACGGCAGGAACGGCCATTCGCTCGGCAGTTCCTCGGCTTCGACTTCGCCCAGCCCAACCTGCAGCAGCAGATTGCGCACGGCCTTGACGCCATCGGGTACCTGCTCGCGCTGGCGCACCCGGCGTCCGAAGATGACCACCTGTTTGAACTGCGTTTCCACCGCTCGGTAGATCCTCAGGTCCGTATAGTGGCGAGTCAGCCAGCCGACCAACTCCGCGTCGAGCACGTAGCCGGGGACGATGAAGACCAGCACGCCGCCGTACTGCAACAGCGACAGGCTGCGCTGGTAGAACAGCTTTTCGAGGCGGGCACGGCCTTGGCCCTGGTAGCCGATGTTGCCGTTGACGTCCTTGGACAGGTCGCCATACGGCGGATTCAGCCACAGCAGCCCGAAGGACTGCTTGGAGATCATCGTATCCATCAGGTCTGCGTGCAGGCAGTGATCGACAAGGCCGCGGGCATGGCGCGCCCGCTCCGCATCGAACTCGACGGCGAACGCCTTGGCGTGCTCGCGCCCGAGGGCATGAGCGGCTTCGGCGATCGCCACGCCTTCGCCGGCGCAGGGATCGAGGATGCACATCGGCCCATCGCTGGGCATCAGTGCGTTGAGGGCTCTTTCGAGCGTGGGCTCATCCGTGGGGAAGTAGCCGTTGCGAATGAAATTGCGGGCGAGCCGCGGAAACATGAGAGCCATGGAAGTCTCCTGGTTGGCGGGGATGAATCGCGGAGGCACGCCAAGGCGTGCCTCCGCAGGTGGCTCAAGCCGTTACCGCTTCCGGCGTCCAGATCCTGGCCGGGTACGGGTAGGCAGTGAGCGTGTCGCTGCGGATCAGGGAGCCCAGCGCCAGGGTCAGTGCCGGCACGTCGATGGCGAGCCGATGGCCTTCCAGCGGCCCGAGGGCGAACGGAAGGCGGGCCA